>NZ_ATZF01000001.1 GCF_000428065.1 Shimazuella kribbensis DSM 45090
ATCTGCGAAAGAAAACTTGCCGACTGGCAAGCCAAAGGCGCAGACAGAGGCTTAGTTGCCCTTATGCAGATTGGATAATAATTTCATCTGCTATCGCAATCTGCGAAAGAAAACTTGCCGACTGGCAAGCTTTACAAAGTACGGACAGAGACTTTGTAGCACTTATGTAGATAAGATCAATACTTTCTTATCTACCAAATTAGGGGGGAGGCAGATGTTAACTGAGCGGCAAAAAAGAATTCTCTGGGCAATCGTAGACGAATACATCATATCAGCAGAACCTGTTGGATCACGTACTGTTTCCAAGAAGGAAGGGGTAGGATTCAGCCCTGCTACAGTACGTAATGAAATGGCTGATTTAGAAGAGATGGGTTTTTTGGAGCAACCGCATACATCTGCCGGGCGTATTCCTTCAGAAAAAGGATATCGATTTTACGTTGACCATCTACTTGATTCTTCTATTCCGAAAGAGGATGAAAAGGGAGTTTGGACGTTGGATCAAACGAGTGCATTGAAGTTGGAAATGCAACAAATTTCAGCTCGATTGTCACAACTTACCAACTACATGACAATGATTGTGAGTCCTAAAATGATTGAAGGACATTTAAAACACCTTTCTATTGTTCCGATTTCGGATAATGTAGCAGTTTCAGTTATTGTCAGCGACAAAGGGCAAGTCGAACAGCATCAAATTATTATTCCCGAGACTATATCATCTTCCATGATTGAAGAACTTGTTAATTTGCTTAATTATCGGGTGATTGGTCTTCCATTATCTCAATTGAATAAACTAGCATTAGGACAAATATATGATGATTTGCATCATTTGTTGTATCCAAAACAACACATTCCTACGATGCTGGAACAATTATTTATGTTTGAACATCCGGAACAAATTTTTCTAAGTGGGACAACACGAATGTTGGAACAACCAGAGTTTCGTGATGTTGATAAAGTTCGTGGACTACTTGATCTTGTTGAAGCAAACGAACAAATACTTCAACTTTTAGAGCCATTGGACTATATGATGCCTGGAGTACAAGTGAGGATTGGGAGTGAAATTTCGCTTCACGGTGTTCAAGGATGTAGCATTATCACTACCTCCTTTGAATTAGATGATGAACCAGTTGGAACAATAGGAGTGCTTGGTCCTACAAGAATGGATTATGGTAGAGTGATTTCCCTTATTGAAAGTTTTACGAAGTCGATATCCAACCGGAGCTAAAACTTATGTAGGTAAGAATAATTTGATTTTATCTACCAATAATGGATTTGTCCTCGGTCCCCATGAAGGAAAGGGAGAGAAGGTTCAATGGCAGAAAGTGAGTTTTTTGATGTAGATAGAGTAGATCCCCGTCTATCTGCTCTCCAATCGAATGTGAATGCTGTAAAAACAGTAGCTTCTGCAGTGGAGACTACTCTTGGACCGAAAGGTTTAGACACTATGCTTGTTGGGGAACGAGGAGAAGTTATTGTTACGAATGATGGAGTAACAATACTAGATCGAATGCAGGTTGAACATCCAGCCGCCCATATGATTGTAAACGTAGCTCGTGCACAGCAAGATGAAATGGGTGATGGAACAACTACAGCAACACTATTAGCTGCGGCTCTTGTGAATGAAGGTGTGAAACAAGTAGCGTTAGGTGTTCCAGTTGTAAAAGTTATTGCGGGAATAAATCGTGGAATACGTTTTGCACTCAAAAAAATGAAAGATCGTTCCCGTCAGATTCAACACTTGGATGATGAGTGGTTACAACGAATTGCTTATACTGCAAGTCGCGAGAATGAAGATATTACTGTATCCGTAATTGAAGCTGCTCATTTGATTGGGCATGAAAAATTATTAGATAAAAATTTTCGTTTATCTAGCTCTGTTGTTGCGCATCCTCGTGCGGAAAGTGCAGTCTTTACTGGTGTTTTTGTGAATCGGTCGCGTTTGAATCCCCAAATGCCTAGGGCAAAAGTAGACGCTAGAATATTATTACTAGCCGATTCACTTGTTGCAGATACAGTAGATGATGAAGCACTGCGAACAGAATCTGGATTTAAAAAACATGAACGATTTCGTGAACAATTTTTAAAAGCTCTCGAAAATATGGTCCATTTGAATGTAGGAATTGTTTTAACTACAGGAAACATAGACCCATTAGCAGAAGATATACTTACGGACTCAGGTGTAATGGTTGTCTCCCATCTCACCCAAGATGAAGTATTTCGTGTGTCGGAACATACCCTTTCCAAACCAATCAAACGTAGTAGTCTATTTAAACCATTGGAAGAATTAGAAACCGTACTTGGCTATGCCTCTATTATTGAAGATGATGGGATTTTAGAACGTGTACTCATTAGTGGTGGAAGAGGAAAGCCATATGCTACGATTTTAGTAAGTGCATCTACTGATGAGGTTGTTGAAGAAAGAGAACGTATTTGTAAAGACGCTGCTTCTGCTGTACAGGCCGCTGTAAGAGGGGGGTATGTACCAGGTGGAGGAGCTTTGGAACTTTCTATTGCCCGTGATGTAGAGCGTTTTCGAGAAAGTATTCAAGGGATGGAGCGTTTTGGAGTATCGGTCGTAGCAGGAGCTTTGGAAAGACCTATGACTCAAGTCGTGGCAAATGCTGGTTTTAATCCTCTTGAGAAGATTGAAATGGTGAAAGCATACCAAGTAAAACGTGATTCCGATTCTTTAGGAATTGATTGTGATCGTGGTACTATTTCAGATATGATCGAGATGGGTGTAGTTGATCCTTTGCTGGTCAAATATCATGCTCTAAAAGCGGCAGGAGAAGTTGCTACTGCAGTGTTAAGAATTCATACCGTCGTAAAAATGCGATCAGGTATATAAAAAGGAGGGTATAGTGTGGAAGAGAAGCAAAAGGTGGATGAGATCGAGGAGAATGCTGTACATAATGAAGAAGAATCCTCCCACACTTCACACGATGATATAGAAGCAATTTTCCAAGAGTTAGCATTGGTAAAAGATAAAAATGCTAAACTGGAGCAAGAGCTTGCAGATTCTAAAAACCAATTGGCAAGATCTATAGCGGATTTAGAAAATGCTCGTCGTCGAGCTCGAAAAGAGAAAGAAGATGCGGTAAAATATGCATCAGTACCTTTGATTGAATCTCTACTGCCAGTGTTAGATAATTTTGAAAGAGCTTTGGATGCTGCAGAAGATAGAGGAGAAGCAAAGGGTTTGCTTGATGGAGTGGAGATGGTTTACCGACAGTTGCTTCAAGCTTTGTCAGATTCAGGTCTAAGCCTTGTAGAAGCAGTTGGAATGCCGTTCGATCCTCACGTACATAACGCTGTGTTACAAGTAGATTCGGAAGATCATGATGCTGGAACAGTCGTAGAAGAATTGCAATCGGGATATCGTTACCGTGATCGAGTGATTCGTCCGACGATGGTAAAAGTAAGTACATAGGTTCCAAACTTAATAATTAGTGTAATGAGGCATTGTTTGGTATCCTTTTAAGGACGCTTGAAACCACAAATGTATCGTACTGTTCACGAATTACCAGGCTAAAGTAGGGAGTAAAGTACCGTATACTTCACCGCAGGAACTGCGGGTAGAGCCTGCTAAGAAACTCGGTCGATAGACCAGTGTTCGCAGGAATCTAACACCTTTATTAGGTGATAGTAGTTCACATAGACAAATTTTTTCTCTAATTAAAGATATATTATTCTGTCAACTAAGCTATTATATACATAGCAATATTTTAGGAGGGTGTATGCAGTGGGTAAGATTATCGGAATTGACTTAGGAACAACAAACTCTTGTGTGGCTTTCATGGAAGGTTCAGAAGCAGTAGTAATACCAAATGCTGAAGGAGGACGTACCACTCCTTCCATCGTCGGTTTTTCCAAACAGAACGAAAGATTGGTAGGAGAAGCTGCTAAACGTCAAGCAATTACGAATCCAGAAAATACTGTTATGTCTGTTAAAAGGCATATTGGTACAGGTTATAAAGTTACAGCGGAAGGAAAAGATTACACTCCACAAGAAATTTCTGCAATGATTCTACAAAGACTAAAGCAAGATGCAGAAAGTTATCTTGGTGAGCCAGTAACACAAGCAGTAATCACCGTTCCAGCTTACTTTAATGATAGCCAACGTCAAGCAACAAAAGACGCTGGAAAAATCGCTGGGCTAGAAGTTATGCGTATCATCAACGAGCCAACTGCAGCTGCATTGGCATATGGTTTGGAAAAAACAGAAGAAGAAAAGATTTTGGTCTTTGACCTCGGTGGTGGTACCTTTGACGTTTCTATCTTGGAATTAGAAGATAATTTCTTCCAAGTTATTTCAACAAGTGGAGACAACCATCTCGGTGGAGATGATTTTGACCAAGTGATTATCGATTATTTGGTACAAGAGTTTAAACGCGAAAATGGCATTGATTTGGCCAATGACAAAATGGCTCTTCAGCGTTTAAAAGACGCTGCTGAAAAAGCGAAGAAGGATCTATCTGGTGTATTAAATACAACGATTTCTCTTCCTTTCTTGACTATGGATCAGTTTGGTCCAAAACACTTAGAAGTTACCTTGACTCGTGCGAAATTCGAAGAGTTAAGTGCGAATTTGATTGAGCGTACCATGATTCCAACTCGTCAAGCTTTAAGTGATGCTGGTTTATCTCCTAGTGAAATCAGTAAAGTTGTGTTAGTTGGTGGATCTACTCGTATTCCAGCAGTACAAGAAGCAATTAAACGTCTTACAGGTAAAGAGCCAACCAAAGGTGTGAACCCAGATGAAGTAGTAGCAATGGGAGCAGCAATCCAAGGTGGTGTTATTACTGGTGATGTAAAAGATGTTGTTTTGGTTGACGTGACACCTCTTTCTTTAGGTATTGAGACAATGGGTGGTGTATTTACCAAAATTATCGATCGTAATACTGCCATTCCTACAGACGGAACCCAAATCTTCTCTACTGCTGCTGATAATCAGACTGCAGTTGACATTCATGTCCTTCAAGGGGAACGTCCAATGGCCAATGATAATAAAACACTTGGTCGTTTCCAATTGCACGATATTCCACCAGCACCACGAGGTATACCACAAATCGAAGTAATGTTTAATATCGACGTGAATGGTATTGTAAATGTTACTGCAAAAGATAAAGCAACCAATAAAAGCCAAGCAATCACCATCCAATCTTCCAGTGGATTGAATGAAAGTGATATCGAAAAAATGATTCGCGAAGCAGAAGAAAATGCAGAAGCAGACAAACGCAAAAAAGAGACAGTAGAACTGCGAAACAAGGCTGAACAACTTATATTTACAACAGAAAAAACCGTAAAAGAACTTGAAGATAAAGTGGATGCTAGTGAAGTAGAAGCTACAAAAGCTGCAAAAGAAGAAGTTCAAAAAGCATTAGAAGGTAACGATGAAGAGGCCTTGAAAAAAGCAACAGAAGATTTGGAACAAAAAGTTCAACAGCTCTCCGTAAAATTGTATGAAAAAATGCAACAAGAAGCTGCTGCTCAAGGAGCAGACGAAGAGCAGACAAACACGGATAGCAATGTAGTAGACGCTGAATTCGAAGAAGTAAAAGACGACAAATAATGCACACAATCCTCATGGCCATAGTCGAAAGGATGCTCGGCTCTGGCCTCCTCCGTTTGTTTTTAATCTCTAGGGAGAAGGAGGTGATCTTGTGAGCAAACGTGATTACTACGAAGTTTTGGATGTTGTTCGAACATCTACTGAAGAAGAAATCCGCAAAGCTTATCGAAGGCTTGCTCGCAAATATCATCCTGATGTAAACAAAGAAGCCGATGCCGAAGCCAAATTTAAAGAAGTAAAAGAAGCTTATGAGGTATTAGGCGATCCACAAAAGAAAGCTCAATATGATCAGTTTGGTCATGCGGACCCAACAGGTGGTATGGGTGGAGCTGGTTTTAACGGCCAAGACTTTGGTTTTGGTGACATTTTTGATATGTTCTTTGGCGGAGGTCGACGTGCGAATCCGAATGCACCTCGACAGGGAACAGATTTAGAAGCTCGCATGCATATTGAGTTCAAGGATGCTATTTTTGGTGCACAAAAAGATATCATTATGGTAAAGGCTGCTGATTGTGATGTTTGTCACGGAAACGGAGCTCAGCCAGGAAGCAAACCCGAAGTGTGTGCTACATGTCAAGGTAAAGGGCATGTAGAGTCGATTCAAAATACTCCCTTTGGACGTATCGTCAACCGACATGATTGTCAACAATGTCGTGGAAAAGGAAAAATTATTCGTGACAAATGTTCCAACTGTGGAGGGACAGGGCAAACGAAGAAGAAATTTAAAATTCCTGTAACCATTCCAGCCGGTATCTATGATGGAGAACAAATTCGTATCACAGGAGAAGGGAATCCTGGTGTGAATGGTGGACCACCTGGGGACTTATACGTTACTGTTTTTGTTCGAAAGCATGACTTTTTCTCAAGAGAAGGTTATGATCTTACTTGCCAGATTCCTTTGACTTTTGTGCAAGCTACTCTTGGAGATGAAATTGTTGTTCCTACATTAGATGGCCGCGCAAAGTTGAAGATTCCAGCAGGGACACAGACTGGAACAGAATTCCGACTTAGAGGAAAAGGGGTACCTCGTGCACGTGGATATGAAGGGGACCTTCGTGTTCAAGTGAAGTTGATCACTCCTATTAAGTTAAATGAAGAACAGAAGCAACTTCTTCGTGATTTTAATCGACTTTCTGGGGAATATATACACGAACAGAATGATAACTTTTTTACGAAAATGAAAAAAGCGTTTAAAGGAGAGTAACGGGCGAAAGATGCCCGTTTTCTTTTTTAGAGAAAAATTTTTTATTAACAAACTCGTATATACTTTTATTTTTTTAAATAATTATTGATTTCTAGGAGGGAATTAAAGTGAAGTGGTTAGAAATTTCCATACATACACATGAAGAAGCAGTAGAAGCACTCACAGAACGATTGCAAACCATGGGTGCAGGAGGAGTTTCAATAGAAGATTCTGTTACAGTAGATCAAACCATTCCAGGGAATTACGGCGAGATTATTGCCTTAAATCCAGCAGATTATCCAGAAGATGGTGTTGTGTTAAAATCGTACTTCTCTGAAGTAGGTCATACAGACCAATTAGTGCAGGAAGTAGAGAAATGTTTGTTGGAGTTAAAAGGGTATGGATTAAATATTGGAATAAATAACATACAAACATCTTGGGTAGATGATGAAGATTGGGCGAACGCATGGAAAACGTACTACAAACCAACTCGGGTATCAGACCGTTTAGTCATTGTACCGGTCTGGGAGGAATATGTTCTCCAGGCAGGAGAACTTCCCATTTACTTAGACCCTGGGATGGCTTTTGGGACAGGCACTCACCCGACTACTAGGTTAACATTGCAACTGATGGAGAAGTATCTAAATGAAAATCAAAAAGTAATCGATGTTGGATGTGGTAGTGGAATCCTTAGTATTGCAGCCGAGAAGCTAGGGGCAAGTGAAGTGTTAGCCCTTGATTTAGATCCAGTCGCTGTGAAAAATGCCCAAGAAAATTGTGAGCAAAATGATACCAAACGTGTGATGGTAAAAGAAGGTAACTTGCTGCAAGGTATAGGGACAACCTCTCAAGTAATTGTAGCAAATATCTTAGCTGAAATTTTACAACAAATGATGTATGATCTACCCAGAGTACTTGTACCTGGTGGCATATTTATTGGATCAGGTATCATTGCAAGCAAACAAGAAGATGTAGTAAAAGGTCTTCAAGAAGTTGGTTTATCTGTGATAGAAATAATTACCGAAGAAGATTGGGTAGCTGTTGCTGCCAAAAAAACTTGACGAATGGTAAGCCATTTTGAGGCACAGACATAGTCCTAGTAGCCCTTGGGTAGATTAGATAAAATTTATACTTTCTTTTCTACCGAAAAAACGGTAAAATGGTGAGGGTTTTTTTATGCAAAGATATTTTATAACTCCTGAGCAAGCAATTGGAGATATGATTCATATAACAGGTGATGATGTTCATCACATCCGTACAGTCATGCGGAGCAAGCAAGGAGACAAGTTTATTTGTTGTATGCTGGGATCTGATTTTCTCGTTGAGATTGAAGAGATGGAGCCAAACGCTATTTTCTGTCGTATCCTTGAGAAATCTCCCTCTTTGGGAGAACCAAAAGTACAAGTAACAGTGGCACAAGGAATGCCCAAAGGTGAAAAATGGGATTGGATTCTTCAAAAAGGTACCGAATTAGGAGCTGCCTCCTTTTTTCCTTTCTCCTCTACTCGTACCATTGTAAAAATAGATGATTCGAAAGCGAAAAAGAAAAGAGAAAGATGGTCGAAAATAGTTAAAGAAGCATCCGAACAATCTCATCGAGGAAGAGTTCCAGTCGTTTCTTTACCAATGAACTGGAAGTCGCTTTTAGCCGAGGTGCCTCACTATGATCTTGCCCTCATTGCTTATGAAAAAGGTGGACTAGCATTGTCCGCGATAGAGCAATTGCCGGATGCTAAAACTATTCTTATGATCATTGGTCCAGAAGGCGGATTTTCAGAAGAAGAAATACAAGAAGCCATCGACAAGGGTGTAAAGCCAATTACGCTGGGAAATCGAATTTTACGTACGGAAACAGCGGCAATAAGTTTACTTACTTGTCTCATGTTTGTTCATAACGAATTAGGAGGTGACCGAAAAAATGAGTAAAATAGCATTTCATACATTAGGATGCAAAGTAAATGCATATGAAACAGAGGCCATGTGGCAATTGTTTCAACAAGCAGGTTATGAGCGAGTCGAGTTTGATACGAAGGCAGATGTGTATTTAATCAACACCTGTACGGTTACAAATACAGGGGATAAAAAAAGCCGTCAAGTGATCCGCAGAGCGATTCGTAAAAATCCAGATGCAGTGATTGCAGTTACAGGATGTTATGCACAGACTTCCCCAAGTGAAGTAGCAGCGATTCCAGGTGTCGATATTGTAGTGGGTACGCAAGGTAGAGACAAACTCATTGATTATGTAGAACAATACCGTAGAGAACGTGAGCCTATTAATGCTGTAGGAAATATTATGAAGCAACGAGAATACGAGGAACTGGATGTTCCTGCATTTGCCGATCGTACCCGTGCATCCCTTAAAATCCAAGAAGGATGCAACAACTTTTGTACTTTCTGTATCATTCCTTGGGCAAAAGGTTTATCCCGTAGCCGCAAGCCTGAAAATGTATTGGCACAAGCGAGACAGTTGGTCGCAGCTGGCTATAAAGAAATCGTTCTTACAGGTATTCATACTGGTGGATATGGTGATGACCTAGAAAACTATCAATTGGCTGATCTCTTGATGGATCTGGATAAAATACCTGATTTGCATCGGATTCGGATTAGTTCCATTGAGGCAAGTCAAGTAGATGACCGCTTGATTGAAGTACTCAATTCCTCTGATAAAATGTGTCGCCATCTTCATATTCCTCTGCAAGCTGGGGATAATGAAGTGCTAAAAAGAATGCGACGTAAATATACAGTAGAAGAATATCATGAAACGATCTTAAAACTACATGAAGCGCTACCAGGTGTGGCGATCACAACAGATATGATTGTTGGCTTCCCAGGGGAAACAGAAGAACAATTTTTAAATGGGTATCGTTTTGTAGAAGAACTGGGTATGTATCAAATGCATGTTTTTCCTTACTCCAAACGTACAGGCACACCTGCTGCACGGATGACAGATCAAGTGGCAGATGATGTGAAAAACGAACGTGTCAGCAGATTGATCGCCTTATCCAATAAATTGACAACTACTTATGCAAATAAGTATGTTGGAGAAGTATTAGAAGTAATCCCAGAAAGAGTATACAAAGAAGAACCTGATAGTGGATTATATGTTGGTTATACCGACAACTATTTACCTGTTGTATTCCCAGCCACGGAAGACATGATCGGCAAAGTATGTAGAGTTAAATTGGATGAAGTAGGTGCGGACGTAAATAAGGGTTCATTTGTACGAGTATTGGATGATAAGCAATTATGCTCCTAGTAATAGGAGCATTTTTACATAAGTGAACCCCATTGGAAGTTAATTCAGCGGGGATCGTGTCTAGGTTACATTCATTTTTTCAGTGTGGGGGCCTGCTGACTCTCGTCAGCAGGCCCCCTGTTCCCGGAAGTAGTTTCACCAACGCTTGGGGTCGTTCAGCTCCTCACGGCTGGCGGTGACGATCTACCAGATCGGGATCCGTCCGGCGAAGGACGTGGCGCGGATGTACACGAACTTCCTGTCGAAGTGGTTGTCCACCTCGATGAGGGCGGTGGTCGAGAAGTGCTTGCCCGTTTGGAGGTTCTGGATGTAGGTCACACCATTCATCCTGATCACCTCGACGGTGGTGTTGAGCTTCTTGCCGGCAGCGATCGTTGTGGTGTAAACGACGGAGTAGACGATCGTACCGTCGTCCTCCTGCGTCTCAGTAATGTCCGAAACCTGCGGGAACGGGGTGATGGCGGTCATGGTGTCCTCCTCAGAACTCGACAGGACTGCTTTCACAGATCTATTTATTATATTAACATTTTTTTTACTAATCAATATAGGTAAACAATGTTGTTTATGTATTTTGTTTGTTGAACAAAGCCATGGTAAGTGTAGATTACTTTAGCTGATAGCTACTGGGACATCTTCAAATGCAGGTGAATGATGTGCTGGATGATCCTCTTTTGCTTAGTTGGTTGTCCGGAGAGATGTATGGTTGGGCGGGTTTGTTTAGGACTTCACTTGACTGTGGTCAAAGGTACTTTTATTATAATAATTCCATTTTTAAAATGGACAGGTCTGCTTACTACAAATAATTGGAGGAAAGAGAGATGAAAGAAATATCTGCGGGTGGTGTTGTATATCGTTTACATGATGGAGAAATCGAGATTTTACTCATTCACGATCGGTTTGGCAAGATAACCTTACCCAAGGGGCATCAAGAAGCTGGAGAAACGATCGAACAGACAGCAATACGTGAAATAGAAGAGGAAACAGGGGTTATAGGTGAGATTGTCACCAAAATAGATACCATAACCTATGAATTTATCCATCCTGAAAAAGGACAAACGGAAAAATCGGTTACCTACTATGTTGTGAAAACCGAAGCGGGTAATATCTCACCGCAATTAGAGGAGATCGACGAAGTTGGTTGGTACACGGTGGATCAAGCAATCACGATTCATGCTGAAAAAGGCTATGACAACAATCAATCCATTTTAACGGAAGCTATCAAGTACATAAAAAATGAGATTTCATGACGGAAACTGAATTCAAATCAAAAACAACAAAAGTAGGCATAGTGCCTACTTTTTGTTACTCATAAATTCGCTCTGGAACCATCCACTCCACTAATTTTGCAAATCCAGCACAAACGGGTAGTACAAGTAGTGAGCAGACAATGTTATATATGGTTTGTGTGTGTGCTACTTGCGTAGCCGGATCACTAGAGAATGTAGAAACAACTTGCAATAGCAGGGGGATGAGGGGGAGAAACAGAAGAGCTCCTCCTGCATTTAAGACGAGATGAGCGATGGCTACTCGTTTAGCAGAAGGTTTGGTTTGTAGTGCTGCGATCAAACCTGTTGCACATGTTCCCACATTGCTCCCGATGACTACTGCGATTGCAAAAGGTAAAGAAATCACCCCTGATGCATAAAAACCCATTGCGATTGCGACCATCGCGCTACTGCTGTGAATGAGGGCAGTAATCACCATTCCCGTCAGGAAACCCATCAAAATCGGATAATCTGTGCCAGACATCAACCAATCAATATAACCAGCTTTCTCAAGAGGTGCAGCGACGCTTTGCATTCCTTTTACTCCGGCAAAAATCATTCCTAAACCAAGCCAAATGGGACCAGTTCGTTGCTTGATTATCATTAAAATCAACCCTATTACCATCAATGGCCAAGCGAAATCATCTAATTTTAAAGCAAGTAACTGCGTAGTAACAGTAGTGCCAATATTGGTGCCTAAAATAATGCCTAATGATTGGGTAAAGGTTAAGAGACCTGTATCGACTAAGCCGATGGTAAACACGGTGACAGCTGTACTACTCTGCAATAGAGCAGTTAAGATCGTCCCACAGAGCATTCCTCGCCAAGGAGTTTTTGTAAAGCGAAGCAAAATGGATTGGAGATGTTTCTCTGCTAAGTTCTCTAGGCCATTTCGCATCACTTTCATTCCGACCAAAAAAATGATAAGACCCGCACAAAAGGGAAGTAAAATAGCGATCATATATCTTCCTCCTCCTCACATTTTATGGCGAAGAGGACGGGCTCATGCTTGGAAATGCAAAAAAAGCCTCCATAGGGGCTTTTCATTTTATGTAAAAGGATTAATTTTTCAATGGGGTGAGTCCGGCTGTAAGACAGCCGCTCTGACCTTTAGTCCACCCAAGGAGTCAGGTAGGGATCATTGGTCTGCGGGTTCCAGTGGTAGTACACCGGTACGATCGTTTCATCATGCCGGACAATCTCGTACTTCTTCTCTGTGAGGTACCGCAGGCGCATGCCTACATTGCACAGATTTCCTTCTGCGTCGTACCGTGGAACACTCAGAAGGTCAAAGTTCTTCTTTACGTTTTCTGCGCAACGATTGACCTCTTCTTCTGGCGTGAAACGCTTTCCAGCGAGCCTGCGCCTCTTATTTCGATCCTTACAGACTTCGATCGGTGTTTCGATATGGAAATGGAGTACCGGACGGGGATTTTCCCCATACAGAACCTTATTGACCAAAGTCCGACGTCCATGTTCTCCGTCTAGTGTCGCACCTCCACTCTGGAACAGAAGCACCTGTCCGGGAACCGGATTGTACAGACGGGAGAGGAACAAGGCTGTTGCCTTCTCCCGATTATAATGGAAGTGATCCATCGGGTTGCTTGTAGTGTCCCAACCTTCAGGAAACTGTCCATCTGGATCGACTTCGACGCAACGAAGGCCGAAATCGTACCATAGGCTGTTTGCGATGAGCATCCCAGCCTGATCCTTACCAGAGGCAATGTTTCCGCTGGTAAAGATCACCCATTCCTCTGTGATGAAGGGAGGAAGGAAAGGGACTGTACTCATTGTTCCAATTCTCATTTATCTCTCTTTCTCTCAATGGAACTATTATGATTGTATAAAAATATGAATAAAAAAGCGACTCCCAAAAAGGAATCACTTAGAAAAAAGGAGTTATTTCTTTTTTGGCTGTCTGTTTAAAAAAGGGGGGGCATCCAGTTCATCAAAATCTGGATGGAATGGTTCCTGCCAACCGGGAAATTCTGTAGAAATTTGTTGCTGAGCACGATTTTTTTGTTCCAGTGCTGGTTCAGGTTCACCAAAATGAAACCAAGGTTCTTCATGAAATTCATCAATAAAATGATTATTAGGCTGTTTCCATTGTTTTTGTACTTCTTCCGATACCATTTGTTTTACCAATTTACGCAAAGCTGCTTCACTCACGGTATATTTTTTTGCCAAAATGAACTCTCCCCTTTGTTAAAATCGTGGTATAGTGTATGCTGATAAGATGTAATGGTGAATAGTGGAGGGACCTATGGACTGTATTTTTTGTAGTATTATTTCAGGTGATATTCCATCTAAAAAAGTGTATGAAGATGAAAATCTTTACGCATTTTATGATATTGAACCAGCAGCACCAACTCATGTCTTAATCGTTCCAAAGAAGCATATCGCTTCTATTATGGATCTGACTGAAGAAGATGCACCTTTAGTTGGTGGAATTTTACTAGGAATTCAAAAAATAGCCAAAGAACTTGGTCTGGAAGAGAATGGATTTCGCGTAGTCAATAATATGGGACAACATGGTGGACAAACTGTTTTTCACATTCATTTTCATCTCATTGGCGGTCGCCAACTTTTTGGAATGGTGTAAAACTAGAATTTTGACATTGCCTTATTTTATGATCTATAATGAAGAGTGACCTTTTCTGTTCAAATTATAAAGGTTATTGCAGGTGTCGTGGAAGCTGACCTCCTTTTTTGGATCAGGCCGCTATCTGCTTACCCTAGTGGCTCTTTGTTTGCCCTTGGAGGGAGGGAGAAGCATGGTTGAAACACGTGTGAGAAAAAATGAATCACTCGATACTGCTTTACGTCGTTTCAAACGTTCCATTTCAAAAGATGGGGTTTTATCGGAGGCTAGAAAGCGCGAGCGTTATGACAAACCCAGTGTGAAACGGAAAAAGAAAGCCGAAGCAGCAGCACGCAATAAAAAGCGTAAATAAAGAGGTGTCCTGCCTGTGAGTTTAACCCAGCAGTTGGATCAAGATATGAAAGCTGCGATGAAACAAAAAGACAAAGAAACATTGTCTACGATTCGCATGGTTCGAGCTTCCATCAAGAAAGTGGAAATCGATAATCGTGGCGAATTAAATGAAGATCAAGCTTTAGAAGTTCTTATACGGGAAATTAAACAGCGTAAGGACTCTCTAAATGAATATGAAAAAGCAGGTCGTGAAGATCTAGCTGAAAAGGAAAGACGCGAGATAGCAATTTTATCTGCGTATCTTCCAAAACAATTAACAGAAGAAGAACTTCGTGAAGTGGTTGTAAAAGCAATTGCGGATACGGGTGCAACTTCAAAAAAAGAAATGGGCAAAGTGATGGGTGCTGTTATACCGCTTATAAAAGGGCGTGCAGATAGCAAGCAAGTTAATCAGTTGGTCCAACAATTACTTGGATGACAGCGTGTTTTGCGCTGTCTTTTTTTCACATCAAGAAAGGGGATAAGACATGGCCCTTGGAACAATAGTAGCAGAGTCAAATAATTGGGAAATTCTCACTAATCCAATTATTATTGCTATTTTGCTCACGGTTGGTTTAGCTGGTATTTTTGTAGAATTATTAGCTCCTGGACATATTATTCCTGGTGCTATTGGTGTAGGAGCATTCATTCTTTACTTCTATGGGCAAATAACTTCTGGTATTGCCGAGATGAGTGCACCCATTATTTTTCTTATTGGATTGGTTTTGCTCATTGTTGAAGTGGTAGTTCCTGGAGGGATTTTTGGAACATTAGGAGCAATTGCTTTATTTTATTCCGTTGTTGCAGCCGCGAAAAGTGTAGCAGTAGGAGTTAGTGCACTGGCTATTGGTATCATTGCTGCCATTCTATTTATATGGATTCTCTACAAATTTTTTGGGTTCCGCACAACATGGAACAAACTTATTTTAACGGACAAACAAAACAATGAGGAAGGCTATACTTCTTCTAAAAACAAAAAGCATCTCATTGGTCGAAAAGGTGTAGCACTATCTGCTCTTCGTCCTGCCGGATGGGCGCAAATCGATGGTCAAAAAGAAGATGTAGTAAGTGAAGGAGAGCTTATTCCAAAAGATGCTAACATTATTGTGACAAATGTGGAAGGAACTAGAGTAGTTGTTAAAAAAGTGGATGAAGAGATAGAATAATTAGGTTATTATAGAATGATATATCCATATCATATCATGTTAGGAGAATTTTAGTGGACGATACAACCTTGCTAGGCCCTATTGTCATTATTGTTTTATCAATTATTGTTTTATCGATTTTATTTTCTTTTGTACCCATTATGCTTTGGATTAGCGCGATGGCTTCAGGTGTTTATGTTGGACTGACTACCCTGATCGGAATGCGTCTTCGTCGTATTGTACCAGCACGTATCGTGAATCCTTTGATCAAAGCACATAAAGCTGGTTTGGGTGTGAACATACAACAATTGGAAACACACTTTTTAGCAGGCGGAAATGTAGACAGAGTAGTAGATGCTCTTATTGGAGCACACCGTGCTGATATTGATTTGGTTTTTGAACGTGCAGCTGCGATTGACTTGGCAGGACGTGACGTATTACAAGCAGTTCAGATGAGTGTTAATCCTCGTGTGATCGAAACTCCAATCGTATCTGCAGTTGCAAAAGACGGTATTGAATTAAAAGTTATTGCAAGAGTGACGGTACGTGCAAACATTGAACGCCTTGTGGGTGGTGCTGGAGAGGAAACCATTATTGCTCGTGTTGGGGAAGGTATTGTAACAACAATCGGTTCATCTTCCAGTCACAAGGCAGTGTTAGAAAATCCAGATAGTATTTCAAATACCGTTCTTTCTAAAGGTCTCGATGCTGGAACCGCTTTCGAAATTCTATCCATTGATATCGCGGATATTGATATCGGGAAAAATATTGGTGCAGAACTACAAACGGATCAAGCAGAAGCGGATAAACGGATCGCTCAAGCAAAAGCGGAAGAACGTCGTGCCATGGCTGTTGCACAAGAACAAGAAATGAGAGCTCGTGTAGAAGAGATGCGCGCGAAAGTAGTAGAATCGGAAGCTGAAGTACCACTTGCTTTAGCAGAGGCCTTGCGAACAGGAAAGATGGGAGTTCTTGATTACTATCAGCTACAGAACATAGATGCGGATACAAAAATGCGTCGTACCATAGGGGATACAGACGAAGATGAAAAAGAGTAATCCCTTATCAAATTCCCAAGTAAGATCCCTAAAAGGGAAGGAACTGGAGGGATGATATGGATGCCATCTTAGAATTGATCAAAACACTCATCCCGTTTGGCATCGCTTTTCTGTTCTTATGGGGTATTGGTCGTATTTGTTGTACAAACAATACAAAACCAAAACCGCAAGCAGGGAAGGATTCAAAACAAAAGAAATCCAATAACAAAAACAAGAAGCCTAAATCTAGTGGTGACAGTCACGCTGATAAGGTAGAGAAAGAATTATCTTCTGGTTCGTTTAAAGACATGATGAATAAGCAACGGTCAAATAAACGAAAAGACTCATCAAATACTGGTTCAGAAGAACAAATTTCAGAATTAGATTCGGTTTTAAAGTTATCAGTTGGAAAACAACGAAAGCTAAAACCAATACAAAAGGCTTACTTACTCAAAGAAATTTTGGATCCTCCCAAAGGGATAAAACCATATCGGAGCAGGTATCCAAGATAGAAGTACAAGAGAGCAATCCACGAGGATTGTTCTTTTTTTTGTTCCGCATTGACCAATGTGGTCAATATGGATATAATAAAAATTGACCACATTGGTCAATGTGATTTTGTTTTGGAGATGATTGATTATGTTATCGAAATTTGATGTACTCGAATCGGAAAAACAAGAACGAATCTTAAATGCAGCAATGAAAGAATTTGCGGAAAAAGGGTTCCAACATGCATCTACCAATCAGATTGTAGCAAATGCTGGTATCTCCAAAGGGTTGTTGTTTCATTATTTTTCCAATAAGAAAGCACTGTATCTCTATCTGTATGAATATAGTACAGACAAAATTTTAGAGGATTTTTTTGGACAGATTGATTTTGGTCAAAATGATATTTTGCTCCGACTACGAGAAATGCTTGTGATTAAGTTCCGACTGATGAACAAATATCCCGTTATTTTTGATTTCTTGATGATAGCAAATAGGGATGAAGCTGCAGATGAACAAGACCTAAAAACACGAAATCAAGCAATCATGGTTGACAGCTATGAGAAATTGTTTGCTTCCATTGATGAGTCTCTTTTCCGTAAAGATATCGATCCTGGAATGGGCAAGCAAATTATAATTTGGACGATCGAAGGGATTTCTAATCAAGTACGAGCACAAGATAAACATAAAAAAAGAGAAGAAATACAAGAAGAAGCAACATTGGCCGAACTGGATGCTTATCTAGACATACTCAGAAAAACACTTTACATCTAGATATACGGGAGATGTTCAAATGAGTAGCCATGTGAAGAGTTTCGCAGAGTTAACTACATCGTTTCATGCATTTGCAGGTGGAAAAGGGACAATGCTTGCAAAAATGCATCAGAGCGGATATCCCATTCCACAAGGATTTGTCATTTTATCTACTGCTTTTAAGGATGGGAAATTAAATAAAATCATCTGGGAAGACATATGGAAATATGTAAATGAGATTCGCAAGGAACAACCTGAAATAAAATTTGCGGTTCGTTCATCTGCTCTCAGTGAGGATTCTTTTGACGCATCCTTTGCAGGTGAGTTTGAGACTGTTCTAAACCAAAAGACAGATAAAGAAATTCAAACGGCAATTGAAACCGTTGTTCAGTCTGTATATACCGAGCGTGTTCAGTCTTATCGTAATTTCAAAGGTTTGGAAGAGGAGTATCAGATTGCTGTTGTGGTGCAAGTGATGGTGTCAGCTTTGATATCAGGAGTTTTGTTTACTGCTGATCCTATTACTGGAAGTAGATCCAGTATGATGGGGAATTTCGTATACGGATTAGGAGAACAACTGGTATCAGGTGAAACAGATGCTCATCCTTTTCAACTGGTACGAACAAAAGGAAACTACCAAGGTCCCAAAGATTTTAAAAAATATGCTGCAAGCCTATACAAAATGGCATTGAAATTAGAACAAGAAAACGATGTTCCACAAGATATAGAGTGGTCTGTAGCAGATGGCAAGTTGTACCTACTTCAAGCTCGTCCTATTACCACACTGTCTAGAGGAAACCGCAATATCTACGATATGAATTATTCCCTCTCTGGAGATTATCTTTGGACCAATGCAAATGTGGGAGAAGCAGTACCAGATGTTGTGACTCCTTTGACTTGGTCTATATTAGAATACTTAGATGAAGAAATAAATGTAGTTCCTGGTTACTATCTTATGTCTGGTAACATATGTGGTCGGATTTATACGAATATCAGCAGGAGACTATCTGTCTATGCTGCTTTTGGTTTGAAACCGAAAATGGCGTTATCTTTGATCGGAGATGTCTTTGGTATTATTCCAGAAGAAATGGAAATGCCAATCTATCCCTTCACACGTTGGGAACTACTTAAAATGATGTACCCGAAAGTAAAACATTATTTAAAAGAAGTAAAATCGATGTCGAAAAACATTTCGAATCAAATTATAGATACACCTCAGTGGTGTCAAATGATGAAGAACCGTATTCAAAATAGTAATAATAAAACAGAGTTAGCCCTGATTTGGGAAGATGAATTGTTACCTTATCATCGAAATGCTTGGTGGATGTTGCTGTCTGGCGGAACGAAAGCTGTTTTAGCGATGAGACTCAAAAAAAAATTAACAAAGATGGTTGGAGAAGAGGATGCAAATTTGCTTTTGTCGAACTTGAGAGGAGAAAAAGAATTAGCGAGTTTAGGTCCGCTTTTGGGAATCGCGAAGGTGCTAAATGAGGAAATGAGTGAAGAGGAATATGCTTTTCATTATGGACATCGTGGTCCTTATGAATTTGAACTGTCTATTTCTGACCCATCAGAAAATCAAGAATGGTTAGAAAATCAAGTAGTTGATTTTCAAAAGACAGGTACCAATGTTATCGAGTTACTTGGAAAGCAAAAAAGAAAATACAAGGAAGCATTTTCTCGTTTTCAACAAAAGTATCCCACTAAACACCGATGGTTAACAGAACAGATTAAGTTAGCTGGGGAAGGTGCTCAGTTGCGAGAAAGTGTTCGTTCAGAATTTGTAAGGGTACATCGAGTTATTCGGACTTTTATGTTGCAAGTAGGAAATGTCACGAATCTTGGAGATGACGTATTTTTTCTATATTTGGATGAAATAGTAAAAATATTAAAAAATGATGAAGAAATTACTAACACATGGATTGATCGAAGGAAACACAACTACAAAAGATTCAGATCCCTTCCTCCCTTTCCTCCGATCATAAGGGGACGTTTTGATCCTTTCATTTGGGAAAAAAATAAAGAAAGACGAGGAGATATATATGATCCTGCGCTTGTGCAAACGAAAAAAAATTCAGAAGTACTTCGAGGCTCTGCGGGTGCAGCTGGTTTAATTGAAGGAAGAGTGCGCATACTTGCTAGTCCTGAACATGGAAAAGAATTAGAGGTTGGGGAAATATTAGTAGCTGCAACTACAAATGTTGGATGGACTCCCTTGTTTCCAAAGGCAGCAGCGATTATAACGGATGTGGGAGCACCACTATCTCATGCTGCCATCGTAGCAAGAGAATTAGGAATACCTGCTGTAGTTGGATGTGGAAATGCAACTTCTCGTTTGAAGACTGGAGATCGAGTTATTGTGAATGGGGGACAAGGATGGGTTCAGATAATGAAAGAGTAGGAGTGTGAATACTTTCATCTATGGAAAATGATTAGGGCCCTCTGATACGGGTCCTTTTTTATGTGAAAAATGTGAAAAGCAATTAGATTTAAAGAAGAATATCTCTTTTTCGTGTAGAATAGAAGTATTATACATTAATGGAGGTATTGCATTGAGAAAGTTTGCATTTATTTTTCTTAGTTTAGTTATTATAGCTTTAACATTTGGTTTTCATTCTGATATCAGTTATGCAAAAAGATCACATTCTAAATATCATTCGGATTATGATTCGGACTATAACAGCGATTATAATTCTGATACTTATTCGCCTTCCTACGATTCGGACTCTTACTCTGAACCAGAGGAGAAAGGCTTTTTTAGTAAGTTGGGCTCTTTTTTTGGTGGTATTCTAATTGCAGGTATTATCTTTTTTGTAATCATGCTTATTGTATTTATTGTTGTGGCCTTTTTTATTATCAGATTTATTCGTAGAAGGTTTAGGTTGTTTTAACCTTCAGGCCAATTTTCCCATCAATGGAAAGATGTAATACAAGTAAAGAAAACATCTTCTTCTCATACTAAAGGTAGAAAAGGAGGTGTTTTTAAATGGCAAGAAGTACAAATAAATTATTAGTTCCCGGGGCGGGTGCGATTTTAAACCAATTCAAAGAGGAAATTGCAAGTGAATTTGGTGTGACGCTAGGAAAAGATACAACTGCACGTTCCAATGGTTCGGTTGGCGGGGAAATTACGAAACGTCTTATTGCACAGGCACAGCAACAACAAACCAAATAACAAGAATAAGCGACTCCATCAGGAGTCGCTTTTTGTTTTTCTTCTCTCTGATCTTCTATTCTTCTTTGGCTGTGCATAGACTTTACAAGGAGATGGAGGGAGGAAAGACGATGAAGCGAATGTCACAACTAGCCTCAGATTGGTTTGATTTCCCAGCAGAAGTGGTAGGTACTCTCCCTCGAATAGAATGGATCGGACAACGATTACAAATTGAAAATTTCCAAGGTGTTCATCAATTTAATCCGGATTTGCTGATATTAAAAACAGCTAACGGATTGTTGACCGTTAAAGGAGATTCCCTTGTGATGGAAGCCATTTATCCTGACAGAGTCTTGCTCACTGGGAAAATTACCGCAATACATATAAACAATAAGGAATAGGGGAGAGTGCTTGTGAAGGGTGGAGTAGTCACGATTGAATGCAATGGAGAGCATATCTCTTTGCTACTGGATCAAATCGTACAAGCCAAAGTTGTCTTAAGTCATGTAAAATGGGTAAACAATGAAAAAGTAAGAATAACGGTTAGTTTAAATGATATGATGCAAGTTTGGAAATATATGAAACTACATAAAGTGAACGGGAGAATTGTCAAAAAAGTAGGACCTTTTTTTTGGTTGAAAAGAATGAAGAAACGCAAATTTTTCGTTATTGGTTTTGCTATTTTTCTGTTCTTATTATTTTTTTTCTCTTCTTTTATTTGGTATGTGGATATAGAGGGAAATGAACAAATACCTGATAAGCATATCCTATCGATTTTGCAGAAAGAAAGGATATACCCTGGACAGCTTAAAGTAGGATTACCCAACAGCGATGAATTGCAACGTAAACTGTTAAAGAGAATTCCAAACGCTTCTTGGATTGGTGTTCGTTTGGAAGGAACAAGGATTATCGTAACGATAGCTGAGAAAAAAAGAGTGGATTCTATTGGTGAAAAAAAGTTAGTGAGAAAACCAGTAAATTTGATTGCCAAAAAAAATGCTTTCATCATGGATGTACGTGTTTTTCATGGTAATCCTGTTATTAAAGTACATGATGCAGTTAAAAAAGGACAACTCTTGGTTTCTGGTGCTTATGGAGATGCTACAACCCCAAGTAAAGGGCCAATTGTAGGTGCACAAGGAATTGTTTTAGGAGAGGTTTGGTACCAATCGGAAGTGGTAGTGCCCCTTCAGTATGTTCAAAATGAATATACAGGAGAAAAGAAGCGATATACATGGCCATTTGTTGGACAATTTGTATTGGCGAATCCTTTTCAGACACCCAAACCGTATGCTCGTTCGGTACTGATGAGAAGAATATCTGCTATTAATATAGGAAAATATCAATTTCCGCTGGGTTTCGTACGAGATGATTATTGGTCAGTAAAACAGGTATCCTATACTCGTAATCATCCAGATGCAATTGCACTAGGTAAAAAAAGAGCAAGATTGGAAATGAATAATACCATAGGTCCAGAAGGTAGAATTTTAACGGAAAAAGTTTTGCACCAGAGGGTAGACAATGGTAAAGTTTATTTGAAGATACATTTTGATGTAGTCGAAAATATTGCTCAAGAAAAGCCTATACTACAAGGGGATTGAAACATTTGCAAAGCAATGAAAAACGGATTCATATTGAATTTCAAACTTCTGATGAAGCAATTAAATTATTTGGACCACATGATGCCTTTCTGAAAGTGATCGAAGCGGATAGTAAAGTTAAGATCGTTTCCAGAGGGGGAGAAATCGTTGTATCTGGTCCATCTGAACAAGTAGATAAAACACAGGAATTATTTCGAGTCTTGCTTACACTCATTCGTCAAGGTTTGGAGCTAAATGAGCGTGATGTTGTGTATGCCAAACGTCTTTCTGAAGCGGATAAGGTTGACGAATTATTGGAACTTTATCAAGAAGAAGTAGGTATCACCCAAAAAGGACAAAAGGTAAGAGTAAAAACATTAGGTCAACGACATTATGTCACGGCTATTCAGAAAAAAGATATTGTATTTGGTATTGGACCAGCGGGAACAGGGAAAACTTTTCTGGCTGTTGTGATGGCTGTTATGGCACTGAAAGCGAATCGAGTAAAGCGTATTGTTTTAACTCGTCCTGCAGTAGAGGCTGGAGAAAACCTTGGTTTTTTGCCTGGTGATTTGCAAGAAAAAGTAGATCCATATTTACGACCTTTATATGACAGCCTGTATTTAATGCTTGGAATGGAACAAGTAACAAAAATGATGGAACGTGGTTTAATTGAAGTTGCACCTCTTGCTTATATGCGTGGACGTACTTTAGAAGATGCATTTGTCATTTTAGATGAGGCACAAAACACAACCCCAGAACAGATGAAGATGTTTTTGACTCGCCTTGGATTTGGTTCTAAAATGGTGATCACAGGTGATGTTACCCAGGTTGATCTACCTCGAGGAAAAAATTCAGGTTTGCGAGTGGCAGAGCGGATATTAGAAAATATCCCTGACATTCGTTTTGTCTATCTAAAACAGGCTGACGTTGTTCGACATACTTTGGTACAACAAATAATTGAGGCATATGCAGAGGAAGACAACCAAGGAGTCAGCTAGACATGGGAAAAATCCAACGAACTTCCTTTTTTCAAGGAGAGTGGAAAACCAGCTTTTCTATACAGATTTTCATCTACGCGATCTTCGGGGTCGCGTTCTATTTGTTGTTGCTTCCACATGTTTTACCGCAGTTTATTGATATAGAAGTTGGTAAGGTGAGTAGAGAAACTATTATCTCTCCGATCACGAAAATAGATGATACGGCAACAAATGCTGCGAAAGAACGTGCAGCTAATTCTGTTGATCCTCAATATACAAAAAACGAAGAACTCACCAATAGCCAAATTGAAAAAATCGATTTGGTTTTTGCAGATGCGAGAAGAATTATAGGGGATAAAACATTAAAAGAACCAGAGAAAATGAAAAGCTTAAAAGATGCCATTACCAAAGATTTGCCAGAAGAGTTTTATATTAAATTGGTACGAACACCTTTGACAGAATTAACGGATTTGCGTCTGACTACAAGAGATATTGTCTCTAATCTCCTAGCAGACGGGATTCGCTCACAAGCGTTAGCAAGTAAAAAAGATTTAGTCGATCGGATGTTGGTTACTTCTTCCTTGTCCAGTAATTCTCGTTATTTGGTACGAGAAATTTCGAGATATTTCTTGATTCCAAACGAATTGTATGATCAGAAAAAAACGGATTCTCTTCGTAATGCAGCAAAAGACTCGGTTGAATCCATCCCAATTAAAAAAGGACAAGTATTGGTAACTTCAGGAGAAGTTGTCACAGAGGATCAATACCGTAAGTTGACAGAAATCGGATTGATTCGCGAACAGACCAATTTTATTCCTTATACAGGACTTCTTCTACTTGTTGTGTTAATACTCGCCATTTTTCGTTTTTATGTGCAGCGCTTTCATTCCTTTATTCATGAAGATAATAGTCAACTTCTACTGCTTATCTCCATTATATTTTTAACCCTAACCGGCATGAAGATAGTTACATTGGGACAAAATTTAGAGTGGAGTACAGTGGGATATTTAGCACCGATTCCCTTAGGAACTATGCTTATTACTCTGATGTTAAACTCTAAATTATCATTGGCTTCTAGTTTGATTTTAAGCATGTCTTCAGGCATGTTTTTTAATGGAGACAATCAATTCTTGTTTGATTTTCGATTTGCATTGGTAGCTCTAATAAGTGGGGTAATAAGTACTTTTGCACTTGATGGTGTAAAGCGGAGAAGTGCAGTGCTCAAAGCAGGCCTCCTTACTTCATTGATCAGTATGATCGCTATTTTGGCGCTCTATCTGTTATCTCCAGCGGAAAGAGATTGGACTCAACTCATTCAATCACTGATATTTGGGTCCATTGGAGGCATTTTTTCAGCAGTTCTAACGATTGGATTTTTACCTTACTTTGAGACTTTATTTGGGATATTATCCCCGTTAAGATTACTTGAATTGAGTAATCCCAATCATCCACTGTTAAAAGATTTGTTGTACAAAGCTCCAGGAACATATCATCACTCTATTATTGTTGGGAACTTAGCTGAAGCAGCAGCGGAATCGATTGGAGCAGACGGCTTCCTCGCCAGAGTGGGCGCTTATTATCATGATGTAGGAAAATTAAAACGACCTCAGTTTTTTATTGAGAATCAAATCCATCGTGATAATCCACATGATAAAATATCACCTAATTTAAGCAAAACCATCATTCTTTCTCATCCCAGAGATGGGGTAGAAATGTTAAAAGCTCATCGTATACCAAAAGCGATTCAGGATATAGCAGCTCAACATCATGGAACAACTTTACTAAAATTTTTTTATTACCGTGCGATGGAACAAAGCAACGGCACACAAGTAATTGAAGCAGATTATCGATACCCAGGTCCTAAAGCTCAGTTTAAAGAAGCGGCGATTGTTGGAATTGCCGATTGTGTAGAGGCAGCAGTGCGTTCCATTTCTAAACCAACTCCTTCTAGGATCGAGAATATGATTAGTAAAATCATTCGAGAACGCTTAGAAGATGGGCAATTTCATGAATGTGATCTTACCTTTAAAGAATGTAATTCAATAGCTAAGGCGATGGCAGCTACTTTACAAGGGATTTTTCATTCTCGGATTGAGTATCCAGAAGATATACAAGCAAAAGGGGTAAAATAAATGGTTTCGATTGATTTAGAAGTAGAAATTCCAATGACAGAAGAAGAAAAAGCTGCAATAGATAGAGTGCCGGAAGTGTTAGAAAAAGTAGCAGAAATAGAAAAGTTACCAGCTGTATCCATTTCGATAACAGTAGTGGATAATAAAAGAATCCAAGAGATTAACAAAGAACATCGACAAAAAGATGTCGATACAGATGTGTTGTCATTTCCCCTGTTTGACCATAGGTCAGAATGGATTCAAGAAGATTGGGAAGATTCCATTCAACTAGGAGATATCATTCTGTCTTTACCAAAGGCTAATGAACAAGCCATCGACTATGGACATTCTTTATTACGAGAAATATGTTTTTTGGTTGTACATGGTTTCTTGCATTTGTTAGGATATGATCACGAAACGGAAGAAGAAGAAAAAGAAATGTTTTCGATGCAAGAAGAGGTATTATCTCAGCTAGATATTACAAGATAGGGGGTATGTTTCATGTGGGTGGCCAAATTGCTCAAAAGCTTTCGATATGCAATTGAAGGCCTAAAGTATGCAGTAGTCACCCAGCGCAATATGCGCATTCATTTTATTACTGCATTAGTCGTGTTATTATTAAGTCTTTGCCTGTCACTCTCAAAACTAGAGATACTTTTGTTGTTTGTTTCGATTACATTGGTACTATTTGCGGAATTGATCAATACCTCTATCGAAGCAGTAGTAGACATGGTAACAGAAGAGTTTCACCCACTTGCTAAGATAGCCAAAGATGTTGCAGCCGGTGCTGTGTTTTTAACAACTGGACTTGCTTTTATTGTTGGTACAAGCATTTTCTTTCCTTATTTGCGTTTCATTCAGAAAAGTATTGCTGAACATTCACTCTACCCCCCAACCATAGGACTCACTGCAATTGTGTTATTTTCATTTTTCGCTACATTGTTACTAAAGGTTTGGATATCGCGTTATTGGAAAGATTGGGAACCAAGCCTTATTATGTCGCTGACTTTTTGTGTTGCTACCTTGATTATATTAGTAATTTGGCAATTACCTATTAGTATTTTGGTGCTTTTTTTAACTGGAATTGCGGTACAATCGCGAATCAAAGAAAATATGAATAACTATCGATCGTTATGTCTTGGAGCAATGCTGGGAATTGTAATTGCCTTTCTTGGTTTGCAACTATTATAGGAGGATCATCGATGGATGTATTTGAACAAGCTTTAGAAGGAGGATTTTCATGTCGAGTAAGTTTCGATCAGGATTTGTTGCGCTCATTGGACGTCCAAATGTAGGAAAATCGACGTTGATGAACGAGGCGATTGGTCAAAAGATAGCCATTATGTCAGACAAGCCTCAAACAACCAGAAATCAGATTAGAGGTATTTATACAGATGAGAACGGTCAAGTTATCTTTTTAGATACACCTGGTATTCACAAACCAAAATCAAAATTAGGAGAATATCTTGTAAAGACCGCACAAAATGTGTTTACTGAAGTAGATTTGATCTTGTTTTTAGTAGATGCAGAAGAAGGTTTAGGTGGGGGAGACCGATACATAATCGAACTATTAAAAGGGATTTCTACCCCAGTCTATTTGGTCGTGAACAAGATAGATAAAGTGCATCCAGATAAGCTGTTACCATTAATTGATGAATATCGCAAGCTCCACCAATTTGATGAAATAGTCCCTATTTCTGCCCTTCAAGGAAACAATACTGGTCGTCTTTTAGAGTTGATTTTAGATCAATTACCCGAAGGACCAATGTATTATCCAGAAGATCAAATTACGGATCACCCAGAAAGATTTATCATGGGTGAGATTATTCGAGAAAAAGTATTGGAATTAACCCACGAAGAAATCCCGCATTCTGTAGCTGTGGTGGTGGAAGAGACAAAGTTAAGAGAAAATGGAGAGACGTTGTATTTGCGGGCTGCCATTGTAGCAGAGCGAAAATCGCAAAAAGGTATCTTGATTGGTAAACAAGGAGCAATGCTAAAACAAGTAGGCAAACTTGCTCGTCAAGAAATGGAACGTTTATTTGGATATCGCATATTCTTGGATTTATGGGTAAAAGTGCGCAAAGATTGGCGCAATGAATCCCAATATCTGAGGGAGTATGGGTATCGAGATGAGGAGTTTTAACCAAAAACTTACAATTACTTTGTCTCATATAAATGGCGTTCCTCGGTCATGCTAACTCTGAATCCTCTGTAGAAAGGAAGAGACTCGTTGCGAAATTTCTCATGGAGCTGTTTTCAGGTAACGGGTAGCATCGATGCCTATCTTTTATATAAAGATGTAGAGGCTTTAACTGTAGAGCAAGAAGATCAGCAGTTAGAAGACATAGAGCAGAACGAAGAGGCTTAGTAGAAAGGATAGCAATGATCACACGATTGCAAGGAATAGTGCTTCGAAACAAAGCATATGGCGAGAGCGATCAATTGCTTTTTGTTTTTACACGTGAACGAGGAAAAGTCAGCATGATTGTAAGAGGTTCGAAAAAACCAAGAAGTCGATTTGGAGCTGTAACAGAACCTTTTACAGTAGCTGATTTTGTCTGTTATCAGCATAGTCCAACCAGTATGCCATCACTTTCACAAGCAGATATCATTCACCATAATCAAGCTATACGTGCTGATCTGCTATTAACTGCATATGGAGCATATTGGTTGGAATTAGTAGATCGTATCATCGTAGAAAAAGAACCTTCTCCCAATTTATACAATCAACTTGGAATCTTACTTTCCCAGTTAAATGATGGGAAGGACCCTGAGATATTGACTAGGTTACTAGAGCTAGCTATTCTAACCGAAGCTGGTTATAAGCCAGTTTTTTCTCAATGTGCTAGTTGTGGAGCAGCTTGGAATAGTAGAAAAGTAGGTGCCTTTTCTTTGACTCAAGGAGGTATTGTGTGTACCGATTGTATGACACTAAAAGATATAAGTCTTACACCTGCTACTGCTTATTATTTACGAATCCTAAATGATTTGTCTGCGGATCAATTGGGAGAAGTAAATATCAAATGGGAAACAAAGCGGGATATGGAGACCATTTTACAGTACTATTTAGATGCTCAATTGGATATCAAATATCGATCAAGAACGATCTTGCATCAATTGAGATCTACATGGGATGAAAAGGGACCCCAAAATTAATCTGTTAAACTCTCAATAAGGACATTCACCCAAAAACGTATCTGGCATATGGTGTATAAGGATAACGTTAAGAGGAGTGAATAGGATGTATCCATACCCGGTGGGAGTATTTCCATATACTTGTATTAGTAAGGCACATGTTGAGTTAAGAAGTATTATGCGTTTACTATGGGAACAACATGTGACTTGGACTAGACTGACAATCTTAAGTTTGGTTTTTCAATTACCAGATACAGAATTTGTTGTCGCGCGTTTGCTACAAAATGCTACTGATATGGGCAACTCATTGAAGCCGTATTATGGAGATGCAATAGGGGATAAATATGGCGACTTAATAAGAGAACATTTAGTCATTGCAGCAGATCTTGTCAAAGCAGCTAAGTCAGGTGATCAAAAAGCAGCAGAAGCGATAGAACGGAAATGGTATGCTAATGCAGATGAGATTGCACAATTTTTAAATTATATTAATCCGTATCTACCTTTAAATGAAGTTAGGAAAATGCTATATGAACATCTCGCGCTGACAAAGTCGGAAGCGGTATTCATGCTAAAAAAAGATTATCAATCAGGGGTTGCAGTATTTGACATCATTGAAGCACAAGCCCTGCATATGGCAGATGAAATCACAGATGCGATCGTGAAGCAATTTCCTTATCTGTCTTAAAATCATACAGCATACCTACAATTTAAAAAATGACGATCATTTAATATGGAACATCTAAGTTGACAACGAGAGTTTCATTTGTTAAGCTAAAAAAAATTTGACATGCGATGACAGAAAAAAGTAACTAATTTCACCACATGGAAGCGAGTCAGGGATAGTGGAAGCCTGATAGTGGCATTAGTGAACGGCACTCTGGAGCATAAGTGAAATAGAGTGGATCAAATAATTTTGGTCAAGTAGGGTGGAACCGCGGGAAAAGCTTCTCGTCCCTATGTGATTTGTTTGAGTAATCACATAAGGATAAGAAGCTTTTTTGTATTTTTAGGAGGTGTAGAACGTTGAATTTTCAACAAATGATAAGGGAATTGCAACAATTTTGGAGTGAAAGAGGTTGTATTTTGGTACAGTCTTATGATGTAGAGACTGGTGCAGGAACACTAAATCCCATGACATTTTTACGTGCATTAGGACCAGAACCATGGAATGTGGCATATGTAGAGCCATCACGTCGCCCAGCCGATGGGAGATATGGAGAAAATCCAAATCGCCTTTATCAGCACCATCAATTTCAGGTGATTATGAAGCCTGCTCCTGAAAACATTCAGGAAGTATACTTAGAAAGTTTACAAGTGCTTGGGCTTAATCCACTAGAACATGATATCCGATTTGTAGAGGATAATTGGGAAAATCCTACTTTTGGAGCAGCAGGTCTTGGTTGGGAAGTTTGGCTGGATGGCATGGAGATTACACAGTTTACGTATTTCCAACAAGTCGGAAGTATAGATACGGAGCTTGTTTCTGCCGAGATAACTTATGGATTAGAACGACTTGCATCCTATATTCAAGAAAAAGAAAATGTTTTCGATTTGGAATGGGTAGAAGGAGTAGCTTATGGAGATGTATTTTACCAAGCTGAATATGAACACTCCAAATATACATTTGAAGTATCCGATGAAGTGTTTTTGTTTTCGCAATTTGAGTCTTTTGAAAAAGAAGCAGCACGAGCACTGGATCAATCCCTTGTTTTCCCTGCATACGACTATATTTTGAAATGCTCACATACTTTCAACTTACTGGATGCTCGTGGATCAATCAGTGTGACAGAACGAACAGGATACATAAAAAGAGTGCGTAACTTAGCAAGAAGATGTGCCAAATCATTTATAGAAGAACGTGAAAAATTAGGATATCCACTTCTAAAGAAAGGAGGAGTTTAAAATGACTCATCAATTTCTTTTTGAAATAGGTTGCGAAGAGATTCCAGCACGATTTGTTCGTAATGCAGCAAAACAATTTACGGAAAAAACAGCGAAATGGTTTGAAGAACAACGAATTTCATTTGAAGAAATACAGACATTTGCAACGCCTCGTCGACTCACTGTAGCAGCTACTGGCGTTGCTGCAAAGCAAAACGATCAAGTAGAACTTTTACGAGGACCTGCTGCTAAGATTGCCAAAACAGAAGATGGTTCATGGAGTAAAGCTGCTCTGGGATTTGCTCGCAAAAATGGAGTAGACCCTATATCTCTCGAACTTAGAGAAGAAAAAGGAACAGAATATATATATGCTGTCAAACAAGTAATTGGTCAAGGGACACAAGAAGTGATTGCACATTCTTTTTCTTCTGTATTGGAAAGTCTAACTTTCCCCAAAACCATGCGCTGGGAAGCAACCAAAACAAAATTCATTCGTCCGATTCGTTGGTTAGTATGTTTATTTGACAGTCAGGTAATCCCTGTATCTTTTGCTGGTGTTACAGCTGATCGAATAACAAGAGGTCATCGATTTTTAGGAAATGAAATAGTTATTTCTAACGCTGATCAATATGAATTGGTTTTAAAAGATCAGTTTGTGGATGTTGATATGGATGAAAGACAAAACAAAATTCGTCACCAATTGCTTGAATTGGAAAAGCAAAATGGATGGCATATTCCTATTGATCTTGAGTTGTTAGAAGAAGTTACGCAATTAGTGGAATATCCAACAGTAGTCAGTGGACAGTTTGAAACCGAATATTTGGAGTTACCTAAAGAAGTACTTATTACTACTATGCGTGAACATCAGCGGTATTTCCCAGTACAAGATCAGTCAGGGACACTGTTGCCTTATTTTGTAACCATTCGAAATGGAGATAAAAATGCTTTACGATATGTGAGCCAAGGAAATGAAAAAGTTTTACGAGCAAGATTAGCGGATGCACAATTTTTCTACTTAGAAGATCAAAAATGGAGCATAGAAAATGCGAAACAAAAATTAGAGCATATCGTTTACCAAGAAGCACTCGGGTCTATGGCAGATCGAGTGGAGCGAGGAAGAAAATTAGCACTTGCATTAGGGGAACTCACAGGGCTTAGCAAGGAAGAGCGAGAACATTTGCTACGTGCTTCCTCTATTGCGAAATTTGATCAAGTAACCCAAATGATTGGAGAGTTTCCGGAATTAGAAGGATACATGGGGAGGGAATATGCACTACTGCAAGGTGAAAATCCAAAAGTAGCCCAAGCTCTTTATGAACAGGTTTTGCCTCGGCATGCAGAGGATGAATTACCAACTAGTCGAATCGGCGCTATTCTCGCTTTGGCAGATCGATTTGATTCCCTTGTCTCCGGTTTTGGCATAGGACTTTCTGTTAGTGGTTCACAAGATCCATATGGTTTCCGCAAAAAAGCTGCTGTAGTGGTTCAACTGCTATTGCATCATGATACACTCAACCTCTCTTTGACAAAATGCATAGATTTGGCTTTAGAAGTGGTAGAGGAATCAGGTAAACTAATTCATCCAAAATCGGAAGTAAAGGCAGAACTACAAGAGTTTTTCGGTTTACGTCTTAAAGCATTGTTAACCGAGAGTGCTATTCGCTATGATGTTATTGATGCTGTGTTAGCAAGTGAAATAGATAACCTTCCTTTTGTGCTTCAGAAAGCGTCAGTATTGATGGAATGTGTACAGCATAATCATTTTAAATCGGAAACAGAAGGTTTTATTCGAGTAGCTAATTTGGCGACTAAAGGTAACCAGCATACAGTAGATCGAGCACTTCTAGAAGCAAGTGAAGAAATAAAACTATATGAAGCGTGGAGTATTGCTTCAGAAGAAGCAAAACAAGCACAAAATGCGATGGAAGTGTATAAAGCTCTATCTCGTATGGTTCCTTCTATTCATTCCTTTTTTGATCATGTTATGGTTATGGTAGATAGAGAAGAAATCAAAGAAAATCGTTTGGCGTTGTTAAAAAATATCGATCAACTAGTGAAATCATTTGCGGTTTTTGATTCCATTGTTTTTGAAGGCGAATAATTTAGCTAAAAAAACTAGGCAGATAGCCTAGTTTTTTTATGCTTACTGCATACCTGAAGGAAGTGGTATACTTTTTATAGTGCTTTTCCAACTAAAGGAACTTTATTTCGGTTTTGGAATTTATTTTAGGATGAGTGGAATCAAATTCTGCTTCCATTCTAATTTTATATTTCTGGCGGGAAAATCCGTGAATTCATTCGTGGGGATGATTCCCGCTGATGACCTTCCAGTGATTTGTTTTTGCTAGTCTTTTCTCTATAACTTACTCTTTGGTCAATCCTGAATTCGGAGTTGTCTCAACTTTCTCATTATTTTTTCATGGGAACAAGCAGAAAAGAGACACAGAAGGGAAACAAAACAAGTAGATAGTATATTTTTTTCATTTATTCACTCTTTTGAGAGATCGAATATGATTGTAGAAGGATAAAATTAAACTTATCACAAAATATTGTTAGGAGATAGAAAAAGATATAGTATATACTATATATAATAAAGTATGTCACATTTACATAAATAGGAGGTGTAAAGACCATCGAACTTACAAAACGCCAAGAAACCATCATAGAAATTGTAAAACGTGAGGGACCGATTACAGGGGAGCAAATTGCGGAAAAGTTACATTTGACACGTGCAACGCTGCGACCTGATCTAGCAATACTTACTATGTCAGGCTTTCTTGATGCAAGACCGAGGGTTGGATATTTTTACACTGGTAAAACAGCTAATCAATTATTAGGTGAACATATTAAAAGTCTTTCAGTTGGGGAATACAAATCTGTACCTATCGTTATCCAAGAGAATGCCTCTGTCTACGATGCCATTTGCACCATGTTCCTAGAAGATGTTGGTAGTATTTTTATTTTAAAAAAAGAAGGTTACTTGGCTGGTGTAGTTTCCCGAAAAGATTTACTAAAAGCCTCCATGGGTAAGACCGATCTGGATTCTGTCCCAGTTGGAGTAATCATGTCTAGAATGCCTAATTTAATACTGTGTCGTAGTGAAGATTCTCTTTTTGAGGCAGCAATGCAAATGGTCACTCATCAAATAGACTCCCTTCCTGTTGTACGTCCTCATCCATCCTATAATCAGGAATGGGAAGTGATGGGTCGCATTACCAAAACTTCTATTGTGAAAGCATTTGTTGAATTAGGACAAGCTATGAAAGTATAAGGAGGAGAAGCACTTGTTCGGCCATTCGATTATTTACTTAGTATCTGATTCTATCGGAGAAACAGCAGAAGCAGTAATTCGTGCAGCAGCAAGTCAATTCGAATCCAAATCCGTTGAAATACGTAGAGTTGCTTATGTTGGCGATCGAAAGACAATTAAAGAAACGATTCAAATAGCTAGAGAAGAAAAGGCATTGGTCGTTTTTACTTTGGTGGTTCCCGAGATGCAACATTATCTCATAAGTGAAGCCGTGAGAAATCAAGTCCCTTATGTAGATTTGATAGGTCCTGTGATGAATGGTATCAGTCGTTTATTAGGGAAAGAGCCAAAACGCGAACCAGGACTTATTCATAAACTGGATAAAGAGTATTTTCGAAAAGTAGAAGCAATTGAATTTGCCGTAAAGTATGACGATGGAAAAGACCCTCGAGGTGTATTGCGGGCAGATGTTGTTCTGATTGGGGTATCTCGAACATCCAAAACACCACTTTCGATGTATTTGGCACATAGAGGGTTAAAAGTAGCTAATATTCCCTTAGTACCAGAAGTAGAACCCCCTGATGAATTGTATTTAATTCCGAAAAAGCGTTGTATTGGTTTAATCATTGAACCAGATCATTTAAACAATATTCGCCGTGAACGTTTAAAAGCTTTGGGTTTAACATCCGAAGCAAGCTATGCAAATATGGGCAGAATATTAGATGAATTAGAGTATGCTGAACAGATTATACGTCGAGTGGGTTGTCCTCAAATTAATGTTACGAATAAAGCAGTAGAAGAAACAGCAAATATCATCTTAGATATGTTAAACAAACAAGGGTGGGAATAACAAATGAAACAAAAAAAAGTTTATTTATTTCCTGAAGGTACCAAAGAACAGAAATACCTCCTTGGTGGAAAAGGGGCAAACTTAGCCGAAATGACGAATGCTGGTTTGCCTGTTCCTTTCGGTTTTACTATCACAACAGAATCGTGTTTGGATTATTATCGAGATGGTGAAGTTTTATCTACTGATTTGTTAGACCAAGTATATGTGGCACTTGACGAATTGGAACAGTTGTCAAGTAAACAGTTTGGGAGCAATGTCAATCCTTTATTGGTATCTGTTCGTTCTGGGTCTGTTTTTTCCATGCCAGGCATGATGGATACAATTTTAAATTTAGGGCTAAATGATCAAACGGTAGTAGGTTTAGCAAATTTAACTCAAAATCCTCGGTTTGCATATGACTCCTATCGCCGTTTTATTCAAATGTTTTCCAATGTTGTATTGGGAATGGATCACTATTTTTTCGAAGAAGTAATTGATGAGATAAAAGAAAAACGAGGATTCACGGAAGATACGGAACTTGGGGCAGAAGATTGGCAGCAGGTGATTCAGCGTTATTTAAAGATGGTGGAAGCAAAGACAAATTCTCCATTTCCACAAGATCCCAAAATTCAACTATCACAAGCGATTGAAGCTGTTTTTCGTTCTTGGAATAATACGAGAGCAAAAATATATCGTAAAATCAATAAGATACCTGATGATTTGGGTACTGCTGTTAATATTCAACTTATGGTATTTGGTAATCTTGGTGATGACTCTGGAACAGGAGTTGCATTTACTCGAAATCCATCTACTGGTGAAAGGGAATTGTATGGAGAGTTTTTAATCAACGCTCAAGGTGAAGATGTTGTAGCAGGTGTAAGAACTCCCAATCCTATCTCAGACTTAAAGAACCAAATGCCATCCATTTATAAACAATTCGTAGAATTATCTAGTTTATTAGAAGAACACTATGGTGATATGCAAGATATTGAATTTACTGTTGAAAGAGGAAAACTGTATATTTTACAAACTCGTTCAGGGAAAAGAACAGCCCAAGCAGCTGTGAAAATTGCAGTAGATCTCGTAGATGAAGGAAAAATTAAAAAAGAAGAAGCCCTTCTACGAATTGATCCAGATCAGATGGACCAAATGCTTCATCCAAGAATTGATCCAAATGTTACATTAAAGGTAATTGCTAAAGGTTTACCTGCATCTCCTGGTGCAGCTTCTGGGAATATCATATTTGACGCAGATGAAGCCGAAAGATTGACAGAAAAAGGAGAAAAAGTGGTTCTGGTACGTCCAGAAACTACTCCTGAAGATATTCATGGGATACTTGCAGCACAGGGTATACTTACTAGTCGGGGTGGTATGACTAGTCATGCAGCAGTTGTAGCTCGTGGAATGGGCAAGGCTTGTATATGTGGCTGTGATCAATTAAAAATCGACTTACGTGCAGAAACAGTGACCATTGGTGATTTGACACTACAAAAAGGAGATCAGATTACGATCGATGGTAGTACTGGCCAGATTATACAAGGAAATGTTCCGCTAATTGATCCAAATCTATCACTTGAATTTGAACAGCTTCTAAAATGGGCAGACGAAGTCCGACGTCTAGAAGTTAGAGCTAATGCAGATAACCCAACAGATGCTACAAAGGCTAGAGAGTTTGGAGCAGAAGGTATTGGTTTGTGTAGAACAGAGCATATGTTTATGGAAGCAGATCGGATTCCAATCGTACAACAAATGATCCTAGCTGAAAATGAAGAGGAACAAAAAGATGCTTTAGCCAAATTATTACCTATGCAGAAAGAAGACTTTAAAGGGATTTTTTCAGCAATGAATGGATTGCCCGTGAATATACGCTTATTAGATCCTCCGCTTCATGAATTTTTGCCTAACATGGAAGAGTTAGTAGTGGAATTAACAAAAATGCAAGTGGAAAAAGTGAATCCTCAGCAATATGTTGCAAAGGAAGCATTGTTAAAAAAAGTAAGAGCATTACATGAGTTTAATCCGATGCTGGGACATAGAGGTTGCCGTTTAGGTATGACACATCCTGAAATTTATGAAATGCAAGTAGAAGCTCTTTTTCTAGCTGTAATAGAGTCGAAAAAAGCGGGTATTACGGTTATTCCAGAAGTCATGATTCCTTTAGTTGGTCATGTTCAAGAATTAAAAGCTTTACGAAGAATGGTAATAAACGTTGGGGAAAGAATTCAACAAGAAACCAGAGAATCGTTTGAATATACAATTGGTACCATGATTGAAGTACCCCGGGCAGCTCTTACTGCGGAAGAAATTGCAGAGCAAGCTGATTTCTTTTCCTTTGGAACGAATGATCTTACACAAACAACATTTGGCTTTAGTCGGGATGATGCAGAAGGTAAATTTTTGCATACGTATGTAGAGCAAAAAGTATTGCCAGAAAACCCCTTTATTGTGTTGGATCAAGCTGGAGTGGGATCTTTAATTAAAATGGCTACAGTAGCTGGTAGAAGAAAAAAACAAGGATTGAAAACAGGAGTTTGTGGCGAACATGGTGGTGAGAAGTCTTCCATTCAGTTTTTCCATGATACAGGTTTGGATTATGTCAGTTGTTCTCCTTTCCGTGTTCCAATCGCCAGATTAGCTGCTGCACATGCAGAATTAAATAACTCTGTCAAAAAAAATTAAAGATTTAAACCCGGGATCACCGGGTTTTTTATTGTGATTTTCATGCTTAAGGGAAATCTTACTACTTTGTATTTTATATAAAATCTATTTTAAAAATTATATTTTTAGGTTATATTAATGATTGTATGTCCTAGAAACGGAAAATTATTCAATTAGAAGGACTCCATATATTTTTGTAGAATAGAGCATATGAGATTACTTCTAGTAAGATCAAGTTTTAGGAATTATTTTTTTGATAAATCATGATGTAGAGCCAAAAAAGGAAGACATTTCTTTCGCCATCAGACATGTAAACATTACCAAATAAATTTCTAGTAATTTTGCAGGAGATTCTTTTTTTGCGGCGAACTATACCAAGTGCTATTCATCTCTGACAATGGTAAATAGGTAGGGGCAGTGATGTCGATGGGAAAAATATCTTCAGACGTCTTAGAGCGCATTCGCAAGGAAGTAGACATCTTAGATGTAGTAGGGCAATATGTGAACTTAAAGCGAGGCGGTCGCAACTACTTTGGTCTTTGTCCTTTCCACTCTGAAAGAACTCCTTCTTTTACTGTTGCTGCACACAAACAAATTTATCATTGTTTTGGCTGCGGAGCTGGGGGAGATGTCATCCAATTTCTTATGGATGTCGAGCAGTATACGTTTCAAGAAGCAGTCTTATACTTAGCAAAAGAGAAAGGTATACCTATTCCTGAAGAAGTATATGCTGTTTCTGATGAAGATCAAGTTATGAGTAAGTTAAGGTCTGTACTAACTACTGCAACAAAACTTTATCATCATTTTTTACTTCATACGCCTTATGGGAGGGAAGCAAGAGAATATCTTTCAAACCGAAAGATAAGTTTGGAGACTATCAAAACATTTGAGATTGGTTATGCTCCGCCAACAGAATGTTTGATTCCTTTTTTTAAAAAAAGAGGAGTGTCAATTGATTTGCTTGTAGACGTAGGTCTTATTGTAATACCAGAAGACAAAACACGTTCTCCCTATGATCGGTTTAGGCATCGAATTCTTTTTCCTATTTCAGATCCTCAAGGAAGAGTTGTTGGGTTTGGCGGTAGAGCACTTGCAGAAAATGGTCCAAAGTACCTCAATTCTCCGGAGACACGCCTTTTTCAAAAGCGAAATCATTTGTTCAATCTTTCTCGTGCCCGGAAGCATATTCGTAAAGATGGACAAGCCATACTAATGGAGGGGTTTATGGATGTTATCACCTTATGGCAAGCAGGTGTATTTCATGGGATCGCTCCATTAGGGACTGCATTGACTGACACACAAACACGTCTAATTGGTCGAAATACGGACAAAATAACCCTATGTTTTGATTCAGATGAAGCTGGACAATCAGCAACAGAACGTTCAGTAGAGTTGATGAAAGAGCATCAATTAAAAGTTAAAATTGCTCAAATGCCAGTTGGATTAGATCCTGACGACTTTATACGTACCAGAGGTGCAGCTGCGTTTCGTGAAGAAGTCATTGGAGGATCTATACCAATTGCACAATTTACGCTAAATCGGATGAAAAGAAATTATAAGTTGACTGATGATGATGATCGACTCAGTTATATTACGGCTGCCATCCAATTTATCGCATCACTACCTACTGCTACAGAGCAAGATTTGTATGCTCGACAACTAGCCGGAGAGTTCCATTTATCGCTTGAAGCAGTTAAAGAAGAGCTCGATAAGCAAAAATTTCCCAAAAAGAAGAGCATACAGAGGGATAAAGAAAAAGTCAAGTGGAATAATGGTAATCAAACGGTGAGCAAACATACGCTTGGAAATTCGCCTATAGAAACCGCTGAAAAATATTTAGTAGCACATATGATACAAAATAAGCAAGTAGCCGGTTGGGTGGAAGAAGAGTTGAAGGATTATCATTTTAAAGGGGACTATGGTTCTTTTATTCCTTATTTATATGCTTATTACTCACAAGGGAATCAAGCAGGTTTTGTCCCCGTTATCCAATCGCTTCAAGACTCAGTTTTGGCAAAAAAAATTACCTCTCTTGGAATGTTAGATCTGCCATTAGAAGTAAACAAAGACATGATAGAAAACTTGATAGATAGAATACGTAAATCTGATTTAGTTGAAGCGATAAAGCAACAAGATAAACAAGTGAAACAAGTTGAAAATGCAGGGGAACCATTAAAAGCAGCAAAGTTGGGATTACAAGTGATTGAACAACTTAGGAAGAAACAGAATTTGGTTTAACGCAGTAAGAGGAAGGAGGATTTAGATTGGCAAACGAATCGCATGTCGATGAAATTACATTGGATCAGGCCAAAGAACAATTAATAGAGTCCGGAAAAAAGCAGGGTGTTTTAACTTATAAATCGATTATGGAAAAATTAGCATCATTCGAACAAGATCCTCAACAGATAGATGATTTTTTTGAAGTGCTAACGGAGCAAGGAATTGAAGTAATGAATGATGGTGAAGATGAATTTAATCATAATGACGATACGGGAAATGATGATAACTTCCTACAAAATGATTTAAGTGTGCCACCAGGTGTAAAAATTAATGATCCAGTACGAATGTATTTGAAGGAAATTGGAAGGGTGCCACTTCTTTCAGCAGAGGAAGAAGTTGATTTGGCTACTCGTATTGAGGAAGGCGATGAAGAGGCTAAAAGAAGACTTGCTGAAGCCAACCTACGATTAGTAGTAAGTATTGCAAAACGTTATGTAGGACGAGGGATGCTTTTTTTAGATTTGATTCAAGAAGGAAACATGGGTCTTATCAAAGCCGTGGAAAAATTTGACTATCGTAAGGGGTTCAAATTTAGTACCTATGCTACCTGGTGGATACGCCAAGCCATTACTCGTGCCATTGCGGATCAAGCCAGAACCATTCGTATTCCTGTTCATATGGTGGAGACGATTAACAAATTAATTCGTGTTTCACGACAACTATTGCAAGAATTGGGTCGTGAGCCCATGCCGGAAGAAATTGCAAAAGAAATGGGCTTAACTCCTGAAAAAGTAAGAGAAATTATGAAGATAGCCCAAGAACCAGTATCCTTGGAAACTCCTATTGGTGAAGAAGATGATTCGCATCTTGGCGATTTTATTCCAGATGATGATGCTACAGCTCCAGCTGAAGCTGCTGCATATGAGTTATTAAAAGAGCAGTTAAAAGATGTATTAGATACATTGTCTGAGAGAGAAGAAAATGTGTTGCGTTTACGTTTTGGACTTGATGACGGACGAACAAGAACCCTAGAAGAAGTAGGAAAAGTATTTGGTGTAACTCGTGAACGTATTCGTCAGATTGAAGCAAAGGCACTTCGTAAGCTTCGTCATCCTAGTCGTAGCAAAAGGTTGAAAGACTTCTTAGAATAAAAGGTTTATCTTCTGTAAACTCATCAATCCGCCCGATTGGTGAGTTTTTTGTGTCCTCATTCTAACCCTATTCGAAGTTCAATGCAAATTAGCGATGTGGCGAAAAAAGCCTTTATCATCTGAATAAACAAAAAAATTGAAGAAAACAAACCTTCTCGCCTATAATAAGAGTGAAAGCGCTGTCAATAAGGGTTGTAGGAGGACAAAGAAAATGAACTTTGAACTTACACAAGAGCAATCCATGATTCAGAAGTTGATGCGTGAATTTGCCGAAGAAGAAGTTTCTGTTGGAGCAGATCAAAGAGATCTAACTGGAAAATTTCCTCTAGAGATTTTTGGAAAAATGGCTCAATTATCTTTGATGGGTCTGAATTTTCCTGAAGATTATGGTGGTTGTGGTGCTGATACGATTTCTTTTGCAATTGCAGTAGAAGAGCTCAGCAGAGTTTGCGCATCTACTGGAATTACGTACTCTGCTCATATTTCCTTAGGTTGTGCACCTATTCATATGTTTGGTACAGAAGAACAAAAAAAGAAATATTTAACCGCGTTATGCACAGGAGAATCTTTTGGTGCTTTTGGATTAACAGAACCGAATGCAGGATCGGATGCAGCAGGAACAAAAACTTCAGCACAAGAAGTTTCAGATGGGTGGTTGATTGAAGGTTCTAAATGTTTTATTACGAATGCTAGTTATGCGAAATTTTTAAGCCTTACAGCACGTACAAAGACAACAATGGATAAACGAGAAATCACAGCATTCATTGTACCAACAGATATAAAAGGGGTATCAATAAAAGATAATTATAAGAAATTAGGATTGAAAAGTTCCAATACAACGGAAATCTTTTTGGAAAAAGTCAGTATACCAAGAGAAAATGTTTTAGGGTCCATTGGTCAAGGTTTTCGACAATTTTTAGTTACATTAGATGGAGGAAGAATTGGAATTGGTGCAATGGCTGTTGGTATTGCCCAAGGAGCATATGAACTGGCAAAAAAATATGCTCAAGAACGAGTGCAATTTGGTCATTCGTTATCTAAGCTACAAGCTATCCAGCATAAGCTAGCTGATATGGCAATGGAGATCGAATTGGCAAGAACCTATGTATACAAGGCTGCATGGTTGAAAGACCAAGGTAAAAGATTTACAAAAGAGGCTTCCATTTGCAAGTTATTCGCTTCTGAAGTTGCTATGCGGGTATGCAATCAAGCAATTCAAATTCATGGTGGTTGGGGCTATATCCATGATTTTAAAGTAGAACGTTATTTTCGTGATGCCAAATTAACAGAAATTGGTGAAGGAACATCTGAGATTCAACGCAATATTATTGCCCGGGAAATTGGATGTTAGTTCTAGGTAAATGCAAAAGCAACAGCATATAAAAGCTGTTGCTTTTTTTAATGACAATTTCTCCTTGTGTATGTAGAATCATAATGAGGGAGGGAAGTTGTCGAGATGTTACCTATATTGGAAAATTTTCCCCATTCATTTGAGACCGAACGGCTTTTTATTCGATTGCCATTGCCCGGTGATGGTCAGGTTGTATATGAAGCAGTGATGGAATCAATGGATGAACTAAAAGTATGGATGCCTTGGGCGCAATCTTGTCCATCAAAAGAAGAGACAGAGGCAAATGTTCGTAAAGCACATGCCCAATTTTTAGAGCGAACAGATCTACGCTTTCATCTCTTTGAAAAAGAAACTAAAAAATTTATTGGAAGCAGTGGACTACACCGGATAGATTGGGCTGCTAGGAAATTTGAGATTGGTTATTGGTGTCGTTCTCCATTATCTGGAAAAGGATATATAACAGAATCGGTACGTGGCATCTCTGTTTTTGCTTTTCAGATTCTAAAAGCCAATCGTATAGAAATCAATTGTGATGAAAGAAACGTACGAAGTAGAAAAGTAGCAGAACGATTAGGTTTTCAACTCGAAGGAACATTACGTAATTACCAGCTAGGCGTAGATGGTCAATTAGAAAATGTATGTGTATATGCTTTAACTGATGCAGATTTTAAAGAATTAAGGGAAAAATAATATAAATATAACTGCCTATACGATGAATGTAAATAAACTTTACTCTTTTTAGTATAATTATTTAACTTTTTGAGTTTTCGTGTAAATGTCCTTTGAAATGCGGTTTATTGTGCTAGAAAACACAAAATTACGCAGGAGTTTTTGATACCATTGCCAAATCAATCTCAAGTACGTTCAATGAATCACAAACATTACAATTTCGTAGGACACATAATGCAAAAAAATAAAAAACAATAGTATTTTCTTCGTTTTTCGCAAACTCTTTTTGATGCATACTCCTCATCTCTACATGATTTTCTTCCATTTGGTCATCCTACTTGATAGGTACTTTATGGAGGAGTGGAAAGATGAGACGTAGATTATTCGCATTGCTGGTTTTTACATTAGGATTATCACCAATTTGCAGTGGATCTTTGGTCTTTGCAAAAGAAGATACAGTAACTGATAGACCTACCTATCAAATAGATGCTACCTATATGGAAAAACAAGAGATTGTAAAAGGGCATATGTCGGTTACTTTGCCTGAATTACGAAGTACACCACAAAAAGAAGTCTATTTTCGTTTATATCCAAACGCGTTTCAAAAATGGAAGTACAACAAAGAAGCAAAGCCAACAAAAGAAGGGCATATTACCATTTCTCATTTAAAAGTAGATGGTGTAAAACAAAATATTACAATTAATGATACAGTGATGAAAGTAGTACTGCCCAAGCCTTTACCAAAAGGAAAAAGTGCAAAGATAGAATTAGATTATCAACTTTACTTACCTCATGGAGGAACGAGATTAAATAAGTATAAAAATACTGTGTTTCTAGCTCAATGGTACCCTATGTTGGCAGTAAAAGATAAAGAGGGTTGGCATACAGAGCCCTACACTACTACAGGAGATCCCTTTTATAGTCAAATGTCTGATTTTGACGTTACCTTTCATGTTCCAAAAGGATATCAAATTATCTCAACTGCAAAAGATTTACATAAACAAAAGCAAATCGTACACCTTCAACAATACAATGTTCGTGATTTTGTAGCTGTATTAACGAAAGATTATCAGGTATTAAGTAGCAAATCAGGAAAAACCAAAGTAAACCTTTGGTATACAAAATCGATGGAAGATGTAAGTAAACCTTTGTTACATGCCGCAGTAGATGGTATGCAGTTTTATTCTAGCCGGTTTGGAGAATATCCTTACCAAGAAGTCGATGTAGTGTTAGGGGAAACGGGATTTGGAATTGCGGGTATGGAGTATCCTGGACTAGTGACGTCTCTCCCTAAAGTTCCTACTACAGAAGGAATCGCACCGGCAGTAAATGTTGTCGTTCACGAATTGGCTCATCAATGGTGGTATGGTGTGGTAGGAAATAATCAAGCGAAGGAACCATGGTTAGATGAGGGGCTAACTACGTTTTCCGAATATCTGTATATGCAGAAGCAGATGAAACAAGATGATGAACCTTGGCTAAAACGTGTAGCGATAAAATCCGAAGAAATTCATAAATCTGCTGGAATTACTTCCGTACAACGATTATACGATTATCCTGATGAAATCTATGGAATCATGGTCTACCTTCGTCCTGCAGCGATGATGTTTGCATTGATGGATGAAATCGGAGAAGAAAAAGTGATGAAAATATTAAACACGTATTATCATCAGTATCAGTTTAAGATCGCAACTACTTCGGATTTTTTCCGCGTAGCAAATCAAGTTGCAGAAAAAGATCTAACACCTTTCTTCCAAAAATGGCTTTATTTTAAAGGATAAATGCAACGAGCACTCTGCGTGCTCGTTTTTGTTATGAATATAGGTTTTGCTTTCGCTATAATAAGAAATAGAGAGTGGGTGTGAAAGCGTGAAAGAGTTGCTATCAAGGCGATTAAAGGAAGTAGCGAAATTTGTACCAAATGGCACAAAAGTGGCTGATATAGGAGCGGATCATGGAAAGTTATTGGTTTATTTAGCAGAACAAAAGATCATTTTTTCGGGTATTGCCGGTGAGGTAAACCAAGGTCCATGGAAAAACGCTGCTGATTTTGTATATAAAAAAGGTTTGCAAAAAACGATTGATGTCCGTTTGGGTGATGGTTTAGATGTGATACAAGAACAAGTCGATGTTATTGTAATAGCTGGTATGGGTGGGACACTAATAACGAGTATTTTGGAACAAGGAAAAGCGAAACTCAGCGGAGTTCAAAGATTGATTCTCCAGCCAAATATCGGCGAAAATAAAATACGAAGTTGGTTGGATCAAAATGATTGGCAACTGGTAGATGAAAATATTGTAATGGAGGATCATATTTATTATGAAATACTAGTTGCAGAACAAAGAATAATGGACACATCTGTGTATGATCAACTTCCCTTACATAAAGAGCGTTTTTATCAAATCGGACCTCTATTGTGGAAAAAGAAACATGTGTTGTTGATTCCAAAACTTAACTTAGACTTAGAGCGGAAGCGAGAGGTTAGGAATCAGTTGAAACTTGCAAAAGTGGATGGTATTGGCGAGAAATTGACACAAATAGAGGCTGAAATTCAAGATAAAGAACAGGTGATCATGTGGTTATCGATGGAAGAACACTCGTAACATATTTTGAAAAGATGGTACCTCCAAGTTTAGCATTAGAAAAAGATCGGATTGGATTTCAGTTGGGGAGTCTAGATCGCCAAATAACAGGAGTTTTGGTTACATTGGAGGTCACGAATGCTGTGGTTGAAGAGGCTATTAAGATGGGGGCAAATTGGATATTTACTCATCATGCCTTAATATTTCAACCATTAAGCTCTATCCACATGGATCAACCAAGAGGAAAATTACTTGAAAAGTTAATTGTAAATCAAATACAGGTGTATGTGGCTCACACCAACTTAGATACAGTAAAGGATGGGGTGAATGAAGTACTAGCAAATGAAATTGGTCTATTGAATCAACAGACGTTTTTAATACATGGGGAAGATCCTTTGATTAAACTCGTTGTTTTTGTGCCAACGGATCATTTAGAGGAAGTGAGAAATGCATTAGGTGAAAGTGGTGCAGGTTCCATTGGAGCATATAGTCACTGTACCTTTGCTGCGAAAGGAGAGGGAACTTTCCTAGCTGGTGAAAATACCAAACCATTTATGGGAGTTCAAGGGGAACTATCACGTGTAGAAGAATACCGGTTAGAAACTGTTTTTCCGCAATCTATGCAACCAAAAGTGATGCAAGCGTTGTTGGAGTCTCATCCTTATGAAGAGGTAGCATATGAACTTTATCCTGTGAAGCATAGTATTCCGTTTGGCATGGGGAAAGTTGGTGAGTTACTAGGAAAAATGAACCTCCAAAATCTTGTTAAACTTGTAAAACAAGCATATGAATTAGATTATGTAAAGGTAGTAGGAGATGTAAAGAAGGAAATAAATAAAGTAGCTTTACTGGGCGGTGCGGGAAGTCGATATGTACAAGAAGCCAAACGGCAAGGTGCGCAAGTTTATCTTACAGGTGATATTGATTACCATACGGCTCAACTCGCATTAGAAGAGGGAATTGCTTTAATCGATATCGGACATGCAACAGAACAACGGGTAGTCCCATCTGTATGTCAACAATTGAAGAAATATATAGGCGATGAAGTGCCTGTTCTCTCTTCAAAAGTGGATATGAATCCATTTCAGATTTGTTGAAAATGGTCTTTTTTTAGGTCATATTGATTGTCAGCAACGTGCCAGATGAACTGCACGTCGCTGATTTGGAGACAATTTTTTATCTATCTTACTTCTTCTTGTTTCCCTTCGTCTCCTTACGGACATATGCGTATGCGAGAACCGCGAGAACCGCACCACCTGTTGCAGTGAAGTTATCAGTTATTCCGCCAACCACAGCCCCAGCTGCAGCAGAAGCGGTAGCTTCCTTTGCTGTCTTTGCAGCTTCCGCTGTTTTTTTCTTGGCACCCATTCAGGCTCCTATTTCGGATGGTTGACTATTGCACCTTAAGTATATGAAAATACAGTAAAATCTTCAAACAGACATAGTTGATTGTTATATATTGGTTATGATTGAAACAACTAGATTTTCCTGTTATAATAGTTCTTCATGGAAGTAAGCAAAGCAATCGCCGGTGGATGACCGCAAGGTGCCACGGGAGGAAAGTCCGAGCTCCATAGGGCAGGGTGCCGGCTAACGGCCGGTGGGGGCAACCCTAAGGCTAGTGCCACAGAAATGTAGACCGCCGATGGAGGGAAACCTCACAGGCAAGGATGCAACGGTGCGGTAAGAGCGCACCAGCAGCATGGGAACATGCTGGCTAGGTAAACCCCACCTGGTGCAAGACCTGATAGAGAATCGGTATCTTCGGATACAGCTGTTGCCCGCAGTGATTCTGGGTAGGTCGCTGGAGCCAAGTAGCAATACTTGGCCTAGACAGATGATTGCTACTTCATTAGTGGGAGATACCTACAAGCTATCGCATAGACCACTAGGAGAACAGAACTCGGCTTATTGATTGCTTCCATATAGCTTGTACGAAGACGCTAAGCGTCTTTTTATTTTGCAATCACACGAAAAGACTAGTCGTTTTTGACTAGTCTTTTTTATTAACAGTATAAAAGTAATCATTTTGCTTATCCTAAAAGAAAAGGTGGGTAGGAAATGGAAGCATTTTATACATATGAGGCTTATCTTGATCGTTATAAAGCCTATTATGATGAAGAAGGGGACAGTAGGCCCGGCATGCTTACTGTTCATGAATTTGAACAACAATTTCAGTTATTACACGATAGTTATCAAGCATACCATGATCTCATTCAAATGGGACATACAGCAGAAGCGTCGTTATATTACTCACAAATAATCAATCAACTAGAAAATCAATTAGCAATTGCAGATGCTTCTGATAATTTTAAGCAGGAAATATATCCAAATTGGAAAGGGGAATAGTAAATGCGATTACTACAACGCTTGACAGAAGCAAATGGAGTTTCTGGTTACGAACATGAAGTGCGCGAGATCGTAAGAGATGAACTACAACAATTTGATGTCCCGATCGTTGGGGATGGATTAGGAAGTATTTTTGGTGAAAAAAGAGGAACATCAGACAAGCCTCGTATTTTATTAGCAGGACATCTAGATGAAGTTGGTTTCATGGTTTCGGAAATAACAAAATCTGGTTATTTGCGTTTTTCTCCACTAGGTGGTTGGTGGAGCCAGGTTCTTTTATCACAACGAGTAACCATCATGGCTGGTAGTCGCAAATACACAGGAGTGATCGGTTCCAAAGCTCCCCATGTGCTCTCTGCAGAAGAGCGTAATAAGATCTATCCGATAAAAGAAATGTACATTGATGTAGGTGCACATAGTGATAGTCAAATCAAAGAATGGGGCATTCGTATAGGTGATCCTATTGTTCCGATTTGCCCTTTCGAGATCCTACCTGATCATGATACGATTTTAGCAAAAGCGCTTGATAACAGAATGGGTTGCTATGTAGCTTTGGAAGTATTGCGTAGATTACAAGTAGAGGAACATCCAAATACAGTGATAGCGGGAGCAACTGTTCAGGAAGAAGTTGGATTGCGAGGAGCGCAGACAGCCGCATATGCGATTGATCCAGATATATCCTTTGCAATTGATGTTGGTATAGCAGAAGATGCACCAGGTCAAGAAAATCTATTGCATCCAAAAATGGGAAATGGTCCAGTGATTACATTTTTGGATGCTACCATGATACCAAATATTGGATTGCGAGATCTTGTGTTGGATACAGCCGAGGAAAACCGAATACCAATCCAACATGAAACTATGCTTGGTGGAGGAACAGATGCAGGCAGATTCCATGTTAACAAACGTGGCGTACCTTCTTTGGTAGTTGGAGTTGCTGCACGGTATATTCATAGCCATGTTTCAATGGTAAGCAAAAAAGATGTGGAAAACGTAGTCGAATTAATGGTAAAAGTAATACAGAAGCTAGATGAAGAGAAATGCAAACAATTTTTATCTTTTACTACTTAAAAACGGTTAATCAACCGTTTTTAAGTCATGTTTAATTGTGGAATCATTTAGAGCTAGTAAATGGTTATAAACGTTATACGCTTTATTTTTGTACAACAGCTCTATTTATGGTATTGTATATTTTAGCTAATAAAGCATTGGTAAACGGGGTTGTACCATGGATCAGTGGTTTGTTGAATTTTTACAACACTATGGATATATAGGTGTTTTTCTTTTTTTTGTACTTGGTATTGTTGGGTTACCTCTTCCCGATGAGATCATGATGACTTTTCTAGGTTATCTCTCATCCATTGGGCAACTACATCTTGCATATACCTTCCTCAGTGCTCTTTTAGGTTCCGCAACAGGAATAACCATCAGCTACATTTTAGGACGTCGATTTGGATATCCGTTTTTGAAAAAGTATGGCAGCAAAATTTTTATCACACGCAGGAGACTGCGTATTACTCAATTGTTGTTTCGTAAATATGGAAGTGCATTGCTTTTTGTAGGTTATTTTATCCCAGGAGTCCGCCATGTGACAGCATATCTTGCTGGTATAGCATGTATGTCTATTCCGAGGTTTTCGGTGTTTGCCTATTTAGGTGCGACTTTTTGGTGTACTATATTTATTGGATTGGGATACATACTCGGTTCTAATTGGGAGATATTATTCGACTATATGCATCGTTTTGGAGCCAAAGCTTTATATGTCATCGTTCCACTCGCAGCAATTTGCTTAGGCTATTATTTCTGGAATCAAAATCGATCAGTGAACAAAAACCATCCTAGATGATGGTTTTGTCTTCCAATATATGAAACCTGCTATCTCAGTGGATAGCAGGTTTTTTAGGTTTTCTCTTTTACTACTTTTTTTCTCATGATTTTGTATCGAGATATATTGAGTAATATCCCAGTTGCTATAAGCTGAAACATTAAAGAGGAACCCCCATAGCTAATAAAGGGTAGAGGAACTCCAGTAACTGGTAATAGAGCAGTAACAACACCAAGATTAAAAATAACTTGAATAGCAAAGAGGCTAACAATCCCAATTCCGAGTAAAGTTCCAAATAAGTCTTGGCATCGTAATGCAATTCTTACTCCTCGGATAACATATATAGCAAACAAAATGATTAGTGTTCCTGCGCCGATAAAACCAAGTTCTTCCGCAATGATAGAAAAAATGAAGTCTGTATGTGCTTCTGGTAGATAAGCCATTTTCTGAATGCTGTTGCCAAGACCTACGCCTGTTATGCCTCCTGGACCAATTGCGTATAATGAATAAATGACTTGATAGCCATGATTTTGTGGATCACTAAAGGGATTAAATAGTGCCATGACTCGGTTAACACGATATTGATCTAGAAAGAGAACACCAACCAAGATGGGTATTCCTGCACTTACCAACAGAAAAAGTTGACGAAGTTTTGCACCACCGCAAAAAATAATAATCATACAAGTACTAAAAATAATAATCGTTGCACTGTAGTGAGGTTGAATAACAAGTAAACCACAAAATATCGTAATCACAGTAAGTGGTGGTAGGATTGTCTTTTTAAAGTTACCTAAGACATCTTGCTTTTTGACCATAATGGATGCGGTATATAAAATCATAACAATTTTTACAAATTCAGATGGCTGAAATGTTAACGGACCTAGGCTTATCCATCTTCGAGCACCATTTGTTTCGTCCGCGAATAACAAGACTAACACCAACATGATCAAACCAAACAATAATAATTTCCCAACATGTTTTCGATACCATAGGTATGGAATATTGGAGAAAATAAAAAAAAGAATCAATCCAATTCCGGCGAAAATTAATTGTTTGTTGAAGAAATAGTATGCATTTTGATAGTCCAAAATTCCTTTATAGTAGCTTGTACTAAATACCATAACAAGACCATAACCAACTAAGATAAACGTCAAAAGGATAAGCCAGAAATCTGGCTTTGTTCGCTGCATGAAAAAACTCCTCATTTTGCATGTTCTCGGATATTTTATCAAAATGAAATCCAAAGCTCTAGTTTTGAGCGATAGAAGAGTAGAAGAAGTACAAAACCCTATATACCCATATTTTCCAAAGGGAATAAAAATCCTTCACCTGCACAAGATAGAATGTGAAAGTAGGGATTTATATGTTTTTTGCACTGGACATTATTGTTATGATTCTTGCAGTTGTCATAACATTGTATGCACAGATCAAAGTAAAAAACGCTTTTCATACTTGGTCAGGTGTAGCGACAAGATCAGGGTATACTGGATTTGAGGTGGCTAGGCAGATTTTAGATCAGAATGATCTCCAACATGTTGCTGTTGAGCCGATTCGTGGTAATTTCAGTGATCACTATGATCCATCTGTAAAAGTGATTCGTCTATCAGAAGCTGTTTATGCTAAGTCATCTGTTGCAGCCGTTTCCGTTGCAGCACATGAGTGTGGACATGCTTTGCAGCATCAAGAAGACTATGGAGCATTAGTGATTCGTCATCGATTGGTACCATTTTTGAATTTTACTTCTGGTGCAGCCCCTATTTTGTTGTTAATTGGTTTTTTTCTGCAATTATCAAATCTTATTTTAGTAGGGATAGTTTTTTATTTAGTTACTGTTGTATTTCATTTAGTAACGCTTCCAGTGGAGTTTAATGCTAGCAGTCGAGCAAAGCAAATTATATTTTCAGAAGGTATTATTGCCCGTGATGAAGAGAATGGTGTTCAAAAAGTTTTAAACGCAGCAGCTTTTACTTATGTTGCAGGAGCTTTAGTCGCATTGATAGAACTGGGTCGGTTTATTTTTTTATATGTTCTTTCTCAAAATAATGAGAGGTGATAATGTTGCGTAACTTAGCTTTTTCTTTGGTGTTATTGATCTCTACAAGTTTTTTGGGATGTGCAAGATATCATTCCCAGTCTCCTGTTCAAGAACAAAATATGTTACCTACGAGATATCACACAAATATTGATCATACCAATTCACTATACACAAAAAATGCGAATTTTATTTCGCAAAAAACACCAAACAATGGTGTAAGGGTGGAAAAACGTATTGCTCAAATGATCTTAAAAACTTATCCAAAGTTAAAAGCAGCTACAGTTGTAATCATAAAAAACCGAGCGTATGTCGCTGTTTCCCTTGATTCCCGTACTTCTACACTGGGGCATTTACGGGTAGAAATACCAGCATTAATAAAAGATATGGATGCAGCTGTAGAAAAAGTGTATGTTTCCGATAATCCAAATTTCCGCAGGATGGTTGAACAATATAGGAAATAATAATTAAAGAGATGGACGATGTTCCATCTCTTTTTATGGGGAATAATTCATTATTGATTTTGTATCTATTTCTTGGTGATTTATTGTAAAATTTATTTATCCGTGTTTTTTAATGAGAAAAATAAGATTTGACACTCCACATGGCTTCAGCCATGGGATTCTTGGGACGGTAGTCTAATGACTACTTCATTACCAAGCTAGCCCCGTGAGCCCTGCGGTTGAAAAAAGTTTTTGTTGCTACGTCATAGAATAGACATACTGCTTGGTTTTCGCATTTCAGTCTAGCTATTTTTCGGTACGCATAGCATTTTACGTGCAAAACGATTGGTTTGCTGGGCCCTGTATCCTATCCAGTTTTGAAAGAGCAACTAGTGATAGTCTAATAGGGGAATATATGTTCGCGAATAAGTTTTCTGAAAAATTCGTCAGAATTGTGGGAGGAAAACCCCCCTTCGTCTGCAAAGTGAGACTTGCCACTTTAGTGGCTTAGCGAAACTTGTGCTCCCGTTGTAGTGACGCTTGCTGTTATCCCGCGAAAACCGTGGGTTTTCTCAGTCGCAAGACTATAAATATTTTTAAATTTCCTTTTGTTAGAATTAATGCATCTTATTTTTGGAAAGGCTTTCCAATTGGCAAGTAACTTTACTGGAACTAAAGAATTCGTATATAATTAAAAAATGAAACGTTGATGTTGATAGGAGTGTCTGGATAGTGAAACGTTTAACACCGATGGAGATTTTTAACAAAGATTTCAAACAAGCTATGCGTGGATATGATGTAAACGAAGTAAATGAATTTCTTGACCTTGTTATCCGAAACTACGAAGAAGTACTCAAAGAAAATGAGTATTTAAAAGAACAACTAACAACATCGAAGAAACAAAATACAGCTAGACAGCAAGCTGTTCCGAATATGAGGGAGTATGATGCTGTTATTAATGAAATATTAGCAAGATTGGAACGTATTGAAAAAGTTATGCGGTAGGTAATAGATAACAATTGAAATGATGTATGTTTTATCCTGATCGATAGAAACTAAGGATAGTTTCCAAGGATCAGGAGGGTTAATATGGGAAAAGGACAAAAGAAACAGCCTAAACATCATGTAGAAGATCATGATACAGAAACAGCTGCTGAGTTAACACCATCGACTGTAAATCCAGTCGACAACTCAAGAAATCAACAAGAAGAAGTGAGTGGTACAGGTATTGGTGTTACCGCTCTCATCCTAGCATTACTCGCCTTCTTTTTGTTTCCTTTTACATTAGCTGCTACTGCTATCGTATTAGGAATTGTGGGTGCAAGAAGAGGAAGCGCTGCTGGATGGTGGGCAGTTGGGATTGGTGCTTTTGTTCTCATTATCCGTATACTCGCCTTTCCTATTTTAGCTATTTCTTAATAGCAGCCTCTCTTTTGGAGAGGCTTTTTCCTTTCCACTCCTAATAATCTAGTATATAATAGGGAAACGATGTAGGCCCTTTGGCTCTAAATTTAGTTTATTACAATGAATAGATGTAAGGTGGTATGCGAAAAACACAAACACAATCCGTAGCTTGTGTTTTTTCATAACTGAATGAGGAGAGCTAAATGGATAAAACCAATTACATTCGTGATTTATTTGGAGAAGAAGATAAAATCTTAGCTTCTATTTCGCCCCGATTGGAAGAACTGGGATTACCGCTTATTTCTGTTCCACCTGAAGTGGGAAAATGGCTGACTATGTTGGTACGAATGACAGGAGCCACGAAGATTTTAGAAGTAGGGACGTTAGCAGGTTATAGTACTATATGTCTTGTTAGAGGGTTGAATCAAACAGGACACTGTACTACCATTGAGCTAAAGGAAGAACATACAAAGTTAGCAAGAGAACATTTAGCAAAAGCAGGTTTCTTAGATCGTGTTACAACACTTGTGGGTGATGCATCNGTTCAATTAGCGAAGTTCATTCAAGAGGATAAAAAGTTTGATTTTTTCTTTCTTGATGCAGATAAAGTAAATTATCCTACTTATTTAGAACAAGTGATTCAGTTAGCCTTACCTGGTGCTGTAATTGTTTTGGATAATCTCTTATTGGGTGGGAGAGTATTAGATGTGAATGATTCTCACCCAGCACCAACTGCGGTTCGAAAAGTGACCGATCTGTTAGTTAATCATTCACGTCTAGAATCCATATTATTACCCTTAGGGGATGGTGTAGGGGTGGCGATTGTCCGATGAATAAAAACGTTAAGCAAATATTGATAACAATTGGTGGTTATTTCTTTTTATTACTAGGTGTTATTGGATCTATTCTGCCTATTATGCAAGGATGGTTTTTCTTTTTAATTGGATTAGCTATGTTGTCCAAGACAACTCCTTGGGCGAGAAGATGGCTAAATAAATTACGCCATCGTTTCCCAAAGGTTACTTCTAAAGCGGATCAATGGCTTGCCAAATGGAAGAGAAGTTAATATATTGCAAACGTACAATATAAAGGAATAGCGCTGAAAAGGAGAAAAAAATGCGCATTCAGACAATTCTCAGTACGGGCTGGTCCGAAGAATACGTTCAAGTACCAGCAGTATTTTTTGAGTTTGGTTGGAATTTATATCTACCACATGGAATGAACTCAGTTGTATTGAGTGTTGTTACTTTTATTTATCAAGGGTACTCCAAATCAGAAATTTTTATGTTCATGGAACAAGAAGCGCAGAGGTTATCCATTGAACCATTTCCATTGGCTGAAGCACAAAAAAAGAGTTTGAATCACAGTCATCATAATCATTTGTATTTGCGTGAACAATGGTGTGAATCTATTCTTATGCGATCTTCCTTGACCTATCCAACTACAATACAAGATATGATTCAGTTGCTGATTGATATTGGGATCTTAATCGAGATTAGTCTTAGAGATATAATCTATTTAGATCTTATTTTAAAACCTTTTCCTAGACCAGAAGAGTCCTTGTTACTAACACCTAATGAAAATCGTGAAGCAAGAAGACAGAACGCTTTTTATTGGAATTCAAAAGGGGGATGAAAAATGGCAAAAGCTACGTTTGGTGCAGGATGTTTTTGGGGTGTCGAAGAAATTTTTCGGAAAATTCCTGGGGTGACTCACACTACTGTTGGATACACTGGTGGTTCAAAAGTTAATCCAACTTATGAAGATGTCTGCACAAATCGAACAGGTCATGCAGAAGTTGTAGATATTGACTTCGATCCTGATGAAATCTCTTATCTAGAACTATTGAAAGTTTTTTTTGATAACCATAATCCAACAACTTTAAATCAACAAGGCCCTGACATTGGTACACAATATCGTTCTGTCGTTTTTTATCATACCGAAGATCAAAAGAAGCAAGCCGAACAAATGAAAAATGAGTTGAATCAATCCGGTAAATTTCGTAACTCCATAGTAACTGAAATTACGGTAGCTGATGCGTACTATCCTGCAGAGGAGTACCATCAACGTTATTTACAAAAACGAGGCGTTGATTCTTGTCACATCTAGGGCGAATGATTTTTCATTTCGCCTTTTTTAGTAATCATATCTGTTTAAGATGATTCAGCAGTTATATAAGTTGGACTTGCCCAGTAGGCAAGTTTTTCTTTTGATAGAGAGGTCAAAATTTTTTTGACTTCACATTTGATTTGTTATCGCCAGGACAATTTTTTAAATTGGAGTGGTGTGGATCTATCTGTTATGATAGGAATTACGATATTTTTTGGGAAGGATATTATCATGCATTACTTAGATAATAGTGCTACAACGAAACCATTTCCTGAAGTAATACAAAGTATGGCTTGGACAATGGAACATAATTACGCTAATCCAGCTTCCCTGCACAGACTAGGTTTTAAAGCAGAGAAAGTGGTGGAAGATACACGAAAAATGGTGGCGGATGAATTGCATGCATCTCCATCTGAAGTTATTTTCACTTCAGGAGGAACAGAGGCGAATAATCTCGCTATCTATGGTGTTGCAAGAGCTTATCAAAATAGAGGAAAACATATTGTTACAACTGCGGTAGAGCATGATTCGGTTTATGAAGTTTTCCGGAGTTTAGAAAAGGAAGGTTTTTCTGTTACTTATTTGTCTGTAGATGAATCTGGTTTCTTGTCGTTAGATGAGTTAAAATCAGTCCTTACAAATGAAACCATTCTTGTTTCTATCATGCATGTAAATAATGAAACGGGAGTATTTCAACCTATTTCAGAGATAGGTAAGCTCTTAGTCAATTACCCTAAGTTGTTTTTTCATGTGGATGCGGTTCAATCTTTTTCAAAGTTAACCATAGATGTACATGCGATGAGTATCGATCTTTTATCTATATCTGCTCATAAATTTCATGGACCTAAAGGTATTGGTGCTCTTTTTCTGCGGAAAAATAAACAGATCATGCCTTTGGTGTTAGGTGGAGGGCAAGAACAAGGATTTCGATCCGGAACAGTTGCTGTACCTCTTATTACTGGAATGGGAAAAGCTCTGGAGCTAACAAAACAGAAGCGAGTATTGTTTATCAAAGACGCAGAACACTGGAAAAAAGATTTACTTGCTACTATCTTAATGATAGATGGAACGATATTAAATGGAACAGATGGAGTTCCATATATTTTAAATTTTTCCGTTCCAGGAATAAAATCTGAAGTATTGGTAAGGACATTGGAAGACGAGGGGATTTTTGTATCCAGTAAATCCGCTTGTTCATCAAAAAAAGAAACCCCCAGTCGGGTGCTCCTTGCCATGGGTCGAAAAAAAACAGAAGCAATAAGTGGTATACGAATAAGTATGGGAATGCTTACAACATCAACAGATGTGATGGCTTGTGGGCAAGCATTACGAAACGTCATACCTACCCTACAACATTGGATAAAGGTGTAGATGGTCTATGAATTGGAATGTTATTTTGATTCGTTATGGTGAGCTTTCTTTAAAAGGTAGAAATCAAAAATTTTTTGAAGATCGACTTGTTCAAAACATAAGAGAAAAGCTTTATGATTTCGAAGGTGTACGTGTAACAAGAGAGCATGGTAGACTTTTTGTGGAGCTTGGAGATCAACCGGCTTCTCCAATAATGAATGTGCTTAAAGATATTTTTGGTATTGTTAGTTTTAGTCCAGCTATCCGGATTCCATCGCAAATCGATGAGATTGAACAAATAGCTGGTCATGTTTTTGCTTCTTATCCAAATGTTTCTACTTTTAAAGTGGAAAGTAGACGCGCAGATAAACGTTTTCCGATTCGAACGGGTGAGATAAATCCAAGGGTTGGTAAATATATATTGGATCACTTTCCCCATGCGAAAGTAGATGTCCATCATCCTGACCTCGAAATAAAAATTGAAGTCAGAATCAAAGGTACATATATTTATGGGAAAGAGACTGCTGGTGCAGGTGGACTACCAGTCGGTACAAGTGGAAAAGTGCTTCTTTTGCTTTCGGGTGGTATCGATAGTCCTGTAGCAGGATATTTGGCATTAAAACGTGGTGTAGAATTACATGCTATTCATTTTCATAGTCATCCATTTACAAGTGAACGGGCCAAACAAAAAGTTTTGGATCTATCCCAAACGTTGACCCATTTTGGTGGGAAAATACGACTTTATGTTGTTCCTTTTACCAATGTCCAAACGGAAATTCGCAAACATTGTTATGAAAATTACAGTATTACCATTATGCGGCGTATGATGTTGCGGATTTCAGAGCAAGTTGCTCAAAAATATGATTTAAAAGCTTTGATAACTGGTGAATCTTTAGGGCAGGTAGCAAGCCAAACGTTAGAAAGTTTGCAGGCTATCAATGAAGTTACATCGATGCCAATTTTACGTCCATTAATAAGCATGGATAAAACCGATATCATGAAAATTGCAAAAAATATTGATACTTATGAAACCTCGATCTTGCCTTATGAAGATTGCTGTACTGTATTTGTACCAGAACAACCCAAAACAAAACCTGTTATTAAAGTATGCAACCGTGAAGAAAAAAAATTAGATATGGAAGGACTTGTAACGGAGGCTGTTGAAGGGATCGAAGTTATTGATTTCCGATTTGATAAATGACGAAAACTACCTGTTATATGAGAAAAAGAGAAGGGAAAGCTGTTCCTAAGGACAGCTTTTTTGTTTTCTCACACCACAAACTTTTATAAGTTATACCCCTTCTCTCTTTTACATAGGTTGTAAAAGAGGACAAACTGGGGAAAGGAAGAAATAGATGGAATCTACATTTTGGATTAGTATGTTTACCATTGTCCTTTCTGATCTATTATTAAGTGGAGATAATGCCGTTGTCATAGGAATGGCAGCACGCAGGTTACCTAAAGAACAACGTAGGCGAGCAATCTTAATTGGTTCGGGAATAGCGGTTATTTTACGTGCGTCCCTAACAACTGTTGCAGCTTACTTGCTCCATATTCCTTTTTTGATGACAGCAGGTGGTTTATTGTTGTTCTTTATCGCCGGAAAAATGGTGATTGGAGATAGTCATGACATGACCCATGTTGAAGTTGGCGGAACATTTCGTAGTGCAATTAAAACGATTATCGTGGCAGATGTGGTGATGAGTTTGGATAATGTGATGGCGATAGCAGGTGCTGCACACGGCAACGTTTGGTTAGTCTTATTTGGATTAGCGCTTAGTATTCCTTTGCTCATGTGGGGAAGTGGATTTGTAGCAAGATTTATTGCCAAATTTCCCTTTATCCTGTATTTGGGAGGTGCAGTATTAGGATATATTGCCGGTGATCTTGTTGTTCATGACCCATGGGTATTTCAATATGTACAAGATATAGAAATGTTAGAAGTGTTACCATATGCAACTGCAATCTTAATTTTGTTATCTTCTGTGCCAAAACTCGTTCCATATGTAAAGAAATAAAAGGCGTTTTCCATTATAGGAGACGCCTTTTCTATATGATGGCTGGGGAAGTAGGACTCGAACCTACGAAATCACGGAATCAAAATCCGTTGCCTTGCCACTTGGCTACTCCCCATCGCTAAAAATAGTATGGGTTGTCAAATCGATATTTATGCATCATAAAATCAAATAAAGCTAGCCATTCAGGCTAGCTCAGATAATAGCAGGTTTTAAATTTCAACATATTGATTAATTAAGTATGAATTGGCTCGCTGGTTGTTTTCCGCATCATCAATCACCTCCTCTTTGAAGTTGAATACTGACAGATACTAGGCTGTTTACGTAGTTTTGATACTGTTCCATATCCAAATAACATTGGCACTGACACAGCTTGGTGAGTGATTCACGCTCTTGTTTATATAATTTGTGATCTTGAGCAATATGTAGAGCTCTCTGTAGAGAATGAACCGCTTTTTGGGTATGTCCCAATAGAAGATATAGGTCACCAAGGGCGTTGTATGCTTCATATATGTGATCCATCCGACTTTCATCGGAGGTTTTGACAGCTTCTTGCAGGTGAAATTCTGCAAGAGTAAAATCTTTCATTTGGATGTAAATAAGTCCCAGTTGCAATCGGATGTAGGTAAACCAATTTTCATAACTGACCCTTGGCTTTAAACGTAGAGCAGTTTGATAGCAAATAAGCGCTAAAGGAAATTCTTCTTGTTCAAAATATACATCCCCTAGGCTACTCCATAATTGGAAGGATCGGTCATAACTTTGGCTGATTCTAGCAATTTCAATGCCTATCTCAGCGCTTTGAATTGCTTGAGTGTAGCTTTTGTTTTCGATTAAAGCGTTTACTTCTACATTATAAGGATAGATAAAACTAAGGCCTGTCTCTTGTGATCCAAGATTGTGTTTGCAGTTTTTTACCATTTCCAAACTTTCTTCTAAGAGATCTTGCCGCAATAAATAAAGAGAATGATTAGATAGTAAGATAGCTTTGGTATATTTTCTTGTTCCTTGTTCAACAAAGGAATCAATTCCTCGTTGATTGTAAGCGATGGTTTCGTCATATTTTTTTTCTTGAAAAAATATTCGAGCGAGTTCACCAAAGCAAGAAGATTTAAGATTCGTTGACTCCCAAACAGCTAAATTTCGATCGATTAACTTTATTGCTTCAAGCAGGACATTTTTGGCTTTATCATAAAGTTTTTTTTGATAGTGTATTTTACCTCTCAAAAAATTGACCATCGGTTTCACATGAATTTTCTCATGTAACCCAGATTTTCTTAGTTGTTTTAAACCTTCCTTGGCTCCTACTAAATCAATAATGGTTTCGATCGATTTTAATTGTAAGTGCTCAAGTTGCGCAATTGAATTTTCCTCTTCCAGCAGCTCTTGCAGTTTTTCCAGGTTATATCCTAATTTTTCTAAATAGTAAAACCGCTTATGCTTACTGACTGTAGGATCACCTCTTTCAATTTTACTAATGGTACCTTGAGAAATCTCTTTATCTTCAAAAAATTTCATAGGGAGACCGCGCGATGTTCTTAGTTTACGGACAATTTTGCCGAAGTCTAGCGAATTATATCGATCCATCTGGTTGATCCCTGCCTATAGATGTTATTTTGTTTGTTCAAAGATTCGATGTCAAATCTTGTTTTCCTTCTTGAAAATCTGGATTTTTCTGTCATTATTATGAAAAATATTAAAAAGGTCATTTTTCTGGTTTTTTGGTCGAAAAACCGGGAATTATTAGCGATTTTAGAGAAAAAAATAGATTTTAATAATCATTGAGTCCAATCTAATTGGGCTTTATACTTAATTATGGGAATGAAAAGATTACGGATGAATTTTGCTATAACTCAAGTTGAAAAATTATAATGAGGAGTGTCGTCACTATGTTGACATTGAGAGTATCAGGAAAAAAAGACCAACTTCAAGCATTTATGAAACATTTTTCAGCACAGCCATATTACAAAATTATGTTGGATGAAGAGTTAGAAATGGTATCCGTCGAAGAGGAAATGACAACACATTTTGAGTTTTTATCATCGTTACTGAAACCAAGAATTCGTAAATCTTTAACGGTGACGCTCACAACGATGGAAGGTAAGGCAATTAACATTGATTTATTAGACGGACAAGTAATCCAAGTAGATGAAGATACCACATGCATCTATGGAAAAAACTACGACATATTTGCGTAATAGGCCGAAAGGGCCTTTTTTATTTTTGTTTTTTTATACTTTTTTTGGAAATCAAGGAGGTTTAATGTAATAAACAGTCGAATTGAAACAGGTATATATGTTCTGTTTTTTCAGAGGTGAAGTATCTTGGATGTAATAGCGTTTGTAAATAATTTGTTTAATGAGGCTGTTGCAAATCGAGCAAGTGATATTCATGTAGAACCAAGTATGGAGGATCTTATTATACGTCAACGTATTGACGGCTATTTAGTTGAAACCTGTCGATTGCCTCTTCAAGAAGCGAAAGGAATATTATCTCGTTTAAAGATAATGGGCCAACTTGATATCGGAGAAAAAAGACTTCCTCAAGATGGTGCGATGACTATTCAAGTAGGAGAGAAGTTTTTAGAAGTTCGCTTGGCTACTTTGCCTGTTCTTTATGGAGAAAAAATAGTTCTGCGTCTATTACCAAGTGAGTTAGCAGTTCGAACTTTATCTGAACTAGGAATGGAAATAATCGAAGTAGATCGAGTTTCAAAACTTTTACATCGTCAGGGTTTAGTTGCAATTACAGGACCAACAGGTGCTGGAAAGACCACTACTCTCTATACATTACTTACGCTTTTGGATCATCGTAGGCGAAATATTATCACCTTAGAAGATCCAATAGAAGTGCAGTTAGCAGGAATAAATCAAGTTCAAGTACATCATAAAATCGGTTTCACATTTGCAAAAGGTTTAAGAGCCATTCTACGCCAAGACCCAGATGTCATTATGATTGGTGAAATTCGGGATCAGGAAACAGCAGAGATCGCCATAGAGGCAGCATTGACTGGACATCTTGTACTTACTTCTTTACATACTGCTGACGGATCCAGTGTCATCTCTAGGCTGATTGATATGGGAATACCTTCCTACTTAGTAGCATCGGCTCTCAGTGGTATCGTGGCTCAACGATTGATGCGTTTGACGTGTGGAAAATGTAAGGGGAAAGGTTGTTTGCATTGTCGTTCAAGTGGTTATTTCAATCGAACTGGTATTTTTGAAGTTTTGTCTTTGGATGAAACTACTCAGCATTTGATCATGAATCATCCTTCAGTAAGTCAAATTAGACAACATTTTCAAAATAAAGGGTTTCGGATGATGGAGCAGTCTTTGCTTCAAAAATACGAACAAGGATTAACGACGATAGAAGAGCTAAAACGAATGGAGTCGGAGATGATCAAAATTGCACAATTGGAAAAATGAAACAATAGCTTCTTTTAGTTATCATTTAAAGAACATTATAGAAAGTGGTATCTCCTTAGTAGATAGCATACAGATGTTAACTTTACAGCAAGTAATACCGGAAAACAAAGGAAATAAACTCATACAGATGATTCAACAAGGGGAGAGTTTTTCAAATGCCCTGCAAGAGATTAGATTTCCAGTCATCTTTTGTTCGTTTATTCAAGCTGCTGAACTTCATGGCAACTTAATCTTTGCCTTACAGCAATGTCATCGTTACTACTTAACGAGAGCAAAGTGGGTCAAGAAGATGAAGAAAGTTATGTTTTATCCTGTTTTTATTCTTAGTTTTTTATGTTTAGGATTAGTTTTCTTATCCATTGTTGTTCTTCCGAGTTTTTCAGCATTGTATGAATCGTTTTCTTACGAATTGCCCGCTACCACACGTTTTGTTTTTACTTTATCACATGTATTCCCATATCTCATTGTCCTTATGATTACCCTTCTATTGTTATGTATTTGGGGGAGGAGAAGGCCAACATTTCAGGTCGTTTTTGTACGAGTCCCCTTTATTGCCGCATACTATCGCTACCGTTATACCCAATATTTGTCGTTACAATTAGGGTCCTTTATGGTAGCTGGGGTACCCATGCTTTCTACGATCACCTTATTGGAGCAAATAACACCTTGGCCAACCTTGAGCAACTATTTAACAAATACGAAACAAAAACTGATTGATGGTGATACCTTGAGCAATATCGTCCAAGAGGATTCGGAAGCATTATTACCTATTTTTTCTCAGACGGTTGTGCTAGGAGAAGAGACGGGGAAATTAGGGGAGATGCTTGGACGATTGGCAATTACAACAGAGGAGTGGCTCGCCGAAAAAATAGAGAAATGGATGACGTATTTAGAACCTATTTTGACACTCTTCATTGGGTTAGTAATGGCAATCGTAGTGATTTCCCTTTTTTTACCCATGTTTGGGTTAATACAAGCAGTTCAATAGGAGGTAGTTGGATGAAAAACAACACCGAAAATGGTTTTACTTTGGTAGAAATGTTGGTTGTACTATTTATTATTGGAATCATTATTGCCATTGCCTTACCTAATTTTATTCAAGCCAGTAAAAAAGCAAATATCCATGCAGATAAAGCAAATCGGAGAATGATTAGCATGCAGGTAGAAAACTACTATCTGGATAAAGGGAAATATCCAAATTCGATTCAGGTGCTAGTTACCGAAAAATATCTTCGTGCAGTTCCAGATTGTCCTGGAGACGCTGGTAAGTACAAACTGATCCATAAATCAGGGGAGATCCAAGTAATATGTCAGTAAAAGCGAAAAATGAATCTGGTTTTACGCTCGTGGAATTAGTATGCACTATTAGTATCTTGGGACTTCTAGCTTCTCTTGCTATACCAAACTTATCTACCATCATTACCAAAGCAACTGATAATCAAATGAAGTATCAAATTAGTACCCAATTGGAAGATGCACAATTTCTTGCGATGTCAAAGGAACAATCTGTTGTCGTTCATTTTACTAACCAGCAAATTATTACCTATGCAAACCAAAAAAATCAGCATGTAACACAGCTACCAGAAGATATCGTTATCACAAGTAATTACAAAAACAATAAAGTTGTCTTTCAAAAATCTGGACAAGTCCGAGGAGGAACGATTGTTTTTAAGAGAAATAAACAAGAATGGATGAAGGTTGTAATTCAGGTGGCAAGTGGAACGACGAAAGTAGTATTCCATGTTTAAACAGGAATATGGCTTTACACTTGTTGAAACAATGGCTTCCATGCTTGTCATTTGTACATTGGTCGGTTGTGTAGTGCCTTTATATTTAACAGGTAAATCTTTTTCGAAAGATCGTATGCTGGAAAATCATGCTAGAGTTATTGCTCAGGCTGTGTTAGAAGAAAAACTTAGCAATTTAACAACAAGTAATAAAACTAGTAGATGGAACACTTATGAGATTGAAGAAGAGGTGACACGAGTACAATTATTATGGAATGTAAAGATTACAGTCAAATGGAAAACGACAAAAAACCAGAATCAAACCGTGAAATTAGAAACACATCGCTTTCAGAGCGAGGTTACACATACATCGAAATGATGATCTCTTTTGCGTTAGTTACAACTATTTTTTTATTTGTTTTTGGTTTTTTCTTTCAGGTATCAAATGCAATTCAAATTCACCTTATAGAACATCAACTTTTCAAGCAATTTGATCGATTTTTAATACAGCTCCAAGATGACCAAGCCAATGGTATTCAACTAAAAGTAAATAAAAATCAACTAGAGATGGTAATGAAAGATGGACAACAAGTACGTTACTTATTTATCAAAGGTCAAATCATCCGTAGTTTAAAAAAGAACCCAGACTCTCCATATCGTGGATATACAATCTTATTAGATCATGTAAGGAAAATGAAGCATCAAACGTTATCAAATGGGATAAAAATGGAGATTCAACTTTTTAATCGTAGTGCAAGCTATACCGGCAGTGCGTTTATTTGGGGGCGCATAGATGAATGAGAAGTGAAGATGGTTTTGTTTTACCAATATGTATGGTTTTAATCGCTTTGATTTCTACTTTGTTTTTGTTTGCTACTGAAGAATGGAGTAAATGGAAACTACAAAATCAGATTCGTCTTGCAATGGTACAAGCAGGGTATGCATCGGAGAGTGCGATCGCAATAAGACAAGCAGAGTTAAAAACGAATCCAGATGATTATCGAACAGTCCAGAAACAAATCGGAAATTTCACTGTAGATACTACTATTTGGGAGTCTTTCGCAGGTACACTGTACATGGAGTCAGTTGCAAAAGATAAAAACGGTATAAAACAGACAAAGACAGTAGAGTTAGAAAAAAACACACTTCGTATCTTATATTGGTTGGAGTAACAAAATTCGATATAATAAACATTACTGTCAACGACTCACCATCAAAATGGTGAGCTTGTAACGATCCGGTCATGCAAACGTCTTTCGACTCTGACCTTGAATTGGTGTTACATCAGGGCAGATTGACAGCTACCCGTTCTCTATCAGACATGCTGATACAGACCTTGTGTTTAGGTACTAAAAATTCCCAAGGTAACAGAACCTTCTCGATAGCTTGTATCTTTTACGTAAGTAGAGCATTCCCTACTACAACTCCATAGATACAGTTGTCAAAGAACAAGGAGTGCCTAAGCCAATAGGCGAACCGTTTTCTCCTGGTGTATTCATTCTACACATATGTTTGTAATCCTTCTGGAAAAAGGTGGTGAAAAGACAGTAGAAAGGAATGGTTGCTCTAAGCATCCCAATAAAGGATACCGAGCAACGCCGACATTCCTCTACGCCAATGAATTGGCGAGTTTCCTGTCGGCAATCTCATGAAAAAACATCTAATTATAATCGGATTTATGGGGACTGGTAAGTCTACAATAGGAAAAATGATCTCACAGTCACTACGTTTGGAATATTTGGATACAGATGAAATAATTCAACGGGATAGAAATTGTTCGATTCCTGAGATCTTTGAAAAATACGGAGAGCTGACTTTTCGTAATCTTGAAACAGGGGTCATGGAGCAAACAGTACAAAACACGCATCCTAGTATTATTACAACAGGAGGTGGCATTGTTCTTCGTTCTGAAAATAGAGTGGCGATGAGTAAATATGGTTGGGTTTTTGCTTTGCATGCCCATCCAAAAGAAATTATTCGTCGATTGCAGGAAGATACATCTCGACCACTTTTACAAGGAGGATCGTTGGAGGAACGTGTTCTTCACTTATATGAAGAACGAAAACGACTGTACCAATTTGCAGATTATCATATTGATACAGACAATCAAACCGAACAACAAGTAGCAAACCAAATCAAAGATATCTGGTTTAATCTCATAAAAAGCGGTGATGCTAAGTAATGAGGTGGTAACGATGTCATTTAAAGATTGGATTACCTACATGATTGAAAAAATGGTTTGGTTTTTGGAGACTCCTAAGAAGGAAAGAAAAGCTATTCGATCAACGAAAAAAGAGCCATGGTCCTATCGATGGTTTGGTATGATCCCGATGTCTATGAAGATAGCTGCTAAAAAAGTAAAAAAAAGGTGAGATATTAGATTTTTAACTTTTGCTGATGGAATCAATGTTTTAGAGACTATTATCTTATTTCTTTAAAAAAAGAGGGGCATCAGCCCCTTTTTCGTTTGCCTGAATATGATATAATGTTGAACTGTACTTGTAGATATCATTATTTTGATAATACTTCTTATATATGATGGAAGTATTACCTTTAGTGTTTCTTTAAATTATATACCTAACTGTAACTACAAAAGTTTCAAGGAAAATACAATTACTTCCAATAAGTTTCTACTTCTTAAGGAGCGAGTGCTCATGATTCATCGTACGAAAACGAGACCAGTAAAAGTAGGCAACCTTCAAATAGGTGGCAATGATCAAGTTGTTATTCAAAGTATGGCAACAACCAAAACACATGATGTAGAGGCAACAGTAAACGAAATCAATCGTCTCGCTGAAGCAGGATGTCAAATTGTACGTGTAGCAGTACCTGATATGCGTGCAGCCGAAGCAATTCCAGAAATAAAAAAACAGATCTCTGTACCTCTGGTAGCGGATATTCATTTTGATTATAAACTTGCTTTAAAAGCTATTGAGGGTGGGATTGATAAAATTCGTATCAATCCTGGGAACATTGGTCGTCGTGAGAAAGTAGAGGCAGTGGTTAAAGCTGCAAAAGAACGTGGTATTCCTATTCGTATTGGTGTTAATGCTGGCTCGTTAGAAAAACGCATTTTAGAGAAATATGGGTATCCTACAGCTGATGGAATGGTTGAAAGCGCATTGTATCATATTGGAATCTTAGAAGAGCTAGATTTCCATGATATTATCGTTTCATTAAAAGCGTCTGATGTTCGCCTTGCAATCGAGGCATATCAAAAAGCTTCTGCTGCCTTTGATTATCCTTTACATTTAGGGATTACAGAATCAGGTACCTTGTTCTCCGGTACAGTGAAAAGTGCAGCAGGACTAGGGGCGATTCTTTCACAAGGAATAGGCTCAACGTTGCGTATTTCTCTGAGTGCAGATCCTGTCGAAGAAGTAAAAGTGGCTAGGGAGTTATTAAAGACATTTGGACTGGCTGCAAATGCGGCTACTTTAATTTCTTGTCCTACATGTGGAAGGATTGAAATTGATCTGATTTCCATTGCTAACGAAATTGAAGACTATATTTCAACTATTAAAGCACCTATCAAAGTGAGTGTCCTTGGATGTGCTGTGAATGGACCTGGAGAAGCAAAAGAAGCTGATATCGGTATCGCAGGAGCTAGAGGAGAAGGATTGCTTTTCCGACATGGAGAGATCATTCGTAAAATACCAGAAGCTCAAATGGTAGAAGAGTTAAAAAAAGAAATCGACAAGCTAGCGGAAGAGTATAGACAAAAGGAAAATCCAACACCCATCACTTCATCCTGATAAAAAAGGTAAGTACTTCAAACAGTACTTACCTTTTTTTACTGCTTCATCAGCTTTCAAATGCTGAATGAAGTACGAAACAAGGTAAGGATTCGAATTTTCGGCAACGAACGAACCATCCATTATAGCTTCTTCAACATGCTTCTGTATGAAATGATTTGCATTTAACCATACTAAAAGAAACATCTGTTGAAGGAGGGCCTATTTTGGGTAAAGTAGCTCTTACATTAGTGATTATTGGTGCATTAAACTGGTTACTTGTTGGTCTATTCCAATGGGATCTGGTCTCCGCTATTTTTGGTGGCGATGCAATACGTGAATCATCGTTACTTAGCAGAATTATTTATACTATTGTTGGTTTATCTGGTATTTATGCCATCAAATATTTGTTCGAAGATCGTTCTCAAGTTAGGGAATAGAAAAAAACTCCAGTTCCGTTAGAGCTGGAGTTTTTTTCATGCATAAGATAAAGGAAAGCTAAAAACAGAAAGGAGAGATAAAATTGTATCCAATTATAGGGATGACAATGGATCAAGATAATAAAAAGTTTTTTCTGAATCAAGACTATGTACAATCAATTATACAAGCAGGCGGGATTCCATTACTTATTCCTTATATGGAAGACCCTATCATGATAAAAAAATTAGTTGATTCTTGCGACGGATTGTTGTTAACAGGTGGAGAAGATGTAGATCCAATTCTTTATGGTGAGGAACCTTCTCCGAATTTAGGAGAAATTGTTCCAGCTAGAGATGAGATAGAACGAAAGGTATTCGATTTGTTTTTACAACAAAATAAGCCGATATTAGCAATATGTAGAGGTTGTCAGCTTGTGAATGTTGCATTTGGTGGGAATCTTTATCAAGATATTCCTAGTCAAATTGCTTCAGAGGTGAATCATTGTCAAAGAGCACCACGTGGTTATGGTACACATTCCATTCATATCGAAAGAAATAGTTTACTATTTAAAATTATAGGAAAACATAAAATACGTGTTAACTCTTATCATCATCAATCAGTGAAAACGTTGTCAGCACCCTTGGCTGCGTCTGCGCTCGCTACAGATAATGTAATAGAAGCGATTGAAAGTGAAGCTCACGCTTTTTTGCTTGGTGTTCAATGGCATCCAGAAGGGATGGCCGTTTTACAAGATAAACATGCGATGCAACTTTTTTCTTCGTTTATTGATGCATGTAACTGAGTTTCTTATCTGAAACAAAAGCAACCATTGCAGTGGTTGCTTTTGTTTGTTTCCATTATTTTTCATTTTTTACATACTTGGCGTTAAATAAAAAGAGCCACATTAGAAGAATCAAGGAGGGTATGAGTAAAACTAATCCTGCAATAAAAGCAATGACAAGCGCCCAACCCATAGTGGTGTTTGTAAGCCCGCTCTGTATGGTAATGTATGGATAGAGCAAATATGGTAGATGTGAATATCCATATCCAAAAAAGGCGAATGCAAATTGCAACATCACAGTTAGGAATGATAATCCGAATAATTTACGTTTCCACATCAAAAGAACAGCGATAAGAAAGCAAACAAACGAACATGCAAAAACCCAGCGAATATCCCAAGCTTTAGCAAAATGAATCGGATTGTGATGAGACAAGCCCCAAAATACCAAGACACTAGCTAAAATAGTAGGACCACTCCAAAATAACGAGTATTTCCTTAATTGTTCCATAGCAAGTCTATCGCCTGCTTTATTGGCATAGTAGGTAAGGAAGCTAGCGCTAATATACAAGATACTTACAATCGCTAAAAACACAACAGTCCAGGAATAGGGGCTCTGAAATAGCTTTCCAGCAAGAAAATGGATTTGTTCACCTGATTGAACAATGAATCCCCCTTCAGAAATGGTTAGACCTGTTGAGAGTGAAGCTGGAATAAACAAGCCTGTCATTCCATAAAGGAAGAGAAAAAATTTACTTTCTCTCCCCCCGTAGTTGGCAAATGCATAAAATGAACCTCTTATGGTAAGAAGTATCAATGCAATACCCCCAGGAATGAGAAGAGCAGTCCCATAATAATAGGCAGTGTCAGGGAAAAATCCGACGATTCCTACAATGAAGAAGATCAGGAAGACATTGGTGACTTCCCAGACTGGTGATAAATATCGATCAATAATTTTATTAATAATATGTTCTTTTTTTGTGAGGTAACTATAGTAAGAAAAGAAACCAGCACCAAAATCAATGGAAGCAACAATGATATATCCATACAAAAAGATCCATAATACGGTAATTCCTATAAGCTCCAGAGACATCAGGATACCTCCTTATAGGACGCTAGTTCAGCTTCTGCTGTTTTTCCTTTGAATAAGCGTAACAATACAGTAACTGCGACAATAGCAAGAACCAGATACAACCCTGTAAAAAGAAAATACATCAGTTTTACATTGGCAGCAGTTGTAGCTGCTTCACCTACTTTCATAATACCTGTTATAATCCATGGTAATCTGCCTACTTCGGAAAAAATCCATCCTAATTCCATTGCAACAAAGGATAGCGGTGCTGCGGCTATTATTCCATACAGTAAGATAGGATGAAATGGATTTCCTTTTTTCCATATCCATAAGAAAAGGAATAGTGCAGCAATGAATAATAAGTAAAATGCAATACTTATTTTTGTATCAAATAAGTAATGGATATACAGTGGTGGCCATAAATGTTTTGGTATCTTATCCAAACCAATAACTGTTCCATCAGGACTATTGGTTGCTAAGATACTTAAAGCTTTGGGGATCTTTATCGCATATTTTACTTCATGGGTTTCGGGATCTAATTTACCAAAAAGGACAAGTGGTGCTCCTTTTGAAGTTTCGAAGTGCCATTCTATTGCTGCCAATTTTGCAGGTTGATGCTTGGCTAAAAATTTGGCTGAAATATCACCCATTGCAATAGTGGCGATACATAGAATGAAGGTTGTTATCATTGTTAGTTTTAGCGCTTTTTTATAATAGATATGTTTTCTACCGCGTAAAATAAAAAATGCTGCTAAACCAGCTAATAAAAAACCAGAGACTAAGTAAGAAGATGAAACAACATGTCCCACTTTAGATGGAGTAGCAGGATTTAACATTGCTCCAATGGGATCTATATCTACTACTTTCCCAGCTTTATCAAGTTTAAAGCCTGCAGGTGTGTTCATGAATGAATTAACAGTAGTTATAAATACAGCGGAAAGCGTAGATCCAATAATGACAGGGATGGATGTCAACCAGTGTAAGTAAGGGTTTTTAAATCGATCCCATGTATACAAGTAAATTCCCAAAAATATGGCTTCGAAGAAAAAGGCGAATGTTTCCAAAAATAGAGGTAAACTGATTACATTTCCGACTAATTGCATAAAAGTTGGCCATAACAAAGATAATAAAACACCAATGCAAGTACCTGTTACAACCCCTACAGCAACAGTTATGACAAATCCACGTGTCCATCTTTTGGCCATTAAGGTATAGTGAGGATCTTTTTTTCGAATTCCAATAAATTCTGCTAAACTGATGAAAATAGGAACGCCAACTCCAATAGCGGCCCAGATGATGTGAAAAGCGAGTGTTTCTTCTGTCAACATACGACTCCAAAAGGCAGAATCCATTATGAGTCCTCCTTGGTCCATGTCTAAATTGTATACAAATATCTTACTCTGTGTGAACAACTTTGTACACTATTTCACATACTTTTTGTTGATTTACATTTGTAAACGTCATGATTTGATCATAATTTGTTAATGTATTCACATTATCTTGAAACAATTATGTCAGTTTGATAAAATATTTTTATGAATATCCTTATTATCATATATCTTTTGATCATTAATATTTTTGGTTTTTCGCAGATGCTATATGACAAAAAACAAGCAAAAGCTAGTCAACAAAGAATACCAGAGAAAACACTTTTTCTTGTTGCGGCGTTAGGAGGAGCGCTAGGTACATTTATTGGTATGCAGGTGGCCAGACATAAGACAAAACATTGGAGCTTTTTAATTGCTATTCCATTTTTATTTGTTTTAAATGTAGTAATTCTTTACCCAATGGCTATTTTTGGCATAAACAATTGGATAACATATGTAATCCATTTTTTGACGAAATAATTATTGGTAAGGCCCCTCTGATTTGTACAAGCTACAAAAAAGGGGGGATTTTTGTGCTTAGTTATCTATATGTTTGTTTCCTTTTGCTTTTTCCCCCGATTTTTCAAGACGGGTCACCTAATCCTATCATGCATATTACTTATGAAGATAAACAATGGTATTTTGATTTGAGACAAGCAGGTTTCGATGGTATTGATCCCACTACTTTGGATCGTAAAAAATTAAATCGATGGTTTTCCAAAATAGAAAAACAAATTAATAAAAAATCAAGATCTGCTCATTATAAAGATCGTCAGATCATTACAGAAGAATACGGAAAAAAAGTAAACTTGTTAGAGATGAACAGTTGGGCTGATTTGATTCATTTTTATTTGGGTAAAGAGATGCAAGTACCAGTCCAAATTCTAAAGCCTAGTCTCAAAACAAAGGAATTAAAAAAACTAAAAGAAAAATTATTATCATCATATACCACTTATTACAATAATAGTATTTATAATCGATCGCATAATGTAGAACTTTCTACAAAAGCAATTGATCATATTGTTGTAATGCCAGGAGAAACCTTTTCTTTTAATCAAACAGTCGGACAACGAACGATTGGAAGAGGGTATAAAGAAGCGAAAATAATTGTTAAGGGTGAATACAGTGAGGGGATTGGAGGCGGGATATGCCAAACTTCTTCTACTTTGTTCAATAGTATAGATCGAGCAAATCTTGAGATTATTGAACGGAAAAGTCATAGTCGAGAAGTGCCATATGTTCCCAAAAAAAGAGATGCTACTGTATCTTGGGGAGGACCTGATTTTAAATTCAAAAATCACCGTAAAAGCCCGATTATTATCGTTTCTGAAGCGAAAAATGGACAGGTGACTGTGCAAATTTTTACCAGTAAATGAGATCTTGGAAAAGAGAAAAAAAAAGGAACATTTCTCATATAAATAGAATAAATCTGCAAGTCCTGTTATAATGGGCAGCAGTATATAGGTACACCTAACAAGGAGGTGCGAAACTGTTACTGGAAACTTCAGACAGTCTAGTCGATACGAATTATGTGTGCCTTTTTAAAATGAATTTCCAAGTTTTTCGGTAGCAGTGACCAATGAAAAAATTCCTAATATTGGGAGTAATTGCAATTGTGCTTTTATCGGGTTCTTTTGTGGCGTATGCTGCAATGGAAACAAAAGTGACAGTTAAATTTAGTGACGGAAAAACGCAAATCGTAAGTGAAGGTTTACATAACACCTTGGAGGAGGCTCTTGCTGGTGTAGGCCAGAATGTCCCAAAGCTAAAATCCAGTTATCAACCTAGTATCCCTTGGAACAAACCCCTTGATGGGGACACTACTGTAGAGTTGAGATGTAAGTGCAAAGTTGATTTAGAGTTAGGTGGAAAGAAGCTAGGCTCCTTCGTCACCACTCAAACAACAGTTGGTTCCTTCTTAGAAGAAAGAAAGATTACTTTATCTGCATGGGATGAGCCGAATGTTTCCATGAATGAGGTAATAACACCAAATATGAAGATTGTTGTGGATAAAGTAGAACAACGAGTGAAAAAAGAAGTCAAACCAATTAAGTTCACGACAAAAGAAGAAAAAGATAAAACGCTAGAAAAAGGGAAGAAGAAAGTCACTACAAAGGGAAAACCTGGCCAAGAAGAATATCAAGTAGTAGCGCTTTATAAAAATGGAAAACTTTTAATGAAAGATGGTAAACCTGTACTAACAAAGACGTTAATAAACAAAGTAGCTCCCATAATGGAAGTTGTAAAATTGGGAACGAAAGAACCTGAAAAAGAAAAAGAAGAAAAACCTGCATCAAGTGTACCTTCAGGGCAAGGGATGACTTTTGAATCTACTGCCTATACTTCTTACGGGTCAAAAACCGCTACAGGAACTACTCCTAAAAGAGGTACCATTGCGGTCGATCCTAATGTTATCCCTCTCGGCACAAAACTATATATTGAGGGCTATGGTTATGGTGTTGCAGAAGACACGGGAGGAAGAATCAAGGGACATATCATTGATGTATATTTCACGAATGAAGCCGACTGTATTCAGTGGGGAAGAAGAAACGTCAAAGTTCACATTTTAAAATAGGAATCTAACCCCTGCAAATGAGAAATTTTTTGCAGGGATTTTTTTGTTTTTATCGAACCTGATACATAACACGAATATTATGTCTGTGTACTTTTTTTGAAATTTTCTTTGTCTTAGATGCTTATTTCCGATATACTGGATTACAAGGAATTTTCCATCCGAGGTGTTAGTATGGTAGGTCGAAATCAACCCTGCACTTGCGGCAGTGGTAAAAAGTATAAAAAATGTTGTGAACGCGTAGTCGTTTTTCACCAAGCCGAATTAACCAGAGAAAACCGAGAAAGAGGGCAAAAAGGGGAACTGCTCTCTGATCTAGATACATGGTTTCATCGATATGCCAAAGTCGAGGATCAAGATAAGTGGGCTACTCGATTTAAAGAATTATTGCAGCTCCCTTTAGATCAGCCAATACCAAAAAGCTTTGCTTTCTCGTTTCATTATTATTTGCTATTTGACGCACCATGCATAAATGGAAGACGGCCAGTAGAACTCTGGGCATCCACTATCAGGCATAATCGAGTGGATGGCGAAAGAGTGATTCAAAGCTTATCCGAATTAACCTTCTCTTGTTTTGAAATGTTGGATTCGAATGAAGAGACTATGACATTTCGCTCGCTCGAGACTAATAAAAACTTTGAGGTGATGAAACAGGATGCTATTCCACGAGATAAACTGGTGTTCGCCAGGCTCATACGGATAGGAAATCGCTATGAACTATTTGGCCCTTATACATCGTTTGTGCATGAGATGAGAGGGGAGATACTCGTGCAGCTAGAGAAATACAACCACCACGAAGAAGAACAACAAGAACTTACTATCAGAGAAACCAGCTGGAGAGTACTCGGTTGGTCGATTCAAAGAGCAAATGAATTAGAATCAATGGAGCAACAACTTACCTCTGCTCCAACAGAAATGCGTTTTGAAAGTAGTAAAGACCTCTTTTTATCTGCAATGGAGCATCAAGCAGAAAAACCTGGATTACCAGTTTCTGTGTTGAATCAATTGGAAGAGTTTTTTGTTTCTGAAGTTAGTACTCTACAAAAAGGAACACAGGCATGGTATTCACGTTCGTTAGAAACTTTATTCCAATATCTCTCCCTTCGCTTTGGACAATCTTTTGAATGGTCTCTACTTAATGAAGATGTACTGGCTCGTTTTTTCAGTGTTTGGTACATGGATCACCATCAATCAACCCCAGTGTCAGCACGTATATTTTTAAATACATCTAAGCATTTATTTCGTTGGTTAGAGTCGGCAGGTCATGCCGGTATATTTAGTGCATTCAAAAAAGTATACATTCCATTTATTCGATTGATACCAGAGACGATTGAAGCGCGTAACTGGATGACTGAAAATGGTGTGATTACAAAAAATCAAGAAGAACCCGAACAGCGTAATATGTTTTTACTACATATTACATCTGCAGGTCCAGTCATATTAATTGGAGAGCAATGGAGACCCATTCAATTGCGGAGTTTTCCACGTATGTGGGCAGAAAAAAGATTTTGGATTAAAGGAACCATTCAAGCAGATAACCAACACTATGCATTCACACAAGTAGAGAACATGTACCCTGTTGTTTCTTTAGAGGAACATGAACGTACAGAAGTATTACTGCAAAAATAGGAAAGCAATCTCTTTTATTCAGAAGGGGTTGCTTTTTGTTTTATCATGCTTTGATAAATAACATTTTTTGATCGTTTTGGTATATTAACTCGAAAAGTTTCAGTTTTCCTTTATTGTAGTAAGGGATGCTTTCTGGAATGAGATAATATCTAATCTGATCTCAATTCACATTAGTTAGTATAAGAAGAGGGAAAAATGACGAAATCGCAGAGCTATGGTGAATCTGATATTAACAAACTGTCAGTAATAAGTTTTAATTTAAATAGTAATTAATAAACGCTTCGGTTGTATAATAGTGTGTTAATATTACATGTAATTTGATTGATCCAACTAGGAGTGATTAAAATGATAAGTCCGCTTGCTGTGTTCTTTTTCTGTTCCTTTTTGAGTTGGACAGGTTTTACTATCTGGATATATAAGAAGAAACGAGATTCTGGTGGAAGCCAAGGGTGCTTATTCTGGGTCTACCTTGCAGGTAGTATCTTCTCCCTGATCCTGTTCATGTACCTACTCTTCTCCTGAATTCAAGAGTACATAACAGACTATCGGTAGACAGTTTCACCTAAAAATTTCCTATCTTTGCAAGGTAGGTGGATAGAGTGTTCCAGTTATCCAATTTGCTTAAGCAGAGTTTATGTTTATTTTTTCACAGTTTTACACATACTAAGCGTACACTCAGCAAAGGGGGATGTTTTTCATGGATAGTAAGAATCGTGTAGAACATGCCAAGAACAAAGATAATGTGGAACAATTAATGGTCGAAGCAGCAAATGAACTAGGAGTATCAGCAGATACACGTGATATTCAAGAAGACCCCAAAAAATTTGCTTCCCGTTTGAAACGATTAATTCGTGCAGTGAAGTAGAAGGAAGTTGAGTGTAGGCACCCAAAAATGGGTGCCTTTTTTGGTATGATAGTTGTAGAGGTGATAGGATGATGAGAGCAGATTTACATTCTCATACAACCATGTCAGATGGGACGATGTCTCCCGGGGCAGTGGTAGAATTAGCAGCTGAATTGGGTCTAGTAGCTGTGGCAGTAACAGATCATGATACTACTGAAGGATACTTAGAAGCACATGAAGTAGGAGAAAAACTAGGAGTAGAAGTTATTCCAGCAGTAGAGATGAGTACAGTCCTTGATGGGCAAGCGATAGATATATTGGCATATTTTGTTGACTCCAATCAGCCTACATTCCGACAATTGTTAGATAGGCAACGGAATACTCGTAAAGAACGGAATCGACTTGTTTTGGAAAAACTAAATCAAATGGGTATTGATATCACGATGCAAGAAGTCGAGTCCAAACAGGAAGGTACTTCGGACCAGAAAAATGTTGGAAGAGTACACATTGGGCAGATATTGGTAGAGCGAGGTTTAGTCAGTGATTTAAATGAAGCATTTGATAAATACCTCGGAGTAGATGGTGTTGCTTTTGTACGATTAAATAATACAACACCAAATGAAGCGATTCTTGCGATTAAAGAAGCAGGTGGAGTTGCAGTCATAGCTCATCCTGGACTTTATCATCGGGACGACCTCATTCCCGTTATTGCTGAAATAGGTTTGACGGGACTTGAGGTTCATCATCCTGATCATACAGAAGAAGATAAAGTGAGATACGAGGCTTTAGCAGAGGAACTAAACCTCATTCCAACAGCAGGTTCGGATTACCATGGTGTTCGCAATGGGCAAATGCATCATGCTATCCTAGGAACATGCACTACACCATATAGTACAGTAGAACGATTGCGAGCAGCAGCTAATAAATAAAAATACAGCCCCCTCCATGTAGCATTATTTAAATTATTTGGGTTTCCTTTCTAACCTATTTCGTTTATGATTTTGGAACAGGGGGAGTATCGAAATGAGAAAAGTACTAAACAAAGAAATAAAAATGGCGGTAATGCAGAAACTGAAAGATCGTGGTGTTACAATAGCTGCTATTGCAGACATCGTATACCAGATGCAGAAACCTTATGCTCCAAACCTTAAATTGGAAGCTTGTGTAGAAAGTGTACTCGCAGTTCTGAAAAAACGAGAAATCCAGCATGCCATCCTTGTGGGAATTGAATTAGATATTCTGGCTGAAAAGGATATGCTTTCTGAACCACTGTTATCACTTGTGCGTTCGGATGAAGGTCTCTTTGGTTGCGATGAAACGTTAGCGCTTGGTTCTGTGTTTGGTTATGGAAGTATCGCGGTTACCACTTTTGGTCATTTGGATAAACATAAAATTGGGATTATTAAGCAATTAGACACTACTAAGAACGGCCCAGTCAATACATTTATTGATGATTTAGTGGCTAGTATTGCAGCAGCAGCTTCTGGTCGAATTGCACATCGACTGCGAGATGAAGAAGAAGGCGAAGAGGATGACGAAGACATCAATGCTTATTTATAGGCAATAGGCTAAGGGGTTCTGCTTTTAGAGTAGAACCTTTTTTCATGGAGAAAAACCGAGTGTCTGTACTCGGTTAATGGAGGAGGGAACAGCTAACAAGCATCTGCTTGTAATAGTAATGTATGGATTTAATAAAATTTGGTATGTGCAAGAGTGTAGATGTGCATCCATTTTTATCAACAAATAAATGCAAAGCCAACTAAGTTGGAATGTTTTTGATGGATATGTTTTCTAATCATACATAGGTTTTTATGTGTTTTTGGTATAAAACAGCCATAAGCATGAAACGGATAGGAAAGAGGTACACTAGAAGTAAGAGGTGATCCAAACAAATGATGACAAATTGGGTATATTGGCTTAAACTGTACGAGACAAGATTTCAAGCGAGATGTTTGGCAGCACGTATGGAAGAAGATTGGTGGTTATATGGATATGACAGTCCAGATCGAGTTGAAGTTTTTCGTTCACGCAAGGGTAGATTTGGTGTGAAATATATTTGGAGAAAAAATTTATAAGATTATGCTTGCATGTTATTGAACCTCATAGTATAATAACAAATGTCGCCACTGACGCGGGATGGAGCAGCTCGGTAGCTCGTTGGGCTCATAACCCAAAGGTCGCAGGTTCAAATCCTGCTCCCGCAACCAAATATGGGGCTGTGGTGTAGAGGCCTAACATGCCTGCCTGTCACGCAGGAGACCGCGGGTTCGAATCCCGTCAGCCCCGCCATTTGTTTTAATAAAATTTGGTGATTGTTATGTTTATTATGATTTTCGCAAATATTCTGGGCCTATAGCTCAGTTGGTAGAGCAGTCGGCTCATAACCGATCGGTCACAGGTTCGAGTCCTGTTGGGCCCACCATACAGTTGCATAAGGGCGGTTAGCTCAGGGGGAGAGCGCTTCCTTGACACGGAAGAGGTCGGAGGTTCGATTCCTCTACTGCCCACCAAACGAACTCCTTGGAGATAGGGAGTTTTTTTGTTTTATGTATACCTGTTAGAAGGGGAAAACGAGCAGACTTCTAACGAATTTCTAACCTTTTTTGTGCTTTTGAATAGGATGGCTCTTTCTGATTTTACATAAAATATATGATAGAATAACATTCCGAAATACAGGTGCTACTTTTACTTGAAATTTAATTTATTTAACGCTTGAAATAGATTTAGCATAAAGAGGAGATCCTGTAATACGGGATCTCCTCTTTTATATGGAAGACTAAAAAATCAGGAGGTATCCAAAACCAACTACTGCAACTTAACGCATTCCGATATCAGCTTCGATAGTCTATAGTACTATTACTCAACATGGAAGCACTATTACTAGAGATGACTGAATTCTTATAATAAATAAAAGTGTTGTTCTTTGTTTTAGTATATAGTAATCTTTACTATAGGAATGATAATCATTATCATTTAAAAAAAGGAGCTGTGGACTTATATACATAAGCGATTTGAAAATAAGAGTTAATGTTTAAATTTCTACAAGAATTTCGTTTTCTAAATAAAATACTATTATTTTTTAATTAATCTGAGGAGCTGAATGATTTTGTTTCGCACTTTGAAAGTACTTCGTATTCCTTTGCTATTTGTACTTTTACTAACCATTATTCTTTCTGGCTGTACATCCAATCTTTCTAATAAGACCAAAGAGGATAAGATATTAACGGTATCATGGCCAAAAGACATTGGGCCTTTGAACCCACATCAATATACACCGAATGAATTTTTTGCCCAAGGAACTTATTATGAGCCACTTATCGATTATGGTCCAAATGGGAAATTAATTCCTAAGTTAGCAGAATCGTGGAATGTTTCAGAGGATGGTAAAGTTTATACCTTCCATCTACGAAAAAATGTGAAGTTTACGGATGGATCAAACTTTGATGCTAGTGTTGTACAGAAAAACTTTCAAACCATTCTTGCCAATCGAGATTTACACAGTTGGCTAGGTCTTATCAGCGAAATTAATAAAACAGAAGTAGTAGATGCGCATACATTCAAGGTAACATTGAAAAATCGTTATTATCCAGCACTTCAAGAGTTTGCGGTTGTACGACCATTGCGTTTCCTCGGTAGTGCTGGATTCTCAGATGACGGAAACACAGCGAAAGGAATAAAAAAGCCGATTACTACTGGTCCTTGGGTGTTATCGGAATATAAAAAGAATGAAAAGGCTGTTTTTACGCGTAATGAAAATTATTGGGGAACCAAGCCAAAGATCAAAAAGCTAATTGTTAAAGTAATCCCAGATGGAGAAGCAAGGGTACTGGCTCTTCAGAAAGGTGATATCGACTTAATATTTGGGGAGGGTGTCATCAGTTTAGATTCTTTTGTCGCACTGAAAGACTCTGGCAAATTTAAAACCGCTGTATCTGATCCACTAGCTAGTCGAGCATTGATCGTAAATACTTCCAAAGGACCATTTGCCGATCTGGATGTTCGTATCGCCCTTCAACATGCAGTAAATAAAAAAGCATTGGTTGATGGTGTAACCAATGGCATTGAAAAACAAGCTGATTCTATTATTTCCAAGAACTTTCCTTATGCAAATGTTAATCTCAAACCATACGATTACAACCTAGAAAAAGCAAAAGCATTATTAGATAAAGCAGGATGGAAACTCCCTGCAGGAAAAACGATTCGCGAAAAAAACGGAAAACCGCTTGAAATTGAACTGGTTTATATGGGATCAGATCAAATTGAAAAACCAATGTCTGCCGCTATTCAATCTGATTTAAAACAAATTGGTGTTTCGCTCAAAACAACAGGTTTGGAAAGAGAAATCCGCAATAAGCGAATGGAAACTGCTGATTTCGATCTGCTATTTTGGAATTCGTATGGAGCACCTTATGATCCACATTCCTTCATTTCAACCAATTTCGCTCCTGGATACGGTATTTTTGAGTCGCAACAAGGCATACCAATGAAAAACGAACTTCATCAACAAATGAAAGATGTACTACTAACGGATAATGAAACTGATAGGCAGAAACTATATACCTCTATTTTTACAACCTTGCATAATCAAGCATCCTATTTACCAATCTCTTATTTGACCAATATTGCAGTGTATCCGGATTATGTAAAAGGTTGGGGATTCCCTGCTCATCGTGACGAGACTCCGTTTGCCATAATCGATGTTCAAAAATAAAAAGCAAGGTGTTTATGAGATGAAACTATTTGTTTATGTATGGAAAAGACTTGCCATGATGGTCCCCGTTATTTTGGGGACCACCTTTGTTGCTTTTCTACTTTTGCGTCTGACACCAGTAGACCCTGCAAGAGCATATTTGTCTGTCTCTAACATTATTCCAACAGAAGAAACGATAAACCTAGTACGTCACCAATTAGGTCTAGATCAACCTTTTTGGTTACAATATGTGCATTGGTTATGGCAATTGTGTCATTTGAATTTTGGGATTTCCTTTATTAGTAAAATTCCTGTTTCTCAAGAGTTAGTTGTACGATTACCTGTAACTGCAACACTAGCTGTATTAAGCTTGATCATTGCCATTCTAGTCAGCATCCCGCTTGGTATTGCATCCGCACTTCATAAAAATAAATTCATTGATCATTGTTGTCGATTACTGGCTTTTCTGGGTGCTTCTCTTCCACAATTTTTGCTTGCCTATTTGCTCATTTATTTTGTATCAGTGAAGTTTGATTTGTTTCCCCTTCAAGGAACCGAAACTTGGCAGCATTTTGTATTGCCTTCGATCACGCTTGCGCTCGGATTAATTGCTACTTATTCTCGGTTATTACGGAATGGTTTACTGGAAAGTCTGGAAGAACCTTTTGTTTTATATGCCAAAGCCAGAGGGCTTGGTACAGTAGCTCTAATGGGGCGTCATGTACTTCGTCATGCCATACGACCTGTTGTGACAGCAGCCGGGATGAACTTAGGTAAACTATTTGCTGGTACTGTAATTGTTGAACAAATTTTTGCTATGCCGGGTATAGGTGGCTATTTTTTAGAAGCGGTATACCACCGAGATTATCCCGTTATTCAAAGCTTTGTTTTGATCATGGCTATCGTTTTTGTTTTAGGAAATTTAATTGCTGATGTGGTTCAAGCTTATTTAGATCCGCGTTTGACTCAGCAAGGAACGAGAAAGCAGGTTGAATAAATGCTTATGAGTCGACTTCTTGGTAAGCAACTTGTCATCAGTGTTCTCACTACTCTATTGGCATTGATTACACTAGCAGGAATCTTTGCTCCTTTTCTTGCTCCACATGATCCAAATCTAGTAGATTTATCACACAAATTAAACAGCCCTTCTTTGGAATTTCCACTAGGTACTGATCAGTTAGGACGTTGTGTCCTTTCTCGATTGTTATATGGAACAAGAGTCACATTAAGTCTAACCCTGTTGATCGTGGCCTCTTGTGTTGCAATTGCACTAATTATAGGCAGCATTGCTGGTTACGTAGGTGGATTGATAGATAATATTCTTATGCGAGTATGCGATACGATCCTATCCTTCCCCTCTTTTATTCTAGCAATTTGTTTGATATCCATTTGGGGTGTTGGATGGCAGCAAATGGTTTTTGTGTTAATTACCATTCAATCGGTGTACTACACCCGTTTTATACGTGGTCTCGTTACCAATCTTAGACAACAAAATTATATTCTAGCAGCTAAAGTTTGTGGATCGTCCCCTTTTCTTATCATGATCCGTCACATCATTCCTAACCTTCTCTCCCCTCTTGTTATTGTTGTCACGTTAGAAATTGGATGGGTGATTATGGACATTTCTGCCTTGTCTTTTATTGGTCTAGGTGTACAATCTCCAACTCCAGAATGGGGCGCTATGATCAATGAAGGAAAATCATTCTTACTTAGTCATCCAAGATTGTTATTGGCTCCCGGCATCATGATCTTTTGTGTGGTAGCCCTTTTTAATCTATTGGGTGAGACGTTAGGAGGAAAGAAAGGAACAACAAAATCCATCCGAAAATCAAAGAAAGAACCAGTGGAAGGATTGGGAGGGACACAATGAATCAAAAAGAAATCGTATTAGATGTGAAAGGTTTGGATGTACAAGTACATTCGAATCAAGGAAAATTACAAGTAGTACAAGACTTATCGTTTCAAATAGAAAGCGGGAAAGTACTGGGTATTGTAGGTGAAAGTGGGTGTGGAAAATCGATAACCTGCCTAGCCATTTTGCAACTGCTAGATCGTGTTCAGTACGTTACACAGGGGAGTATTCGGCTAAAAGAATTGGAATTAACAAATAGGACAGAAGCGCAGTTACAAAAAATACGAGGAAAGGAAATTTCTTTGATTCTGCAAAATCCAATGAATGCATTTAATCCAGCTTTAACCATTGAGAAACAATTTTTAGAAACGATTTATGCTCACTCTAAGTTATCTCGTAAACAAGCACACGACCAAGCAGTGAAAAGTTTAGATGAAATGAATCTACCTAACCCAAAAGAATTACTCAAGCAGTATCCCTTTGAATTGAGTGGAGGAATGTTGCAACGTGTCATGATAGCTTTATCCATTTGTATGAAACCAATGCTGCTACTTGCAGATGAACCGACCACAGCACTTGATAGCGTAAACCGACATCATGTTGTGGAAGCTTTACAAATCATAAAAAAGCAAGAAAAAACGGCAATTTTACTCGTTTCTCATGATTTAAATGTCATTCATGAACTGGCTGATGAAGTTGCGGTGATGAAAAAAGGTCAATTCGTTGAAACGGGTTCTGTAGCTCAACTTTTTTCCAATCCAAAACATGAGTATACCAAACTATTGTTGGATGCTAGACTAACAACTGGAACTAGGAATGAATAGGAGTCGAGCGGAATTGAATCTATCATCAAAAGAAAAACCATTTTCCAACCAAGCCGTTTGGCTGTATACGGTCTCCTTTCTCTTTTATGCAACCAATCACATGTTAATTATTGCATTACCTTTTTTCTCACAAGACCTAGGTGCTAGACGATCTGAAATAGGTATTATTATGGGGGCTTATATGTTTGTCTCTATGTTTCTTCGTCCGGTAGCAGGTGCAATCGTAGATCGGTATGGTCCAAAAAAAATATTTATGATGGCACTTATATTGAATGCTGTGGCACTTACTTTCTATATGATTGAAAATTATTGGGTTTTTGCTGTGACGAGAGCCCTTCAAGGTGCTGTTTTGGCATTTTTCTCTATGACGATTCATTTGCTCATCATCGATATGTTACCAGACAAAACACGAGGTCAAGGGATTTCTTTGCTATCCCTTACATCCATGTTACCCTATACCTTTGTGCCTGCACTTGTGTTATATATGAAAAATCAAGTCTCGATGACCCAAATGTTTCTTTTATTTATGGGACTGGGCATTTGCAATATTCTGGTGGGATTTTATTTGTTCCAAAAAATAAAAAATCCTATTCATGAAAAAGAAGAGACAAACACAAATGATTTTCCTTATGAAGAAAAGAAAGGCGCTTTGCAAATCTTGTTTGTTCCTTCGTTGCTTATGTTATTGGCTTCTATTGTGTTCAGTGTCGCACCTACTTTCTTGCCTTTGTATTTGGAAAGCCAAGGGATAGGTTCAGCTCCACTATATTTTCTAACGGAAACAGCAGTAATTATTATCATTCGTTTTTTTGGACGTAAACATATTCCATCCTCTGAGGTTTTTCCAAGATGGTTGCTTGTCATTTTGGTCAGCTGTTTTATGCTATCCCCTGCACTTCTTTATTTCTCTCTTTCGACACCATTACTTCTGGGAGCTGCTATTTTCAACGGACTAGCATTGTCTTTACTTTATCCGACACTGATGACCTATATCACTTTTGTCATACCAGCAAATATCCGTGGATATTCCATTGGCTGGTTTATCGCAGCTGCAGATTTAGGTACTTCCTCAGGTGCTTTAATTATGGGCTGGATCGCTGACCAGTTTTCTTACCCAGCTATGCTTGGTGCAGCAACCATGATTGGTGCATGTACGTTAATAATGACTTTGATGTACCGCGGTCATAGAAAAAAGGAGATCGTACAATGAGTCTATTGATTGCAAAACAAATATCTAAAACGTATACTGCATCCAGTTGGTTTCAATCCAAAAAGAAGGAGCATTCTGCAATTACGAATGTATCATTTGTGGTGGAATCAGGAATGTGTTTGGGTATTTTAGGAGAAAGTGGAGCTGGAAAAAGTACATTAGGAAAAATAGCACTTGGACTACTTCCACCTGATCAAGGAAGTATCTCTTTTCAAGGGGAAGATTTATATCGAGTAAATCGTCATAAGAGAAAGCAATTACGCCGAGATTTACAGGTTGTTTTTCAGGATTGTTATTCTGCTGTCAATCCACGTATGACCGTAAAACAAATTATTGAAGAACCTTTACGTAACTTTAGACGTTTATCTGTAAGCGATGAGAATCGTACGGTTGCAAATTTGTTGGAGACGGTTGGTCTTACGATAAATGATATGAATAAACTTCCAAATCAATTGAGTGGAGGACAATTGCAACGGGTGAATATAGCTAGGGCAATTGCATTAGAGCCTAAATTGATTGTACTTGACGAACCTGTTAGTAGTTTAGATTTGATTATACAAAAACAGATATTGGATCATCTAAAAGAATTAAAGGAGAAAATTGGACTCTCTTATCTCTTTATCTCACATGATATAGCAGCAGTAGAAGTTATTTCTGATCGAATAGCAATCTTGGATAAAGGGGAAATAGTAGAAACGTTGGATACGAGTAATATGTATGCATGCACTCATCCTGCCTCTCAAAAAATCATCCGTTCTTCATTATAAAAACTGGCTTTTGTGATGATTTTCCATTTTTCGGATTTGAGTTTAGATGAAAAAAAGAGCCTAGAAAATTAGGCTCTTTAAGTTTCTAATGAGATGAAGAGGACCCTTATATAATATGTGTATATATCGTCTCAGTTACAACTTACTACTGACTAATTTTATAGAATAATAGATTTTAAGACTATTTTTGTCCTGCCTTTTCGTTATGATCCTAATTAATTCATTACCAAACAAAAACTAATCATATAAGGTATATAGTAAGTCTAATATTGGTCTTTCATGGTATGAAGTTTATCTCTTTTTGATATTGCAAAATAAACGATCAAACATAGAATAGCAATAAGGAATATGGAACTGGTAAGTACCGTTCCAAGCCCTAGTCCCCCCTCATCTCGTGCTTGGGACAGGTAGTCGCCAAGAGATGCACCCTTTTGGAACCTTGTTTAGCATTTGCTGATTTTTGGACGATGATGAAAGTTCACTTGTATAAGCATTTGCCATTATAACTTTCCTCTTTGGTAAATAGGATGTTAAATATTTGTTTTGATAAATGTAAGCTGACAAACATTCAAAGTTCTTTAACTTTATAAAGATTCGGAAGGAATTTGTTTTTGACTAAAAGGGATTTTCTCTAGAATCTTTTGTCCGATCCCTAACTGATAGATTAAAAATGCTGTTACTGCTCCTATTAAAATACCTCCTAATACATCTGTAGGGTAATGATGACCTACATAGATACGTGAAAAGCCAATAAGTAAAGCGACTAGGATAAGTGGAATTCCTAATTTTCGATTGTAGAAACATATAGCCAGAGCAATTGCCATTGATCCAGTAGTGTGATCACTCGGGAATGAGGAATCAGCAACATGTGGTAACAACATATGCACGTGGTGTGCTACAAAAGGTCGTGGGCGATAGGTAAATAAACCAATCGAGAAATTAACTCCAATGGCAAAAATCGCTGTTAAAAATCCATTTACAGCAGCTAATCTGCTGGATGGACGAATTGCTAGAATAAAGAGAATCGCAATATATACATAAGGACCATACGAGGTTAAACTTTCAAAAAAATGATCCCACCAAAAATACTGTCCTTCAAAATGATTGATCCATTGAAAAAGCTGATAATCCAATATAAGATCCTCCTTCTTGTTGTTTCAAAGCTTTGTTATCTCTTACATAAAAGAAGGACTAGCTGTATGTGAAAAAAGTTCATTTAGATTGATTAACATTTTTTGTATTTTGATTTGGCCGGAAATATTTATCAAGAGTCCATGAAATATTGATTGTTTATCAAAAAAAAGGCCCGTTTCGACGGAACCCTTAAATGAATAAATTGAAAACAATGGTACTATTTATTACTCTTTTTGAACCTATGGAGAAGGAAATAAGATACAATCAGTACGATTACCACAATGGCAGCATCATTGATATATGGAGAGGCTAATTCTTTAACGTTGTTCCAATTGCTACCTAGTTTCATCCCAAGGTATACAAAAAAAATAGACCAAGGAGTAATCGCTAAAATAGTATAGATAGTAAATCGAAGAATAGGCATTCCTGCAGGAATAGAGATGGCGTGTCGGACTACAGGAATAAAACGTGCTGTGAAAATAACTCCTACTCCATAACATTGAAACCAATTTTTGCTACTTCTATATGTTTCTTTTTAATAAGAAGGTACTTTCCGTATTTATTTAAGAAAGGTTTTCCACCATATAAACCGATCCAGTATAGAAAAAGTTGTGCGATTGTCCCTCCAAAAGTTCCAGCAATCACAGCCCCTAAAAAAGAAATTTTATCTTGTGAAATCATATATCCTCCATAAGCTAATACAATTTCGCTTGGGATTACTTCAACCATAAGTCCCAATGAAATGCCTGTATACCCTAGATCAGTAAGCCATTGTAGGATTTCTGTAAAGAATGTTTGCATGGCATATTACCTCTTTTTGTGTTTTTCTCCTTACTCTAAACGCTAGTAAGTTACCCCTTCCTTTCATTACCCGAAGAATAAGAAAAGAACAGATTAACAAAAAAGACTTCTACAATGGACAAAAAGTTCATGAAAGAATTTTTTTATTTTTAGATATTTAACTTTCGTTAGTGAAATGCTCTTTTTTTTATAAGGGGAATGGAAATCTAGGAAATCTGTTCTCGTTGCTGTATAGAAAAGATAAAAAAATAAATAATGGAAAGAGAAGATGAACTTTTCATCTTTTTGTCAGTCTTTTTGAATATAAGATTATTTTTATTGGAGTGTCGGCAGGAGAGGGTAAGGTGTGGACCAAGAGCTTTTCGATCTTATTACCAAAGCAAAACGAGGAGATAAAAGTGCATTTGAATCTCTGGTAGAGCGATACAAAAGACATGTATATTATCAAGCAGTGACGATGTTAAATGATACCATCGAAGCAGAAGATGTATTGCAAGAAGCATTTATCAAAGCATATTTCTCCTTGGAAAATTTGAAGAGTTCCTATGCCTTTACTTCTTGGTTGAGTCGTATTGTATATAATCTGTGCAATGATCGTATAAAAAAGCGAGATAGAGAGAAAGTTGTGGTCAGTGAATGGCTCGATAATAAAATCGAAAATATGGGAGACTCCAAACTTCCTATTGAACAAAAACAAATGCAAATCGATTTATATCAAGCCATGAAATCTTTATCTCCAGAGCATCGTTCTGCTATCATACTAAGAGAAGTACATGGGTATTCCTACCAAGATATTGCAGAAATAATGGGTGTTCCAGAAGGAACTGTTAAATCACGTATACATCATGCGCGCTTAACATTACGAGAAGAATTAAAAAAAGAGGGGTGATCATAGATGCAACATGTGGATCATTTGCTTTCTGCCTATATTGATAATGAATTAGAGGAACAGGAAAGAGTAGTGGTAGAGAAACATTTGCAAGATTGTACGGATTGCCTTGAACTCTATGAAGATTTTTCTCGAATGAGTGCATCGTTCACTCATGCTTTTGAAACCATTTCTTTGCCAGAACAAGCAATCGAACAACTGATGACGAGAATAAATCAACTTGATACACCGGACTCTCCAGATCCTATATCTGTTCTTTCTTATGCGGCCTTACGTTGGGGCACAATAAGCAGTATTCTCTTATTGCTTGCTGTGAATGTTTCCTTGATGATTACTTTCGGTCCGTTCTTTTCTTTTATTCAGATATTCTATCGTTTAGCTCATGGGGTAGTTACTATTTTTTCTGCCATTCCATACTTAGGTGTGGTTGTAACTGTTACTTGTTTTCTTTTGATCGGAATGTCACTTTGGTTATTGCATCAACTTTTGCGTTTGAAAAAGGTGGAAATAACACAATGAAACCAAGGATTGTTTTCGTTTTCTTTTTGTTTTGTTTGTTAGGTTTTGTAGCGATCGGAAAAGGCGAAGTGCATGCTAGTATTCCTAGTGATATTTCACTGTTTTCTCATGATAAAACAATTTTCTCAAACAAGGGTTTATTTATACCTTCTCAACAAAAGGTTGATCACATTGTTGAGTTTGGCAGTGATGTCACTTTATCCGGATCTGTACATGAAATCATCGTAGTAGGTGGTAATCTCCATATTACGAAGACAGCACATGTAGGAGAATTGGTGCTAGTAATTGGTGGGAAGATCACCCAAGAACCCGGAGCTAAGGTTACAGATGAAGTTTTTCATCTTTCTTTTGATAACCAATTGGCAAATAATTTACTAATTACGAGCAGCTTTCTTTTTGGGTGGTGGTTTTTTCGACTCTCTGTGAGCTTATTACTTCTTCTATTACCGATCATTACAGCCTTAGTTGCAAAAAAACACTACATTGATTCTATCGTTACGAAAATCCGTTTGGATTTCAAACAAATTATGTGGGTTGGAATTGCAGTTAGCTTGTTATTGTTAGGTATTGTTTCACTTCTCTTTATCAGTGTAATTGGCATTCCTCTCCTATTTATTGTGGCAATGATAATCGCTCTCTTTAGTATCTTAAGTCTAACAGCTATTTCAGTAATGATTGGAGAGCAGATCTTGCTAACAAGAGGTCGAGAAAAATGGTTGACTGTTGCAATAGGTTCTACAATATTTGCCTCCGCTATTAATTTTCCGCTAATAGGAGGCATTCTGCTAGTCGGATTTCATTGGTTATCATTAGGATTTATGACCATATGGCTTTGGGAGAAAAGGTTCCTACTTGTCAAACCGAAAAACAAAACACCAAAGGAATAATTGGTACTATTTTAAGTTAAGGATGAAATCTATGAAGCCATTCGGTATTTTGTCTCCTATCAAAAAATATATGTTTATTTCTATCTGTTTTTTATCCTTATTCACATTTGTTTTTGCCAAATTCGCTGATGAATTGGTGGAATCTGAGTTGTATCACTTTGACACAACCATTATAGATTGGATTGGATCATTCGTGAAACCGCCGTTTACAGCTATTATGAAAATCTTTACTTTTTTAGGATCGCCATTAGCCTTATTTTTGTTGGTGCTCATTTGTGTATCATGGATGCTTTGGAAGAAAAGACGGTGGGAAGCTTTATTTTTAACCATTGGAATAACAGGTGGAGGGGTATTTAACTTATTCTTGAAATGGATTTTCCATCGTCAGAGACCAACATTGCATCGGTTAATTGAAGAATCCGGATATAGTTTTCCAAGTGGTCATTCCATGGGTTCCATTATTTTTTATGGGATGTTATGCATGTTATTGATTTTATTTTTAAATTCAAGAAAAGCAAAAGTAGTGGTCGTTTTGATTACCGTTATTATCATCATATCGATTGGTTTAAGTAGAATTTATTTGGGAGTCCATTACCCTAGCGATGTCCTTGCAGGATATGCTGCTGGAGGAGTGTGGTTGACTATTTGCTTAATGGGATTGAAGTTTGTATTGGATCAGAGGAAGGGCTTTGTATGAATAGAAGAAAAGTTGAATATATCAACGTTATAATGATTGAAAAAGAAGAACGGTAATTTTGTGTATTCATGGATATGTGTAAAGGGATTTTAGCATTTAATGACAATCTAGAGATGCTTTTAGGGACGGATGAAATTACTGTCTTACAAGAATGAATGCCTTATGATGAGATAATGGATATTATTGGAGGAGATGAAGATGATTTGACTCTTTCTCCAATTATTCTTGAATACCTAAGTAAAAGAATAGACCAAGAGGAATTTATGGAGAGGTTACATTAAATAAATGGAGATGAATAAAATGACCTCTCCATTAACCAATGAGAGTTTAGGATAGATTAGAACATTATGAAAAGCACCAAGTGAGTTTAACCGAAGAAATGTTGACCAATGGAATCAAGGGACAACGAGAAGATCAGAAACCAAAACTTGTTTCAACAGACGATATAAAGCTTGTTCTCAGTTCCTTGAGACGAAGCAAACGGAGGGAGAATACACTCACAGCAAGAAGAAATTACGCTCTTATTAACTTCTTGATTGGGACTGGGTTACGTCTTGGAGAACTTGAACGTCTCACATGGGCAGACGTTGACTTTGACGAAAGTTTGATTAGGATCAATGAAAGCAAAGCGAGGAGGCAACAAAGCATTCCATTGTCAGAAGCTCATGCTCGTGAACTAGAAAGTCTTGGTATAGGAAACCAGCTGGTTTGTAAATACACTAAGCAGTTGATTTATCCATATTATGATGGCATCAAGCAAATTTAACATTCAAACCCCAACGAGCGGAAGACAACAACAACACTTTTTTCAGTGGACAACGTTTTCATAGTTCGACGGGGTTCTATTATTAGATTAAGCAGTTGGTTAATTTTTTCATTTTTTGAACATTTAAATACTTTTTCTAGCATCCTGCAAGTAAATGGGACTTATTAGAAACTTCGATAGAATACACTATGCGAACTCGGATATAATTTTCTAGCTTCGTCATTTGTTAAACTTTCGATAATTGTTAAATTATGTTCTATGATTTCAAGCTCCATTGGCACACCGCTATGTAGATAACGAAACAGAAACCAATGGGGATTTTCATCTAAAATTTCTATACGTCGATTCGGTACACGTATTCTAGTGCCTGCTATTTCCTCTAATTCATCTTCCGACCAATATTTACCGGAGTTATTATAATAATACTTTGATCGAATGAAATATGGTATATATGGTCCTGTTTTTGCTAATTCATTTTCATCGGTATATAAGTATGCTGATCGGTAAATATGCTTTTTTATATTTTTAAATTCGCCGCGAAAATGAACATATAAAGATTGAGCTTCATCATTTGTTAAACTTTCAATAATTGTTAAATTATGTTCTATGATTTCAAGCTCCATCGGTACATCTTTGTGAAGAAAGTTAAACAGGAACCACTGGGCATAATTATTCCAATCCACCCAAGGATAACTAGGTACAGGTATTCGGAATCTTGCTATATCTTCTAATGCTGCTTTTGACCAAAATTCTCCGTCTTCACAGGAATAGTTGTACCCTGATCGGTAAACGCTTTTCCCCACTTCCATCATTTTCTTATTTTTTCCCGATTTGTATTTTTTTACCATGAGAATAATCAAAAGAATTACAAATGGAAAAAGGTTTAACTCTATGCTCATAATTACCTCTCCTATGATTAATTTAAAAATTAACATTTCAAAAATATAATATATCTTACGACTGATAATTGGTATATATCTGTTAATACAAAATGAGGTAGGTACATGAAACTGTGTGCTAGATCATTCTATAAAGGAAGGAGTTGCAAAATCTAGACTTGGAGCTTAAACAGCTTCAAGTCTTTTTATTTGAATTTTGTTGGAAGGTATCAGAGAACAAAACAAGATTTTCAAAAGTAGAAGAAATGGAACTGTTGAACGATTCTTTAGGTAGAAATAACGGATATTAAAGAAGAAGAATACGAAAAGATTTTGCTTGCTTTAAACTTATAAATCGTATTGCAACCTTGAATGGATCTTATATCCTTTCAAGGATTTTTTAGCATATAGTAGTTTGTTCGTCGACTGAGTATAGTTCATATTCCACTAGATCAGTCTTTGTTGACAAATGAGTTGACCAAGTTTTAGCAGTATAATTTAGACCACTATAGAACATAGAATGGCATGAAATCTATGAGTAATGTCAAAATTCTCTATTCATGTGTTGTTTTTTATTGTATACTGGAAAAGTTCTCTTTTCATATACTTAGATCTCGAAGGTCTAGTGGTGCCTTTTTTCATTGATAAAAGGTATGCCTGAAAAGTAGAACCACCTTTTAACCGGAAGGTCAGAGGTTCAAATCCTCTATCACCAAATAAGGTGATTAGCTCAGTGGTAGAGCATTCGGCTTGGTAATGTAACGGGGTTCGAATCCCCGATGGTACCCAATACCATTCATGGAGAATAAAAACAACTACTTTATTGTAATCTTTCAAGTGAATCCTTAGGTAACTGTTGATTTTTGGCAGTGACACCAAGATAGAAGCCTTGTAGTGGATGGATACCGGGTAAGGGGATTCTATTTTTACAGGCGAACATCTTCCTTAGATTTTGTAGGTTTGTGGATAAACTCTAAGGTTAACCCGTTTGTACAGTAGATGGTACTTGTCCTTAAGTTACACTCCGCTAATATGTTGGAAGGATTGCTTGAAAGATTCTAATTTTTGAGGTGGTAGTATGTTAAGAGTAAACATAAAAAATGATGAACGAGGACTTCTTTTTAAGGATGGAAACTATGTAAAGTGTTTGCAACCAGGGAAGTATTTTCTTAATCCATTTGTGAAATATAGTTTTTTGAAAACGGATGTAAATAAGCCTTTTGATTCAGCAGATAAAAATATTAATATTTACTTGGAAGATACCGAACTCCAAAAAGAACTTACTGTTATAGATGTGCAAGATAACGAAATTGCCATTCATTTTGAAGATGGAAAACTTTCAGATGTACTAAGTGCCGGTAAATATGCATTTTGGAATGTATTGAAAAAACATGATTTTATCATCGTAGATAAACGGAATCCTGAAATAGATCCTAAGATCGATGTTTCTGTATATAATCACCCGAATCTCCTTGGGTATGTTAACCAACATCATGTGATGAGCCATGAGCAAGGTATTCTTTACTATGATAATGTGGTACAGAAAATCTTAGAACCAGGTAGATACTTCTTTTGGAAAAGCCCTGTTCAAGTGACTGTGCAAAAAATAGATTTAAGACAACAACAAGTTGATATGACGGGACAAGAGATCATGACGGAAGATAAAATCTCCATGAGACTCAACTTTGTCTGTCATTATAAGGTTACAGATCCGCTTAAGGTCATACAAATCAAGTCGTTTGAAGAGCAGATTTATATTGTACTTCAGCTGATTTTAAGAGAATATGTAGGGGCATTGAAGCTAGATGACTTGCTATTGAAAAAGCAAGAAGTAGGTAATTATGTATTGCAAAAACTAAAAGAAAAAAACAGTGATTTTGGGGTCGAGTTCCTATTTGCTGGTGTAAAAGATGTAATTTTACCTGGAGATATTAAAGAAATTTTAAATACGGTACTCATTGCAGAAAAACGTGCCCAAGCGAATGTGATCACAAGAAGAGAAGAGACTGCTTCTACTAGGAGCTTACTCAATACAGCTAAGTTAATGGAAGAGAATCAAACCCTCTACAGATTAAAGGAACTCGAATTTTTAGAGAAAATATGTGATAAAATCGGCAATATCTCCTTAACTGGTGGAGGTAGTCTGATTGAACAACTCAATACTTTGTTATCAAGGTCAGAGTAATGAAAATGACAAGGATTACTTGTGGACATATGAAAAAGATCCTGTTTGTTGAGAACAAGATCTTTTTCATATCATACCAATCTATTCTTTGATTTTTCTTTCCCCTTTTTCAATTGGGTTATCTGCATAAGAGATCCAATCACTCCAACTTCCTGCATAAAGCTTTACGTTGCTTTTCCCTGCTTCCAACAGTGCTAGAATATTTGGGGTAGCTGTTACGCCTGACCCACAATACACAATTATTTCTTCAGCATCAGGTAATTTCCCAAAGTGTTCCCGTAATTCATTATTTGATAAAAATCGACCATCCGAGTTCTTTGTATCTTTCCAAAAAGAATGATGAGCATGAGGAATATGGCCTGCTACTGCATCAATGGGTTCTATCTTTCCTATGTATCTCTCTTTTTCTCGAGAATCAATGATGAGCGTGTTTTCGTCCGTTAATTTCTGCTTCACTTCATCCATACTCACAAGTAGTTGATTTTGGATATGTGGTACATAGTTAGTATGTTTTCGTTTCACGAGTGAAGGGCTTGTCGGATATCCAAGTTTTTTCCAATCTCGGAAATTTCCATCCATTATAGATGCTTTTTTATGGCCAATATAAGTAAGTAACCACCAAAATCGAGAAGACATTGCCCCGTCTTGGTCGTCGTAGGCGATTACATGCGTATTTTCATCTATACCAGCATCTTCTAATGTCTTTACAAAGGTAGATAGATCTGGAAGAGGATGTCTGCCTCCATGTTTTTGTACAGAGGATGATAGATCTTTTTCTAAATCAAAATAAACAGCATGAGGGAGATATTCGTCTAACAAAGGTTTTTTCATTGATTTCTCTAAAGTAAAACGGCAGTCAGCAAGAACCACATCAGGATTCTGTAAATTTTTTTGTACCCAATCCATGCCAACAATACGATTTATCATCTACTCACATCCATTTCCTCTTTTTTCTTGTCTTGGTACCATCATAAATATTGCATTGGTGCATTTCATTTCATCATTTGCTAGAAACCAACTGAAGTGTGTTTATACTTGTATTCTAATTATAATCATCCTACTAGAGCAAGTTAACCAAAAAGAGATTCTTATATCTTGTGAAAATAAACGAAAACTTCTATCAATAAGGAGTTTTCGTTTATTTGCGTTTTATCATTCTTCTTTTCATCTTGGTAATCAAGTTTCATTTATCTTGTGATAGATTTGGTATTTCGAAAATTTAAGCTGAACTTAAGGTGAAAGCTACTTTTATATTAATGTCCGGCTAGTATTCTGAATCTAGATAAAAAGCAAGGAAATGAAAGGGCTTGAAACTTATTTTTTCAAACCTTTATGGAAGAGGAGAGATTTTAGATGAATACACTACAAATAAATGACTCGCAATCTAGTAATCCCTTTCTATCATGGATTTCTCGATGGCCAATATGGGTTGCTTATGCTGCTGCTATTTGGTCCTTTATTTATGGAATAATGGGACTATATTGGATGATGGGGGGAATTGGTTTTCCTTTTGGGGAAGGAGATCCAGTTGCTGAAGTAACAATCTTAAATGGACTGCGTGCAGAAACGGGTGCACCATGCGTTATGATTTTAGGGTTTGCTGGGACGACCATTGCATTTGCAATGGCTCGCTTGAAAGGTAAAGGAATGATTCGTGCTTTGCTAATCACTTTTTCTGTGTTCCTGTTTATTATGTTAGCCTTCATAATCCCAGATGCTAGAGTAATGATAACAATAGCATATATGCCCATTTTCATTGTAGGAGCACCATTTGATTTTCCTCCTGTGAGCTTTTGGGATTACATCAATTGGTCAATTATTAATCAATTTATTCTTGTATTGGGTGGATTGTTATGGGCAGCCACAGGATTAACCTACTATCGTCGAAGTGAAAAAGCGTGCGGCTACTGTGGTCGATTGAATGGAAACACATCACAGTGGTTAACCTCAAGTTCTGCTGCAAAATGGGGTAAGTGGTTTGTGTATGCTGGATTTGGGCTGCCTTTTGTATATTCTATTTCTCGAATTGCATGGGCGTTGGGATATCCTCTAGGAATCACGGAAGCATTTCTTCATCAATTGCAAGCCAATGGATTGGTGTATGCTGGACTCGGTCTAGCTATTTTAGGACTTGGTGGAGGTGTGCTTATATTGGGGCTCATTCAACGCTGGGGCGAGGTATTTCCCCGATGGATTCCTTTTTTCGCAGGAAAACGTGTTCCACCAGCATTGGCAATTATTCCAGCGTTGTTGGTAGCGACTGCATTAGGTTCATTGGGTTCTCAAATTTTTCGTCAATTTTTTATGTCAGGTGACTACAAGGGTTTTTTCAATAATCCAGTAAGTATTTTTCCGATTTGGGGATTAATCTTGTATGGTGCTACCATTGCTTATTACTATCGTCGACGTGGGCAATGCAAACATTGCCAACACGACGCTTGATTTCTTCTCTCTTTCTCATAAAGATGATAATTAAGTTAATTGAGAATGCTAGCATTTCTAAATTATATATATCCTTACACGGCTTAAATCTGTAATAATAAAACTGAATTTAAAACGGTTCATGATTTATGGATAGATGAAATGGAGCATGTAAATTTTTATGAGGATTGGAGGGTTGATACTGTAATGAAAAAGCATCTCTTATATATTGAAGACGATTTAGAAATTGGTAATTTGGTCACAGAAGATTTACTCAAGCGTAATTATGACGTAAAGTGGCTTGTTACAGGTGTGGATGCAATGGAGTACATCGAGCAAACCGATTTGGTGATTCTGGATATCATGCTACCTGAATTGGATGGTTTTTCATTGGGACAACGTATCAAACGCAAATATCCCAAAACACCGATTTTATTGTTTTCGGCACGTACGGCTTTAGAAGATAAGTTGCAAGGCCTTGATTTTGCTGATGATTATGTGATAAAGCCTTGTCATCCAGATGAGCTAGTTGCTAGGATTGAAGTGTTATTGAGGCGATTTGGTGAGTATGTGGTACCGGAAATACATCTGGCTCATTTACAAATAGACTTGGAGAAACGTCGCATTATCCATGTTCAATCAAACCATGAAATATCACTTACAGCAAAACAGTATCATATTTTGGCCTTTTTTCTTCGGCATCTCAATCAAATTCTGACCAAAGAGCAGATTTATGAAGCGGTTTGGGCAAAACCATATATGGATGATGATACAACAGTTATGGTTCATATCCGTCACTTACGCGAAAAAATAGAAGTAGACCCAAGTCAGCCGCAAATTATTGAAACCATACGTGGGATTGGTTACCGGGTGAGACAATGAAATTTCGTGACTCCTTACTATTCCGATATCTATTCATTATTTTAATAGCGATTATCTGGCCGATTCTTTTTCCTATCTATTATGGTACAGACATGTATTTGAATCAAGATAAATACAAGTATAATCATACAGATGAAATGAAAACGATGTGGAATCGTTTAGCAAACAATTTAAATCACGCTACTGCTATGCAGGTGAATAATGAACTTCATAAAATCAAAGCCCGCTATCCGAAGGCGAATATGTTTTGGATTGATGGAAGTGGCCAAATAAAATTCATGTTACCTAAAGAAAAGAATATTTCTGATCCATGGTCATTTCAAAAAGGAATGCAATTCATCCAAAAGTATGGAGGAGAAGTTTCATTTACCATAGTAGCTCCGATTGGAGGAGATCCCAAGCAAGGATACCTATTCTTCTGGCTCCCTTATTCCCTTACAGATGGTGATGACCAAGATGTGTCATTTGTCATTTTTGTTATAGCAGCATTTGTTTCCTATCTTGTTTTTATCGGATTGTTTTTCTTTCGTATCCGCCATCGATTGATACTGTTACAAGTGTCGATGACCCAAACTACGAAAAGTGGAGTTCCAAGCATAATAAAAGTAAAGAAAAAAGATGAAATAGGAGCATTGGAACTAGCATTTAATCATATGATCCATGAATTAGAAAAAAGTCAGCAACAGAAAAAAGAAGAAGAAACCTTACGTAGAGAGCTACTCGCAAGTATTTCACATGATTTACGAACACCGCTGGCAATCATACAAGGTCACTCCTATGCTTTGCAAAGAGGAGATTTATCCGATCATGAAAGAAAATCTTTGCTTGTCATCGACAGTAAAGTGGATGATCTGAGTCAATTGATTGAAAACTTGCTTTCTTATACGCTGCTAACAGCGGGGAAATATCCCATGCAGATGCAAGAAATGGATGTAACACACACACTTCGTACAGTTTTGGCTCAATGGTATCCTTTATTTGAAACAAAGGATTTTCAAATAGATATCGATTTGTTGAGCAGAAAAGAAATTTGGTTTGTTGATCCTTTATGGTTTAAACGTATACTGGACAACTTGTTTCAAAATGTTTTACGACATGCATCATCAGGTAAGTATGTAGGAATACAGATGCAGCACACTAGTGAGCGTAAAGTAATTTTGATCGAGGATAAAGGACCTGGTTTGGACCATCGATCTACAGAAAGAGGTGTGGGGATTGGTTTATCCATCGTTAAGCTTATGATGAAGGAGATGGATCTCCAATGGGAAGTGGAAACATCATCACAAGGGACACGTATTTATTTAATCTATTCGATGAAGTAGATTTACTCAAGTAGAGACTTAACTGAATAAAATTACGATTGACAGCAAAAATAAAATAATGTAGCATTGCGTAAAGTCATAATAATAAGCCAAGATTGGAAATAGTAAAAGGATGTATCAGCTTTTAGAGAGCCAATGGTGGTGGAAATTGGTAGCTATTCTTCTTTGAACTCATCCATGAGCTACTCCCTGAAAAAATAATTAGTAGGGGATGTCGGTTTTCTACCGTTAAAAAGATAGATAGTGATTGCTATCGAAACGAGTGGATTAATCATGTTTGGGTTAATCAATTAGAGTGGTACCGCGAGCAAAGCCTCGTCTCTATTTTTATATAGAGGCGGGGCTTTTTAATATTTACATGGAAGAGGAGTGTTTCAATATGACAAGGAAAATATGGGTGTTTGATACGACATTACGTGATGGGGAACAAGTTCCTGGGGCAAAATTAAATTTGATTGAGAAATTGGAAGTAGCCCAACAACTCAAGAAATTAAAAGTAGATATCATGGAAGCAGGATTTCCAGCATCTTCTAAAGGTGATTTTCAAGCTGTGAAAGAAGTAGCATCTAAAGTTGGAAATACAGATGATGTGATCATTACAGCATTGGCAAGAGCTGTTAAAGCAGATATTGATGCGGTGTATAACAGTGTAAAATATGCAGTAAATCCGCTGATACATATTGTGTTAGGCACCTCGGATATTCATGTCGAGAAAAAGTTTGGCAAATCCAAAGGTCAAATCCTTGATATCGGGGTGGAAGCGGTGAAGTATGCGAAAACGCTTCTACCAGATGTGCAGTATTCCACTGAAGATGCTTCTCGCTCTGATTTTGAATATTTGTGGTCAACTATTGATGCAGTAGTGAAAGCTGGAGCAACGATTATCAATGTACCGGATACAGTGGGTTATGCAGTACCAGAAGAGTTTGGAGAATTGATTTATAAGCTAAATGACCGATTGAAAAATTTGAACGACAAAGTATTGTTGAGTGTTCATTGTCACAATGATTTGGGGATGGCTACTGCAAACACACTAGCTGCAATAAAAAATGGAGCGGATAAAGTGGAGTGCACCATCAATGGAATCGGAGAGCGTGCAGGGAATGCCGCATTAGAGGAAGTCGTGATGGCGCTACATACTCGCTCATCTATCTATCATGCTCATACCAATATCAACAAGAAAGAGATCATGAATACTTCAAGATTGGTTAGTAGTTTTATGGGATTGGATGTACAGGTGAACAAAGCAATTACTGGTGGAAATGCTTTCGCTCATTCCTCAGGTATCCACCAAGACGGTTTGTTAAAATCAAGAGATGCATATGAGATTATTAGTCCAGTAGAGATTGGACTGGAAGATATGGAATTAATACTTACTGCTCGTTCGGGTAGACATGCAGTGAGAAATGCCTTAGAAAAATTAGGATTTCAATCGCTGACGGATCAACAATTTGAAGGTGTTTTCGAAGGTTTTCTTGCATTAGCAGATGCGAAGAAAGAGGTTTACAATCACGACCTATACGTATTAGTAGAAAACTACTACAAAGAACAGGAAGAAAGTCAAGACGTGATGTACAGCGATCAATTTTTTGAATTAGTCGATTTGCAGGTCATAAGTAACACTACTTTCCCATCAGCGAGTATTCATCTGAAAAAAGGTGATGTAGTGATGAAAAGTAGTAGTGTAGGTAGCGGACCGATTGATGCCTTGTATTCTGCTATCTCGGATGTTTGCGGTTTGGATGTAAAACTAATAGAGTATCAGATTAGCAGTGTATCCAGAGGGAAAGAAGCATTAGGAAAAGTAAAGATTCAGGTAGAATATAAGGGTGAAACCTATACGGCAAAAGCAACAGATACGGATATCATGAAAGCAAGTGCTTTGGCCTATATTAACGTGATCAATAACATTGTTGTAGAAAATTTAATTTTAGTAAATCAGTAGGAAGAAAGTATGAGGGTTGTAATATGAACGAAAAAGTAAATACAGTACAGCAGATTTTACATGATTTTGGACATTATCATGAAATCGTAACATTACCCGATAATGCAAATACTGCACAAGCAGCAGCTGAAGCGATTGATTGTGGAGTTGCGCAAATCGCAAAATCGATTATCTTTCGGTTAGAACCATCTGGATCAGCTCTACTGGTAGTTGCAAGTGGGATAAACCGGATTGCTGAACACAGAGTAGAAGCAATTGTAGGAGAAAAACTTACCAAAGCTAATGCCAATTTTGTCAAAAAACAAACTGGCTTTGTTATCGGTGGAGTAGCACCTATCGGACACAGCAATCCGATACAGATATTAATTGATGAAGATCTATTGCAGTATGAGACGATATGGGCAGCCGCTGGACACCCAAAAACAGTGTTTCAAATGACACCTGAGGAATTGGTCGAAATGACAGGTGGAAAAGTAGCAAAAGTAAAAGAATAAATATAAAGAAAGAGTTGAACTTTGATTCAACTTCTTTTTGTTTAGAAAGTTTTTTTCAGTCGAATCCACCACAAGGAAACCATCATGCCTCGTCGTCTGGCTCAGCCGGTCAACCAGCAGTTGGAGGGGCAGATTCGGAACTTGTCTCCTACACCGTAGAGGACGAGTGTTTCATTGCTTGGGAAACATGTCTCTAGACGGGGGCAGGGCACGTTATCGTATTTAAGCTGATCATCGATTATTTTTCAGTCTCAATAAAAGTAGATTATTAGTTATACGTATCGAGTCGCGATATCAACTATAAGTAAAATCTTTTTATAAGGAAAAAGCCATTCATCTGATCAACGTTGAATGGCTTTTTCCCTATTTAGAAATTTGTGAAAAGAAATATGTCTAATAGAGTAAATACACAACAAATTACTCTATCTACAAAAGTAAATGGGGAATTCACTTTTAAAACTCTTTATATATAAGGTGTTTAAAGTTAAAAGAAAGTAGTTGATTTATTCTATGTGATAGAGTACTATAATGAAGAATTACTCTATCAGGATAAGTAATTAAGAAATGAAAAAGTGAAATACAAAACGAATATGAAGTGTTTTGTGACATGGATTTTAGTTACCATTATCTATCAATTGGGAGGATTTAAAATGGTGGAAAATAGCAAAAAGAACTGGCGACAGATGATTGCTCCATATGAAAAATCAGATATATCACGTAGTGTATGGCAACTAATCAACACTTTTGTTCCTTTTATTGTATTATGGTGTTTGGCTTATTGGAGTTTATCTGTTTCTTACTGGTTAACACTGCCTCTGGTAATAGTAGCAGCTGGTACTGTGGTGCGTATTTTTATTATTTTTCATGATTGTTGTCATGGCTCCTTTTTTGCAAATAAAAATGTAAATAGAATAGTAGGAACGATTACAGGGATTTTAACGTTCTGCCCATATGATCAATGGAAGTATAGTCATTCTCGTCATCATGCTACAAGTGGTAATTTGGATAAGCATGGAGTAGGGGATATCTGGACGCTCACGGTAGAAGAGTATCTTGCACTTCCAAAGTTAAAAAGATTGGCTTATCGTTTGTATCGCAATCCAATCGTAATGTTTGGACTTGGCCCATCTTATATCTTTTTGGTGGAGTATCGCTTTAATCGAAAAGGTGCAAAGCAAAGAGAGAAGAACAATACGTATCTTACCAATATTGCTATTGTAGGTTTGATTGCATTCTTTTGTTGGTTGATTGGTTGGAAAGCATTTTTACTCGTGCAAGGTCCTATCTTTTTACTCTCTGGATTAATGGGTGTTTGGTTGTTCTATGTTCAGCATCAATTTGAAGGAGCTTACTTTGAAAAAGAAGAAAATTGGAACCATGTAGATTCTGCGCTTCAAGGAAGTTCTTTTTACAAACTGCCACGTATTTTGCAATGGTTTACTGGTAATATTGGTTTTCATCACATTCACCACCTAAGTAGCCGCGTGCCAAACTACTATTTAGATAAAGCACATAAGGAAAATAAATTATTTCAAGATGTATCACCAGTTACTTTTTTCTCTAGTTTTAAGTCGCTTCGATTTAGAATTTGGGATGAAAATCGCAAGAAATTAATGGGATTTGGCTATATTAAAAAGTTTCTCCATAGCAAAAAAATGAGCGGTTAACAAATCATCTCTTTCTATTCTGCTATTCCTTACTATAATAGAGAAGATAGGCTTTATATGTGGATTGGTCAAAAGTTGGGAGGGAAAGATCATTCGAAGTGATATTATTCGTGGACATTTAGACTCCATTATTTTGCGATTGATATTGGAGAAGGATCGATATGGTTATGAAATATCAAAAGAAATAAGTGTGCGAACGAATGATCGATTCCGCATCAAAGAAGCCACTCTATATGCAGTTTTCCAGCGATTGAACCGAAAAGAACTAATCGAATCTTACTATGGAAGTATCACGCATGGTAGCAAGCGTAAATATTATCGGATCACTCCACTTGGAAAAGCCTATTTACATGAGATAGCTAAAGAATGGCAGGAAACCAAAGAGATCATCGATTTGTTTATGGAGGGATTGTAAGTGAAAACCTTAAAACAACTTGTGGATAAACTTTTTAAAGATGTTCCAGAAAGTGAGGAAAAAAGGGTCATTAAACAAGAAATTTTAGAGAACTTAGAAGAGAAAGTTCAGGATCTAATGGCTCAAGGAAAGGAGGAAGAAGATGCAATCAACAAAGCAATAATTGAATTCGGAGATGTAGATGAAATCAAACAAGAGTTAATGCAAAAAACATTTCCTCCAAAAAAGAATATGTCTAAGGTCAACCTTGGGTTTTCGATTTGGGGAAGTTTATTGATTATTAGTTTATTTGTGTTTGCTAATTTTTATTATACTCCAAAAGAAATCTGGTTCGTTTATCCTACATTTGTTGTTTTGTGGTGGCCTTTATCTATGTTATTTATTTGGTTGAGATCTAGGTAATAAACCAATACTTTTTAGATATAATAAGCTTTATAAAATACAAAGATAAGAATTTTGGAACTCTTGGTGGTTTTGATAGCGGAAACATGTCTAATTTTTTTAACAAATGAACAGATTGTAAGTAGAAACATACATAAATGGTGAACTGCTGTTCATACTCGTCGACAGCAGTTTTTATTTGTTCGTTCATATAAGGATTGTATTGCGGAGTTATTTGTATAAGGGAATGGAAAATAAACATCTGCTGATAAAGATGCTTCATAAATTAGGTCTTAATGAGTCAAAGCCTATTTTACCGTATCTGCTAGGAGTGTCTATGGATTTATCGAAGATGGAATAAGTCATAATTTGAGTGTTGTCTTTTACAAAAAAGTGCAGTTTTTCTGCACTTTTTTGTGTGGCTGGTTATTTCGATGGCCAGATTGCCTCTAGTAAGATGCCATTTGTTTTATCAATAAAAATCATGTCTTTCAAAGATTCGATCTCATATATGTCTGTCATCTCTACTTCGTTTTTTAATAAACGCTCTCTTAGTATTAGTGCGCTTTCTTCATTAGGTAAAGAGAAAGCAATATGTTGTAAAACCCCATCAACAAAGGAATTTGTTTGCAAAGATTCTGGTCGTAGTGATCCTTTGGGAAAAGATATGATTTCCACATTGGGATTTTCAAAGAAATGAAGTCCTAGTCCGTCACAAATACCTGGCTTGATGAATCCATGTCTCCCTCTTCCTCCTTTGGCAGGGTATATTTTGCCGATCTCCATTCCTAAAATATCTTGATAAAAATGAATGGTTGTATCAAGATCAGGAGTTACGATAGCGATGTGATGGAACCCACCCCAAGAGAATTTTTTGGATTGATTCATGTATATTGTTACCTCACTCTGCTGTTAGATTTTTGTAAGCATGTTTCAACACATTTATTGCTATATCCATATCTTCCTTTGAGATATCTTGAACCAATTTTTGCTTTACTGTTCCTCTTGGATTTGGTAGAGATGACCATTTTAATTTTCCTTCCTCAGTCATCTTTACTTGTTTCATTCTCCTATCTTTTGGATCTTCCTCTCGTATCACCCAACCTTTTCGAATAAGTGCATCAATCACACCTGTTAACGTTCCAGACTCCACATTCAGTTGTTCTCTTAATTTTTTGATGGAAATATTGTTGTCTTTATAAAGGATACTTAGCACTTGCCACTGACTATGACCTAATTCATATGGTTTCAATGCTTCGCTTAAACTTTGGATAAGTGCATGATTTAATCTCCTTACCCAATGACCGATTTGATGGTCTGTTGATTCAATCAAAAATGGTCACTCCTCAAATTCTATTTGTACTTATTATATAGGTACCTAAGTAATTTTACAATGGAACATCTGTTGTGGATGAATAAGATTAATTAAGTCAACTTATCTTCATATTTATCGATATATACTTTCCCTTCCCCTGTTATTTCCATGTAACTAACCTCACTTACTGATTTTATTTTTCTTTGGCGAAGCATATTTTCGATATCTTTTTTGGTTAGGTTAGCTTCTTTGATTTTTTGTTCATCAATGACGCCATCGATAATCAACTCTATACCAGGTTTTTCTTCTTTGTTATTTAATTTTAAGTCAGCACGAGTGATCGTTTCTTTTGCTGATTTTTTTAAGACAGATAAACTTCCATCTGTTTCCAAAACGGCAAATTCCACATCGGCAACATTAAAAACATCTTTTTTTCGTAATAACATGCGTAAGTTATCTATATCTAACTCTACTTTTTTGGCATTTTCTTCGAGGATTTTACCTTGTTTAATAATACTAATAGGCTCTCCCTCTGCGAGCAGTCGAAAACGTCTTACTTTCATACCGATAATCGAGGCTAAGATGGATAATCCACCAAAAAATGCTAATGCTGTCAAAGAAATCGTAAGAGTAGTGTCTTGATTTATTAGACAGGCTGATGCGATATCTCCAAGAATAATTCCTGCTATGTAATCAAAATAAGTAAGATGAGAAATAGCTTTTTTTCCTTGGATTCGGGTTAATAGCAGTAGTGCAATAAAAATGATTGGAATTTCCCAAAACAACTGAACGAAATGTTTGTCCATTTAGATCACCTCGGTATAGTTTGAGGTACCCGGTAGGAATTTATTCTCTGAGACAGAAACGTATTGGGAGTAAAAACAAAACACAAACTTCTTGTTTGTGTTTAACAGTGTTGAATATATAGGATGAACAAAAGTTATAATGATGCCTTGGTTTTTAGAAAATAATGAATTTGTTTCGAACCGACAATGGATAGACAAAAGAGGCTACTGGAAGGCAAATGTAATCGATTTGGTAAAATAAGATTCGACATAAGATATTTATTTTAATGTGGAGCAAGATGCGACGATTTTTTTGATTTCCAGTAAATATTGTTGTTGATTTTTAGGTAATGAACTGTTGGATAACAGTAAGGTATAGGTTGTATTGTTTTGGACAGTATGTAAATTTTTTATTTTTTGTATAGTTAAAAAATATGTCATGGATTAGAATGGAGAAAATCGAAGAAGTTGAGAGTTTAAATGATAAAAGCAGAACAAAAAAGGTGGCTGAGTTTCCCTTTTTTGTTCTGCTTTCTTGGTTAATGTCGTATCTATGTCAATAGCTCACTAAAGCTGCGAGTAATAATCCAGATACGATGCTCATGCGAGCCGAAAAAATACCAATTGCTACATTTCCTTTTGGTATCTCTTGGATAACATGAAATGGAGTGAGCCATGCAAAGAGGTAAAAGATAATGACTTGAAACACAATTCCGATCAATCCCCAAATAAGTAAATCTACGATACTGCCAGAACTGATTACAACGGAAGCAACAACTATAGCAAGACCAATGATTTTTCCGCTTAAATCATGAGCTGCAGCTTTTGCAGCGTCTCTTTTATGTGGATCAGCTGTATTGGATCCCTCTTGTATCAGACGATATTCTGGATATGGAGTGGTGTAAATAAAAACAAGGATACCGATGATAAGGATGGGTAAAGCAACACCTAAATACATGAGAAAGTTTAAAATGGAATCCAACTGACTGTTCAAAATTATTCCCCCTATTTTTCTAGTAATTATGTAGTTACTTCTAAATTACAACAGAAGACTGAAAAACAAAAGGAATTTCATATCCTTTATTCTTTGTTTTTTACAGATAGTCATGTAAAGAGGAATTGAAAGAATGTGGTGAAAATGGAACATTTTTATGAACAGAATTGTCAAGGAATAGACATCATTCGAAAAAAATAATAAATTAGAATATAAAGGTAAAATTTAAATTAAAAGGGGATAGACATGTTTCGAGCATATCGATTTCAGGGTTATTCGTGGTCTAAGTTTCGTAATGATTTAGTTGCAGGTATTGTAGTAGGCATTGTTGCTTTACCATTGGCGATGGCCTTTGCTATTGCTTCTGGGGTACGACCAGAGTATGGGATCTATACGACCATCATTGCAGGGTTTTTGATTTCATTATTTGGAGGATCATCACTTCAAATAGGGGGACCGACAGGGGCTTTTGTTCCGATTTTATTGGGGATTGTAATGGTGTATGGTTATGAAAATCTACTCATCGCGGGTTTGATGGCGGGTATTTTATTGGTGCTAATGGGTATTTTTCGGATGGGAGCAGTAATTCATTATATTCCAAAGCCAGTCACCATTGGATTTACAACAGGAATTGCAGTGATTATTTTTTCTGGTCAGATACACACCTTTTTTGGAATCGAAAATATAAAAGACGGCCACATTTTGTTTAAACTAAAACAAATCGCTTTGCAATTACATACGATTAGTTGGGCTAGTGTAGGCACAGCGATCGCTTGTTTGCTTGTTATTTTCTTAGTGCAACGTTACCTTCCTAAAATTCCAGCACCTCTTGCTGGTCTTGTAATATCTAGTGTTATGGCGACCTTCTTTTTTCCAGATCAAGTCCAAACGATTGGGAAGGCATTTGGTGGAATACCATCAACATTACCCTCTTTTCAATTACCTGAGATCACCATAGATAAATTGACGCTTCTTTTCATCCCAGCAATTACCATCGCGATGCTTGGAGGAATTGAATCTTTGCTATCTGCACTTGTAGCAGATGGGATGTCTGGAAAGAAGCATCATAGTAATCGAGAACTCATTGGACAGGGAATAGCGAATATTGTTACTCCGTTCTTTGGGGGGATTCCAGCAACAGGCGCGATTGCCCGAACGGCTACTAATATTCGGAATGGTGCTACTTCACCTGTTTCTGGCATGATCCACAGTGTTTTTGTACTCCTTGTTCTCGTTTTCTTAGCACCGCTAGCCATTCATATACCACTCGCAAGTATGGCCCCTATTTTAATGCTTGTTGCATGGAACATGAGTGAGCGTAAAGAGTTTAAATTTGTTTTGCGCGCCAAAACAGGAGATTCAGTTGTATTGTGTGCGACTTTTATCTGTACTGTACTAACAGATATAACAATAGGAGTTTTGGTTGGACTTGGTTTATCTATATTGTTTTTTGTTTTTCGCATGAGTAAGGAATTTGTGGTGAGAAAAGGAGAGGGTGTGGAATTACAAGAAGATGAATGGACACATGTGTATACATTAAAAGGGCCAATTTTTTTTGGTACTGCCAAGCGTTTAGCTTCACTTTTGGCGAAAGATCTGCCCAAAGACTATCTGATTCTGTCCATGGAGCACGTTCCTTATATGGATATTACTGCAGAGGCGGTATTGAACTCTATTATCCGTAGATGTAAGACACATCGAGTGAAATTTATACTGGCAGGTTTGCAAACTCAACCAAAGGAGTTGCTACAGACTACCAAGTTGTATCAAAGTTTAGATGAGTCTTTTGTGTTTGCAAACATTGAAGATGCAAAGCGTTTTGCAAAAGAATTGGAAGTGGATTCAATGGATGCTCAAGCAAAAGAACAATAAAAAAATGTATTAAAAAAGAACTGTCTCCTGATAACAGACAAGTTCTTTTTTTTTATTTGCAAATGAACAAAAATCGTACTAGTATAGATGTACGACTTATAAGTTAATATATATTTTGCGCAAGAATATCCAACTTAATTTTATCATTAATACTAAGTTGTGTCAATTTTTTTCTTTATGCAGATAGGGAGATGGCAAATGAGTATCTCAGAAGAAGAATGGTTATTGGAACAAAAGAGAGTAGATCAAGTAATCCAAAAATTGACTAGCTCCTTTCAAGCACTCACTTCAGAAACAGATAAATTGAAGTCTGATATTGTAACGATTCGTAAAGGATTTTGGGATGATGTTACGGTAAATATGGAAGATTCAAACGAAGCGATAGAAACTGCAGCAAGTATTCGTCAACAAGCAGAAGTACTATCAGAAAAGGAACGTACTCACCGTCATGTTGATCAACGAGTGGTGTTGCTTCAGAAGTTAATTCAGTCCCCTTATTTTGGCCGAGTCGATTTTCAAGAAGATGGGGAAGAGGAAGAAGTTATCTACTTGGGTCTTGGATCGTACTATGATGAGGAGACAAATGATTTTCTCATCTATGATTGGCGTGCTCCAATTTCTAGTTTATATTATGATGCATCTCCGGGGGTGGCATCCTTCGAAACCCCAAGCGGTACAGTATCAGGAAAAATGAAAACAAAACGGCAATTTCTTATTCGTCGCGGAATAATAAAAAGTTTATTTGATACTGGAGTCACCATTGGAGACGAGATGTTAAAAGAGGTTTTGGGACAGCAAGCAGATCCTAATCTCAAAAACATTGTATCGACGATACAGAAAGAGCAAAATCAAATCATACGTGATGATAAGACGCATTTACTTGTGGTTCAAGGTGCAGCTGGTAGTGGAAAAACTTCTTCTGCTATGCAACGCATGGCATACCTTCTATACCGTTTTCGAGATACACTACAAGCAGATCAAATCGTTCTATTTTCGCCAAATGCGATGTTCAATAGTTATGTATCCACGGTTCTTCCTGAATTAGGTGAGGAAAATATGCAACAATCCACGTTCCAAAATTTTTTGGAACGCAAACTAGGGAATCAATTTCGGTTAGAAGATCCATTTGAGCAATTGGAATATGCACTTATTCCAGAAGATAATCCATCGTATTCCGCAAGGATGCAAGCAATTCAATATAAATCTTCATTGTCGTTTCTGCAATTGATGAACGAATATATATTGAACTTAAAACAAAATGGCTTTGTTTTTCGGCATATTCGTTTTCGTGGAGAAGTGGTAATTGCGAAAGAGAAGATAAAAGCACATTTTTATTCTTTGGAATCACATATGTCGATTGCAAACCGTTTAGAAGTGATTCAAAAATGGTTACATCAGGAACTGAAAAAAGTAGAGGAAGATCAAAAAAAGAAACAGTGGGTGGAAGAGTCGATCGATTTATTGGATGAAGAAGTGTATACCAAAGTACACCAAAAGTTACAAAAGCAAAAGAAATTCGGAGAAAATTCGTTTGATGATCATGATAGAGAGTATGATATGCTTGCTTCTATTGTGTTAAAACGAGCTTTTCGTCCTCTCTACAAACTAGTGAATCAGTTGGCTTTTGTAGATATCAAAGGTATGTATAAACAAATATTTGATGAAAAAATTCAAACTTCCGGTTTGCCTAGTAAATGGAAACTCATTTGCAAACAAACCAAACAAAAGATAGACAGATCTATTTTGTCTTATGAAGACGCAACTCCGTATCTGTATTTAAAAGAGTCCATTGAAGGATTTGAAACCGACCGGTCCATTCGACATGTGTTTATTGATGAAGCACAAGATTATTCTCCTTTTCAATTTGCCTTTATTAAACATGTGTTTCCGAAAAGCAAATGGACAGTGTTAGGGGATGTGAATCAAACCATTCATGCTCATCAACAACATGATGGTTTAAGTCCTTTATTATCTTGGTTTGAAACAGATCGTGCCAAAAAAATCATCTTCCATCGTAGTTATCGATCAACGAAACCGATTATTCTCTTCACAAGAGAGCTACTACCAGATGGACAACAAATTGAACCATTCGAGAGGCCTGGTTTGCTTCCTGTTTTGACAAAAGTGAGCAAGCGATCAGAACTTTTAACAGCAATTGTAGATCAAATACAAATTTGCAAGAAAAATCATTCCTCTATCGCTATCATTTGTAAAACCAAAAAAGAGAGTGTAGTGGCGTATGATTTATTAAAAGAGAGAATCGAAGTAAATCTTGTTAAGAATGGTAACAGCTCATTTAAAACTGGTGTAGTTATCATTCCCTCTTATTTAGCCAAAGGGATAGAATTTGATGCTGTTCTTGTTTTTAATGTTTCTGATGACATTTATAACAGAGAAGAGGAAAGGAGACTATTTTATACTGTTTGTACGAGAGCGATGCATGAATTGTATTTGTTTTCATTAGGTGCTGAATCACGGCTGATGACGGAAGTGGATCAAAATTTATATATACGATCAGAAGGAAAAAAACCTAGCTAACCTAGGTTTTTTTCTCTCTCTTAAATAACTAGTCTAATGTGATTTGATATAAACAATCTTGATCAAGCTGTGTTGTCATCAATTGAGCTAAATTGATATGTTCCGAATGGGTGATGGGAAGAGCTTCTGTCTCTATTTCACTGCGATAAAAATGAATATGGATAAATATGTTTTTGGTATATCTCGATAAACGGTTAAGGTAATGTTGTACGTCCGCTCGAAAGCCATAAATTTGGTTTTCTGTTTTTTCATATAGTTCACAAGAGCATGCTTCTGTAGTTAAAAAATAAGTATGAAAAGTAGGTGGAACCAGCGCTCGGAAAGATTTATTCTTATTGGGTTGGAGATCTAAATTTGATGACAACATCATAAAAGCTTTGTGATGAATATCGGATTTGATTGCGAAAGAGATATAATAACACATGTTTATATTAGTTCCTCCTTCATACATTGTATTATTATATACATATATATAAGAAAAAATGGAAAAGTCACGAAAATGAAAAGAGATATTCATTTTTTATTAGTAACATTTCATTTCGTGATAATAAGAAGATAGAAAAGTGAGTTATAATACAGGCAAATACATCCAATAGGAGTTGCTACATGTTGCATATTAGACAAATACCAGCGAGTGAAACCTATAAAATGAGACATATCATATTAAGGCCAAATCAATTGATCGAAGATTGTGTATATCAAGGAGATGAAGAGGAAACTACTGTTCATTTGGGTGCTTTTTGGGAAGGGAAGTTAATTAGTATCGGTTCCTTTCTAAAAGCGTCATCATCAATATTTAATGATGGACTTCAATATCAGCTCAGAGGAATGGCAACAGATCCTCAGTACCGTCGCCAAAAAGCAGGAAGCACGTTGATGGCTGAGGCTGAAAAAATGTTACGAGCAAAAGATGTGGAACTACTCTGGTGCAATGCGCGGTTAGGTGTGAAAAATTATTATAATCACCTTGGATTTACGCAAGTAGGTGATAGATTTGAAATAGAACCTATTGGCCCACATGTTATTATGTTAAAAAAATTGAACTCCTGAATAGAAAAATCTGATTATTTCAAGTGGTAAACCAGTGTTTGCATAACTTTGATTTTACATATTGGTAGAAGACCATTTATTTTATGGGATTTTTTTACCGTTGCAATGTTTTACTTTGTTGTTGTTATATAAAAATAATGGAATCATAAGAATTAAGAGTTAATGGAGATAAAGGAGATTGAGGATGGGGAAGCAGATTTTATTTACTTTAATTAGGAAGTCAGTAGTACTGGGACTGGCATTGGTGGTAGGTTTACTAATCGGTTTTACAGTGAGTTTGATGATGGCTAAAACTACAATAATAGTAGGATTCAGTGCTACTGCAATGGTTGTGATAGCACTTAGTATTTTGATGGCGATTACTAGTTTGATAGGGGATGGTGTATTAGCTAGAGTAGGGGCAGCGAAGCCATGGATTAATTTGGTTTTTATTGCAGGGCCATCTCTTTTATTTGTATACTATTATTTTTTAAATGGCGGTATCTTTTTGGAATTGCCGGGGTTTCAATTGTTTAGTCAAGCGGTTTTGTATGGATCTATCGCTTTTTCGCTAATCTTCTGGGGACTGGATGAGTTGTCTGTAAAATTTTTGAAGCGAAGAAAGGCATCTAAGAACCTAGAACCTGATGGTGTCCAATATTAGTGGAAAAGGAACGGAATCCATCCGTTCCTTTTGATATTTATTAGTAAATGGGTACCCATCCTTCTTTTGCTTTAAAGATACGAACAGCTACTACTTGTTTATCGTCCATCAAAGTAAAGTAGTGTCGGTAGTTTTCAGGTACAGAAATGAGGTCTCCTGGATCAAGTTCAACATCGACAAAACGACCATTGGGGCCTTGGATAGCAAAGATTCCATGTCCGCTGACGATAAAGCGAACTTCATCATCTGTATGATGGTGTTCTTTTAGAAAATTATGCAGCAATTCATCCAAATTTGGTGTTGCTGGGGAAAGCGAAATCACATCTTCCGTTACATAGCCACGACGTGCGGATAGATCATCAATTTCATTTCGAAAGGTTTGGATGATTGCTGCTTTTTCATCTTCACTTAGGTCATATTTTTCTTGTAGATCATTTGGCAGTTTGGAAATATCCCAATGTTCATAGATTACACCTTGGCTTTCTAGATAGGTGCTGATTTCTTGTTGATCTGCTACACGTGCTTCGTTGTCATGAAATCGTAATTGTGCCATAGTAACCACTCCTATATGTTTTGTAATTTAAGGGATCCAACCAAGCGTAATTTCACTAAATAGGAAAAGAGAAATTCAAATGCTTCTAAGTGTTTTTTAGCTTCAAATCCGTTTTTACCCCAAACCGTTATTCCATGGTTACGAATCAATACTGCTGGAACTTCAGGATTGAGTGTATTGCCAAAAGTATCTGCCAATACTTGTAGATCAGCAAAATTTTCAATGATCGGAACCGAAATTTGTGCGTCTTGTTCCCAAATGTTAAATGCTTTGATGAGTTCCTGCTTACCAATGACTACTTGCTCTTGATCGCCATAGAGTTCAGAAATGATATTATTATCAACGGTATGAACATGTAAACAACAGCCTGCATCGGTTCTTCTGTACACTTCAAGGTGTAATCCGGTCTCGGCAGAGACTTTTGCGTTCGTCTCTGTTATGGGTTGTCCTTCGTGATCTACTAAAATAAAATCTTCTGGTGTTTGTTTACTCTTGTCTTTTCCACTGGCAGTTACCAAAAATGTAGTAGGATGATCACTTACTTTGATAGAGAGGTTGCCGCTAGTCCCCATAAACCAGTCTCTTCGTGCCAATTCTGCTTTAATACTTGCAAGTTCTTCCCAACGTGTTTGAATCAAACTCATCTAGCCTTCACTCCATTTAAATTTTGAATAATTTCAGTGAAATCTGCAAAAGGAGTATAATGGATATCTAATTCTTCGCATTTTTCGATCAAGTAATCTCTTGCATAAACTCGATCAGCTAACTTCGCTGCTTGTAGATCAGTAATCGAGTCCCCGATTACAATTTTTTCATATTTGTCGTTATCGAATAACCGGAGTATGGATGGTTTACAGCATCCACAATCGTTAGAACAAAATTCATCACATGCATGAGGCCAGATGATTTGAATGTTTTCTTTAGAAAAGTCACTTGCATTGCAATAGATGTGATCTCGATCAATAAAATGATCTAGCATAGGATAGATGAAAAAATCGATACCACCTGACACGATATACAAGGGAATGTTTTCTTTTTGAGTAAATACTACAAATTCTTCAAATCCTGCTCGTAGAATCCCATTTTCTTGAACAAATCGAGTGATTTCTTCTTTCGACGAACTAGGTAAGAGGGAGAACATTTTTCCCACTCCATCTTTAATGGAGATATGTTGGGATAGGACGTTATCTTTCAGTTCTTCCCATTCTGGAGGAGCAAAGTGTTTCATGATAGCTATGATGTTATCGGACTCGGTGATTGTCCCATCAAAGTCACAAAAAATAATGGGTTGTTTGCTCATTCCTTGCTTCCTCCCCAGAGATCTAATGCTTTTGCTAACTCCTCGTGAGAAGATGCTGCATCGGACAAGTTGATTCCTTTTTGTACTGCTTCGATTGCTTGGCGAAAAGCTTTGGCACCTGCCGTTGCACCATCCGGATGCCCATGTATTCCTCCTCCTGCATTGATCACCGAGTCCTTTCCAAAATCTTCAATTAGTTTGGGTACAAGAGCAGGATGGATACCAGCTGATGGAACAGGTAAAGCGCGTTTCCATGCTTCATTTGGTTTTGTTAATTCTTGAGCGATTCCAAGCGCAGCTTTTTTTTCGAGTGCCACACTCCCATATGGAGAAGGGAATAGTACCAAATCTGCTCCCGCAGCTCGTAACAGTTTACCAAACCACAGTGGTGCTCCTACTCCATAAGTAGCTGATGCTGTTACAGCACCACCAAACGATGGATGAGCAAGAATCGGTACGCTAATGTCTTTGTCTTCTGTAAGGGCTTGTAACGTATCCAAACCATATGTAAAAACATTAAAAAGTAAGGCACTTGCCCCTAAATGTACAGCTCGCTTTGCTTTTTCGATCAATTCCGTTGAGCGTCCAGAAAGATTTACTGCATACAGCGTCGTTTCTCCAGTTTCCTGTTCTGTTTCATGGAGAACCTTTTTGGCAATCGCGATTCGTTGTTCAAAAGGGGTAGCAGGGTTATCAAATAAAATCTCGTCATCTTTGACAATATCCACTCCACCAAGTGCGGAAGCTCTCAGTTGTTTTTCAAAAAAAACTAGATCTCGACCTAATATCCCTTTAAAAATACTCATCAACAATGGCCGATTAGAGACTTCTAAAAGATTACGAACACCAAGGATACCAAAAGATGGACCAGGGAATCGATGTGCCAATTCAGGTTCGAAATCAAGATCGATTAATTTTATTTTCCCATCGAGGGAAAGCTTGCCAAACACAGTGGTAAGAATAGCTGGGATGTCAGCCGAAAAATTGACAGCAGGATATGAGATAGTGATCAATCCCTGATCTTCGGATATCACTTGAACGGAAGATACTTCCCCCTTGTGCTTCGCTAATTGTTGTTGATCTATTTCTGGTAAGTTAGTCCATGAACCAACGGTAAGCCCTAGGGCGATTTGCTCTGCTTTTTGTTCCAGTTTTCCATCGTTTGGCACCAGATAGGTTGCAATTGCTGCTCCCATCAATGATTCCTCCTTTTGGGTAAAATAAATAACCTCTTCCAAGAGGAAGAGGGGGATTGTAACTCCACTTCCTCTTATCTTTCAGTTTGCCAACTGTAAGAATTAGCACCGTTTTTACATAAAGTAAACCGGTTGCCGGGCTTCATCGGGCTTGTCCCTCCACCTACTCTTGATAAGAGAATGTTTCATTCTATTCGTTTTTAGATAAACAAAATTATGAATGAATACTATTCTTTTGTCAATCAAATAAATCCAATTGATTTAATCGGTTAACTGCTTCTTGTAATCTCGCTTCATCGGTTAGCAACCCAACCCGAACATAGTTATCACCTGCTTTGCCAAATCCTATGCCTGGTGCAACTGCGATGTGTGCGCGGTCTAATAGTTCACTTGCGAAGGAGGTAGAAGTGTATCTGTTTGGAACAGGGAGCCAACAAAAGAAAGAGCCTTTTGGGGCTTGTACATCCCAGCCGATTTTTTGAAGACCCGTGATAAAGGTATTTCTTCTTTGTTCGTAAGTTTTTACTAGTTGATGAACACATTCTTGGGATTCGAGTAGAGCAGTTGCTGCTGCTTGTTGAATGGCTCCGAATAAACTGACATAGAAATGGTCTTGCAGCAGCTCAATCGCTTCGATGACAGAAGGATTTCCTAATGCAAATCCAACGCGCCACCCAGCCATGTTATAGGTTTTGCTCATGGTATATATTTCAATACCTGTTTCTTTTGCGCCAGGAGTTTGCAAGAAACTAATCGGTTTTTGCCCGTCAAAACCAATTGCACCATAAGCAAAGTCATGAACTACACAGATTTCGTTTTCTTGTGCTAACTTTACCGTATCAGCAAAAAATGGGGCAGTGGCTACTCCTGCTGTTGGATTATTGGGGTAATTTAAAAACATTAACTTAGCTTGTTTACGAATATTAGCTGGTATTTGTTCATAATCCGGGAGAAATTTATTTTCTGCTAACAAAGGCATCATTTCCATACGTGCCCCTGATATTGCTATACCTGACCAATAGTCCGGATAGCCAGGATCTGGCACCAATGCAATGTCACCTTGATTTAAAAAGCATTGTGCGATTTCAACTAATCCCACTTTCCCTCCAAATAAAACAGCTACTTCTGTCTCTGGATCTAACGTGACGTTATATTCCCGCTTGTAGAAAGTAGCTATTGCTTCTTTGAGAAAAGAATACCCTCGAAAAGGAGAATATTTGTGGAATCCTGGATTTGTTGCCGCAGTTTGTAACGAAGCAATGATGTGATCAGGTGTAGGCTGATCCGGGTTGCCTTGTCCCAAATTGATGACATCTTTTCCGGCTTGAATATAATGATTTACATCTTTTACTAATTTAGCAAAAAATTGTTCGGGTAGTGCATGCAATCGATTGGCATGGTGAAATCTTTGCAATTGTCCCACTTCCTGTATCTGTATCTGGGCTATATGATATTATTTTGTCGAACTTGTGTCAAAACGTTTTTGAGAAAAGAATTTTTGTTGACAAAATATCAAATTACCTTTACTATTCGTTAATAAATATTTTTTAGAAAATGTCTAGAACAAAAACATATAGGTTAGCTATCTCTTATCAAGAGTAGGTGGAGGGAAATGGCCCGATGAAGCCCAGCAACCGACCGTAATACCATCGTAAGATGGGGCTCTTATGTGTGAAAAAAGGGCCGTGGTTCGAAACCACGCATGGCACGGTGCTAATTCCAACAGAACGGATTGTTCTGTAAGATGAGGGGTTTGGACTTTTCCGAGCCTCTTTCTTACAGAAAGGGGCTTTTTGATTTTTTCGGATAAAAGGAGATGTCCAATCATGGCAATAACACAGGAGCGTTCTTATCAAGCACTAACGGTAGAGACCGTTCGATCGGTAGTAGAACAGCTCCAGTATTTTGAAGATGTCGAGCAGTTAGAAGTATTAGAGATCGGAGACGGTAATCTGAATTACGTCTTTCATTTGCAAGATCCATCTACAAGCAAATCACTTGTTGTCAAACAAGCATTACCATATGCCAAAGTAGTAGGAGAAAGCTGGCCATTGACGTTAGATCGTGCAAAAATCGAATACCAGTCCCTGCAAAAAGCATCAGAAGTTGTTCCGGAATTGGTTCCGGTAGTATTTCATCATGATAGTGAACTCGCTTACACCGTAATGGAGGATTTATCTTCCTATGAAATTCTTCGAGCAGGCTGGATAACGGGTAATCAGTATCCTGAAGTAGGCAAACATATTGGTACGTATACTGCTCAGACATTGTTTCATACAAGTGATTTCTTTTTGCATCCATTTACGAAAAAGGCACTGGTGAAAGATTTCCTAAATCCGGAATTATGCAAAATCACAGAAGATCTGGTATTTACCGATCCCTTCTTCGATCATGATACCAACGAAATATCGGATGAAATAAGGCCTTTTGTGCTTCAGTTTTGGCAAGACGAAGAATTAAAACGAGAAGCTGCTAAATTAAAGTTGCAGTTCTTAACAGAAGCAGAAGCTTTATTACATGGGGATCTACACTCTGGAAGTATTTTTGTTTCTGCAAAATCGACCAAAGTAATTGATCCAGAGTTTGCCTTTGTTGGGCCAATAGGTTTTGATCTGGGTCAGTTTCTTGCAAATATTTTGCTTAACTACTTATCACAAGAAGCACATATAGAAAAACAAAGAGATTTACAAGCTTTTCGGAAGTATTTGCTCGAAACATGGCATCAAACTTGGGAGACGTTTTCGAATCAATTTTTAGAGTTAATCCGATCCAAAGGCCACTTCACTTTTTCCAGTATTGGGGGAGTGGGAGAGGAGTATATCGGAAAAGTCTGGAGAGACACATTGGGTTTCGCTGGTTGTGAAGTAATTCGTAGAACGATTGGGCTTGCTCAAGTTGCAGATTTAAATTCGATTGAAGATGCTCCAGTTCAAGTGGATTTAAAACAAAAAGCCTTAACAGTTGGGGCTGCATTAATCAAGGATCGAGCGAAATTCGAAGATTTAAGCGCTTTTCTAACATGGGTGGAGGAGTCGTTGTCATGATCATTGCTGAGGACAGAGCAGAAGTCGTATCCGTTATCTATAAAAGAGATCACATTTCCTTACTAGATCAACGATTATTACCAAGAAAAAAGAAATATGTTCGTTTATCTACCATTCATGACGTTTGGCATGCCATTCATCGTCTGCAAGTAAGAGGAGCTCCGGCTATCGGTATCACTGCAGCTTTTGGTCTTGCAGTTTGGGCTAATAGATGGAGATCACCAGATTATTCTGCTTTCCTTGATGCTTTAGAGATAGCAAAATCTGAGCTTGCAAGCTCTCGTCCGACTGCTGTCAATTTGTTCTGGGCATTGGATCGAGTGGTGAACAGAGCAAAACAAACAGGTAGCGTAGAAGAGGCAAAGCTTGCTATAGAAGCAGAGGCAATCCAAATTCAAGCAGAAGACGAAGAAACTTGCAGAAAAATCGGCGAATATGGCTTATCCCTCTTTGCAGATGAGCAAAAAATCATGACTATTTGTAATGCTGGCAGTATTGCTACAGCTAGGTATGGTACTGCTTTGGCACCATTTTATTTAGCGAAAGAAGCAGGATGGAACCTGCATATCTATGCATGTGAGACTCGCCCGCTTCTGCAAGGTGCACGTTTGACAACTTGGGAACTGCAACAAGCGAATATTGATGTGACTCTCATTACCGACAACATGGCCGCACATACCATGCGAACAAAAAAGATCGATGCAGTGATCGTAGGTTGTGATCGTGTTGCACGAAATGGAGATGTTGCCAATAAGATTGGAACATTGGGTCTGGCCTTACAAGCAAAAGCTTTAGATATACCATTTTATGTGGCTGCTCCCTTATCCACATTTGATATAGATACTCCTACTGGTGAGGAGATACCAATTGAGGAAAGGTCCTCGAAAGAAGTTTCTTTTTTTGGAGAGGTGAATACCGCACCCAACCATACAAAAGTTTTCAATCCTGCTTTTGATGTTACACCAGCTTCTTATATCACAGCACTAATAACCGAATACGGCATCTTTGAACCTAACAACATCGAGCGTCTTATTGAGCGCAAAACAAAGGAGATTGCATCATGAAATGGACCAAAGGACTTGTGCTGCTTCTTATCTCGATTTTGGTTTTAACCGCTTGTACTAGCGAACAAAACCAAGTAAATCAATCAACAAATAACAGTAATCAAAAAGAAGAAACGTTAACGAATACGAACAAAAGTACAGCTATTCCAGAAAAATTGAAAAAACCACTTAAAATCGCAGCTATTACACAGTTATCTATTGGTACTTTTTCTAGTCAATATATTGCCGGTGTGCAAGCACAAGTAAAGCAATTTGGTGGCGAAGTACAAGTATATAATGCGGATAATGATTTAGCGAAAATGGCTTCTTATATCGATACAGCAGTAAGTCAAAAGGTGGACGGTATTTTACTCGATCATGGACGAGCAGATGCATTATTACCAAGTGTGAAAAAAGCTATTGCTGCAGGTATTCCGGTTATTGCCTTTGATAATGATCTTCGTATACCAGGTGTAACCGTTATTGACCAAGATGATTATTCTTTAGCTTGGAATTCACTTCGCACCCTAGCTCAAGATATTGGTGGGAAAGGAAATATTGTTTATGTGTGGGTCGGCGGTTTTGCACCAATGGAAAATCGTAACGTCATTTACAATGCATTTAGACAACGTTATCCAGATATAAAAGAAATAGCGAAGTTTGGCAATGCCACCAGTAATACGGCCTTAGATACACAAACACAAATGGAAGCAATTTTACAAAAGTACCCAAAAGGACAGATCGATGCTGTATTTGCACCTTGGGATGAATTTGCCAAAGGGGTAACAAGAGCGATACAACAGGCGGGGCGTAATGAGATTAAAGTATATGGTATTGATTTAAGTGATGAAGATCTGCAAATAATCCAACAAAAAAATAGTCCATGGGTAGCAACTACTGCCACGGATCCATCGGAAGTAGGCAAAATCCAAACTCGGTTACTCTATCAAAAGATAGCAGGGGAGAATGTCCCGCAAGTATTGAGTGTACAACCACATTTGGTAGAGAAGAAAAACTTACCGAGCCAGCCTGTAAACATGAATCAATTGGGTAAATATATCAACGGTTGGGGTGCTTCACAAACGGCAATTTCACCTTGGATGGACAAGTTAATCGAGGCGAATAAAAAATGAGCCTTCAAATGAAGCGAATCGTCAAATCATTTCATACCAATAAGGTGCTGAAAGAAGTAGATTTTACGGTTGAATCAGGAGAGATTCATGCTTTACTTGGGGTGAATGGTGCAGGCAAAAGTACGTTAGTCAAAATATTATCAGGCCAACAATTGTATGACAGCGGGGAAATATGGATAGGAGAAGAGCGAGTTTCGCTCTCCTCTCCTCATGAAGCAATAGAAGCCGGTATTGGTATTGTCGTACAAGAAGTGGATACTGCTCTTTTTCCTGAATTGACGGTTGCGGAAAATGTGACGATGCACGAGTTAGTCAAAGGTCCTGTGTTCGTAAATTGGAAAACGAGAAAACAAAGGGCGAAGCAACTGTTGCAACAAGTCGGTTTAGAAATACCAGTGGATCGATTGGTATCCGATTGTAGCCTAAGTGAGAAGCAACAAATTGTTATAGCTCAAGCACTTGCAAGAAATGTTCGATATTTGATTTTGGATGAACCGACTGCACCACTTAGTGAAACAGAGACAACCACTTTGTTTCGCATTGTGCGCAGGTTAAAAGCATCAGGAGTGGGTATCATCTTTATTTCTCATCGTTTACCAGAAATACGGGAGATTTGTGATCAGGTGACGGTTTTGCGGGAAGGAAAAACGGTTCTTCAAAGTGAAGTAGCTGGGCAAAGTGACGAACAAATTGTAGAAGCAATGTTAGGGAGAACACTAACACAAAGAAAAGTCAAAACCGAGAAAACATTCCTTAACCCTATATTACAATTAGACCATTTTACGATTCCAAAATTGCAGCAAAAAATAACCTTTACTTTGTATGAAGGAGAGGTACTTGGCATTGCTGGGTTGGTTGGTGCTGGCAAAACCGAGATTGCCAGAGCACTTTCTGGGCAAGACCCTAGTCCAGATATGCTTACGATACGGGGAAAAAAAGACAAGATCAGACATCCCAAAAAAGCGATAAAGTTAGGTTTGTGTCTCATCCCAGAAGAACGTCGAAAAGAAGGGATTTTGGTAGATTTTCCAGTAGATCAAAATCTATCGTTACCAAGAGTACAAACAATAACGACAGCGGGTCGGATCGATCGGAAAAAAGAAAAACAGTTGGCTGATGCCATTGTCAAGAAACTAGGAATCAAAACACCTTCTTTATCGTTATCTGCCAAACGGTTAAGTGGTGGAAACCAACAAAAAGTTTCCATTGGCAAATGGTTGGATACCAATGCAGATATCTATCTATTTGATGAACCTACTAAAGGGATCGATATAGGAGCAAAAGGGGATGTTTTTTCGATTATCTCTTCGCTAGCAGATCAGAAGAAAGGTATTTTGTATTTTAGTAGTGAGTTGGATGAATTGTTAACTGTAGCAGATCGGATCTTCGTTTTGTTTGATGGAAAGATTATCGCAGAAAGAAGAACCCAAGAAACTTCTTTAGAGGAGTTAATGGCACTAGCAGCAGGAGGAGGCACACAAAATGGAGCAGTCAATCAAGCTAACCGAACTTCCTAAGAAACAGAAGAAAGGCAAAGAACGTTTATTACCCTTTTTTACCAAATACGGCACAGTACTTGCAATTTTAGTGATTGTTTTACTTTTTAGTGTGTTATCAGAAGAATTTTTCACCTATAAGAATTGGACGGATATTTTACGAGCTATTTCTATCACTACATTGGTTGCAATTGGTGTAACATTATCACTTATTGTCAATGGGTTTGATTTATCTGTAGGTTCTACGGTAAGTTTGGCAACGATAACGAGTACAGCTGCGATGGTCTGGTATCGCCAAGAAACAGTGATAGCTATTTGCATCCCGCTTTTGGTAGGTCTTATTGTAGGATTAGTCAATGCATTTCTTATTGTGAAGATTCGCTTGCCTGATATGTTAGCTACCCTTGGTTTGATGTATATGATTAATGGTTTACATCTTACGATTACGAAAGGATACAGTATTTATAATAATATGCCGATGACTGATGGCGGTACTGCCTCTGGTAAAATCTTGCCATCTTTTCTCTTTATCGGTCAGGGAGAAATTTTTTCGATACCCTTTCCTGTAATCATTATGTTTTTCTTTGTAATTGTGGTTCATCTTGGATTAAATTACACCAAATTTGGACGATTGCTTTATGTAACAGGCGGAAATGAAGAAGCAGCTAGACTATCTGGTGTACCTGTCAAACGGTACAAAACTTATGCTTATGCGTTAAGCGGTTTATTTGCAAGTATCGCTGGTATTGTATTAGCATCTCGCATAGGTACAGGACAAGTTTCATCTGGAGCTTCTTTGTTGATGGATTCGGTTGCAGCGGCTCTGATCGGTTATTCCGTATTTGGTGCCAATAAACCTAACGTGCTAGGTACTTTTGTTGGTTCTATTTTGATCGGTATTTTATTAAATGGGCTTACGATGCTGAATGTACCTTACTATGCACAAGACATCGTAAAAGGTGCGATTTTAGTAGGTGCACTCACTTTGATGTATAAAAGTAGGAAAGAGGCTTAGGAGATAGGCTTATACGTGGTTCCCTTTCTAGCAAATGGACATAGAATAATAGTAAATCTGTTGGATAGGAGGGATAGTATGAGTTCCTTGCAATATCTCCCTCATCATCAGCTTGGTGGTAAACATATTGGTTCACCAATGAAACTAGTATTGAAAAATGGGCAGGTCATTTATGGTGTAATTAAAGAGTTACACAGTAAAGGTATTGTATTCATTCCTGTACAAGCAAAAAAAAGGAAGGGAAAAGCTAAGACACAATGGTTTTTTCCACTGTTTCCAATCTTTATCGCGTTTATATTCTTTATCCCATTTTTAATCTTTTTTTAACTACAAATGGATAGACAACGATAAGAAAGTCCTATATATGAAAGGACTTTCTATTTTTGTTATTCTCATTTACGAAAAGATAGGTTTCCAGTCTTTAAATACAACCCAATCAACGATGAATAATCCATGCATGATAATACCTACCATATAATCTTCCAATAAGTAATTCAGAAAACCACCAAGTAGCAAAGCCATTTTGAGGAGAGAACTTGCGATGAATCCCAAAACCCAAGATTTTCGCAATTGTATTCTGGCTCCGATTAGAAATAAGAAACCAAACACATATGGGAAATATTCCGATTCCACTAGTTTATTAACCATTTCTTCCATTACCAAAATCCTTTACTTTTAATCAAGTTTACCTTTGAAAGGATAACACGAAAGGTATACCTTATTTTATAAAATATTAAAATAATTATCGGTCTCTTATTCAAGTGAAACAAAAGAATCCGCTACTCCGCAAAAAAGCTAGGATGAACAATTCCTAGCTTCCTTTGATAGGGATTAAACTTTTTATATGGTGTTGGATCACTTTTTTGATATCCTTTGCAGGTATTTTTTTTTGTTGGGTTACACCATGAACAGCAAACCCATCCACTAAAGCATGCAAATGCAACGTTTCCAATTCAGGATCTACATCTGGACAAGCGATTCCTTGCTTGACTAAAGCGTCGATCAGATTACGAAACATTTGGTGTAACAACTCATGGCTTTCTTGTCTCAATCGGTGTAAGTCAGGATCGACAAAGGATTTACTGATAAAAGCTAACCAGACTTCACTTTCTGCCCGACGATCATCATCAAGAGGCAATACCTGTTCAATAATGAGTTGAACAGCTTCTTCTGTGTCATCAGGCAAAGTTAAGGATTGAATACGAGAAGATGCACGGTCAATAACCATCTGCATGCAAAATAGAAATAGTTCAGATTGAGTTTTAAAATAATGTCTCATGGCTCCCAGAGACATACTGGCTTCTTGCGCAATGTTTCGGACAGACGCTTTTTCTAGACCATCTTTTTGGATCACACGCCAAGCAGCCTCTGCTACTTTTTTACGGCGCAACTCATGATTTACTATTTTAGGCATAAAAGCAGTATACCATATCGTCACAATATGATACAGTTGTATTAAATCTTTATAGTACAAATGTATTATAAAAGGAGCGGTGGGTTTATGCTTTGGATTATTTTAGCTGGTGAAATCATGTTTTGGGTATTTGTAGTAGGTGGTTTGGTTTGCCGTTATGTTTTTCAGAAGAAAGGACTCGGGAAATTTTTATTATGGTGCACCCCGATAATTGATTTGGTTATCCTGCTATTTACTGTCATGGATTTAAAGAATGGAGCTACTGCTAATATTTTTCATGGTTTAGCTGCTATTTATATTGGCGTTTCCATTGTTTTTGGTAAATCGATGATTGATTGGGCAGATAAACGTTTTGCATATCGATATAACAAAGGACCCAAACCTCAAAAAGCACCGAAATATGGAAAAGTTCGTGCTAGAAATGAACGTCGTGGCTGGTTTATGCACTTTCTCGCATGGTTGATCGGAAGCGGTTTATTAGCAGCGATGATTTGGTTGGTAGGTGATGAGAGCAAAACCGCTCATTTTTCTTATACCATTCAACTATGGTCTATTATTTTAGGCATTGATTTTCTGGTGAGTTTTAGCTATACCCTTTGGCCAAAAGAGATAAAAGAAGATGCCAAAGGATAAGTTTTTGAAAGTATATAAGGGCATAATAGGAGCGGATCTTAGAAGATTCGCTCCTATTTGCTGCTTCATTAATGGAAAAAAATGTAGATGATAATGGATTGACGCAAGCTGAAATAAATTTTAAAATTAAATTGTTTAAAGGTGTTAAGTATTTAGGAGTGTGTACTTTTTAATATACATGGAGGTGATGGAGACAAAAGATGGATAAACAAAGTCAGTTGTCTTCCCTCATATCTGATTACATTGGCAAACTAGTAGTAGGATACGCCAAGATGAATGATCTTTCGGCTTCACAGTTATATATTTTGAAATTACTTGGTACAGAAGGCGATAAAAACTGTTCGGAAATAGCAAAAAAACTAGATATTTCTTTGTCTGCTGTTACCAATCTAGTAAACAAACTAGCAAAAAAACGATATGTAGATCGAACCATTCCAGCACATAATCGACGAATGGTGATGCTTCAGATCACGGAAAAGGGTATGGAAAAGTTAAATGAAAGCGATTCCAAGTTTATGGAGGTAACGAATCAGTTGATCACAGATTTATCCGACGAAGAACTGGATATGTTGATTCGGGTATATGAAAAATTTCATGTAAATTATCAAATCAACGACTAAATAGGGCAAAGGAGATATAACCATGGGAAAATTAACAGATAAAGTAGCGATCATTACAGGTGCTGGTGGTGGAATGGGAAAAGCAGATGCTCTTCTATTTGCCAAGGAAGGTGCCAAAGTCGTTATTACAGATATTCAACTGGATAAAGTAGAAGAAGTAGTTGACGAAATAAAGGAAGCTGGCGGAGAAGCGCTTGGATTTCATCATGATGTGTCTTCAGAAGAAGAATGGAAAAAAATCGTAGCAGAAGCGATACAAGCTTATGGGAAAATTGACATACTTGTCAACAATGCAGGTATATCCAATGCAGTGCCTATGCTAGAACAAACGGTTGAAATTTGGGATAAAGTGATGAGCATAAATTTGACTGGTGTCTTTTTGGGCCAAAAACATGTCATACCTCATATGATCGAAAACGGCGGAGGTGCGATTGTTAATATTTCTTCGATAGCAGGATTAACTGGTGGTAGCGGCTCAGGGGCTTATACAGCTAGCAAAGGTGCAGTTCGCCTTCTCACGAAAGCGACTGCGGTTGATTTTGCCCAACATCATATTCGCTGTAATTCGATCCATCCTGGATACATTGAAACACCAATGACGGCTGATTTGATGGCCAATGATCAGATGAGAGAATGGTTTTTATCACAAGTACCATTACCACGTCTAGGGAAAACAGAAGATATCGCAAAAGGTGTATTATTCCTAGCGTCTGATGAGTCCTCCTATATTACAGGTGTAGAACTTCCTATTGATGGAGGGTACTACGCAAAATAAAAGTGAAAACAAAAAAAGCAGGGACCATTTTTGTTCCTGCTTTTTTCTATTCTTATTTGCTTTTTTCCGTAATATCTCTTGCGATCCAAACCCCACATGCACCAGCTTGTGCTAGTCCACGTGTAATCCCTGCTCCGTCTCCTCCAAGATAGAGTCCAGCAATCTCGGATTCAAAACGATCATTCAACTTTGGACGAGCGGAATAAAATTTTGCCTCGACTCCGTAGAATAGCGTATGTTCAGAGGCGATACCGGGAGTTACGTGATCAAGAGCTTCCATCATTTCTTTCAAACTATTGAGCGTGTGAGCTGGCAGCACATATCCAAGATCACCTGGTACTGCTTCTTTTAAGGTAGGCTCAATAAATCCTTCTTTGATCCGTTTCTCAGTAGAACGACGACCTTTCTGAATATCGCCATATTTCTGAACGATAAGTCCTCCATTGGATAGCTGATTCGCCAGTCGTGAGATTTCATGTGCATATTCGGTTGGCTGGTTGAAAGGCTCGGTGAATTGATGGGAAACAAGCAGAGCAAAGTTAGTATTGGCACTTCCAAGGTTAGGATCTTTATAAGAATGACCATTGGCCAACATAATTCCGGAGTGATTCTCTACGACGACATGCCCAGAAGGATTGCTGCAAAAGGTGCGGACCCTTGTGCCAATCGAAGTATTATATATAAATTTACCTTCATACAAATGTTTGTTGATCTCACCCATCACAATATCCGAAGTTTCCACGCGTACTCCGATGTCCACTTGGTTGGAATACATTTGTAAACGACGTTTTTTCATCAGATTGGACAACCATTTGGAACCATCACGGCCCGGTACGATGACTACTTTATCTGCGCTTACAATCGTACCATCTTTTAATTCCACGCCAGTGATGGCATGCTTTCCATCTGTTCGTTCGGTTACGATATCGGCTACTTCGGTTTTAAATTTCATTTCGATTTTGTTTTCTAAATAACGAAAGATATTAGCGAGAATCGATAGATTTTGTTCCGTTCCAAGGTGTCTGACTTGGGCTCGTAACAATTTGAGACCAACGGCAGCACCTTTGCGTTCAATTTCCCGAACTTCTTCTGTAAGCGGGTCTGTAATGGAATCTGTTGCACCATGTTCCAAATTGATACGGTCTACATAGCGGATCAAGTCCACTACTTGATCATTGGGGAGAAAATCTGTCATCCAGCCCCCAAATTCACTGGTGATATTAAATTTTCCGTCCGAATAAGCACCTGCACCACCAAATCCATTGGTGATCGAACATGCTGGCAAGCATCCAGCAAACTCTTTCTTTTGCGTTGCAGGTGGGCACTTTTGAATTTTATGTTCGAGAATAGGGCAGTTTCGTTTGTAAATGTCATGTCCTTTATCAATTAGTACAATCTTGGCATGAGGCATTTTTAAGCTAAGTTCATAACAAGTAAAGATACCAGCGGGTCCTGCTCCTACGACAATAACGTCGAATTGATTACTCATAGCAAATCCCCCTCTTATTTAGTAGGCAAACCTTATATAAGATACATGATTTGCTCGTAAATAGCAATAAAAATATTTACCAAACGAAAGGGGAGAAAACTCACCACTATAGTAACAAGAAATGTAGGAAAAAGGGAGTTGAAATAGATAAGTGACAGTTATTTATTTTCAGTAAATTTAACATTTGTGTGATATAGTAACTTTAAACCTGTTCGATCCCCGGAAGGAGCAATCATGGGGTTTTCGGAAGCACAGATGAAGTCCTACACCGAGTACCTGGAGAAGCTGAAGGACGTGCTTCACAAGTATCAGGATCGGTACACCCTCGATCGGAATGAGGGCTCCGACGGTCGCTGTCGCTGGAGCGGCGGGAACTTCGTTCTCAGCTCCAAGAAAAACGGAAAGTTCCGCATGATCGGTCGTATGACCAAAATCGGCCGGATCCGTCGCATGATCTGGCCGAAGCGGGGTCAGTACGAGGCGCACGGTGTCTACACTGACGAGTACATCTCCTGCGAAGGAGCTGCAGTCGTAAACGTGACGCGATCCACCAAGGATGGGTCCTACTATGCGATCGTCTTCGGTGGACGTGTCAAGGTGAGGGACCAAGCACTGGATGAGGCCGCGGGCTACCACATCAAGATCACCCAGGACAAGGCAACTGCGGCAAAGTTCTGTCGTGAGATGTTCTGGAATAAGGCTGTGCCGCTGATGTACCTCGGCACGAGGCTCGAGGGCGACCTCGACCACCCCCTGATGCACTTCGTTCAGGGTTGATCGCAGGCGTTCGCGCTGAGGCGTGAACATGCCCCTTCCGTTGAGATCACTCAACAGAAGGGGCACCTGTTTTTATACCTATTTAGTTTACACGTTTTGCTCCCCAGTAATGGGTTTTGGTGTACGTTTTATTTAAGGAATCGATCCGTAAGTCGCTCTTCTCATTGGAATTGGAAATATATAAGCCATTACCGAGATAAATCCCTACATGGGAGACACCAGCCTTATACGTTCCTTCAAGGAAAATAAGGTCACCAGGTTGGAGATTGCTTTTGGATACGGGTATACCCACTTTGGATTGAGCTCCTGATGTTCTTGGTAAGTTAATCCCTCTAAATTCACGGAATACATATTGTACCCATCCTGAGCAATCAAAGTAAGGGTAGCTTGTACCGCCAAATTTGTATTGCACTTTTCCGATCATAGCTCGAGCTCTATTGATCCAAGACTGATTGGATACTACTTTTTTAGGATCACTTACGGTTACCTTTGATTCTTTGACGATGGTTTTCGCTATTTTTTTTGTTTGTTCCTCTTTTAATACTTTTTGTAGCGATTGATACTGGGATTGCAGCTTATTCATTTGCTTTTCAGCGTCAACTAACAACTTTCTGGAGTCGTCTGCTTCTTTTTTAATGGAGTCGTGATTTTTTTCGATCTCCACTTTTTGCAGCTTGAACTTTTGGTAAATTTGGTAATCGCTTTCCATCAACAACCGTATTCCTTCTAATCGACCAATGAATTCAGAGAAGGAACGAGATCCAAGTATTTGTACTCCCATATTGTTGTGTCCTGAAGTGTAGAGGCGGACGAGTACACTGTCCAATCGTTTCTTGGTTTTCTCCTGCTCATCTTGGAGCTTGGTAAGTTGTTGAAAAGATTCGTTTAAGCGCTTATCCGAGGAAGAAATTTGTTTTTGTACTGCTTCGTACTCTTTTTTTGCAGCAGTATAGTCTTCTAGAGACTGTTCTAATTTTGCTTGAGTGCTAGTGGTAGGTGCAGCATAGCTGCTTTCGGCCAAAAAAGGGTTAACGGTTAACGTAAGTGCTACTACCGTACTAAAGAAAAAGTACGCTTTTCTTTTGGATGAACGTTTCAGCATGTCAAACTCCTTATTTGGGGATATTTTTTTATCTTCTCATTCTTTTCGAATCCAGAATAAATAGAATAGATGAATACCTGATATTGCGGAAAATAAGAAGTAACACGAGTATACCATGTGTTCAAAAAAATGACGATCGATTGGGAAAACGTTTCGCAAAACTGACAATTCATAAATCATCTCTTTTTATGCATATATAGATTGTATGTATATGGATTAGCGTTTCGACAAAATATAAAAAAGTGGGTAGCCAAGTGTTGCCCACTTCTTGCTTTTCATGTTCTTAGAAATGTATTTGGCTAAAATATCTGAAAATAAGGGGAATATAGAATGAAAGTTATATCCTTCTTATGTGTTGTTATTGTCCTTTATTGTTTATCTCTTCCGATGAAATCTGTTTTTTCTCCTCCTGTTGTCCAACCTAGTCCTACTGTAGGAAGAGAAGATGGAGGAATACCTAAAAAACAGCTTGGCAAAAGAGTTTACTATGATTTGAATGACTTAAAACAAATGGGGCTAGTAAAAGGGTCAGTAAATTGGAAACAAGAGACTTGTAGCATCGAAAAAAATGACGATCGATTTGTATTCGAACGGAACAACACGGTATTTTTGCATAATGGATACTATGAATCGATCGATACCCCAGCGTTGTTTTTAAATAAAACATGTTATTTACCAGAGACAGTGTTTAAAAAAGTACAGTCATCAAGTAAAAAACAGCCAACAATGGAGCAGGTGGTAACTTCCTATTCGGCAAAGCAACTAGCAAACCACCTATCTTTTTTGCGATCTCCTATACCTGGATCACATGTAAGTTCCATTGATTCTTCGTTGCCTGGGGCAGTTCGAGCTTATCGAAATGGAGTTCATGAAGGATTGGATTGGTATACATATGGAACGGGAAAAGTCATTAATACGAAAACTGCTGTATTATCCATGGGTTCCGGTTTAGTCGTTCGTTCCGATCAAAACTACCATGAGATGAGCACAAAAGAAAGAAACCATTGGTTAGCAATAGGCAGTAAAAACAGCGGACAGACACCTGACTACATATTAGATAAACTGCGTGGAAAAACAGTTTGGATACAATTTGAAAATGGGGTGATGGCAAGATATTGTCATTTGAGCAAAATACCAAAGAGTATAAAAGCAGGTACTCATGTAAAAGCAGGTGATATTGTTGGCTTTGTTGGGAATACAGGAACGAGTGACGGTGCCTTGCACAACAACAAAGGTCTTCATTTGCATTTGGATATTTTGATATATGGCAATTGGCTATGGGGTAATTACACGGTAGCCGAACGCCGTATGATTTTAGAATCGGTGTTCAATCGTTTCTAACATTTAATTCCAATAAAAGAAAGAAACCCTCCTAATGTTGAATTAGAGGGTTTTATATTTGTTTAAATAGACAAGATCCAACTACCTAGACCATACATAAGTGGGATAGTTAACAGTGAAGTAATAGTAGCAAAAACAGTGGCCTGTGCACCAAATTCTTCATCCGCTTTTAAATGTGCAAATAAGATGGGAACCATAGAGCCTGTAGGCATGGTAGACATCAATAAGATCACTTGCTTTGTGAGTTTATCTAGTGGCAAACTGGATAAAATACCAATGGTGATGAGTGGTACGACAAGGAGTTTGATACTTATCCCAATAATAAGCGGCTTAAAATTCGTTTGTTTGTTTGACCGAAATAGCTTAGGTAAAAAGAATCCAATATAAATGAGTGCCAGTGGAGAAGCGAGTGCCCCTAATTTCAGCAAGAATTGCAAAAGTGTCTCTGGAGCATCAAATTGAAAAATAGAAAGAAGTAACCCTACAAAAAAAGCGATAAGTGGGATATTAATCATCGGTTTAAGGGAACGCAATGTGATCGAATATCGATGATTAATCACCATTACGCTCATGGTCCACAGTGATATTCCTACCCCAGTGTCAAACACGGCAGCGAGGATAACCCCTTTGCTTCCAAATAAAATCAAGCACAAAGGCAAACCGATAAAACCTGTATTGCCTTGAGCAGAGATGACAGCCATTTGACTAGATTGAAATTTACTCATTCCGAGTAGACGACCCAACCACCAAGTCAAAAAAAGCGAAATAGCATACGTACCTAAAGAGAATGCGAAAACGATGAGCAGATGACCGTATAATCCCTCTTCATGAGGGAGTTGGAAAAAACTTCCAACAATCACGCAAGGTACCGCTACCGATACAATCAGCGTAGTGAGTAAAGTTCGAGTATCTTCATTAAAATTGACTTTTTTCGTTAACAAAGCCCCAATGCCAAGCATACTTGCCATCATTAGGACAGATTGGATCATTACGACGAAGTTCATGAAATATCCTCCTGCTTGGGATGCATAAAAATATAGAAAATAGAGAATGAAATTATGTCTATAGGAAAACTTGCTTTTACCAACTTTATAATTCTATTTTAAAAAAATAGACTAATCAAGAGTTGATTGTTACTTCTTTTATTGTTTATATGAAAAGAGAACAGATGATTTTTGCTTGAGTGAAATCTGCGCACATAAATACACGCCCCTTGCAAATCTAGTTCTTTGCAGGGGCGTGTGATTTCGAATAACGAAATAATTGGTTTGGGATTAATTCATTTTCATCACCCATAAATAGCCGTTGGATATTTCCAAATCCATTCTTTTCACCATCGGAAAACCTGTTTGATGCAAAATTCGTTCTAGAGAGGAAAGGCTTCGAGTTTCTATGTTTTGAAGTCGGTGTACATAATCAAATGCTGGAGCAAATAAGCTATGCGACAAGGATTTATCATCAGGTGTAAAGTTATCCATAAAGAGTATATATCGACTATTTGGGAATTTAGATCGAAAGGAACGTAGCATGGCTAAGCACGTTTCGTCATCTGTGATATGATGAGCAAAGAAATCACAGATTAAAGATATCTACTTCTGGGTATTCGCCTTTGATTTGTGTGTAATCCGCAAAATGTGCGTATATATTTGCGTCCGTGTTCATTTGAATATTTTTGTTTGCGAGTTCGATCATTCTTTGATTTTTTTCAAATCCTAATCCATCTAGATGGAATGCTTCACATAAAGATATTAATACTTCTCCTGAACTACAACCCATATCGCAGAGAACACCTTGAGGTTCTAACTGGGAGATTATATTTTTCAATACAGGCGTAATAAGTCTTCGTTTAATAAGTGATGCGGAATATGCAATTTGACTTAAATCATAATCAATCCCAGCTTCTGGAAAGTATTGATTGTTTACAATTTCTACACTATGGGCCATTAGTTTTCCGTAGGCTTGAAACCAGTGGATATACATATCTATTTGCTCTGCAACTTCTGTTCCTTCTTCTGTTAGGAAGTATTGTTTATTTTCTTTCTAGACTATATTGGCATACTCCAAAGCTTGTAAAGCTCCGATCACAGCCATCGGATGGGGATAGCGTTCATTTTCATAGATTTCTATTTCGGATACTGCTCTTTTTTTCAACTGGTTGAGCAGACCCACGGAATGAATGGCTAAGATCGCATGACAGCCGATGCCATATGTAAACATCTTTTCGCTGATCTTTTCTTTTGTTTCTTGCATATAAGCCCCTCCCTATGATTTGCTTTTCTATAAATTACGATAGGTATTATATTCAAATATTATATAATAATTGATTTTTGAAAAGTTTAATTCTTTTATTTTGGAAGGGGAATAATTCAACTAGAAACGAACTCAGATCAATCATTTGATTTTGAAAATTTATAACTAGTGAGTATGTTTGTTTTATACTATAATTTACATATCTGATCCTCTAGTCGCAGGAGAAAACAAGTAATGCTGCATTTCATCAGGACCGCAATGCTCTTTCTGGTACGGCGTTTTGCACGTAAGATTCGTATCAGTTGTGCTGGGTTCATCATCCTTCTGGATGAGGATGGTCGATACTGCCTGCTGATCAACAAAAACCAGCTCAACCGTCACGGAAAGCGTATTCTGACCCCGATCGGGGGTCTAATCGCTGTTTCCCCAAAGGGTCGGGAGTTTCTCCGCAACATTGGTGCGGAGGGCTTCGAGAAGGGTGATGACCTTCGTTTTCAGCTGCCCAAGATTTTTTGTGGTCGCCTGAAGGAATGGTTTTCCAAGCGTATCGATCGTGAACTCTCGCCGGCTCGTGAGATCGAAGAGGAACTCGTCGAGGAGACGGAGGTTCTCACGATGGACGATCTGGTTGGGATGACGCTCGAATTCAGCGGGTACGGAGTGCAGCGAGGGCAGAGCACTCGTTATAGCGAGACCAATTCCATCGATACGCTGCGTCTGGCGGAGATGTTCACCGTCAAGCTCAGCAAGGAAGCGATGGACAAACTGGCAGCATCCAATCAGGGATGGGTTTATTTCGTCACTGAAGGAGAGATCGAAGCTGGTGTTACGGTGGATGGTGTGAAGATCGCCGACGTGTGTAAGACCATCCTCCGTCCCAAGCTCGACATCATGGAGTGCTGAAGCTGCTCTGGCAGGATCAATTGGTTGAGTTTCTACAAAGCAACAAAGGAGATTCAACCCCCGGATAGTGATTTTAGTTTCCTTCACTACACTTACTATCCGGAATCGCTAATATATTTTTTCTATAGATCAAAAGACATCATCTTTTAACTATGTGGTGTCTTTTTTATAATCAAGAATATAAAATATTGATCTGTGATTTTAATAATATTGATTTAAAGGTACAGTCCATTTTAAAAAACAAAATAAGCATGACGACATTCACATCATGCTTTACCTTTATCTTTAGTTCATCCTTTCCTATCATTCAACTTATTAAACTGTACCAGAGGTGTAGGGGCCAGAGATTGTATATGGTTACATTTCTTTATATTAGTCTTCAGTGATTATTTTTTAGAAAGTTTGTTCAACTCCTCTTTCCATCTAGCAGAAGAGGGGCATTGCTTGGTGATATAAACGCGGAGAACTGATGCATATTTTTTTGTATAAGATGCATTCGAAGGTTCAAAGCCATATTTTGCTTTTGCGTTGTCGATTTGTTTTTGGGCGTTGGATAGATAGTAAAATCAAAACTATCAAAATTGGATGCTATCGTTTGTTTTGGTCTTTCTTATTTTTTAAGCAATTTATTTAAGTCTTCTTGATAACTATCAGAAGCAGGACATTGATTCGTGATATAAGTTCGAAGAGCATCTGCATAGTTTTTTGTAAAAGTAGCATTCGAAGATTCAAAATCATGCTCTGTTTTTGCGTTGTCGATTTTTTCTTGATAACCACTACAAGCTAATCTTTTGCTATAAGGAGAGTGATCATTTGCTAAGATAATAAAGTTATCCTCAGCACCGGGAATGTATTTAATAGTAAATTTTTCTCCTTTATATGGATAGAGATAACCATCTTCGGGTTTAGGGTGGATGTTAAAGTTCATATCGGTAAAAGTGGTTTGTATTGTTTCGTTTTTTTGTGTACGCATCAATACATAATAACGAGTATCATCGCTAATGGTTAGTTCCGATTTGGTTATCACGCCATTTCCCGTTATGCCATATGCGTTAAGGAATGCATTGTTAAAGTCAGTTCCCCAAATAACATTCACCACACTGAGAAGGATAATAATAGTTGGAACAAGTATGGATGACATGCCCAATTCTGAATCTTTGTTTGGCAATATCGATCCGATAATCAAACTACCAATGATAAGAACAAAAAGTAAAATAATCCGATGTGCAACAAAAAAATGAATGACATTGGAAAGGAGGTTCATGTGTTTCAGCCCTTTAACAAGTGTAGTTAATTTTAGATAGTTAAAAAATTCAATTATATAATAAAATAATACTTTTAGTTTTATTTATAATCAATGGAAGAGAATGCTTTTTACAATTACTACATAAACACGCTTATTCGTTCTAAAATATGTGTAAGCGTATAAAAACCCTTGCATTAAAATTTCTGGAAATATAGAATAAGCAGTAACAATGAAACATAGGGGTGCTTTTTTTGGATAATGAGCAACTACTAGAAGTAATTCAGAGTAGCTTTCTATCAGAATTAGGCAAGTTAGAGGATCGGATCACACAAGAAATCAAAAGTGCGAAGCAAGCTTCAGACTCCCGTTTTATTCATGTAGAAGAATGTATTGCTAGGCTTCATGATGATACATGCAATGGATTTCAAGAAGTGAAGAACATCTTGTATGAAGATGTTGTTGAGATTACCAATGAGATGGTAAACGATAAAGATTTCATTCGAAGAGAAATAGACGCATTAAAAGGGCGAATATATTTACTAGAAAAGAAGTTGAGTAAGATAAGTTAATAGTAAGCGTACAGATGACTCGAATAGAGTCTTTTTTCTTTTCTATCAAACATACATTGATTTGGAGGGCAAAATGGATGATGTAAAGCGAAGTGTTCAAACAGTGATAGTGGAAAAACAATTGTTTTCCGTTATGAACAATACAAAATGGGAAATGTTACGAAAATCAGTGGCATCCCGATTGCCTTTCCCTCCTCCATATCAAATAAAGGGTGTATTGGAAGATACACCGTATCCCCAAAATTTCAATGTAGATGTATGGTATTGGGGAGATTGGTCAGAGGGTTTACAACCTTTTTATGCGATTGAATGGATATGTGTTAGACCTAGGTATATCAAAAGAGGAGAGAAGGATAAGTCTGAAATAATAGATATAAGGGATGAATTCATCGTTTTGTTACATCAACTAAAGATCCCTTTTGTTGAAAAACACAATTCGATTTACATTTATGGGTATGTGCATAACATGGAAGTTTTCCATAATGAAAAATAGTTAAGTCCGAATTTAAATGACGGAAGGTATTTGCATCATTCAATCGTAACTCAAGTACCAAAGGGGTTAAATAATTTTATAGAATAGATTATGAAGCGTTATTTCATTTACAAAGAAAAAGCAACCTGTCTACAATCAAAACAGGTTGCTTTTTGGTATAACGAAGTTGGGTGCTATTATCGTTGTAGCTTTGGATATTGCCAGATTCCAGAAACACGGAAGAGATCGCGGTAAATTACAAGTTTTTCATCTTTTATTACTTTCTGTGCTTCTTCCACTGTTGGATAATCGAGATAGACTACATTTGTAAATGTTCTTTTGCTGTTTGTTTGATTTAGTTTGTCATAAAAATCACTCGCTTCACGAAACACAGTTAGAGCTCGGCGAATATGGCTTGCACTTGTAACGATCGTGGCATCTTGGATTCCTAATTCATTTATTTTGCTTATCGAGAATAAGGCATTCTCCACAGTATCGGTAGATTTGTTTTCTTGTACAATTCTATCTTTATCGATTCCTTGAGAAATTAGCCAATCATTCATCGAACTTGCTTCCGTTTTACCTTGTTTTGGAACACCGCCAGAGACAACGATTTTAGAATTGGGATATTTTTTTGCTAAGGAGAGTCCGACTTTTAAGCGTTCGATTAATGTTGGCTGCATGGAGCCATCCTCTGCTAAAGCATAACCGAGGATCACAATAGCGTGTTTTTGCTGAGGTAATCCTGAAGGAGCTATTGTGTTTATTTTTTCTTTCATTATTGCTTCGGTGGTTTGGAATTTTTTTAGGTATACATTGGTTTTGGTCGCATCAAGGGTTCGCAGTTTTGCAATCGATTTTTGATATGTTTTTTCGTCATCATTGATTTTGGAGTAGACTCCATATAATAGATTTGCATCAAAATGATTGGGATCGAGATTTAATATTTGTTTATAGGTATGTAAGGCATCAGGTATTTTCTTTTGAATGATTTGAGTGGATGCAAGAGAAATTTTTAAGTCCGTATCGAATGGGTCTAAGTGGATAGCTTCTTTAAATGCTTGCGCTACGACATCATAGTTTCCTTTTAATGTAACACCTTTAAATATTTCTTCTTCCGCTTTCTTTATATCTCCACCATGCCAGTAGTAGTGCATTGCGATTTTTTTCCAATCTTCGATTCGATAGGAAGTTGGTTCATTATTTTGGCCAGGAGTAAGATTGATGTCAGTTGTGGTAGAAGTTGCTGAGGTGGAAAGGACAGATGCTGTAAAAATGATTCCAATGAGTAAAAGTGCAGATAAGATATAGATAATCTTTTTGTTATTGCTAGTCATATAAATGCCCTCCTTCATTGTATGTATAATGTGGTGAAAGGTAAGCCAAGTATATAACACTGTAAAATATAAGTATAGAATTATTATTATAAAGAATGCGATTTATGATACTTAGCAGAATAAATGAGCAACCAATTGGTTAAGAAAGAGAATCTTTTTTATCGGACATTGCTTGTTGGTGAAATTTTAATTATTTTTCTAAACTCTTACATAATAGCAATCCCGGAATTATTTTAAAAAAACAGTTCATCTTTTTGTGTAAATGATGTCGATAGTCCCGAAGTTAACTTGGAAACTTTCAGCGGAGAATAATAGTTAATAAATATAATTTTGTAGGAGATTTTATTAGTGAGACTTTTTAGGTAAGCTGGTTATAAGAAGATGAGGTTGTGTTGTATGAGTATTGGTTATGGATGATGGGAGTTAAATAAGATATGAATGGAAATTGTTTCTCTATAAAAAAGGAGTTCCTCTATGAATAAAGAAAACTTTATGGATTATAAATTAAGTAAAGAAATTGTCCGAGCACTGGATAACTTAGGTTATAAGCACCCTACAGACGTTCAAAGTGCAGTGATACCAATCGCATTGGAAAAAAAGGATATTGCCGTGAAGGCACAAACAGGAAGTGGAAAAACGGCAGCATTTGGAATTCCCATTTGTGAAATGGTTGATTGGGAAGAAAATAAGCCTCAAGCGTTAATATTAACACCAACAAGAGAGCTCGCAGACCAAGTGAAAGAAGATATCACCAATATTGGTAGATTTAAACGAATCAAAGCGACTGCTGTATATGGAAAAGATTCTTTTTCGAAACAAAAAGCAGAGTTAAAGCAAAAAACGCATGTTGTGGTTGGTACACCTGGGCGTTTATTGGATCATATGGATAGAGGGACGCTTGACTTAGAGCGGTTGAGATTTCTAGTGATTGATGAAGCGGATGAAATGTTAAAAATGGGATTTATTGATCAAGTGGAAGCAATTATTCATGAGCTCCCTATGGATAGAATGACCATGTTATTCTCGGCAACATTACCTGAGGATGTAGTAAATCTATGTCACAAATATATGGAAAATCCAACTGATATTGAGGTTCAAGCAACAGAAAATACAACACATCAAATTGATCATTCGCTTTTTATCGTAAAGGAGAAAGATAAATTCAACCTATTGAAAGATGCAACGATTATCGAGAATCCAGATAGTTGCATTGTTTTCTGTAGAACGAAAGAACAAGTAGACAATCTATATAAGCTGTTAGATCAGTTTGGCTATACTTGTAACAAAATTCATGGAGGAATGGAACAGTCAGATCGGTCTTATGTAATGGATCAGTTTAAAAGAGGGAAATTTCGCTATTTAGTTGCAACAGACGTAGCTGCTAGAGGGATTGATATTGAAAACATTACACATGTGGTCAACTATGACATTCCATTGGAAAAAGAAAGTTATGTACACCGAATTGGAAGAACAGGACGGGCTGGTAAAACAGGAAAAGCAATTACATTTGTCACACCTTATGAAGAGAAGTTTTTAGAAGACATTGAGAGATTTATTGGGTTTGAAATTAGTAGAAGAAGTATCCCTACAAAAGAAGAAGTAGCAAATAGAAAGGCTGCCTTTGATAAAAAAATGAAGGTACAACCAACCATCAAAAAAGAAAAGAGTGAGCAATTAAATAAAGGAATTTTAAAGTTGTATTTTAATGGTGGAAAGAAAAAGAAAATCAGAGCAGTAGATTTTGTTGGTACGATTGCGAAAATTGAAGGCGTTACAGCAGATGATATTGGGATTATTACGATACAGGACAACGTTTCGTATGTGGATATTTTAAATGGGAAAGGTTCACTTGTACTCCATGCTATGAAGAATACAACCATTAAAGGCAAACAATTGAAGGTTCATGAGGCAATTAAGAAACATCGTTAATCAGGGTCAACACTAGGGGATCATGATATGTCTCCCTTCGAGGAAAATCGATCAGAACAAAAGTCACTAACTAAAATAACAACCGACTCCTTGGTGTACAGGCAGTTGGTTGTTTCTGTTAGGTATTTACTATTTTATTGTAAGAATAAACACTCAAAAGATAGTACAAGAAATAGATAACACCATAAACAAGGATAGAGACTAGGATTGTTACAGTGAACACTTCCCCCATTGGATAGATGATGGTAAAGATCAGAGTACTGTGTAATATACCAATCACCAAGGGTAGAAGGTAGACAAATAAGGTTTGTTTTGCAATGGTGGTAGTAATTTCCTTCTTGCTAGCGCCTATCTTTCTTATCATCCGGTAGCGCTCTTGATCCAGATGAGCTTCCATCAATTGTTTAAAATAAATAATGCTTCCTGTCGCCACGACGAATATGATCCCTAAAAATCCCAGCAAAAAGAGATCAAGCCCAGCAGCTTCTAAATTCTTTCGGTAGTCTAGATAGAATGTAGACATGGTAATATTTTGTTTTGCTGCTAGTTGTAACAATTGATTGGAAGTAACTTTTGCGTTTTCCTGATTTGTTACGCGATATGCTTTGTAGAGAAATGGTTTTGTTAGTTTTGCTAGTTCCTTAAATCGTTCTTCACTGACCATGATATAAAAATCAGGATCACTCCAGTTTATTACTCTGTCTTCAAACAATCTCACAAAGGTAAGAGTTTGATCTCCTTGTACAGTTATCTTATGTCCAACATACTCTGAGTCGGTTTGATCGGAGTTCGGTCGAATCATTGCTGCTTGATTTCCAGCTAAATGCAAGGTTCCCTTTCTATTTAATGCCTTTGTGATCTGGTTGTACGTATGGCTAGAAAGTATTCTCACAGGAGTTTTATTTGCTGAATAACCATATGGGATATACCCTAGACCGGAAATATTCCCATTCACCTGAATAACCGGAATATCCACTTGAGATAAGGTTGGATGCTGTCTATCTTGTTGTATCATTTGTTTTATCTGTTGATCGGATGCTTTGTTTTTAGAGATATGAAGATAACTAAAAGGTGAGTGGTTCATGGCATTCTTTTTTATGTTGTAGTATTCGCTGTAACCCATGTAAAATGCTGTTAACGCTGCGGCACTCAACAAACTAATGATCGTTAAGGTAAGCGTATTTCCTTTGATGCGATGTAAGATTTGAGCAGTACCTATCAGATTGATCCCTTTATAGTAATAGGTTTTTTTATTTTGGATTATTTTTAAAAGGTATACGATGACCGAACGGAATAAGAGATAGGTTCCATTAATTGTAAACAGAGAAAATAATCCAAGGTTAGCCATTGCCTCATCTGTGAGGGGTTCATATACAATCCAAGCACTACCTAATAGCATAATAATGGATAGTATAGCCAATGGTAAAGAAGGTTTTGGGACTTGTTCTCCTTGTTTTTCAGCTTGAAATAGCGTGATTAATTTGAATTGATAAATCAAACGATATGCTTGAATCGATGTAAGGATAATAATCAATGCAAAGACAATGCTTGTATAAACAATTGCATCAACCGAAATATGAAAACCTACATCCATCGGAGAGTCTAATAGTTTTAATAGAATCATCGCAAATAATCTGGAAAACAAAGCCCCTAGTAGGATTCCGATCAATAAAGCGATAAATCCCAAGATCAAGTTCTCGTAAAACAGCATCCTGCCTATTGTTTTTTTTCGGATACCAAGTAGAGCGTATAATCCAACTTCTTTCTTTCGTCTTTTGGTAAAGAACGAATTGGAGTACCATATGAAAATCCCAACGAACAAAACAAGAATGATAGATGCTTGAATAATAATGGAGTGAATAATCTCGAAAGATTCCGCTCTTTCTTGTATCTCTGTCGTGTCTTGTAAGGAAACAAATGTATAAAAAATAACGACACTAATAATCAAGGAGAGGAAATAGAGCAGATAGTTTTGGATGTTTCCCTTCATATTCTTTTTTACGATATCAAAGAGTGTCATCGATATTTCCTCCTAAGACCGGTAATACATTGATCACTTTTTGGAAAAAGTCCTTTCGAGAATGGTTCCCTCTCACTAGTTCTGTAAATGTTTTACCATCCTTGATAAAGATCACTCGTTTGCAATAACTAGCAGCAAATGCATCATGTGTAACCATGAGAATGGTCACTTTATCTGTTTCATTTACGTTTTTTAAACTCTCCAGTAAATCGGTTGCTGATTTTGAATCTAGCGCCCCTGTCGGTTCATCGGCAAGGAGTAGGCTCGGTCTTGCTATCATGGCCCGTGAAGCGGCTGTACGTTGTTTTTGTCCTCCAGAGATCTGATAAGGATATTTATCTAAAATAGATTGGATGCCAAACCGACTAGCGATTTCATTCACACTTTGTTCCATTTCTGCTACTTTCATTTTTTCTAATACAAGTGGTAACAAAATATTTTCCTTTACGGTTAGGGTATCTAGTAAGTTATAATCTTGAAAAATGAAACCAAGTTGTTTTCGTCGGAAGGAAGATCGTTGATCCTCATTAAGCTGCATAATATCGGTACCAGCAATCTCTATTTCTCCTGAAGTTGGTTCATCGATGGTGGCAAATAGATGGAGCAGTGTTGTTTTTCCTGATCCTGATGGACCCATTATTCCAACAAATTCACCTTCGCGAACAGTAAGCTCGATGTTATCCAATGCTTGAAAGATACTTTCCTTTGTACGATAGACTTTTTTTAGATTTTTGGTTTGTAAGATGGTTCTCATATTTATCACCCAATTCGTATATTTTTACCCAGCTTGTCCAATAAGATAGAATCCAATGATTAATACAAGCGTTCCAATCGACCAACTGAAGATAGTTCGAATAGAAGGAGTAGGACCATCTCGTAATACTTTGAATCCAAGTGGAACTAGTGCAATACAAAGTCCAATGGTTGCTACGAAGGAAAAAGGGCTAGTTCCTTTGAGTACTCCTAAAGGAAGTCCAGACATTAATCCTAAGGCGATAGAGAAGGTAAGATTCAGTGTACGAGAGCGATAAGCACCAATCGCTAAAATAATCCACCCAAGCATGATAGCGAGATTGAATGTGCGGAAAATATGAAATGCTCCATAAGTTTCATCTATTATTTTCGTCGCTAGTTCTACATTTTGCACTTGAACCAATTGGAATGCAAGATGGTCAACACCTGCATGAAAAGTGCGAGCAAATAGCCCGAAGATCGTCAATATGCCTCCCCAGAAAGCCAATTTAGGATTATGCCCGCTGATTAATTGAACAAGCGTGAGAACAGCTGGCCACATCAAGATCGTTCCTGCAATACATGTACTATAAGATGCTGCAATTAAAGTAGGATGATCATGATAAGCAGCTAGTTGATGGGGAAAGAAAAAATCAAATCGATAACGGAGAGCCACTCCTATAAGCATAAGCAAGGGACCTAATAGGAGGCTAATACTGCCTACCCAACGTCCAGGAAAATGAATATTGTCAGTTGATGTAATTTCTTTCATGGATGATTGTCTCCTTTGTGTATCTGTTTCTTATGCTTTTGATTGTAAAATAGCTAGTAAGGAAATAACCTTACAAATGGTTGATCCAACCTTACAATGTTGTCATGTTGGATCATGGCAGATGTTTGTAACAGGAGGAGACAAATGAAAATTCTAATCGTAGAAGATGAACGAACCATCCGAGATATGATTGGAGAGTCGATCGAAAAGTGGGGGTTAAGCACCATTAAGATCGAAGATTTTAGCCGGATATTTCAAATTTTTCTCAAAGAAAATCCCCAGCTTGTATTATTGGATATCAATTTGCCTTTATTTGATGGGTTTTACTGGTGTAACAAAATAAGAGAGGTATCCCAAGTACCGATTATCTTTATCTCTTCTCGAAATAAACCAATGGATATGATTATGGCGATGAATATGGGAGGGGATGATTTTATTCAAAAACCATTTCATTTGGATGTATTGATGGCAAAAGTAAATGCAATATTGCGAAGGGTCTATTCTTATGTCGATATGCAACCGGATGTACTCGAACATCATGGGGTTGTACTCAATCTAAAAGATGGAGACTTGCATGTGGGAGAACAGAGTACCACGCTTACTAAAACGGAATTTATTATTCTCAAACTGTTGCTTCAACAAAAAGGAACAATTGTAACTCGCAGCAAAATTATGCGGGATCTCTGGAAAGATGAGAGTTTTGTCGATGATAATACACTAACAGTAAACATAACTCGTCTACGTAAAAAACTTGCGGAGATAGGCAAAGAGGGTTTTATTAAAACGAGGAAAGGTCAAGGTTATATGATTCCATGACATTATTAGCATATATAAAAGATAAGCGTTACTTTATTATTTTTTACATGGTACTCATGCTGTTTGTGTCTCTCATCATGTTTATGAATGAAGATCAAAATCTGGCTAGACAAAATATGCTATATACGAATATCGTATGTTTTTTTATCGTTTGCATTTATATCATTATCGGATATTTTTACCACTATAAATTTTATCAGGAATTAAAAAATAGCTTACATATCCAGAAAGATGAAATTTTCCTTTCCCTACCTAAATCAAAAAGGTATGTTCAAAAGCTTTATCTGAATCAAATAGAAGAGGTGCATGTTTCTTATACCAAACAGCTTCAAAAACTTCACGAAGAGAAACTTGATCATCAAGATTTCATCGTTTCATGGATACACGAAGTAAAATTACCTATCGCTGCGAGTTATCTGTTAATGGAAAATAGTACAGGAAAGTCAGTAGACTATATGGTAGACAAGTTAGAAGATGAAATTCAAAAAATGGAAAACTATGTGCAACAAGCATTGTACTACTCTCGAATCGATTCATTTTCCAAAGACTATTTCATTTCAGAAGTTTTTTTGAATCAAGTCATCAAAGAGAGCGTAAAAAAATATGCAAAACTGTTCATAGGTAAGAAAATTCATTTTGAAATGAATGACAAACAAATTTATGTTCATAGCGATAGTAAATGGCTTTCTTATGTGGTGGATCAAATTATGGTAAATGCATTAAAATATACAATGGATAATGGGCAGATATATTGTTATTTCGAAGAAGATGACAAAGAAAAGAGAGTAATTATAGAAGATACTGGAGTAGGAATTAAACAAGAAGACCTAGATCGAGTATTTGAAAAGGGGTTTACAAGTTCTGTACTAAGAAATCAAGCAAAATCTACGGGTATGGGACTATACTTGGCGAAACAAATGACACGAAAATTAAATCATGATATAACAATCGAGTCTAAAGAAGGGAGATATACAAAGGCTATCCTTCATTTTCCAAAGTATCACACCTATCGTGATCTTGAGATCTAATGGTATTTTCGGTTGAACGAACGATATCAGTGGTTGTAAATTCTTTTTGAAACTTTTTGATGATATAGGAAGGTAAAAAAGTAGTCCATTGGAGTTATTTCCTTAACTTATGGTTAACGTTATACTGGGATCGCTTGTACATAGAGAAGAGAGCATACGATGCATACATTTGCCATGACAGTGGAAAATAAGCCGATTTGTTTTCGGGAAGATCCAGATGGCCTATTTACGATTACCGAAGACGGTAAGGAGTATGTCTATGTAGAGGAAAGCGTTGCTTTTTTCCTGTTTTGGATCAAAGCAACACTTGATACTGACAAGGAAGTATTTTTCCACTGTACTTGTTGCGGTCAGAGATGAGCAATTTATGGAGCGGTTATCTTATTTTCTAAAGATAATTGCTCCATATTTGGTTTAATAGAAGAAAGAGAAGATCGAGGATTATAAAGAGTGAATTTTGCGAAATAAACGCTGTATTTTAATGGATTTTCATGGTATATTTAGTCTGTCCATAGAAATGGGCGTACCTGCTAGGAAGGAATTCCGTTGGGCGCTGAGCACAACGAAAACGCCGAAATCCCTGCTGAGAAGTGTGAGTGTCGATCCGACCATCACCACCCATCCTGCAACAAGCAGTACAGGGGAAAGAATCCCTATGCAGCGATGAACAGGGGTGAACTCAAGGGAGCGGTACTCCACCCCAGGCAGCCGTCAGAGTAGGTAGGAGTATCGATGTCATCATCTGAGATACCCAAAGGCCTGCATCTTCGCTTTTACTAGGATAGATGCAGGCCCCAGATAGGATGTTTAAATAGAAAATGATGTTACTTACATAGAAAAAGCGGTTATTGTTACAAATAACCGCTTTTTTATAGTCAAAATGCCATGATTCTTCCATTAAATAACTCCAATTCCCCTTTTAGATGTTTCGCAATAAACTTGGCATACTCATTTCCTTTAGCCACATCATGATGTGTTGCGTCCTCAGGCAAAACAATTTGTACATAAAATTTTTCGTTTTCTTTCTGTCTGCCAACACCAATTACCATATGATTATTTTGATGAGGATCTCTCCCGGTCAAGAGTATGTAGGGGATGCCGTTTTCTTCTTTTTCTTCCATCGTATAAGGAAATGCAGCAGCTTCATAATCCCATGCTAGTTGTTTTCCGGTATTTCTAGTCATTTCACGGTAATATTCCAGCGTATCTTTCACATTGGCTAATTCAATCATATCTTTACGTCGAATGTAAGCGCTTTTTTTCAAAGGGACAAACCATCCTTCCGCAGAAGTTTTTTTAAAAATAGATGTTGTTTCACTCATCTGAATTGTACCACTTTCTGGCTTATGGTACACTATCGACTACATTTTGCAAAAAGGGGTTGTTCGATTTGATTGATAAATCGGATCTGTTCGATGAGCTTCGTGCAGAAATAGGTTCTGTAGCGGATGGTTGGAAAGGAAATGATGCCGTTTTATACGAAGCAGTTTGCCAACTAGTCTATGATCAAGTGGAAGCATATAAAAGCGTTTCCATTTATTTGACGAATAAAGATCATTTTGAACGAAAGTTTCATCAAGGAGTGGATCATTTACCAGAAAATATTCCGTTTGGAGATTCCGAATTAAGTATTGCTGCTCTACGAGGTGGTTTATCTAGTTCAAGTGATAACACATTTATCAAATTGTGTATCCCATTTTATTATGGACATCATTTGATTGGTGAGATCGTTATTGCAGCGTCTGTACAGGAAGGGATCAATGATGATGATCACACTTTCTTTAGTGAAATCGCTTCTTTGTTAGAGAATAAACTTAAAAAGTACAAATAATGTATATCCTATTGACATAATTAGTATGTCACAAATATAATAAAGGCACATACTAATATGACGGAGAGGAAGATGGAAATGGAAACCATCGTCTGCCAAACATGTGAAGAAGTTATTGCCTTTCAAGATGCTGATAAAGTAGGAACATTATACGGTACTTGTGATCATTGCCATTCCGATCATCAAGAATAAAATAGGTTATCTCCGTCCACCACAGGTGGGCTTTTTTTATTATCAACGACTTTATTTTATAATCCGTGTTAAACATAAATCCTAATTAAATAAGGAAGTTGTAGCCTATTTCATTAATGTTGTTATTTCGTTTGCACCTTTTCTCTTTTACAATTTGGGAGAACAAAGAATAGAGGTGCAAAAAAATGAGAGTAGCAGCAATAAAACATTATGGAACACCAGAAGAAATAATGATAATGGATGTCCCGATTCCAGAGCCAAAAAAAGGGGAAGTTCTTCTTCGTGTACATGCAGCAGCTGTAAATCCAGTCGATTTGGTTACACGAGAAGGAACATTGATCCCAGACGACGAAGAGGAGTTGAAAAATCGACCTTTTGCAATAGAACCTGCTATTTTTCCAATGGTTTTAGGATGGGATGCGGCTGGAATCATTGAAGCAGTAGGAGAAGGGGTCTCTAATTGGGCTGTAGGAGATCGAGTCATTGCATTTTCACAACAAATCGTCAATCATGTTGGAACATATGCGGAATACATTTGTCTGTCTGAAGAAGTCATTGCACATGCACCAAAGAAGATTGGTTTATCAGCGGCAGCTACGATCCCGCTTGCCGGTTTGACTGCATATCAGGCAATAGAATGGCTTAATTTAAAACCGGGTGAAACTTTGCTTGTAAATGCTCCTTTAGGTGCAGTAGGTGGTTTTGCAGTACAACTCGCACATCATAATGGTATCAAGGTTGTAGGAATAGGAACAAAAGTAGAGCGAGAGTTTGCTTATTCCCTTGGAGTGGATAGGATGATTGATCGAGAAGGGGATATTGTAGCGCAAATCTATGAGCAGTTTCCAGATGGATTGGACGGAGCTTTAGATGTATTAGGTGGAGAAATGGCTCGTTACACTTTTGCATCACTCCGTAACGGTGGGCGATATACTTCTACTGTACCTAGTTTTCAGAGAGAGGGAGTTTCGTCAGTAGATCAGAAAGATGTAGTTTCACATGCAGTGTGGGTGCAACCCAATTCGGATCATCTCACGGAGCTTTCCAGACTTGCAGAACTAGGAAAATTACAGTTGCGAGTTGCAGAAGCATACCCCTTGGAGCATGCACATAAGGCACACCATGCATTTTCGAAAGATAGGCTAAGAGGAAAGATTATACTTATACCTTGAAGCTTACTGGATCGGAGATAGGTAATTTTAGATCAAATTCCGTTTTCATTACAATCATTGTTTGTGAAAATCCAAAGTTACTAAGTTTCTGCAAAAATAAGGTCAATGTTTCATTGGATTCGGTCCATATTTTGAGTAAATAGTTGTACTCTCCACCCATCCGGTAAAGTTCAACAATCTCAGGAGACTGTTTACTAAAGGGAAGGAATTTGTTGCATTGGTTTGTTTTCAAGAGGACAAAAGCTGTTGTATGTTTGTCTATTTTTTCAGGAGATAGTTTTGCATGATAACCAGTGATAATGCCTTGTTCTTCTAATCTCAGAATTCTTTCCTTCACGGAAGGTTGGCTGAGGGCGATGTTTCGGCTGATTTGGGCAACCGTGATTCGAGCATTTTTATGTAACAAAGCGATAATTTTTTTATCTATTTGATCCATGGTAGAACCTCCAGTCTATTTTCATACAGTATAGAATATAAAATTCTTTTAGTATAGGAGGTTTGTGTACACTAAAAGTTGGCGTTTTTTGTTGGTGAAAGATACTTAATATGAATGAAATTACCGGAAAATGCATTGTTCACTCCTCCTTATTTTGCTAAGAGTAAATTTACCTGCAACCTAGGAGGCTACCGTGTCGGAATTCGCTATGATGCTGAAAATGGCCGACTACAGCAGCATCGCTGCGACTGAGGCGATCGATCTGTTCAAGCAGAGTCGGGAAACGCCACTCGCTGATTCGCTCGAGTACAACATGCCGTTCGAAGGATGACGGAAAAAAATAGATAAGAACTGATATCCAGCTAGCGATATCAGTTTTTTTGTATCCAGTAAATTTCTAATTTTTATGCACACAAGAAGCTGCTAAGTCAGAGCCGGCATCCATTGTTCATGATGAAAGTGGGTATGAACTCCGTGTGTAGACACTTTCATTCTCCGAGTCGAGCAAATAATACACAGATATATGTGTAGATTTCTGTAATTGTCCCAACCGTGGACCTAGGATTGCGGTTATTATTATGCTGGCCAATACAAATAAAAAAGTAGCAGAATATGACTTCGCTACTTTTTTACCTAAGGATAATATTTTTAGAAACTATTTTTAACAGAAGATACGCAGATTTTAGTCCCGATGTATCCTCCGGGAAATAATTTTCGGACGAATCACCCTTATCATCTCCACAGAAGGATCTTCCGTTCCTTGCACAATCAAGCCGGCTGCTTTGTTTTCTTCGATATAAGTAATATTTTCTTCTGTTATGCGCTCCCCAGGAAGTAGTATTGGTATTCCTGGTGGATACATAAAGAGAAATTCTGCCGTAATTTGCCCAGCTGCTTGTCGAAAAGGGATAGACTCTGTTTCACTATAAAATGCAGTACGAGGAGAAACAACAAGCTCAGGTACATCAGGTAATATAATGTTTTTCTGGTTAGTTGTCTCCTTTGTTTGGAAATGAGCTGCAAGGTCTTGTAGAGCATAAATCAAGGATTGGATCGACTCTTCGTTGTCTCCTAAAGTAACAAAGCAGAGAATATTATACAAATCACTCATTTCTGCTTCGATTTGATGTGTTTCTCGAAGCCAATCGCTTGCTTCGTGGCCATTTATACTTAACTCACTTACATGAATCAACAATTTTGTTTCATCGAGATCATAGCGAGCTTTTCCATCAAGCCATTCTTTCCCTACACAAAGTAATCCATCAATTTCATTGATCTGTGTTCGTGCTTTTCTTGCTAGTGCTAAAGTTTGCGTTATCACTTCTTCACCATGGATGGCAAGATACCGTCTAGCTGTATCGAGGGATGCTAATAAGATATAAGATGTAGAAGTTGTCGTTAACATGCTTAAGATAGATTGGACATGCAAGGGATCTACTAAGTTTCCTTGTAGATTGAGCACAGAACTCTGGGTCAGTGAACCTCCAAGCTTATGAACGCTTGTTGCAGCTAAATCTGCTCCAGCATCCATTGCTGATATGGGTAACTCATGATGAAAATGGGTGTGTACTCCATGTGCTTCATCTACTAGTACCGGTACGTGTTTATCATGAGCGATCCGCACAATTTCCTGGAGATTGCTAGCAAAGCCGAAGTAAGTAGGATTAATCACTAATACTGCTTTTGCATCTGGATGTTTATTCAATGCTTTTTCTACCTGTGCAGGTGTAATCCCATGAGCGATTCCAAGCTTTGGATCTAATTCTGGGTGTAGAAAAACCGGATTGCAATCAGCAAATACGATAGCGGATAGAACAGATTTGTGTACTGTACGAGGTACAATGATTTTATCTCCCGGATTACAAGTAGCTAAAATCATTGCCATGATCGCACTACTGGTACCTTGAACAGAAAAAAAAGTCCGCTTCGCCCCAAATGCTTCAGCAGCAAGTTCTTGTGCTTCTTGGATAATTCCTTGTGGTTGATGAAGATCGTCCAATGGTTCAATGTTTATTAAATCAATGGATAAGGCATTGGTTCCAATAAAATCATGAAATTCTTTGTCCATACCTTGTCCTTTTTTATGTCCAGGTATATGAAAAGGTAAAGGGTTAGAATTCGCATATTCTTTTAGTTTGGTAAAAAGTGGGGTGTTGTTCTGGTTGGATTGATTCATTTTTCTTTGGCCCTGCTTTCTACTCGTAGTCACAAAACAAGCCTATTGTACAAGATTTGAAGACGAAGGTAAATGATAATAATGAGATCTTTATGTATTTTTATTCAAAGGATAAATGATAGAGTGGCATGAGTTGATCATAGGTTTTTTCTACTTTCTTTTGTAGTATCTTGCCATTCAGATTTACTGCTTCTTTGCGGGGAATCAGTATGCCACAAAGAAATTCAGCTTTTTTAACTTTGGCTAAACGTTCCATGATGGATTTCCATCTTTCTGGATCAAGAGAGGAAGCAGCTGTTACATCAGGAGTCGTGTGATCGATTGAAATGTAAAAATCATGAGGTATGAAAGAGCTGTACTTCTGAATGTTTTTTAGAAAATGGTTAGCAAATATTTTTTTTTGTTCACATTCGTAGATGAGTGCGAAATAAGCAAACAAATGGGTATCCCTCAGGCCTAACTGGAAGTGTGGATGTGCTTTATAGCCACGCTTATTAGTAGACCAAGCCACCCATGTTTCTTCTGGAGCATGAACCGTGCGCCTTGCATGTCGGGCAATATGAGTATAAACGGTATCTCCTAATTTGGTGGTTAAAAACTCAGAAATAGATTCTCCCATCGTGGAAAACTTTGGTTGGATTTCTCTTTGTAATGCTTCCATTCTAGATTCAAGACCATCAATAGCAAAAACATGAAAATCTTCATTTGTAAATGTAGGGAATGACATTTTTTTAATATCCTTTCTTTTTTATCAGATTGAACAAATATGCCTCTGAGAAAAGAGATACTTTACTATCTTTCTTTTTTTCTTCTAAACCAATACCGTTACCTTCAAAAAAAATTTTCATATACTATATAATCTCCAATTGGACTGGCTAGAAGTGTTATATTTCAAACCTTCTCAGGGAATCCTGTTATCAAGTGGATCTATTACCACTTGTTAGTAAATTGTAAAGGGGTGCAGTGGTTACATGGAAGATGTCATTCGAGCTTTCAAGTGCCGAGATCCGGAAAAACGGATTCCAGTATTACGTATGGAACTGGATTACGAGCTGTCCCTGTTATACGAAGCAATGCTAGAAAATAGCATGCACAAGATAGACCAGTGCAAATCTAGGTTAAGTGAAATCAGACGTGAAATGTTGATGTTAGAAGCATTGTAAACAGATTGGACAAAAAGCCGCTACTATTTTTGTAGCGGTTTTTCATTGATGGAAATTGTTTGTACTAAGCATTATACTTCTTTTGTTATCCTAATTTTCGAAAAAAATGAAAGTGGGGTATGTGAGATGTCTGTTCAAATTTTTGCTCATCGTGGTTACTCGAGTAGAGCAATGGAAAACAGTATGACTGCATTCCAAATGGCAAAACAAGCAAACGTGGATGGAATTGAACTAGATGTACATCTGACGAGAGATGGCGAAATAGTGGTAATTCATGATGAAAGCTTGGATCGAACGACAACCGGAACAGGGTGGATTGGACAGTTATCCTACTCTCAAATTAGCAACTATTCATTACTTAGTCTAGAAAATGAAATCGTACCAACGTTGTCTAATGTTTTCGAGCTTTTTTTAGATAAGAAAACACGGATAAATATAGAATTAAAAAACCAACTGGTTCCATATAAAGGAATAGTAGAAAAAGTCATTCAATTGATTGAACATTATGGTATGGAACAAAGGGTGATTCTGTCTTCTTTTCATCATCCTAGTTTGATGGAATTAAAAAAACTGCGACCAACATGGGAAATAGCTCCTTTGATTGATTGTGTTATGGTGAAACCTTGGAAATATGCAAAATTTTTGGGGATGAATCAGGTGCATCTTCATTATTCTGCTATAGATGAAGATGTTGTAGTCCAATGCAACCAAAATAACATCAAAATAAGAACATACACTGTCAATCAAGTAAAAGATATGCAGCGTCTTGTAGAGCTAGGTATTGATGCAATTATTACCAACTATCCAACTCGACTGCGCCGAGTGATTGATCATTTAGGGGATGGAGTGATAGAGTAGGGGGGATGAAAGTTGCTATTAGCGGAGAAAAAAACAAGGGAGTGTCAGAAACGTTGTTTAACTGGATTTCACAAGTTCCTCCATGGTTGCTATATTTTATTATTTTAGTGCTTAGTGTCATCATATATAAAGTAGCATTTGCAAGAAGTTTACCTCCATTAAAGTCGCTTGTTGTCTATTTCGTTTTGGCATTAGGATGTGTGTTGTTTTGGATCATGCAGTTGGTTCAATTTCCGATGATACAGGCTCTTTTGATAACTGTTGTAATTATCGTTGTGACCCGTGTCCGCCTCTGGTATAGTAAAAAACAGGCAAAATAGGGCGATAATGGGAGTGGTGAAAATGCAACAGAGTGATGCATTGTTTAATTGGTTGCAAATACAGATTGTTTGGGATGCAAGACCAAGTGATATTTCTGCGAAAGATACAGTTGTATTTTTTGAGACCCTGCTTCTAGAAGATTATGAAATAAAAGAGTTAAAGATGGAGTTGCGAAATCAAGAATATTGCATTTCTTACAAACAAGAAGGGAAAGAGCATAAAGTCTCCTTCCCAAAAGAACAAGCTGAAAAGTTATTAAAAGACATTACCGAAGAACCGAAATACAATACATGTCTCTAAGGTTTTGCTGTTCGTTGCATGTTAACCTTTGTAGTTATACGATCATGACAAGTTTCACAGATTTGTATTTTATGAGGATGTTTCATTATTTTTCTTGCTTGAAATTTTGAGGGGGTAAATGCCTCATCACAAAGGATGCAAATTACTTTCATGAGAATCCATAATTCCTTTCTAAACAGCTCTATATAAAATCAGTATACACCAATTTAGGGTGGGATAAAAAAGGGTAGAACCAAATAGGTTACTATCCTTTTTGTTGTAATGTTTATGAAGATTCTTTAACGGACGAAAATGGATATACACCAATAGAATTTTATTTGAGATCGATTTTAAGATCTATGTTTGGGTTTTTGAAATCTCCTGTAGTGAATACTATACCCATAGTCTCATGAGGCATTTAAAAGAGACAAAATACGACCAAAGATGTATAGCAAAATACTACCTATACCTCACGTTTTCCGTATGAATAGGATATATAATTTCATTAATTGATACAATAAAAAGGAGAGATTTTAGTGGATATGAGGGGAATAAAGATCTTGGTGCATGCTAGTACATGGTTTGCTCCGATGTTACTCCCAAGTATTGTTTTCTTTCTCATAAAAGATAGTGCAGTGAAGCGAGTTGCCATTCAAGCATTCTTTTTTCATTTGATTATGGCAGTGCTCATTTCGATTTCGTGGTTTTTCTCGATTGTGATTATTGGGATTCCATTTTTGATTTTTTTCGGGTTGATGGCGTTCATCTGCCCTATTATGGGAATTATATATGCCCTGAAGGATCGCACCTATCAATACCCGATCGTAAAGTGGTTTATCCGATAATGTAAAGTTTAAACAGTCCGGTTTTTTAGGGGGCAAAATAAAAACAGTTACCTAATCAGGTAACTGTTTTATCATTTTATGAATGAAGGTAGTATTCTTCTAGCGTAATTCCTTTAATTGTGAGCTCTTTTGCTATCTTCACACCTACATACCGTATATGCCAAGGTTCATATTTATAACCAGTGACTTTCTCTTTTCCTTTTGGATATCGAATGATAAATCCAAAATCTTGTACGTGTTTAGCTAACCACTCAGCTTCCGGTTTTTGAGCAAAACAATCATCAGCCGCACAAGTACCATCTTTCCCTGTTATATCAATAGATAGTCCAGTTTCATGTTCACTCGTACCTGGTAGTGCACTATAAGTTCGAGCTTTTGCATACCCATCTCGTTTTACATATCGGTTAAATAACGCTTTTTGTGTTTCGTGGGAGCGATATCCCGATACGCCTTTTAAATAAATATTATCTTTCTTTGCTGCATTTACCATCTTTTCTAGCTGGGTAGCTGCTTCTTTTCGTAATTGCCGTTTCTCTGTTGAAGCGCTCGCTAGAAAAGGGATATTTAGTGATGCGAGATCTTTTGGGTTAAATGTCTCTGGCAGGCTGTTATGTTTGTTCACAAGCACGGAGATGTCATCTGGTTGTGCAATTACTTGTAATTTACCAGTAGAGTATTTTGGTAAAGGTTTTCTGGTATTACTAGATTGTTTGTTATTTTGTACTACGGTTTCTGTTGGTTGATTCTTTGATGACTGTTTAGAAGGTTCTTCCTTTTTCGAACAGCCAAATAGTACCAATGGTAAGAGAAGACAAGAAATGCCAATTGTTATATGCGTTCTCATTGATAGAAACTCCCTAATAAAGTATGTTTTTCATGTATGTTGTAGGAGGAATAGGAAAGATTTTGTAGTGTGATTATATTAGATGGAATAATTTTCTTAATTACTTTTGTATTCTACTTTGTTTTATGGTAAAGAAAATACCAAAATAAATCAAATGAAAAATAAAATAGATCTAAATGAATTCTGTTCAGAACAAAGAAAAGAGCCGTTCAAATGAACGACTCTCGTCTCTCAAATTTGTATATTTATAATTGTAATCTTATAGAAGAAAGAGGTGGATACTGCTAATCTGCAGGTTTTTCTTGTTTCGGAACTACTTTGGTGGGTTGAGGGGCAATTCGTTCTGCTATTCCAGCAAGTTCTCGAAGAACAGAGGATATCGGTTTGCCATCTCGGATATCTTTGTTTATATTTTTTATTCTTTGCATCAAGTCTACATCCGCGGTTACAAGTGCTCTTGCACCAACAGGATCTTTGTGTAATGCCTCAGCAACCGAATATTTAACTGTACCTACTTGTCCCCGATCAAGATTGGCGTCTAAGTCCAGACCTACGATGGAATATTTGCCAACGGATACAGCTGACGCATCTTTAACATGAGGCATCTGTTTTGCGATTTGTTCAAGCCGATTGGAAACCTTTGTTGTAGTTTTGTTATACTGAGGGGCAGGAACAGTTTGTTTTACCCGTTGCGTGTAGGAAATCTTCTCGGCTTTGGGTGAGACTTCTTTTGGTGCGGAGTTTTCTGGTGCACAACCAAAAAGTAAACCTGTTACCAAACAAAATACACCAATCAAACGAACACAAGCAATCATATAAGGATAACTCCCTTCTGTCAGTTATCCTTTAGTTTGCAACAAAGGAGACTTGTTCATGCAATTGGAAAAATATGTATTAGGACCTATTGCAACCAATGCCTATCTTCTCTATGAAGAAACAAACAAACAAGGTATTGTATTTGATCCAGGTATGAATCCAGAGGTTTTAATCAAGCGGATAAAACAATTGGATTTGACCATAGAGGCGATCTTATTAACACATACACACTTTGATCATATCGGTGGTCTTGCAGAGTTAAGAACAAACACCAATGCTCCTGTAATCGTACATACAAAAGAGCAAGAATGGTTGAGCAATCCTCTTTATAACGGGTCTGCTGCTTTTGATGGTTCAAATAAAATGTCTTTTGAACCTGCTGAAATTGAGGTCAAAGGGGGAGAAACATTGTCTTTCTTAGGGAAACAATTACAAGTCTTGTACACACCAGGACATTCTCCAGGAAGTATCTCCTTTTTTGATGGTGAAATGGTTATTTCCGGTGATGCCTTGTTTAAGGGTGCAATAGGAAGAACAGATCTAAGAGATGGGGATTATCAAACATTAATCCAATCGATTGAAAGTCAATTATTCACATTAGCAGATGATGTTGTTGTTCATCCGGGACATGGTCCATCTACAGCCATTGGTCACGAACGGAATACCAATCCTTTTTTTTCCTAGAAGGAGGAAAATCGTGAAATTAATCCGTACTTTGCTTATCTTGCTACTTCTTGTTGGAGTTGTTTATGCAATATATGACACAAACAACAAACCTGTCGTTTCCTATGCAAACTGCAAAGGAAATCCAGGTCTAGAAGTGAAGGATTGTGCGCCAAACTTCAAACTTAAAACATTGGATGGAAAAGAGGTTGAACTCTACCAGACAAATGGAAAACCGAGTATCATTAATTTTTGGGCTTCATGGTGTGATCCTTGTAAACGAGAAATGCCTTACTTAGAAACGGCTTACAAAAAATACAAAGATCAAATAAACTTTCATATGGTAAATGAGACGTCACAAGATACACTTCCAAATATCAAAAAGTATATGAAGCAATATCGTTATACCTATCCAGTAATTTTAGATCAGGAAAATGAAGATGGACAATCGATTGGCACAGATCATTACCAGTTGATAGGTATTCCAACAACTTTTGTCATTGATTCAACCGGGAAGATAACACACAAGGTCATTGGTGAAATGAGTAAGGAAGAACTACAAGATATTCTCGATGATGTGTTATCGTAGAGAGGATATAAAATATGGAACAAGTAACCATTTGGCTTGCTTTTGCAGCAGGAGTTTTGTCTTTTATTTCTCCGTGTTGTTTACCGCTTTATCCGTCTTATTTGTCTTATATAACAGGGGTATCGGTTTCTCAGTTGAAGGAAAAAGGTAGATCGAAAGAATTAACCAAACTGACGATGATACATACTTTTTTCTTTTTACTTGGTTTCTCTCTTGTGTTTTATGCACTTGGGTTTACATTTTCTTGGATTGGACAATCTTTTGTTAATTATAAAGATTTGATTCGCATGCTTGGTGGTGTTTTGTTAATCTTTATGGGTTTATTTTTAACAGGGATTATCGAGCCGAAATTTTTAATGAGAGAAAAGAAATGGGATGTTTCCAAGCAAGGTCTGGGTTTCCTGAGTTCTTTTTTAATAGGAATTAGTTTTGCAGCAGGTTGGACACCTTGTTTAGGACCTATTCTCGCTTCTGTATTAGCTATTATTACGATAAAAGCTCAGTTAACAGTTGGTTTTTTGTATATCACCATGTATGTACTTGGATTTGCAATTCCGTTTTTTTTAATGGCTTTTTTTATTGGAAGAACAAAATGGATATTGAAATATTCGAGCCAAGTTATGAAAATTGGCGGAGGGTTATTAATTCTTTTTGGTATTATGTTGTATACCAATCAGTTGACTGCTATCATTGCATGGTTTACCAATCTTACCGGAGGATTTACCGGATTTTAAAATGAAGGTGAAGGAATAGATGAAGAAACAAACGAGGTATTGGGTGAGAAGGATTTTGCTCCTCTGTTTAGTCGGATTGGTTGGATACGCCATATACCAAGTTTCAACGGATACAGGTGGGAAGCCAGTAGAAGGGGATGAAGCGCCGAACTTTACTTTAACTACTCTTGATGGTAAGCAAATGAGTCTTTCGGATTTAAAGGGAAAAGCAGTGATGCTTAACTTTTGGGGTACTTGGTGTCCGCCCTGCAAGACGGAAATGCCAGCAATTCAACAAGCTTATATGATGAATAAAAATCGTGGTTTTGTAGTTGTTTCGATTAATATTCGTGAAAATGAACTGCCAGTAAGTAATTTTGCCAAACAGATGGGGCTCACGTTTCCGATATGGATGGACAAAGAAAGAGAAGTCGTCAAGCAATATAAAATTGGTCCAATCCCCAGTTCTTTTTTTATCAATCGTGAGGGCGTGATTGAGAAGAGAATAGAAGGTCCTCTACAATTAAGTCAATTACAATATTTTATTAACCAAATCATTTCATAGATAAAGGGAGTGTTCCTAATGGAAAAATTTCAACACATTTCTGCTGCTGAGTTTGGGAAACGTTTTGAGGAAGAAAAACAGAATTACATCTTTGTCGATGTCCGAACGGAAGAGGAATTCGACAGTGCGCACGTAGAAAATTCTATTCATATTCCTTACGACGTGATGGAAGAACGTTTTGAAGAACTACTTCCACACAAAGAAAAAAATATATTGTTAATTTGTAGAAGCGGCATGCGTAGTCAAATAGCAGCGCATATTCTTGCAGAACGAGGTTTTGAGAAACTCTATAATCTCGAAGGGGGATTAATGGAGTGGACAGGTCGTCTACACAGCAAGTAACTGCCATGTTGCAAGTGATACGGAGTCACTTGCAACAAAGTTCTACTGGTCGTTTGCCGTTTGCAAAGATAATGGATTTAGCTTTGTATCATCCACAACATGGTTATTACAACAAGCCCGCTCCCAAACTTGGGAAAAAGGGCGATTTTTTTACCAATGTACATGTTAGTAATCTTTTTGGCTATGTAGTAGCGGATTATTTTTTGAAATATTGGAAAGAGTTCTATCCGTCTTCTCCCCTTCAATTGATAGAAATAGGAGGTGGAGATGGGAAGTTAATGGAACAGATAACCAAACAATTTCATCACAAAAAAATTGAGAAATCAGCTGTTCGCCTATATTCAGTCGAAAAAAGTTCATACCATCGTGCCGAACAACAGCAAAGATTAAAAAATATTCCTTATGACCTATATTTTGTAGATCAATTAGAACAGGTTCCTCCAGCCATTTTCTCTATTGTATATAGTCATGAGCTGTTGGACGCTTTTGCTGTTCATCGACTAATATGGGAACAAGGTAAATGGTGGGAAATATATGTAACAGAAAACCAGAACAGATGGATAGAAATAAAAGATCGATTGTCTAGGGTGGAGTTGGAAGACTATACAAATCAGCTCCCTATCGATTTTGCAGAAGGACAGCAAATAGAAGTGAATTTGCAGGCAAAATCTTGGTTGCATCGTGTTTCCGATTGGCTTGAATCTGGATTGATTTGGACACTCGATTATGGTGGAAATAACAGAGAATTGTACAGTATGAAATACTTAGATGGCACAATGAGATATTATCAAGCTCATCAACATATTCATGATCCCTATTTGAATTTAGGAGAGATGGATATGACTGCTCATGTAAATTTCGAAGATATGAAAAAATGGGGAGAAAATAAGGGTTTATCTACCTATTTCTATGGTTCGCAATCGAGTTTTTTAATGGAAGCAGGCATTTACACCTATACAGATCCAGCATACCGTAACGCAATCAAGCAATTAATAATGGGGATGGGAGAAAATTTCAAAGTGTTGGTTCAAAAGAAATAAAATATAGCGGTTTAAAAATAAAAAACCCTTTTAAGGGGTTTTTTATTTTAGTGAACAAATGTTGCATACGCTACCATGCCACAAAAAGAAATAACCATGTAACTACCAAATAGGTACATATATGTTTTTTCTGTATAGCGTTGATAACCGAGTATCACAAATATGATAGCTTGAAAAATAAATAATCCTGCTGGTATGTACATATGGCCAGCGATAAACATGAGTGCGATAACTAGAGCCCAAAAGCCTAAAACGCGAAACATGCGATCCACAAAATCACAGCCTTCCCCTATTTCAAAATGAGTCAATGGATAATTAACCGAATAAAGAGCATAGCTCAAGCAATCTTTATTATACCCAGTTCAGATATTTGGTTCAAGTAATGTTACTGGAAAGGGTTTCATCTCTTATCATAACTCTTTTGTTACATTACTTTGCATGGGTGAGAAAATATTTTTGAAATCCGCATGATAAGTATAGTTCTAGCAACTTGAGGATATAAAAGGGATAGAGATCATACTATCGTTCGGTTTTGATGCATAGGATTAAATAGTGAAAAATATTGCCTAGAATAGGAGGTTTATTATGGCTGTAAAGCGTCAAGATGCTTGGTCTTCTGAAGATGATATGATTTTAGCAGAGGTTACTTTACGGCATATTCGCGATGGAGGTACCCAATTATCTGCTTTTGAAGAAGTAGCAGAACGACTTGGTAGAACCCCCGCTGCCTGTGGATTTCGTTGGAATAGCACTGTGCGAAAAAATTATGATGCAGCTATTCAAGTAGCTAAAACAGAGAGACAAAGAAGAGGCCAAGATAGAGTTCATTATGCGACACCACTTACTTTAAGTAGTGTGCGCATGGATAGTCTTCCTAGTTTGGAACATCAAGAAGACGACTACTCCTTGGATCATGTCATTCGATTTTTACGTCAACATAAAAATGAAGTAAGTGAATTAAAAAAACAACAAAAACAGCTCGAAGAAGAACTTTGTGACAGGGAAGATGAATTAAGGCGATTAGAACTTGAAAATAAATCCATGAAAGAACAACTGACAACGGTCGAATCCGATTACCAATTAGTAAATGATGATTATCGTACCCTTGTACAAATCATGGATCGAGCTAGGAAATTAGCAGCTCGAACAGAGGATTTAGAAAAAGAACATAAGTAATGAAATAAAAATCTGCTGTTTTTTTCAGCAGATTTTTGTTTGGAAATAATCAATCGATACTTACGAAGTTTGAAAAATTTGATACGATAGAAGAGAAATATATTTTGTCCAAAATGAATAATTTTTTAAAAGGTTACCATCAGAGAGGGGTCTTTTAAGATGGCTAAAGTAGAAGCGACAATAGTAGGAATTGTTTCGAAGATACTAGTTTCCATCGGGGAAGAGATTCAAAACGGGCAAGAAGTATTGATACTGGAATCGATGAAAATGCTTATACCAGTTGAAAGTACAAAAAACGGAAAAGTAAAGGCGATACATGTGAAAGAAAGTGATTTTGTTAACGAAGGAGAAGTATTAATTGAATTGGAAGAAATATCATAATGGTAAAAATAGTGGAGGTAGGGTTGCGAGATGGATTGCAAAATGAAGCTGAAGTACTACCAACAACTGTTAAAATAGAACTAATCCGCAGGCTGATAGCCGCTAAACTTACTCATTTGGAAGTCACTTCATTTGTCCATCCAAAATGGATTCCTCAACTAGCCGATGCTGATCAATTGTTATTGCAGTTACCTATAGAAAAGCAAATCAATTATCGAGCTCTTGTCCCTAACCTCAGAGGTTGGGAACGTGTCAAAACACCACCTCTTCATGAAATTGCTGTCTTTATTTCCGCAAGTGAGACTCACAATCAAAAAAACGTGAATAGCACCATTCAAGAATCCATGCATCAGATCAGACAAGTGATAGCAAGCGCTAAGTTGCAATCTGTGCCTGTAAGAGGTTACCTATCTTGTGTTTTTGGATGTCCCTACGAGGGAACCATTGCTTTCTCGGCTGTTGAAAAAATGTGTAACTTTTTATTTGAATGTGGGGTGTATGAAGTTTCACTTGGAGATACGATTGGAGTTGCCACACCAAAACAGGTTCAACTTATTCTTCGGCATCTACAACCTACGTATGCAGGTAAGTTAGCCGTACATTTTCATGATACAAAGGGACTTGCATTAGCAAACACATATGTTGCCCTAGAAGAAGGAGTGACAACAATAGACAGTTCAATTGGAGGGCTTGGAGGATGTCCTTATGCACCAGGTGCTTCAGGAAATGTCGCGACAGAAGAAGTGGTTAACTTATTGCATGGATTGGGTATAAAGACAGAATTCGATTTGGATGAACTTTGTGAAATAGCTTCTTGGTTACAACAGATTTTCCAAAAATCCCTCCCCTCTAAAATGTTGAAAAATTATTTAGCGAAGAAGGAGGTAGGTGGATTATGACGTGGATCACCAAAGAAGATTTAGGATACATCACCATATTACGCTTACAACGACCAGAAGTTTATCATGCTCTAAACCGACCTTTGTTGTGTCAAATGTCTACTTTTTTAGATGAATTGCAAGAATCAAAGACTAGGGTAGTAATCATCACGAGTACGGGTGATGCTGCATTTTGTGCAGGTGCAGATTTAAAAGAAAGACAGACAATGAGTGAGCAAGAAGTTCGTGAGTATCTCACTTTAATACGCCATACCTTTTTGAAATTGGAGTCTATGCACTGCCCAGTAATAGCAGCAATTGATGGAGTAGCTTTGGGAGGGGGAATGGAGCTTGCACTTGCTTGTGATATTCGGATTGCTGGGGAAGCATCCACTTTCGCTCTTCCTGAGACATCATTAGGAATTATACCAGGAGCTGGCGGGACACAACGATTGAGCAGAATAGCAGGAATTACCATTGCTAAATTGTTGATATACACCGCGAGACGAATATCAGCAATGGAAGCAAAACAAGTCGGTATTATTAGTAAATTAACGCAAACAGGACATGCTTTACGAGAAGCAATGTTGATGGCAGAAGAGATTGCGGAGAATGGTCCTCTTGCTGTTAAATATGCAAAACTGGCCATACAAGAAGGATATCCTTTAGGGTTAGAGCTGGCGATGGAAAAAGAAGCTTATGCTTATGAGCATTTGATTACTACAAAAGATAGAACAGAAGGATTACATGCTTTTCGAGAAAAGAGAAAGCCACAGTTTGGAGGGGAGTAGAAAGATGAGTGAACTTAACGAAAAAAGTAAACGCTTACAACTCGGTGGTCACTCTAAATATCACGAGAGGTCGGCAGAACAAGGTAAATTATTTGTCCGTAAGCGGTTGGAACTCTTACTAGATGAAGGCTCTTTTGTAGAAGATGGATTATTTGCTAACTCGATAGAAGAAGAACTGCCAGCAGATGGAGTAATAACAGGTGTTGGAAAAATAAATGGCTCGGTAGTGTGTATCATGGCCAATGATTCGACTGTGAAAGCAGGATCATGGGGAAAACGAACAGTCGAGAAGATTATTCGGATTCAAGAGACTGCTGAAAAATTGCGCGCCCCACTTTTCTATTTGGTTGATTCCGCAGGTGCAAGAATTACGGATCAGTTAGAGATGTTTCCTGGTCGACGTGGCGCTGGGCGAATATTTTATAACCAGGTGAAACTATCTGGAGTCATTCCTCAGATTTGTCTCCTGTTCGGTCCATCGGCAGCCGGAGGTGCATATATACCCGCGTTTTGTGATGTCGTAATTATGGTAGATAAAAATGCAAGCATGTATTTGGGATCGCCAAGAATGGCGGAAATGGTAATTGGACAAAAGGTTTCATTGGAACAAATGGGTGGTGCCCGTATGCATTGTTCGGTGAGTGGGTGTGGAGATTTTCTAGCGAAAGATGAACCAGATGCAATTCGAATCGCACAGCTTTATTATTCCTACTTGCAAAAATCAAACGGAATGGATTTTGAATCCAGCGACACATTGGATTCGCTCACATCGATCATTCCAAAAGAACAGAATGTTCCATTTGATATGAAACAGGTGATACATGCATTAGTAGACCAAAATTCTTGTTTAGAAATAAAAGAATTATTTGCACCTGAGTTGATCACTGCCTTTGGCCGATTAGAAGGAAAATCCATTGGAATTATTGCGAATCAATCAAAGATAAAAGGAGGAGTTTTATTTGGTGATTCAGCAGATAAGGCAGCAAGATTTATTACGCTTTGTGATGCTTACCAGATTCCCCTTCTTTTTTTAGTAGATGTTCCTGGATTTATGATTGGAACTCAAGTAGAAAGAGCAGGTATTATTCGTCATGGAGCAAAAATGATTGCGGCTATGTCTGAAGCAACGGTTCCCAAAATTTCGGTAATCGTTCGAAAAGCGTATGGTGCAGGTCTATACGCGATGGCAGGACCGGCTTTTGAACCCGATTGCTGTATTGCTCTACCTACTGCTCAGATTGCGGTAATGGGCCCTGAGGCGGCAGTAAATGCTGTCTATCACAATCAAATTCAAGCATTAGAGCCCGAAGAGCGTGAACCTTTCATCCAATCGAAGAGAATGGCGTATCAGGAAGATATTCATATCTATCGACTAGCTAGTGAATTGATTGTGGACGTCATGGTGGAACCTGAAGATTTGCGTAATGAGCTAGCAAAAAGGTATGATCTATATAGCGAAAAACAACTGGATTTCAGTCGACGCAAACATCCTATTTATCCGGTGTGAGAAAAGATGAAAATTGGTATAATTGGTGGAGGGTCACTAGGGCTTTTATGGGCTGCTCGATTGAACGAGTATGCAGATGTGACCCTTTTTTGTAGGACAGTGCAACAAACTGATGTTATTAAAAAACAAGGTCTTCTGGTAACAAACACCAGTGGACAAAAAAAGAGATATTTGGTATCAGCAGAATGGATTGAACACTTCCATCATTCTGCTGGTTTTGATGTGCTATTTCTTATGGTGAAACAACCAGCTCTTGATCAAGTACTTAGAATGATTCCATCTCTTATCCATCAGAAAACACATGTAGTTGCTTGGCAAAATGGTTTAGGACATGTCGAAAAGATAGAAGCTTGTCATTTTCCTGCAAGTTATGCAGTAGTAACAACCGAAGGGGCCTATAAACTATCCGCGAATCATGTACAACACACAGGCTATGGTTATGTTCGTTTGGGAAGATTACAGTCAAAAGATGGTATGGACTCTTTTTTCTCTTCTTTTTTACAAAAATTTCATATTGAGCTCGTTGACCATATTGAGCAATATTTGTGGAGGAAATTTGCAGTAAATGTCGTCATCAATCCATTAACAGCATTATTAGAAGTTCCAAACGGGAAGTTGATGGATCTTGATATACAAGCAACAATATATCAATTAGTAAATGAACTTTGTCTTGTAGCAGATGCAAAAGGAATATGTCTAAAACAAGCAGACATCTATGATCAAGTAAGTGAAGTTTGTTCCAAAACAGCGAAAAATTTCTCCTCTATGCTTCAAGATATTCGAGCAGGAAGACTAACGGAGATTGATTCCCTAAATGGAATGGTAGTTACTTATGCGAACCAATGTGGATTAGTTGTGCCTACTCATTCCACTTTAACAGACTTAATTAGAGCTAAGAGTATGTTGTTTTGAGCATATGATATATACTTGACTTATGATAAGTAAGTAGCATCTGGAAGAAGGGCTGGCATAAATTGAAAATAGAAAAGTGTTTGATTCCCAATGAGAAGCTAAGACAAAATGAAACTTTTTACACCTATGATCCAACCCAAGACAACAGCTACTTAAAGCGCTATCTCTATGTAACCAACCAAAAATATAAACGTGAACAATTAGTTGAAGTTCTAAGGCAATATCATCATCCAGAACTAATTCATCCATCTATTGAGAAGAATTTTGATCGATTGCTATCACCTGATAGTGTTGTGGTTATTGGAGGACAACAAGCAGGGCTATTAACAGGTCCGTTATACACCTTATATAAAGTCATTACGATTATACAATTAGCAAAACGGGAAGAAGAACGTCTTCAAAAACCAGTGATCCCCGTATTTTGGATTGCTGGGGAGGATCACGATTGGCAAGAAGTGGATCATCTGTATGTCCCGAATCATATAGAAACAGTGAAACACTCCTTTCCATTTGAAAATGTCAACAAGGGATCTGTTTCTTCCATAATGTTGGAACCACATGTTGTGCACCAATGGCTGAACGAATTGCACCAATCGATTGAGGATCGAGAACATAAAGCGGACTGGGTCACTCTATGTGAAGAGCTTACGCACGAACCCATTACTTGGACTTATTTTTTTGCAAGGATTCTTCATTACCTATTTGGGGAATATGGTTTAATTTTAATCGATTCAAATGATGCTAACTTGCGTGCATTAGAAGCTGATTATTTTGATCAACTTATACAAAAAAATGAAGAGTTGCATGATGCAATTGATCAAGGCATTGCAAATTGGGAAGCAAAAGGTAATCCTTCTGTGCTTCAGTTCGAAGAAAATCAAGCCCATCTCTTTGTGGAAGAAGAGGGGAAAAGAATTGCACTCTATCGAGAAGGAGATCGGTTTACCAGTCGCAATCACTTCTTCCAATACTCTTCCTTCGACTTGCAAGCGAAACATTTTCAACTGAGTAATAATGTCGCAACACGCCCATTGATGCAAGAGATGGTATTTCCTGTCCTTGCTTTTGTTGGAGGGCCTTCGGAAATCGATTATTGGGGATGTTTAGCAGATGCTTTCCCTGTCCTTGATTTACAAATGCCCATTGTCTATCCCCGACAAAGCGTGACAATCATCGAGCGATCCATTGAAAAGTACCGGGCGAATTGGGGGGTGACATGGGATACACTAATCATTGGAAAAGGACAAGCATTATTGGAATCTTGGAAACAAAACAACCAACCACTAGATGTAGAGCAGCAATTTGCTGATTTATACCATCAATTAGAAGATCTGTATACTCCCTTTATCCAAGAGTTAAATACCACAATTGGTGGAAATATGAAGCAAATGGGAGAGAGCACAAGAGAAAAGATGCGAATGCATATTCGTTGGCTGAAACAAAAAGCGTATGGTTTAATAGATGAAAGGCAAGAAGTTTCCCTTCGACAGCAACGGGAAGTCATCAATGCTGTATACCCGATGGAGGGACTGCAAGAACGTTGTTACAATCTTGTCTATTTTTGGAATAACTATGGACTAGATTGGCTTCATATGTTATGTAAACAAGAGTTACCTGAACTAGATACCCATCAGGTGTTATATTTATAGTGAATCAAAACGGGAGTGAATCGTAGATGAATTCAATTGAAAAAAGTGTGATACATGACCTATCTTTAGCACCAAGTGGTAGACAAAAAATCAACTGGGCAAAAGATCATATGCCTGTGCTAAACCGTATCAGAGAGCGTGTAATAGTGGAAAAACCACTTGAGGGAAAGAGAGTAGCAATTTCTCTGCATTTAGAAGCAAAAACAGCTTGTATGGCGGAATTAATTCGTGATGCAGGGGCAGAAGTAGTAATTACAGGAAGTAACCCTTTATCTACTCAAGATGACATTTGTGCAGCGTTAGTCTCAGAAGGTGTAACTGTCTTTGCTAGATATAACCCAACTCCAGAAGAATATAAGTCTCATTTTATCATGACACTGGAAACCCAACCTGACTTGATTATTGATGATGGTGCAGATTTGGTAACTATCCTACATAGTGAGCGACCGGACCTCTTGGAGCAAGTAAAAGGAGGTTGCGAAGAAACCACTACTGGTATCAAACGTTTACTTTCATTGGAGAAATCAGGACAATTGAAGTTTCCGATGATCGCTGTAAATGATGCATTTTCGAAGTCATTATTTGATAATCGTTACGGTACGGGACAGTCTGTTTGGGATGGTATTAATCGTACTACTAATTTGGTTGTAGCAGGTAAAACAGTAGTTGTTATCGGCTATGGATGGTGTGGTAAGGGTGTTGCTATGCGTGCGAAGGGACTTGGTGCACGTGTAATTGTAGTAGAAGTAGATGCGATCAAAGCGACAGAAGCACATATGGAAGGCTTTACCGTTTTGCCAATGGTAGAAGCTGCAAAACTAGGTGATTTCTTCGTAACCGTAACAGGAAATCGTGGTGTGATTAATCGGGATCACTACGAAGTAATGAAGGATGGAGCTATTTTAGCAAATGCAGGTCATTTTGATATTGAAATTGATAAAGTAGCATTGGAAGATATGGCAGAACAAGCAGAAGTAGTACGAAAAGACATTACACAATATCACCTTGCAGATGGACGGAAAATCAATTTGCTTGCTGAAGGACGTTTGGTGAACTTGGCGGCTGGAGACGGACATCCTGCTGAAATTATGGATATGACCTTTGCTCTGCAAGTGCTTAGCCTTTTGTATTTGCATCAATCCAACGAAAAAATCGGTGCACATGTAATTGATGTCCCTTATGAGATTGATGAACAAGTTTCCCGGCATTTCTTGGAATCACTAGGTATTCAAATTGATGAATTGACTCCTGAACAAGCGGAATATCTAGGCAGTTGGCAAATTTAACCGCTATTACCAAAATGTGATAATTTTGTTCAAATCCTGTACACAAGTGCAGGATTTTTTGTGTGTATTGTGGTATACTTACCAATGTGGAGGAAAGTGGAGGGAAGTGGAGAGCTGTGGTACCGCTTGAAAATACCGATTAGGGTATATAGAAGCGGGATCGCAGAAGGCTACTTGTAAAACTGGTCATTTTACAAGTAGAGGGGAGGGTCACATTGGTATGTTTATGGGGGAGTTTCATCACAGTGTCGATGATAAGGGACGAATGATTGTTCCAGCTAAATTTCGAGAGAATCTCGGCTCCTCTTTTGTGCTTACCCGTGGACTCGACCAATGTATTTTTGCATACCCAAGAGCAGAATGGACACAATTAGAGCAAAAGTTAAAAGCTCTTCCATTTACCAAAGCAGATGCTCGTGCCTTTACTCGTTTTTTCTTTTCGGGTGCTTGTGAGGTAGATTTAGACAAGCAAGGCAGGATTGTTTTGCCCTCCAATTTACGAACATTTGCCAGTCTTACAAAAGAATGTGTCGTACTTGGTGTTTCTTCACGAGTCGAGATTTGGGATCAATCTATATGGGAAAGCTACTATGCAAAATCGGAAGAGTCATTTAATGAAATAGCAGAAAGTATCGTAGACTTTGATTTGTAAAAGGATGATCAACCCGTGTTTCAACACATCACCGTACTATTAAAAGAATCCGTAGATGCACTAGATGTAAAACCGGATGGCGTATATGTCGATTGCACTTTAGGTGGTGCAGGTCATAGTAGCTTGATCGCAGAAAGATTGGGCCCAAAAGGTACATTGATTGGTTTGGATCAAGATAACCGGGCGCTAGAAGCAGCGAAACTTAAGTTAAGCCAAACTTCATGCAACGTGATTTTACATAAGGCTAACTTTCAACATGTAAAAGAAGTCGTAACTTCACTTGGATATAACCAGGTAGATGGTGTCCTATTTGATTTAGGAGTATCTTCTCCCCAATTGGATGAAGGTGAAAGAGGATTTAGTTACCATGAAGATGCACCACTCGATATGCGAATGGATCAAGATCAAGAGTTAACAGCATACGAGATTGTGAATCAGTATCCAGAGGAAGAAATTAGTCGTATTTTATTTCAGTATGGTGAAGAGAAATTTTCCAGAAGAATCGCTCATCATATTGTACAAAAAAGAATGATCGCGCCGATTGATAGTACAATCGAGTTGGCAGAAATCATTAAAGGAGCTATTCCAGCTGCTACGAGGAGAAAAGGCCCCCATCCAGCTCGGAGATCATTTCAAGGCATTCGTATAGCTGTTAATAATGAGCTCGGAGTGTTTGAGGATGCACTCAAACAAGTGGTACCTTTACTTCGGACAGGTGGAAGAGTAGCTGTCATTTCGTTCCATTCTTTAGAAGATCGAATTTGCAAACATTTTTTTCAAGAACAAGCAATTGGTTGTATTTGTCCAAAACATTTTCCAGTCTGTGTTTGTAACCATCAACCTTCGTTTACAATTCTGACAAGAAAACCAATTGTTCCAACTGATAGAGAAATAGAAGCAAATGCACGAGCTAGATCAGCAAAATTGCGGGTAGCGGAAAAAATATAGGGTCAAGTGGAAGTTGAAAAGGAAGATGATTTATTTGGTCATCGTTCAAAAAGATGGGTCAGGAAAATTAAAGGGTTAAAAAGAGAAAATAGAAGAGATGGTAAAACGGTCATGAAGAACATGGTAAAGTCAGAAAAAAGAAGGGTCAATGGGTCAAAGAGAGAAATGGACAGACGTGATTTTATAGAATTCACCATGAATGAGTTATGTAGAAGACATGAGCGAAGAGTAAGGGGGGATCATTGTGCGTAATAAAGAGCAGGGAAACACCTCGTTAGCCTATCAATTACCAGTATCTACACCTAAGACTCGCACTCAGCCAAGACCAAGAAGAGTGATCAAAGGTCTTCCAGCCAGTGAAAAGGTGCTCTATCTTGTAAGTACCATCATTTGCATTATGGCTGCTGTCTTTGTTATGACTCGATATGCTGAATTAACACAACTAAATGTAACCATCCAACAAACAGAATCAAAAATTAACCGTGCAAAAGAAGTAAATACTCAGTTGGAATCGGAAAAAATGAAGCAGAGTAGTCTTGAGCAAATTCGTAAATTTGCGGAGCAAAATGGCCTGCAAATCATTCCCTCTATTCACCCTTAAATCAGGATGAACGATTTGTTCAAATTAGAATGGTGGCACTGATATGCAGCAGTCGGAAAAGAAAAATAAAGTTCGTTCAGTCATGATCGGATTCACACTCACAGTGCTCCTCAGTTGTGTTTTGCTTCGTCTTTTGTGGATTCAAACGTTCGAATCAAAAGATCTGTTAGCGAAGGCAGAGGAACGTTGGGAAAACTCCGATTCTATATTACATGCTAAGCGTGGTTCCATTTATGATCGAACCAAACAAGAAGCATACACATGGGAGATACCTGGCTATTATTTTGTCGCTGATCCTAGTCAGATCAAAGACGTTCCGAAAACAGCGAAGATTTTGTCTCCTCTTCTGCAAATACCTACACATGTTTTGGTAGAGAAATTATCACAGAAGAAGAAGGCAGTTGAAATCAAATATGAAGGAAAAGGTAAATATTCTCCTTTTATCTATAGTCAAGTTTTTTCAATGAAGAAAAAAGGTAAGATTGCGGGTATTTATGGGTATCCCACCTATATGAGAGAATATAATAGTTCTGAATTAGCTCATGTATTAGGTTTTTTAAATAGTAATGGCGATTCAGTTGGCGGCGTAGAACAAATGTATGATAAATGGTTACGTGGTGTGGATGGTTCGATCAAGTATCACAAAGCTAAAAATGGAATGATGATTTCAGATGGTCCAGAGACATTTAAGCCGCCTGTTAATGGAAAGGATATTATCCTAACGATCGATGCTAAGATTCAACACGAAACCGAAGTTGCAATGGATATAGCAATGAGAAAGTATCAAGCAAAAAGTGCTACAGCAATAGTCGCTGATCCCAAAACAGGAGAAATCTTGTCTATGGTTAGTCGACCAACTTTTGATCCTAAAAATGTAGCCAAAACATATGATCCTTCCAAAAATGGTCATAATATTGCAGTGGAGAGTCAATATGAACCAGGTTCTACATTTAAAATCGTCACCCTAGCTGCGAGCATAAACGAAAAGCAGTTTCATGCAAATGATACTTTTCAGTCTGGTTCAATCCAAGTTGGAGATCGAACTTTTCATGATGCCAATAGGAGTGGCTGGGGAGTAATCAACTATCAACGATCTGTTGAATTATCTAGTAACGTTGGCTTTATTCGCTTAGGTCAACGACTGGGTGCAGAAAAGTTTGTTGATTATATCCATCGTTTTGGATTTGGTACAATCACTGAAAAGTTTGGGAATAAAACAGGTATTGATCTACCAGCAGAAGGCAGAGGATATTACTATAATCGCACTTTATATCCAGCAGAACTAGCTGCTAGTTCGTTCGGACAAAGTATATCGGTTACTCCTATCCAACAAATAGCTGCTATATCCGCTATTGCTAACAATGGATATTGGGTAAAACCTCATGTGGTGAAGGACATTGTTGATTCACGCACCAAGAAGAAAGCGTATCAATATCCTATCACGAAGCGACAAATTATAGAACCGCAAACAGCGACAAAAGTAAGGCAAATTTTACGTGGAGTGGTTAAGAATGGTACTGCAAAATCGGCAAACCTTTCTGACTATGAAGTAGCTGGTAAAACAGGTACTGCACAAATACCTGATCCAAAAGGTGGATATATTCCTAACGAATATATTGTATCTTTTATTGGATTTGCTCCTTCAGATCAGCCGGATGTTGTGATTTATGTCGCATTTGATAGACCAACTACTAATGCATCCCATATGTCAGGCGGATCCATAGCTGCTCCAGTTGCGCGCGATATTTTAAAAAAGATAGTACCCATGAGGCAAGTTGCATCAAAAGAAAAATCATAATAAGTTACAGGCATAGATAAGACGCTTGAAATAGCAGATATTTTATCCCTGCCAAAAGAGACTCTTACGGATAGAGTCTTTTTTTTGTTTTCCGTCTTCCTCCCCTTACATAATAACGAATTCCAATCAGTGGAATAGAGATTACGGTTGCAAGTAAAATACCTACAAACATGATCCTCAATCCTTTCTTTTGCCAATGAGTATTGCGTGTGGCATATAATGTTTACCAAAGGCAAAAATACTTTTTATACATATATGACAAGAGGATCGAAAACGTTATGGACTTAGAACTATTTTTTCTTCATGGAATGAAGTAACCGCATAAAGGTAACGTCATTTGTATTTCACTCTATTTTTTGGTTTATCATAAATTTGGAATAATAATTCTATCTCGATATAGTCTTGTTTGTAAAAATATCAGTTTTATTAAATATGTTTATATACCTTTTAGATATTGGATAATTCCGTCATAATAGAAGAGTATATATCATGTAAGGGTATACATAGGAAGATCAGGTTAAAACCTTGCATGTGTTCGATTTCAGTTAGGAGGAATTCAGTTGTCAACACAATCATTATTTGAAGAGCTAGGTGGAAAAGAAACGATTGCTTTGGTTGTGGATCGTTTTTATGAGAAAATGTTAACTGATGAAGAATTAAAACATTTTTTTGATTTTACAGATATGAAAAAACAACGAGCTCATCTTACAGCATTTGTCTCATTTGCTATTGGAAGCCAAGAGGCTTACAAAGGAAAGAGCATGAAAGAAGCACATGCCCATCTACATATTCAAACCAAACATTTTGAGAAAACAGCAGGCCATTTGGTTGCTACGCTGCAAGAATTGAATGTTCCTCAAGAGAAAATTGATACCATCATTTCGAAAATAGCACCTTTGCACGATGATATTGTGACTGTGAAAGAATAATAACAAAAACCCACCAGTTGATTTCTAGGTGGGTTTTATCTTAATTCTTTATCTTTGTTGATCCTGAATTGTTAAGTAAAATTTAGCGTTGGTGGCATTGATAAGGGGAATTACCCATAAGAATCCAATGCCAAGTGTAAAAATACTTAAGATGATCCACCCTGTGAAGGTTAGTCCAAGTACAAAGTAGTGCCACTTATGGCCGCGCATTAGGTGTATACTTTTCTGCATTGCTTGGCGCACACTAAGTTCTGGATGATCCACTAAAATATAAGGTGTCATGGCATAACAAAAAGCTTTATAGATGCCTGGGATGATAAGTAAAAGCGACCATAAAAGAATATATAATGCTGGTATAATACTACCTAGGATAGCGCGTAGTATCATCCGTCCACTCTTCAAAAACACGAATAAATCAGCCAATCTTACATGTTGCATTCGTGAGATACTTAAGAAAATGAAGTACTGTCCAAGCGAAAGTGTACTAGTTAAAATGATAGAGGATACAATGTCCAAAATGGTATACCATAAAGGTAATTCTATTTCCATATCATATCGAATGAGACTATATAGATTGACCGACTCGCTTATGAACATAAGCGGAGAGTAGAGAAAAAAGCACAGAATCAGACAAACATTAGCTAATCCCCAACGTCTTTTTAAAGAATGAAAGGCAGATTTTTGTAGTTGAAAATAACGCAAAAAAACCACTCCTATAATATAGTAAACCTAAAAATTTTGTATTGTTTTTTAACAACAGTTGAATGTTATAAAAGAAGAGTCCTCTTTGTTTAGGTGACTTGAAGGGCTATTTATATGCAGAAAAAGTGGTGTGGTGTGTGGAGGTGAAAGAGCCTAATAAGAGATAATATGACTTAGTTTCGAATTAATGTGTAATCACTTTCATATAATGAACCTAAAATCATCTATCTTTTCAGATGAAGATAGTAGGCGCTTTGTGAATCAAGAATCAGTATGAAGTGTAAAGCATAATAAACGAAAAATAAATATAATTTTTTTAAAAAGTAATAAAGCAAAGTGTTTGATTTTATTTTCACCATTGAATGTTCATCCTTTAGGGTTGAAAGGTTTTATAAAGTATATTAAATTGGGTTTTGGGACTTAAATGTGGAAAATTATCTGCGAAGTGAAATAGAAAAGAAGATCCTTATACTCGTAGAGACTTACATGAGGGAGGAGCGAGTTTCTTGGGCATGGTGAAATCCTTTGCGAAAAAGTTTTATCGAGGTTTGTTGTTTATTGTTTTGCTTGCAGTTTTAATGCTGTGTACGATCTTATTTATTACCTTTTTAGCAGATCCATCAAGAATGATTGAAACGATTAAAGGTACGTTTGGCATTACATAATCGATATTACATGAATAACGAGTAGCAGTTATGGGGAAAGTTGTATATAATATTATTTACAAGTTAGGATAGGGAAGAGTAAGCAAATCCTTTTATGCAGAGAGGAAAGCCCTTGGGTGTGAGGTTTTCTATAAAAGTTTGCTGAATGTCGCCCTTGAACTGTCTTCCTGAATGTTAGTAAGGAAGACCGGATGACGTCCGTTATCGTGATGAGTGCACAGCCTATTTAATAGGCATGTGAACAAAGGTGGTACCGCGAAACCAGTCTTTTCGTCCTTTGAGATGGAAAGGCTTTTTTTATTTGTAAAAGGAGGGACTAAGCATGTCCTATGAACCAAAAGAAATTGAATCGAAATGGAATGATTTTTGGCTAAAAGAAAAAGTTTTTGAAGCAGGAAAAGATAAAGCGAAAAAACCATATTCGATTGTTATTCCACCTCCAAATGTAACAGGGAATTTGCATATTGGTCACGCTTTAAACAATACCATTCAAGATGTATTGATTCGGATGAAGCGAATGCAGGGCTATGATGCTTTGTGGTTGCCTGGAATGGATCATGCAGGTATCGCGACGCAAGCGAGAGTAGAAGGGAAACTCAGAGAAAGAGGAATTTCACGACATGATCTTGGAAGAGAGAAATTTATTGAAGAGACATGGAAATGGAAAGAAGAGTATGCGAATAATATCGCTAAACAATGGGATAAGTTAGGACTTTCATTGGATTACTCGAAAGAGCGTTTTACTTTGGACGAAGGGCTATCTGATGCTGTAAAGGAAGTATTTGTTCGGCTATATAAAAAAGGACTTATTTATCGTGGAAAATATATTATTAACTGGGACCCTGTAGCAAAGACTGCTCTGTCGGATATTGAAGTAATCCACCAAGAAGTAAATGGAAAACTGTATCATGTACGCTATCCTATGACAGATGGAACGGGTTATATCCAAGTCGCCACCACTCGACCTGAAACACTTCTTGGAGATAGTGCGGTTGCAGTTCATCCAGATGATGAACGATATCAAGGGATGATAGGTAAGACAGTTACGTTACCATTTACCAATCGGGAAATTCCGATTATCGCAGATGATTATGTAGATCAAACTTTTGGAAGTGGAGCAGTAAAAATGACTCCAGCCCACGATCCAAATGATTTTGAAGTAGGTTTGCGCCATAATCTCGAACAGATTACGGTTATCGATGAATCAGGAAAGATGAATGAAAATGCCGGGCAGTTCCAAGGACTAGATCGTTTTGAGTGTCGTAAGCAAATAATCCAAGAATTAGAAACGATGGGTCTCTTGGTAAAAGTAGAAGATCATCTTCATTCAGTAGGCCATAGTGAGCGATCAGGTGCGGTTGTAGAGCCTTATCTATCCACTCAGTGGTTTGTGAAAATGAAACCATTAGCTGAAACTGCTATTTCTCTGCAAGAATCAGAAGAGAAAGTACAATTTGTTCCTGATCGTTTTGAGAAGACCTATCTTAACTGGATTGGCAATATACGTGACTGGTGTATTTCACGACAACTTTGGTGGGGGCATCGTATTCCAGCTTGGTACTGTGATGATTGTAATGAGCTTGTAGTTGATAAAAATGCGCCAAGTGTATGCCCTTCCTGCGGTCATCATTCACTCACTCAAGATGATGACGTTTTGGATACATGGTTTAGTTCTGCATTATGGCCTTTTTCCACATTAGGTTGGCCAGCAAAGACAGAATTTTTACAGCGCTTTTATCCAACAAGTGTGTTAGTGACTGGTTTTGACATTATTTATTTCTGGGTGGCACGTATGATTTTTACCGCATTGGAGTTTACAGGAGAAAAACCTTTCCAAGATGTATTGATTCATGGTTTGGTAAGAGATGCGGAAGGACGCAAGATGTCTAAATCGCTGGATAATGGTGTAAATCCTATGGATGTGATTGAAGAATATGGAACCGATGCTTTGCGTTTCATGTTGGCAACAGGAACTTCCCCAGGGAAAGATTTGCGTTTCCATTATGAAAGAGTAGAAGCAGCTCGTAATTTTGCTAATAAAGTATGGAATGCTTCTCGCTTTGCTTTGATGCACCTAGAAAACGAATCTCCATCTGCGTTGGATATTCCAGAGAACCTTTCGTTAGCAGATAAGTGGATTTTAAATCGTCTGGAAGAAACAGTAGAGCAAGTAACAAGATTACTCGATCGCTATGAATTTGGAGAAGCAGGAAAACAATTGTACCAGTTTATTTGGGATAATTTTTGTGATTGGTATATTGAGTTGGCTAAAATTTCGCTGTTTGGTAATGATGAAGCCAGCAAAAAGTCTACCAAAGCTGTGTTGCATCATGTATTGGATCAATCACTCCGAATGCTTCATCCTTTCATGCCGTTCATCACAGAAGAAATTTGGCAACAACTACCAGGTTCAACCGGAAGTATTGCTTTAGCTGCTTGGCCTGAAGTAAAAGGTAAGTCAAGTGCGAAGATTGATCAAGAAATGGATGTTTTGATGGGAGCGATCCGAGCGATTCGAAATGTGCGTGCAGAAATGGATGTTCAACCAAAACAGCAAATTGAGTTATTGGCAAAAGTAGAAGCCGATGCACAAGTTATCTTTCGAGAGAATGAAGCAATTATTCGTCGTTTGGGAGGAGTAGACAACTTAACCATTGACACCACCATAAACCGACCAGAAAAAGCCATGACTGCTGTTGTAGACAAAGCAGAATTGTTCTTCCCGCTATCTGGATTAGTAAATGTAGAACAAACACTGAAAAAATTAACTGCTGAGTATACCAAATTACAAAAAGAAGTAGAGAGAGTAGAGAAAAAATTAAGTAATCCCGGTTTTGTATCGAAAGCTCCAGCGGAAGTGATTGAACAAGAGCGTCAAAAAGGAGAGTCATATAAAGAAAAACGCGCAAAAGTAGAAGCGAGAATTGCTGAATTACAAGCTTAATCTATCGAGAGGTAGGAGAGCGTTCCTACCTCTTTGTATTGACGAATATTCTTCTACCATGCAAAATGAACAACGAGAAGTTTCTAAAGGAGATGCCAAGGTATGTTGCAATCAGCAAATGATGTCTGGGATTGGTTGTCGAATCACACACCTGCAAAGATTCATCCTGGCTTGAGTCGAATGGAACATGTTTTAGAAGAACTCGGTCATCCAGAAAGGCGTTTAAAGGTGATTCATATCGCTGGGACGAATGGGAAAGGCTCTGTAGCAGCGATGTTATCGAGTGTTTTGCAAGAGGCAGGATATTCGGTTGGTCTATTTACTTCTCCTGAGCTCACCCATTGGAGTGATCGGATACGTTTAAATGGGGAAGGAATTCCGGAATCGGAACTCGTTCGTTGGACAGAACGTCTTCGACCCATTATAGAAAAAATGGACGAGCCACCAACGGATTTTGAATTTTGGACATTAATCGCTCTGTGTTATTTTGCTTATGAAGCAACCCCTTGGTTTGTTATTATGGAAACGGGTCTTGGTGGTCGATTGGATTCTACAAATGTGGTTTATCCACTGGTAAGTATTATTACTCAAATTGACTATGATCATATGGAGTTTTTGGGTTCTACTATTACAGAGATTGCAAAAGAAAAAGCAGGAATCATAAAATCTGGAGTCCCTGTAGTTACGAGTACGAATGGATCAGAAGCATTGGCTGCTTTACAACAAGTAGCTGATGCCAAACAGAGTAAACTTTATCGCGTTGGTCGAGATTTTATGGTGAATCCGATTCGGTATGATCAAGAAGGGCAGTCTTTTCAGTTTACTAGTAAAATGTTGCAAACTACTTCTCGAATCACATTGAAAGGAGAGCACCAACTTGCCAATGCAGGAGCGGCCATTATGGCAATATCGATCTTGTGTCAACAATATGCTACCATTGTGGAGCCGATTCATTTAGAAATAGGATTAGGCGAAGCTACATGGCCTGGACGTATGGAAGAAGTGGATAATAAACCGATTATTTTGCTTGATGGAGCTCATAATGCTTCTGGGGTTAGGGCTTTGGTAGATACGTTGCGAAATCATTATACATATGAAAAACTATTTGTTGTTTTTGCCATGATGAAAGAAAAAGAAACAGAAATGATACAGCCACTTCTTTCGCTCGCCCATCATATTGTAGCAACAGAAGTACCAAATCAACAGCGTAGTCGAACCGCACAAGATGTAATGGATATTATTTTGAAGTTGAATCCTGAGCAATCCACTGAAGCTATTGCGTCTCCAGAGGAGGCGTTGGCATCTGTCCGAGCACAAGCGGGACATAACGACATGATTGTAGTTGCAGGTTCTCTATATTTAATTGCCCAAATAAAATCAATTTTGATGTAGACGTAAAGAGAGGATGGGATGAATTTGTCAAAACAGCATGTCCATTTTATCGGTATAGGTGGCTATGGCATGAGTGCCATTGCAAGAGTTCTGCTTGATTTGGATTACCAAGTATCTGGCTCGGATGTAGAGCAGAATGCGCTTGTGGAAAAATTAATTTCTAGAGGAGCATGCGTCACCATTGGTCATCAAGCAGAGAATGTGGTAGGAGCAGATAAAGTTGTTTATTCCACCAGCATCGCAGCGGACAATGTGGAATTGGTGGAAGCAACAAAAAGAAGAATTCCTACCTTTCATCGCTCCGAGATGTTGGCTGAACTGCTCAATAGCAAAAAAGGACTTGCCGTTGCTGGTGCTCATGGGAAAACAACGACCTCTTCCATGTTGGCTCAAACTTTGGAAATATGTAAAGTGGACCCAACTTATATCATTGGCGGGGAGATCGTAGGGCTAAAGGGAAATGCCAAAGCAGGCAAAAGTGATTATGTAGTAGCAGAAGCAGATGAGAGTGATGGCTCTTTTTTAGCTTATCATCCTCATTTAGCAATCGTAACCAATATCGAGGCAGATCATTTGGAGAACTATGACAATGATTTTGAGAAGCTAAAACAAGCTTATGTCGAATTTATTAATCAAGTTCGCCCAGAAGGAACCGCGATCATTGGTTGGGATGATGAGCATGTTCGTAGTATTGTCCCTCAGTTAACGAGTAATGTCGTAACTTATGCAATAGACACTCCGGCTGATTATATGGCAAAAGAGATAGAGCCAGATGGACATTTGATTTCTTTTGCAGTTTATCATGGTGATGAGCGACTAGGGAAAGTAACCTTACAAAAACCGGGTAAACATAACGTACTCAATGCTCTTGCTGTGATTGTGGCTAGTTTGTCTCTTGGATTAACTTTCGATGAAATTTCATCTGCACTATTCCAGTTTCAAGGAGCCAAACGACGTTTTCAGATCATCGATGAAGTAAATCAAGTTCTTGTGGTCGATGATTATGCCCATCACCCTACGGAAATTCAAGCAACGTTAAAAGCAGCAAAAGCATTAAATCGCAAAATTGTAGTCGTTTTTCAACCACAACGTTATTCTCGAATTCATCTATTGATGAAAGAATTTAGCGAAGCCTTCGCCGAAGCAGATGAAGTTATCATTAATACTTTATATGCCCCAGCAGGCGAAGCGCCAATCCCAGGTGTCAGCGCAGAACGTCTGACAGAATTGATCATCGAAAACAGTAATCCCAATACGATTTTTCTTGCCGAACATGCCCAAGTTATCGACCATTTATTAACCCATACTCATGCAGGTGATGTGGTGTTTACGATGGGAGCAGGCGATATTTGGCGAGTGTCTCATGGCTTTGTGGAAGAATTAAAGAAAGTTACCAAGTAGGTTGTTTTGGAAGCATTATCTTTGTTGTTGTAGTATGGATTTTATGTAGAAATACCCGACATAGGAATATGTCGGTTTTTTTGGTAGAAAATGTCCTAAATTGAGTTCTAGTGATAGCTATGGTATGTTGGATAAGGATTTGCTTTCGGAGGAGGAATAGACTTGATACATAAAACAAAAGGCATTTTTATCGCCGTACTTATTTTTGTACTTCTAGTAGGTTGTTCCAAGCCTTCTACTAATGTTCCAGAACAACAAACAACAGCACAGAATGATGTGACCAGTCTTAATTGGCAAGTACCAGCGTTTCAAGCTACCGATCAAAATGGAAAAAAGGTGACCCAAGACACATTGAAAGGGAAAGTATGGCTCACCCATTTTTTATTTACCCGTTGTCCAGATATTTGCCCACCTATGACAGCTAATCTTGCAAAAGTACAAAGAGCGATTGAAAAAGAAGGGACACCAGCTACAATGGTCTCGTTTACGGTAAATCCGGAATATGACAAAGCCGATGTTTTAAAAAAATTTGGCGAGGATCATGGTGCAAATTTGACCAGCTGGCATTTTCTTACAGATTATTCATTTGCTGATATTCAAAAATTAACGAAAGACGCCTTTAAAGGCCAAATTAGCAAAGTAGAGAGCAGTGATCCCAATATCGTGCTATACAACCATCCATCCCAGTTTTACTTGGTTGATCAGACAGGGAAAGTACGGAAGTTTTATGATGGGTTAAAGCCAGATGTGAAACAGATTGCGGCAGATGTAAAAGAGATAGTAGGAGAGAAATAGATTGTTTTTTGCTTTACTAGTAATTTGTCTATTTTGATTAATGATTACAGATGGATACAAAGACATGTAATTTTAATAACTAGAATATGTGCTATAATGTGGAAACAAGCAACCCTAGTTCCCCAGGAGGAACCATGAGCAACTTCGCTCCCTTCTCTCTTGCTGCTGAGAATCTGCAGTACGAGTTCGAGTTCATCTCTCGGATCAATCAGCTCATTGAGGGGATCAGGGATACCTGTTCTCATGTGACCGAGGCAGCTGAGCGCCGCTCTGACCTCACCGATCTCGTCAAAATGGTTGTCCAGCTCATGCACGAAGCGAACTCGGTCGAGAGGATGCACAAGAAAGATCAGTGTGTCGTTGACCTCTCCAAGACCTACGGCTACTTCCGACCTCTTCTTGATGTTTTCGGGCAGGTCCTCGTGAAGTGTCCCGAGAGCGAGGTATCACTGTATAAGCGCCTCCGCGAACTCTATGAGACCGCTAATGAGCTGTGCATGGAGTTCGTCGACCGTGGATGGGTCGATTCCCTCCTCCAGAGGGCCACGGAGACCTGTTCCCGCTCGATCGAGGTAGCTGAACGCCGTTCTGACCTCGTGTCTGACATCAAGCTGGTCAACTTGGTGCGTCAGGTCGTTGAGCTGGCGATGCCGATCGAGGTGCAGCACAAGAAGAACAAGAGCGTCGATTGCGATGATCGGAGAAATCTCGCAGACAACCTCTGGCTCCTCGAGCAGGCTCTCAATGCTTCACTTGAGACGTTTTCTCAGGACTAGGGCTATGTATTCGGTGCAATTTGTACCGAATAGCCGAGATGAACCTATCTCGGCCCCAAATGGCAAATTCACCACCTGCATAGGGTGGTTTTTATTTTACTTTCTTTGTGCAACAATGTTATGTTACATTTAATAACAAAGGGAGGGAGTAGCTTTGACACAAGAATTGATTTCAAAAAAAGATCTCCTCGTTGAAACTGGTATATCGTACGGTCAATTGTATCGTTGGAAAAGAAAAAAGTTGATTCCTGAAGAATGGTTTATACGCAAGTCCACATTTACCGGACAAGAGACTTTCTTTCTGAAAGATGAGGTGTTGAATCGAATTGAACGGATAAAGAGTATGAAAGATGATCTTTCCTTGGATGATATGCTAAGCGTTTTTAGTGGGAAATCCAATGATTTACCTGCTTTTGCGACCAAACAAGAGGTGTTGGAACGTAACATTGTTTCTTCTGTCGTGTTGGAGCAATTTGCCAAAGAGATAGAATTGGATCAACCTCTATCCTTTGGAGATATTTGTTTGTTTTATTTGATAGATATGTTATTAAAGGAAGGCCAGATTAGTCGCTCCGAAGGAGAACTGATTTTCCAAACGATAAAACCTCATTTATCTGATGTAGAGAAACATGATGGGTTATTTTGCTTTGGACGGAAAATGGGTGTGCCGATAGCTACTGTAGTGACATCTTCTGGTCATGTTCATTTTGATCAAGAAGTTGGAGTTATTGCTAGGTATTCGTTTCGTAAGTTATTTGAAGAAGTGAAGATGAAATGGCAAGGAGGGAAAAACAATGAATAACCTTACTTTAATAGGTCATGGGTCCGCTTCTGGTGGAGTATATGATCGAGTTAAAATTAATGGAGATGCCACGATAACAGGAGATATTGAGTGCGATGAAATGATTTGTAACGGTAGAGTGAAAGTAAAAGGTAACATGAAGGCAAAAGTAATCCGTGTGCATGGAGATGCCACCTTTGAAGGAAATGTCAAAGCCACACGTATCAAAGTGTATGGTCAAATAACTGTAGGGAAAACAGTAGAAGCGAAGAATGCCTCTATTTATGGTGAATTAAAAGTAAAAGGCAGTTCTAGCTTTGATACGGTCAAGTTAAAAGGTGGATTACAGGTAGCGGGAGATTGTGAAGCAGAAGATTTCCATGTTCGGGGGGCATTTACGATACATGGTCTTTTAAACGTAGGAACAGCCGACATTGTACCTTTTGCAGACTGTAAAGCGATGGAAATAGGCGGAGAAAAAATTGTGGTGAAGAAAGTGAATCGACCTTTTGGTATAATAAAATGGTTTAAGTTTTTCTCTCCGTATGAAGCAGAGGTAGTTACGGATATGATGGAAGGAGATGATCTGGAGTTAGACACGGCAAAAATAAAAATCATTCGTGGAAATCGTATTACCCTCGGTGAATCGGCAGCTGTTGATCGTGTCGAATATCGAGATCACTTGGATAAACATGAACAGGCGGAAGTGAAAGAAGCAGTTCGTGTTACAGCTTGATGGAGGGAAAGACGCATGGTTGCTCAAAAACAGAGCAGAGTAGGCTTTGTAGTTGCGGGCTTATTGTTAGGGTTATTTATAGCGGCAATGGACAATACCATTGTCGCTACTGCTACAGGTACCATTGTTTCCGATTTGGGTGGATTTGATAAATTTGTATGGGTGACTTCTGCTTATCTCATCACACAGGTAGCAGGCACGCCTATTTTCGGGAAATTATCGGATATGTATGGTCGGAAGAAATTTTTCTTGTTTGGTTTAAGTGTTTTTTTGATTGGCAGTATTTTGTGCGGAATCGCCCAAAATATGGTGCAGTTAAGTATTTATCGAGCGATCCAAGGTATAGGAGCTGGGGCGCTAAGTCCAATCGCTTTTACCATCATGTTTGATCTATTTCCGCCTGAAAAACGAGGGAAGATGGCTGGGCTTTTTGGAGCAGTGTTTGGATTATCCAGTATCTTTGGACCGCTAGTCGGTGCATTAATAACAGATCATTTTAGTTGGCATTGGATATTTTATATCAATGTACCGCTAGGGATCATCGCTTTGGCACTTATTGTCCCTTTCTATCATGAATCCAAAATACACACCAAACTGCAAATCGATTGGTGGGGTGCACTCACCCTTGTTATTAGCGTAGTTTCTTTGATGTTTGCCTTAGAACTTGGTGGAAATACATACGCATGGAGTTCTATACCGATTTTGAGTTTATTTGTTTCGTTTTTTGTTTTTCTGATTGTGTTTCTTTGGATCGAAACACGTGTCAAGGAACCAATTATAAACTTTCGTATGTTTCAAAAACGACTTTTTACTTCTAGTGTGTTAGCGAACTTATTTTATGGGATTGCTTTTATTGTCGGAACCGTGTACATCCCTATCTTTGTTCAAGGAGTTTTGGGTGGTTCAACGACCAATGCAGGCCTGATTTTGATCCCTATGACGTTAGGTAGCGTAGTTGGAGCTCAGATAGGCGGTTTACTTATTGCGAGAATGAGTTTCCGAAATATTATGGTCTCCTCTTGTTTGATCTTTATCACGGGCATGTATTTGTTGAGTACAATCACACCAGAGATTACCAAAGGTGTATTGACTATGTATATGATTATCACTGGTTTTGGGGTAGGATTTTCCTTTTCGGTACTTGGGCAATCTTCGATTCATCCATTCGGTTTTCGAGAACGAGGATCTGCGACTTCCACTAGTACCTTTTTACGGACACTTGGCATGACGTTGGGTATTACGATTTTTGGTATCTTACAACGAAACTACTTTACAGATAAAATCACAACAGCTTTTGCAGGTGTGAAAGATTCTGGAAATGCTTTTAGCCAAATGACAGATCCAAGAGCACTTTTGTCGCCCGAAACAAGAGCGCAGATACCACCTGAGATCTTGGAGAAAATAACCGGAGTACTTTCGAGTTCTATTGCCTATACATTTGCTTGGGCAATCATTCCAGCAGTGTTAGCTTTTATCTGTGTTGCTTTGATGGGGAATGAGAGAATAGAAGTAACGAGCAAAGCTAGTAAAGTTGAAACGGAATAGAAGAAGGAAGCAACTCTTTTGATAGAGTTGCTTTTTTGTTAAAATATGATCAAAAATAGAAATGATTGATAATATTGGAAATTTCACTTTCTCTCATCATTGCACTCTCTTGTGGATTGGTAGGTCTTTTTTTGCCTTTCCTAGGAAAGAAGTTGCTTCATTATCGTGGTATTGTCTCACCTTCCGCTGATCGATCTGTTTTTTTAGGGATACTTGCAGCGATAGGCGGTGTTTCTATTGTGTTGCAAATCGAAGAGCCATCCCAGTTGATTTTATCTTTCCTTTTTCTATTTCTATTGCAATTAATAGGCTGGATCGATTGGCATACGGGATATATACTCGATCAACTAACATTTGGTGGTTCGATTCTTATTGTGGGAATACAACTCATTTTCAACCCATCCATGGTGCCTATTCATTTAGCAGTAAGTGCATCCCTGTATCTTTTTTTGTATGCTGTTGCAAAAGGTACGAATCGATTAGGTTTGGGAGATGCAAAATTGGTAGCGATGTGTGCTTTAATCATGGAATGGCAAGATATTCTGTGTGCACTATGGTTATCATCCATTAGTGGTCTGCTCTATGTTGGGATACTCGTGATCCAAAAGAAAATGATTTCACGATCGTATTCGTTGCCATTTGGTCCTCATCTAGCAATTGGATTCTTTTTATCCTATCTTTTTGGTGAGAATATCGCCTGTCTTTTTTCTCTCGATTTGTTCTATCAACTCTACTAGTTCATATACTCTATTAACACGTTTGGAGAGAGGGTAGATGAGATGGAAGTAAATATCAAGCCAAAAGTACGATCGATAAACGTACATGAAAATAAAAATACTCATTCATTTCAACCAAAAATCAAAGTACAAACCAAAAAAATAGGAAAAACAACAGATTTCAAAACCAAATCAAAATCGAGGACTATTCCTTATACACTAGAAACAGAAGATAGTAATGTAATTGATTGGGCGTCACCAAGTAATCCTTTTTCACGTGAAAAAAAAGATAAACGGCCACTAGTTCATCTTTTTATCTCGATTGCCGGTGCGCTTCTTGTTGGCACAGTAATGGGATTTTCGGTGCTCACTCTTTTTTTCTCTGAGCATCAAAACGCCAATCATAATTCGATTGATGCTCATTTACCAACACCAACACCAGAGAAAACTCCAGTAGCAGATAGGAAAGTATCAGATAAGAAACATGTAGTAGGAAAACCAATAGGAATCAGTCTCCCTGTTTTAAAAGTGGCCCTCTTACAAGCAGGCAATTATCAGTTAAAAAGCAGTGCATTGAAAGTATCAGAACAATATCGTACAAAAGGCTTTGCTGCTGTTATGTCTGATCAGGCCCCATTTTGCATTTATTTAGGAGTAGCTAATAATAAAACTGCTGCACAACAATTGACTAAACGATATGCTGCAAAAGGAATTACGGTATACGTCAAAGAACAAACATTCAGCGGAGAAGGGCAAAAATTAGATGGATTATTAGAGACGTTAAAAATAGGCAATCAATTATTTGAACAATTACAAGCCATTTCTGTAAATAGTATTACAACAACATCTAAGATAGCGTTTCCGAGTAATATCAAAGAACAGCAACTTCGCTTTATGAAAGCCAATCAAAAATCCAATGTCTACCCTCCTGAGACAAGGGATGCGATGATAGAGCTAGCGAGAGGTTTGGATCAAGCGGTTCAAGGAGCAATGGAATTATCGAAACATCAAAATTCTACACTTGCTTGGTTTATTCAAGAAGGTTTGGTACGCTATGCAACAGGTTATGAACATCTTCTCTATTCCTTGTCTCGAAACAAATGAGAACGGTTGCGTGATTTTTTGTGAAAATAATGATAAAATATTTTTGAGAAATAAAAGTTATTTTCTATGTAGATAAGAAAGTATAAATTTTATCTTATCTACATAGCGAGACTTGTGCCCTAATCTGAGGTGCATAAGTGCAACTAAACCTCTGTCTGCGCCTTAAGGCTAACCAATCGGCAAGTTTTCTTTACTTTTTCGCTTTGCAGGAGTTGGGTAAAATTTTGTAGAATAGTACAGTACGTATATTCTCATTTTTGTTTTCCCGATAGGAGGAATCCTTGGCTTGACTCATCTTATTCTTGCCTCCTCCTCCCCTCGTAGGAAGGAGTTATTGGAGCAATTATCGTTGTCGTTTGATATTATTTCGAGTTCCGTGGATGAATCACAGATCGAGCTTACAGACCCTGAACAACTGGTTATGGAGTTGGCACATCTCAAAGCAAGATCAGTTGCTGCCACCTCTTTTTCGTCTGCTGTAATCATAGGGGCAGATACGGTTGTATCTATTGATGGCAAGATTCTTGGTAAACCTGTAGATCAAGAACATGCAAAATCGATGTTAAGACAGTTGTCTGGTCGGAAACACCAAGTTTTTACAGGCATCTCCCTTATCGAATGTGTAGCAGGTAAACAACCAAAAGTTTTGACCGATTGCCGCAAGACAGATGTATGGATGAGATCTTTATCAGATGAAGATATTTCATGGTATGTGGATACGGCTGAGCCGATGGATAAGGCAGGTTCGTATGGTATCCAAGCCTTTGGGGCTTGTTTTGTAGATCGGATTGATGGCTGTTATTTTAATGTGGTGGGATTATCACTTCCATTATTAGAACGGATGTTTCGACAGCTTGGCTACCACCTCATGACCGATTTTTCTGCCCAAAGGTGTGGTGATCATTGTTAATTCGGGATCTACCAGAAGGGGAGCGTCCTCGTGAACGAATGATGAGACTTGGACAAGCTCATCTTTCCAACTCAGAGTTAATCGCTTTGTTACTGCGAACGGGTACAGCGGGATTGCCGGTTACTCATCTTGCAGAACATGTCTTGAGTAAAACTGGGGGCTTAAGAGGACTTGCAAATATGACACTTTCTGAGCTTACTCAACTAAAAGGAATTGGTCCAGCAAAAGCGATTCAATTGGTAGCCGGTTTAGAATTGGGCAGAAGAATAACAAGAACATTGCCAGAAGAGAAACTTCGCATGCAAACACCTGATGATGTAGCTAACTTTGTGATGGACGAAATGCGTTATTTGACGCAAGAACATTTTGTCTGTATTTACTTGGATACCAAGCACTGTGTAATTGAGAAAAAGTGTGTATTTATTGGAAGTTTGGATACTGCTGTTGTTCATCCTAGAGAAGTGCTAAGAGCTGCAATAAGTGCAAGTGCATCTGCTTTTATCTGTGTACACAATCATCCTAGTGGAGATCCTTCCCCTAGTAGAGAAGATATTGAGGTAACAGAAATACTATATCAGGCATCTATGACGGTGGGAATCGATTTATTGGATCATATTATTATTGGAGATCAGCGATTTATTAGTTTAAAAGAGCGGGGTTTTTTTCCAAGATAAGAACACACAGGAAGGAAAAAAGTAGGGCATAGCGAAAGAATAAGGGAGATGGGGTGAAATTGGAATGGCTAAGGTAGTAAAACCAAGTGTATTAATTAAAGGTACAAAAGATGGACTTCTTTTCTTTTTTGACGATAACCTCCCCTTTTCCGTAGTGCTTAATGAATTAAAACATAAATTGCTACATGAAAATTCTTCCCATATTTGGAATGGTCCTGACATGAGAGTTCAGATAAAGTTGGGAAAAAGGCAAATTACACGAAGCGAAGAACTAGCTTTACGTGAAATATTTTCAGCCCGGAAAAATCTTCATATACATATGTTGGAATCAGATGGGGTTCCATATTTATTGGATCCACCACGTAAGATGGAGATGCTAACAGGGACAGTACGCTCTGGACAGGTGCTATTTCATCAAGGAGATTTATTGTTGCTTGGCGATGTTAATCCAGGAGGCTGTGTTCAGTCAACTGGCAATATTTTTATTTTAGGAGCACTACGAGGTTTGGCTCATGCTGGTAGTGATGGTGATGAATCGGTAATCATTGCTGCTTCTATTTTCCGGCCAACACAGCTTCGTATTTATAATATTATTTCCCGACCTCCAGACGAATGGAAAGAGTCAGAAAATAAAATGCGTTTTGCCTATATAGTGAAAGAACAAATTGCGGTAGACAAGATGAGTCATCTTAGTCATATTCGACCTGAAATGGAATGGAAAGAGATCAGTAGGAAATTTGGCTAGGGAGGAGGACCAGTAATGGGAGAAAGTATTGTTGTAACATCCGGAAAAGGAGGAGTAGGGAAATCTACTACTTCTGCTAACATAGGGACTGCATTGGCGCTAATAGGTAAAAAAGTATGTTTAATAGATACAGATATTGGTCTACGCAACCTAGATGTTTTAATGGGATTAGAGAACCGAATTGTTTACGACATTGTAGATGTGATCGAGGAAACTTGTAGAGTGGATCAAGCGCTCATTCGAGATAAACGATGCGAAGAATTGTATTTACTCCCAGCAGCTCAAACCAAAGATAAAAGTGCGATCACTTCCAACCAGCTTCGCAGGTTAATTGCCGAATTACGTGATCAATTTGACTATATTTTGATTGATTGCCCCGCTGGAATTGAATCTGGTTTTCAGCATGCGATTGCTGGTGCAGATAAAGCGATTGTGGTGACAACTCCTGAACATACCGCTGTTCGAGATGCAGATAGGGTAATTGGACTTCTTGAGAAAGAAAGGATTGCTACGCCAAAACTTGTAATCAATCGTTTTCGTAAACAATTGGTGAAAGACGGAGGCATTTTGGATGTAGAAGAAGTTGTTTCTATTCTTTCTGTGGATCTGTTGGGAGTGATACCCGACGATGAACAAGTCATACGTGCTGGTAATGCGGGGGAACCTGCTGTTTGGAATAGTGGCTCACTAGCAGGGAAAGCCTATCGAAATGTAGCTAGAAGAATTATGGGAGAAATGGTTCCCCTTCTCGTGCAAGAAAAAGAACAGAACATGCTACTTAAAATGAAAAAATGGCTTGGTTTTGCATGAAAACGACCCCAAAATGGGGTTTTTTTATTTTGTATAATTTCTGTTAGTGATATAGGGGATTATTTAACTAAAATGTATATTTTTAGGTTCTAAAAAGAAAATTCATTCTTTATTACAAATAATTGATTGATTGGACCTTACAAAAAGATATAATTATAGTGGGGGAGGATGGATTGATAGGGGTTTTTGAAGAAAATTCCGTAAATGTGGAAAAAGAGGAGGAACCAATGAGTATCTTAATTTTGAACGCAGTTTCCCATGCAGATTGTCCTTATGATGAGTTATTGGCTGATTTGGGTGAAGAGCTTGTAATACTAACGGATAGTAGATATGCAGAGGGCTTTCCCGAACAGAAATATGCTCATATTGAAGCTTTCGACTCATATGACGTCAATAGCAACGTTGAACTCCGGGCGATAGAACTGTATGAAACCTACCAATACCATACTGTAATAGCTTTAAAAGAAATGGATATTATACGAGCCGCTAGTATACGGGATTGGTTTGACCTCAAAGGACAGCGTTCCGATAGCGCTGAACAGTACCGGGATAAAGTGCGAATGAAAGAAGTTGCTGGTGCAGATGGCATCCCAGTAACGAAATTCCGCCGTATTCACTCCTCTTTCGATCTTATCCAGTTTGTAAAAGAGTATGATTTTCCGGTTGTTATTAAGCCCGTTTTAGGAAGAGGGTCAACAGGCACATGTGTGTTGGAAGACAAAAAGGCATTATCTCAATTTATTGAGAAAGGTGTTCCCTTGGAACTTGCAGTAGAAAAGTTTGTAGAAGGTGAAGTTTATCATGTTGATGGAATTATACAAGAAGGTAAACTAGAATTTATCAGTGCTTCCAAATACTACGATGCTCCGCTGCATTTCCATACTACTAATTATCAAGGTGCATTTTTGCTAACACCAAAAAGCAGTATAGCAGAAAGATTAGTAGATATGACCAAGAAGCTAATTGATAGTTTAGCTACCCCCGACTTTACTACTTTCCATGCAGAATGGTTCCACACACCAGATGATCAAATTGTATTAGTAGAAATCGCGAGTCGTACAGGAGGCGGACGTATTGCTCAAATGAATGAGCATGCTTTCGGTGCAAACTTATTAGAGGCTTCTTTGCGTTTACAATGTGGAAAAACAGTACCCGTACCTACTTTGGAAAAACAAAAAAATCCAGATATTCTAGCTGCATGGATGATTTTGCCACCCCATAAAGGTACACTTCGATCTCTTCCAAAAGACGAGCCACCTAGTTTTGTAGTAGAGTATAAAACAGTAGGAAAAATCGGACAAAATTATAATGATCCTGTAAGTCAAGTTGACCACATTGCTTCTTTTGTAGTAGAAGGTGAAAATGAAGCAATTTTACAGGAACGTGCACAAGCAGCGTTTGAATGGTTTCATCAATCTACTTCTTGGGATTAATACTAGTCACGTTGCAAGTGAAATCGGTGCAAAAAGGCGGCCTTATGACAAGGTCGCCTATTTTAATGAGTGTATATGGGCATCATAAATAATAGATCAGCTGATGGGCAATTTTTCTTTCTTTTCTTTCCTTGATGTTAGTTTTGTTTTGCACCATTTAACAGAAGTGCGCCATGCTTTTATCACCCATTGACAAAATTTGGTCATGTTTCCAAACCTCCTTTTTCAAGTTGTACATTAGGAGCATATGAAGCTAATCCGCATCATATGATTGTACAAATTGGTACGAGCAGTGAGGGGAAGGGATAGACAATGACAGACTGGGGATATGAGTTAAATAAGAATAGAGAGAAAAAAATCAGATCATTGGAACGCAAGTTAGAAGCTGGAAATAAAATGAGCACTTGGGAATCAAATGAAATACAAACAGAAATGGACAAACCATCCTTTGTAAAATGGACAGATACACAATTGGAAGAAGAGAGGGAAAAGAAAAAAACAAAAAATGTTTTTTTGATGCAAATGGTAGCAGCTTCTGTTCTTTTTTTACTAACTCTTTTGGGTTCAAGGTATCAAGTAACAGAGGAATGGATAGCAACTGCATGGAATCAAAAACTTCCATATGAAAAGTTAAGTGTTTTGTATCAAGAAATGGTAGGTAGTCGACCTACTTTGCTACCTGTTTTTTCGAATGATAAAAAACAAGTTGAAAAATGGGCTGCACCTGTTCACGGAAAAGTAGTTCTTTCCTTTAATGAACAACGAAAAGGGATTGTCATCCAGACATCTGGGAAAGTTCCTGTAACAGCAGCAAAAACGGGTACGATTACTTTTGTAGGGAATAAGACAGGGATAGGTAGAACTGTTATTGTTCGTCATGAGGATGGCAAAGAGACATGGTATGGTTTTCTTGGTAACATCCAATTAAAAGTAAAAGATCAAGTGAAAAAAGGACAGACGATTGGAGAGGTTACTCCTCGTAGTAATCAATTTTTTGTATATGTAGCACTTCAAGAAAATGGCCAATTTATTGATCCTACAGGCATCATTCCTTTTAGGTAATCCATAATGGCTACCTTCACAAGAGTTCGACTGCATCCCACATTTTGGTTACTGGTGATAATTTCCGTTTGGACAGGACATTTTCTAGAAATTATCACATTGTGTATATTGGTATTTATACATGAACTGGGACATGTAGTAGCAGCATGGTCCTATGGATGGAGAATTCAATCCATTGAATTGTTGCCTATCGGAGGAGTAGCCAAAACAGATGAATGGGGAACAGTTCCAGCAAAAGAAGAAATTATCGTAGCTTTAGCTGGCCCTTTTCATCATATTTGGATGGTTTTATTTAGTTTGCTTGCCTATCATTTTGGTTGGTGGAGTGAGAATTGGACGATGTATTTTATCCAAGGTAATCTTTTTATTGCCCTTTTTAATTTAGTTCCCATCTATCCCTTAGATGGTGGGAGAGTGTTACAAGCATTACTCAGTTATGTATTACCCTACCGTTTATGTATTACCATTACATACTGGGTGAGTATCATATTCTCTATTGGTTTGATGGGTTGGGGATTCTTTTCTTCTTTTCCTTTGTTTACAATTTCCCTCTTCTTACTGATGACCAATATCAAAAATCTTCGATCTTATCATTTGCAATATTTGCGATTTCTGCTTCATCGTCATCATAACGGTATCGTTCATGATGTACCTATTCGAAACATTCGTTTGCAATATCCTATCCAAACAGCGAGGATCATTCATCGGTGGTATAAAGAATGTTACCATGTTTTTGAGTTGACAGATAACAAAGGCAATTCTCTTGGATTTATACCCGAAGAAAAGCTGTTGGAGAAGTATTTTGAGGATGGGAAGATAAGAAATATTCGAGATCTAGTAGGATGAACTTATTTGCGGAATATTTGATATACATTTAAAATGATAGTAATTGCCGCCTCTAATAACGAAAGGACATCATCATGGGTGCGGGTGACATTATCCGAGCAACGCTTCCATTACCGGAAGCGTACCAAGCAGTATTCGTCGAAAATCAGTTCAATCAAATCGTTGGAACATCGACAAATGAAGCTTCTAAAGCTGCTGAACAGACCCTGAAAAAATTGCAGCTTGCTCTCTCCGATTTTCGGGGACAGTCGGTGATGCTTATCGTTGAGAAAGCATGCTCCTGTCAACCTGTACAGAATAAAAATGAGTTGGTAGAAGCTGCTTTTTCCCTCGAAGTAGTGAGAGATGAAAGAGCGTTTAAGGAAGCTCTGGACCGTTTTCTTGCTCTTCTGAAGGAAACCATCGGAGCACAAAAAGTTAGAGTTGTTTGGTAACATGGCTCTGACTGTAACTCAGGACAACTTGTGAAATGGTTGTCCTGAGGGTGAAAGTATAAACTTAATATAGATAAGGGATTTCTGGAGAAAGGCAAAGTTCACAAGAATTTGCATCCATATGTACTAGTGCGCCGATAGGGACAGGATAATTTGGTAAAGAATGCCCTGATGGAAATCCCATAAAGGCAGGTACACCTGCTTGTAAGGCATGTTCCGCTAAAATAGTAGATAACGATATGCTAGTTTGGTTATCAGGAGCCTGACAATTGGTAAAATGGCCAAATAGGATGCCATTAGCAGCTTGTAATTTCCCGGCCAGTCGAAGTTGTGTAAGCATCCGGTCGACGCGATACGGATTTTCCCCTACTTCTTCGATAAACAAAATATGTCCAACAGTATTTACTTCAAATGGTGTCCCGAGTGATGCAGCCAATAAAGACAAATTTCCTCCAATAATAGGTCCCTCTGCTTTTCCTGGAAAAAGGCAGTGGGCTTTTTTTGTTTTTGGATAAACAAAGCATTCGGTAGGACTTTCTAAAGTTTCCCAAAGCGATTCCCACCATTTTGAAGCATAAGATTTTGGCAACTCAGACAACATAGGTCCATGAATCGTAGATAGGCCCGTCTCTTGATAAATGGCAATGAGTAGCATTGTAATATCGCTGTAGCCTATCAACCATTTGGGGTTACATCGTATAAGATCATAGTCAATCTGATCCACGATACGCATGGACCCATATCCTCCACGTAAACAAAGAATCGCGTCTATCATAGGATCTGCAAACATACGGTGTACATCTGCTAAACGTGATTCATCACTTCCCGCTAGAAATCCTTGCTGATCAAAGATAGAATCCCCTAATACAGGTACAAATCCGGATTTTTCCAAGTATTCAATCGCTTGATGTGTAGCAATAGGTTCTAAGGGACTTGCAGGTGCAATAATTCCAATATGAGATCCTCTGGAGATGCTTTTGGGCATCATCATTTCCGTCACCTCATTTTGATATTTAAGATGAGTATTATTCTAGTATGAGACATGGACTTGGTTTATTTCAAATGAGTGTTGTTTACCTATTCATTTATTGTTGGGAATAATTTTATCGGATAATAATTTATTGTTATATGTATAAAAAAATATCTATCTTTAAATGAATTTTCAATAAAAATACAATATTAATTAGTTTGAGGCATGTTTTCATCTATTAGAATATGTAATATCTTCATTGATAACAACAGTGGATCACTTGAAAGAGAAGGGAATTAATGGAATGTTCAAAAAGATAATTTCTGGAGCCTTTGCTGCTACACTTGTTCTCGCAGCGCCAACTATCGCACTTGCATGTAACTGGGGAGCACAATCGAGTGGAGACTGTAAAAAATTAGATGTAACGGTTCAAATTGAACGTGGAAACAGTGAGGAAGCAGGTTATTATGATCTGTATTGGTCCAAAGATGGTAATCCCAAAAAAGGGGAAAAAATTGCGACTGGTCAAATTCCGATCTTGAAAAAAGATGAAACACACAACATCACATATGATGTTTCGCAAAACAAGAATGGTAAAGAAGGACGTTATATTTTCCACTTGGTTGAACCAAAAGGTTCGATTTGGAGTAAAGAAATTGTGGTGACAGGCTGTACGGAAACCCCACCACCAGCAACAGACAACGGTGGAACAACTCCACCGCCAACAACGGAGAATGGCGGGACAACCCCACCGCCAACAGCAGAGAACAATGGTGGAAAAACTCCTACACCCATTGTAACCAAACCAAATGGAGGGAAAATCCCGAATACTGCAAGTAGCTACTCGACTGCAATGGCACTTGGGGCAGCACTCGTAGCTGGTGGAGCATTGACCATTCGATTTCAAAAAAATAATGGATAGAAAAGAAAAGCGTTCCATTGGGGACGCTGTTTTTGTTTTCACATCAGGTACATAGGAATGTACTCAAATGAACAAATGGAGAATAAAAAATTAAAGCAAACAAAGAAGATTCATACATATGAAAATCTTTTATCTTTACTATATTATATTACATAAAGGGAATCTTTTATTCCAAACTCACTCCGCTTATAGCTTCTGAAAATGCGTTATTGATGTATCAAAATAATGAAACATAAAGGACAACGAGGTGTTTCCCATTTTGTTTATATGGTTAATAACATTATTTATAGCTGGTATGATTATCTGGTTTTTGGTTGAACAATGGCGTTCCAAATCTTCGAAAGATTATCGATCAAAAAACCCGACCGGGACAATAAAGCGCAAATAGTAACCATAGATATCCCATCGGCCTATAAGAAAAAGCATAGCGGAAAATAGAATTTTCGAAGTTGTATCAGCTAACCAGAATCAGAGATGGAATGGTTATTGGTAAAGTAGGTAATTCAGGAAATTCATCAGAACCACACTTACATATTCATGCAGAGAAAGATGGGGAAGGAATTCCAGTTCTATTTGATAGTCGTTTTTTGAAGCGGAATTATTTATTCTAAAGGAGGTTACCATGCAACAAGACCTAATCATACTGATTTCCAGAATAGCAAATGAAATTGCTGAAAGTGTTCCTGTTGGAAAGAAAGTATGGATTGACAGGAATAAGTATGAAATTGTTGTGGTTCAAACCGATACAAGTTGCAATAAGTATTTAGCAGTCCATGATGGTCGAGTAATTTATGATTCACCCAACAAAAGTTGGTACGAAATCGGTGGAGAAACTCGTGCATTCGTCGAGTCGGCAGATCGAAAAGATTATTTGTTATTTGCTAATAATTGGCTACGAATTATACGTGCATCTGGAGTCGATGAAGTCAATATTATGGAAAAGCTCCGGCGAGGCTTTCCAAACTTTTGGGAACCATGTTTGTTTGACGATGAGGTGGAGGAATACATGCTCGTCAAAGATCGTTGTGAACTGATCATTCATGATCCCAACTCTTCTGATGAGGATAAGGAGGAAGCATGGATTACTTTCACCCTGTGCGAACTTATGCAAGAAGATGGAGTATAACCTTTTTGAATATTGAGTAGATAAAGGAAGTGGTGAGTCTATGGCAAATTAAATAAGCCAAAAGACTCATCGCTCACTATGATTGGTATCCATCTCATGGACTAGAACAGGTACCCTGTCACTGGATTTCATAGATAGTCTAGATCAAAAATTTACATCACCGTCCGTTGTTGATTTGATTTAGGGTAATATTTAAAGGTTATGTTTTCTCTATCTGGCTTGTTTTTGGTAATGGAAAAGATATACTTGTCCCTTTTCCTAACACACTGTTAATTACAAGCTGTCCTTCATGAAGCTGAATAATTTCTTTGCAGATCGCTAACCCTAGTCCACTTCCTTTCTTTTTACTAGAAGCTTTGTAAAATCTTTTGGTTATATTTTTTATTTCAGACTCCTCTATTCCTGCTCCATTGTCGGTAACGGTTACTGTAATGGTTTGAGAATCTTCTGTAGCAGTAAGTTCCACTCTTCCTTCTACAGGAGTAAATTTAAAAGCATTATCGAGTAGATTGATAAGAACTTGTTTGATTCGATTGGGATCGGCATACAGTTCTATATCAGGTTTATGCTTTACTTCAAATGTTACATTTTGTTTTTTGCTCAGCCTTGAAAATTGTTTTTCGATTTCTGTAAGCAATTGACTTAAGGAAAACATTTCTTTTTCCAATTTCATTTGACCAGCTTGATAGTGTGAAAAATCCAATAAATTTTCTACTAACTTGGTTAAACGCTGGGATTCTTTTTTCATGATAAGGAGCCCAAGCTCGGTTTCTTCTCTATCTTCTAGTTGTCCTTCTTGGATGGTTTCAATCCAACCGTTAATGGATGTTAATGGAGTTCTGAGTTCATGCGAAATAGCAGAGATAAACTCATTTTTTAGTTGTTCGTTTTTTCGAAGTTCTTGAGACATGATGTTCATCGTTTCACTTAACACTCCTACTTCGTCATGTTGGTGCTTTTGTGAAGTGAGCAGGAAATTACCAGCAGCTATTTGTTTTGCTAAGGAAGTGAGATCGGTAATCGGTTTTACTATTCGTTTTGCAATCCAATAACTGACGATCACAGACAAACTGATCAAAATGAGTGCCAATACGATTGACAGAAACATGAATTGCGTTATCTTTTGATCAAGTTCCGTTGCAGAGGATGAATAACGGAGTACACCTACGATTTGTTGATTAATCCGAATTGGATTAGATACAGCTATAATCGTTTCATCAGAGCCTGATGGTTCACCTTTCCAAATTCCTACCTTTCCTGATAATGCTTTTTGGATATCCGGTGTTTGTAAAGAAGTGGTATACGACATCCGATAGGAATCAAGAATTACTCGATTGTCCAAATCAATAATTTGAAAATCGAGATAAGATTTTTCTTGCCTTTTTTCATCACTTATACGTTGAGCGAGTGCGGAAAGGGTTTCAAAAGAGTATTGGTTAAAATACCGGGTTGAAGCAGCACTTTCTTGAACCAAAGTTTGAACCACTGTACCATAGTAATATTGATACAAAGCAATCAGAAAAAAGACTTCCACAAGAACAACCACACATACAATTAGTGTTCCAAAGGCGAGTGCCATGCGATTTTTCAAGTTTTTTCGTATCACTTGTGGTGTCTCCAAAGATACCCAAAGCCCCAAATGGTTTCTAAATAGATAGGTTCAGATGGATCATCTTCTACTTTTTTTCGCAATCGACGGATGTGAATATCGACGGTTTTTAGATCGCCTACGTAATGCTTTCCCCAAACTTGATTTAAGATTTCATCACGACTAACTGCTGTATTGGGTTTCTCCATCAATATTTTTAAAATCTCAAATTCTTTTGGTGTCAAATTAATGATGGAGCCTGATCTGTCCAACTTTCGTTGTTCCAGTTGAAGCGTAAAGGGAGCAAGTGCGAGTACGTTGGCAGGTTTCTTTGTTTTGAGCCGTTTCCCCAATACCTTCATTCGGGCAATTAGTTCAGCGGGGCTAAATGGTTTGGAAATATAGTCATCCGCTCCACAGTCAAACCCTTCTAATTTATCTTCCATCTGACTTTTCGCTGTAAGCATAATAATTCCGATATCTGTGTCCTTTTGTCTTATTTGTTTACAGACTGCAAAACCATCCATGTCTGGCAACATGACATCCAGAACAGCAATGGAGATATCATCCATCTGATGGAATTTTGTTAATGCTTCTTCTCCTGTTGTCGTTTCGATTACTTCAAAACCTTGACGTTTGAGATTGATCCGGACAAAGCTCCGAATTCCTTCCTCATCTTCTAGTAGCAATACTTTCATTCCTATTTCTTCCTTCCGTTTATTTGAGAAAAGTAATGGATTTCTCCCATTTTTGAAGATTCGCTTTATATTTTTCAGGAATATGACTTGACTCTTTTGTTATCGATAAGACTAATATTTTGTTCTGATTTTTGTTCAATAACGTATAACTTTCTTCTCTTTTCTTCATTAAGGCTTGAAAATCAGACCATTTGTTTATTGGAATATGATGAAGCGTATAGAGGGGAATCCACTTCTTTGCTTTATTGCGATAAGAAATTTGCAATTGATTTGGTGAGAGTTCTGTTAATTGGATATGTTGATCCCATGTAGGTGGAATGTCAAATTCAAATGTTTGTTGCTCATCTGTATAGATTTTTTTAACAGGTTGCAAGTTATTGTTTTTATCTAATTGATACCATATGGTCATTTTTCCGTTGAATGTATAGGCATCATATTGGATATCAGTTGGAAGGGATGTATTGCTTTTGATTTCTGCAATTCCATCTTTGTTGTTATCTTGTGTTTGCATACGCAAGGAAGAATTACGATAAAAAGTTTGAACGGTAAAAGCTTCTTTTCCTGCCATCAAGTTTTTTAATCGCCCGTTTTCGATCACCAATGCTGTAGTATATAGATGACTATCATAAGCACTAAGCGTGACAAAGACTCCTTTTTGATGGTATTTTAAATTTACTGTAGTAGCTTGTAGCACATTATCAAAAAATAAAGCGCTATTAGACGAAAACTCAGTAGGAAATAAATATGAATCTAGCTGTTTGCAATTTTGTATGCATTGAATAAATTGTGCTATAAGTTGGTTTTCTTTGTTTTTCGTAAATATCAGCATCTCATCTCGTTTATCATTCGTCCAATCTTCTATAGCAACGTTATAAAGGTACTGTTGCTTTAGTACAAGAGAATAAGAATAATCCGTTTGTATGCGAAAGACAGATAAATATTTCTCTCCATCGCGATCAGCCGTTGATGCATTCGTAGTTCCAATGATCACTTCTGGTCGCTTATCTCCTGCTACATCTCGAAATGCTAAATAATGAAAACGGTCATGATTTGGTATGGTTATCTTTGTTGCTAATTCCCATTGACGATTTTTTTGATGGAGAATGATAAGTAACAAGCCCAATCCATTTTCTGCTCCAACAATCCCCACGATTTCGGGGTGAGAATCTTGATCTAAGTCAACGAGATTTATCGCCCCTGTATAATCGGATTGTTGTGGTACTAGCATTTTATAATCTCTAGGGATAAAGGAGGAAAAAACTCGGAATGCGTCCCCTTGATTATTACTAGGTTTTTGAAGTAAATCAGTAGGAAAGGGGAATAGATTACATCCTGTTAATGAAAACAACAGCAATACAGATATGAAATTTTTCCAATTTATCATATTCCCATCCTTTTGGCTATTTTAACCTTTATGAAACGACTTTTCTTTTCGTGCTGCGTAAAATAATACTATAAACAATGTTCGAATAAATAGGAAGAGGTGTCGGAAATGGAAAAAAAACAGATCGTAGGAATAATGTTAATTGTATTGGCAGTAAGTTTATGGGGTTGTTCATCCGTAGATTTGGAGGGGTATGCGAATCCAACTACTGTTGAAAATATCGAAAAACAACAAGATAAACAGATCAACGATTTGTCTGATAAAGATGCAATCGATTTTTTACAAAAAGCTTATGAAGCTCAAATGTCTCTCGTGGACAAAGCGATGAAAGAAGAAAAGCTGGAGAGTGGCGAAATAAATACTGTTTTACATCCGTTGTCTGGGGAGGAAATCCACCAAACATTAGCACCTTATCAAACAAAGGACAGTATTGATACGTTCATTAAAGTTGCTGGTGAAACGTTAGAAGAAGGCTGGTTGCCTCATGATGAAGAAATCACTGGTTATTTAGTGGATTATAAAACAGATGCAAAAAAAATCAGCTTTAAACGTAAAAAAGGACAAATCGAAGTTACAGCTAAAGTATACGTGGAGGAACAAAGCCCAGCGGAAGTTATCGCAACACTATCCAATACCAGTAATGGGTGGAGAGTTTCAAAAATTGATATCCAATAATAGATAGAACTCATTTGTTTATTCCTTAAGAAGACAAGTGGGTTCTTTTCTTATATAAAATTTGGGATTTGGGGAAGCATGTGTTACATAAGGGATCTACTCTGGAGGGGTGACATTGTATTACGTATATAGTTTCCTTCTTGTATTTGGAGGTTTGTTTGCTGCTAATTTTATTTTTTCGTATCAAAGCAAACACATCGATTCTCATTTTTGGGCAACATTCAAATTCCAACTCATGATGCTCCCTCTCTTTTTGTTTGTTAACATTTGTATCGGTTATGGTATCAAATTTGGATACAAAGCAATTGGCAATTTAAGCTATGTGTTAGCAGCTTCAAAAGGATTGGAACTATTGATTTCCCTTATTATGGGATATATCTTCTTGAAGGAGATTCCCAGTTGGAAAACGGGGATAGGTTTCGGGATTATTTTGATAGGGTTTGTTGTGGCCAAATTGAAATAACAAAGTGAAATCTCAAACATACAAATAATCGGAATAGAATCCAAAAAAGAGATATGCTACAGTAAAAGAAGCATCACTGTCTCATTTCCTATCACATGGAAGGCAGCGCAAGATGGCAAAAAGGAAGATGGCTGTCTTCGTGATGGTGGTACACGAAGATACAAGGGAGATCCTTGCTCTGAGGACGATCCCTCCAAAGATCGATCCATGGGAATACCCTGGTGGTCGGGTGAAGGTGGACGAGAACCTCTCGGCTGAAGAGCTCATGAGGTTCCTGATGGAAGCAGCCGTCCGACACACCGAGATCAAAACGGGGCTCACGATCGAGATCCTCCCCGATGTGGTCTTCGATGAGATCTGGGGTACCACGCAGATCGTGGGTTTCGTGGGGATCACAAGAAGCAAGGAGGTCACCCTGACCGACAAGCACATCGAAGCAGGGTGGTTTCTGTCGCCAGATGATATCCCGACAGAAGCCTATGAGGAACGGGCTGCTTTGGTACAGGTTACTTCTGAAGAAAAGCCTGCCAAGAAGCCAGGTCCTCCCGAGTCGATGTATGAGGAGTTCCGTAGGGCTCAGGCTGTCTTTGCGGCTCGCTGCAAGGGTGAAAGCTGATAGTCTCAACGGGATTCGCTGGACAGGGAGTTCCCACTCTCTGTCCAACCCGAATTGTTACCTAAGTATGGTTATAAATAGAATAAGAAGGTTAATGGAGGTATTCACTTGCAAGTAAAGGAAGTTTTCTACTAAGTCAGAGGTCCCCCAAGTGTTTTGAATTTTATAGACACTTATTTTTAGGGGGATTGAAATGGACATTATAATCAAAGAACAACTAGCGGAAGATGAGCACAAACCCATCAATATAGATGGAAGCTTTACGGTGGATGGGGTACTTGTGCTTTCTTTACAGAACAATCAAATCACGTATACAGTACAACAAGTACCGCCTTTTGAAAAATCGTATGCAGATGAGGTACCAGAAGAGATCGATGAAGATGACTCCGATGATAGCGATGATCTAGAACGAATCGTGTATTTGGCAATTGCAGGTGATCGAGTAGTCGGCCAGATCAAGTTGAAACGTAACTGGAACAAGTATGCTTATATAGAAGAAATACTGGTAGACAAACAATATAGAGGGCTTAACATAGGCAAAAAACTAATCCAACAAGCCATACAATGGGCAAAAGTGGGTAAGATGCCTGGTATCATGCTAGAGACCCAGAACAATAATGTAGCAGCATGTAAGTTTTACGAAAGTTGTGGCTTTGTACTAGGTGGTTTTGATGCTTTTGTTTACAAAGGGCTAGATCAAACCAACAATGAAATAGCATTGTATTGGTATCTGGTGTTTGAATAGAAGGCAGGAAAATTTTTAAAATAGGAAAAAAACACCCTTGTTCTGAAAATAGGTAAGGGTGTTTTTTATGTTTCATAAAGTACAAACATCAATCATTCCATTTTTTCTTTGGAATGCTAAGGGTGGACCATTTCTCATTTTTAACCATTTTACCGATATAAACAATTTGCCTGACATGATTGGAATAATGGGCGATTTGACGCTCAATCGCTTCTATTATCGTATGATCGACGCCTCGGATTTTGGTAGTCCGTAGCAAGTCGTTTGGGGAAAGAATATGGAGGACATCAAATAAAATCTTCCAACCGGCTTCCCAAGCATCAAGTAACTCCTCTTTGCTTTGAAAACTTCCCTCAAACTCCGCATCTCGATTCCGATCGGGCTTTTCGCCGTCACTGTCAAATAAGTTTGTCCATCTGGATCTCATATTTCCATACATATGTTTCACAATGATTGCAATACTGTTAGATTCACTAGAAGGAGTGTAGTGGAGTTCCTCAAAGGTGAGTTGTGCAAAGGTTTTATCTGCGAGGCTTTTCATACTCTGAAAAGTGGCGATAGATGTTTGAAGATAATGGTTTCCTATGTTCATCCTAACACCTCATTATTGGGTAATCGTTACTTATTCGATTATCTTATTTTTTTCGGTCAGTAAAAACATAGTAAATGAATTCTTATCATTCGCAATAGTAAAATAGAAAATTAGTTATGATCTTTTCTTACAAACTTCGAAATGAGATAATTTTATTATAGGAAAAAGCTAATCTAATCATATAAGGAATACACAATAAACAAACATGGATAGTAACGGAGTACCATATACTTTATTACCGAACAATTGTGCGCGAAAGGAAGTGGTGGAAATCCGTGCCTGATCAATTAGAGAAGATTTTAGTGCGTTTAGAAGGTGTGAAAAGAAATAGAAGAGGGTATCAAGCTTGTTGTCCTGCACATGACGATGAACATCCATCCCTATCTATTTGGGAGAACAATCAAGGGTTTATCGTATTACATTGTTTTGTAGGCTGCTCTCGATCTGATATTTTACAAGCATTGTATCTAACTGAAAAGGATATATCACTTCAGAATAAAAAGGAACACTCGGAATCGCAATCTTTCCAGATTTCACCAAATAAAAAGAAACCTTTTCGTCGTAAAAAAATGGATGCATTTGAAGATCGGACAGAAGAGTGTTTGAAATACCAAGAGCAATTATTATCAAGTAATGTTGCAATCAAATACTTAGCTTCCAGAGGGATCGATTTGTCCTTTGCTCCATCATTTGGAGTTGGATTTGCAAGGGAAAAGGATTGGGGAGGCTGGAAATGGGGGCGTATCACCTTTCCTCATACCACACCAGATGGAAAGATTGTAAATCTGTATGGGCGATCGATTGGGGAAAGCCACAAGATTACCTCCAAAACGGAGCGGAAACACTTTGCACCAGGCAAACATATGAACCAATCTGGACCAAAAGGTATATTTAATGCTCGTGTATTGAAAGAAGACACGGTATACATAACAGAAGGTGTATTTGATTGTCTATCCTTGATCATGAGTGGATATCCAAATAGCTGTGCTATATTTGGCCTCCATGGTATTCGATGGGAATGGTTTCAAGCAAGAAAGATTGTACTTGCGTTTGATAACGATAAAGCAGGCGAGGCAGCGCGGGACAAATTAAGGGAAGAGGCTATTCTCTATGGGAAAGAAGTTTCTTTGTTGGATCAATCTGTTTACCGGGCGTGTAAAGATTTGAATGAGGTTTGGATGAAATATGGCCGGATTGATATTCCAGAGAAGGTAGAGCAAGAAGTATATATAGATACAGTCATCACACAACCAGCTGAATCGAAACTTAATAAAAGACAAATAACAGGAGAAATTCAGTCCATCAAACAAATAAAAACAAGATATGGTCATGAAATGGCGTTTATTACACTCCATTCCCCACAGGGAATACAAAAATTAACCGTATTTCCAAAAGAATTTAGACAATACAAAAATTTGCTGCAAGATAGGGAATGGATCATAGCAGATATAAAGCAAAATGCTAGGGGGATAAGTGTAGAAAGGATATCGAAAGTTGATTCTCCAAAATAAGGACAATGCAATCTTGGTCAAATTTGATTGCCTCCTAAACGAGGAGAAGTAATGGGAATTGCCAATTGTCTAGTGGTAACAAATAACAAGAGAAGGCGAGCGAATCCGATCAAAACGCTCACTTTCTCTATTTTCTTTATTTTGGGGTTATCCATGATCAAATTAGAGCAGGGGCTCCGTTTTGCATTTCTCTATCTATCGTAGGTGGACCTATCTAACTTTTGCATACTTAGATGTGCTAAGTCGAGGAAGAAGAAAGGTGGGTAAGATGCATTTTTCATCGAATTTACACAGCATCAATGTTTTTAGTATCACAGCACTAGGATGCTAAGCAGGGGTATTGTTATTAATATAGATATCAATAAATATGATGATATCTATATCTTACAAGAATCAATGTTGGAGCCTCCAGCTAAGGCGGAATCCATGACAATTCAACCTTACTATGTTCTTACTGCATAAGGATAAATTGGATCTTTTAATTGAAATTCATACGTAAGACCATCGACAATCCCTACTACTTTTTCGCTATCGTAAAGATCAAGCATAAAATCAGCCATTTCTTCAGCTGTATGGTATTTTGGAAGTATCCCTTCATATTTAATATTTTCTTCTAAGTCTCTTGATACTTTTGCAAATTCAGTTTCAGTTGCAGCAGGAGCTAATACTTTTGCTTGCATGCTTGCACCTTTTTCTTTTAATTCATGTGCAAGTCCTTCAGTTAAGGCACTTACATAGAATTTAGAAGCACAGTATGTGATTGCATTTCCAATAATCGTATATCCTCCACCTGATGAAACGTTAATTAATTGCGTTCCTTCAACTGTTGAATAGTCACGCACATAAAGAGACGTTAAAATAGTTAAAGCTTCAATATTTAAATTAAGCATTGTCTCGATTTTAGTTAAATTTTGATCTCCAACTGTTGCAAAATTACCAAACCCTGCATTATTAATCCAAGTTTCAATTTCGTATTCCTTTAAATCTTCATACAATGTATACGCATTTTTCGTATTAGATAAATCAACTATTTTTATAACGACATCTAATTCAGCATTTACTTTCGCGATTTCTGATTTTAGTTTTTCAAGCTCCTTGGTTCTACGCGCTACAATGACTAAATTTTTTCCACGAGCAGCAAAAGCTAGAGCTGTTTCATAACCAATCCCTGAACTTGCACCTGTAATAACGGTATATTTTTTCATTTTATTTCCTCCTAATATTTTGTGTATACTAACAAAAATGGATTGTTTAACTGATACGGATTTATCATAATGGTTAAAGTAAACTCTAAGTCAAGTCTATTTTTCACATTTAAGTAGTGTTGGTTAAATATGGAGGTTTTTATGTATACCATTGGTGAAGTGGCACAACTAGTAGGGATTAGTACACATACATTACGGTATTATGAAAAAGAGAATATCATTCTTCCAGATCGGAATGAACGTGGAGAAAGAAAATATACGGAATCACATCTTCAATGGCTAAAATTTGTTTTAAAATTAAAAGAGACGCAAATGCCAATCACAAAAATAAGAGAATATGCCTACTTGTTTACTAAAGGAGAAAATACAGTAATAGATCGATTAAAACTATTAGAAGATCATAAAAGTTCGATCGAAATCCAGTTAAAGACACTGGGAGAAACAAATAAAATGTTAGAACATAAAATTACTTCATATAAGGAAATGATTCTGAAAAGAGGAGACGAAGCAGTTACAGGTTCAAGGAGACAATAGCCCATCTCCAACTCAGTGGGCAAAATACGGTATGAATTCGGATTTCTTGCTCTCTGTTAAGTGAAGATGCTTCAAGTAGTAAAAGGATGGGAGTAAAGGTCAATACATAAAAGAAAAGCAGCCGAAGCCGCTCTATTTTTTTATTTTCTGCTTTAAGTATTGCAATTCTTGTTGGTAGTGTCTGGACCAGCTCATACCATCATCATGATGTTTTCCACAAGGGACAAATTTACTATAACCAGGATATGTTTCATCAATATAATCTGGGTCTTGTTCGTCTATTGCAGGAGGACCAGAGATGTGACCATTCTTTAGTCGAATGGGAAAGGACCAACAAGCAGTAGGCTTAAACTTCCATGGATGAAAATCCAATGCGGTAGCTGCTTTTTGTAAGGAACAAAGTCCACCTTCCAATGCAAAGACACACCGAGTCTGTTCAAAATGGGCAGGGTAATCTGATTTGTAGATATGAGGTCTTACGGCTGTTTTTCTGCCTACTTGGATATCTTGCCAGTTTCCATCCACAATAAATTCCTCAGGCAAGTGTTCAAAGTATGTAGGGTATTTATTTACTGTCGTTTTTAGCAATTCTTCTTCATCTTCTAAAAGATAAACGCCATCATAACAGCAGATGGCATCACAACGTAAGGAACAGCTTTTTATCTTAGGCTGGACACTATATTCTTGTTCCAACTCACTGATGATTTGCTGGCGGAATTGTAAGATAGGTATTACATATTTTTCATTCCATTGATCACAGGGTGTAAGAGATGCAGGATCTACTAAGCCTTGGGTTCTCGCTTTTTCGATATAAGTACCAATTACTTCTGGAAATCCCTTTATTCCTTCACATTTTAAGGTGGATGAGATCATGTCAGAAATATATGCATCTGCTTCATTTGGTTCCACATTTTCTACGAGGAGATAAGCTGCAACTGCTTGTGCATAGAGACCTGGGGTAGACTGTTGATCGATCGATGCCAACATTTCTTTGCTGTCTGGATGCTTTTGAGCTAAGAAATACGAGGCTAACAGAGAAAAGGAAGCAGCTAACGAGGACAAATAGTTGTATCCTCTGTTGTCGCACTCTCTCTTATAAACCGATAGATTTTGGATAGAAATAGGATCGCCAAATTTCGCAAGACACATAGACCTCCAGATCAAGCCATAATACAAATCCCAATTGTGTTTGATCTGTTTGGATAGGGAAATCCCTTCTTCGTAATACTGAAAAGCCTCTGACAGCCTTCCTTGTAAAGCTAAAATGTTCCCATAACAAATGGCTGCGATGTTATGGGCGTTTACCCAGTTGCTTGCTTTTGCTCTCTTGTATACACGACTAATTTCTTGTTCTGCTTCTGCGAGCATTCCTATTCCCATATACCCATCAGCTAGATTCACACGAGACAGCATGTGATTATAGGTATCATGAAAGCCTGAGTAGGCCGTTTTACAAGTAGCTGCTCTTTCGACTACTTGTTGATTGAGATCAACATTATGACACAAAAGGGCAACAGTATGATGAAAGGAGGCGTTAATCCGTTTGTTATCTTCCAAAAAATCTTGGAAATCTCGTTCCATGTTATTTAGTGTGGCAAACCCGTTTTGATTCAACCCAGCATAAAAATAGGCGTTTACCAATTGTTCATGGCATTTGTATGCTTGATAATCTTTGCTCGAACCTGCTTTGCTGACCGCTTTTTCTGCTAGTGATACTGCTTTTTCGGTGTGAAAAAGGCGTTGATGATACTTGGATTTGTATAGAAGACCAAGTAAATCTTGATCTTTTTCATTATGGAGAAACGTATTTTCTGAGTATAGCTTGATATATATTTCTTCCATCTCGACTTCACCAGCATCAAAAGAGGCTTTGATGAGGATGCTTAAGACATATTTATAGTTTTCATTCGAAAGATGAGTGGAAGCTAGCAAACGATCTCCTACATCCATGCAGCTTTTGAAGAATCCATTTTGCAAACAGAGTTCCAATAATCGGATACCTGCTAACGAGTACAGTTCTTGGAGTATTACTTGCTGGTTACTCTTCTCTACATGGTAACGAAACTCTTCATAGATGGTGATCTGCTCATAGCTATCCAACGTATCGACCTGAGCACTGGTGATGATTTCTTTGTAAAAATCGAGTAGCATTGCATCGATTTGCTCCCGATGGGGTAAATCTTCTAAAATTTCTCTGGCGATCTCGTAGTACAAACGTCGATTAAATGTAAACATCTCATCGAAAAGGACATGGTTTTTTATTTTAATCAGATTGTGAGGAGTATCCAAGTGATAAAAATGAGTGAGATTTACAGGGAACTCATCTTTGAATTTCTGTATACATCGCTCCAAAAAAGGCTTGGAAAATTTAATCCCTTGTGCACTGCCCCATGCCAGCAACAAAACCTTTTCTATCCCTAAGTCTAAAATTTTTTCCCTAGCTATCTCTTTCTTTTTATTGGAATGAAAATCTAATCGCGATAGAGGTATTCGTAACTCACCAGTTGCATCAATAAAACCCGGCGTATTTTTTATTCGTTTGATCGAATCCCACAGTAGTTCCAAATCGCCGCTGCAATCACGAGCCAATTTCTTTTTTGCTGGTGTACTGATGTTGCTTAATTCTAAACTAATGATCTGTTCGATATCTGCATGTCTTAATTTCTTCATTTTGATCAGATGGGTATGGGAGATCTCTTCTACTTGTTTCACCAAAGCACCAAAGTGTACCAAATCCTCTGATGATGCTAGGTTTTGTTCTTTTAAACTAGATTCCCAACATGTACATAAAATCAAAATCGGCCATTTCTTTTCTACCCCTGTTTCTACTAGCTTTTTTGTGAATGCGAGCGTGAGCGGATCTGCCCACTGAGCATCATCGACCACAAGAATGAGAGGGAGTCTCGACTCCTTTTGATTGGTAGAGAGAATAGTAGAGAAGATATCCATCGTTTGATCGATGAAAGAGGTATATTCTTGTTGAGCGAGGATGGCGTTGCGATCGCGATGCTGATTTTCTTTTTTATTTTTGACCAAATTTTTGAGTGATTCATATGTATTTAATCCATTATCTATACCAGATAGTATACCAGCGATGAGCTCCAATGCCATCCCGCTGCCGGGGAAAGCATAATTGATAAAAAGTGAAACCCCATTGCGCATCGCTTTTCGATTATCTGCACTATGCCGCTTCCGTTCGATCAATCCACCCAGATGCAACTTGATCTGCTTGCGAATTTGATTCAACGCTGTCGTATGAAAATGACTGTTTCGTTCATCCGTATTCGGACAACGCATCGCCACCCACAGCCATGGCATTTGCAATTCTTTGTTGTTTTCCAGCACATCAAACTCCGGTACAATCGTCATCGTGTGCTTCGTATCTTCGAGGTTATCCGGCCAATAATTCGGGTCATCATCATAGATCGTCAAGTAATGATACAACTCTTGGATAAGCCGAGTCTTCCCAATCCCCGTATCCGCTTCGATAACCACCACATTCGTATTTCCAGCTTTGGTATCTTCATATATATCTAGCAGTTGTGCTAGTTCTTTATCTCTTCCGATGAAGTCATTGGATTTGAAGCCGAGTTTCATGATATCACCTCTTTATGCAATTGTTGGCATAGTTAGAATTATAGCATAATAATTCGAGGTTCAAGTAATGGATGCTAATTGAGATATTTTTACTTCTATTACGTTTTTTATTACTGTCTAATAGAATTAAATTTGAAAATTTTATGTGGTGGTGTTGGAATGAATAGAGGTATAGGTGTATCTTTCACATTGAATTTCCGATTCTGGGTGAAATGGAAAGAGAGGATTTCTTGTATACCTGAAAAGATCGCTGAATGGAACAAAACTCCTCAAAAAGTTAATTTAAGTGTTTCCAGCTTAGTTCAATTAATCTTGGGAAATTTATGATCTAGTAAGTAGTTCTTTTCAACAGCGATCTATTCATTTTAACTATCTTTAAATATGTTGGTAACAAACTAATGCTGGGCAACGCATTTTCCTTTGATCTTGGTGTAATCGTCCCATCTTATTGATAGGCATGATCAGCAGAGACTTCACTTTCTGTTCGTAATCCAATGCTGGATCAATAGCCGTTCCTAAACACCACTCATTGTACGTATGTACTCTAAGAATGCCTTGTCCTCAGGTAAATTAAAGAATTTATTTAAAACCTCATCTCCTTTACGAAATCTTAGTCCGTAAATTAAATACATAGCATATCTTCTTTCAATCCGATTAAATCGGTACGAAGAATTACCGAAATGTTTTATCAATTTTTGTAGTTCTTTTGTGTATATAGTGTTCTCAAGTACAAAAGAATAGTTTATTAAAAATTTTAAACAGAGACATCTTGAATACCAGTGGTGATTTAAGGTAGTTGCTTTGAAATAATAATCATAAAAGAAATCAGTATCTTTTTCATTACAAGTACCTACCAAAAATTCAAGAATAAAATACTCAACGTTGGGGTAAATGTTCTGATCGCTATATAAGAAGTCTTTTAAACAACTTTTGAGATTTGGATATTTATTTATAAGGCATTTAAAAAAAAGAGAAGTTTCGTTGTTAATTCTGAATGTAAACTTAGGTTCAGTAATGATAGAATGTAAAAAATTATATGCTTCATCAAATGTAGTTAATAAGTTATTAATAATATCCTCTTTTGGATATTCATTGTTAGAAATTATTGCTCTTAGTATATATAAGGCGAGTGAGAACCATCTACCTTCTTTATTATTGTGTAAAATCCAATATTTATCATAGAGATAGTTTATGTTGGATTTGTTTTCAAACATTTCAATCCAATCATAAAACATCCAATATTCATTAAATTCATCGGAATGGAAGAATTTCAATTTACTTTCGTTGATATGAAGTTTAAGTTTATTTAGTTCAAAAGAAACTTTTTGGATTAATTTATGCGCCTCGTTTATATCTCCATTTAAACAAAACCACATGTCATCAGCATAGCGAGTATAAAAGCAATCGCCATCAGTAAAATTCTTATTAATATGTTCATCTATTCTTTGATCAAATGATGAGAGATAGAAGTTTGCTAACAGTCTAGACATTTCACCAACATCTTCTTGAGGTACACCCACACTACTAGGAATATAACCTAGGTCTGTTTTATCAGACAGACGTAGAAAATTAAACAGAAGATCTATAATTTTCGACTTGTTTATAGCAACATCTCTAAGTTTATTTTCAAGTATATCTAAATTGATGTCATCGTAAAAATGAGCAACATCAATGTGAATATAGAGATCATAGTGACGCTCATATAAGCTCTGAGCAAGGTTTTGGTAGTCACTCCATTCTTCTCTAAAATTATTCTCTGCGAGAACGCTTCCATACTCTGGATCAAATGCAAGTTCATCAAGATACTTTTTTGAGACTTTTAAGTCCTTAGTAAATCTAAAACCTCCAAATACATGATTTGTTTTTTTTATCTCATTTGATAACAAATCTTCTAGCTGTTTTACACAATAGTAATATATACAAGTATCTGCTAATGTATAGGATTTTATTTTTCGTAGAATACCATGAGCTTTAGGAATATAGTTGTAAAAAGGTTTGCTGAAATGATGTTCGAAACTATTGAGGTTTTTTGCTACTTCGGATACAAACTTATCTTTTCTAGTATCTTTGTAATCCAAGATATCTTTAAAAGATGATTCTTTAGTAATATGTTTCCAAAATCTAGAGTCTATCGCATCTTTAAATCTTCTTACATCTACTATCAAAAGCTCACCTTTTTCTATAGTTGTTATTATTAATAATTCGCATATATAAATCCTTTTTCCTTTTTGAGTTATTTGTTTAATGAAGAAAATACTCAAATATTTTATTTTAATATGTTTTAAAATAATAAAATACAGGATTAAAATAGATTTTTGTCGAAAAAAGGAACTCGTATGTCGATTATAGAATAATTTTAAGGAATGATAGAATAATCTCAGCAATGATTTTTGGGATATCGATAGGCTCCAATTAAAGAAGGGAAGAGAATAATGGCAATAAAGAAAAGTGAACTATATAGTTCGTTATGGAAAAGTTGTGATGAATTAAGAGGTGGAATGGATGCTTCCCAGTACAAAAACTACGTCTTAATCTTGTTGTTTGTTAAATATGTATCCGATAAATATGCAGGTAAGGTAGATGCACTGATTGAAATCCCTGAAGATGGAAGTTTTCAGGATATGGTTAAACTCAAAGGGACGAAAGAGATCGGAGATGGAATGAATAAAATCATCGCCAAGTTAGCAGAAGCTAATGACCTCAAAGGGGTTATTGATGTGGATGCTGACTTTAATGATCCTGATAAACTAGGGAAAGGCAAGGAAATGCAAGACCGTTTGTCCAATTTAGTTGCCATCTTTGAAAACCCTAGTTTAAACTTTCGGAACAATAAAGCAGATGGTGACGATATCTTAGGTGATGCCTATGAATACTTAATGCGCCATTTTGCGACGGAATCAGGTAAAAGCAAAGGACAATTTTATACACCAGCTGAAGTTTCAAGGATAATGGCAAAAGTAATAGGTATCAATCAAGCTAAGAGCCAGGACCAAACCATCTACGATCCGACATGCGGATCAGGATCACTGCTGTTAAAAGCTGCTGATGAAGTGCAGTTTGGAGTTACTATTTACGGACAGGAGATGGATAATGCGACCGCTGCTCTTGCGAAAATGAACATGATCTTACATAACAACCCCACAGCTGAAATTTGGCAAGATAATACCTTATCCAAACCTTATTTTAAACAGGAAGACGGGACGTTAAAAACCTTTGATTTTGCTGTAGCTAATCCTCCCTTCTCTACCAAAGCATGGAGCAATGGCTTTGATCCAGCGAATGATTTATACGAACGATTCCATGGCTATGGTATGCCACCAGCGAAAAATGGCGATTATGCGTTTCTCTTACATCTGATTCGTTCCCTGAAGAATAAAGGAAAAGGTGCGATTATCCTGCCTCATGGTGTTTTATTTCGAGGAAATGCAGAAGCGGAAATCCGTAAACAATTGATTCGCAAAGGCTTTATCAAAGGGATTATCGGACTTCCAGCCAACCTGTTTTATGGGACAGGTATTCCTGCTTGTATCATTGTTCTTGATAAAGAAAACGCCGAAAGCCGCAAAGGTATCTTTATGATTGATGCAAGTAAAGGTTTTATGAAAGATGGCAACAAAAATCGCTTGAGGGAGCAAGATGTGCATAGAATTGTCGACGTTTTTACCAAGCAATTAACCATTCCCCACTATTCGAGGATGGTTTCACTAGACGATATCGAACAAAATGAGTACAACCTAAATATTCCTCGGTATATAGACAGTCAAGATAGTGAAGATATACAGGATATCGAAGCACATTTGTTAGGAGATATTCCAGAGAGAGATATTAATAATTTAGCAACTTACTGGAATGTTTTTCCTACTTTGAAGAATTCTTTGTTCTCACTAAGTTTAAGAACAGGTTACAGTAAGTTGATGGTTCCTTCGGAGGAAATTAAACAAACGATTTTTACTCATTCGGAATTTAAAAGCTATATCCAAGCAGTAGAGATAGTGTTTGCCACATGGCAACAACACAGTACTGCAATGCTTAAACAGCTTAGCCAAGGTGTGAAACCTAAAGAAGTGATTCATCAGCTAGCGGAGGATATTCTGGAGTCCTTTTCAGATATTCAGCTGATTGATCCCTATGATATCTACCAGCATCTAATGACCTATTGGTTGGAAACCATGCAGGATGATCTGTATCTCATTGCTTTCGATGGCTGGAAAGCAGAAGTGGTTGTTGTAAACGAGAAGAAACAAGAATGGGATTGTGATCTACTCCCCAAAAACCTTGTGGTCAACCGCTACTTTGCTGAGGAACAGTCAGCGATCGACCAGCTGGAAACTGCAAAAGAGGCAATACTTCGTGAAAAAGAAGAGTTAGAAGAAGAACACGCTGGTGAAGATGGTTTGCTTGAAGAAGTAAAATCAGATAAAGGCAAGATCAGCAAAGCAAGCATCCAGAAACGGATCAAAGAGATTAAACAGGATGCATATGCAGCTGATGAACTAGCAGTGCTCCAAGCATATGCAGCACTGATTGAACAAGAAGCGGAAGCGAATAAACAGCTTAAACTGGCACGAAAAGCTTTGGATGATCAAGTTCTCACAAAATATAGGGAACTAAGCGAAGCGGACATCCAAAATTTTGTTGTAGATGATAAATGGATGGCAACACTCCAAAATGCTATACAAAGCGAGTTGGATAGGATATCGCAGCGGCTATCTAAGCGAGTAAAAGAACTGGCAGAACGTTATGCTACACCTTTGTCAGCTTTACAAGGGGAAGTGGAAGATCTAACAGAGAAAGTAGAGGCACATCTACAAAGGATGGGATTTGTATGGTGATGGGGACAATGGTATCGGAAGATTATAAACAGACTGAAGTAGGAGTTATTCCTAAAGAATGGAATTTAAAGAAATTCGAGGATGTTTTGACTGGTTTTTCAAGCGGAGCCACTCCATATAGGAGTAATTCCGACTATTATAATGGTGATATAAGATGGATTACAAGTGGTGAACTAAACTACAACGTAATCAATGATACAATTGAAAAAATTACAAAAGAAGCTGTAAAAAAAACTAATTTAAAAATACTTCCAAAAGGTACATTCCTTATAGCTATTACTGGATTGGAAGCTAAAGGTACTAGAGGGAGTTGTGGAATTGTTGGAAAGGAGTCTACAACAAATCAATCTTGCATGGCTCTCTTTCCTACTAAAGAATTATTAATAGATTATCTCTTTCATTATTATGTAAATTATGGTGATTCTTTAGCATTAGAATATTGTCAAGGTACTAAGCAACAAAGCTATACTGGAACCATTGTAAAAAAACTTCCAATAGTTCTCCCGCCACTCCCTGAACAACAAGCCATAGCCGAGGCATTGAGCGATGTAGATGTATTACTTACTTCACTAGAGCAGTTGATCGCCAAAAAGAGAAACATCAAACAAGGCACCATGCAACATCTACTAACTGGAAAAAAACGTTTACCAGGGTTTACTGGGAAGTGGGAAGAAAAAAAACTAGGGGATATCTGTAATTACCAAAATGGCTCTTCTATTGAGAAATATTTCAATAACGATGATGGTTTTAAAGTAGTTTCTATTGGAAATTATTCAAGTGAAGGAAGATATATTGAAAATCAAACATTTATTGATAGAGGAATAGAGAAATTAATAAAAAGATTCATCTTAAACAAAAATGATTTAACTATGATTTTAAATGATAAAACATCTAACGGAACTATAATTGGTAGAGTTTTATTGATTAAGGAAAGTGGCAAATACGTATTTAACCAACGGACAATGAGACTAGCACCTAGTAATGATATTTTCCCTTTATTTTTGTATTACAAAATAAACAGTGATGAGGTTCATAACCTAATTGTAGGATTAGCAAAACCAGGAACACAGATTTATGTTAATACAAATGATATTTTAGAATTAGCAATGGTATTTCCAAAAACAATTGAAGAACAAAAAGCAATTGCCCAAATCCTTAGTGATATAGATGCCGAGATAGAAGCTTTAGAACAAAAACGGGACAAGTACAATGCTATCAAACAAGGGATGATGCAAGAATTACTCACAGGGAGAGTGAGATTAAGAGTATGACAGTTGGTCAACAAGAGCGTATCACCCAAAATCGCGTCGTCAAACTATTCCAAAGCGAACTAAAATATGAATATCTAGGGAATTGGAATGACCGGGCAAATAATAGAAATTTAGAAGTGACTCTCTTGCGCAAGTTTCTGCATAAACAAGGGTATAGTCAAGGGCTAATCAATCGAGCTATTTTTGCGTTTACGAAAGCAGCTACCAGCCAAGGGAAGAGTCCCTATGATATCAACAAGGAAGTTTATTCGTTGCTACGCTATGGGGTAAAAATAAAGGAAACAATCGGAGATACTACTCAGACAGTCTGGTTAGTTGATTGGGAGACACCGCAGAACAATACGTTTGCCATCGCGGAGGAAGTAACGGTCAAAGGAGAGAACAAGAAGCGTCCCGACATTGTCTTGTATGTAAATGGGATTGCCATTGGGGTATTGGAGCTAAAACGAAGCACGGTATCTGTCTCTGAGGGGATTCGCCAGAACTTGGATAACCAACGAGCTGAGTTTATTCAGCCCTTTTTTTCGACGATCCAACTGATTATGGCAGGTAATGATACAGAAGGGGTTCGCTATGGAGCGATCGAGACGCCGGAAAAATATTACCTAACATGGAAAGAAGACAGCGAGACCGAAAATCTCTTAGATCGGCAACTGATTCAGCTCTGTCAAAAAGAGAGATTGTTAGAGTTAGTACATGATTTTATTGTTTTTGATCGAGGGATTAAAAAGATCTCACGACCCAATCAATATTTTGGAGTAAAAGCTGCGCAAGAGAGTCTTCGGATTCGCGAAGGTGGGATTATTTGGCATACCCAAGGTAGCGGGAAGAGTTTGACAATGGTTTGGTTGACCAAGTGGATTCGCGAACATATCAAAGATTCACGGGTACTGATCATCACGGATCGTGATGAACTGGACAAGCAAATTGAAAAAGTATTTAAAGGGGTGGATGAAGAGATTTATCGTACAGCCAGTGGAAAAGATCTCTTACAGAAATTAAATGTTCCTACTCCATGGTTGATCTGTTCCCTGATCCATAAGTTTGGTCGCAAGGAAGAAGTGGCTTACGAAAATTATATTGATGAACTGAAGCGAAGCATCCCCAAAGATTTTAAAGCTAAAGGTGATATTTATGTCTTTGTGGATGAGTGTCACCGTACTCAATCAAACAAACTGCATAAAGCAATGAAAAGCATTTTGCCCAATGCGATTTTTATCGGGTTTACAGGGACACCTCTGCTCAAAAAAGATAAGCAAAAAAGTGTTGAGGTATTTGGTAAATACATTCATACCTATAAATTTGATGAAGCTGTTTCAGATAAGGTAGTACTAGATTTACGCTATGAAGCACGAAATATCGATCAAAATATCACCTCGGAAAAGAAGATAGACCAGTGGTTTGAAGCTAAGACAAGGGGATTGACGGACTATGCTTTAGCACAGTTGAAAAAGAAATGGGGCACAATGCAGCGTGTGCTCAGTTCGCAATCTAGATTAGAAAAAGTCGTAGCTGATATCATGCTTGATATGGAAATCAAAGAACGCCTACAAAGCGGGCGTGGCAATGCCATGCTGGTAGCGGGCAGCATTTATGAAGCATGCAAATATTACGAGTTGTTTCTGCGTTCTGGCTTACGACAATGTGCTATCATCACTTCTTATAATCCATCAGCTAAAGATCTTAAAGGTGAGAGTACAGGCGAAGGAGCACCAACGGATAAATTAAAAAAATATGAAATTTACCAAAAAATGTTGAACGGAAAGCCCCCAGAAGTGTTTGAAGAAGAGGTTAAAAAGAAATTTATTGAAGAACCCGCTCAGATGAAACTACTGATCGTGGTTGATAAATTACTTACTGGTTTTGATGCTCCATCAGCAACATATCTTTACATTGATAAAAGCATGCGTGACCACGGGTTGTTCCAAGCAATTTGCCGGGTGAACCGTTTGGATGGAGACGACAAAGAATATGGCTATGTCATTGATTATAAAGACTTGTTTGGAAGTTTGGAGCATTCCATTACAGATTATACCTCAGGTGCATTTGATGATTATGATCAATCGGACGTAGGGGGATTATTGACTAATCGCTTGGAGGCAGCTAAGGAACGTTTGGATCAGGCGCTAGAAAGTATCAAAGCACTATGTGAACCAGTAGTGCCGCCTAAAGATACAATGGCCTACATCCGTTATTTTTGTGCGGAAAACTCTGAATACCCTAATGAGTTAAAAGAAAATGAACCAAAGCGAATCGCCTTGTATAAGCAAACTGCTGCTTTGATTCGCGCTTATGCGAATATTGCCAATGAAATGGAACAAGCAGGTTATACTCCAAAGGAAATAGAAGAGGTCAAATATGATGTGAAGTATTACGAAAGTGTTCGGGAAGAGATGAAGCGGGCGAGTGGTGATTATATTGATTTAAAGGCATATGAGCCTGCGATGCGTCATTTAATTGATACGTATATCAGAGCGGAAGAGAGTGAACAAGTCTCTGTCTTAGAGGACTTAACTTTGGTTGAGTTGATTATCCAGCGAGGCCCAGAAGCGATCAAAGAAATGCCAAAGGGAATCAGACAAGATGAAGAAGCCATTGCGGAAACGATTGAGAATAATGTTCGAAGACTAATTATTGATGAAACGCCGACTAATCCAAAGTATTATGCCAACATGTCGACCCTGCTAGATAAATTAATCAAAGAGCGCAAAACAGCTGCAGAACACTACGAATCATATTTAACAAAAATTATTGAACTAAGTAAAAAAGTGAAAAATCCAAGTAACTCTGCTAGTTATCCGACTAGCATGAATTCCAATGCAAAAAGAGCTCTATTCGATAACTTAAATCAAAATGAAGAGCTTGCTATTGCCTTGGATAAAGCGATAAGATACACAAAGAAAGATGGATGGCGTGGTAAAAAGATCAAGGAACGTGAAGTTGAAAATGCAATCAAACAACATATTAAAGACGCAGAAATGGTAAAAACAATTTTTGAGATAGTGAAAAAACAAGGGGAATACTAATGTGCAACGAATCACTGTCGGAAATTTAGAATTGGATGTAGTAAAAAAAGATATCAAAAATCTTCATCTAGGTGTTTATCCACCTAACGGCAGGGTACGTGTAGCTGCTCCTTTGAGTATGGATGATGAAGCTATTAGGCTGTTTATTATTTCTAAATTGACTTGGATAAAAAAACAACAAGCAAAATTTGCAAGTCAAGATCGCCAATCTGAACGAGAATATGTTTCTGGCGAGAGTCATTATGTAAGCGGTACTCGTTACTTGCTTAATGTCATTTATGGAAAGACCAAGCCTGGAGTAGTAATAAGGAATAAGACTTACATTGATTTATATGTAAGAGAAAGTAGCACCCAAGAACAACGAGCAAAAGTAATGATGGAGTGGTATCGCCAACGACTAAAATTACAAATTCCTAAACTCATTGCAAAATGGGAGAAAAAAATTGGTGTTAAAGTTGCAGCTTGGGGTGTAAAGCAAATGAAAACCAAGTGGGGTTCTTGTAATATTTTAGAGAAACGAATTTGGTTAAATCTCGAGTTGGCTAAAAAGCCAATACATTGTTTGGAGTATGTGATTGTGCACGAACTTGTTCATTTACTAGAGCGGCTTCATAACGATCGATTCGTTGCTTACATGGACAAGTTTATGCCACAGTGGTCGATCTATAAGGATGAACTTAATAACTTTGTTTTGGATGACACTAATTGGGAACCACAACAACAGCATTAGGGCAAAGAGAGTTTGAATAAAAAGATTAATCACCATAAAATGATAGTACATTAGTACAAGGTTTAACTTAACCTGTAATAATACTAATTTAATTATGTTTTCTTATGTTATTTTTTTAGTAATATAACTAGGGGAAATGTATTGTATATAGGGATATAAAATAGAAGAAGCGAGCTATTTATCAGCTCGCTTTTTCTAATATCTAAACTCTTCTGGGTCCCCAGGTCCATAATTAAGTTGCATTCGAAATCCTCCCTTGTTTGATAATAAAATACAATGCTAGAGAATGATTTTTTAATTCCTCTGGATTTGTTTGTTCATAACATTCGCATAAACTAGTTAGGATTTCTTTCTCTAGGTGTAAGAAATGGTGTTTCTTGGCCAAGTCTCTGGCTTTATTCAAAGTTTCGATAGCTTCCGTAAATAGTGATTGTTCTACATACCATCTCCCTAAAGCAGAAAGGGATTCTGTATGAGATAGTTCATCACTGTATTTTTTGCTTATTTCTATTGATTTGTCAAGGATTCCTTTAGCATCCTCAAATTTTTTCTGCTGGACTAATAATGAACCAAGTAATCGATAATTATATGGTCTTAAATATTCCTTCGTGACCATTTCATTTATATGGAGAGCTTTGTACAAATATTCTTCTGCTTTGTCCAGTTTGCCAAGAGAGGAATAGATCATTCCTGCACAAGACCATAAAGTAAATAGTTTGTTATAGTCATTGTTTATAAGTGCTATTTCAATTCCTTTGAATGCATTTTGTAAGGCTTCTTCGGTAAGGTTTAATTTGTGTAGAACAGTCGAATAGATCAAGTACATTTGAGCAATTACAGAAGTACGAACGGAATGAGGATCATTTGCATTGTTGATAGCATCATTTAAATCCTTTATTGCTAGACGTGCTTTTTCATTTTGATTTAGATTTTCCAAGTAGATAGCTTTATTTAAAAGGAGGTTGTATTTTGTATATTGCCTTTCTCCCTCTTCAACAAAGTGTTCGATTCCTTTTTTAGCATAGAATAGAGCACTAGCATAATCATTACGATTATGGGCGATCACACTCAAATAGTTATAACTTGTTGACTTAATGTTTGTATGAGAGAGGCAGTGTTCCCTGTTGACTTGATCGATTGCATGTAAAAAATAATCCTCTGACTTGATTAGTATTTTATTTGATGAATGATTGCTTGTCCCACGGTTGGTTATCTTCCTGCCCTTTTCCCGATAAATTTTCCCTTTCAAAAAATGATAAAAAGGAGCTAATTTGGTTTCGGATTCGAAATCTAGTTCTTTGTTTAGCATTTCTAATTCTTGTTCCCATTTTTCAGGGTTTGTTGCTAGTAGATCGTCGATATTCGCTAGTTTTCTTAAATAGTGTCTTTCTCGTAACTCTTCTTCTGGTATTACTCCACAAAGTTCTTCTGCTAAACCGAATTCCTGAGCATACAAAATATATTTTTCTTTTGCTACACCTTCAAAGCCACGTTCCAGATTACTTATTGTTGTTGTTCCCACTTTTAGTTGGTCTGCTATTTCTTTCTGAAGTATGCCCCTTCTGGTTCTTTCCGCTTTGAGTTTGACTCCAACTCTCTTCTTATCCAAAATCAACACCTCAATTACAGGATTAGAAAATTCTCATTACCGTAATTTATCCATTTTTCAATTTATTTGCAAGCGTATTTGTATTTGCTACTGTAAAAAATCATAAAAATCCAGTCAGTTCAAATTTATAATATTGTGATTATAATTGATTTAGAAAAAGAGTTTGTGAGTGCTTGATGGATATATCACTAATTCTCGATAAGACAAGTTTATTTCATATTTATTAATTTCGATATCGTTAAAACAATAATGATCATCATAGAAAAAACAACTTCTGTCTTCTTTTGTTTCGGAGTAATTGATTTTAGCAATATTTATTAATTTAGCAAAATCAAACGAAAGGGATGAATAAAAATGGCACTAAAACTAATCGTAGAAGGATGCAAAGAAAAGGTAAGAGATTTCGTAGAATTCCTCAAAATTAGCCCATATTGGAGACTGTACAGTGGATCAAAGTTGTCACTGGGAAAAGAGGAGATGAGGATCGATTACTATTTTGATAAAAAACTGCAAAACAATCTCTCCCTGACAGATAAACCAATAAGCAAACTCACCATTCACAGCAAAGATGGAAAAAAGATAGAGATCACGCTGCTGGATGCACAAGTAGTAGAGATTGAGGAAGGGATTACTTACATTTACGGAAAAAACTATGATGTGTATGCAGGCAAATAAATGCAATGACAATAGGAGGTTCACAATGAAAGTAAGTCAAGCAATAGAACGGGTAAATAAAGATTATTACATGTTACAAAAAGATGGGACATTACTCACTCAGACTACTAGACCTCAAGCGATCGCAGATAATCTTGAAATGCTAGATGTACAGGAAGGACAGAAAGTTTTAGAGATAGGGACAGGCTCAGGTTATAGTACAGCTTTATTAGCTACTTTAGTTGGTGAATCTGGAAAGGTTGTATCGATCGATATCGATCCAAAGTTAACAAAGAGAGCTAGTGAGAAGCTAAAAGACTTTGAGTGGGTAACATGTGTAACAGCAGATGGTCGATTTGGCTATGATAACTGTGCTCCTTATGATCGAATCATTGCGTGGACAACTCCGGATAATTTTCCTAATAGTTGGACAAATCAAATCGAAGAAGATGGGCTGATTGTTACTCCATTTCAGGTGATGGATATTGTCCAATCTACCGTGATGGTTCGTTTTAAGAAAATGGATGGCTCTTTATCAGGGGATCTCGTAAGGCCAGAAGGTTATATCCCGATGACTTCTGAGCCAGTAGTAGATTTTGATCGATTTGGTCCAGAGTCACAAGCCGATATAGTGGGAGAAGGAGAAGAACCATTTTGGATTGGAGCTCATTGGATGAAAGACGGGCAGGTAAAGGAAGAGTGGAAGGAGAGGTTTCTAAAGGTGAAAGCTACTTCTTCTCCCTTCCGAGAAGATGGACAAGCAATTCGAGCTTATCTTTTAGCTACACATTCAGAAGGGTATACGTTTGCTTTTCGTCCAGAGGATGGAGATTGGATAGGATATAGTACAGCCAATGGATTTGCACTTGTTTCTTTTCGTCAACCAAACAGATGGATTATTTCAGATGATGAACACACGATGGTTTTAGAAAAGTGGTGGGTTACTTGGGTTGGTATAGGGAAACCAAGCTATGAGTCGATACAACCCATACTGATGAAGGACCAAGTAAAACTTTCATTGAAAGGAGGTGAGTAAGGATGGAAAAAGATTATCAAGCACCAGAACTTATAGAAATTGGTACATTCGAAGAAATGACTTTAGGATCAAAGTATGATGACACTGCTGACAAAAATGCACATCGTTATTAGAAGGAGACGCTTCGGCGTCTTCTTTATTCAAGGACGTGATCAAATGTTTTTTGGGATATTAGACGATAGAAAGTTTCAGATGAAACGGATAACTGAGTCCTATATTTATCACAAGGATAAAGAAAATGAGTGCTATTTTATTGGAGATATTTTATCAAGTGAAGAGGAGTCTTATTGTGCATTCTATCAATTTATGAAATCGAGAGAACCAGAATCGCTACTCTATTTAAGAGGGAATTACCAAGTAATTGTTCGTCTTTCAAATGAGTTTTATGTATTCGCTGATCTCGGAAATATTCGACCTATTTACTATGGGATACAAGGTAAGGAAATTTTCTTTTCCTCTCATCTTTGTACATTAAGGAATCGAATACATACACCTATTAACAGTAAGTGGTTTCAACGTTCATTGATTTCAATCGGTTTTCATACGGAGTTTGAATCTCCATTTGAGGGGATTTACACCATACCTGGTGGGTTTGGTTATTTTGTAAAAGGGGACAAAATCGGAAGTTATTTCAATCAATAAAAATGGAAAATGATTCTTTCTTATCTGTGGAATTGGCGAAAGAACGACTTCAGGAAGAACTTACTGCTTCTGTACTTTTAAGATGTAAAGATAAAAAGATCACAACTGACTTAAGTGGTGGACTTGATTCTTCTACTCTTACTTGGATTGCTGCAAAACAATATCCTGTGCAATCTCTCACTCTTATTGGTAAAGAAGAGAATGAGGATATACAGATTGCTGGAAAATTAGTAAAAGAGCAGTCGGATATTTCTCATGCAGTGTTTTCACAAGGTGAAATCCCTTCTATCTATTCGAATATGGATAATATTTTCAGTGATAGTCCTATTCCTTTTTATTGGTCAGCTAGTCAAGCCGAATGGGTTATAAATTGGGCTAAAAAAGCTGGTTCTGACATTCATTTTAGTGGGGAAGGAGGAGATACTGTTTTGGGAGCAGATTATACTTATCTAATTGATTTAGTACAAAATCGAAAATGGAGAGAATTTCTGGATCATGCAAGAGGATGGGCTAAAGAGAAAAAACAATCTCCTTGGAATTGGATATTAGGTACTGTGCTTCGATCTTTTAACTTGCCTTTTCATTGTAAACAAAGGCATCCTCTATCTACTACCTATAATCAAGCAGACTGGATTATTCCATCAAAAAAAATAGAGCATTATCGATTTTCTAAAAATCTTGGGTTGTCTCAGACATTGAAAGGAATTCATTATTTAGGATATGTTGCACACGGTCTAAAAAATTTAGCAGAGCAACAAGAAGTTTCTATTTGTTTTCCATATTTAGACCACAATGTCATTCAAATCTGCATGAAGGTAGCACTTTCCGATAAAATGAATCCTTATGAATTAAAGCCTTTGTTGAAAAGAGCATTCCAAAATCAGTTACCTGAATATTTGTTAAATCGAAATACAAAAGGTGACTATACTTCAGATGTTTACCAAGGGATGGAGGAGAATTTGTCATGGTTTCAAGAAAATTTTCAAGAGATGTTTCTAGCAGATATGGGATTGATCGACGTTCAAAAGTTTCAAAAGTGTTTTATCCGTTTAATGAATGGAGTACCTGTGAAACTTCCAGAATTCCATCATACATTGTCACTTGAGATGTGGTTAAGACAAATCAAAAACGACCAGAATGAGGTTGATAAAAATGCGTCTATGTTTACCTGACTATGTTCAATTGACAGAAATAAAAGGTAAATTGGTTCTTTTAGACTGCCAGAAAAATTTCTTTTATTCCGTTAGTAATTCAGGTGCGGAATTTTTACAACAAATAAAAGAACATGGTGACATGGATAAGGCAATTAAAAGCATCAGTTCTTTGTTCATCATTTCAGATGATCAAGTGAGAAGTGACATGAATTCATTTTCAGATCGTTTGATCCAGAAAGGTCTGATAATAAAGATATGATGCGAGCATGGATGTGTCTTTTTGTAGCTATTTGCTTAACCAAAATATATAGTTTGAAACAAATCACTACTATTCTTCAAGCTAAGAAATCAAAATGCGAATCTACATGGATGATGATTGAAGCCAAAGAGGCTTTACATAACATAGAAAGAGCAAAAAGATTATTCCTTTCGAGAACAGCTTGTTTAGAGCAATCATTAGCTTTGTTTCTTTTTGTAGCTTCTTATAACAAGAAAGTCGATTGGTGTGTAGGAGTAAGACTCGCTCCTTTTGTCTCTCACGCTTGGATAGAAATAGAGGGTATACCAGTGAATGAACCTCTAGAGGTTAGCGAATATAAAAAAGTAGTGTTGGTATAAAAGTTCATCGAGTCGAAGAGGATGGGTTGATACTTGCTCTATTCCAAGTGATGGATATCATATAGTCTTGTTATACTTCGTTTCCAAATAGGAACAGGCATTTCTGCAAGCAAAGAAAAGGGGGAATTATGAATACACTATTATTTGTAGTGGATGTACAAAATGGGTTTGTAAGTAGCAAGACAGAATTTGTCTTGGAAAGAATAACAAACATTGCGTGGACGACTCCAGATAATTTTCCTAATAGTTGGACAAATTGAGTCGAAGCGGATGGGCTGATTGTTACTCCATTTAAGGTGATGGATATTGTCCAATCCACCGTGATGGTTCGTTTTAAGAAAAGAAATCGCTCTTTATTAGGGGATCTTGTAAGGCCGGAAGGTTATATCCCGATGACTCCTTGCTAAAGGTCTTCTCTTTCATATGATAAAATAAAGCGAGACTTATGGAAGTTACAATTCATAACTTCCATAAGTCTCGCATCTGGTTTTATTTATTTGAACAAAGATGAGTATACATGACGGGCTGACTCTTAGGATCGAGAGTCAGCTGATCCCTCCAGCAATTTGCTGGGGGGAAACCGCCCATCAAGAGGGTTTCACAACAGAGGCGGGAGATCCTTCGCAGGCTCGTATCCCTCGGGAAGCGGTTCGATGCGGTATCCGTAACCTACCGGAACGTACTCCTTCTCGCTTACGAAGAAATACCTTCCTTCCCACTCGACCAACTTCACGCCCCAATCGGGTACCTCCACCTGTTCGGGGGCATTCGAACGAACACCCATCATCAGCTGGATACGGAGGTGGTGAGCACCATCCCGCCGCTCGAGGAGGTGAAGCGGGAGCATGTACTCCTGCTCGAAAACAATCTTTCCTCCGAGCGTTGCGGGGAGAAGGAAGTGCCCCTCCTCGGTGTACCTGTAGATACTGCGGAAGCCGTTGATCTGGACGGGACGCGCGTTGTCCACTACGAAAGTCCCATCTTCAGGTGAGATGTACATTGGAAATTTCCCTTCGGTGATGGGTGGATGGAATACTTCTATTCTAGCTGATAGAAATGAATATGTAAAACATTCATAAAATATTGGAAGTACCGGATAACGGAGACTTCTAATATTCAAAGAAAAAAGGCAACAAGAAATCAGAGGCCCTAATGAAATAAATTCCTAAGACCCACTAAAAAAATATGTACAGTTGTTATGTTAAGCAGCGTTTCTAGCTCCTGAATCGAGAAAAATATCTGGATTATAAAGAGTTTTTCTTTTCCACATAGCAAATAAAATTCGTAACCAAGTATTGGCCACCATTCGGAAACTTTCACTTGTTCCGCGACCTTGCTTTCGATGTTTTTGAAACATTTCTTTGCTCCAAGGTTCATGTTTCACCATTTGTAAAGCGAATTGCTGCATGATGTTTTGGAAGGTTTTTTTACAAGCTCTTCGAAGTGAGCAAAACGTCTCTTCCCACTCTTTCGAGTGAAAGGAGCAGTTCCCGCTTCACAATGAATCGCATTGGCATGTGGATAATAGGAATGGTCATTACCTAGTTCTACCATAATCCTAGCAGCCAGATTTGTTTCTACACCTTTCAATGCAAGGAATATCTCACTGTCAGGAAGAAATTTTACCAGGTTCTCTATTTCTTGGTCATGCTGCTGGATGTCTTGAATCAGCAATTCATTGGCTGATTATAGATGAGAGGAAACTGCTTTTCCCCCCAAGTAGTTGCACGATACGAGCATGGATGTGTCTTTTTGTAGCTATTTGCATAACCAAAATATATAGTTTGAAGCAAATCACTACTATTCTTCAATCTAAGAAAGGGTGTATTATGAATACACTATTATTTGTAGTGGATGTACAAAACGGGTTTGTAAGTAGCAAGACAGAATTTGTTTTGGAAAGAATAACAAGCTTGTTGCAGAAGGACCTATTCGATTTTGTTGCTTTCACTCAGTTTGTGAATGAGAAGCCAAGCCCTTATCGAGAATACCTTCATTGGAGTAAGCTATCTACCTCGATTGAACAAGAGATTTATCCCGAAATTCAACCGTTTGCTACGAACGTATTTAAAAAAGGGATTTATTCAGCTATTAACGCAGAGACGATGAAATTTATCAAAGATCATAACATCGAAAAAGTATTTATTCTTGGTATGGATACCGATTGTTGTGTTTTGAAGACAGCGGTCGATTTGTTTGAAAACCATATTCATCCAATTGTTTTAGCTCATTACTCCGCTTCTAATGGTGGAAAAGTCAGTCATGATGCAGGAGTGAAGGTACTAGAGCGATTAATTGGAAGACATAATACTATTCACTCAGAAGTAAATGTAGATATAATTTCAGCTATTTAATTGTTTTAATTCGCTTCCCTTATATAGGATTTTTTTATAAAAACAAGTGAGCTAGTATAAGCTCACTTGTTTTTATTTTTAACCTTTGAATTATATTCTGACCTAAATAATAAAGGTAGATTTATGAATGGCATAGACAGCCCATATACATTAGGAGGTTTGAAATGAAAGTAAGTCAAGCGATAGAAAACCACTCATCATTTGATTTCAATTCATACATTTTTTTGATATATTAGTTTCTAGTGATACACCATTCCGGTGTACCTAATGTGAGGAGTTCACATGTCTGGTTCTGGCAACTCTCAGGAGACTTCCGGTCCGACGGAGGAGAAGTCCGAGAGTCCGTCCAGCGGGAAGTGATGTAACTCTTCCCTGATAGTGGCTGTGTGCTTATTCCTTCGGGAGTGAGTGCACAGCCGCTCCACTAATTATAGATATCTGATAAATCAGAATAACTAGAATAGATTCCATTGTTGATGGAAAAGGTTAAAATTCCGTGGAATTTTGCACTTTTACACAGGGGAATCGCATGCAAATATAAGGAACTGTACCTTACAGAGGACGCATAAAAAAGTCTCTTGGGTACAGTTTGTTGTATATTCACCTTAATTTAATCGGAAGTGTTAGTTCACAGAGAGCACCTATAATCGAATGGTTACTCCATTCCCATCCTTATCATTGATATCGACTAATGTTACACCTTTATATTCTTTAAGGGATAAGAGAATAGGACGAATGGTCTGCATATCCAACAAAGGAACAGGAAAGGTGATAGTTTTTATTCTTTTATTCATCAATCTCCAAAACCATTTTCTACAGATGATCCAACCCGTTATGCGAATCAAGAAAAAGGGAAGTGGGATGGCAAAACGTTTCTTTTCTGCCTTAATGATCACTTTCATCCTATCTTCACTCGATTACGATTTGGACAGTATCTTGATTAGCAGAGGTAATATCTACAATCTGGCCTTCTGCTTCATTCTCTATGGCTTGGATTAACAAATCCATATCGATGTCTTTTACATATTTTTCGGACTCAGGGAATTTTTCTGCTAGATGGTGTCCGGCTTTTAAAATGGTTTTGACGAGATTAAGCGGCAAATTGACGTTCACTTTGTCCCCTTCAGAGGAATTGATCTTGATTCTCAGCATTTTCTTCATGTAGTCCGAATGAGAGGAGGCATGGGAAAGATTCTTGTCGTCCTTTAGTAATTCGATTAGTTCTGCTCCCTTTTCCGCGGTGATTTTCTCCTCTTGGACCATCGTTAATATTTTGGCGATCTCTTCTTTCATCTTGGATCACTCCTATGCTTTTTTTAACATCTCCACTGCTTCTTCCGGGCTGATTTCCCCTTTATCCAGCAATGAGATTATCTCTTTTTTGGTCACATCATCTTGTTTCTTTTGTGGTGAATATCCTAAGGCGACTATAATTTCATCTAATTTTCCACGAACGGTAGGATAAGATATCCCTAACGCTTTTTCCACTTCTTTGATATTGCCACGGCAGGTCAAAAAGACTTCAATAAAATGAAGCTGTTCTTTTGCTAATGAGGCTAATTTTGAAAGCTGAAATTCATTTTCGATCGTAGTGTGACAGTGCGTACATTGTAGGCGTGTAACTTGTAGTTGCTGACTGCAAACGGGACAAGTTGTAATTATCGGAAATGGCATATCCTTCCCCTTTCTTAAACTCATTATATAACTGATTATTAAATATATCAATATAAAAATTGATAATATTAATTATAAATCACATATTAATGATATATATTTATTTTTATATTGATCTTTTGATTGGTCTGCTCGGGGACGATTAGGAGATTGGAAATGAAAATAAGTCAAGCGATGGGACAAGTTAATAAAAGAATACATATTTCAGGTCATAATAGTCCATCACTGTAATGTTTGTGTTACGGACAATAGACATTTTTCCTAGACTTAAGCTCTTATCTTTTATAATGTAAATGTAATGGTAATATTTGAAAAATATATTATTTGGAGGAGATGCGAATGCAGACATGGGTTTTGTATATCTTTCTTTTGGTTATTGTTATCCTGTTTTTTGGTAGAAAACAACGTATGGATCAGTTAGAACAGAGATTAATTAAAAATGAAAGAATAGTACGACTAATAGCAAATAGATTGGGGATTGACCAAGATATAGTAATGGAATTAGATACCGATCTTTTTGAACTCCCACAACAAAACAAAACAATAAAACCGTTAAAGCAAGCAAATGAAAGAGAGGAAGATCTCCACGAATTATTACAAAACAAGAAGAGGGAGAGGATAAATCGACAGAAGGTAATAGACTTGGAACTTTTAGAACTATTGCAGCATGGTAAAAAAATAGAAGCGATAAAACGAGCTAGGCAACGATATGACTTTGGATTAAAAGAGGCAAAAGATCATGTTGAGCATTTAGAACGAAAATTTCTTTAAGCATTAGCCAAATGTATTTTCATTAATAATCTGAATTGTTTTTCTCTTATGTTATAATTAAGATGTAAATACAATTCTGTTAGGAGGAGCATCATGACGAAAAAACGGAAGCAACGTAAGCGTCGTACAACCTCCAGTTCAAGTACCCAAAACCATTATCCTATAACTGATTCTAGTTCCAGCTACGATAGCAATTCCAGTTCAAACTATGATTCGGGCTCTAGTTCAAATTCCAGTTCAAGTTATGACTCCAATTCTAGCTCGAGTTCAAGTTATGACTCAGGTTCTGACTCAGGTGGCTTTTAGCCCAAATGCTGGTTACGGTTATCTATAAAGTTGATTAACTCATAAAAGTATTAGTGAAATCAGACAAAATGCCGACTTTGGTTATTCCGTCGCCTGCTGCAATTGGGCGACTTTTTTGTTTTATCATTTTTTCACTATAGGTGTCTGTTTTAGCCAATCCCAAACAGTTTGATAATGTTCATCGATTAAATCCAGAATGTTATTAGCGGTCTTTTTTTCTTCTTCTGTATCCATATTCTTTTTTCGAAAGGTAATATCACCTTCTGCACTATGCAATATTTCTAGGTATTGATTAGCTTCACTAGCCGTTTTAATTCCTTGGAATTTGGATTTTATTATTTCTTCCCATTCCTGAATTACTTGTATATCTATGTTGTTTTCCATCATATCCTCCTATTTACATTGATCTATTCGTTTTCTTAAAATTACTCAGTTTCCACTTTGAATCTCTGTACAAATTGAGTAAAAGTGGGAGCTAAAATAGTAACAAAGTCTTGATTGAGACTTCCATCATCATGAAGAAAATTAAAAGCATCTATCCGGTCCGTAAAAACAACGACTGGTTCTTTGCCTTTGACTTTATCATAATAAAATTGATAACGATCCAATGCCGAGTTTTCACCGAATGGAACAAAGATTGCCTGTTGTCTCTGATGCTTTTCTAATTCACTATTAACTTCTTCGAAAACCTCTATTATTTCCTGTGTGTCATAGAAGTTTTGAACTTGGTAACGATAGCCATCAAGTGGATAATAAACCTCATACTCCTCATAAAAGCCAATATATTTGTGAAAGAAAGATTTATAATCACTTGGAAGACTCGCTTTTATCACATTCTCTAATGGAGTAAAATCTTCTGGTTCATTTTCATTTAAGAGCCAATTTACCATGCAATGTAACCACCTATTTTTTTATTTGTTGTCCCCAAAAATTCATGACCTCTAATGGAAAGGAGTCATGATAATTATGAAGGTAGAATTATAAGATAATGCAATATATTGTGGCATGTAAGTCCTTAATATACCTTGCCAGGACATCAAGTTTGATTAGTATTTTAAAAATGAAACCTCTGTCATTGACAGAGGCTGTAACTATTAATCAAAGTAAAGACTATCTAATAGATCTTTAAATGAATTGCTAATAGAAGTAATTGCATCGTCATCTTCCTGATAATCAAGTTCATGATCCAATAAAATGATGGAAGGATCAATTAGGTTCGTACTGTAATCAAAACATAGAAAGTTACCAGCAGGATCGTTAGCAAACGGAATAATATATGGGGGTATCAACTCATCTTCCAATAAAAATTTGTAAGTAGATACAACGTCCAAGTAATTATCCGATTTATACATTAGTAAAAGTTGGCCAAATACTCCTTTTCGTCCATTGGGTTTAGTGTAATATTCTTTTTTGGGGATTCCGCCGTGATTGTGAATCACACACTCCACGTATTCTCTAGGAAATAATATCCCCAGCTTTTGTTCTGCCTTTTTTATGTCATCTAATGAAACATTCGTTGCAAAATCCCATTCTAAAGAACTCATTCCATCCACATCCTATACCTGTTCCCTCCGCTGATAGGAGTAGAAATAAAACGTCGTTGCTTCATACAACGGCAGGTTCATTTTATATTTTTACTGGATATATAGCTTGTAAAAATTCTGTGAAAGTATTTCGTACATGTATCACAAGATCAGATAACTCATCCCCATCAAACCATTCTTCTGGTGCTTCATCAGACGAGTAGTGGATGATAGATGGATGAGAATGTCCTTTTTTATAGTAAAGAGCATATGGATCTAATGCGGAATTAAAAGCAAATGGGACAATAATACCTTTTTCAAAGACGGATTGATCTTCTTCTTTAATGGATTCTACTTCATCTATTATATCAGTGATGGGATAAAATTCATCGAAATGAAGAGTTTCACTGTTAACGTTTATATCATAATTTCCAGACTCAGATAGAGAATATTGCTGGAAGAAATCGATAAAGTCTTGAGGAAGCTTGGTCTCAATATATGCCTCAAGTTCATGAAAAACATCACTGTTTGGTATTTCTTCATCTGATAATTTTCTTACTGGTATCATCTTTGCACATCCTCATTTAAATGGGAAAAATGCCTACAGTTTTTAAGAAACCATAGGCATAGTGTTTTAAGTTTTATTCATCAGGAAATAGTCCAATTAAAAATTCCGAAATATTATTCGATAAAAAATACATATTGCTCATCTGATTAGGATCATCTGTTTCTTGTTCGTGATCCCAAAAGTATATTTTTTCATAAAAAGAACCCTCAATGCCCAAACAGATAATGTTGCCAGCTGGATCATCTCCGATGGGAATGAATCCTTTAGGAAGCCTATCATCCAACAATTCCATATAATCATTAAGATTATCATACATCTCACCAATACCAAAGAATACATTCAGCACACTTGAACCTTGTTCTGGCGATATGTGGAAAAGACTGGGTTCTGGAAAGCCGCCATTCCATTTTAACAAAAATTTTTTATACTGCTTTGTTAACTGAACATTGTTTTCCTTTTCAAAAGCCATTATGTCTGACTCAGAAAGTTTTTTGTGGGAACGGTGTATTTTAACCATTATTGTTGAACCTCCTTGACTATTTTTCCCTATCCTCTCTTTAGTAGAATAAGTAGTTCATCGAAAGAAATTCAAAATCGGAAAACGTCCATTTTTCTTTATCGATAGCTTCCTCGTGATCCTCCAATTTTCTAATATTAGACCTGCCTACAGGTCTATTTTGAGATGTAAATTAGATGGAAAACAAAGTTCATGATGATAGAGCAAAGTTTCTTAAAGTTAACGAACGCCTTTTTCTTCCATTTCTTCTTCTGTATTTTTAAACATTTTATACATATAGTCACCATATCTACGATCAGTGCAGGAGAGAATATCCGTCAAAGGTGAAGCCTCTATCCCTTTTCCTATTTTTACAATTGGAAAACTGTAGTAGACATATTGAGGATCATCCAATGACACATCCCATTTACCATTTAAATTTTTTACATAGACCCGTCCTACATATCGGATCATTTCATCTAATACTTTTGCCGGTTCATTGTCTAAAAATGATTGTGTAGTAGCATGGTTATCCAAAATCCATTTCTCCAGACGGATAAGAGATTCAGGTGAATAGTCTAGTTGTAGCTCTTTGAAGTCTTCTGAAAAAATCTCCAGCACATCAGATGCAAAAAAAAGCCACTCTTGAAAGGATTCTTCATCTGAAAAAAATTCATCTTCGATCATTAAAAATACCTCGATTTTTAAATTTAACTTTTAGATCATATAGAAGAAATTTTATAAATATTTCTCTTCTAATAGTTTTTTTTCGTTCATAAACACTCGAAACATGTAATCATCACGTCTTCTATCCATACTTGCCACAAGTTCAGAGAATGGAGATACTGCACTATACTCACTGATTTTCACGATTGGCATACTATAATAAACATATTGTTTGTCATCTAATACAACATCCCATTTTGCTTTCAGTTGTTTTACATATACTTGCCCTACATATCTCAACATCCCATCCAGAACTTTTGCTGATTCATTTTCTACAAAAATCTCTGGAGTGGGATATTTTGCCAAAATCCACTTTTCTAGACGAATAAGAGATTCAGGTGAATAATCTAGTTGAAGCTCTTTAAAATCTTCAATAAATGTCTCAACAACATCCGATGTAAAAAAAAGCCACTCTTGAAAGGAATCTTCATCTGAAAAAAATTCTTCTTCCATCATAATAAGCACCTCAATTTTCAAATTTAATTTTGATTCCACTTTTTTTTAGCTCTTGAATCAAAGGTTCACTTGCATCTGCCTTTTCAAAAACCCACGTAATATCCCAACCCTTTGCAACTAAATACGCATCTTTTTCAATTTCTTCATGGATTCTTGGACTTCTAGAAAAGTATCCTTTACTCCCATCAGATTTAGTAGTTGTTTTATGTTCAATAGCTAGTTTTTTCTTTCTGTTAGCTATATCTAAATAACGACGACCAAAAGGAGTTTTTTCATGAACTTGAGTTGATCCATTCCAAGTAAGTTTTTCCTTATATTTCTCAACTGATTGATGAGATTTACTTGATTTTCCCATATTCGCTTCATACAGATTACTCCAACGCCCATAGCTCATTTTCCCTCCTTGTTCTTGATATTCTTTCCACCTCTGTGCTTTATGTTCTGGACTTCCCTTTATGAAGTCATTATTTTTGACAACTTTGGGGCTTTTAGTTCCATCTCCACTAGTAGTAAACTTCTGCAACCATTGCCCAAATCCTGTATCCCCAATTGTTTTAGATACAGAAGAACCTCCACCTTCAAAAGCTAAGGCAGGAGAGAGTTGTTCGAAGGGATTGGCTGGTAGTTTGTTGATTTGCGAGACAATAGAAGGAGCTTTTTCGATTAGCTGTCCGCCGCCAAAGACCAAACCAATACCAATGGCAGCAGATAAGAGAGCATTTTTCCAGTTCACGGCTCCGTTTTTCAGTTTATCCCAGATTGCACTGTCTGTAGCTCCAGCTGCCCCTCCGCCAAAAGACAGTGGCAAAAATTTTTGGAAAAAGGGACTGAGTTTGCTTAGTAGTCCTGCTGTACCAGCTCGGATACTACTGGTGACCGCTCCTCCTACGCCCATGCTGATCAGGCCGGCAAATCCTCCAATCGCAGCATCTTTGGCGATTGTTTTTGGATCACTACCCATAAGCCATGAAATGCCTGCACCTAATCCAGCACTCACAAGAATTCCTGTTCCGATAAGAGGTGCTACAAAAAGTAATCCTGCACCAGCTAGTACCGTTGCTCCGCCAGCTACATATTCTTTGTTTTCTTTTGTCCAATTCCAAACGGAAGAGGCTGCCTGTTTGGTGCCATTCCACATACTTGAAGCGACATTCTTTGTACTATCCCAAATGGTGTTGCCAAAAGATTTTACACCATCGATCATTCCACCGAAGAAGCTTTTTGATGGAGTAGGAGGGGGGGTATCCTGTGTGGGTGGTTGGCTGTGGATGAGTGGAGAATTTTTGTTGGAGATAGAATTTTCGCTAGTTGGAATAGAAGGATAGGAAGAGTTTAGACTTGGTATGGTGTTGATATCTGACTTTATTTGCGTTTGTCCTGCAATTACTTCTTCTACTTTTTTAATAACCGACTCTTGAACTTGATCACTAGCTAAGGCTGTATAGAGGATGCTAACCAACAGTGTCCCACAAACCATTAGCATGATATATTCTACGGTTGGACTGCCTCTGCGATCTTTCAATGTATTGTTGAATGATCGAATAATGTTAAATAACTTGATGTTCAAACAAGATCACCTCTATTACGACTCATGCTGTTAATAATATAATACAAGATTAACATTAATAGTAACATTTTAAATTAATCGACTATTAAGGATGTATATAGAATATCTGAGAATAGAAAGAGATAGAGGAGGATGGATTTAATTTTAGGGAGAATAAACGAACCAAGAACGAGGACTCCAATAGTCAGCATGGAGGGGAACCATTTGATTTGGAAAAGAAGGGAAGGGGAACTTGTCCAAACATTACTAAATAAAAAAAGCGACCTGATCTTAGGTCGCTCCATTCTCGTTATGAATTCTTAACTTTTATCACTTGGATTCTCCTCAAAATCCAATGCAACCTTTTTCATGCCAAGTGTTTGCAACACTTTGTCATATGTGTCACTCGTGATTCCAGGTGTACCGCCCTCGATTCGAGAGATGGTCGTCTGCGTAATGGAGTGACCAGTTACTTTTTTTACCTGTTGGACTAGTTCGTTTTGTGTCCAACCCAATTGGATACGGCGGTCAAAAATAAGATTCCGCATCTGAACAGGGAAACTCTCCATAAATTCGTTCATTTTTGGTGTCTGATCGATAAAGGCCATCAACTCTTGATGATTGGTAGGTTTTTTCTTCACCTTATCATCTCCCTATATACTTAACAGGATTACGAATAAAATCAGCATGCATTTGGAGTGATTGCATGACCATTTTGGAAAAAGCAATATTTGATTTAAGTTTCATAATCATACTCTCTGTACAACAAATATACTGAGTTCCATTATGATAATGGGTAAAAAACAGCATTCGAAAAGCATAACCATCTTTCTGGCGATCCGTTGGAAAATGATCTTCGTGTACTCGAAGTTCCAAAAGGGGCGGACTGTGATCCAATCGTCTAACGACATTCAGGGTTACTAAAAATCCATGAGATTCCGTGGTGACAAATTGATAATCTTGAAATGCATCCCAGTCGGGAATACCATGTTTCTCGATATCTCGCAAACCTAAACGAATTAATGGCAAGAGACGAACGCATAATTTATCGCCAGCATTTGCTTTTTGAGCCATTGCAAAAATAGTATCTAAAGCTGGTCGATCTCCAGAATCGTTTTGTAAATAGGTTACTTTGGCTTTATTCATATTATATGTTACAGGATATGAATTGTCAGAAAAAATATATCCTGTTTGATGTACCCCCTTTTTTTGAACATGATTTTTGTGCTGGAGATAGAGCAAATGGGTAGATGATGCAGTGTGCTTGTACAAAAAAACCGAATTTATAAAATCATTATACAATACCTAAAGATGACTTTTGTGAGTAAAATTGGTTAAAAACAGATGTAAATTATCCATACTCCATATATATAGATCAGCTAAGATTCTGTATGCATTATTTCGAATAATGTTTTTTGAAATTTTATTCATGCTTATTCGTGTCACAACTCAGCCTCTTACATTTTTCCTCTGTTAAAAGTAGGATACATGGTTTGAATGAAGCGGAAGTAAGCAAAATGTATCTGTATATTTTTGATATTCTTTCCTCTGTCTTTTCTTGGAATTCTTAAACAAGATCATTGAAGCTATGTGACGGATAATAGGTTTAAATTGCACGGAAATCAGTCTTTTTATTTTAAAAACCTTTGCACTAGCATGAATGTAATAAGATAAAGAGGTAAGATTATTTTTGGTAATAACGAAAGGGTGGAAGGATGAAGCTTAATCATCTTAATTTAACGGTTACAGATGTTGCAGCGGCAAGAAAGTTTTTAGAAACGTATTTTGATATGACATGTGGAGGTAGTCGCGGGAATAGCTTTGCGGTAATGTTTGATGACAATGGTTTTGTTCTCACTTTAATGAGTGGAATAGAGGTCCACTATCCAAAAACGTTCCACATTGGATTCCCGCAAGAAGATGAAGCGAAAGTGAATCAGATTAATCAGCGTTTAAAAGAGGATGGATTTGATGTGAAACCGCCTGTCCATTCGCATGGCTATACTTTTTATGTGAAAGCACCAGGTGGATTTACGGTTGAAGTGGTCTGTTAATCTTTGCATGATTGTTACCAGAAAAGGAAGGTTGATCATGATGACGTTTCTTAAAATAAAACTGCTCTTTGATACACAAGCAAAGGATGCAGCTACTTTTTATAGTGAAATTTTCCAAGATTCAAAATTAGAAAGAGTCACCTATTATCCAAAAGAACGAGACGCATGTGAGTCATGCGGAATCCATCCTGCCAAAGCAGGAACTGTGATGAATGTTGACTTTGAAATAGCAGGAACATTCTTTACAGCCATTAATGGCAAGCGGGGACCTGAATATGCGTATGTAAGTTCCATTTCATTGTTGGTAAATTGCAAAGATATGGTTGAGTTGACTGAGTTATATAATGTTTTAAGTACAGATGGTGAGATTCTTTCTTCCATTACTATGAATGAGACATTTGGGACAACAGCATTCGTTCAGGACAAATTTGGTGTTTGTTGGAGATTAGTGGTTCCAGAGATAATTCAACCAAAAATAATTCCTTTGTTATCGTTTTCAGGAGAGCGATCAGGACAAGCGAAAGAGGCAGTAACTTTTTATACGAATTTGTTTAAAGAGTCTCGTAATTTATGTGAAGTATCCCAAAAATCAAAACAGCTAATGCAGTTTTTTTTAGCAAATCAACCATTTATCGGAATGGATACGCATGAAAATTTCCCCGACTTCACCGAAGCGATTTCGTTTATTATTCTTTGTGATGATCAAGAAGAAGTGGATTATTATTGGCAAGGGCTTTTAAAAGAAGGAAATGGATTCTATCGAGAAGCTAGCGCATGGTTGGTCGATCAATACGGAATATGGTGGCAAATCATAACATCCGAATTAACAAATGTAATGAGAGATCCTGAGCATTTACCACACATGATCGAAGAAATAGAAAAAACGGAACGAATTAATGTGAAACAAATTTTAGGTAAATCACTTTAATAAAGAAGATGGAATGAAACCACTCTGATTTGGATATGGTAACGATTCGTTTCTTTTTAGCAGTAGTGTGACGATTTGTACTTTAGCACGACAGATAGACCAGTATATGATTCCGTTGTCTCTCAGTCGTCGAAAGCTGGTTATTGTTAAAATTCGAGTAGGAAAGTATTTAATGGTAGGGGCCTATGTGCCCTTTTTCTATTTTTTTATCTATACTGCTGCTATTTTTATGGCAAGCTTACAATCTAAAAGACTTCCTTAGTTTTGTTCTGATATTCCTTTTCGTTTTTTTGGTATATAATATAATTCGAAAATTCAATTTAAATGTACATTTACATAATAATTAGTAGAAAACAGTAAGGAAGTCGAAGAATGGCTATACCAAAAGTGGATGATATTTTTTTACCATTGTTAAGAAAACTAGCAACAAAAGATATTCATAGCTTAAAAGACATACGAGAGAAGTTAGCAAAGAGGTTTCAGCTTACACCAGAGGAACGAAATGAGCAGGTGCCAAGTGGGGCTCGGAGGTTTGATAATCGGGTGGATTGGGCAAAAGCTCATCTCATTAAGGCTTCCTTAGTTGAGAGTCCAGAGCGGGGAAAAATACGAATTACGTCACATGGGAAAAATCTATTAGCAGAGAAACCAAGAAAGTTAAATATGAAAATATTAAAAGAAAGATATATCGAGTACACAGAGTATCGGAGGCAGATCCAAACGACAGAAGTAGAGATTCAGATCGAAGAAGAATCCAATACACCAGAAGAAGCACTGGAAACAGGGTACAAACAACTCCGCAAAGCACTCCAACAAGATCTCTTGGACAAAATCAAAGAGTGCAGTCCCTACTTTTTCGAAAAATTAGTAGTTAACCTCCTTGTTGCCATGGGGTATGGAGGGGCACATGAGGAGAAGTTGGGGCTTAGTCGGGATGGTGGGATTGATGGGATGATCAAGGAGGACAAGCTTGGACTGGATGTGATTTATATCCAAGCAAAACGATGGAGCAATCCGGTTGGTCGCCCAGAGTTGCAAGCGTTTGCGGGAAGTATTCTTGGTCGATCGGCACAAAAAGGTGTATTTATCACTACCTCTCGCTTTACCAAAGATGCTACCGAATATGTGAAGCACATCAATCAAAAAATTATTTTGGTTGATGGGGAGCAATTGACGGATTATATGATCGATTTCAATGTTGGTGTACATGAGACGGCTCGATATGTAGTGAAAAAGATTGATACAGATTATTTTTTAGATGAATAATTAACTACGAATGAATGATTCATCCTCTTTTTTCTTGATTAAGAGGGTGTTTTTATACCATCGGTAAAAAGTATAGTAATAAAATATATAATTTGGAAGGAAAATTACAATTTAGAATGGAATAAAACTATTAGAAATGAGTTGGAAGGAGTTGTTAAATCATTTCAACAAAGCTATTAACGTATTGGAAGAAAAACATAGAAGAAGCAAAGTTTCAGGATATAAATGATGAGCGGATTAAGTCAATCCATACGATAAGTCGTAAAGAATTTATAGAAGGAAAAGTGCTAGATAAAGAATTTTTAAAAAGTATTCGGGAAGATTCAAAAGAGTTTTTGATATGTCCTTATCTAGTTCTCAAAAACAAAGGTAAGGATTCACCAATGATTTGGGTGGCTGTTCCTGTTAAAATATCCTACAAAGGAATAATATCCTCAGCTGATAAAAAACCTTTTATTCCTAGAAAGTATTTACGCCCAACAGATAAAAATGATATTACCATCAGCTCACTTGAAAGAATAGATGAATTTTGGAAAACCAATCTGTTTGCAGAAGGGCTTTCATGGAATAGCTTTACTGAGTTTGTAGAAAAGTTTTATCGTACTGTATTTGATCGTAAGGTTCGTTTAAATAAGTATCATCGATTTTTGGAGCATGTAAAGATAATTGATTGTCAGGTGTCTGCGGATTCTGATCATACTACGAGAAAAATACTGGAATGCTACCAAGATACATTAAAAAATACCAAGTCAATAAAGCCACTTGCAAAAAAGATGATAACTATGGAGTCTATCAAACAGACAACATTAATAGATCATCAAAAGTATGCTTTAAAGCACTGGGGACAAATGAATCCAAAATATGGATTGACTCCTTCACAACGAAAAGCCATTCATCATTACCTAGCACTAGAAGATGGGGAATGCTTTGCTATAGAAGGACCACCAGGAACGGGAAAGACAACCTTACTACAAAGTGTTATTGCCTCACTATGGGTAGATCGGGCTTACCATGAAAGTAGCGAACCTCCTATTATTTTAGCATCTGGCACTACAAATTTAGCTATTAAAAATATTTTAGATATGTTTGCGGATCTACCTATAAAAGAACGTGAAAAATATCCGCTGATTTCTGAGTTTGATCGAATCGAAATGCTCACAAAAAGGTGGATAGATGGAGTAAATAGCCTAGGTTCTTTTTGTGTAGCGGACTCTAGAAGGAAAGAGTACGAAGGTTATCAACTACTAATGAGACGTAATAATAGCAATGAGTTTGAATCGAATTGGATTGATTTTCAGAATCTAGAGTTAGAACAGATTAATGAATGGCAAAGTTATTTTCTAAGAACATGTGAAGCTTATTTTCAAGTAAAGATAGAAAACATGGAACAAGCAAAATCCCTGTTACATCAAAGGATACGAAAAGTAGAACAAAAATTGTCGAAGCCATTACATAATTTGGTTGAAAAGCAACTTCTCCAAATTGAGCGACAACGATTGCAAAAAGAGTATGGTATACATTCTTTTGAAGATGGTTTAGAAGTATTTCAAAGCAGGCTTAATGAATCAAAGCACTACTTACAATCCTTTCAAGATCAACGGATGGAGTGGTATGAGTACCAAGCAAAAAGAAAAATAGTGAAAAAGGCCTTCAATATTCCTATTTTAGGCTCATGGCTACAATCAAGATGGGTTCGAGCAAATCAATATTATATGGAACAACATTTACCAGATATCAAATTTTCTGGTTACACACATGATTTATTAGAAGAAGGTCTGAAAACAGAGGAATATACGCGAACTTCAGAGATAGAATATTTGGAATCGTTATTTCATCAGCAACAATCTCTAGTAGATCGATTTCGTAAGATGATAGAGGAGAGAAAACGAAATGAGAGAAATTGGGGATCACTAGGGATTCCGCTAGACATAGAAGATGCAGAAGATCATTTTGATTGTAACTATCGATATCTTGCTTTTTGGCTTGCAACTCATTACTGGGAGGCTCGTTTTCTCATTCAAGCAAGAGATCGTTTAATGCAAGAGAATAGCTCTTTGTTAAAGGTGAGCTCTTTTTATAGGGAAGTAGCAATGCTAACACCTTGTTTTATCTCAACCATGCATTCTGCCCCAAAATTTTTCCAAAATAAATATGGATTTCTCCGTGGCTTTGCAGACTTATTAATAGTAGATGAGGCTAGTCAAGCGTTACCAGAGATGGCTTTTCCTGTTTTTTCACTTTCAAAAAAGGCGATCGTCGTAGGAGATACGAAGCAATTACCAGCTATTCCTTCTATTACAGCTCAACAAGATGAACAAAATATAGGTTTTGCGAAGATTAGCCATAGCAAAGAAGAATTAGAAGAATTTTCTGTTCGAGCTGTCCATAGTAATGTGATGAAATTAGCCAACCGACTTACTCGTTATATAGATGAGGATGGAAATCCTTTTATGCTACGAGAGCATTTTCGATGCCATTCAAAAATAGCCAATTACTTTAATTGTACTTTTTATGATAAACAGTTAGTAATCAAAACTGAGGATAAAAATGATTATCGACTTCCACCTTTGGCTTTTGCACATGTGGAAGGTCAAGAAGAAAGTGCCGGACAAAGTAGAATCAATCATTACGAAGCAGCGAGTATAGCACTTTGGGTGCTTCAATTTTTTAAACAACACAAAATACCGACTAGTAATCAAAAAGAAGTTTTGGCGATCTTATCCCCATTTCGAGCACAAGCCAATGTCATCAAAAAATATTTAAAAAGGTTAGAGTTGTCAGAAGAGATAACAGTAAACACTGTGCATTCTTTGCAAGGGATGCAAAAAGAAGTTGTTCTATTTTCACCAGCTTATACAGATGTAAATGCAAATGAATTTTTCTATGATCGAGATGAATATTTATTAAATGTGGCCGCATCCAGAGCAAAACAATCTTTTTTGATTTTTGGAGATATGCATTGCTTTGGGTCACATCGTAACAAAGGATCAGCAAAGCTAAAATCATTTTGTGTAGACGCAACAGAAAGATTGATGCTTTCTAGTAGAGAAAAAGTGGAAAACTTGTTAGCCCGTGAATTACCATTCCAAAAAGAAGAATCAACCATAATCAATGAATTTAACTTTTTTGGTGATGTGAGTAAATCTATTGTTGGACCAAACCAAGTTAATTCTAAAATCGTAATACAAGAATCTAAGAATAGAGGTGTTTTGAATGAGTGAAGAAAAAACAGTTTTTAATTTTAATGGGGCAACTACAGGGAATATTATTGGTGAAAATATGACCAATGTAACAATGAATAACAATGTATATAACCAGGATGAGAAGAAAAACAAAGAAGAGTTAGTACAAGAAGTTTTAACTCATTATACTAGTTATATGAATCAAATTGATCAATTGGAACTAAGTAAAGAAGAAAAGAAAGAAATGAGACAAGCTGTACACTTATTTCAAGAAGAAATAAGAGAAGATGAGCCAGATGTTCAAAAACTTCAGACATATACTAGTACTCTTGAGAAATCTAGTCAAGTATTTTTAATTTGTGGGGCGATTTTTAGTTTGATGCAACTTTTTCAGTGAACTGATTCTATTTTTGCGGTTTCGAGCCAATCCTTCTATAATTAAATAGTAACTATAGTGGTATAAATAGGAGGACATATCGTTGGCAAAGAATAAAAAACAGAAATCGAAACCAGCGAATAAACCGGCAAGTCAGGCAAAGTTTACAGAATATGAATTTAAACAGAGTGTGTTTTTTCCTTGGATCAAAGTAAAGATACGATTTGATTCGGACAAAATGTATGTTTTGAGAAGAAAGTATTTTTTGGGTACTGTCCCATTGAATCAGGTAGAATTAACCTTTCCATATAATCGAATAACCAATATAGTGCCATATGCCAAACTACAGCTAATTGAATTGGTGATCGGTATGGTGTTACTCTTGGCCGATTTGTCTATCATCGCAAATAGTTTTGGATATGAGGTGCCATTAGGCTTTATATCTATTTTTTTATTTTTCCCTCTTCATATCATGAGTGCTTATTTTTTATCTGCGGCGTTTAGCTACAAACTTTATATTGTGGATGTTTCCAAAAAAAGAAAAGCCATAGATATTTCTCGCAAAGAAAAGGAAAGATTACAAGAGATGTTAGGAATTTTGGATCAAACAATGAACAAATGATCTTTTCACCACCCTTTTGGACAAGTTCCAAAAGGCTTTTTCGAGCTGAATTACCATAAAATTGTGATAATAGATTTCGTTTTTCGCCATTTTTTGTACTATTATGAAGATAGGATTATATAAAGCATAAGGGAGTTGTTGATATGTCCATACTTCTTTTACCGCTTTTGCTCATTTTTTTCTTCTTTCTTCTCCTTTCATGGCGTGTTGTACAGCCATATGAACAAGGGGTAGTGATTCGATTGGGGCGTTATGCGCGATCACTCAATCCAGGCGTTCGTTTTTTGTTTCCTCTATTGGAATCGATGAAAAAGGTAGACATGCGTATTCGTGTGGAAAATGTAGAAAACCAAGATATTATAACAAAAGATAGTGTACCAGTGACCCTGCATGCAGTTGTGTATTATCAAGTGGTAGATGCACAAAAGGCACTTTATGGGGTGAAAAATTATAAAAAAGCAACATCAACGGTTGCCCAAACGATACTGCGTTCTAACTTAGGAGCTCATACGATGCAGGAAATGTTGACAGAGCAAAAGAAGTTGGATGATCAATTACGAAAAGCATTGGATCAAGCAACAGAGCCATGGGGAATAAAAGTGAAAGCGGTAGAGATCCGATCGATGGAACTTCCAGAAGGATTGCGACGTGCCATGGCAAAAGAGGCAGAAGCAGAACGGGAGAGAGTAGCAAAAGTGATCGTCGCCAAAGGAGAGTATGAAGCAGCTGAGAAACTAGCAGAGGCCGCCAAAGTGATTAGTCAGCATCCTGTAGCAATGCAACTTCGAACACTCCAAACGATGACTGAGATTGCAGCCGAAAAAAGTAGTACGATTTTATTTCCATATGAGATGTCTAGTCTAGCTAGTTTGTTCCAGCAAGCACCAAAAGAGAATGCTTCTACTAATTTGACTCAAATAGTGCAAAAGAATAAGAGTGTTAGTGATGTTGACGATTTGATAGATAAATAGATTTGGAGAAAGTACCTCAATTAGAAACGAATTTCTATGTTGGGGGCTTTTTTTATTTCCATAATAGAAAAAATATTTTGAAATTTGTATTTCGAAATCGATGGTTAATTTGGGTACTCATTTGTTCCTTTGTGATAAATTGCAGATTTTGTTAACAAATTTTAAAACAAGAAATAAAACAATGGATATAATGCCTATTTTTAACTGGTTTTATTTTACAAAACAATAAGAATTATAATACAATAAAGATCAAGATCTCCACTCGCTTTTCCTTTGGGGGTAGGTTTTGTCGCAGAAGTACTCGACGAAAGGTCGTCATGTGGTTCTGGATGTATGGGGAGTTGAGGCGAAAACCCTCAACAACGTGAAATGGTTAGAGGATCAGCTTCAGCGAGCAGCAAAATCCTGTGGTGCTACGATTTTGTCCGTGCAGTCACGGGCATTCGAGCCGCAGGGTGCCACTGTCATGGTGATGCTGTCGGAAAGCCACCTCACGATTCACACCTATCCGGAAGCAGAATTCGCAGGGCTGGATTGTTACACGTGTGGTGAGACAGTGGATCCTGCGGAGGCCATTCGTTACATGCTTCAGGTTCTGGAGCCGAAGGAGCACTCTGGCATTCGTATTCGCAGGGGGAGGAAGCTTCACGGAAGTAAGCTCATCCGTCTGATTCGATTGATTCGTTCAATCCGGATCTTTCGGGTGAAGTAGGGATCTGAGGGCTCGGCACTACTGAGAGGTAGTGCCGAGCCCGCCACTTTTTTTGATAGATAAATCTGATGAAAACAGCAAAAAGTGAATGGAAATATAGTAGGTGTTTAGAGTAAATGGAGAGGAACGGAAAGTGGGAGTTTTTCTACTCAGCTCGATTGAAAGAGGTATACATCATGTAAGTCAAGAAAAATAAATGGATTACACCAAATGTCTAAAGTACTGTTTCTAATTTTATTTATACCTGATAAGTATGAAGCATTGGTGTGGGCCTAGGAACCAGAACTTCGTCATTCCCAACGAGAACTTATATGCAATAGGCTTTTTCCATTCATTATTTGATCTAATCCTCAAAACTTATGATGGACTGGAATATCTTGAAATAACTAAACTTATCTATGGAGCGTGGATCAAATGCCAATCATTCAAATCGAGACTTTCATTCAATCATCGATCCAAACTTGCTTTGATTTATCGCGTAGTATTGATATCCACATGCAGTCTACTGCACATACAAAAGAAAAGGCGGTGGCAGGGGTTACGAGTGGATTGATTGGATTAAACGAAACCGTCACATGGGAAGCGATCCATTTTGGGATTAAGCTGCGACTAACATCCAAAATTACGGAGTTTGATTCTCCTCATTATTTTGTTGATGAAATGGTCAAAGGGCCTTTTCAAGGTTTTCGGCATGAGCATCATTTTATCGAATATGAGACAGGAACAAAAATGACGGATTCCTTCCAATACACTTCTCCTCTAGGACTACTAGGAAAAGCTGCTGACCAAATTTTTTTAAAAGCATATATGGAAAAGTTGTTAAGCAGGAGAAATAACTATATAAAAGATATAGCAGAACAGTAAAAATAGAGCATAATATAACACTGATCTTTTTAATTATAGAAAAATAATTAAAAACTTGATGAAAATCATTTACAAATTAAAATATTACTGCTAGTATAAACTTACTTAAAACGGACGGAGGGTTACGTGTGGCAAATCAGTAATTCGATTAATCAAACCGCTATATAAAAAGGAAATAGCGCTTGAAACGATACTTGTGGTATCGTAATCGGAGATGGTTTGCCATATGGTGACCAGTTTTTTGTCCTGCTTTGTAAAGGTAAAACAAGTAGGATGATCACATAATATGCATAAATGTGGATATGATTTGTTGGAACACTTTTTTATGGTTCGTTTTTTTGGTGGTCCAACATAACTTTCTCACCTGTTTTTGCATGCTACCGATTACGATAACACAGGCGCTCAGTCTGTGTTTTTTATTGTTTTTATAAATTTTTGGAGGGATTTTAATATGGAACAATTATGGACGATAAATGGAGTTACCATTTGTACAGAGAGTTTTGGAAAAAAAGAAGACCCAGCAATTTTACTTATTATGGGTGCACAATCCTCCATGACTTGGTGGGAAGAAGAGTTTTGTGAGCGTTTAGCTGATACAGGGCGTTTCGTCATTCGCTATGATAACCGAGATGTTGGACGTTCTACTACTTATGAAGTTGGCCAGCCTACCTATCGTTTTGAAGATATGGCAGACGATGCAATAGGGGTATTGGATGCATACGGAGTGGAGAAAGCTCATATTGCTGGTATGTCCATGGGTGGTATGCTTACACAGATGATAGCATTGCGCCATCCGGATAGGGTTTTGACTGTAACTTTAATTGCGACTTCCAATTTTGCAGCGGATTTACCTGCAATGGAGCAGAAAGTTATGGATTACTTTGTTAATGCAGGAACAGTAGACTGGACAGATAAAAAATCTGTAATTTCCTTTAATCTGGGAAAATGGAAGGTGCTTACTGGTTCCAAGCATCGCTTTGACGAGGCGAGGATTTTAGAGCTTTCCGAAGTAGAGTGGAATAGGAGTACCAATATAGCAAGTATAAACAACCATGGATTGTTGACAGGTGGAGAAGCTTATCTGACACGCACTAGTGAAATCGGTGTGCCTGCGCTTATTATACATGGGACAGAAGATCCGATTATTCCTTGTGTGCATGGGACGAATCTTGCAACAACTATACCAAAAGCCGAGTTGCTCACTTTAGAAGGTACTGGACACGAGCTTCCTTATGATGTATGGGAGGAGGTAATAAAGGCGATAGTGCATCATACTTCGGCTAATTAGGAGTGAGTATTCTGGTCAAAGCAGTTGATAATGCCTCCTAAAAGAAAACTATTTTAGGAGGCTAAGTGATGAAATTCCATCCAATCGATCAAGAGAATTGGGATCGAAAACCTTATTTCGATCATTATATTACGCAGAAATGTACATTTAGCTTGACCGCAAATATCGAGATCACCTCTTTATTGGCACAGCTTCGAATCCAGAAAAAGAAGTTTTATCCTGCCTTTCTTTACATGGTAAGTAAAGTGTTAAATGCTCATGTAGCATTTCGTACTTGTTTTGATGATAAGGGGAGGTTAGGATACTGGAGTCAGATGAATCCTAGTTTTACCATCTTCCACAAAGAAACACATACATTTTCAGCCCTCTGGACAGCGTTTAGTGAAGATTTTCCTGTTTTTCATGATAATTACCAAGTGGACATAGCGGAATACGGAGATCATGATGCTTTTTTTCCCAAGCGTGAATCATCCAATGTTTTTCCCGTATCGATGATTCCATGGGTAAGTTTTACTGGATTTAATCTTAATCTGAAACAAGATAATGATTATTTGTTGCCCATATTTACAGGGGGACGTTTCTTTCAACAAGAAAATAAGGTTTTGTTCCCACTCTCGATACAGGTCAATCATGCTGTTTGTGATGGATATCATGTTAGTTTGTTTATCAATGAAGTGCAAAAGTTAGCTTACCATTGGGGAAGTTGGATGTAGAAAGAACAAAACCGGTACCTTGATGGAGGTATCGGTTTTATTTAGGTGAAAGGGTCAAAAGGGGATTATGATTGAATTCATCAATGAAAGAAAATAAAGAATGAGGGTTTATTTATTTTGGACATTTGGTTAATGGCCAAGCCCATACTTTTATATGATGGGCGTAATGAAATAATGGGTTTGTTTTTTTTATCGTAAGTTGGTGAAAATCAAAAATAGAATTATGCACAATTTTTACTTTAGCTTGTTGAATGAACCATGGTTGATGATGAATTTCACATCGGTATAAGTTTTTATTATGTGTCGTGTACAAACAATACCGCTCCATTAACCAATGATCGATAGAACCGACTTTTGCTGGTTCTGCTGATGAAATAGGATGATACGAAGCTTCAAATGATAGTTGATTGTGACGATAACAAGCAAAATGAATTCGTTCATTTTGTTCTTGCCAATCTATCTTTGCATAAGAGTATGGAAGATAAGCGAGTTTGTTTGCTACCCAAACAGCGAAATGATGATCGGCATCTATATGTAAAAAGTAGACTCCTTTTTTTCCTTCATAAGTTACATAAGTTCGAACATTTAATTCTGGAAATAAGGATGCTCCAGGAAAAGATGGAAGGAAGCGAAAGCGAATGTGGTTCATTTGAAAAGGGACAATGGAGATCCATGCCTGACCCTTAAATGTATCTAGTTCTAAAGGAGCTGGAATTCTTGATTGAATCCAATCGGGTTCTACAGGGAAGTGAGCAAACAATAATTTTTCCCAAGATTGAGTCATAATCCAAGGCCCTGTTGGTAAAGACCAAGGGCGATGAGCAGTTTGTCCTAACATTTTTTCCTCCATGGTCATACTTTTCGATATATTAATCTTAATGATATACCAAACTAATGTAAGAAATTCGTGATTCGAAAGGATATCTTTTAAACATAGAGGGGACATCCCTTGTCATATTTAGAAAGTGATTAAATCGAAAGTAACGTTCATCTTCGTTACGTTGTTGTTCACTCCGTCCTTACACTTCGAGTACGGAAGCTTGGTAGATTCCCTGTCGTCAGATGAGTTTACCCAAGAATCCCTCACCTCCGCGCAGCAGGTGGAGGGAATGTTCAAGTTGCACATTGTAAACGTTGAACAATAAGCTTGAATATTGTTATAACAAATTTGATAATGAAATAGATTGGAAAGAATCTGAGCAATATTATCCATGATAGAAGCGAACAGGAATTCAATGAAATAAGAGAATATCATAGAATGTTTGGTTAAGGAAAAAGCTAAGATACAATACTTATTTCCAAGAGGAGATATCATGAATAAGAAGAACAACCTAGGTTGGAATTTAGATAACAGTTATACCCGTTTGCCAAAAACCTTTTTTTCAAAGATCAATCCCAACCCTATACGATCACCAAAGTTGATTATTTTTAATGATACTTTGTCATCCTCTCTTGGATTAGACGTAGGTGAGCTTAAAAAGTACGAAGGGGTAGATATTCTCGCTGGTAACGACCTTCCTGAAGGTTCTTTGCCTATTGCTCAAGCTTATGCAGGACATCAATTCGGGCATTTTACGATGTTAGGGGATGGAAGGGCTCTGCTTATTGGCGAACAAATTACACCTTCAGGAGATCGCTTTGATATTCAGCTTAAGGGATCAGGAAAAACACCTTACTCCCGTGGGGGAGATGGAAGGGCTACATTAGGACCGATGTTACGAGAATACATCATTAGCGAAGCTATGTATGCACTTGGCATTCCAACGACACGTAGTTTATCAGTCGTAAAAACAGGGGAATCCGTAATACGTGAAACGGATCTTCCTGGTGCGGTTTTAACAAGAGTGGCTGCGAGTCATATACGGGTTGGCACGTTTCAATATGTCGCTGGTTTGGGAAAAGTAGAGGGGTTAAAAGTACTAGCTGATTATACTATCGATCGACATTTTCCCCACATTGCGGATGAAAACAACCGTTATCTTTTCCTTCTCCAAGAAGTGGTGAACCGTCAAGCTGACTTAATTTCCAAATGGCAACAGGTCGGCTTTATACATGGGGTAATGAATACGGACAATATGACAATCAGTGGAGAAACGATCGATTACGGTCCTTGTGCTTTCATGGACGTATATGATCCATCTGCCGTATTCAGTTCGATCGACATGCAAGGTCGTTATGCTTATGGTAATCAGCCGCCTATTGCTGGTTGGAACCTTGCTAGGTTGGCAGAAGCTCTTTTGCCATTGTTGCATGACGATCCAGAGCAAGCTGTCGGACTAGCCCAAGAGGTAGTCTCCCATTTTCCTGAACGGTATGAACGGAATTGGCTTAGTGGTATGAGAGGAAAGCTGGGGCTATTTAATGAAGAAACAGAGGATAAAGTGTTAGTGGATGCTCTTCTTCGCTTGATGGAAAAGCATGAAGCGGATTATACCAACACGTTTCGTGCTATTACACTAGATAAGTTAGATGATCAAGAGTGGTTTCACACACCAGAATTTACTCAGTGGTTTGAAAAATGGTTGGCTAGACGAAACCGGCAACCTGAATCGAAACCGGACTCTCAGCAGCTCATGCAAAGAAGCAATCCTGCGATCATCCCACGCAATCACCGGGTGGAAGAGGCACTCGAAGCAGCAGTTGAAAATGGGGATTACCATGTGATGGATAAGTTGCTTAAAGTGCTGACAAATCCATATGCTTATTCTCCTGAACAGGAAGTGTATGCCGAATTACCTCCAAAGTCATTTTGTGGGTATCAAACGTTTTGTGGAACATAAAGAAACAGTAGACTGCTAGATGGTTGATAAAATTATTTTATCACGATGTAAACGTCGATGGAGTCACCATATCACTGGTGAACTAGAAATACAGTGACTCCCTCTTGTGGAATCAAGAGGGGGTTGTTTTCGGGAATGGGAAAGTTAGAAACAATAATTTTTGTTAACAAGAATAGCAAATACAGGGATAAAAACAACGAATAAGCCTGTTTGTAAATGAATGAGGAGGTTTAATCATGATAAATGATAACGATTTAAAGCATTTGAAACGTTGTATCGAACTGGCAAGAACTGCTTTGGAAGCTGGTGATGAGCCATTCGGTTCGATTCTTGTGTCCGTCCATGGCAAAGTACTTGCCGAAGACCATAATCACGTAGCCGGTGGCGATCATACCCAGCATCCAGAGTTTGCCTTGGCGCGTTGGGCAGTCAAAAATATGACAGAGGAAGAACGAGCCAAGGCAACAGTCTATACTTCGGGTGAACATTGCCCTATGTGCGCTGCAGCTCATGGCTGGGTTGGATTAGGACGGATTGTTTATGCGAGTTCCTCAGAACAACTTGCACAATGGCTGAGTGAAATAGGTGTCGCCAAATCACGCGTTCATAATCTTCCGATCCACGAGGTTATTCGTGATACCATCGTAGATGGTCCTGTGCTTGAACTCGCTGAGCAAGTTCGAAAACTTCATCGTCAGTTTTATGCAAAAAATACATAGTAACACAATAAATACAGGAGAAAGAGCCAATACTTGGGAGTCTCATTCGAATTTTTGGCGGCAGTAGCATAATATCGAAGGAGGAAACATGGAAATTTTCGCAAAATATTTAGCAGGTATTGATAACCTAGATCACCGCGACCGAACAGAGAAAATTTTGTCGTGGGTTGCTAATAAATTCCCGAATTTGGAACCACAAATCAAGTGGAATACGCCAATGTTTTCCGATCACAGCACATTTATCATCGGCTTTTCTACAGCGAAACATCATTTGAGCGTTTCACCCGAAGAAGCAGGCATTGTGCACTTTGCCGATGATATTGCGCAAGCTGGTTACAGTGCTACCAAAGGCTTGTTTCGAATTCCGTGGAATGAACCGGTAAATTATGAGTTGCTTGAGAAAATGATTGAATTTAATATTCAGGATAAAGCAGAATATACGAGTTTTTGGCGGAAATAATACATCAAGCCTTATCAAAAAACGTATGACATGAAAAATTGTCATGCGTTTTTTCTACTATAAAAGAGAGTAAATACAAAGAAGTATCGTACTAGTATCATGATTCGTCTCCACAAACGTTTGTTTTTAACTCATTTGCGTAAGAGAAGTCCCCCGCTTCTACAAGTGGTGAGATGAATTACAAGTTTCTGACGAAATCTTTCCAAAAAATAGTTGATCGATCGTTTGTTCTGGTATACAATCCTTTCTAAGATAAAATAGAGAGGAAGGAGAAAACCATACTTCGTGCCAAAAAAGTGTATTTCACTGCATCGAAATCCGATTTGGATCGGTTATTTGCTTGTAACCGTGAATCGGCTCTTGTTTGGAACGAGTGCTTACAACAATCCCAACAATTTGAGCTCCATCATAAGAAATGGATTTCCAAATCTGAGTTACAACGTGCGATGAAAGGACAATTTCATTTTCATAGTCAATCCATTCAAGCCGTTTGTCATAAGTATCTTTTTGCGAGAGATTCCGCACGTCAGGCAATTCGACAGGGGATCAAAACCGCTCGTTATTCCTACAAGAACAAGAACCATTACCATACCAAATGGGCAAAAGATGGAATCCGGATTCACGCAAATGGGAAAATAGAGCTGTCGATGGGCATTCATGGTGGGAAACGGGAAAAGCCAATTTCGATACACACCAAACATCTTCCACAAGGTCAAATCAAAGAAATAGAACTTTGTTATGATCATCGACTGTATTTATCAGTTGCCTTGAGGATGGAAGAGAAGAACAAGCATATGAAAAGAAACAGGCTACGGGAGTGGATCTGGGTGAAATTCATAGCCTTGCTTCTTTCTGTGAGAGTGGAGAAGCTTTGATCGTGACGGGTCGGAAAGTACGCTCGATTCATCGACTTCGAAATAAGAAGGTAGCAGAGATTCAGCGCCTTCAGTCCAGGTGTAAAAAAGGTTCTCATCAGTGGAAAAAGTACCAGAAGGCCAAACGATATGGCTTTCGAAATCTGAAAAACAATTGCAAGATGCTTTACATAAAACAACCAAGCAGTTTGTGGATTGGTGTGTGAAACAAGCTGTATCGGATGTTTACATAGGGAACCCAGAAGGAGTACAAAGAAAGACGAGAAAGAAGAAGAAAGCAACTAGAAAACAAGCACAGCGTCTATCCAACTGGTCATTTGGAAAAATGAAGAAGTACCTCCAATATAAGTTGGTGATGATGGGAATGAGGCTTCATTCAGTCAATGAAGCCTATACCAGTCAGACATGTCCTGTCTGCAAGAAGAGAAAGAAGGTCTCTTCTAGAAACTATCGCTGTTCCTGTGGCTATCAAGAACATCGAGATACACATGGAGCGAGAAATATTCTAGCCAAATTCCTCTATGGAGAGGTTCATTAGAGTAAATCGTTACAAGAAGGTGTATGTGTAATGGAGCAGTTAAAAAATATATATAATGAACGATTTGTTGATCAGCTTAATGAAGCAATCTATGAAGTATATCCATCTTTTGATCGTTTTTGCTTTCATCGGCTTATTTTTCAAGAGGATTGGGAGGGATTAGCCTTAAAGCAGCGTATGCGTCGGATTACAGAGGCTTTGTTTGAGGGGTTACCAAAAGAGTATCAAGAAGCTCTTGGAATTTTGTATCATGTTGCTCCCCGATTTCGTGGATTGAGTGGAATTGTTTTTCCTGACTATGTAGAACAATATGGGCTCGATGATTGGGATCAATCAATGGTTGCTTTGGCAACTTTTACACCTTTCTCTACTGCTGAATATGCAGTTCGTCCCTTTCTTTTGAAAGATCAAGAAAAAATGCTCACCCAAATGCTAGAATGGTCGACTCACCCTAATGAACATCTTCGAAGACTTGCAAGTGAAGGATGCAGGCCGCGATTGCCTTGGGGTGTATCTATTCCATCTTTGAAAACAAACCCATATCCCATTCTGCCTATTTTGACAAATTTAAAACAGGATGCATCGTTGTATGTACGAAAAAGTGTGGCGAACAATTTAAATGATATTTCCAAAACATACCCTGATCTAGTGCTTGAACTTGCAAACGTTTGGTATGGAAAAAATGAACATACTGATTGGATTATCAAACATGCTTGTCGTACTTTATTAAAACGAGGAGACACAAAGGCATTGTCCTTGTTTGGTTATCATGATGAATCAAACGAAATTTTACATTTTCGTTGTGATTTAGATCAGGTGGACATAGGAGGAAAGATGGAGTTCTCCTTTGATATACAAGCCAAAAGCGACAACAAAATGAGAGTGGAGTATGCGATTGATTTTGTAAAGGGGAAAGGCAAACGCAACAAAAAAGTATTTAAAGTAACGGAAATTCAGATCAGAGGCGGAGAAACAAAGTCTTATACAAAAACCCACTCTTTTCGGGATCTAACGACAAGAAAACATTACCCAGGAGTCCATACGTTAACCATTATTATAAATGGTATAGGAAAAGCATCCTATGATTTTGTATTAAAATAAGAGTAGGGAGTGAATATAATCAGCAAAAACGGGATACACCGGTTCTTGATAGAACCGGTGTATCTTTATCACCAGAAAAGTTGGTGAGTTGGTCAATCAACCCTATTGACTGCTCAGTCATCAGGATCGAAAGCCATTATATTTTTTTGGTACCTATATTGAATCAAGCACCAGTGTTGGTTTTATTTTTCTGATTGTTCCCCATTCAAGGAAGACTTATGATTGGCATGTTCTGCGATCAGGAGCTGATAGTATCGGGAATCATGCCTTTCCCTCAACTTGGAGACCTGATCCCATTCCACAATACCTTGACCACTCTCGCCAAAGACGTATGCTGTTGCATTGGGAGGATTGAAGTGGTCTTTGTGGTTGATCAAGATGAGCGTGCAGTTATACTCTTCTGCGAGCTCCCAGACCCTTTTTGCAAGTCCAACTCCGTTGGAGTCGACCAAGTGCGCGAAGGCTTCATCGAGAATGAGTACATGTACGATTCCCAGAATTACACCCAACACACCTCGGCCGATCATGCACCGGGCACGTTCTCCTCCAGAGAGGGTACGCACTTCTTGATCCAGTTTTTTGCTCAATCCCACTTCTGTTGCAGCTCGCTGAATCCATTCTTCTGTCTCTTCTGGAGTCAAATCGAGATGCAGTTCAGGATGGAGCAACAGCCCGATGTTGTCGCGTACGGTGCCCGGTACTGAGTTCTGGTCCTCTTTTTCCCTCAGGCCATCAACGTAGTTGGCCGATTGAGGGCCGTAGAACAGATGACGATAGAACGACGACAGGGTAGTATCGAATACGTTTGTTTCATTGATTCGATATGTCCCAGACCACTGGACAGGATCAGCTTGGATGTTTTCGTAGTGACGACCCAAAATGTTGACGAATGTTGTCTTCCCAGATCCTTCAGGGCCAACAAGGACAATAAACTTGCCTCGTTGAATTCGCAGTTCCGTCATGTCCGGATCTTGTGGAAAGAGCCCGTTGGGATAAAGGATTTCGTCGTTTGGAAGTTCCACCCGCAGGTCAGCACTAATGGAAAGAGTCTGGATTTCGTCCACCACGACATCACCTTGAGGGCGAGTTCCTAGAGGCCGATTATCTTGGTCTACATCGGACGCACTGAGAATCTCCCCAAGATGTTGCAGATGTCCCTGGCTATCCGCGATTCCCAGTACGATCTGGAAACCGGAATAGGATACCATCATGGTCGTGCTCACGTAACCGGCAAGCATGGCCAATTCTGCGGGTGATCGCCCTTCGCCTACAGCAATGAGATAAATAAGCCACATGCTGACAAACGAAGGAACGATCCGAGGTGCTCCAATAAACATAGCTCGGCGAAGTTCGTTGCTACGGAATAGAGTGACTCGTCCGTTTAGCACTTTCTCCAAGAGCTTGTATTTGACCCTGCTTGATCCAGCTGACTGATGAATCTCCAGCTGGTTGGCATATTCCTCTAGGTGGTTGTTCTGTTTGGCGTCGAGGATTTTCTTTTTCTTGCTGAAACCTTGGCTCCATTTGAAGGCAAACATGACAAGAAAAGTCATGATTGTCAATCCAAGACAAGCCAAACCAAGAAAACTCCCAAATCCAAAGGCAATGCCAATGCCTACGAGTTGGGCAACCACGATAAGAATATCTTTCACCGCCGTAGGCATGCTGCTGCCGTAGGCAGTTACAAGACGGTTGGTCATGCTGCTATGCAGCTGACCATATTTTTGTTTGATCTTATCGAGGTATGTACTGGAGGTAGATTCCATTTGGAGAAAGATTTTTGTGTTCATATCTTTCTCCATGGCTGCTCCCAATGTAGCTTGTACATCGAAAAACAGCATGAGGAAGAACACCTGCAGTGCAGAAAAGCCGGTAGCTAGCGTTGCCGTCCAGATCGAAGGATTCTCAAGCAGAAGCTTCTGGCCGAGAGGCAGCAGAGCTGCGACAGATGCTTCGATCAAAGCGATGATGGCTGTTTTAATTAGTGGACGTTTATCCGCAAAAAGGGATTGAAATACTGAATTTCGTCCCTTTGCGGTCATCTGTTTTTTTGTTTTTTCTTCGATCGTTTTTTTACCGGAAAACATTTTTGTCCTTAGGTTGAATTTCTGTGTTGGAGGACTGTGATCCTATTACCAATCTATCTAATTAATTCAAAATTAGCAATCATTCTGTAAGTATCTATCTATTCAAATTTGACTAGATAGATAATTTTCGTTATGATGGATTGGAATGGAAGGGAGATGCGAGTGTGTCGGCAGTAAGATTGCTTGTTTTGGGGACGATACTTCGGCGGAAAATTGCCCATGGTTATCGGGTGTACCAAGATCTTACTTCTTGGAAAGTGGATACTTGGACTAATGTAAAACCTGGCTCCATTTATCATGCCCTCGAAAAATGTGAGTCACAAGAAATGATCAAGGCAGTATCTGTGTCGCAAACGGTAAAACTTGGTCCATCTAAAACAGAATATAAAATAACGGAAAAAGGGAAGACAGAATTCATTTCTTTGTTGGAGTCAGCACTCCAAAATAATGATATACAAATACTGGCTGCGGGAATCGCATTTATGGAATTTTTGCCCAGACATCGTGTGCTGGATCTTCTAGTAGAAAAACTGCACTCCTTACATCACACAGAACAGTTTTTGCGGTCATTACCAACGGAATTAGTACCTTCCGTTCCTTCTAAGCATCCGGAACTTGTCGGTGTATGGGTTGGGTATTTTGAATACGCCATTACTGCTACAAAAAAATTAATAGAGTCGATTGAAATGGGAAAGTATGTTTTTCATGATGAGAAAGGGGAGCCTGGTATTGACAACAGTGAAGATGCATGATGGGAGTGTGATACCTGTAGAGATAAAAGGGGATGGTCCTGCTATCCTGCTTCCTGTTAATCCATATCCAGTAGAGGGGGCCCGTGCAGAAGAACTGCGTAAATGGGGAGCAGATCCTGCTTTGGGTCATAATCTTATGAAAGGATTAAGTGATAAGTACAAAGTTGTCGCCTTTGACTATGAAGGTCATATTCAAAAATTTCCAAAAGCGGATACATTGACTCCGAATAATGTGGCAAAGGATTTTATTGCTATCGCTGATGCAGTTGGTGTGAATAAGTTTGTTTACTATGGGTATTCTTGGTTGGCTTTAAGTGGATTGCAACTAGCCATTCGGACTGATAGACTACTAGCACTGATCATGGGTGGTTTTCCCCCTATCGATGGTCCGTATAAAGAAATGTTTCAAGTAACAAAAGCAACATTTGAGTTGTCTAGCACGAAGGATAATTCTACAAATTCACCACAAGAAACGGATGAACTGGATTGGTCTACGGTAGAAGTGACATTAAATACCAATCAAACAAAGCAATTTGTGACTTTATACAAAAATTTGCAAGATTTCTCTGACAGACAAGTCCAATCGAATATCACTTGTCCCCGTCTATGCTTTGCTGGATCAGCAGATAAAATATCGTATGAAGAACGGTGGGGAGGAGTGGTGGTAGATATTGCTGGTCCATTGCTTCAGAATCGGAAAGAATTAGAATCATATGGTTGGGATGTAGAAGTTTTGGAAGGATTGGATCATACACAGGCAATGCAGGCTAAACATGTTTTGCCTACTATTAAAACATGGTTAGATGCTCATATGTAAAGTAGGGGTCGTGTAGAATAAGATTCATACACGACCTTTTTGTTTTTCACTGGAACTTGCGTTTTGCATTTGTTTCCAGTTTTTTAGCCATTTGATGCCAGGATGTTCTCTCTATCTGATAGTGCTGGTAGATGATTTTTGGGTTATCATCATCCTCCACATCACGCAAACGCTTGAACCCCAATTTTGTGTGGGCTTGTTTGGATGTTTCATTGTTTTCTTCTACAAATGCAGAGACTCGTTCCAGTCGACCATTTGGGATACGTACACCAAAAAGAATTCCCAGTATGGTAAGCAGGGCTACTTCGAGGACTCCTTTACGACGGAAAGAATCCAAGACACAATAAGCCATTTCAAGCTCATTTGGTTTCAAACCTTTCCATGTCTTGAAGTAAAAGAATCCTGCAACCTGTCCTTTGATGAGGATGGTGTAAACCATGTGGTCAGAGAGGTGAAGCAGGTCCTCTAGTTTTTCTATTTCGGTGTGGAACCACTTCAATGGTTCTGTATCATCCGATGTCAGTGGAGCGAGATAGGGAAGATGGTGGGGCTGAATATGTATAGCCTCCACTGGAAACTGGGTGTTTTGGATAGTAGTTGGAAGGAAGGAAGCCAAATCATTCGGCATTTTAAATCCTTTGATTCGAACCAACAATGGCATTTCTATTCTATCATGTTTAAATACAAAATATAAATACTATTCACTCCTTTTATCAAAAGACAACAGGTTTTATGTAGAAAATCTATAAAATAAAAAGCAGGATATCCCTGCTCTGTTTTTAAATTCGTTTTATAAGGCTTAAGATATATTCATCTAAGCGTTCGGCCATTTGTGCATCTGTCAAGTTAGTCACACCTAATGCTTTCCATCCAGAAAAGACCATTGGTGGTCCAAATAAAATATCCAATACGGATAAGATATCCCAATAGGGATCATACACGAAGTCATGTCCAGCATGATTTTGGTAAGCTTCTAAAAATATATTCGCAGTTTTAACGCCATGAAGCTGAGCAAGATCAACTCGACAATGTCCCACATCTATTCCAGCAGGACCTCTGCATGCATTGATCCAGTCCACTATGCCAGATACGGTTCCGTTTTCCCATAATACATTTGCAGGGTGATAATCCCGGTGGATAAAACAAGTTTTTGTGGAAGGTCGGGAATGACGAACATAGTCAATGACATGACTCCATTTTTCGGGAATGCTAGACCAAGTTGGAGTTTCTATCTCTTTCATATTCGTGTAGGTATAATAGTGCCAAGGGAAGTCATTCGCTTCTATTTTATGTATCTGAACCAAACTTTTTGCTAAACCATCCACCCACATTTTTTCATTTTTAGGTTGGAGCACAACAGAGCCATTGAGTTTGGTCATGAGGACAGCAGGTGCACCACAAATTTTCCCTTTTTCATCATAAGCGATAATTTGTGGCGAAGGTAATTCATGTTGAAACGCACAAGATAAACTATTTGCTTCATGAAGGGCAAGATCAGGTTCTTCTTCTAGCCATTCTTTATTCCGCACAAGGCGCAGAACAAAATGTTGGGTACCTTGTGTAGTTTGAAGGGCGATATCGTACATGTTGGACGAAGTTCCTCCAAGCAGGGCATGAATTTCAAGAACGGTGGCATATGGATCGACAGATTGAATAACCCATGTAAGTATTTCTTCAGGCAGGTTATGTGTTTGTGTTGAATTAATCATCAAACTGATTCCTTTCAGGAAAGCAAAATTTGTTTGGGGATAACAGCAAGTTCCTAAATACGTTGAATGTAGAGATAGATGATGGAAAAAAGGTGGAGCCAGATAAAAAAGCAGACAATGACTGTCTGCTTTTTACAGGTTAATGATTCATTTCAGGAAAATTATTTCTCTAACAACGGTTTCTGTTATGTTTTGGTTTCATTTTTTCATGTGGGGTGGCGATTCCACATCGTGTTGTTCACACAACGCGAGAATCACCACTTGTCCCTCTGGCTACTGCTCCTGTCCATCTTCGGTGCACAGAAGTTCCGTCAGCAGGGCTTGGACTTCAGACCGAACAGTTTCTGCCTCCTCGAAATGCTGGAGCTGTTCCCTTGCGTACCAAGTATACTCCTTGGCACGCTCAAGGGATTCGAACCCGTGCTTGGCACGCTTGAGGATGTAAAGCCTCTTCGCAGACTTGGGTCGGCTGCGAACTGCTTCCATGGCTTCGGTAAGAGAGGTTTCGATCTCCTTCATGAGGCCCGTCTCGTAGTCCTCGATCTCAGTATCGGAAATCTGCGACATGTTTTCCCTCCAGAGGGACAGTCAGATTGTTTCTTGCCAGAAGAATACCACATTTTGAGTAAGTATGGAAGCACATTAATCGGAATGATCTGAATGATGTACATTTTGTTATATGTTCTAAGTGACCCAAATAAAGAGTTGTTCGAAAACGCTCTTGCATGGGTTTCATCGTTTTAGTGTTTCGTAATTTCCTTACGTATCTCCTCATTTAACTTGGTTAAATCTGGTGTTTGAACTTTCCCTTCGTCCGACAGCTTATATTTCTCTTTTAGCATCAAAATCCTTAGAACACTTTCGTCGATACGCTTTTTGGTGAGTTTCCCGTTGGTGATGTTTTTTTTCAATGCAGATAAGATATTGTTCACATTATCATATCCATGGGCGACAAGTAGAATATCGCTTCCTGCTTGGACTGCTTGCACAGCAGCTCTACCCATCCCATAATTTTTCGAAATCGCTCCCATTGTCAAGTCGTCTGTCATCACCACACCTTGGAAGCCGATGGTATTACGCAGTTGATCCGTGATGATGGCAGGAGATAGCGATGCTGGATATTTGCTATCGATTTTTGGAAAGAGGATATGAGCGATCATAACAGAGTCTGCGCCTTCGCGAATCGCATCTTCAAAAGGCTTCCATTCAAAGGATTGAAGTTGTTCCAAGCTTTTATGTACAACTGGTAAATCCAAGTGAGAATCGACAGATGTATCACCATGTCCAGGAAAATGTTTGATGACAGGGATGGTTCCAGCAGATTGTATCCCTTTCATGACTGCTCTGCCTACATCAGATACTTTTTGATAGGTATTGCCATAAGAGCGATTACCAATAACAGGGTTATTGGGATTACTGTTGATATCCAGTACAGGAGCATAATCCATGTTTATCCCCATCGATTTGGAGGCAATACCCAAATAGGTGCCAATGTTATTTGCGTATGTTAAATCTCCCGTTTTACCAATGCTTTTTGCAGTTGGTATTTTCTCGATTCCCGGCAGTCTACTTACTTTTCCACCTTCTTCATCGATGGAAATGAATAGCGGAGATGGATTTTGCTGATTCCATGTTTTGAGTTCGTTGACATAGGATACTAATTGTTCTTGGCTTTCGACGTTATTTTTATAAAAGATGATTCCGCCAACATGTTGGTTTTGAATCATCGATTTGGTTTTTTCTGTAGGTGTCGTTCCTTCTACACCAGCGATAATCATGGATCCCAGTTTTTCATCCAAAGTCATCGAATCTAACTTTTTTTGTGCCTGCTCTGTTATGACATGATTGGGTTCTTGAGGTTTATCGTTTTGTTGGTTGTTTTGACTTGTTTGCTCTTGTGGAGCTTTCGTTTGATTTGAACAACTAGCGATTATTGCCATTAATAATAAAGATGCAGCCACATAGATTATTTTGTTTCGAATACAGCATCACCACTTTCTAGAATTACTGCTTATTATATAGAATATACCGTTATATAAATTGTATTATCTGTGAAAGGGATAATATATCCTTCTTGAAGATGAAGATATCCCCTAGTCTCTAGTAATAAGATAGGGGTATTTATATTTTCCTCCATTATTAATTGCTCATTCATTTGTTTTTTAATCCACAAATGTGCATGTGGAACAGAGTCGTAATTATGCAAGAAGAAACCTGATTTATATTAAAATAAGTTTTTAGTGAAATGTCTTTATTAGGAAGAGGACGTTGATGACGGATTTGAACTTGAAAAAGACGGACTCTCGAAAGTGGTTGTTTGTTTTTTTATAGGTTGATTGACTAGATAAATCCCTAATCCAATAAAAATCGCACCTAATCCTATATACCAGTGTAATACCTCGTCTAAAAGAAGCCATCCTCCAATAGTACCTACTAGTGGTACTAGAAATAAAAAGGAACTAACTCTTGCTGGATCATTATGACCTATTAAGTAAAACCAAGTGACAAATTGAACAACTGAGCTCATGATAATCATATAAAATAAAACAAATATCAATTGAGATAGAGGGACTGCATGGAAGTTAAGTGTGGGTTGTTCTAAAACTATACTAGCAATGAGGAGAAAAATTCCTCCAAATCCCATTTGATAAGTGGTCAACACCCATATATTTAATGTTTTTCCCCAATGTTTGATCAATAGGGTGGCAATAGCCCAAAAAATCCCTGCTAGCAGTGCACTGATTGCACCTGATTCGAATTGTAAATGAATTCCTTGGGTTAATACGACACCGATAAATCCAAGAACAACTCCAGCCCATTGTAGACGTCTATACCTTATTCCCAACAATAAAAATTGGATAATTACTAACCAAATGGGATTAGTAGAAGACAGGATCGAAGCATTACCAGAAGTGATGGTACGCATGCTGAAATAAACCATGCCTAAAACCAAAGTGCTTTGAAATAACCCGATAATTGCTATTTTTATCCAAGGTAGTAATTGTTTTGGGTGTGGAAATTGGATAATAAAAGGTAGCATGATGAGAAATGCCATTAAAAATCGAATGCTTAAAAGTAAAAAGGGAGACGAAAAAGCCAATCCCATCTTGCCGATTGGAAAATTCAAACCTGCTACTACGATATTGATGAAAATTAAAGTGAAAAACAAAGATCGTTTCATGATGTTCCCTCATTTCCTGTATTGGTTATGATATAATTCTAATCGGCTGCAATCATCATGTAAAATGATGATTTGTGATATATTTAATCATAATTAGTGATGTTTGTATGGGGGAAGGACACGCATGAATAGCAAAGACCTACGTATTTTTCACACAGTGGCGATAGAACAAAGTATTACCAGAGCAGCTGAAGTTTTGGGTTATGTACAGTCAAATGTAACAGCACGAATTAGACAGTTGGAAAAAGAAGTAGATACGCCTCTGTTTTATCGAAGCAAAAAAGGGATGATCCTAACGCAGGCTGGAAGAAATCTATTTGAGTATTCCGGGAAGATTATTCACTTATTAGATGAAGCATTAAAATCTGTTCAATACACACAAACTCCATCTGGCCCCTTAGCAATTGGTTCTTTGGAGTCGACGGCTGCGGTTCATATGCCAAAATTATTGAAACAATATTTGAATCAATATCCAGATGTAAAAATATCCTTCACAACTGGTCATACCAGAGATTTATTGGCAAAAGTATTAGATTATCAATTAGATGGAGCTTTTGTAAATGGGAAAGTAGATCATCCCGATTTGAACCAAGTTCTGGTATTTGAAGAAGAGTTGGTTTTCGTGTCAGAAAATACATCAGAACCATTATCCGAATTAATGAGAAAACCAATGCTGTTTTTGTGGGCAGGTTGTTCTATGCGTCATCGCTTGGAACAATGGATGACAGAGGAAGGGATTGATGCGACTAATATTATGGAATTTGGGACATTAGAAGCTATTCTTGGAGGAGCATCCGCTGGATTAGGCGTGTCGTTGTTGCCCAAATCCGCGGTAAAAAAGATGGAGCAACAGGGATTGATTCGTACTCACCCCATCCCGCCACATTATCGTCAATCGCATATTTACTATATTTATCGCAAAGACTTGTTTCAAACATCAGCATTTAAAAAGTTTCTAGAACATACTCAGGTAGAACAAGTAAGAGTGAAAGAAAATCAGCAAGGAGAATAATTCAGGAAAGTAATAACAGTCTACTGATGACACGTTCTATAAAGGGAAGAGAGATAAGGAGATGTAGTTTATTATTGAATATTTTGATACACTATAATAAGAACTCCCACTCACAACGAGAGGGAAACACGAATCATGGAGGTTGGGATGTATTCTCCTGGTCGCATCATCAAGGTGGACGTTATCGTGACGGGTGGTGTAGCAGCCATCCCCGTGATGTCAGCGACTGTCACGCCTGTCGGTGGATGCCTCTCGGTGCAGACATACAGTCACCGAATGTACGAGGAGCTGGCACAGTACACGGATGGGTTTCTGGGCGGTTACCAGGTGGGACTGCTCGGGTATGACCTGACCGTGCTCGCAGAGAATCGTGAGGACGGTTCGTTCGTCGTCACGGAGACCGAATCCATGGGCAGGGGGAGTTACGACGAGGTCGTGTACACTCTTCAGCCCGACGGGTCGAAGATCACCGAGTACTTCCAGGTGACTTCCTGCGGCAGTACTGGCCGGATCGAGCGTAAGCGCTATCGTATCCAGGAAGGCTAGGCTGGTAAGGTTGAGCTCGACACGCTATTTTGAGCTCCCTCCAGCGGAGTGATCAACTCAGCTCCATGGCTCTGTGCGGTCGCAATGCAGTACTGCGACCGCACAACCAATAAAATTACAGCATGAAAAATATAGATCATAGATGTTTGCATTGACTCTATCATCTGATCCGTGGTATCATGTTGTCTGTTACCGCACAAAGTAGGGTTTGAAATGGACTAGTTCCTCCCTCACTTTTGGCGAGTCTTCATAATAGAGGAGGTTAAAAGATGTACGCATTGATCGAGACAGGCGGCAAACAATACCGCGTAGAAAAAGATAGTGTGCTCTTTATTGAAAAGTTGGATGCAGCTGAGGGAGATACCGTTACCTTTGAAAAGGTATTGCTTGTTTCCGGTGAAGGAAATGTACAAGTAGGTAGTCCTTTGGTGGCAAATGCAAAAGTGACTGGTAAAGTAGTGAAACATGGACGGTCCAAAAAGATCACCGTCTTTAAATATAAGCCTAAAAAGAACTACAAGAAAAAGCAAGGTCATCGTCAACCGTTTACTCGTGTTGTAATCGAATCTATCGAAGCGTAAGATGATTCGTATTCGAGTAAAACAAAACCAAGCTGGACTTGTAGAGCAAATAAAGGTTACTGGTCATGCCAACTTTGCAGAGCACGGAATGGATATTGTTTGTGCTGCTGTTTCTGCTGTTACCATCGGCATGGTAAATGCGATGGAGCAGATCACTGGTGTCACCGTTCATCAAGCAGATGACGGAGAAGGTAAGGTAGATTGCCGTATACCTAAAGATTTGCCTACAGGTGAAGTTCGTGCACAGCTTGGTCTCCTGATGGAAGCGATGGATTTATCGCTCAAGGGTATTGCTGATGCTTACCCAGATTATGTGCAATACAAAACAAATTGAAGGAAAGAGGTGTAACCTATGCTACAACTTAATCTACAGTTGTTTGCTTCGAAAAAAGGGGTAGGATCGACAAAGAACGGCCGTGATAGCCGATCCAAACGTCTAGGTGTCAAACGCGGAGACGGTCAATTTGTACTTGCTGGTAACATCTTGGTTCGCCAACGCGGAACAAAGATCTATCCAGGAACCAATGTTGGTCGTGGTGGAGACGATACCTTGTTTGCAAAATCAGATGGTATCGTGCGTTTTGAACGTTATGGGAAAGATCGCAAACGTGTTTGCATCTACCCAGTTGTCACCGAAGAAGTAGCAGCAACACAAGCGTAAACACATTTGTAAAGTTAGAGTGACACTCCAAATAAGCAGTGTCACTCTTTTTTTATCTTGGATACGAATAGGAGCGATTTTGATTGCCGCGTTCTGCTTTTTATTTGTTACCCCCACTTTTGGTGTTGATAATATGGGAATTAACTACAATGAATCACTTGTGGTTTGTAACCATCGCAATTGTCTTTGTCCTTAGTGTTTTTTTCTATATACGAGCAAGACAGAAAGAACAAAAACAACAAGAAGCGGCAGATACAAAGAAATTGCTTGGAAATATAAGACATGATCTAATGAATCATGTGCAGGTATTGATGGGATACCAAATGATGAAACGAGGAGATAAAATAAGCGATTATTTACAGCGTTTATCTACTCAGGCAACAAAAGAGAGAGAGATTGCCGAACTCCAAGATGAAGAACTAGCTGTATTTCTCCTTATATTGTCTTATCAATATCCTCAATGGGAGTGGGATGTACAAAAACTACCTACATACATAGATCCTCCAGGAAAAACAAATGAACCAATCGTAGAATATTTGTCGATTTGTATTCAGATATTAGCAAAAATGGGGGAAGAGAAGTATGATTGGCAGAAGGTAGTGTTGCAGCTATCTGGTGATGATCAGACCAATTTCTTTTCTTTTCAAGTGTATAGTGCAGAAAATGAGCTCCTAACGCTTCATGTTCCAGAAGGAGAATGGACAAACTTAATAGATCAGTATAAACAGTTACAGTTGGAAATAGCGGGTCAACAACGATTAACATTACGGACGGGAATAAGTAGGTGAGATTGTGTTTGTCGATAAAGTAAAGATATTTGTAAAAGGCGGAGATGGCGGTAATGGGATGGTTGCCTTTCGCCGCGAAAAGTTTGTAGCAGAAGGTGGCCCATGGGGTGGCGATGGCGGTCGTGGTGGTAATGTCATCTTTGAAGTTGAAGAAGGACTACGTACCCTTGTGGATTTCCGTTACAAGAAGCATTTCAAAGCAGATCGTGGAGAGCATGGACGAAAGAAAAATCAACATGGTGCTGGTGCGGATGACATGATTGTCAAAGTCCCACCTGGTACGATTGTTCGCGATGCGGAAACGGGAGCACTGATTGCCGATCTAACCCTCCATCATCAATCTGCCGTGATTGCCAAAGGTGGTCGTGGTGGAAGAGGGAATATACGGTTTGCTACGTCGGTCAATCCAGCGCCGCAAATTGCAGAAAACGGCGAGCCTGGCACCGAACGCTGGGTAGAATTAGAGTTGAAATTGTTAGCAGATGTTGGCCTTGTCGGATACCCCAGTGTAGGGAAATCAACGCTATTATCCATCGTATCTGCTGCTAAGCCAAAGATTGGTGCGTATCATTTTACAACGATCGTTCCCAATCTGGGCGTAGTTCGAGTCGATGATGGTCGTAGTTTTGTCATGGCAGATCTTCCGGGCTTAATTGAAGGAGCACACCAAGGTGTAGGCCTCGGGCATCAGTTTTTACGTCATATTGAACGTACCAAAGTTATTGTTCATGTGATCGATATGGCAGGATCAGAGGGACGCGACCCTTATGAAGATTATCTTCAAATCAATGAAGAACTTCGACTCTATGAACATAACTTAGATAACAGACCGCAAATTATTGTGGCAAATAAGATGGATTTACCAGAAGCGGAAGAGCAGTTGGAGTTATTTCAAGAACAAATCGGCGAAGATGTAACCATCTATCCGATTTCTGCGGTAAGTAAAGAAGGCATAAAAAATGTATTGTTTGCGGCGGCAAATCTGTTGGATCGGATGGAAGCCGAGGAAGTACAACATACGCAATCTGAACAAATTGCCGAAGAAATAGTGGTATATAAGAGTGAAGTAGAGGAAGGACCAGCCTTTACCATTCGCAGGGAAAATGAAATATATGTGGTCGAAGGTTTTCGGATAGAGAAACTGATCAAGATGACCAATTTTCGTTTCCATGACAGCTTGATGCGTTTTGCCAATACGATCAAGCAAATGGGGGTTGAAGATGAGTTGCGCAGACTTGGAGCAGAAGAAGGCGACACTGTGCGTATCGGTGAGATGGAGTTTGAGTTATCAGATGGATTGGATACAGAATAAGCAGGCGGCTGGACGGGTCCCATCTTGCGATGGGTCGTCCAGCCGTTTCTGGTCAATGGAGCCGAATATCATTCTTGTGCTTTCTGTGCTCTCTGTTCCCTGCGGCGAAGCAGCCCGTTTTCCAGGTGCCAGGCCTGTTTCTCTTCCTCGGTTCCGAGGAAAACCTCAGGCGGCATCTGTCTGTCCGGTCCGTCTACGGCAAGCATCAGATCGTTCCATTCAGCAGACATATGTCTCCCTTGATCAGAGTTATCTTCATAATACGAAAAAAATGCTCAGAATTCTAGTCCGATTTTTCAAAAAATAATCTATTTGATTATAATATTTTAGATAGTGATAAAGGAGAATAACTATAGATGGACAACTTTATTAGTGAATAAGGTAGATATTTTACAATCAGTTATATATTAAGATGATTTCCTGCCACATAAAAAAACAAAAACGGCATCCTAACCGCTTTTGTTTTTTTACATATCTTATATTAATTGATGGCGATATTGTGTTTTGATCTTCTCGAGTAATTGTTGACAACCCGCAGAGATCAAATCATACGTTTCTTCAAAATCCCCTGTAAAATAAGGATCTGGTATTTCTTCGTATGTGGTATTTGGGATAAAATCAACGAATCGGTATAGGTCAGAGCAAGGTCGCCCGCATAAACGTGTCAAATTTTTAAAGTTACTGTTGTCCATTGCTATGATAAAGTTAAAATGGGTAAAATCAGATGGTGCTACTTGGCGTGCTTCCATCCCGACGTATGAAATACCAGCTTGGTTCAGTTTGGTCCGTGTGCCAACATGTGGAATATTTCCAACGTGCCAGTCTCCAGTACCTGCTGAATCAATGTGTATTTTGTCTTGTAAACCCGCTTCTTTGACATAATGACGAAAAACAGCTTCAGCCATTGGAGAGCGACAGATGTTACCCAGACATACAAATAATACGGATATCATGCTATTTCTCCTTAGAAAAAATAATTTCATATTTTAGTGTAACATAGTATCGAATAGTTGGACAGTCTGTGTCGTTCCGCGTACAATCGAGTATATCAAATGAGTCAGGAGAAAGAACGAATGCTGAAAAAAATAGGTTATCTAGGACCGATAGGCTCTTTTAGTCATGAAGCAGCTGAGTCCTTGTTTGGACCGAGAATATATGATCATGCACCTTTGAATAGTATCCCTGACGTAATCAACGCAGTGGATAAAGGTATCGTAGATTTAGGAGTAGTACCTGTAGAAAATGCTATTGAAGGTTCTGTTACAGCAACATTAGATTGGCTTGTGCATCAAGTCGATTTGCCTATTGTTGGGGAATTCGTATTCCCGATTTCACAATGTATTTTAGCTCATCCCAATCAAGCTAATACATCAAATCAGGAAATAAAAAAAATATTGTCTCATCCACAAGCGATTGCTCAGTGCAGGGTATATTTAAAGGATACATACCCTGATGCAGAGTGGGTTTTTACGGACAGTACTTCTCAAGCTGCGACGATTATTGCCGAATCACCTGACGAAGCCTGGCTTTCAATTGGGGCGAAGCAAGCTGCTGTGCTCAATCAATTAAATATTTTGGAAGCCAACGTACAGGACCATCCAAATAATGTAACAAGATTTATTGTCATTAGCAAAAGTGTGGAAACTTGGAGCAAAGAATCCAATAGATATAAAACGAGTTTGCAAATCACACTTCCAAGTGATTACCCAGGAGCTCTATATCAAGTATTAGCATCATTTTCTTGGCGGAAAATCAACCTGACACACATTGAGTCAAGACCAACAAAAACAGGTCTTGGAAATTATTTTTTTCTCATTGATGCAGAATTACCAGTCGACCATGTTTTGTTAAAAGGCTCTATAGAAGAGATCGAAGCAATTGGTTGTCAGATTCGCGTGCTTGGTTCCTATCCATGTTTCTCCTTTTTAGAACAAGCTATTCATTGACAAGTAGTAATGCCAAGATTATACTTACAGAAATCTAAAAAAAATAATTAAAATTATGGGAGGAACTGAAATAATGGAAAGCGAACGTTGGGTTTTCCTCAATGGGGAGTACAAACGAAAAGCAGAAGCCACGATCTCTGTATTTGATCATGGTTTTTTATATGGTGATGGAGTTTTTGAAGGTATTCGTGTGTACAGTGGAAACGTATTCCGTCTACATGAACACATGGTACGACTATATGAATCAGCAAAATCTATCCTCCTTGATATTCCGTATACATTAGAAGAACTGGAAGCTTATGTTGTAGAGACGGTTCGCAAAAATCAATTGCTTGATGCCTATATTCGTTTGATTGTTTCGAGAGGCGATGGTCCTCTTGGACTGGATCCTGCAGAGTGTGAGATTGCAAATATTATTGTGATTGTTGATAAAATCCGAATCTATTCACAAGAACTTTATGATAGAGGACTCACAGCTGTTACCGTTCCAACTCGGAGAAACATTCCAGATGCTCTAAATCCGCGCGTGAAATCGCTGAACTATTTAAACAATATCTTAGCTAAAGCGGAAGCAAAACAAGCAGGTGCAGGAGAAGCAATTATTTTATCTAGTGATGGATATGTGACAGAAGGCTCCAGTGACAATATCTTTATTGTAAAAGATGACATTCTTTATACCCCACCCTGTTATTTAGGTGCCCTCAAAGGTATTACAAGACAAGCCATTTTTGATATCGCCGAAGAACTTGGATTGCCAGTCAAAGAAGAGCCATTTACCCGTCATGATATATTTAACGCTGATGAGGTTTTCTTGACAGGAACTGGGGCGGAAATCATATCCGTTGTTCAAGTCGATGGTCGTCCAATTGGAGAAGGAGTACCTGGACCAATTTCTAAAGATTTAGTCACTCAATTCAGAAAATTAGTAACGGTTGATGGAATCTCCGCATTTCCTGCCGAAGTAAAAGTATAGTTCATGTTGAAAACCCTCGCGCTTTTATAGCGTGAGGGTTTTTTTAGCAAATAAAAAATATACAAAGCTTATCTCACTGAAAAGCGAGACTTGTGCCATAGTCTGAAAGTGAAACTAGCCTTTGTCTATGCATAAAGGCTTGCCATTTAGTTCAATACATCTCGTTTGGAGAATACTACAAAAGCTATAATGATCGCGATGATAGACCAAATGGAGAGCATGGCTAAAGAAAATGGGAGACTCATACCGGAAATGAGTACCGGTTTTCCAGCTAAATAATCTGTCAAACGTAAATTAATGAAGACAAAGTATCTCAAACTTTGCCAAGTTGGTGCAAGTTGGGAGAGCAAGCTCCCGGAGATAACAGCTGCTAACATGACACCCATGCTTGTCGCTGTATTTCTTACCAATACCGACACCATGAAGGAGATCGTTCCAACTGCAAGGGCGGAAAACCAAGCTAGTCCAAAGGAAAGAATGATATATTTCCACTGAGGTACCAGATGAACTTGACTTGTGATCAATTGGTTTCCCTGTTGAATAAACCCAGTCAAGACAGGTAAATCCCAACCTTTATAGCCAAAGATGATCCCAGAAAGGAGGTAACTAAGCAGGCCGGTTATCAGCATCATAAGCGAGATACTTAATATCAGGGCCAAGTACTTACTGAGTAATACTTTCCATCTCGGAACAGGTCTTGTCAGAAGAACTTTTATCGTTCCATTGGCATATTCAGAAGAGACAAGGTCGGCTGCTAAAATAACAACAATAAGGGGTAGAAATAACGCAACTGCTTCTTCTACAAATTTTCTTACAAATGTTGGGGCACCAGGTGCAGTTGGATTGATATTATTCTTTAAGTAATATTTTTCTTGTGCAATGGTTAGACGTGTCCATTTTTTCCATTCATCTGGCACCCGACTTGAAGTTAATTGGTTTTCTCGATCGACAATTTGTTGCTGTAAAATGGCTTTCCAGTCGGATGTGCCGATTTGTTTAACCGTATTTTGAACTGTTATATATTGGGCATAGGTAAAGATAGGAATCAAAACTGCTAAAATCAGAACTACTACCAAAAAACGTTTTTTACGAAACATTTTTAACAGTTCATTATAGACAAGCTTAGCCAATACCTTCACCGCCCGTCATTTCTAAAAATATATCCTCTAATGTTTGGTTCATCGGTCGAATGGCATTTACTTGAATGTCTGATGATAATAAGAGTTGATTGGTTTCTGCGATTTTTTCCACTGGCATATGGACCATTACCCGTTCTTTGCCCAATTGCTCCACATTTCTGATATATGGCAAATCAGTTAATTGATGGATTGCGGCAGATAAGGGTTGGAGCGACCATTCAACTTTACTCTCCTCACCCACCAGTTGTGCTACAGGTGCTGTTTTTAATACTTTTCCTTGGCTTATAATAGCGACTCGATCACAAAGTAATTGTATCTCATATAAAATATGACTAGATATAAAGATACTGATTGATTGTTCTTGAGCTAACTTTCGAATAAAAGCACGTAACTCGCGTATTCCAGCTGGATCAAGTCCATTGGTAGGTTCATCCAAAATGAGCAGTTGAGGATTACCTAGAAGTGCTTGGGCGATACCTAATCGCTGTCTCATACCAAGGGAATAAGTTTTAACTGTCTCATCAATGCGCTTGTCCAATTCAACTAGTTGAACCACTTCATCAATCCGATTCGCATCCACATCCTGCATCATACGAGCAAAATGCTCTAGATTCTCCCTCCCAGTAAGATAAGGGTACAGCTCAGGATTTTCTACAATACAACCTACTTGTTTAATTGCTTCTAAAAAATGAGTTTGTAAGTTGTATCCTCCAATAGATACAGAACCAGATGTAGGTTTAATAAGGCCTACTAGCATCCGAATAGTGGTTGTTTTACCGGCACCATTTGGTCCGAGAAACCCAAATATTTCACCAGGATTTACGTGGAAAGAGACATCATTGACGATGGTTCTTGCCCCTATTTTTTTGCTGAGGTGTTCAACTGCTAGTACAGGTTCCAAAATAGAATTCCTCCTTATTCATGAATAACCGGAAAGACACGGTCAGCCAATCGTAGATATCCACTGTCGTTTGGATGGAAGTTATCGCTAGATAAAAACTTTTTAGTATGTATTTGAAACAAATCAAAAGTAGGAACTACGAGCACATTTGAATAATCAGAAGTAATCTTAAGCAATGCACTGTTCCAATCGGCTACTAATTGCGAGGTTGATTTTTCGTTTTCCAGTCCAGCAAATGGATTATAAATACCAAGCATAACAATAGATGCTTTGGGATTTAAGGTTCGTGTGAGTGTTAAAATTTGCGTAACGTTTTTTTTGTATAGCTCCAAACTTTTTTGTGCTCCAGCTAGATCGATATTTTCCAATTGACCGCTACCACGAAAAAGATCGTTGCTACCAATGGTAATCGTAATCCATTTGGCCTTCTTTATGAAATCCTGTGTACGAGCATCATTTAATTGTTTGACTAATTCTGATGAAGTTTGGCCACTTACGGCTAGATTCATCATACTCAACTGGGATTGATCTGCATTCTCCATTTTTTGTTTGAGTCTACCAATATACCCTTTCCCACTAGAATCACCAATTCCTCTTGTTAAAGAGTCACCGAGTCCAAGAAGTAGTCCATTTTTACTAACCATAACTTCTTCGGATGGAGGGCTTGGTTTCATCGTTTGAATTTGAGGAAGGAGAATTTCTTTCACTCCTAACGCGAAGCCAGTAATGAGGAATACCGTAGTCAAAACTGCCACGATATAGACAAATAACATCGTCTTTTTTCGCATCCAATGTATCTCCTTTTCTGGGTAGCTAAAGATTGTAGTTTGTTTCATAAAGAAACAGAAAACCTTTCTTCTGTTCCACAGAATATTGTATCGTTTCTTTTTTCTGTAGGATATCCTACCTGAGTCCTATTTCAAAATCCAAAGCAAATATAACCTACTTGTTGCATAGGATGAAGATATATGCTTTTTTCTATAGGAGGATGGGGTATGAAAATCCATATTGTTCGACCAGGTGAAGTTTTTGAGCAGCTTGTACAAAAGTATAATGTACCATTTGAACGATTATTAGAAGCAAACCCGAATTTAAACGAGGAAGTTTTATTGGAAGCTGGAACCAAAATACGAATTCCTACAGGCAAAGTTCCTCTGTTTGTGCCAAAAGAACAGAAGGAAGAGGCCTTAGTTGAAGAATTAACGCCAATCTTTCTAGAACCTGTTCCCTTAGATGAAACAGAATTAAGCTGGGAGTTGGAAGAAGAATGGGAGGAAGCAGACTTAGAGGATATAGAAGATGAATTTGAAGATGAATTTGAAGATGACGATGATTTAACTTCTATAGCTGCTCCTTTTGCACCGGTTTTTCCAACCCAACCAGGGTTCCAACCGTACTTTTCCATATCTGGCTATGATCCGTTCCCTATTTTACCTTATCCCATGTATCAACCACCTGTCTATCCGCCTGCCACTTATTCGCATTATAAAAAGGTGAAAAAAGAAAGTTCTTCCACCGTATATAGATGAGGGAACAACCTGATATTAACCGGCTATCCCATGAATTACATACACCCATTTATGATGTGAAATCCTATAAAAACTACTGGCTTGTAATGGGGAAAACAGGCAAATGGTTAGCCAAGCCAATAAGAGATGTGGAACACAATGTCTGGTGGGAAGATATCGAACAGAAGTTAAGAGAAAGAAACTTTCACGCTTTTCCAGAATCGAAACGGATTGATAACTGGCTCTTATCCTATTTCATCGATGGCGAGATGGTTTCGTACAAAGATAAGAAAGTTTGTATCCCATTAATGAGAACACTTGCTACCTTTCACATAGCTGGTCAAAAACTAGACACGCCGCCAACCTTTCAGGCGGCGTATCTCTTGTCTGATCGTCTATACGAACGCTTGAATCAATTTTATCATCATCTTTCCAAATTGCATCGTTATCGTCACGATAAGACATTTTATCTCTTATCTCGGTATGGCCCTGTTTTTTATCAGCATGCTTATGATGCTTATCAACGTTTATACAAAATAGGTTTACCTTATTTTGCTCAATCAGCTAGAAAAAATCATATGTTAAGTCATCGAGATTTAGCAAGTCATAATTGGATAATGGATGGACAGAAGGAATTGTGGCTGATTGATTTTGAAACTGCAGCATATGATTTGCAAATAGGTGATGTGTGGCAAGTTTGTTCTCGTATGTTAAATGAACACCAATGGGATGTTGATTTATTTCAAACATTGATACAAACCTATGAATCCGTTAATCCATTGACACAATGGGAGCGTCAAGCATTGTCTGTATTATGTGGATTCCCAAATGAGTTTTTGAGGGAGACAATTGGTATACTAGAAAAGAAATCAGGATACAAAGAAGATCTCATTCTTCCATATTTAGAAAAGATGGTATATGACTATCCATTATGGATCGATCGAGTAAATAAAATCCAAATTTGGCTAAGTGAAGATTGATTCTATCAGTCTTTTCTGAAAGAGTACTCCTATTTCAAGTATAGCTAAGTGGGTGGTGAATTTCAGTTCGGTGAAAGCCGAAAAGTACTGACCAGTGTCTTGTGCGACAAAAAAGGGGAATGTAAATTCGTGTCGAAGATAGAACGAGAGGAGGAGGTGAAAAACGATGGAAACACACTATAAAACGTATCAAATTCGGATCAAAAAAGGACACCGAATGTATGAGTACTTTCAGGAAATGGCTCAAAACTCGAAAAAGATGTACAACACCACTAATTTTTACATCCGGCAAGTGTATTCCGCACTCAGCCAGAAGAAAGAGCTCCAACCATTACAAAGGGAAGTATTGGCGACCATGGAGTACAAATTAGACCAAATGAACGAGGTTCAACTCGCTGCTTATCGGAAAAGGGTGGAACGGGAAAAAAAGAAGCCAATGGAACAAAGAAAAGAAGGAAAGTGCAACCTGTTTGAACTACCTTCCGAGGTTCATCCGTATATTAGCTATCCTTTTTTAGATAGTTTGTTTAAAGTGATGGCGCAAAACGACTACCGTTCTCTTCCGACGCAAACGAGTCAATGGGTGATGAAAACCGTCTTCCAAAACTGGAAATCCTATTTTTGTAGTTTACAAACATACAAAAAAGACCCATCTGTCTTCCGAGGGAGACCAAAAATCCCGAAATATAGTCGTTCCAATCAAAAAGAGGTGCTATTTACCAATCAAGATTGTGCGGTCAAAGCGAATAAATTTTTAAAATTCCCGAAAACAAAAAAGCAGTTGAACATTGGAAAATTAGGTGTAACAGAAGGAAGACTCAAACAAGTTCGTATCCTTCCTAAATATGGACAATACATAGTGGAAATAGTAGTAGAAGTTTCGTTGGAGTTCCAAGAAAGAACAGAAACAAACTGCCTGATGTCCATTGATTTGGGCATAGACAACCTTGCAACCACGGTGACCAATACGGGCTCCGCACCCCTATTAGTCAAGGGCAAGCATGTCAAATCCATTAATCAATACTACAACAAAAGAAAAGCATATTACCTAAGCAGACTAAGACAAGGAAAACAACCAAACGAAGGTCCCTATACCTCCAAAAGATTGGAACGAATCCATCAAAAAAGACACCAGAAACTCAAGGATATCTTTCATAAAGCGAGCTCTCATATCGTGAACCTAGCAGTATTGGAAAAAGTGGATGCCATCATCATTGGGAGAAACAAGGATTGGAAACAAGCATCCCATCTAGGAAAACGAAATAACCAATCCTTTGTCCATATTCCACACCAACGGTTGATTAGGATGATTGAATACAAGGCGATGGAAAAAGGGATACAAGTGAGAACGATGGAAGAATCGTATACATCCAAAGCTAGTTTCTTAGACCATGATGAGATTCCCACCTACGGCGAAAGCGATACCAAACAGCTATTTTCTGGAAAACGAATCAAAAGGGGACTATACCAAACAAAACAAGGTAAGCGGTTGAATGCGGACGTAAACGGTGCTGCCAACATCTTGAAGAAAGCATACTTGTACCGAAACGAAGATCAAACATTCGATATCCAAACGGTAAACGTTTGGAATCCACAACCGAAAGTGGTGTAAAAGAAGTACCAAATGCATGACTTTCATGACAGACGGTATAGAGGGGTTGGGCGTGTGTAGCCCGCCGATGTGTCAATTCCACTAACGTGAAGCGATCCGATTTTTGGTTTGAAACGTTAGAAACCCCCACTTCTAACACTCATGGGAGTGTAAAGTGGAGGGAGTATTCATTATCTTTGTTTAGTCAATGGATTGTTGTGTTATGATGGTCAAGACAAGCGATCAAGGAGGCATATAACAAAAAATGAGAGTCGGATTAGCACAGTTTCGTCCTGTTCTCGGGGACTTACAGCGAAATTATCATCTTCACTTGGAGTGGATCGAAAAGGCCAAACAAGACCAAGTGGAGTTACTTTTGTTTCCAGAACTAAGTCTAACAGGTTATTGTTTGCTTGACTTGACTTATGAAGTAGGTCGTTCTATTTATAGTGAAGAGATAAGTCAGCTTGTAGCACAATCTGAAAAACTAGATCTTGTTTTCGGTTTTGTGGAGTTGAGTGAAGACCATGTTCTATATAATTCCACGTTATATGCCAGCAAAGGAAAGATTGTACATACTCATCGCAAAGTTTATTTACCGACCTATGGCATGTTTGATGAGGGTAGATATTTTGGCCGAGGAGAAGTAATCCGAAGCTTTCCTACCCAATTTGGTCAAATGGGAATATTGATCTGTGAGGACATGTGGCATTCATCCGCTCCATTTTTACTTGCACAAGATGGAGCGAAAATGATACTAGTTCCAGGAAACTCACCTGTTCGATCATTAGATCAAACGGAGGTTGGTTCCCAATCGTTTTGGTATGCCAACCTTGAAAATCAAGCTGCACTAAATAGTTCGTTCTTTTTGTTCTGCAATCGAGTTGGTACCGAAGATGGTATTAGCTTTTTTGGTGGTTCTTCCATCATGAATCCATACGGAGATGAAGTAGCTAGAGCGAATATGTTAGAAGAACAATTACTCTCGGTGAATATTGATTTAGATGAAGTTCGTCGTTCTCGTTTAGAGACACCATTACTACGCGACGAAAATCTAGATCTTACAATAAGAGAATTGAAGCGTATCCGTCAAAGTCGATTGGAACAGAAGAGGTGGATATAGAGTGTCGACACAATTAGAAGAACAATGGAAAGCAGCGTCTTTTTTAGCACTAGATGCTCCTCTTGCTGTAAAAATCCTCACAGTAGCCTTAAAAGAAGAAGTAGAAAAAGCAGGTTTTCATAAAGTTGTACTAGGACTATCGGGTGGAATAGATTCAGCTCTATCCCTTTATTTGGCTGTACAAGCTTTTGGTAAGGATAATGTTATTGCAGTATGCATGCCTTACCGGACAAGTAGTTCTTCTAGTTTAACTGATGCGGAAGAAGCAATACGCGATACAGGTGTGCAATCATTAACAGTAGATATCAGTCCGCAAATTGATGCATATTTTGAGTTAATGCCAGAGGCAACTCCTCTTCGTAAAGGGAACAAAATGGCACGTGAACGAATGACCATTTTGTATGATTTATCTGCTCATTATCAAGCATTGGTATTGGGAACGAGTAATCGTACTGAATTGCTGCTTGGTTATGGAACACAATTTGGTGATGCAGCATCAGCAGTAAATCCACTAGGTGATTTATACAAAACACAAGTTAGACAATTATCCAAATATATTGGTGTACCTCGTTCTATTTTAGAAAAAGCTCCTAGTGCAGATTTGTGGGAAGACCAGACCGATGAAAAGGAACTTGGTTTCTCTTATTTTGAAGTTGATCAATTGTTGTATCATTTACTTGATCGTCGTTTGACAAAAAATCAATTACTGGAAGTTGGATTTTCAGCTTCCTTTATAGATCAAGTCACCAAACGCATTGCACGCAATCAATACAAACGAAGAATGCCAGTAATTTTAAAAATTAGCAACCGCACGGTAGGGATTGATTTTCGATATCTTCGTGATTGGGGATTGTAAAAAAAATTGTATTACGAATGAACATAGTATGGCATGGGGGAGAAGGATAAATTGGCCGGACATTCCAAATGGAAAAATATTCAGCATCGAAAAGGCAGACAAGATGCGATAAAAGGGAAAATTTTTGCAAAACTGGGTAGGGAGATATATGTTGCTGCTCGCCGAGGAGATAAAGATCCTGCAAATAATAATCAACTTCGTTTAGCAATTGCAAAAGCAAAGGCGCAAAATATGCCAAACGAAAATATTGATCGTGCGATAAAGAAAGCTGCCGGTGAAGGAGAAGCTAGCAATTTTGAATCCATCACTTATGAAGGTTATGGACCAGATGGAATTGCGGTAATAGTAGAAGCACTGACCGACAATCGGAATCGTACAGCAGCAGATGTAAGATTTGCATTCACCAAACGTGGTGGAAATCTTGGAGAGTCCGGTTGTGTTTCTTGGATGTTTAACCGGTTTGGTGTCGTTGAGATCGAAAAAGAAGCTGTTTCCAAAGAGGAAGACGAAATGGAGCTTCTTTTATTGGAGCTTGATCCAGAAGATATGGAGATCACGGATGTATCTTATGTGCTGTATGTTCAACCAGACCGTTTAGAAGAAGTGCAGCAAGCATTAGTGGAACAACAGTTTCCTGTTGCTTCTGCTGATATTATGATGGTACCTGAAAATAGGGTCTCCATTGAAGGGGAAACAATTAAAAAGGTACTTGATCTCATTGATACGCTCGAGGACCATGATGATGTGCAAGCCGTTTTTACTAATTTTGATGCAGATGAACAAGAGATCGAAAAGTACAGTTAAATCCCTATGCAGGATTTGATATGGTTCACTTCTGTAACAGAAGTGAACCATTTTTGTCGACAAATCAATAGAAAACATCGTATGATGAGAATAAAACCAATTGAATCGATTGGTTTAGGGTATATTAAAGGGGAGTTATGAGGTGGTTAGATGGCACGTATTAGCAATGATAAAATTCGATTTTTTTATTCTTTCCTTCAATCCCCCAAGCGTATTGGAAGCGTGATTCCTAGTTCGTCATTTCTTGCAAAAGAGATGTTTCGATCTGTGCCGTTTTCTAATATTTCTTCGATCATTGAGTTGGGTGCTGGAACTGGCGTTTTTACAAAATTAATCGCAGAAAATATTATGCCCCAGACGAAAGGGCTTATATTTGAACAAAATGATGCGATGCGGAATAAACTAGTGGAAATATTTCCCGATTTGCATTTCTACCCAAATGCTATGGAAATGGCAGACATCGTACAAAAACTCGATGAACCAGCAGTAGATGTTGTAATTTCCAGCCTCCCTTTTTCTAACTTTTCCCAGGAAATAAGAACGCAAATAGCACATGATATACACAAAGTATTAAAGCCAAACGGCATGCTTGTAGCTTTTCAATACTCCAAACAAATGAAGCAAACATTTGAAAAGTTATTTCCTGAAGTATCAGTCACATTTGTCCCCTTTAATATTCCTCCAGCTTTTGTTTTTACTTGTAACAAAATAGACGAATCATCCGAGAAAAATGCTGTCGAAGAAAATCGTTTATGGTAAAATATTTCTGTTCGAGGATGCATAAACTCTGTTAGGTCCTCACGTATGGTTTGAGGAGTGATTGAATTGTCTTTTTTTGGCCGGCTTTCTTGTCTTACTGTGGCGATTGCGTTGGTTTTAACTGGATGTACGGATGAAGAGTCTGTTAAAAATCAAAGTAATTCCAAACCAGTAAAGTATACAGCAAGTGAATTTAGTCAATCGATGAAATTAACGCAAGCAAAGTCATTACCAGTTCCAAAAATTGATACGACCGAATTAAAACAAAAAGAAGCACTAGAAGCGACAAAGATGCAGAATCAGACATCGTTCTATCGAGGATCCAGATATAAAAAACAGGTTGCTCTCACTTTTGACGACGGACCTGATCAACATTATACGGTACAAATCCTAGATATATTAAAGAGAGAACGAGTGAAAGCAACCTTCTTTGTGCTAGGTTCGATGGCAAAAATGTATCCTTCTTCCTTACTACGTATTTATGATGAAGGGCATGTGATTTCCAATCATTCTTGGAATCACCCTATTTTGACTCATTTGTCAGAAGCTCAAGTAATGAAGCAAATTGAAGATACCAACAATGTGGTTACAAGTGTAATTGGTAAAACTCCACTTTTGGTACGTCCGCCTTATGGTGCTTTAAACAAAAAGCTAGAACATGCAATTGGAAATAAAGGATATAAACTCATTTATTGGAACATCGATACGTTGGATTGGGATAACCAGACAGCAGATAAGATTGTAGCAACTGTAAAAAAAGGAACAAGTAAAGGAAGTATCATTCTGCAGCATAACGCAGGAGGAGAGAGCCTCAAGGCAACAGTGGAAGCTTTGCCAAGAATTATTGCTCATCTTCGCGGTCTAGGATACGAGTTCACAACCATTGATCAATTGCTGCACACACCAGCATACACAAAAACACCAGTACTTGATCCTAATAAACCTGTTGTCAAAGTAAAACCTAAAGCGCAATCATTTAAAAGTATGAAGAATAATCCAAATCAAAAAGTCCTTCCAATTAATAAAAAGGGACCAAAAACGAAAAAATAACTCCTGCAGAGGAGTTATTTTTTTATTACTGGTTTGTGTGATGGACAAGATATAACATAAGAAAGGAGTTTTAGGTTTGGATACAACAACCCATAAACAAGCATCATGGTTAATACTCATCAAACGCGTTATTTTTATCGTATTGGGAGCAGTACTAGTTGCACTTAGCTTAGAAATGTTAATGGTTCCAAATCGGGTTATTGATGGTGGAGTAGTTGGTATTTCTATCATGCTGTCTTATCTCACGGATATCAGCCTAGGTTTGTACTTATTTATATTAAATCTCCCTTTTTTTATTTTTGGTTATAAGCAAATAGGGAAAACATTTGCTTTGTCTACTTTGCTTGGTGTAGGTGTAATGGCAATTGGAACTGTTCTTTTTGCCCATCAAAAACCATTTACGAATGATCCTTTGCTGGCTGCTATATTTGGAGGTATTATCCTTGGGATAGGTGTTGGATTGGTATTGCGTTATGGTGGGTCTTTAGATGGTACAGAGATATTAGCGATTTGGATTACAAAACGAATACCATTTTCGATTGGACAAATTGTCATGTTTTTTAATTTATTTATTCTTGGTAGTGCTGGATTTGTATTTGGTAGTTGGGATCGAGCCATGTATTCTCTTATCGCATATTTTATTGCTTTCAAAACCATTGATATCACGATTGAAGGATTTAACGAAACAAAGTCTGTTTGGATCATTAGTGATCATTACAAAGTAATTGGCGAGACGATTTTACATCGTTTAGGTAGAGGTGTTACATTTTTAAATGGCGAAGGAGCGTATACTGGGGACGAAAAACGGGTCATTTTTTGCGTTGTTACACGTCTGGAGGAAGCAAAATTAAAATCCATTGTGCAAGAAAAAGATCCGGAAGCCTTTCTTGCTATTGGAAACATTCATGACGTACATGGAGGTCAATTTACAAAGAATGATATTCACTAGAAACGTTCCTTCATAGACAGGTTGGGTACATATGGTCTAAAATGGTAAGAAGCCAACACCTTAGAGAGAAAGGTAGGCAAACCATGACTACCCAACCATCTTCTTTACAACAATTACTCAAATTACTGCTCCGATATCACCGAAGATTGGGACTAAACCAACAACAATATGTTCTATTACATAGTTGTATTCAATTTGACGATATGGATGTTTTGGTGGAAGTGACAGGATTACCTCAAGATGAAATTATGAAATCTTTGATGGAGTTAGCAAATTGCAAAGTAATTACTTTTACAGCAGATAAAAATATTGATCTAAAACATCTGCACGGTTTATTGTCCATGATCGCGCTTGATGATATTCCTTTTCGAGAGCTGCTCGTGAAAGAATTTGTAAATCAGAAAAAGCAGAAGTTTAAACATATTGGTCATGTAGAACTAGTTCCGATGAACAATGGAATAGCAGTGAGAATGAGGGATGGCACATATCTATCGATTGCTCGCTTAAAAGAATTGACAGAAGAATTTAGTTTGTTTGCCGAATCTATTAAGGAAGAAGAGATATGGAGGGTGAATCTTCATCTGCTTTCGCAGCTTCACCATAGCAAGGAAGAAACAATAGACAAGATTGTGTGATGAAGAGCGAAAGGAGCAAATTTGTGAAAATAATTGGAATTGATCCAGGAATAGCCATTGTTGGTTATTCCGTTTTGACTCGAAAGGGTAATAAACTTGTACCTATAGATTATGGAAGTATTGAAACACCAGCTGGAATGCCCACACCAAAGCGTTTAAAAGAGGTCTATGATGCATCCAAGCATCTTTTTCAACTCCATCAACCGGATGTGATGACCATTGAAAAGCTTTTTTTTAATCGAAATGTTACCAATGCTTTTACTGTAAGTGCAGCTCGTGGAGTGATTATGCTTGCTGCTGAAGAGTGTGGAATACCCATTACGGAATACACACCTCTTCAAGTTAAAATGGCAGTAACTGGTTTTGGTAAGGCTGAGAAAACACAAGTACAAAAAATGGTACAGCGTCTCTTGCATTTGCCAGCCATCCCCAAACCAGATGATGTGGCGGACGCATTGGCAATAGCTATTTGCGAAGTACATGCAGGCGCTAGATAAGGGAGCGTAGGATAAATGATTGAACGTTTACGAGGGGAGATTTTTCTCATTGAAAATGATTATATTGGTGTGGATGTTCAAGGTGTTGGTTACCAAGTGTATGTGGTCAACCCTTATCAATTTGAAGAAGGAACAGCAACAACAATTTATACACACCATGTAGTCAGAGAAGATGCAGCATTACTGTATGGTTTTGCCCTTATTGAAGAGCGAAATTTGTTTCGCTCTTTGTTAGCTGTTTCTGGGGTAGGGCCAAAGGCAGCATTAGGCATTTTATCGGCAGGAACACCTACACAAATCGTTTCTGCCATCCAAGCAGAGAATACGGCATTTTTGACGAAATTACCTGGTATAGGGAAGAAAACGGCAGCTAGGCTCATACTTGATCTCAAAGATAAATTGGCTAATTGGTTACCAGCCACAGGTGATCAACAGTTAAAAGCAAATCCTTTTGAGTCCAATGACAGAGAAACGGTCATCGACGCATTGACTGCACTAGGGTATGATGAGAAAGAAGCGTTACAATTGGCAGAGTACAGTTACAAAGAAAATCAATCGGTTGAGGCGTGGATACGAGCAGCACTTCGACAAAAAGGGGTGAGATAATTGGAGGAGCGGATTATCTCCGCTAAATTAGCCATGGAAGAGGAACAGGTAGAGTTTAGTCTTCGGCCAAGGTTTTTACGCGAGTACATAGGTCAGACTCATGCGAAAGAAAATTTAAAAGTGTTTATTGAGGCTGCCAAACAACGAAATGAATCATTGGATCATGTGTTATTATACGGCCCTCCAGGATTGGGGAAAACAACATTATCCCATATCATTGCTAATGAAATGGGTGCAAGCATTCGAACAACTTCAGGGCCTGCTATTGAACGACCTGGGGATTTAGCTGCGATTTTAACCAATCTAGAAGAGAATGATGTTTTATTTATTGATGAGATCCATCGTTTAAATCGATCAGTAGAAGAGGTCTTATACCCTGCAATGGAAGACTTTGCACTTGATATCATCATTGGTAAAGGGCCTAGTGCACGGACGGTGAGGCTTGATTTGCCGCCATTTACCTTAGTAGGTGCCACAACAAGAGCAGGTTCTCTGTCCGCTCCGTTGCGTGATCGATTTGGTGTAGTGAGTCGATTGGAATTCTACACAGAAGAAGAATTGTGTTTGATATTGCTTCGGACTGCTGATTTATTGCAGGTTGGGATGAATGAAGAAGGTGCCTCTGAGCTTGCTACACGTGCACGAGGAACGCCTCGTGTGGCAAATCGTTTATTAAAACGAGTACGTGATTTTGTGCAAGTTGAAGGTGATGGATTTATCACCAAAGATGCAGCAGTTCGTGCATTAGACCGATTGCATGTGGATAAAATGGGTTTAGATCAGTTGGATCACCGATTCTTGAAATCTATTCTCACTCATTTTCGTGGTGGCCCTGTTGGATTGGAAACCATTGCTGCTACAATCGGGGAAGAAAGCCATACAGTGGAAGATGTAGTAGAGCCGTATTTGATGCAACTTGGTTTCTTGGAGCGTACCCCACGTGGACGGATGGTAACCAAACAATGTGCAGATTACTTAGGTATCAAATGGCCTAAGGCTACATAAAAACAGGGGCAAATGCCCCTTTTCTTTTTGGAGTGAATAGCTATGGATGTATCTTTTTTTGATTATGATTTACCAAATGAATTGATAGCACAAACACCAACAACGGATCGCACTTCTTCCAAATTGATGGTGGTTGGAAAAAGGACAGGTACATTGGAACATGCAACATTTGCTGATCTACCATCCTATCTCCAATCAGGTGATCTGTTAATCTTGAATAATAGTCGTGTCAGGCATGCCAGATTACTAGGAGTCAAAGAAGAGACCGGAGCTCGGATGGAGTTGTTATTGTTAAAGCCACTAGGCGAAGATCGGTGGGAGTCTCTCGTCAAACCTGCAAAACGGATCAAGCAAGGGGTGGTAATACAATTTGGTAATGGTGAATTAAAAGCTATTGCCGAGACACCGTCTGATATAGCAGGGGGTTGGATCTTTCGATTGATTTATGATGGTGATGTAGAAACTTTATTTCAAAATCTAGGTGAAATGCCGCTACCTCCTTATATTCGAGAACGTTTGGAGGATGAAGAGCGTTATCAGACCGTCTATTCCAAAGAAATTGGGTCTGCTGCTGCTCCAACAGCAGGCCTTCACTTTACCGAAGAATTACTCAGCAAATTACAAAAACAAGGCGTGGAAGTAGGTTATGTTACGTTACATGTAGGTCTTGGAACATTTCGCCCAGTAGCTGTAGATCAAATTGAAAATCATACCATGCATAGTGAGTATTATGAGTTATCTGATGCGGTTGCAACACAAATTAAATGCGCGAAAGCTGACGGAAGAAGAATTATTGCAGTTGGTACAACAACAGTGCGTACATTAGAAACAATCGCAAATCAATCGGAAGGATTTCGTGAAACTAGTGGGTGGACAGATATTTTTATTTATCCAAGTTACACCTTTAAAATCGTAGATGCATTGATTACAAATTTTCATCTTCCAAAATCTACCTTACTCATGCTAGTCAGTGCCTTTAGTTCTCGAAATACGATTATGAAAGCCTACAAAGAAGCAGTGGATAAGGAATATCGATTTTTTAGTTTTGGAGATGCAATGCTAATTGAATAAATTGAAGGTTGAGCGAAGGATGCTTTGGTGTATAATGGATATGGTGTAATTTCACCTAGAGTTATCGAAGAAAGGAACAGGAACATTGGCTGTTCGTTACGAATTATTGAAAGTGTGTAAACAATCTGGAGCTAGATTGGGAAAGTTACATACTCCACACGGTACTATTGAGACCCCTATTTTCATGCCCGTAGGCACACAGGCTACCGTGAAAACGATGAGTCCAGAAGAGCTTGTTGGGATGGAAGCACAGATTATTTTAAGTAATACATATCATTTATTTTTACGTCCAGGACATGAGATTGTGGCAGAAGCTGGTGGACTACACTCCTTCATGAATTGGAATCGACCTATATTGACTGATAGTGGAGGTTTTCAAGTTTTTAGCTTGAGTAATCTACGCAAGATCAAAGAAGAGGGAGTCGAATTTCGTTCCCATTTAAGTGGAGAAAAGTTGTTTTTATCTCCAGAAAAGGTAATGGAGATCGAAAATGCCCTTGGTGCAGATATCATCATGGCTTTTGATGAATGTGCACCTTATCCAGCCGAACGCAAGTATGTGGAAGACTCTGTTGCAATGACTTATCGGTGGGCGAAACGCTGTAAAGAAGCACATAAGCGGTTGGAAGACCAAGCGCTCTTTGGAATTGTGCAAGGTGGCATGTATGCTGATTTACGCAGACAAAGTGCAGAGCAACTAGTGGAACTCGATTTTCCCGGTTATGGGATTGGAGGATTGAGCGTAGGAGAATCCAAAGAACTTATGTATGAAACTTTGGAAGTGACTACTCCTCTTTTACCTGTACATAAGCCTCGATACTTGATGGGTGTGGGCTCACCAGATGCACTCATCCAAGGTGCAATACTCGGCGTGGATATGTTTGACTGCGTCTTACCTACGAGAATTGCGCGAAACGGTACAACCATGACGAGCCAAGGTCGACTTGTGATTCGTAATGCAAAGTTTGAACGTGATTATGGACCATTGGATCCTGCCTGTGATTGTTATACTTGTCGCAATTATTCACGTGCTTACTTGCGTCATTTGATCAAAGCCGACGAAACCTTTGGATTACGACTTACCACTTATCACAATCTGCATTTTTTACTGAACTTGATGAAACAAGTAAGACAAGCGATTGTGGAGGATCGTCTCCTTGATTTTCAAAAAGAATTTATGTTGCAGTATTATGGTTCACTAAATCCAGAAAAAGCATTTTAGGAGGATACAAATGGGTAGTTCATGGAGTATTGTTTATATTGTCGTGATGTTTGCGCTTCTTTATTTTGTGTTGATTCGTCCTCAAAATAAACAGCGTAAAGAGCAAGCACAGTTGCTTACTTCTTTGAAAAAGGGAGATAAGGTAGTTACCATTGGAGGATTACACGGATCGATCGTAGAGTTGAACGAAAGTCGTGTGACCTTGAAAGTAAGTGATACCACTCGTGTTGTATTTGAACGCGGTGCGATCAAATCTAAGATTTCGGATAAAGCGGAAGCGGTAGAATCCCCAGCAGCAGATGTTCCCAAAGATAAAGAAAAAAGATATCTAGAAGGAACAGAAGAAGACAAAGAAATTCAAAAAGAAAAAGAAGAAAGCAAATAAGTAGGAAAAGAGTCCAAATAAGGGCTCTTTTTTTTTCACAGACAGAGGATGCGTAATATGTTTTAATAAAATAAAGCACAAACATTCAACCACAGGGAGAAACCTGATGTGCGGTGCACATGGCAAAAAAAACACACCCTGGGGAAGTATCAGCAACAATGATCACTATGAACGTGTCTTCAACGACATCAAGGTTGACGAGGAAGAGTGGATCAACTTCCAGAGGGATCGATTCGGATGGGATGAATCGATCAAGTCGGAGAATGGAATCTCCATCCATGAAATCAGCGTCCGACTGCGTGAGTGGACTGTCAGTCAGATGCCTGAGGGGTCCGAAAGGCGAGAGATCTATGACAAGTTCCTCGAGGCCTTTGGTGAGATCGTTGGCAAGCTGATCGAACTCGACGTTCGTCCCCGGCTGCCGAGGTATTCCCATAACGAACCTTACATGGGACACTACCGCGGTAGGCTCACCTACTTCTCTGTACAGAGTGAGAAATGGGCGGAATTCCAAGAGATTCGCTTCCGGCGTATACTGATGGAGGCGGAGGGTGAGTGGACCAGGGTCGGATTCGATGCTGTCTATCGATCTATCGACGATTGGACTCGGACTGAGATCCCCGAGGGATCTAGCAGGCGAGTGATCCATAACAAGTTCTCGGAAGTCTTTGGTGAGACCATCGGCAAGCTGATGGCACTCCAAATCCGAAGCGCTCTGCCCGCGTTCAGGGATTAGATTCCCAGAGATCTAGCAAGAGAGTGATCCATAACAAGTTCTCGGAAGTCTTTGGTGAGACCATCGGCAAGCTATGGCTCACCAAATCCGAAGCGCTCTGCCCCGGGATTGGAATCCCTGTGGTGCGCGGCATTGAGGTTTTTACCACGATGCCGCCCCACTTTTACAAGTTACGGATACACATAGATAAAAAAAAAAGGAGCTAACCATATGGTCAGCTCCTTTTATCTTGCTGTATTTACCCCGAAAATTCCACCTAAAGCTCCAATGCCAAAAGCAAATATACCAAATATTAGCGGATCTACTCGCATGCTGGTGTCAAAGGCGAGAAATGCGACTAGCCAAATTAATAATGTATAAATAATCCCTTGAAGTCCTCCATAATACCAACCTTTTTTTCCTGATCTCTTACCAGAAATAAAGCCTGCAGATAACAAAGATACGGCATTTATACAAAAGGTAATTGTAGGTAAGCTACTTGTCTCCAGACTACTAAATCGTAAGAAAAGTGCTGTGATCAATGATAATACGAAAATAAACGCCCATAAAATCATTTGTCCCGCTACCATGGGTGAATGCCAACCTGTTCGTAATGTCTCTTTCAGCATGATCGAACCTCCTAAATATTCTTGGTACAACCTATGGGAAGAAGCTGGTTTTTATGACTAGTTTTTTCATAGAATCTGTGTCTAGGGTAAGAATAGTAAACGACATGAGCTTAAGAGGGAGCTATCGATCATGGTAAGTTTGATACTCAGAACAATATTCATTTATTTTTTTATTTTATTGATGATGCGATTGATGGGAAAAAGAGAGATTGGGAAGCTATCGATTTTTGACTTGATTGTCTCTTTCATGATAGCCGATCTTTCTGCGATGTTAATTGAAGATAAGCAATTAGCGTTATTGATGGGAATTGCTCCTATATTAACGATTGTTGGGTTGCAAATCTTGTTATCTTTTATCATGTTAAAAAGTAGAAACATTCGTCATCTCATCGATGGTGAACCTACTGTTATCGTTCAGCATGGTAAGATTTTAGATAATGTGATGGCAAAGAGTAGATACAATATGGATGATTTAATGATGCAGTTAAGAGAAAAAAATATTTCTAATATCGGCGATGTAGAATTTGCGATATTGGAAACTTCTGGAAAGTTAAGTGTTTTTCCGAAGACCAAAAAACATCCTGTAACCAAAGAGGATTTAAATTTACGTAACTTAAAGACATTTCACCCACCTATTCCTGTTGTGTTGGAAGGAAAAGTGTTGGAAGAAGGATTGGAACAGCTTGGTCAAAACCGATTTTGGTTGAAAAAAGAGCTCCGTAAAAAAGGTTACAAAGAGCTCCAAGATATTTTTTATGTTAGTGTCAATTATGAAGGGAAGCTATTTGTGGATGCGAAAGATAAGAAACATTAATGAGGTAGTACTTTGGCGATCCATCTACCAACATAGGGAATCCGATTAACATCTCCTTTACGTACAAGGCTAAAGATCAATAGACAAATGAAATAAATGCCAAAACTACTTAAACTCGTTAGCAATACTTTTTGTAACAAAGGCGTACCTTCTTGCTGAATCAAATAAAATGTTACTGCTCCCATGACGAGTACGGAAAAAGTTAATTTAGAAATTGGTTTCAGGTGAATAGAGATAGTCACATATTTTAGTATACTGATAAAATGCAGCCCAGTTACTAAGAGGATTCCAATATTAATGGCTATTGCTACTCCGTATATCCCTAGTCCCGGTTGAGATGCTAACAAGAAAATAAGGGGAATCTTCAAGACCGCACCAATGATCGTATTGCGCATTGCAACATTTGCTTTGTCTAGTCCTTGAAGTACGGAGGCAAAAGGACCTTGCAAATAATGAATAAATGACACAGGAGCGATGATATATATCATGTGTGCGATCTCTTTTTTGTGATAGAGTAATACAGATAGTGGTTCAGCTAATAAGAGAATAAAAACGGTACAGGGAGCTCCTATTAACAAGGAGAGACGAATAGCTTGTTGTAATCGATGTTCAATTAATTTTGGTTGGTTTTGAGCAGCAGCTTCGCTGATTGCTGGGACAAGCGAAACGGTTAACGCATAGGTGATAAAGGTCGGAAAAAAGATCAATGGTATTGCCATTCCTTCTAATCTCCCATATAATGCTGTAGCAACAGAAGAAGTGATTCCAGCAAGGGCTAGGCTATGTGCTACGACGATCGGCTCAAGTGCATAAGAAAAGGAACCAATCATTCTACTTAAGGTAACTGGTACAGAGACACGTAAAATCTCTTTGATGCTGCGTCTTAGGTGTTTCGGACGTCGAAAAAGGTGTAATGGCACATATTTTTTATCTCTTCGATAACTGATGTAAATGTAGATCATTCCCACAAATTCTCCTACTACCATTCCTAACATAGCGCCAGCGGCAGCATAAGCAAGTCCAAAAGGCAGCAAATATTGAGCTAAAAAAATAACGGTAAATATTCTTACCATTTGTTCTAATATTTGAGCGATTGCATAAGGACTCATATTTTGTCGACCTTGAAAGTAACCCCGAAAAATAGAAGATATCGCAATAATGGGGATCACAGGTGTTATCGCTAAAAGTGCATATATAGTTCTGCCATCCGTAAGCAAGATATGAGCTATTTTTGAAGCTCCAAAAAAGATAGAAATGGCAATGATTACACTGGTGAACAATACGATAAAGATTGATACAATAAGAATTGCAGGAATACGATCTTCTTCTCCTCTTGCTTCCGCTTCTGAAACTAACTTGGAAATAGCTACAGGAACGCCTGCTGTCGTGACAACAACAGCAAAGATTAGAATAGGAAAAACCATTTGGAACAATCCCATTCCTTCTTCTCCGATAATACGAGATAAGGCAATGCGATAAACAAAACCTAGTATTTTTGTGATAAACCCTGCACCAACTAGGATAATAGTCCCATATAGAAAGCCTTGTTTGGACATATTGCCTCCCCTTCTCGTTCACATGATCCTTTGTAAATTTGTATGCCTTGTCCTTAAGTTCCATGTCTGAAAGTTATTAATTAGCAGGAAGCGACATAGTAGATGTCGAATTTTTGCCATGGATAGTTATAGAAAGAGAGGATGGTATAATAATGGCAAAATCGTTAAGAGCAGTGAGTATCAATAAAAACCGAAATGATGTCGAATTATTGACGGAAGAAGAATTGAAAAGTTGTATTGAGGATTTATGTGATAGTAAAGCAGCGGAGTTTCGTATGTATGGGTATGAAGACGTTACTGGAGAGCAAGTATGGGAATGTGTTTCCGAAAGTTATCGACGTGGTTGGCCACGATTAAATCGCTTAGTAAATGACATCATGTCTTTAAAAGCAAATCGATTTATGAATTGGTTGATGCTGAGCGTATATAAAGCGGATTAGCCAGCCGGAAAAACGGCCCGCTGAGGGTCGTTATTTTTATTAAGGTAAAGAAAATGTATTTTCTAATTATTGGCAAGGGTAGTTGTGCGTTTGACAACGTTATTCTTCTGCTGGGATAATGGGATTGTATTTTTTTTAGAAAACGTTTTTAAGTAGATGAAGGGGTATGAAGAATGAAAGTAAAGCGTGGGAGAATTGTGATATTCATCATCCTTTCTGTAATCATTCTCGGAACTGTTTTGGCTACGACAGAAACAATCTGGGGTAGAATTACAAAAGGATTGGATTTGCAGGGTGGATTTGAAGTGCTCTATCAAGCCGCTCCTAATCAGAAAGTGAATACAGATATTTTGAATCAAACGGCAAGTGCTATACGAAATCGGATAGATATTTTAGGAGTAACAGAACCAGATATCACCGTTGAGCCGCCAAACAGAATTCGAGTGCAAATTGCAGGAGTCAAAGATCAGAAAAAGGCGAGAGATATCATTGGTAAACCAGCACAATTAACGTTCCGTGATCCTACAGGTAAAAAGATTTTACTAAAGGGAACGGAATTAAAACCAGATAGTGCAAAAGTAGGTTATGATCAAAATAATCAACCAGTTGTAGAAATTCAATTGACGAATGCAAAGAAATTTGAACAGATAACACGTAAATACATAGGTCAATCAATGCCCATCTACTTAGATGAAAATCAATTAAGTGCTCCTACAATCGTTCAAGCAATCCCTGGCGGTAGAGCTCAGATAAGTGGACAAGAGTCTCCAGAAGCTGCACAAGATTTAGCCAGTCTGTTAAATGCAGGAGCATTACCCATCAAACTTACGGAGATACAAAGTTATGCTGTTGATGCTAGTCTAGGGGAAGAAGCTTTAAAAGATAGCTTAAAAGCAGGAGCATATGCAGTATTGGCGATTTTTATTTTTGTAATCGGATACTATCGTTTACCTGGTTTGGTAGCAGTAATTACGCTTATTGCTTACGGGTATCTTGTTTTATTGGTTTTTGATGCGCTTAATATGACACTGACACTTCCAGGACTTGCAGCGTTTATTCTTGGAATTGGGATAGCAGTGGATGCAAATATCATTATGAATGAACGTATACGGGAAGAATTAAGATACGGCAAAAGTGTTCGTACTGCTGTAAAAATAGGTTCCAAACGATCTTTTCTTACCATTATTGATGCTCACGTAACTACAATTGTTGCCGCAGGATTACTCTTTTACTTTGGTACTGCTGCAGTAAAGGGATTTTCTGTTTCATTGATTGCGGGAATCATTGTGAGTCTGTTAACCGCTGTAGCACTATCCCGTATCATGGTTAATTTGTTAGTTCAATCTAACCTGATGAATAAGCCAAGCTGGTTTAACGTGAAAGAGGATGAGATTAGTGATTTATAACTTAGATTTTGTAGGAAAGCGGAAGTTGTTTTTTGGTATTTCCGTTTTGCTTATCATTGCAGGAGTTGTCTCCTTGTTTGTCCAACAGTTGAATTTAGGAATCGACTTTGTAAGTGGAACAAGATTGGATATTTCGATGGGTAAAAGGGTAAATATTGAGGAATCGAAGAAAACTCTGACTGAATTAGGATATGAAAATCCAAATGCACGTGTAGGTGGTAAAAAGTCAGATGTTCTTATTTTCCGAACATCGGAAACGATTACACCTGCAAAAATCTCGAAAGTGGAAGATGCATTTAATAAACAATTTGCGACTAAAGTGAGTATTCAATCTCAAGTGGTAGATCCAGTCATCGGTCGCGAGTTAGCAAGGAATGCGATTATTGCAACTTTGTTAGCTTGTGTTGCAATTGTCATCTATGTCTCCATTCGTTTTGAACATCGTTTTGCAGTTGCAGCGGTCGTCACCTTGTTTTACGATGCTTTATTTACCATCGGTATTTTCTCGATCTTTCAAATCGAGGTGGACGTCGTATTTATCGCTGCGATACTTACGATTATCGGTTATTCCATTAATGACACGATTGTTATTTTCGACCGAATACGAGAAAATTTCCAAAAATTACAGCCTAAAAAATGGGATGAGCTTTCCGATATGGTGAACGAAAGTATCCGTCAAACATTAGTTCGATCAATAAATACCGTAGTTACAGTTTTACTAGCTGCTCTCGCATTAGTTATTCTTGGTGGAGAAAGTATTCGCAATTTCTCACTCGCTTTGATTATGGGCTTGATTTCAGGTGCTTATTCATCCATCTTTATTGCTAGCCAAATCTGGGTGGTTTGGACATGGAGATCGATGAAGAAAAAATCAGTATCGGCGTAGTTTGGAAAACCGCGAAATTCGCGGTTTTCTATTTTAAGAGAGGAAGGAGGAAGGGGAGACATTGTTACATCCCAAATCTAAGTGGAAGAAAGTATCAGTAAGCAATGGGGAGTATTCTTTGTTGGCAGATGAACTTTCTTTACACCCCTTGATTGCTCGAATTTTAATTGGCAGAGGTTTGAGAAAGAAAGAAGAAATTAAACGTTTTTTAGAGCCATCACTCGATCATTTACATGATCCCTTTCTTTTGCATGATATGGCTAAGGCAGTAGACAGAATTCGTTTGGCTCTCCAAAATCAAGAACGAATACGGATATATGGTGATTACGATGTGGATGGTGTATCCAGTACTAGTTTGTTGGTGCACGTCTTTCACTATCTAGGAGCAAATGTAGATTACTATGTTCCTGACCGTTTTCGCGAGGGATATGGATTACATCAAGCAGCAATTCAGCTGGCAAAGGATCAAGATATTGGATTAATGATCACAGTGGATACAGGCATCAGTGCAGTAGAGCAAGCCTTGTTTGCGAAATCGATTGGATTAGATCTTATCATAACAGATCATCATGAGCCTTCCGCAACTATTCCAGATGCCTTAGCTGTGATTAATCCGAAAAAACCCGTTTGTACCTATCCAGATAAACAACTAGCAGGAGTCGGTGTAGCAGCAAAGCTGGCAACCGCATTACTAGGCGAAGTTCCAACCAAATGGTTAGATTTGGTTGCATTGGGAACGATAGCAGATCTTGTACCATTAAAAGGGGAAAATCGTGTCTTTGCTTCATTTGGTCTAGCCTGTATGAATCAGCGGAAAAATATCGGACTGACAGAGTTAATGGATGTCTCAGGTATTGATAAAAAAGCGAATGAAGGTCATGTTGGATTTTCGATAGGACCACGTATTAATGCGATTGGCAGGCTTTCATCGGCAAGTGAAGCAGTAGAATTGTTAATAACAGACGATAAATCGCAAGCAAAACGATTGGCAATGTTATTAAATGAGAAAAATATTGAACGTCAAGCTCTTGTGGATACAGCAACAACCGAAGCCATGGCTCAAGTACAGGCAGATGCAGACCTCCATCGAAAAGTGATAGTGGTATACAAAGAAGATTGGAATTTAGGTGTAGTAGGAATTGTTGCATCTAGACTAGTAGAGTCTTTCTATCGACCAACCATTGTCTTAGGGAAAGATGAGAAAACAGGTCTAATCAAGGGATCGGCTAGAAGTATCCCAGGTTTTCACTTGCACAAAGCATTAACAGAAGTAAATTCATTGCTTTCCACTTACGGTGGGCATGAAATGGCCGCTGGAATGTCGTTATCGGAAGAACATCTGTTGACTTTTCATGAAAAGCTAACAGAGCTTGCCGAAGAATGGCTTTCTAGTGAAGACTACATTAAGCAGACTTGGATCGAAGAAAAAATATCATTGGCTGATGCCAATACCCATTTGATTGATTCCTTGCAACAATTAGCACCATATGGCATGGGCAATCCTGTTCCTCTTTTCCAAATTGAGGAATCGGAGGCTGTGAAAATAGACTGGATGGGTGGGCAATCCAATCATCTTAAACTTCATTTGAAAGATGTTGAGGGAAATAGGCTAGAGGCTATTCGATTTCGATGTAGTGAATTGGCAGACCAATTGACTGTAGGTGCAAATACGAAATTAGTCGGGGAGCTTCAAGTAAATGAGTGGAATGGTCGGAGAAAAGCTCAAATCCTAATACGTGATTTAGCCATAAATCATTTGCAAATATTCGATTGGCGTACCAATCGCAAAGAAGAACGAATTGCAGAATTTGCTGGAAATCCTGTCTTATGTATTTCTTCCAATAAAGTGAGGTATACAAATTTAGAAGAAGGACAGATCTATACTTGGGATGAATCCATCCCATCGGATTTGCCTTTTGCTCATGTTGCTCTATTAGATGCACCACCGTCTGTGTTACGTTTTAAAGCTGTTATGAAACAGTTATCCAATATAGAGCGGATCTATGTATGTTTTGGTGATGAAGATGTCTCTTATCGACTTCCCAATGTGCCTGATCGTGAAAAATGTAAACTATTGTATCAAACTTTATGGACAAAGAGATCAACTAAACTACCAATGCAAGCAAGTGTAGATGCTCTAAGTAAGCGATTGGGTTTATCTGGCCGAGTAGTTCGTTTCTTAATGGATGTATTTCACGAGCTTCAATTTATTCAGATTATGGAAGATGAAATTAATATATTTGCAAATCCAGTGAAACGAGATTTATCTGAATCAAAAATTTATCAACAAGGAATAGACCAATCAGAAGTACTGCAAACACTTATCTATTCTTCCTATCGTGAATTAAGTAAAACAATTAAAGGGGCATAATTTTATGAACTTAAAGGATACCATTCGAGTCATTCCGGATTTTCCACAAGCTGGTATTCGCTTTAAAGACATTACTACATTGCTTAAAAATGGTCCAGCATATCAATCCATGATCAATCAATTGGTAGATATCTACAAAGAGAAAGAAATTGATCTCATCGTTGGACCAGAGGCAAGAGGATTTGTTATTGCTGCTCCATTAGCATATGCACTAGGTGTTGGGTTTGTACCTGTACGCAAACCGAAGAAACTACCATTTGAAACCATCGAAGTAACCTATGATTTGGAGTATGGACAAGATTCGTTGGTTATGCATAGAGATGCTATCCAACCTGGACAGAAAGTACTTATTGCTGATGATTTGTTGGCTACAGGAGGAACCATTGCTGCCACTCTAGAGTTGGCAAAACAATTGGAAGCTGAAATTATCGGTGCAGCCTTTCTTATTGAGTTAACCTATTTGAATGGAAGAGAAAAACTAGGTGAGCTTGATGTTACTTCGCTGGTCCAATATTAAAACAAACCCCAAGAATAGTAAATTATTCTTGGGGTTTTGTGCTTGTAAATGATAGAAAACGATAAATTATATACCTTGTAGTAGTATCTTTAAGTAAATAGAACAGAAATCGCCATCCTCCCCTCTGATACATAGTTCATGATGATATAGGAAATAGTAAATCAAAGAATGTTGAAAACGATGTAAAAGTAGATATTTTGTTCGGAGGTAGAACCAGATGGCAAAAGTTTTATATATCACGGCAAATCCTAAACCAGTTGCCGAATCATTTAGTTTACGTACAGGTAAGGCTTTTTTAGAAGAATATCAAAGTAGTAATCCAAATGACGATGTGGCACATCTTGATCTTTATAACATGGATATTCCTATGATTGATGCAGATGTATTTAGTGGTTGGGGTAAATTGGCAAAGGGAGAGGATCTCTCTTCAGAAGAAAAAGCAAAAGTAGAGCGGATCGCAGAGCTTACAGATGAATTTGTTACTGCTGATAAATATATATTTGTAACCCCTTTTTGGAATTTCTTTTTTCCACCAAAATTAAAAGCGTATATTGATGCGATTTGTATTGCAGGTAAAACATTTAAATATACCGAAAACGGCCCTGTTGGATTGCTGGGGGGTAAACGAGTAGTGCACATTCAAGCACGAGGTGGTTTTTATTCTGAAGGCCCTACTAAGGAGCTGGAATTTGGCGATCGTTACCTTCGAACAGTATTAAATTTCTTAGGAATTACAGATATTCAAACCGTCGTATCGGAAGGTATGGCTTTTGATCCAAGCAAAGCAGAAGGAATTGTAGCAAAAGCAATTGAAAGAGCAAGAGAAGTTGCAAAGGACTTTTCTAAGTAGAAAGTTCATTCTTAAAACTTGTTGAAAATCAGTCGACCGGCTAGTTTCTTGCGAACTAGCCGGTCGTTTTGTATTGATGTAGAGCTAGAAGTCTACTTCTGCACAGACTTCGATAATCCGTGAAATCGCTTGGATCTGAACGTCGGAATCAACGAACGGTTTTGTCTCTTTTGTCTTTTCGAAGATCAGATCCGCTTGTTCTCGGGTAAATGGGATGTGGACAAACGTAATACCTGCCTTATGATTGAGTTGGTTGCTGATATGCAAGGCAGCGTAAAGGGCTGCGTTGCATCCATGGCCGCCAGCATCCGTTGAGTGACGGATTTCGACGGAGAGAGACTCATCCTCTCGCAGCTTACAACAAATCCTGCAGAGGGGAAGCAGTGTCCTATAGGAAGATGCCCCCTCTTCCAGCAGTTTGTTTTCACTGTTCTGAGGGACTACAAAGGAGGAATACCTTTCCACGTAGCGGTTATGTGCTCTCTCTTCGAGATAGATTGCATCTGCACTCAGTCGAGTACCGGCGATCAGTACAATCTCGGGTCGATGATTCTCCATTTCCTGATGAATCAGAGAATATACCTCTTGGAAGGTCCCATCTCCTGACAGTTCGATGCAGCGAAAATCGTACAGACCAGCATTCCTCAGAGGGATGGTTGCTTTTTCCATTGCCTCAAAGGCAAGGTTCCTCAGGTAATTTCTTTCTCCGGAGAAGTATCCGCCATATCCCATCACCAAGATGCGCTTTGCAGACACGAGTTCTTACCTTTCTTTTTGACACGTGTATTTGGAATATCTGCTGTGCATAGTAGCAGATATAGGTATTATTTTATCATATTTAGAATCATGTGAAGATTTCATTTTCATCACTAATCTCGTTTCTTTGTACTATGATCTCGGTTTCGTGAAAAATAAAAAAGTACAACCTATTGGATTGTACTTTTTTATTTTTGTTGAGATAAAATGAGTAAAAGAAGTAGAATAATAAAAACAATCATTACGATAAAATCTTGTTCGTTGGAAAAGGGATGAAAGTTTTCAAACATGGGTAATTTTATTTCAGGGAAACCCCAGTCTACTTCACGAAAATCATCAACTGTTTTGCTAAAAAAGTCCATTTCATACTCCCTTCGACAAACTTCTACTATTAAATAGTAGAAAAAAGCATAAGTATTTGCAACTTTCTTTGAGATGGAGCTGAGAATATGATTATATATTCCAATGATAAAAATAGATGTTATACACAAGATGATTTAGCCAGAAGACAATCTACCTTTACATCTCCTTTGGAAACACGAGATCCATTTGAACGTGATTATGGACGAATTGTACATAGTGCCTCTTTTCGCAGACTGCAAGCAAAGACACAAGTAATTGGTTCGGAAGCAGGGGACTTACACCGGACAAGACTTACCCATTCCATGGAGGCAGCTCAAATTGCTCGTAGTATTGTTATATTTTTAAATACGAATGATCCAAAACTAGGGAATGATTATTCTCTTGATGTATCGCTACTAGAAGCAGCAGCCTTGGCTCATGATTTGGGACATCCTCCATTTGGTCATCATGGAGAACAAGCACTGCATGATTGTATGTATTCTTATGGTGGATTTGAAGGAAATGCACAGACGTTTCGTATCTTATCTCGAATTGAAGGGGATAAAGTTGTTGGGCTAAATCTAACACGTGCTCTTCTTTACTCTATCGTAAAATATCCCATTATACTCGATGATGCGATAGGAACGAATTCAGATAAATCCATACCACCAAAAGCAAATATTTATAAATCTGATGAAGAAGCATTTAATTGGATGATGGATCCTCTGTCACAAGATGAAAAGAAATATTATATGGGTTGGAAACCGACTGCTGAAGGATTTCAAAAAACGATAAGAAAAGCATGGGAATGTTCTTTGCTTGAACTTGCAGATGATATTGCCTATGTGACTCATGATGTAGAAGATGCCATTAATCTTGGTTTTATACATTCATCCAAACTACTTGAAGTGTTATCTTCTTTTCCCGAGTTTCAAAAACATTTTTTACGAACGGATCATTTTAAATACGATTTAAAACAACTGATATCTGCACTGATTTCTTATTTTGTGTTTGGAGTGGAACTCAAAGAAAACAACATAACCACTGAGTCTCCAAGGTTAAAATATAAAGTCGTACTGATGTCAGAGAGATTTGAGCTACTGACACTTCTGAAAAAGTTAGTAATTGATGAAGTGGTATACTCCCAAACAGTCCAGACGATGGCATGGAAAGGACGATTTGTGATCAAACAATTATTTGAAGCGATGATGAACGAACCGAATTTACTTCCCGTTAATGATCGTTCTACCATTCGAGCTGGTATATCAACCACAGATAAGGCACGAGTAGTGTGTGATTACATTGCTGGGATGACGGATTCGTATGCCATGAAAGTGTACCAACAATTATTTGGTAGAGGAGATTCGGCCAGCTTTATTCCACATTTTTAGGCTAAACTCCTGCTTGATGAAGGGATGAAATAGATGGTATTATTTGGTGGTTGATAGGGATATGGAGAAGGGGTGCTTTGCATGAATGAATTACACGAAATTATTCGTGTTCTCTTGGAAAGCGTAGATAGACGCTATGAAATGTTGGAAGATCGATACAGTATTCGAACTCGTGAGATGGAGAAAAGAATGGATCACATAGAGAACCAATATGAAGAGGAATTTTATCGTCTAAACCAAGAGATACGGTATCTTCAAGAAAGAATTCATGATGTGGAAACCCAATTGCTGTTTGTGCAAAACAGCGAAAATCTACCAAATTCAAATCGAAAAAGATATTAATGTTAGGTCAAGGTGAGATCTGGGATGTACCCAGTGATCTCACTTTTTATTTTTATTCCGACTTATCAAGTTGGTTTTGTTGACTTTAAATCCTCATTATGTATAATAATATTAGTTTAGAACATGCTTTATTAATAAAGTTTAAGAGGAGTCATAGTATGATGAAACGTCTGATATGGATTGCTTCTTATCTACTCGTATTTTCTTTTTTAGTTGGATGTAGTGTTGGTACAACCAATGATACATACACAAAAGTCAAAGAAAGTGGCGTATTGCTTGTTGGGACAGAAGGAACTTATAAACCATTTAGTTATCATGATGAAAAAACCAATAAGCTTACTGGATTTGACGTGGAAGTTGCTCGTGAAGTAGGGAAACGATTGGGGTTAAAAGTAGAGTTTAAAGAAATTCCTTGGGATGGTATGCTTACTAGCCTTTCCTCACGTAAAATTGATATGGTTGCAAACCAGGTTGGGATTAAACCTGAGCGACAAAAGAAATTTGATTTTTCTTCTCCCTATACGATTTCTTACGCTCAAATTGTCGTGAAAAATGATAATAAGACGGTCACATCTTTGAAAGATGTGAAAGGAAAAAAGGCAGGGCAAACTACCACTAGTAACTATGGGAAAATGGCTCAAGATGCAGGGGCAACCATCGTACCTTATGAAGATATGATGAGTGCGATGCGTGATGTGGCAGCTGGTAGAATTGATCTGAGTATGAATGATCGATTAGCAATTGCAGAAATGATGAAAAAAACCAAGCTTCCATTGAAAACAGTGGGGGAACAAGTAGAGAAATCTTCCTCAGCGCTTGCTTTTCCAAAAGAAAGCAAAAAGTTAGTAGATGAAGTAAACAAAGCGCTTGAAGATATGAAAAAAGACGGTACACTTGCGAAAATCTCTATTAAATATTTTGGGATAGATGCATCGAAATAAAGATGAAAGAGGAAAAGTAGCTTAGAGATATTAAGCTACTTTTCCGTTTACTTGTAACGAAGATAGAGAAGAATAGACAAAGAGAATAGTACCTAGAGGAGAAGAAATATTGGATGCGATTCAATGGGAAAATTTATTTGATATCCAGTTAGCCAAAGGTTCTGCTTGGTTTGTTTTTCAAGGATTGAAATATACGATCATCATCACGTTGATTACCATGATTGTTGGGTTAATACTTGGACTGGTTATTGCTTTGATGCGTATGTCTTCTTCGAAGATACTAAGGTATCCAGCAAGAATGTATATTTCGATCATTCGTGGAACGCCATTGTTGGTGCAATTATTTATTTTGTATTTTGGATTGCCCGTGATCGGGTTGAATTTGAGTCCATTTCTTGCTGCAATTATTGGATTATCTTTGAATGTAGGAGGATATTCCGCAGAAAATTTTCGTGGAGCACTTTTATCTATACCCAAAGGTCAATGGGAAGCGGCATATTCTATTAATATGACATATGGCCAAGCATTGCGAAGGATTATTATGCCGCAAGCATTGCGTGTGGCTTTACCAACACTTGCAAATACATTGCTCAGTTTGGTGAAAGATACATCTTTGCTCTCTATGATCACTGTACCAGAGATGTTATACCAAGCTAAAATCATAGGCGGAAGAGAGTTTGATTATTTGACGATGTATATTTTGGTTGCCTTTTTTTACTGGATTGTATGTACGATTCTTGCATGGGTTCAAGATCGCTTAGAAGATCAGTATGGAAAGTTTGCAAAATAAGGGGGGCAGAGTATGATACAAGTTACCAATTTGGTCAAACGTTTTGGTGATCAAGTCGTTTTACAGGGGATAGATGTGCAAGTAGACCGAGGCGAAGTATTAGCAATTATTGGACCGAGTGGTTCTGGGAAATCTACCTTTTTGCGATGTTTAAACTTACTGGAAAAGCCAACATCGGGTACGATTCAACTTCAAAACTCTGTCCTTACTTTTCAAGAAAAGAAGAAAATACCAAATAGGGAGATGAGGCAGTTAAGAGGAAAAACAGGGATGGTATTTCAAAGTTTCCATCTCTTTCCGCACATGACTGTACGACAAAATGTAATGGAAGGACCTATTCAGGTCAAAGGGATAAGTGCAAGTAAAGCGAAATCGTTAGCAGATGTATTACTAAAGCAAGTCGGTTTGCATGATAAAAGAAATGCATACCCTGATCAACTATCAGGAGGACAACAGCAACGAGTTGCTATTGCTCGTGCTCTTGCTATGGAGCCTGAAGTGCTTCTTTTGGATGAACCTACGTCTGCGCTTGATCCAGAGTTAGTAGGAGAAGTGTTAACAACGATTAGACAATTAGCAACTGGACAGCAAACGATGATTATTGTAACACACGAACTTGCTTTTGCACGAGAAGTTGCGGATCGCATCATTTTTATCGATGAGGGACAAATAGTAGAGGAAGGGAAACCATCGGAACTTTTTGAAAGACCCCAGAAAGAACGCACAAAGCAGTTTTTGGAAAGATTTACCCAGTTGTAAGATTCGAATGAAATTTGTATACTATTTATAATTGCAAGATCTGAAAGGATCAGAATGGTAAAAGAAGAGATTTCACCTAACACTTCCAAGGATCGTGGCTCCCTGTGGGGAAGTATCCTTGCGGTAGGAGTCCTCCTCGGAGTGGTGGTGATTATGCTCGCCCAGATTCCTCTGGGAGTCGGGTTTACCATCCTTCTCTGTCTGGTTCTTGCTGCATTCGCAGTGTGGTATGGCGTAGCCCACACCCATCTGCGTAAGCCGCAGAACTAAGACAGAGGCTCGGACATCCGTCCGGGCCGCAGTATATAAGGATCGTTAGATCATTTGGATAGAGAAAAGGCTAAGCTTTTAAGCTTAGCCTTTTTGTTCATTCGTTTGTTGTTCCATATAAAAAAAACCAGCAGAAATTAGTTTTACTTCTATCCGAGGGTGATACTGCCAAATACATTCACGCTGTCGAGCTGTTTTCGCTGCTTTTTGTTCGTCTGTCTGTTTCTCTTCAATCGGAAAAAAAGCGGTTACTTGATTTAGTTCATCTCGTAATCTCTTATCAGCCTCTTCTGCCCATTGATGGTCTTCCTCTGTCAATTCTTCTGTTAGGACATATTCCAATTCTCCAACTGCTTCTTGAATGCTCATACGTGGACTAAATGTATATCTTCGTTCTGGCAATTTATGTGTCCATTTATATGTTTGGAGCACATCACCAAAATCCTTCTTTATTTCGCCAGATTGGAGATTGATACCCAACGAAACGATCCGGTCCATTTTTTGATCACAAACATAAGAGATCAGATAATGTACAGATACCCAAGGAGTATAACCTTTGGATAAAGAAGAAAATTGAGTCCACCGAGCTGGTTCCTGATAAAGCCGTACGTATTTACCTTGATTTTGTGCCGATTGTAAAAGTTGACGAAATCGAGGAGAACCATAAAATAAATACTCTGCTCGTTTTCCTTCAGGAGGGTTTTCAGGATCGAATACAAAACAAAGTTGTACCGGATTAGCAGGCAAATTCATTTTTTCTACGTACATCCAGTAAAAGGGACGATTAACCAAATCCTTGTCTGCCTCAATGGATAATTGCGTATGTAAAAAAGAAGGGGCAGATTCGATAATATGACAATTGTTGGCTTGTAAATATCGTTCCGTGAATTCACGTAGGACTACTTGGTCCACAATAACTCCTCTTTTCTAGTTTGTTCTTTCAAATGTTTTTCTTTCGCATGTTGGAATTTATCACCGATTTGCCCCAGTTGATTTCGCATTTCTTCTTCTGTCTCACTCGATACCATAATATCCATCAGGTTCTTTTCCAAAGAATGGTCTTTTTCCAATCCTTCGAGAATGGTTTCTAACTCTCCGATCACAGACTCAAATAAAGCAATTTTTTCATGGAGTAGCCAAATAATATGTTCTTCAATTGTTCCTTCAGTTGCAAAGTTATATATATGTACATCGTTTTTTTGTCCCAATCGATGTACTCTGCCAATTCGTTGCTCGACGCGCATTGGATTCCAAGGCATGTCGTAGTTAATAATATGGTGGCAAAACTGAAGGTTAATTCCTTCTCCTCCAGCTTCTGTGGCAATCATTACTTGAGCTCGTTTTTGGAAAAGTTCCATCATCCAATCTTTCTTGTTTCGATTAAATCCACCTCGGTAGGGAACAGCTTGGATTCCTTTTGCTGCCAGTGCTCGAATTAACATTTCTTGTGTAGCTCGATACTCCGTAAATAAGATGACTTTGTCTGGAATACTCTCAATTAATTTAACAGCGGCTTCTGCTTTAGAAGAGGTAGTGACAGCTCGTAATAGTTGTATCAAGTGTTGAACCTCTGGTGGAACCGTGCTCTCCTCTTCATTTCCTTTTTTAAACAATTTGAATAACGTTAAAAATACCGCATCTCGGCTACTGCATACTTCTTTTTGTAATACCAATAACGAAAGCATGCTTTTCAGGTCTGCGGCTGTTTGATAGCGATCACGAACGAAACTACTCACACCGTCATAGAGCGCTTTTTCTTCTGATGTGAGTTGTATTGGAATAGTTTGGACGATTCGTTCTGTCAGTGGGAGATTGCTTTCTTTTCGACGATTGCGTATCAAAACTTGACTGATTTCCTGCCTCAACTGTTCTTCGTTTTTCGCCATTCTCTTGCCTGCTACATAATCCTTATTAAAACGGGATTCATTGCCAAGTTGACCAGGTTTTAAGAGTGATACTAGATTGTAGAGTTCTTCCATTTCGTTTTGAACAGGTGTGGCAGTTAGCAATAGGCAGTATTTTTTTTGCATTTCACTGATGAATAGCCAATTTTTTGTGCGTCTATTTTTTAGTTTGTGCGCTTCGTCCACAATCAAAAGATCATAGGGTTGATTTAAGACGATTTCGCGATGTGGATCGCGTTTTGCGGTATCCATAGAAGCTACAACAATATCGTACTTATCCCACATCCATGCTTTTTTCTGAGCAACAGCGGGAATTTGAAATTTTTGATTTAGTTCTCTTGTCCATTGCAAGACAAGGGAAGAAGGAACCAGAATCAATACTTTTTGTACCAAACCGCGTATGAGATACTCTTTTAAAATGAGCCCAGCTTCAATTGTTTTTCCTAATCCAACTTCATCTGCGAGAATTGCACGGCCTCTCATTTCTTGGATGACGCGTTTGGTCACATCAATTTGATGGGGGAGTGGTTCAATACCTTGAAGTTGTCCAAGACAAAGAAGAGTGTCAAAAGAAGGCACTGCAGATATTTCTGCTGCTTCAATCGCAAGTTGAAATCGATCCCAGTTAGCCCACCCTGCATCTGTTTCGACCTTATCTTGAAAGAGGGATAACCACTCTCGATGAAAACGAATCGGAGGTGTATTCATTTTTCTCCTCCATATAGATAAATGTAGTTTGTTACTTATGTAGTATGAGTTGATATTTGGTAAATAATGCATGATTCATGAATATAGGAAGGAAAAATGGATGTTCATACAAAGAAAAAGCAAACTGACTTGCGGTTATGATATCTGGGGTGCAGTTCAATTTAAAAAAGGGATAAGAAGTGAAAAAAAGGATGTTAGTAGTTGCTCTAAATGCCTAAAAATAGAAATGAAAAGCAAAAAGACGTACTATCTTTTAAATAAAGCATGCAAATGATCGGATTTTATGGCAAAATGAAGGTGACAGATACATACAATTTGACGGTTGATGACGAGAGGAGAGACCACACACCATCATAGGTGGTAGTTGGCGCCGAAGGAGCAAACCTGTATAAGGTGAATCTCTCAGGCAAAAGGAGGCTCGTTGGACGTCACTCTGGAGAGTGCTTTGTAAAAAGCCACCAAAGGGGCAGGTTCACCAATTAGAACCGAACTCTCAGGTATCAAGGACAGAGAAATTCTTTTTAAAAAGGGATTTCTCTGTCCTTTTTGTGTAGAAGATATGGAGGTGCGAGATGACAACATTAAAACGAACACCGCTTTATTCTGTGTATGAAAAAGAAGCAAAACTAGTTCCATTTGGCGGATGGGAGATGCCTGTTCAATTTTCTAGTATCAAAGAAGAACATGAAGCAGTACGAACACGAGCAGGTTTATTTGACGTCTCTCATATGGGGGAAGTGGAGGTTAGTGGGCCTGATGCTAAAAAGTTTGTAAATAAAGTTATAACAAATGATATTTCCAAACTAACGGTTGGTCAGGCACAATATGCTTTGTTCTGTTATCCTGATGGTGGAACAGTAGATGATCTATTAGTTTATCAGATTAAAGAAAATGGATTCTTGCTTGTTATCAATGCATCTAATATAGAAAAAGATATAGACTGGCTAAAAAGTCAGATTCAAGAAGAGCAAGTGGAATTGATCGATCGATCATCGGAAACGGCGCTTCTAGCGTTACAAGGCCCCTTTGCAGAAGACATTTTACAGCGTTGCACAACGTTTGATCTTGCGATCCTCTCTCCGTTTCAGTTTGCGATGAACATAGATATTTGCGGAATCCGAACTTTGGTTTCTCGTTCCGGATATACAGGAGAAGATGGATTTGAATTGTATGTTAATGCAACAGAAGCAATTGCATTGTGGGAGAAATTATTAGAGGCTGGTGAAGAATATCAGTTGATTCCTTGTGGTCTTGGTGCGAGAGATACTTTGCGATTGGAAGCAGCACTTCCACTCTATGGTCAAGAACTTTCCGCTGAAATATCTCCACTAGAAGCTGGTTTGGGATTTGCAGTGAAATTAAATAAAGGTGAATTTATTGGATCTGAGTCTTTGTCTATCCAAAAAGAAGAAGGTGTAAAGCGTAAAAAAGTAGGATTGGAGATGATCGAGCGTGGAATACCGCGCAGTCATTATCCTGTGTACGTAGAAAATCAATTAATTGGTGAAGTTACTTCAGGTACCCAATCTCCAATGACCAAACGCAATATTGGTCTGGCTTTAATTGATCCCACTTATGCACAGATAGATCAAGAACTCGAAGTAGAAATTAGAGGGAAACGAGTCAAAGCAAAAGTTGTACCAACACCTTTTTACAGGAGGGTAAGAGGATGAAACAACGTTATCTACCAATGACTGAGAAAGATCGATCCGAAATGCTAACAACAATAGGGGTAGATACAGTAGAAGAATTATTCAGCGAGATCCCATCTGAAGTTCGATTTGAAGGGGAAATGAATCTGCCAGCTCCTATGGCAGAATCGAATTTGGTGCGTCATATGCGGAAATTGGCAGGAAAAAATGTGTCAACCGATACGCATGCCTCTTTCCTAGGTGCTGGAGTATACGACCATCATATTCCTAGTGTAGTAGGTCATGTTATTTCTCGTTCTGAGTTTTACACTGCATATACTCCGTACCAACCGGAAATCAGCCAAGGAGAACTCCAAGCTATTTTTGAATTTCAGACCATGATTGCAGAATTAACAGGTATGGATGTGGCCAATTCCTCTATGTATGATGGTCCAACAGCGTTAGCAGAAGCAGCTAATCTTGCTTCTGGAGTTACGAAAAGGAAACAAATCCTTATCTCTCGTGCGGTACATCCAGAAGCAAGAGAGATACTTGCTACAAGTTCACATGGGTTAGGATTGGAAGTAGTAGAGATCCCTTATGAGAACGGAATAACAGATGTAAAAGCTTTATCAGAAGCAGTAAGTTCTGAGACAGCAGCTGTTATTGTTCAATCTCCAAATTTCTTTGGACATCTGGAAGATCTAGATGCAATAGCAACACTTACACATGCAAACAAAGGGTTGTTTGTAGTAAGCAGTAATCCCATTTCCCTAGGGATGTTAAAGCCTCCTGGTAAGTTTGGTGCAGATATTGTGGTTGGAGATGCACAACCACTTGGCATACCAGCGTCGTATGGCGGACCCCATTGCGGATATTTTGCCACAACAAAAGCGTTAATGCGTCGAATACCAGGGAGAATCGTTGGAGAAACCGTAGATGAAGAGGGGAATCGAGGTTTCGTTCTAACTCTGCAAGCAAGGGAACAACATATTCGCCGGGATAAAGCAACCTCCAATATTTGTTCCAATCAAGCTTTAAATGCCCTTGCAGCGTCGGTTTATGTCAGTTCGATGGGGAAAGAAGGAATGCAAGAGGTAGCGAGGCAGAATTTCCATAAGGCACACTATGCAAAACAAGAGTTGAGCAAGATTGATGGGGTAGAAGTTGTTTTCACTACACCTTTTTATAATGAGTTTGTGATTTGTATCTCCAAACCTATTTCTGAAATCAATCATAAGTTGCTGCAATATGGCATTATTGGAGGATATGAACTAGAAGTGGCTTATCCTGAACTAGCTAATCATATGCTGATTGCAGTGACAGAAGAGCGTACAAAAGAGGATATAGCAACATTATGTCGCGCACTGGAGGAGTTACTAGTATGAATGCACATAAATCCCTCATTTTTGAATTGAGTCGTACAGGACGGATTGCTCATAGTTTACCAGTATTAGATGTTCCTGAAGTAGAAGAACTTCCAAAAGAGTATATGCGAGTAGAAGCAGCTGAACTTCCCGAAGTATCCGAACTCGATTTAATGCGTCACTACACGGAACTATCTCGTAGAAATCATGGTGTAGATAACGGATTTTATCCTCTTGGTTCTTGTACGATGAAGTATAATCCAAAAGTGCACGAAGACGTTGCAAGATTATCCGGTTTTGCTAAGATCCATCCTTACCAATCAGTAGAAACAGTACAAGGTGCACTGCAATTATTGTATGAACTACAAAACGACCTCGCAGAGATAACCGGAATGGATGGAGTGACTCTTCAATCAGCAGCTGGAGCACAAGGGGAATGGACAGGGCTCATGATGATCAAAGCCTATCATCAAAGTCAGGGAGAAGGACAGAGAAACAAAGTAATTGTTCCTGATTCTGCTCATGGGACCAATCCAGCTAGTGCAACAGTTGCTGGATTTGAAACAATTACCATTCCTTCCAATGATAAGGGACTTGTTGATGTCGCGGCGTTAAAAGAAGTACTAGGTGAAGATACTGCTGCGTTAATGTTGACAAATCCAAATACATTGGGATTATTTGAAGAAGAGATTGTTGAAATTGCAAATCTCGTACATCAAGCAGGAGGATTGCTTTATTATGACGGAGCAAATGCCAATGCTATTTTAGGGATCGCAAGACCTGGTGACATGGGTTTCGATGTAGTACACCTTAATTTGCATAAAACCTTTACTACACCACATGGTGGAGGCGGACCTGGAGCAGGCCCAGTTGGTGTAAAAAAAGAATTGGTACCATTTTTACCAAAACCTCTTGCAGCCAAAAGAGAAGATGGAACCTATTATCTTGAGTCTGATCTTCCAAATTCCATTGGTAGAGTCAAAGGTTTTTATGGTAACTTTGGCATCTTAGTAAGAGCTTTTGCTTATATTCGCACGATGGGTGCAGAGGGACTTCGTCAAGTATCCGAAAATGCCGTACTCAATGCAAATTACATGAAAGCAAGGCTCAAGGATTATTATGAGTTACCTTTCGATCAGGCATGTAAGCATGAATTTGTCCTTTCTGGCAATCGTCAAAAAAAATCAGGTGTACGCACGTTGGATATAGCGAAGCGCCTATTAGATTTTGGCGTTCATCCTCCTACGATCTATTTCCCGCTCATAGTGGAAGAATGTTTGATGATTGAACCTACGGAGACAGAGAGTAAAGAGACATTGGATCATTTTATCGACACCATGATTCAAATTGCCAAAGAAGCAGAAGAAACACCAGAGGTAGTACAAGAAGCACCACACCATACATTAGTAAAACGTTTGGATGAAGTATTAGCTGCTCGTAAACCAAAGCTACGATGGACAAAGGAATAATAACAAAAACAGCCGGGATTATTCCGGCTGTTTTTTCAGTTGAATAGAAGGAAAAAATAAAGTGGAGAAAAAAGTAAGAACTGCAAAAATACCGACGCCCCAAAATACTGTATGTAGAGCTGTTTGTAGTCCATTCTGAAGAAGGTGAAGAGCTTCATTGCTCAGTTGCCCTTTTTTGATGGGATCAAGTAAAATATTTGCTGCATCAATCGAAGAAAGTTTTAAATTACTTGCATGATGTTGTCCTAAGTAATTTTTCAGTTGAAGATTGAGAACTCCTCCAAGAATGGCTGTCCCTAATGTAGTACCTACGGATCGCATAAACATACTAGAAGCGGTTGCTACACCTCTTGTTTCCCATCCAACGCTACTTTGGATAGAAATGGTAAAAGTAGAGGTGGCAAAACCCATCCCCACACCAATGACAAATGAACCTATTCCGGCCCAAATAGGACCTTTCATTGGATCGAGGGTAATAAAAAAGATAGAACCAAGAATAAGGAAAATACCACCTAGGATAGCAGTGTAACGAAAGCCGATTTTAGGAAATAATTTTGCTGTGGCACTTGCGGCTATTGGCCATCCTACAGACATTGCGGTTAACGCAAATCCTGCAACAAGTGCAGATGAACCCATAATTCCTTGGACGTAAGTAGGTAGAAAACTAGCCAATCCGATCATCGATGCACCAGCTAATAGTGTTGATATATTGGAAACCGCGATAAGCTTATTTTTCCATAAGGATAGTGGCATCATTGGAGAACTAGCGATGGTTTCCCATTTGAGAAAAAGCACCATCGTAATGGCAAAGACTACAAATAAAGAGATCGTAGGAAATGAGGTCCAACCCCAATTGGAGCCACCTTCAATCAAAATCAGCATTAAAGCGGAAACGGAAATCGAGAATAAGCTCGCACCAAGGTAATCGATTGATGGTTTCTTTTTCTCCACTTGCTCATGTAAGTACATGTTAATTCCAATTAAACTTGCGATACCAAGTGGAATATTGACCCAAAATACCCATGCCCAACTGACATACTGGACGATTAATCCACCTGCAAGTGGCCCGATTACAGAAGAAATCCCCCAAACACTAGATAAGTAACCTTGTATTTTGGAACGTTCTTCAAGAGAATATAAATCTCCTACTAGTGTGGTAGCAATTGGCATGACAGCTCCTGCTCCTATACCTTGAATAAAACGATAAAAGATAAGGAGTCCCATCGATGTTGCCATTCCACATAGCAATGATCCAATTAAAAATATAATCGTACCAATTAAAAAAATGGGTTTTCTTCCGAAAATATCAGATAGTTTACCGTAAATTGGAGTAGTGACAGATTGCATCAATAAAAAAGAAGAAAATACCCAACTATAAGCGGAGAAATTTCCTAATTCTGCTACGATTTCGGGTACAGCAGTAGCTACGATGGTCGATTCAATCGATATCATAAACATCGTTATGAGCAGAAAAACAAAAACGTGTGTTCGTTTTGTTTTTGTTGTGTTTGCGGATAGTGTTTCCGTTGGTGTGTAGGAAGTCATGATTTTTGTAACCTCGTTTCTTTCGTCGCAACATAGAAAATTAGACTTTAGATGAATTCTTATACAGTAATGATATAACATTTCGTGTTACTAAGAAACGATTTTCGATCAAGACGAGGATATTGTTTTTTGAAGAAGAATTTCCTCTGAAATAATAAAAATCAGGAGGTGTAGGCTGATTTTAACTTAAACCCAATTGGAAATAACAATTAAACTATTTGTGACTAAAAAACTACAAGCCCACCAGATGCAAGTAAGATCATGGGGCAATTGGCGGAAGCGTATTTAGAAAAAGGATCAGACTTGCAAGAGGGTTGAAACCCTCCCTCGTCTGACGCACCGAGAATACCCATATTTTTGGAAGATGGAGGTATTCTCGGTGCAAAAATGATAAAAAAACGTTTCGATTATTGGAACCATAATCGAAACGTTTTTTCTTTCACTAGCGGCTGATTATTCGTTTCCTAGGTATGCGCCAAACATCCAACTATGTTTTTCTATTTTTGTTAAGATACCTGTTAATAAATCAGCAGTTGGATCATCATTTGCTTCATTTGCCAATTGTATTCCGTCACGAAGTTCATTCGTTATTTGTTCAAAGTCATTTACGATTTGCTGAACCATCTGTTCGGATCTTTCGTTTCCACTAGCTTCTTGGAGGCTAGTATTAGCTAAAATATCCGGAAAAGTAGCTACAGGTTTTCCTCCGATTGCCAGAAGTCTTTCTGCTAATTCATCCAAAGTGCTATCCGCTTCGTGGTATAATTCCTCAAATTTCTGATGAAGTTCAAAAAAGGTATTCCCTTGCACATACCAATGATAATTATGAAATTTGGTATAGAGAAGACTCCAGTTTGCCACTTGTTTATTGAGTGCTTCTTGTAAAGATGGATTCATTTGTATAGGCTCCTTCCTGTATAGTATTTTATGTATGCCCACTTTTATAACACCTAATTCTCCAGAGGATTAGGAACTTATTCTTATTTTTTGATATACTGTGATCTAGAAAAAGGAGTAGAAATGAGTATGAAATGGAGATATATTTCCTATGAAGTAGGCAATCCTGATTGGAATATGGCAGTGGATGAAGCGATCTTACTTGCACATAGTAAAGATTTGGTTCCACCTACTATCCGTTTTTATGGTTGGAATCCTGCAACTTTGAGTATCGGGTATTTTCAACATGCGAAAAAACATATAGATCATGAAACAAGAAAAGAAAAAAACCTTGGATTTGTTCGAAGGCTCACTGGTGGAAGAGCGGTTTTCCATGATCAAGAACTTACCTATAGTGTAATCGTTTCTGAAAAGTATAATTTGGTTTCATCTTCAGTTAAAGGGACTTATCGCAAAATCAACCAAGCTTTGGAGCTTGGTGTAAATCATATGATGTTAAAAGTGGATGATACAAATTCTTCTATTCAGACAAACATATCCTCCGCCGCCTGTTTCGATGCTCCTGGTTCAGAGGAATTTTTGATACAAGGAAGAAAGGTTATCGGTAGTGCACAGACAAGACAACATGGTGTTTTGTTACAACATGGGAGTATATTGATCGACTTTCATTGGCAAGATTTTTATGATATTTTTTCCTTTCCGTCAGAACAAAGTCAAAAAAGTTTTGAAGAAAACTTGGGGACTTTATCGCAGTTGTGCGGAAGGCGGGTCACTATCGGTGAGGTAATCCATGCTATGCTATCCGGTTTTGAAAAGGGACTAGCTATTTCATTAGAGGAACAAAAGCTTACTCCTTATGAATGGAATCTTGCCAAGGAACTAGCAGAAACAAAATATAGTACAAGTGCGTGGAATGAGAAAAGATAGGGAATTGCTTCAATCCTGTGATACATTCCTGTTTTGACACTCCACATGGCTGAAGCCAAGGGATTCTTGGGACGGTAGTCTAATGACTACTTCATTACCAAGCTAGCTCCGTGTGTCCCACGGTTGAACAGAGTTTTGTTGCTTTCGTCATAGCATAGACTTACTGCTTGGTTTTCGCATTTCAGTCTAGCCATTTTTCGGTACGCATAGCATTTTACGTGCAAAACGATTGGTTTACACAACCCTATATCCTATCCACTTTTCAAAGAGCAACTGTCGATAGTTTAACAACAGAATGTATGTTTGTAAAGTGTTTTTTTGAAAAATTTGCCAGACTTGTGAGAGGTAGAAACCTCCCTCGTTTGACGCTCGCTTTCATCCCACGATTCAAACCGTGGGTTTTCCACTTGCAAGACTATAATGAAGATAAGTATAGAAGGGAATGGGTAATCGAGTGGCCATTTTTGCAATAAGTGACCTCCATCTTTCTTTTAATAAACCTGTACATATTGACCAAATAGATCCGGAAAATGATATAACAAAACCAATGGAGTTATTTGGCTGGGAAAAACACTATGATCGAATCCGTGATAGCTGGAGGAAAAGTATTACGAATAGCGATACGGTACTTATCCCAGGCGATATTAGTTGGGCATTAAAGCAAAAAGATGCTTTACATGATTTAGAGTGGTTGTCTCAGCTGCCTGGTCATAAAGTGTTATCTCCAGGTAATCATGAGTATTACTATCATAGCAAAAACAAAATTAGAAATATTCTTCCTGCGGACATGGAATGGCTTGATGCTGATTTTACCATTGTAGAAGGGAAATTAATTTGCGCGACAAGAGGTTGGACGTTGCCAACTGATCGTTATTTTGTGGAAGAGGATGATCGGAAAATATATGATCGTCAAGTTGGAAGACTACGTCTTGCATTGGAGACAGCAGTAGCAAGGCATTCTTACAAGGAAATCATCGTAATGCTTCACTATCCACCTATTAATAAAAATAGTACCACTTCTGGATTTTGGGAATTGATGAAGCAGTATGAAGTGAAATATTGTATTTATGGTCATTTGCATGGTAAGTCTATTTTTGATGCAATAGAAGGAAAAATTAATGGGATCGAATTGAAACTAGTATCTTGTGATGCTTTGCATTTTTCCCCCATACAGATAATGTCGTAAATGCCTGTTGCGTAAAACAGGCTTGATTTGTATTTCGCCCCAATCACTCCATACCGCCTTTGCATAAAGTAGTAGATCAGAGGAATGGGAGGAGTTTTTGATGGCTTGTACCAATACAAATATTATTGTTAATGGCGGTTTTCGAACAGGGCTAGCACCTTGGACGGGAACTAATGTGAAAATAGTAAAGAACCCTGTATATAAAAATGATTCTTCTGCGCTATTACGAACTGGAAGTGTACTCAAACAAAGGCAAGCTCTTACCATCCAAAAAGGCTGTGCTTATTATTTGTATTTTCGGCTACTGAATGTGACTCCAAGCGGTTTGAATGCGAATTTATTTGCAACAGTTAGTTATTTGGATAATCACGGGAATATTATACGGTCTACACCACTACAAATTATCCTGCCACGGGCAAAAAAGCTCGCATTTAAATCTTATTTTAATATTGTTCCTCCCCCACCAGCTCAGACAAGGTCTGTTTCTGTTGTCTTCTCGAGTGTAAAAGGTACTGTATTTGTAGATTATATTCGGCTTGCTGCTCATACTGTATAAGAAATGGTTTTAAATACACATGATTTTGAAAATGTTTGATTTTTACGTAGTTAGCAAATGGATGTAAATATTTCGCCTTACGATCTGTTCATGAATTGTGTTAAAATAGTATTTGCTATTTATTAAACATGTCTCAGGGGGTTTTGCTTACATGCCAACGCCTAGCATGGAAGACTATCTGGAAAATATTTATAAATTAATTGATCAAAAAGGTTACGCCCGTGTTTCCGATATCGCAGAAGCGTTGGAAGTGCATCCCTCATCGGTGACCAAAATGGTGCAAAAATTGGACCAAAATCAGTATTTGGTCTACGAAAAATATAGAGGTTTGATGCTTACTGCAAAAGGGAAAAAAATGGGTAAGCGTTTGGTTCGTCGACATGAATTATTAGAACAATTCCTTCGATTAATTGGTGTAAAAGAAGAATTTGTATATGATGATGTGGAAGGTATAGAGCATCATCTCAGTTGGAATTCCATTACGTGTATCGAAAATTTAGTTGAAGTGATAGAAAAGAATGGAACAATAAAACAACAATTAAAAATCACATCCGAAACTGATGATTATGAGGATCTGGAAGATCTTAAATCTCAGGAGAAAACAATCCCCTAGATAATTTTATTCTAGGGGATTGTTTTCTACATATATTGGTACAAAGGCTTGGAGGTGTAATGGATGTGGGCAGATGCAGTTTTTGAGGGTGGTGGGGTCAAAGGTATCGGCCTTGTTGGTGCATTATGTGTGGCAGAAGAAAAGGGTTATCGCTGGAAAAGGGTAGCAGGAACATCTGCAGGAGCAATACTGGCAGCACTTCTTGCTGCTGGTTACTCAGGTCAAGAACTATATGAAATCATGATCCAGAAGAACTTTGCTGATTTTTTGGCTCCAACTTGGTATGATTATATTCCATTCCTTGGACCTGGCGCCCGTCTTTGGTTTAAAAAGGGACTTCATCCAACAAATCGATTGGAAAAATGGTTGGAACACTTATTAGCACAAAAAGGTGTAAAGACGTTTAAAGATTTAGAGTCAAAAGAGACAAAGCTTCATGTTATTGTTTCCGATATCACACTGGAAAACCTTCTCGTATTTCCTCAAGATTTAGCTGTTTATGGACATGATCCTTCCTGTTTTTCAGTAGCCAAAGCAGTAAGAATGAGTTGCAGTATTCCTTTCTTTTTTGAACCAGCCCGATTGGAAAACAACCAAATTAACAAGAGTTGTTATTTGGTCGATGGTGCGGTTCTGAGCAATTATCCTATTTGGTTGTTCGATTCAAATAACCCGGAATGGCCAACATTTGGTTTTCGATTAACTTCTGATGATCCTCCAACAGGACATAATATCGATAGTCCTGTCAGTATGTTTAAAGCTCTTTTTGAAACAATGATGGATGCTCATGATAATCGGAATATTCGGGAACAAGATCAAGTAAGAACGATAACTGTACCATCATTAAATGTTAAAATAACTGATTTTTCCATCGATATGAAAAAACGTGAAGCTTTGTTTCAATCAGGAGTAAAAGCAGCAGAGGACTTTTTTACCAAATTTACTTTCTCTGGATATTTGGAAATGCGAAGTAAGATGGATTTATCAAATAATAAAAATAAACGAAGATTTATTGGTTAATAAAGAAAGAAAAGTCTAAGTTCATTGGAAGAGAACTTGGACTTTTTTTGTTGCTTATTTGCTATTTTTTTCAGAAACAAGGGATGCAATTTTGTCAAATGCCTTGGATTCATTGGAACTAGATACCATTTGAATACCCATTTCTTGAATACGTTTGTATGCTTCATCCAGTTTTGCTTGTAAGGTGCCATTTACTTGCAAAGAAGCTTCGAGTTGCGTTTTCAAGTTATCTCTTTCTGATTCAAGAATACGTTTATCTGCTTCTACTTCTTTCTTCATTGCTGATTCGCGAATAGCGAGAACTCTCTTAATCTCAGCACTTGCTTTTGCATCTGCTTCAGCTTTAACTTCTGCAAGTTTAGCAGGGAAAGCTTCTATTTCTGCATCCAATTTGTCGATTTTCTCTTCCCGTTTTTCAATTTCTACTTGTCGTTCATCCAATGATTTATTATACACTGTTAGTTCTGCGTTTTTATTATCTAATTCCAATTGAAACTCTTTTCTTTTTGCAGTCAGTTCGTCTTCCAATTTATCATTCTCTAATTTTATCCTTCTTGCAGCATTATAAATAAATTCATCATCGTCTCGTTTTTGCTTTTGTTGCAACTCTTTCGCTTGTTCTTTGATTAATACGTGATATTCTTCATTTTTGGTTTTGATTAAAGTTTCAATATTATCTAGTGTTGTTGTAGCTTCTTCTTTTGCTTCTTTTAACTCTTTTTCTTGTGCTAATTTTAGTTCTTGATGTGCATCTACAAGAGCGGCTAATGTATTGGCTTGTTTTTCAATTCCAAATAAATCTTTTAACTCTGTTTCTTTTAATGCGATGGCATCTTTAATTGTTTGAAGATTGCTTGCTTCTGTCGAAATATCTTCTCCTATTTTACCGAGAATTTGATTGATGGATTTGGAAAGATCCGTGATTTTGTCTTCCATACTTACTTCTACCATCGTATCTGCTTTTTTTATCGTTTCTGTGGCTTTCTTTTGTGTCGTTTCTTGTTCCGCTTTTAGTTTCCCTTTTTCTAACTCGCCTATTGTTTTTTCTGCTAGACGTAATGCACTAAGTATTGTAGCTTTTGTATCTTTTTCGGTGATTTTCGCCATGGTGTCTCTCCTTATTGCAAAAATGGAATCATATGTACGCATTTAATTTTAGTACAAACATTCGTAAAAGTCAATTTGGTATTCGTTGAATTGGTGATGAAATTGTTAACAAATAAAAGGAAAACACCCATAGAAGAGTATTAATCTCTTTTATGGGTGTTTTTTTACCCTAACTGCTTTTTTTCTTTCCGTCTATTACTCGAAATGGATATTTTTTTCGTTTTTTCCCTTTTGATGCTACTTTTGTTTTTCTACTTTGATTTGTGAGATTCGTGAGCCATTTTGGTGGGAACTTATATAAATAAAATATTGCTCCGACGAATGCGAGAAATACAAGTGTAGGGATGGGATTTTGAACTAGTTTTGTCAAGAGTGCAATACCAATAAACGAAAATATAATCCATGTAGCCACTTTTTGTGAGGTTTCTCTTTTCATGGATCTTTTCACCCTTTCGCTTAGGTTTGAACAGATTCTTTCACAGTCGAGGAGGATTGGTTTTTAGTGATATAGGCTTCATCTAATTGGCGCATACGTTGAAAGGCTGCAATTGCTACTTCTACTTGTTCATCATCTGGTTCTCGAGTAGTTAATTTTTGTAACCAGAGTCCTGGATATCCAAGATATTGCAGGATAGGAATATCACGAGCGGCATTCGTTAATTTTAATACTTCAAACGAGAGGCCAATCACGACTGGTAACAAAAGCAATCTAGTTAAGACACGATCCCAGACAGAATCATATGTGAAGAAAGAATATACTATTACCCCAACAATGACTGTGAAAATCATAAAACTACTGCCGCAACGGTAATGTAAAGTCGAGTACTTCTGTACATTTTTAACCGTTAATTCTTCTAAGTTTTCATATGCACTAATTACTTTATGTTCTGCTCCGTGATATTGGAAAACGCGTTTCATGATAGGTGTTCTAGATATTCCCCACAAGTAACTGAGGAGCAAGATTGTTTTAATCCCGCCTTCAATCAAATTTTGTAAGATCATATTTTTAATATAGGGGTCGAAAATCCAACTTGCTAAGGCAGCCGGTAGTACAGTGAAAATAACTTTTCCTATAATGAGAGATAATACACCAATGATCGCCACCCCGATCATCATTTCAAGTTTTCCTGTTTTCTTTGTTTCTACTTTCTTTGCTGTAGTTCCTTCTTCTTCATCTTGTTCATACAATTCAGTAGCATATTGAAGATGTTTGGCACCACTGGCGCTAGCCTCAATCAAAGAGACTAAGCCTCTAAGAAGAGGGATTTTTTTAAGGGTATTGACCCATGGAATTTGTTTTTTTTCTAATTCGAGTGTTTCTATTTCACCATTCTTACGTCGAACTGCTGTAACTTGGGTATTTCGTCCCCCAAACATAACGCCTTCGATGACGGCTTGTCCGCCATAAGGGACAACGTTTTCAGGCATAGATGCACCACCTTAATATTTCCTGCAATTTAAGTTTCTCCTATTGTACCATATTTATCTAAACCCATAGTCGAAACAACAATATGATAAGATATGGAAGAGACAAGGAGGGGAATGAATGCCAAGTATCTTGGTTTTGCATGGTCCTAATTTAAACACACTAGGAAAGAGAGAACCTGAACACTATGGTTCGGAAACACTAGATGATGTGAATAATCGTTTAATGGAAAAAGGGGAAAAATGGGGTTGTCATGTGGATACTTTCCAATCTAACATAGAAGGGGAATTGATAAATCAAATCCACGCGTCGATGGGTAAATATGATGCTATTATTATGAATCCAGGAGCCTACACTCATTATAGTTATGCTATTTTTGATGCTATACAAGCTGTTTCGGTACCTGTAATTGAAGTACACATATCAAATGTCCATACTCGAGAACCTTTTCGTCATACATCTGTTATAGCGCCAGCATGTAAGGGGCAGATCGTTGGTTTTGGTACAAAAAGCTATGATCTAGCATTGGAAGCGGTGCGAGAGTGGATAGAAGGAGTCTAGGATGAATCAACGATTAACCAAATTGCAAAACGAGATGAAGAAACATGATATAGAAGCCTTGCTTGTTACCAATCGTCGTAATTGCTATTACATAAGTGGTTTTACAGGGTCATCAGGTGTTGTCTTAGTAACGCCTGATGATGCATTTCTCATTACCGATTTTCGATATTTATCACAAGTAAGAGAACAAGCACCGGATTTTCAAGTAGTGGAGCATATTGGTAATCAAATGTTTCTCGAAGTAGCCAATACTTGCCGCCGTTTAGCAATTACTGCTCTTACTTTCGAAACAGATCACCTAACTTTTTCAGACTATGAGGAATTACGGACTGTCCTAGATAAAATAATCTTACTACCCTCCAGTAACCTTATTGAGGAGATTCGTGGACAAAAAGAAGAAAAGGAATTATCTTATATACAAGAAGCAATCCAAATCGCGGAAGATTCGTTTAAGCAATTGTTGACGGAGTTATCACCTGGTATGAAAGAGAAACAAATTGCTCTTCGATTGGAATGGTTGATGAGAGAACGTGGTGCAAGTGGTCTATCTTTTGATATGATAGTAGCTTCAGGGGCTCGTTCCGCTTTACCACATGGGGTAGCTTCTAACAAAGCAATTGCTGAAGGAGAATTGGTGACCTTCGATTTTGGATGCTACTATCAAGGATATGCTTCTGATATCACACGCACGATCGCCATAGGTTCCTGCTCTGAGAAACAACGAGAAATCTATGAACTTGTACGTGTAGCAAATGAGAAAACGATTGCAAGTTTATCAGTGGGTATGCGAGCTAGTGATGCAGATGCTATCGCACGAAATTACATAAGTCAGGCTGGTTATGGAGATTGTTTTGGTCATGGTACAGGTCACGGTATCGGATTAGACATCCATGAATTTCCGAGGATCGGAAAATCCAGTGAAGATACTTTGGAACCAGGAATGGTTGTCACAGTAGAACCTGGCATATATATAAAGGATCAGTTTGGTGTACGCATTGAAGACGATATTCTCATTACATCAGAAGGATACAAAGTGTTGACGAGTTTATCAAAAGAATTAATTATTTTATAGGTGAAAAGGTGAAATAGCAATTATGATTAGTGTAAACGATTTTAAAACTGGTCTAACGATCGAAATCGACAATGATGTTTGGTCTGTAATCGAATTTCAACATGTAAAACCAGGAAAAGGAGCAGCATTCGTTCGATCCAAACTTCGTAACTTGCGTAATGGAAATATCCAAGAAAAAACGTTTCGAGCAGGAGAAAAAGTTCAAAAAGCGTTAGTAGAAACACGTCGAATGCAGTTTTTATATGAAAGTGCTGGCGATTATACCTTCATGGACAATGAGACATATGATCAAATCAGTTTAACAGAAGATCGCTTAGAGTATGAACTTAACTTTTTACAAGAGAACATGGAAGTCCAGATTGTCTCCTACAAGGAAGAAACGATTGGAATTCAGTTGCCAAACACCGTAGAGCTAGAAGTTGTAGAAACAGATCCTGGCATTCGCGGCGATACGGCAACAGGCGGAAGTAAACCAGCCAAATTATCCACTGGTTTTAGTGTTCAAGTCCCTCTTTTTGTAAATGTTGGAGATCGTTTGATCGTTGATACACGTAATGGTGCTTATATTTCTAGAGCATAGTTAAGATGGATGATCGCGCTTTTGCGCGATCTATTTTTTTGTGTTTTTATTCGCATTATTGGATTCTGTAAGGGGTAATATAGATTTGATTCATGATTACATTCTGTACAAAAGAATTGAATTCCGCTTGTATATGGTATGATGATGTAGGTAAATATTAGTGAATTCAATATACATATAGCTTACTCATGGGAGGTCTTTCAATGAGTTCCATCCATTTTGATTATCAACACGCCCTTTCTTTTATGGAAGAAAAGGAATTAAGTCAATTAGCAGCAGAAGCGGGGTTAGCAGACAAAAAATTGCAAGGAGAAATCTCGGAAGCAGCAGGTTCGGATTTCCTCGGATGGGTAAAATGGCCAAAAACATACGATAAAGATGAATACAGTCGTCTGAAAACAGCAGCAAAAAGGATTCGCGAAAACTCGGATGTATTGCTCGTAATCGGGATAGGTGGTTCTTACCTAGGTGCCAGAGCCGCTATTGAAATGCTACACCATCGTTTTTATAATCAATTGCCCAAAAAAAGTCGAAAAGGACCAGAAGTATATTTTCTAGGACATCATCTCAGCAGTGACTATGTGCAAGATTTATATTCCTTGCTGGAAGGAAAAGATATCAGTGTCAATGTCATTTCCAAATCTGGTACCACAACAGAACCAGCGGTTGCTTTTCGGATTATTCGAGAATATATGGAAAAACGTTATGGGAAAGAAGAAGCGAGCAAACGAATATATGCGACAACGGATCGATCAAGAGGTGCACTCAAAAGCTTAGCTGATGAAGAAGGATATGAAACATTCACGATCGCAGATGATATCGGAGGAAGGTATTCTGTCCTAACTCCTGTAGGACTACTACCGCTAGCTGTATCTGGTCTTGATACAGACGCGATGTTAGCTGGAGCTGCACAAGCGATGAATGATTATTCTCTAGCACAGTGGGATAAAAATAGTTGTTATCAATATGCCATCTCTCGTCAAGTACTATATCGCAAAGGGTATACGACGGAATTGCTCGTCACTTATCAGCCTGCAATGGCCTATTTTGCAGAATGGTGGAAGCAATTATTCGGTGAAAGTGAAGGAAAGAACCAAAAAGGGGTATTTCCTGCATCTGTTCAATTCACAACAGATCTACACTCTATGGGTCAATATATTCAACAAGGTTTACGCAATCTATTTGAAACGGTTTTATATGTCAATAAATCGGAACATCAAATTACGATTCCAAAAGACGATCAAGATTTGGACGGTTTAAATTATTTGGCAGGAAAGCCAATGGATTTTGTGAATGAAAAAGCTTTTGAAGGAACATTGCTTGCACATACGGAAGGCGGTGTTCCTAATTTAATAGTGAAAGTTCCCGAATTATCCAGCTTTGTCTTTGGACAACTGGTTTATTTCTTCGAAAAAGCTTGTGGGATCAGTAGCTATTTGCAAGGGGTAAATCCTTTTGATCAACCAGGTGTGGAAGCGTATAAACAGCATATGTTTGCGTTGTTAGGAAAACCAAAAAAATAAATAGGTGTGAAAGCAACCTCTATTTTGAATAAAATAGAGGCTTTTTTTTGATTAAGGATTATTAAACGGAATATTTTTATTTTTTTGTGGTATGATGAATTTGATATGTAGGACTCATAGAAAGAGAAAGATAATGGCTTTGTTGCTACCGCATATCGATTTCAAAAAGCCCTTCCAGTGGGCTAACCCAAGTACGTGGAAAACGAATATTCTGGGGAGCTTCGTTGCCTTTTGGGTGACGTTTACCATCCTCGGAGCAAATCTGTTGGTCGCTGAAAAGGTAGGAAAAGAGGTTGTTCCTGGAATCCTCCTCTTCTTTTATCTGTTCGGCACTCTCTTCGCTGGGGTTTCCGGTCTTCTTGGTCGGACGATGAGCAGGAAAGCAGTTCTGCTTATTGGACTGGCGTTGATGATGATGGGAACGATCGCTCTCAACTTTGTGAATAGCTTTGGGCTGTTTACATTGGTGTACATCTTGATGGCGATCGGATACTTCCCGGTTATCAGCATTACAGCTAGCCTTCACATGGATTTCGTTCCTGATGACAATAAGTCACGGGGTCGAGGTCGTAGTTGTTGGGGTACACTCAATAACGTGGCTTCAGCCTCTGCTGCCATTGCCATTCTTATGGTCAATCATGGGTGGACAACGGTATGGTTTGCGGTGTCCATGTCTGCTCTCGTTTGTGCAGCATTTGTGGTGAAGGACATGAAGGAAGAGGTGGCCGTCAAGGAGCAACAGTTTACGGAGCCGTTGACTGATCGCCTTCCGTTCTACCAGCAGCTTCTCACCAAGGACAAGTCCATTCATTTTTCGTGGAAGTACGTTTTGGTGGCTGCTGGTTCGCAAGCGGTGAGGATGTGGCCTGTGTTCTTTATGGAGGAGTGGGTCGCTGTAGCGATGATCTTCTGTGGAGAGCTCGTCAATGGACTGTGTGGCCCGCTTCAGGTAAGGCTGTCACAGTGGCTGGAAAAGAAAGACAAAGCCACTCAGCAGCGGATTAGCTGGGAAGTGTCCAACGGTACATTGGTTGCGTTTGCAATCGCTCTTCTGTTCATCTGGACGGGAGTTGCTGCGCTGTGTATCATCGGTGCTGCCTTGATCGGTGTGGCGGTACGAGTGTTCACCTACTTGGAGATTACCCAGTCTCCGCAGAAGGGAAGAGGTGCATACACCTACTTCTTTGTCCGCAGCATCAGCCTGAGCCTCGGCTGTGTTGTGGCGATGGTTTCCATGACCATGCTGGGAATGATGTTGCCGCTGATGGTGTTCACACTGATCGGCATCGTTTACTACAACAAGGTCAGGTTGAGGAACCTGATCTCTTCCCCTACCAATTGGAGGAAAGCGAAGAAAACTCCCTGATGAAAATGGGATTCTCCATTCAGAGTTTCCCGTTTGTTGATTAACACTTGGATTCAGGAATCTAATAGATTCCTTTGAGCTAAAATCCGCTCCATCCCGTCACTTCAGACGAAAAAAGTGATGGGGTGGTGGACGGTAGAGAGAAAGGCCATGTTTCCAATCACAAATTTTGTGCTGAAGGTTTATAGTGACTGTAACCTGAGGTGCAAATACTGTTATGTGTACTTTGGGGCGGATCAGAGCTGGAAAGAGAAGCCCCTAGTCGTAACCGATCAGGTCATGGAGGACACCGCTCGGGCGATTGCAGAGCATGTTCGAGCGCATGGTCTGAAGGTAATCAGGGTGATTTTTCATGGAGGCGAGCCTTTCTTGGCTCGTTCTGCTGGTAAACTTACCATGATTACCTACATCCGCAAGATTCGGCATGCGGTTGGCGAGGATTGTCAGGTCAAGGCAACTGTTCAGACGAATGGAACCCTCCTCACCGAGGCGAACATCCGAGAGATGGAGGATGAGCGTATCTCCATTGGTGTCAGTCTGGATGGTGGCACTCCTGAGTTGAACCATCTCCGAGTAACGAAAGGTGGCAAGCCTGCATTTAAGCGAACGGTAAGGGGTATCAAGCTTCTTGCCGCACGTCCGAGGCTGGCTGATGGGTTTTATGTGTACGCAGGTCTTCTGTGTACAATCAATGTGAATACCGATCCAGAGATGGTCTATCCATCCTTTAAAAAATTCCGTCCGCTTTCTGATGCTGTTCCCTTTAAAGTTATTCTCCTCATTCCTCATGCGAATCACGATTCTCCTCCGCCGATGCCGGAAATCGGACGGTGGAAGAGGTTCGTTCAGAAATTCGTTCAGCAAGGGGAGAAGCTGACAGTATCAAACTCCGACCATGTGCCTGATAGGGTAACCCCGCTAGGGGATTGGTTGTGCAAGATTTTTGACTGCTGGAAGTGGGATCCGTCAGGTCCAATCATTCCGCTCTTCCGATCGATGATCTCTGTGAATCGAATGGGACAGAGTAGAAGTGATGAAATCGGGCTGTCTCCATTTGGTGCCATTGTGGTCGAGACGGATGGCTCCATGGAGTTGGATGACGATCTCAAGTCTGCATTTGCAAATGCTCCCTATACAGGGCTGAATGTAGCAACTTCGACATTCAACGAAGCCCTAAATCTTCAGGGGATTAAAGATCGCCAGTTGGGCAAGAAGGGTGTGCCCAAGGTGTGCAGAGACTGCATCTTCAACACAAAGTGTGGCGGGGGGAACTATGCCCACCGTTACAAGAATGGGAGTTTCGATAATCCATCTGTGTATTGCGAGGATCTAAAGGTCTTCTTCACTCACATCTCGAAGGAAAGTGAGCGAATGAACAAACTGCGTCAACTCCAAGCATAAAAACAAAAGAGCGAGGAGAAGCAGTTAGCCCCCTAGGATTATCCTAGGGGGCACAACATGTTATATTAAAAATGGGAAACCAAATGTAGAACCCCCCTTCAGCATGCTGAAGGGGGGCCAGTAACCCCTCATGGAGCTACTTGCGTCCTACTAGACGACGACCTCTTCCTCCTCGTCGACCGCGCTGTTGAAGATTGCGGGGACGACCTTCTCCTCCAGCGACTCGCTGGGCTCGGAGTTGAGGGAAGCCATGAAGTACGGGTTCTGCATCTTAACCTCCTCTCGGAAGGCTAGATGGACTCCCAACAGCATTTTTGTCTGTTTGCTGTGGGACTGACAACTTCATTGTACAGGGTTACAAACAAAAAATCAATATGTTTTGAAAACTTTTTTTCCTATTTTCTGCTTGATTCATACATTTTATTAGACAAATTATAGAATAAGATATATAATCCATTTGAAAAATGAATAGAAAAACCAGGGGGGCTGGAGATTTGGCCGGCTGAGATAGTACACCCATGTACTGACCCTTTCACCTGATCCGGATAATGCCGGCGTAGGAAGGACTTGTGTTTTTTTGTGTGCGTCTAAACCATCCTTGGATCAGGATGGTTTTTTATTTTACTTAGGAGGGTTTAGGTTGAACGGTAAAAAGCTTGGCATTATTGGGTTTATCGTAGTTCTTTTCTTAGGATTGGTTGCTTGTTCAACGGAAAGCGCAGAGAAAAAAGAAAAAGAAGTGACGGTTGTATTGGATTGGACCCCAAATACCAATCACACAGGCCTTTACGTTGCACAAGTAAAACAATATTTTAAACAAGCTGGATTACATGTTCGTATCATTCAGCCGGGTAAATCTACCGCAGAGCAGTTAGTAGCTTCGGGGAAAGCTGATTTTGGCGTGAGCTATCAAGAAGGAGTTACGCAAGCGAGAGTGGCAGGAGTACCAGTTGTATCGATCGCAGCTGTGATTCAACACAATACTTCTGGATTTGCTTCTCTCCCAAAATCCAATATCAAAACAGCGAAAGATTTTGAAGGAAAAGAATATGGAGGGTTCGGTTCTCCTGTAGAAAAAGCAATGATACAGTCTCTGATGGAGAAACAGCAAGGGGATATAAACAAAGTCAAAATTACCAATGCAGGTTCTACTGATTTTTTTACAGCCATACAGCAAGGGATTGACTTTTATTGGATTTATTACGGATGGCAGGGGATCGAAGCAGAACAAAAGGGCATCAAACTTAACATGATTTATCTTGCGGAACAGTCCAAAGAATTGGATTACTATACACCAGTTCTCATCACTTCTGAATCCAAAATCAAACAAGATCCAACAACAGTAAAAGCATTTATGCAAGCAGTGAGCAAAGGATATGAATTTGCCATTTCCCAACCTGAGAAAGCAGCAGACATTTTGGTGAAACAAAATCCTTCATTGGATAGCAAATTGGTTCATCAAAGTCAAAAATGGCTGAGTGACAAATATCAAGCGGATGCGAAAAGCTGGGGTGTTCAAAAAGAATCGGTATGGAGTGGATATGCCAAATGGATGAAAGATCATAAATTACTAGAAGGAAATTTTGATCCGAAAAAAGCTTTCACCAATCAATTTATTCCTCAAGAAGGAGAGAAAAAATGAATACCTTACTTAGCATTCAAATATTACCACAAGACAAAGATAGATCTATTTCTATTGCGCTCATAGACGAAGCAATAAAAATGATACAAGCATCTGGTTTAAACTATCGTGTGGGAGCTTTGGATACCGTTGTGGAAGGAGACTGGGAGTCGCTTTTGCAGCTGATAACGGATATGAACAACCGAGTGTTGGATTTAGGTGCTACCCAAACAATGTTTCAAATGAAGCTCCTTCATAAACCTGAAGGAATTACCATCTCTACCTTGACTCATAAATATGACGAATAACAAACATTCGGTATCCTCCTTATTGCTTTCTCTTGTTGTCTTAATCATGATTTGGGAAGCTGTCACCTACTTTGGGGATTTTCCTGTTTGGCAATTGCCAAGTCCTTTTCAGGTGGGGAAGGAAATGTGGCAATCCTTAAAAAGTAGTTCTTATCTTGTAGATGTGAGAGCTACGTTTATCATTGCTGGTCTTGGATTTTTATTTAGCATTTTGGTAGGAGTGGGCGTAGCTGTATTGCTTTATTTTTCGCCTTGGTTAAAAAAAATGGTGACACCACTACTCTTATTCAGTCAAAACATACCAATTATTGTGTTAGCACCTTTGCTGGTGATCTGGTTTGGTTTTGGTGTAACTGCAAAGCTCTTCGTGGTCGTATTGGTTTGTTTTTTTCCTATTACCATCTCCTTGCTCGATGCTTTTGAACAAGTGAACCACAACTTATTACGATACATGGAGATGTCTGGGGCGACAAAATGGGAAAAATTTCGATATCTTGTTTTTCCATCTGCTATCCCTGTTTTATTTTCTAGCTGCAAACTATCTGCCACTTATAGTGTCATGGGGGCTGTAGTTGCAGAATGGCTGGGAACTGAGCACGGGATAGGGATGGTGATGACTCAATCGGCAAGTTCATTTCGGACAGATCGAGTTTTTGTCGCTATTCTAACCATTGTTTGTTTAAGCGCCTGCTTCTATATATGTATTCGTGTATTAGAAAATTGGTGGAAGCACAAGAGGAAATGGATATGAGCAATGTAAGATTAGATCAGGTTTCGTTTCGGTACAAAGGGCAGTCGCAATGGTTGATAGATCAAGTATCACTGGAAGTGAAATCAGGATCATCCGTTAGTATTTTAGGACCATCAGGATGTGGGAAAAGTACACTATTTTATTTACTTGGGGCTCTTTATCCTCCTGAATCGGGAAAGATATGGATCAATGAAAAAGAAATAACAAAGCGTGGTTTGGTAGGATATATGCCCCAAGATAGTTCTTTGTTCCCGTGGATGACCGTGAAAGAGAATATTTTGTTTGGAGGAAAACTTGGAAGATCTCAACTTTCCTTTCCTTTGATGCATTGGCTTGAAAAAGCTGATTTAGCGCAAGTAGCCAATCACTATCCTCATCAGTTATCTGGTGGTATGCAGCAACGAGTGTCCTTTTTGCGGGCATTGGCCAGTGGCCAATCTTTCATCTGCTTGGATGAGCCGTTCGCTTCTCTCGATGCATTCACTCGTCAAAAGATGCAGCAATGGTTAGCTAGTCTAATGGATAACGATCAAACTTTTCTATTAATCACGCATCAAATTGAAGAAGCAGTTTTACTCACAGATCGAATTCTCCTTTTTCCTACTCTATTAAAAAATAATCCAGAGGAGATCATCAATCCTTTTTCACGATCGGAGCGATTTCAAGCTCGGGAAACAACTGGTTTTTGGGAGTTTGTTCAAAAAATAGAATACCAACTAAAAAAACAACATACCTAATTGGGTCTGTTGTTTTTTGTTTTAAAATCGCTATCTAGCCAGATATTGAAAAATTTTCAATAAAAACGCAGTTATTCCTGCAGCCATGAGGGGACCTACAGGAATACCACGCATAAATACAATTCCAACGATGGAACCAACTACAAGACCAATGACTAATTGGGGATCTAATTTAAGTAAATCCAATCCTTTTCCATTCATATAAGTAGCAAGGACACCTCCAACAAGTGCAAGTATCCCTGGTAGTGTCGTGAAAATTTGAGCGATATCTTTTATGGAAACTTTTCCAGATGCAAAGGGGACGAGAACAGCAATGGTAAGAAACAACAAACCAAACTCCAGACCTCGCCTTTCTACACCAGAAAAGAAATGTTGCAGGTTAAGAAGTTTTAAAATAAGCAGAAAACTCGCTGCAGTTGCAATGATAGGAGAGCGTCCAATTAATCCAACTATAATAAGCAAGACGAGTAATAAGTTTGCATACATACAAATGCTCCTATCGGAGAAGACATGTTACCAATGTATGTACAAGCAGCAAAACTTATGAATCAAGCGATATAATACCTTTGTTTACCATTGGTACAATATCATAACAATTCATCTGAAGGCAGTCCTCTATATCATTTGGTTTATCAATGGTTCTTAGCCTTCGAGATGATTTACTGTGCCTTAACAAAGCAAAATCATTCTGCTGGATAAGAGGGAAAGAATGACTTAATAAAAGTCCAGCATCATCTAATTGTGCGTTATATTGATTTGTAAGAAGAGAAGCAAGGTAACCCGCAGCAGCACTGTCTTCCAATGAGAATTCTCCTCTCGTTCCAGAGCAAAAAATAACAATATCTTTTTGGAAACTAGCAGCTTTTTTGGCACAGGATTCAGCATTGACAAAAGCACCAATTAGCAAATGATCTGCTGGGTTTGATAGTACAATTGCTTGTGTTCCGTTTCGTGTCCGAAAAACAATTGTCCTTCCAGCTAATTTTTCTACTCGGTATTCATAAGGAGAATTTCCCATGTCGAATGATTCGGGTTTCAATCCGTTGTCTTCACCTGCTATCCATACATTTGAATCTTTAAAAGTGAGGGCTTCTTCAATCGTTCTCACTGGTACTATCTGCTTTGCACCATGTGCCATTGCCGTCACAATACTGGTTGTAGCACGGAGGATATCTAATACGATTACTGTTTTTCCTTGTAAAATCTCAGTGTAATCTCTTTCTTCTGGGTACAAAATGATGGATACATTCATGATGGATTCCTCTTTTGTAACAAAGTATCTGCTCGAAGACCTTGCCGGAGCGATTCAACCGAAAGGATGTCAGCTGGTGCGATGTTACCTAAATTGACATCTGTTCCACAAAGTTCAATCATTTTTACTTGTTGTCCCTTTTTAGGAGTTTCCCAAATGCATTTGGAGTTATCTATTGTACGCAGTACTTCTTTCACATAGGTGATATCCACTTCACCTTGTTTGTTATATATTCCAATATCCTCTCCAGTCTCTCGGCCTTCAATAATAACAAAGGATGCGCCTGCCTTTCTATCTGCTGTGAATTGATCTATTAACATATGTTGTTCTGTTTTACTGCCAGCCTGTTTTTTTCCGATTTCTGTTATGACCTGAAATTTTTTATCGATTGCATCTCGGATAAGTAGATTTCTCTCGTCTGGAAGGTAATCGACCACCCCGTTGGAGATTTCGATCCACTCAAAACCAAATTGTTGTAACCATTGGAAATAGGGATTTACCTTTTTTTCTAGATATGCAATCTCGAAAAATGTCCCGCCTGGATAGATCGCAACATTGTATTTTTTTGCTAATGCTATTTTTTTGGAAGCAATTTTTTCTGGTGTAAGAGCTAAGGTCCCAAACCCAAGCTTGATAAAGTCAATGTATGGAGCTGCTAGAGAGAGCAAATCTTCAAATGCTTGGATACCAAGACCTTTGTCCATCACCATCGTTACACCATTGGCTCGTGGCTTTACAAATCTTTCAGAAATCGTCCATTCCATTTTATAGATTCCCCCTTAGTCTTATTGTATCTTAACCAGTTAAGAGGGATGCAGCTGTTTTTTTACGACAAGTATACGAGATCGATCATCTTTTCCGCGTATGCGTTGAGGGCGATGTATCAAGACAAAACTTAGGACCAATCCCAACAAAATAAGGCCTGATGTACCAAAATATAGGACAAATGGTCTTGATGACAATGCTCCAAAAACAGGAGGACCTAAGGCGACTCCAAAAAATCGTACACTACTATACAATGAGGTGATCATTCCTCGTTCTTTTAAACGAATTGCAGATGTAATCATCATATTTAAACAAGGTAAAATCAATCCTGCACCTGTGCCAATTACAGCAAAAAGGCCAATCACCACAAAGCGATGCTGAGTCCATGGAGCGACCAGCATAGGAACGGATAATAAGATAAGTCCAATTAAAATATAGTGTTTCATTTTGCCGATCTGATCTTTGATGTGGTTTCCAGTTAAATAGGACGTAATACAAAGGGCTAAAAGAGGTATGGCAAGAAAAAGTCCCTTTTTTATACCTGTCATACCATACGAATTCTCTAAAAAATGGGAGAGCGCAAAAAGTGTTCCAAACATCGTGAACATCGTTATTGCTCCAACATAAAAAGCAATGCTGAGCCATCGTCCGTGATGACGGAAAATATGTTTTATTTGATTTAAATAAGCATGTATTTTTGGAGCGTCTTCCATCTTTGGTTCTTGTATCAGTCTCCAAAGGGAAATAGCAGCAGGAATACAAAGAATCGGAAATACAAAAAACATTGCATACCAACTTATGAGTGCAATTACTGAACCAAGAATGGGGCTTATTACTTTTCCCATTCCATTTGCTGCTTCTATTGTACCAAGTGCTCTACTTCGCTCTGCATTTTCAAACAAATCACTGGTAAGTACCATCGCAATCGGAGCAGTACCTGCGGCACCGATTCCTTGGATGACTCTTGTAGCAAGAAGCAAACCAAAGCCCCCGCCCATGATGGCCACTAGACCAGCTAGGACTCCTCCGATTCCATAGAGAAGGAGGCTAAATATAATCACTTTTTTTCTTCCGATTCGATCTGCTAGAAATCCAGCTATTGGGATCATACAGGCAGCAGGAAAAGAGAATAAAGTAATAAGTAAACCCACTTTAGATGGACTTATTCCATAAACACTTTGGATAGTGGAGAAAACAGGAATAAGCATGGAATTGCCGAGAACCATTACGATAGGAATACTACATAATGTGAGTAGTGTTCCCCATCCAGCTTTCTTGGCTGAAATCATTGGAATGCACCTCTTCTATCGTTCATTGATACTATTTTTTGGATATTCCTGTTTTATATGCATCATGAATGGATAAATCTGCATTTGGCGAAACTAGTTTTATCTAATTACGAAAAGGATGATAAGCCATGTATGATCGACTCCGCAGGGAAATATCTTATGTTGAAGGGCTTTTAGAAGGATCAACAACTGGTAATAGTCCTGATGCTAAAGCACTTTTACGATTGATTGGTGTAGTGGATGAACTAGTAGAAGCAACACAAAAACTAGACATTCGTCAAGCAGAGTTAGAGGAGTATGCAGAAGCCATTGATGAGGATTTAAATGATTTGGAACTGCTAGTGTATGATGATGAAGAGGATGACGAAGACAGCTATCTTATCACTTGTCCTGAATGTGGCGAAGATGTAGCTGTAGATCTCGATGATTTAGAAGATGAAGAAATCGATTTGCTATGTCCGAACTGTCATACAACTCTTACCATTGAAGATGCAAGTGATGCAGAAACATTGGGAGATTTAGAGGATTAAACTCACAATTACGCCTGCTTAACTTTTGAGAGTATGACCTATATTGTAAGTTGAGGCAAACTAACATAGAGTGAATCTCGATCTCCATTTTATTCATATTTTCAAGCGAGAAGATTTCTCGCTTTTTTTCATGATACTGCGTCGCAATTTTATATTCCAAACCAAGAATATCTGATAATATAAAAATAATAGAAGGTTTCCTTCTTTTAGTAGTATTTCCTCAGAGAAAGTGTTAGTAACATGGCTGTTCACTTGAACATCTCGGGATCGAACAATACGGATTACTCTGGTCTTCTTACTGCGAAGATCGAAGGAGACAACTACGGCTCCCTTCTTGATGTGCACGATTGGGTTGAGATCGAAGGCAACAACCTGAAGCCCATCAAGGCAAAGAAGATCATCATCCATGGTGACAATGAAGGTGATCTGGAAGCCGACGAGGTCCTGATCGAGGGCTACAGTAAGGGCTCGATCAAGGCAAAGAAGATCGTCATCCGTTGCGACAGTGAAGGTGATCTGGAAGCCGACGAGGTCCTGATCGAAGGCTACAGCAAGGGCTCGATCAAGGCAAAGAAGATCGTCATCCGTTGCGACAGCGAAGGTGATCTGGAAGCCGACGAGGTCCTGATCGAAGGCTACAGCAAGGGTTCGATCAAGGCAAAGGAAATCGTTATCCGTTGCGACAGTGAAGGTGATCTGGAAGCCGACGAGGTCCTGATCAAAGGCTACAGCAAGGGTTCGATCAAGGCAAAGGAAATCGTCATCCGTTGCGACAGTGAAGGTGATCTGGAAGCGACTGAGACGGTTGAGATCGAAGGCTACAGCAAGGGCTCGATCAAGGCAAAGAAGATCGTCATCCGTTGCGACAGCGAAGGTGATCTGGAAGCCGACGAGGTCCTGATCGAAGGCTACAGCAAGGGTTCAATCAAGGCAAAGAAGATCGTCATTCGTTGCGACAGCGAAGGTGATCTGGAAGCCGACGAGGTCCTGATCGAAGGCTACAGCAAGGGCTCGATCAAGGCAAAGAAGATCGCCATTAGTTGCGACAGTGAAGGTGATCTGGAAGCTGACGAGGTCCTGATCGAAGGCTACAGCAAGGGTTCGATCAAGGCAAAGAAGATCGTTATCCGTTGTGACAGCGAAGGTGATCTGGAAGCCGACGAGGTCCTGATCGAAGGCTACAGCAAGGGTTCGATCAAGAAAGCCCAGATCGTCACTATCGGTAACTGCAACGCAGCCTTGGTTAAGGCGGAACAGCAGGTGTCCCTCTATGCGAATATCCGTGGCGGAGATGTTTTCGCCGGTGAGATTACGTATGCAGGATTCAAGATCACTGCTGGTCTTCTCCGCGCGATGTCTACCAATGAGGTGATCCAGCACAAGTACGATGCTGGCATGGTCAATGGACTGCGTTTGTCCAAGACGCTCACCTTGACTTGTATCTCCGAACAAGAAAAGTGGGAGATCGAGGCTCAGGGTGTTGTCAACGAGCTGAAGGTTGACACTGGTGATCGTCTTTCTAAGGAAGCAGTCCTCCGGTTGCGGTATCTGTCTGGAGAGCTGTGCTCCATCGGGACCTCGATTGTTCGTGCTTCACGCCGTCGTTGGTGGTGGCCGTTTAGCTGATAGAAGGTTCTGAGAGGATACTATTAAGGGCTCCTCCGCACCAAGCGGAGGAGCCCCCAAAATTAAAATATAAAAACATCAATACTAATATCTTCTTATTGGAGAGATAGATATAATAACAAACAAAATGGATAGAAATCCATTTTTTTATATTTTTAGTGTTTTCAGAATACATATAAATATGGTACAATACATTTGAAATTGGTTATTTGGAAATGAAATTCCCTAGATGATAAATCATTAGGGTTATTTCCTTTTGAGGAGAGAGAGGAAAAAGTATGGTATTTGTAGATCTCAATTTGGTAGGAGAGGCAATACGTAATTATCGAAAAGATAAGCGGCTTCGTCTGGAAGACTTAGCGGATGAAAATATATCAGTATCTACGATTAGTAATATTGAACGTGGTTTTGCCCATGTAAAGCAAGAAAAAGTAAATTATCTTCTTCAAAAACTAGGAATTAACCTTTCTGATCTAACGATACTCGAACAGAATTTACAAAAGAAAGACGAACATATTGCTCTGCAATTGACGGCATTGGAGTCATGGATTGTTTGCGGCGAAGAATCGAAAGCGCTTACAGAATTAAACGGGTTGAAATTAGCGGACCATCATCCACTAGCAGCCCGTGTCATGTTTTTAAAAGGAAAGTGTCATCATCACTTGGAAGAGTGGAAAAAAACGATTCATTCTTATTATGAAGCAATACGATTAAGTCGATTGCATATGGAATCAAGTGAATTAGAAGCTGCTTGTTATGATGAATTATCTCGTACTGCATACCACCGGAATGACTTGAATCAAGCATTAGCTTATGTAGAAAAAGGGCTTCACATCAAACTAGATGAAACAAATACCAAATTTTCTTTGATTCAAAACAAAGCACATTATTTATTAAAAAAAGGAAGAACAGCAGAAGCTTTAAAAATGATGAAGGATTACTGGTCCTATTTGGATAAAATGACACAAATTGATTTAGTTCTTGGGTTTTTTCAAATAAGAGTGAAATTGTTACTTTCCACCGAGTTATGGGAAGAAGCTCGCATGTATGCAGAAGATGGTATTGAATTGGCAAAACAAAATAATCAATATGATGCTCTTTGTGTGTTATGGGGAGATCTAGGAAAGATATATGCTCACCAATGTCAATATGAACTTGCAGAAGTATGTTTCCGCACCTCTCAAGTATTTGAGTTTCATGTAAAAGATAAGTCTGCCCTTATTTCAACTTATACATTCTATGGGAAATTACTCCAAGAACAGAAGGAGTACGAACTAGCAAGTGTACTTTTAACAAAAGCAATCCAACTTGGTACGAAGTATCGTGAGGTAGAAGATTTGGTTCGTGCTTATTTGGCCATGGGACAAGTTTATTTGGTTCGTAATGAAGCATCGGAAGCCATGATGTATTTTCATAAAGCTAGAGATCTGGCAACCAAATTTCAATTGCCAACTTTAGCGTATGATGCCATTTTCCAAGCAGCGAAAGTGTATCAAGATATAGATTCAGATAAATTTGTTGCATGTACAGTGGAGATGTATGAGATGCAAATGACAATGGATAATATCAGTAAAGAGAACTTGCCTACCCACAAGCCTTTTAAGGCGTAGACAGAGGTTTAGTTGCACTTATGCACCTCAGACTAGGGCACAAGTCTCGCTAAGTCGTTATGCTCCTAGTCTCACTTTGCACCTCAGACTAGGGCACAAGTCTCACTAAGTCGCTATGCTCCTAGTCTCACTTTGCACCTCAGACTAGGGCACAAGTCTCACTAAGTCGTTATGCTCCTAGTCTCACTTTGCACCTCAGACTAGGGCACAAGTCTCACTAAGTCGCTATGCTCCTAGTCTCACTTTGCACCTCAGACTAGGGCACAAGTCTCACTAAGTCGCTATGCTCCTAGTCTCACTTTGTAGATGAGATAAAATTTATAGATTGCGAGTGAGAAAACTCACGGTTTAAATCGTGGGATGAAAGTAAGCGTTGGACGAGAAAGGGTTCAGCCCTCTCACAAGTCCAACACTTTTTTCAGAAAATATATTTACAAACATACATTCTGATAATAAACTACCATCAATTACATTTATTGGATAGTTTGAAATGCGAAAAACCAAGCAGTAGGACTATTCTGTTGTAATGAACCGTGGGGCTCACGGGGTTAGCTTGGTAATGAAGTAGTCATGAGACTACCGTCCCAAGAATGGCTTTAACCGTATGGAGTGTCAAGCGTTCTTATTAACTAAAAATGTACCAATGAAGTGAGATGGTTATCAATTTCATTTGATAGGTTATGGTCTTTACTAAAAAACTGCTGGATTTTTCTAGCAGTTTTTTTCTTTCATCAAGCATAAAGGAAGCATGTCTACCATAAGCATGATGATAAAACAGGTTTGAGTGGGAATTGAGGTGTGATATGGATTTAAAGCCAATTTATCAAGTTTTGCCTCTATCCCTTCGAAATCGAATACAATCGCTTCCTAGAACAATCTTATCTGGATTAGAGGAAGTGAGAATTCGACAAGAACGCCCTTTAGAGGTAATAGCTGCAGGAAAAACATGGTTTGTTAGTAGTAACCAGCAACTAAAACTAGATGCCAAAGATAGTGTGTTGCCCACTCGAGAGGAATGTCACAAGCTATTGAATTTGATTAGTAATCATTCCCTCTATGCATTGGAAGAAGAACTGCGACTCGGCTATATCACCGTGGAAGGTGGGCATCGCATTGGATTAGCTGGGAAGGTCATCACAGAAGGTGGAAAAGTGAAACATGTCCGAGATATAACCGGGTTTAATATTCGTATAGCAAGACAAATTAAAGGCGCTGGAACTGTGATTCTCCCTAGTATCATTCATCAAGATGAAATTAAAAACTTGTTGATTGTATCCCCGCCGGGTTGTGGGAAAACCACCCTGTTACGAGATCTTGTACGTATTGTTAGTACGGGAGAAGGATGTAGAGCTAGAAAAGTCGGCATTGTAGATGAGCGTTCTGAAATAGCTGGATGTGTTTTAGGAGTACCACAACATGATATAGGTCCTCGTTCCGATGTACTTGATGCTTGTCCAAAAGCAGAGGGCATGATGATGCTAATACGCTCGATGTCTCCAGAAGTTTTAGTGGTAGATGAGATTGGCCGCAAAGAAGATGCTGATGCCATTCACGAAGCTATTTATGCTGGTGTCCATCTATTCACGACAGCTCATGGTAGTTCGATCGAAGAAGTGCGAAAACGGCCTATTTTGAGAGAATTAATTGAAGAGGGAGTTTTTGAACGTATCGTTTTGTTAAGTCGTAAGGCAGGTCCTGGAACCATCGAAGCAGTATATGATGGAAAATGTGAGCCTTTGCGGAGCAAACAGTGCTCAAATTGATAGGTTGTATCCTTCTTCTTCTCGCTTCAACTGGTATTGGTCTCGTTTTTGCTGCAAGATTAGCTGCTCGTCCAAAACAAATTCGTCGTTTGATAGGGGCACTAGCTATCCTAGAAACAGAGATTGGTTATGGAAGTAGAAACTTGTCGTCTGCGTGTCAAAACATTGGTGACCGAAAACTCGAACAGATCAGTGACTTGTTTCGTTTGATGTCGCTGCGTCTTACCACGATGGATGGTGCGGCGACATATGATTGTTTGCAGTTAGCAGTGCAAGATTGGTGGCCTACTACTGCGATGAAAACAAGTGAAAAAGAAGTGTTTTTGCAGTTTTGCAAGACGCTTGGGAACTCGGACCGTCATAATCAACTCACTCATCTAGCTTTAGTAAAACAAAATCTACAAGTAGAAGAACAAAAAGCTCGAGAAGAACAAATGCAGTATGAAAAGATGGCTCGAACACTAGGTGTCCTTGCAGGAGCGCTCCTGATTATCTTGTTGTACTAGGGGAGATCCAAATGCCTTATAATGTCGACACTGTTTTTCAGATAGCTGGAATAGGGATTATTGTAGCAATGATTCATACGGTATTGAAGCAGATGGGAAAAGAAGATTTTGCTCATTGGGTTACTTTATTTGGATTTGGTGTTGTTCTTTTTATGATCGTTACGTTGCTCCAAGATCTATTTACAACGATAAAAAATGTCTTCTTGTTCCGATCGTGAAGAGGAGGCGATCCGCTTGGAGATAATCCAGGTGGTGGGGCTTGGGTTAATTGTTACTTTTTTAGTCCTTGTTATTAAGGAGCAAAAACCCGTCTTCGCCTTTCTTCTAGCTACTTTCACCGGCATTATCATTTTCATTGCATTAGCCGGAAAAATAGCAGAAGTGGTTAAAATTTTAGAGCATTTGGCTGTACAGGCTCATGTGAACCAACTTTTCTTGACCACTATTCTAAAAATTATTGGTATTGCATACATAACGGAGTTTGGTGCACAAGTCACTCGAGATGCTGGTCAAGGATCGATTGCAGCAAAGATTGAGTTATCAGGCAAAATTTTAATTATGGTGATGGCGATTCCTATTATTACGGTGATCATTGAGACAGTCATGCAAGTTTTGCCAACTTGAGGAGGATTAGTATGACCAGAGTGTTAAGCATCCTCCTGTTCACCTGTTTTTTCTTTCTTGTATCGATAAGTATTACGTATGCGACAGAAAGTCTAGGACCAACGCAAAATAATGAGAATTTGATTCGCTCACAACTTAATCAAATGCAGTTAGCAGAAGTAGAAACTTTTTGGGGGCAACTGCGTTCTACTTATGGACAATATTTTCAAGACAAAGATTTTCCGAGTTTAATGGAGTTGTTGACCAAACAAAAATCATTTACGTGGAAAAGTATATTGTTGGCTTTTATGAATTACTTTTTTCATGAAGTTTTGCAAGGAGGCAAGCTTTTAGGAAGTATTATTGTTTTGACTGTTTTTAGTATGATTTTGGCAACGTTACAAACTGCTTTTGAGCGAAATCAAGTAAGTAAAGTAGCATATGCAGTGGTGTTTATGGTTCTCATCGTTTTAGCAGTAGATAGTTTTTCCGTTGCAATCGCAGCAGCAAAACATGCCATTGGTGGAATGGTTGATTTTATGCTAGCAATGGTTCCTTTACTTCTAGCTCTTCTAGCGACGATGGGTAATATTAGTTCTGTTACTTTTTTTCATCCACTCATTATTTTTATGATTCATGTGATCGGTACAGTTATTTACACTGTTGTTTTACCATTACTCTTCTTTTCCACCATTTTGAATATTGTAAGCAGTTTGTCGGAAAAATACAAAGTAAATCAATTGGCAGATTTGATGAGGAAAGTAAGTATTGGAGTTTTGGGAGTGCTGTTGACGCTTTTTTTAGGTGTTTTATCTGTTCAAGGAGCTACTACTGCGGTTGCTGATGGCATAACTATCCGTACAGCAAAATATATTAGTGGTAACTTTGTCCCAGTAGTAGGACGGACAATTGCCGATGCGACAGATACAGTGGTTGGCGCATCCCTTTTGGTGAAGAATAGTGTCGGGCTAGCTGGTGTTATCATCTTACTGTTGATCTGTGCCTTTCCAGCACTAAAGATACTGACATTGAGTTTTATTTACAATTTCTCGGCAGCAATTATGCAACCACTTGGCAATAGTCCGATCATCACGAGTCTTGCAACCATTGGACGTACATTACTTTATGTTTTTGCAGCATTAGCTGCAGTAGGGTTGATGTTTTTTCTTTCGATTACAATCGTGATATCTGCTGGGAATCTTTCCATGATGATAAGGGGGTAAAGGGATGGAGTGGGTTAGTGATTGGATAAGACAAATAATTTTGATCATTTTTATCGCTACCTTTATTGATCTGTTACTCCCAAGCTCTTCATTGGAACGGTATGTCAAATTGATCATGGGCTTAATCATCGTCGTATCCATTCTTCAACCTGTTTTGCAATTGGTACTTCGTGAAGATAAGTGGTCCGAGTTATCTGCTTTATTTGCCCCTGCTTTGCAGAATGATCAGTATACATCTTTCGAGAAAATCAAAGAGAATAGTATACAGCTTACAGAAATGCAACATGCAGAAATAAAAAAGCAATTCCAAAATACGATCACTTCTTGGATTCGTAAGCAGGTATTTCAAAAATACAACGTAAAGGTGGTGAGCGCCAAAGTTACTGCCGATTTTAGTAAAGAGACACCTGTGATTAAGAGAATAGATGTACACGGAATAAAAGTGCAACAAGATGCTTCTTCAGAAGCCATAAAACCGATTGAAACTATTGATGTAAATCGAGAAATGACAAGTGAAGAATCTATCAAACAGGATACAAAAATGCAACAAGAACTTCAGTATTTTATAGGGAGTACTTGGAACATAGATGCAAAACAAGTCAATGTCCAGGTTTTCAGCCCTTAAGTAGGAGTGAGGGACATGCTCCAAAAATGGTTACCAAAACAAAAAAAATGGCATTATCTCATTTTGGTAGGTTGTGTTGGGGTTGGTATTCTTCTTTTTTCCTCTTTTTTAACTACTCAAGAGGAAGACGCAACTTCTAATCCATTAACAACGGAACAAAGTGATTCCAAACCAACTGGTAGCTTACAGCAAAATGGGATGAAAGGTTACGAGGAACAATTTGAGAATGAACTTTCCACTATCTTAAGTAAAGTAGTCGGAGTAAGTGATGTGTCTGTGGTTGTAAATATAGATTCTACGGAAGAAGAAGTACTCCAATCAGATATCCATGAATCGGAACAAACAACGAGTGAATCAGACACCAAAGGTGGCTCCAGATCGGTGAATCAAAACAATGTAGATAAAAAAACTTCTGTTTATCGAACAGATCGAGGTGAACAACCTATCATTATCAAACGATTAAAACCGAGAGTGAGAGGAGTACTGGTTGTTGCTCGAGGTGTGGAAAATCTTCAAGTTAAAGCACTTGTAATGGAAGCAGTACAACGAATTTTAGACGTACCGTCGTATCGGATTTCTGTATTGCCAAGAGGTTGAGGAGGAGAAAAAGAATGGTAATGAATCGTCAAACAATGTGGTTAGTAACAATGTTAACTTTGATGGTGGTACTTTCTGCTTACTATATTGTAACAGGACCGGATCAACCAGCAGGCCCTGCTATTCAAAGTATTGATGAGATGGGTAATGTCAAACAAGGCCAGGTTCAAGTAGATATCAAAGCGTTGGAGAAGCCTGTGACGATGAAAAAAGAAACAAGCGAAGCTAGTGACTATTTTGTTAGTTACCATATGCAACGCAATACAACAAGAGAAAAACAGTTAGAAGGATACTATCAAGTTTTGATGAACCCAACATCTACCAAGCAGGAATTAGAAACTGCAAACACCAAAATTGAGGAGATGAACAAGTTAGACAAAGCAGAGACAACGTTGGAAGAACAAATTCGAGAAACAGGATTTCAAGATGTAGTCGTGATGCAAAATAACAATCATGTCAATATCATTGTGCAAAGCAAAGATTTGAGTAGAAAAAAAGCAGTGGAGATTATCGCAATGGCTCAAAAACAAATGCAGGTCGCTGCAAGTCAAATATCTGTTGCATATAAAGCATAGGAAGCGTTTCCATACGCTTCTTTTTTATGTAATATTATTTACTTGAATGACAAGTTGTTGTGGAGTCATTATAGAAAACATCAAGGGAGAAAATAATCATAGAATATTCCTTGACAGGAATATTCTATTTCGGTTATATTGTTTACAGAAGAAACACTTTATGAAAATAAAAAATGTAAGAAAAAACAAATTGCAGGAGGAATTTCCCTATGTCAAATAAAACAATTTCCAGAGTAGAAGGCCAAACATTTATACTAGAGCGTGTTTTTGATGCACCACGTGAATTAGTATTTCAAGCTTATTCTGAGCCTGACCATCTAAAAAACTGGTGGGGTCCAAAGGGATGGGTGCTTACGGTTTGTAATATCGATTTTCGACAGGAAGGCATCTGGCACTATTGCATGAAGTGTATGGATAAAAATCAAGGGGATTTTTATGGCATGGAATCTTGGGGGAAAGCGATATATCATGAGATTGTAGTTGATGAAAAGATCCATTACACGGATTACTTCTCCGATGCGGATGCCAATGAAGTAGAAGGTATGCCTTCAAGTGAAATTACTGTTTTATTTATAGAACATGAAGGTAAGACAAAACTGATAACGAAGTCAAAATATGAATCTCCTGAAGCGCTTAAATCCGTATTGGATATGGGGATGGAGCAAGGAATTACCCAGACACTCGATCGATTAGAGGAACATTTGAGAGCACTATCATAATTACAATTTTCATGAATGTTATTGCGCTTTATAGAAAAAGGTTTCATTAGGGATAAAAAATATAGAGACTCCAGATATCTGGAGTCTCTATATTTTATTTTGCATTAGCCTTCTGGATCACCTTCATATAAGTTAATCCTTCTCTTTATTCCGTTCCTCTTCTACTACATGTGCAGGTGCTTTATCAAAGCCTTAATTGGATAGTTCCTGATCTACTTCAGATTCTGATTAAAATGAAAATTGTTCCTTTTAGGAATATCTAAAATGATATAATTAGGAATAAAGGATAAGAACTCCAAATAATGATGAAATTCATGCAGTATTTATAAAAGGGGACTATTAGAATGTATAAATGTGAGATTCCCATGCGTTTTTATTCCCAATCTTTTCACAGATGGGTTTGTCGTGAATGTAACTTGCCCTTTGTTCCTAAAGCCCACATACCTTTGATATTTGATAAAAAAAGCTATGGAATAAAATCTATGGAATAAAATCTATTCGTTATTCTGTGGATGAACAAAAGTTTGTCATTGTGAGTTGCGATTACAATTTTTTTCAGATGAAGAAAAATGCAAAAACATGATATAGATGTATGCAAGAAATGGATAGAACATAAGTGATATCGATCCTGAGCGTAATTATAGGTAAAAAAATTAATAGTTGGAAAGTATACCGCATTTTATCTTACTTTTTTGATTTGTGAATCTGATAGTAACCATCGTTTTCCAGTGTAAGACCTATCCATAAAGGAGGATTTGATGAATAAGAAGAAATTTTTCCAGCGTATCGTACAGTTTTCATGTTTTTTGGTTCTTACTTTTAGTTTATTAACAGGATGTATTCCATCAGCAGACAAGGTTGCCCCGAAAAAATTTGTTCCTTATACGCAGAGTCAGATCGATTCAACAGCCTTCAACTACAATTTTCTGAGCCTTGTGAATCAAAGATATGCCATATATCAAAAAGTGCAATTTCCTGTAAAACTCTCCAACTACCAAAAAATTAGTGAAGAGCTTCAGAAGAAGGTACTTTCTGGAGAACTCAAACCCGATCAAATTCAAAATGAATATGCAAAAATAGTAAACAATCAACTTGTTGACTATACGAACAAGAAACAAAAATATCTTCAAGACATAAATAAAAAAGCTCTCTTATTACAAGGTGATATAGGAAAGTTACCTAAGAAGGACCAACCTGTAGCAAAACAGGCATTAAACGATTTCATTACGGCTGCCAGCGATGAAATCAAAATGTATCAACAATTACCGGAACTTTTTAAAAGCAGCATAGATATTGGAAAGAAAACTTCGAAAGCAAATGAAATCTCCAGTACCATAAGCAAAATCTTTTGTATTACGCCAGCCTATGCAGAAGGTAAAAGTGACACTTGTCAATGTTCGGTAACTACGGAATACCTCTCTCCCCAACTAAAGAAAATCACCACCACTTGTATTTGTAAAATCTATATCGAGTACAAAAAAAGAATCAATAAAGTGATTAAGGATCAACAAAAATTTGTAAAGTCTTTATCCCAGTTTATTGAGCACATCAAACAAAATGTGAAACCAGCAGAGATAAGTAAAGGGAGATATCAAACAAAAGATGGCTCGATAATTCAAGGGAAAGTAATAAAACAAGTGAATAATGTACCTAAAATTCGTCCTGCTTCTGAAAAAATGGACTTGAATACGGTGGCAAGAGTACGTAAAGAGCTAGGAATTCCAGCGATTGGAAACGATTATGTTTTAAAGGAATTACAATATTTGAAGGCGGAGCAGACAGTGGCCGTTTTAAAATCAGATGGAGTACAAATATGGGGAAGAAATGGCTGGGGCAGCGACCAAGGCGGATACAAAGCAATGAGGACAGCTTGGTTAAAAAGTGGTGGTCAAAGAAGTATGAGTGCTACAAATAATCAGACCGTTTTTCATGCGGAAGGTGATGCTTTTTGGAATTTATATCAATACAGAAAGCAGCACAATATATTAGGCGGTACAGCAACTTTAGTCGTAGATCGCCCATTTTGCACTGCTTGTGGTGATTCTAGAGGAGTACAGCAATTAGTTGAAGAAGTAGGGTTAGACAAGTTAGTTGTGATCACACCTGCAGGAAAAGAAACAATTACACCTAGACCCGGTAAACGAAGAGTATCTTGGTAAACAAAGAAGGAGTTTTTGGAATGGAAAAGTGGATTTTAAACATAGAAGGAAAATCCCAAACGATAGATAACCCCAGTTGGGAACGGATTTATCAGGTGTTAAGCTGTATAGATGGTGAGACGTTCACTCAAGCAGATCTCAGATTAACAGGGACCGGATCTTTAATGGTTTGCGGCGGTGATTTGGAAGAGGATACACGGATATATGCAGTCGAGTTCTATCCAGAAGATGGTCAACTCGGGACTAGCCAGTTGGTGAATCCACATGTCACTCCAAATGATGAATATCTTTATATTACATCGGAACAAATTGGAATAGATTTTCCAGCAGAATATTGCGTGGAGTTTTCGGATGTTGTAGCGGCATTTAAACACTTTTTTGAAACGAGAAAGTTAAATAGAGATTTGATTTGGGAATAGCAGATTTTCATATCTAGTTTGCCTTAGTCTGAAAGTTTGTCTTCTCTTGCTGAACGTAAAGCACCCCCTGAAAATAGATTAGATCACCCTAGGAGGTTTTTAATATCTATTTCAGGGGGTGTATTTTCATTTTCAGAGCTTATAACAATTCTTCTAGTTCATCCAAGTAACCTTCATATACATCAAATGCAGAGCGGATGGGGTGAGGTTTGGTCATATCTACACCTGCTCGCTGCAAGACTTCAATTGGACCTGCGGAACTACCAGATGACAAGAACGTGAGATAGCGGTCAACTGCTGGTTTGCCCTCTTCTAAGATCTGCTTAGCCAGTGCCATAGCAGCACTCGTTCCTGTAGCGTACTGATAGACATAGAAGTCATAGTAGAAATGTGGAATGCGTGACCATTCTAATCCGATTTGCTCATCTACCATGATCTCGTCCCCGAAATATTTTTTGTTTAATTCATAGTACATCTTTGTTAACGTTTCTGCTGTAAGTGCTTCCCCGTTTTGAGCTCGCTGATGAATAAGTAATTCAAATTCTGCAAACATGGTCTGACGGAATACCGTTCCACGAAACTTGTCTACTTGATGATTCAAGAGATAAAGCCGATCATTACGATCTGTGGTTGTTTGAAGTAAATAGTCACTTAAAATTGCTTCGTTACAAGTGGAAGCAACTTCTGCCACAAATATGGAATAGTCTCCATATACATATGGCTGTGTTTTACGAGTATAGAAACTATGCATAGAATGTCCTAATTCATGAGCTAAAGTAAACATGTTATCCATGTTATCTTGCCAATTCATCAATACAAATGGATTAGTCCCGTAAGTACCAAAAGAATAAGCACCACTTCGTTTTCCTTGGTTTTCGTAGACATCAATCCATCCATCTCGAAAAGCTTGTTGAAGTGTACTGGTATATTCTTTTCCAAGCGGGGCAAGTCCTCGGATAACAGTTTCTTTTGCTTGGTCATACGTTATTTTTTTAGGTGTATGGCTGATGAAAGGGGTATAAAGGTCATACATATGCAGTTCTTTCACACCCATTGCCTTTTTCCGTAGTTTGATGTAGCGATGCAACAATGGCAAGTTTTCGTGAACAATGGCAATTAATTGGTCATACACTTTTTCTGGAATATTATTGCCACTGAGAGAACGCTGACGTGCTGAATCATAGTGACGTAAACGAGCTACAAGATTGTGTTTTTTTACGTGGGAAGATAGTGTGCTAGCAAATGTATTTTTTAAACCACCATATGTATCATAAACAGCATGAAATGTGTCTTTACGAACACGAGCATTTGTATTTTCTAACAGTTGAATCATTCTGCCATGTGTGATTTCGATGTCTTTTCCTTCATCATCCTGGATAGTTGGAAATTTCATATCTGCATTATTTAAAAGACCATATGTATTTCTGGATGCCCCTAAAACCTCACTAGCCTCAGCGAGAATAGCTTCTTCCTTTGTAGAAAGAACGTGTGGGCGGAATCGATCTAATTCCGCAAGTTCATAAGCGTATACTTGCAATTTTGGTTCGGATTGAAGAAAAGATTGGATGGTGGCAGGATCAATAGCGAGAATCTCGGGACGTAAATATGCAAGTGCACTTCCTGCTTCTGTCGTTAATGTGGAAGCTCGATCGTTATATGCTTGGTAATGAGAATCTGTAGTATCTTGGTCGTAACGCATACGTGCATACACGAATAGTTTGCCAATTCGCAAAGATAGCTCATCTCGTGTGGACAATGCTTTATAAAATGCAGATGCGGATTCTGCTAATTTTCCTTCGAATTGTCGTAACGAAGGAATAAGTTTTTTTACAGCAGCAAATTCTTCCTCCCAAGCAGCATTTGTTGGAAATATAGTTTCTAATCTCCATTGGTATGCTTTATCTTGTTCAGAACGTAATGGTAATTTGGACATCGAATGGTCCTCCTAAGGGACAATAATTTTTGTACAACTTTGTTTTTATTATAACTTATCTAAAGATTGGAGCATACACAAAAGCGACCAGAAGAACAGTTCCTTTTGCTTTTATGTAGAGATGAATTTCGGTTTCGGATGGAAATGTAGAATTTAAAAATAAATGATTGGATAGGAATCTTTATCCTTTAGGGCTTTTGGATATCACACTAGCCTTTTGTGAGAAAAATGGATATGATAAGAGCGTAATGTTTTCAAGGAGGAAAAAGGCACAATGACACTAAAAATGCATGAGATCCGTGAACTTATACGTTTAATTGATGAATCTTCAATCGATGAGTTTGAACTAGAGAAAGATGGAGAAAAAGTAGCGATTAAAAAAGCAAAACCAGAAGTGATAACTGGGCAAGTTACAGCCCCTGCTCCTTTTGTTCCTTCATTTACCCCACAAGCTGTGGTAAATTCACCAGCAGTGGAAGAAACACAACCTGTTAATACAGTTACAGCAGAGGAATCAACAGATACAAACTTACATAAAATTGTTTCACCAATGGTAGGTACTTTTTACCATGCCTCTTCTCCAGATGCTGATCCTTATGTAAGCGAAGGAGACACCATTAATAGTAAATCTGTAGTATGTATCGTAGAAGCGATGAAATTGATGAATGAGCTGGAAGCAGAGGTAAGTGGTACCATTGTCAAAGTACTAGTTGAAAATGGTCAGTTAGTTGAGTATGGCCAACCACTATTTCTCGTAAAGCCTTCTTAGGAAGGGGTGCAGATAATGTTTAAAAAAGTATTAGTAGCCAATCGTGGCGAGATCGCAGTGCGGATTATTCGTGCTTGTCGCGAATTAGGAATTGCAACGGTAGCCATTTTTTCAGAAGCAGATCGAGAAGCTTTGCACGTCACATTAGCTGATGAAGCTTACTGTGTTGGTCCAGCTATGGCCCGTGACAGCTATCTGAACATGACAAATATTATGAGTGCAGCTACGTTGTTAGAAGTAGATGCGATTCATCCAGGATATGGATTTTTAGCTGAAAATGCTGCTTTTGCAGAGCTATGTGCAAGCTGTAATATTACTTTTATTGGTCCCAGTCCAGAAGCAATTGTTAAAATGGGAGATAAAACAACCGCAAGAGATACCATGATGGGAAGCGGTGTGCCTGTTGTTCCTGGTACAGAAGGTGTGATCGAAGACATCAATGAAGCACTTTCCACTGCAAAAGACATTGGTTTTCCTGTAATTGTAAAAGCCACTGCAGGTGGTGGCGGAAAAGGAATGCGAGTGGTTTACAGTGAAGAAGAACTGGTAAATGCGGTAAACCTTGCACAAAAAGAAGCTGAAGCTAACTTCGGAAATCCTGGAGTTTATCTGGAAAAGTTTTTGGTTGAGCCTCGTCATATCGAGATTCAAGTTTTAGCAGATAACCATGGCAATGTGATTCATTTAGGGGAGAGAGATTGTTCCATTCAAAGGAGATATCAAAAATTGATTGAAGAGGCTCCATCTCCCGCAATTTCACCAGAGATACGAGAAAAAATGGGTCAGGCAGCAATTGCTGCTGCTAAATCCGTTAATTACTCTGGAGCAGGTACGATTGAGTTCTTATTTGATCGTGATCAAAATTTCTATTTTATGGAGATGAATACACGTATTCAAGTAGAACACCCTGTTACAGAGTTAATTACTGGTGTAGACTTAGTAAAAGAGCAAATTCTAGTAGCAGCAGGTCATCCTCTCTCTATTACACAAGAAGACATTCAAATTAATGGTTGGGCTATTGAGTGTCGAATAAATGCAGAGCGACCAGAGAAGAATTTTATTCCTTCACCTGGCACGATCCAGTTTTATCTCCCGCCAGGTGGTACAGGAGTAAGGGTTGATAGTGCCTGTTATCCGGGATATATTATTACACCCTACTATGATTCTATGGTTGCAAAATTGATTGTTTGGGGTAAAGATAGAAATGAGGCTGTTGCCAGAATGAGCCGAGCACTTACTGAATTTGCTATTCAGGGAGTGCACACAACCATTCCTTTCCACATTAAAATGATGTCTCAACCTAATTTTGTAGAGGGAGATTTTCATATTCAGTTCTTGGAAGGGATAAACTTGTTCGAAGAAGGTGAATTATGATGGAACGATTAGGTCCTTTAGGAAAAGTAGAAATTGCACCAGAAGTGCTTGAAATAATTGCTGGTATGGCTGCTTCCAAAGTGGAAGGTGTCAGTGGAATGAAAGGTGGAGTAGTTGGTGATATTAATCAACTGCTGGGCCGCAAAAATTTACGACAAGGTATTCAAGTAGCTCTAAACGAGCAAACAGCAATTCAAGTATCCATTATTGTGGAATATGGTTACCATATTCCTAATGTGGGGCAGGAAGTACAAGAACAAGTAAAGTCAGCGATTGAAGCGATGACAGGTATTGTAGTTGATCAAGTTATTGTTCAAGTAGAAGGTATTCGCGTTCCTCAGCCAGAAAAAGCGAAAGAGAAGCAAGAGAAGCCAAGTCGATTAAAATAAGAGTAGAAAAAAGTATTGGTTCTTTTGTACCATAAAGTGTAGTTGTAACTAAGAAACCGAGCCTTTTGGCTCGGATTTTTTTGGAGGTGAAAAAATGAGTCGTAGGTTAGTTCGAGAACTTGTTATTCAGCGTCAATACCAACAATTGGTTCACCCAGAAGATCAAGGTGATATCTTTGCTCCTAACGAGGCAAAGCTCACCGAAGAAGATAGAGGATATTATGAAGTAGTGCGTCTTGGATTGGCATCGCATTTGGAGGAAATTGACCCTTATATTCGTCGATATGTGAAGAGTGGTTGGTCTCTAGATCGACTGAGCATTGTAGATCGAGCAGTATTACGTTTGGCTGTGTATGAATTGCTTTTTCAAAAAGAGATACCTACAAAAGTAGTGGTGAACGAGGCGGTGGATTTAGCTAAAGCTTTTAGCGGAGACGAAGCAGGCCGCTTTGTAAACGGTATTTTAGGTAAGGTCATTGCTGAATTGGAAGTAACGAAATAATTTTCCCATATGTCCCGCCGCCACCTTTTTGCACAGCTAATGTATTTTCTCGAGCTTGGCAAATAAGATTTGCTAGTTGGGTGTTGGTGATTTCGGATATCTCTTGCAACGAAGCATGATGTAAAATATTCATTTCTGAACCAAAATGCTCTATCAACTTTGTAATCGTTTTTGGTCCTACTTTAGGCAGAAAAGCAAGAGGTATCTGGTGGATATAGGGAGGCCGAAATGTTGGCGATGTGGTAGGTTGATCAGCAATCATGGCGATTCTGTCCTTTACTCCTGTCACTTCTTTTTTCTTACCGCAAGTGGAACAAAATATAGTGGAGGAAGTTTTTTGCTGTTTACAGGTCGAACAGAAAGTCTCATAGTATTTACCAAGAAAAGGATTCAACCCGAAATTTGCAAGAATCTTCCTTCCTTGCTTTTGTTTTAGGACATAACTAAGTTCTTGAAAATTAGCTTCTTCTAATAAAAATTTGTTATATTCGCGCCCTATTTTAGGCAAAGAATGAGCATCTGAATTTGTTAGAAAAGGTAGAGATGCTAGCTCTGATATTTGATCTGCCATGGTCGTATCTGCACTCAACCCTAATTCGACAGCATCCAATGAAGTGATGTCTAGCAGATCTTCAATAGAAGTCGTTGCGCTACCATACAAGCTTTTAAATGGAGTGAAAATATGTGCAGGGACAACTAAACCTTGTAAATCTTTCACTTTTTTGATGAAAGATGATACAGGTTGATATAGCCTTTGTGTACTAAGTTGAACGTTTTTCATGTGTTGTGCTATCCAAGCAGTAAATTCTTTTATTTTTGCTAGGGTTGGAAAATAAGCGAGCATATGGTAAGGGCCTGTGTGTGCTTCTTTGCACTCCACTTCCACCCCTAAAATACATAAAGTATTACAATATAGAATTCCTCCATAGGGATGTTCCATGTAGGTTCCGTTCATGATCCCTGCTTCGATCTCTGCTTGCACGGCAGGGGAGTGTGCATCAATGATACCAATCATCGATATTCCTTTACGATTACTAGCTTCTTGTACGATTCGGTGAAAAGTCATATCACGAGCGGCGGTAATTTTGACAGGCAAATTGCTTTCTGTTCGTCCGATGTGTATGTGCAGGTCTGCGAAGATTTGCTTCATTTTATTTCTCCTAGGATTGGTTACGTGATTTCCAAACAAATGGTAAACTATAGATATTATATAAAGAGGTGGAACTAGAATGCCAGCAAAAATAATTAGCGGAAAAGACATAGCTTCAGAAATTCGTAGAGAACTAAAAGTAGAAGTAAGTGAGTTGCATAAAAATCAGATTTTTCCTAAATTAGTAGTGGTTTTGGTTGGAAATCATCCAGCCTCAGAGTCTTATGTGAAAGGTAAAATTCGGGCTGCAGAGGAGATTGGGATGGAGTCCGTTTTGATTCGTTTGGAAGACACGATCAGCGAAGAAGAACTTCTAACAAAAGTGGAAGAACTCAACAACGATAAATCCGTTCACGGCATTTTAGTACAACTTCCTTTGCCAAAACAAATTGCAGAACAGCGTATTATTGAAGCAATTGCTTCTGATAAAGATGTAGATGGTTTTCATCCAGAGAGCGTAGGTCGTATGGTAACAGGTTTAGAAACTTTTTTATCCTGTACACCTCAAGGTATCATGGAATTACTTAAAAGATCTGATGTTCCCTTACAAGGTAAACATGCTGTTGTGGTAGGTAGGAGCAATATTGTTGGGAAACCAGTAGCTCTGTTGCTATTGCAAGCTGATGCAACAGTTACGATCTGTCATTCCAAAACAGCTGATCTTGCTTCGATTACCAAACAAGCCGATGTATTGATTGCAGCGGTAGGCCGTGCAGAAATGATCACCAAAGAACATGTGAAAAATGGTGCTGTAGTTATTGACGTGGGTGTGAATCGCACCGAAAATGGATTAGTTGGAGATGTGAAGTTTGACGAAGTGAGTGAGGTAGCATCAGCGATTACTCCTGTACCTGGTGGAGTAGGTCCAATGACAATTACAATGTTGATGGCAAATACGATTGAGTCAGCAAAAAGGCATGCACGATAATGGCAAAAGAGGTATGGACTGTACGTCAGTTAGTGGCCCATCTTACCTCACTTGTTACCAAAGATGCCAAATCACAATCTCTCCGTGTGGAAGGTGAAATTTCTAACTTTACTCATCATGCGAGTGGCCATATGTACTTCACCTTAAAAGATGAGTCTGCAAGAATGAGAGTAGTCTTTTTTGCTCGATTTGCCCGCTATTTGCTGTTTAAACCAAAAAATGGCGATCGAGTTACTATACGTGGACAATTAGATGTATATGATCGAGATGGACAAGTTCAGATTCGTGCACTCGAAATGCGGAATAGTGGGCAGGGAGATTTATTTACTCGTTTTCAGTACTTGAAAGAGCAATTAGAGGCTGAAGGGATTTTTCAGCAAGAAAAACAAAGCCTTCCTTTGCATCCGAAAAGTATTGGATTGATTACGTCTCCTCACGGAGCCGCTGTAAGAGATATGATTACAACGTTACAACGTCGATATCCTCAGGCAAAAGTCCTGCTGTATCCTGTACAAGTTCAAGGAGATGTAGCAGCATGGGAGATCTCTCATGCCATAGGCGAAATGAACCGACGTGCAGAAGTGGATCTGTTAATCGTAGGTAGAGGCGGCGGTTCTATTGAAGAACTATGGGCATTTAACGAAGAATTAGTAGTGAGAAGTATTGCCAACTCTACCTTACCTGTTATTTCTGCGGTGGGTCATGAGACAGATACGACCTTAAGTGATTTGGTGGCAGATGTACGTGCTGCGACACCAACAGCAGCAGCAGAGTTAGCGGTTCCCAATCAAGATGATCTAAAGATGAGATTTATCAATCTCAACACGAGGTTGCTCACGTTACCAAAAAAATTTATCGATACGAGAAGAATGGATGTTAAACATTTAGTAGAACGCCCTATTTTTCAACATCCAGATCGGAAATTAATCCCTCATCAAGAAAAATTTCAATACTTGACTAGACGGATGCAACAGGGTTTAACCACTAACTATGCAAGAGAAGAGAGAAGATTAGAGCGAGCGAATCACCAGTTAAAAGCAAATCAGCCGAAAACGAAAGTAGTAAATGCAAAAATAAAATTAGAGCAAACTACTAGAGAGCAAACTTTACTCTTTCAGCAATTTTTAGAGCGAAAAGAAAAGATATTTTCTCAGCTTGTTACCCGGTTAGAATCAGTTAGCCCACTTGCAGTGATGAAACGAGGATATTCGTTGGTTTATCGTCTATCAGAAGATGAATTAGTTACCTCAACGGATCAAGTGAATCCAGGAGATTTACTCGATATACAGTTTGCAGAAGGAAAACTAAAGTGTCAAGTATGGAAGAAAGAGGAGAAAAAATGAGTGAGATAACATTTGAAAAGGCAATGGAACGATTAGAAGAAGTAGTAGCTCAATTGGAACAAGGGGATATTCCATTGGAAGAAGCTATTCAACTCTATGGTGAAGGAACCAAATTAGCTGGTGTTTGTCGCAAAAAATTGGATTGGGCGGAGCAACAAGTGGAAATATTGGTTGAAGAGAATGGTGACTGGATAAAGAAGCCATTTCAACCAATTCGTGAAGAAAATTCATAGATATTTTGGATTACGAGGAATATTGTTGTCTAACTCATGATGGGGTCAGATGAGGGAAAGGATAAGAGGATGATCGAAGCAAAAGCATATATACAAAAGACAGCAGAAATGGTCCATCAAGAATTGGATCATATGAGTAGGAATTGGATAGACATACCGAATAACTTAAAGGAATCTATGAGGTATTCATTGCTTGCAGGAGGAAAACGTATTCGACCTGTGCTAACTATTGCTACTACAGAAGCATTGGGTGGAGATGCTAAAATTGCATTGCCATTTGGTTGTGCCATTGAGATGATACATACCTATTCCTTAATCCATGATGACCTGCCTGCTATGGATGATGATGATTACCGTAGAGGAAAATGGACCAATCACAAAGTATTCGGCGAAGCAATGGCCATACTTGCAGGAGATGGTTTATTAACAGAAGCTTTTGGTTTACTTGCTAGTGGAGCAAATGCCGCGAATTTATCAGCTCCCATAGCTTTGGAAATCATCCAAGATGCTACTCGATATGCTGGGGCTAGAGGGATGATAAATGGCCAAGTACAAGATATGGGAAATGAGAATAAATCGATTACCCTTCAAGAATTAGAGGAAGTACACCGACGAAAAACAGGTGATCTTATTACATTTTCTATTCGGATAGGGGCTTTGATCACTGGAGCAAATAAAGAAACTTTGGATGCATTAATGACCTTTTCGTATCAACTTGGATTAGCATTTCAGATTCAAGATGATATTTTGGACGTTGTGGGCGATCAAGCTGTAATTGGTAAGCCAGTTGGCAGTGATGAGCACAATCACAAAGCCACTTATCCAGCATTACTTGGAATTGAGGAATCGAAAAGAAGATTGCAAGAGTGCATACATTCAGCAAGAATATCAATCCAAGACAGAAAAGATTTAAACCCAACACGATTGTTAGAACTGGCCGATTATTTACTCATGCGGGACAGGTAACCTTCACCTATGCTATAATTAATTTTAATATTTAGCAGTTTGAACACCTTTGTGACATAGCTACATAGGAATGTTCGTCTTTACCGGTCTCTCCTAGACCGGCCTTTTCTGAAGGAACATACAACTTTGAAAGCGAGGCGGTCTTTCTTGCTCCTCGAGCATATTCAAACACCAGCAGATTTAAAAAAGCTATCAGAGGATCAGCTTCCTCAACTAGCGGAAGAAATAAGGGAATTTCTTATTAATAGTCTTTCTAGTACAGGTGGGCATTTAGCATCCAATCTTGGCGTGGTAGAACTAACAATCGCATTGCATTATCTGTTTAACAGCCCAGAAGATAAGTTTTTATGGGATGTAGGTCATCAAGCTTATGTACACAAACTGTTGACAGGTAGAGGCGACCAATTTACTACACTGCGGCAATACAAAGGGTTGTGTGGCTTCCCAAAAATGAGTGAAAGTGAACATGATGTTTGGGAAACAGGCCATAGTAGCACCTCTTTATCTGGAGCAATGGGCATGGCAGCTGCTCGAGATATTATAGGAGACAAAAACAAAGTAGTAGCAATTATTGGTGATGGAGCATTAACCGGTGGAATGGCCTTAGAAGCACTGAACCATATTGGACAAGAACAAAAAGATTTAATTGTGATATTGAACGATAATGAAATGTCGATTAGTCCAAATGTAGGTGCACTTCATAACTATCTAGGTAGACTCCGGACCCATCGACATTATAATAAAATGAAGGCTGAAGTAGAACAAGTTCTCAAAAAAATACCTACGATCGGGCAACCTTTTGCTAAAACATTAGAGCGTGTAAAAGATAGCTTAAAGTTTTTGCTTGTCTCAGGTGTTCTATTTGAAACACTAGGGTTTACGTATTTAGGTCCAGTAGATGGTCACCATGTAGAAGAATTAATGGAGTGTTTACGTCAAGCAGGTAATACGAAAGGCCCCGTTCTTGTTCATGTGATTACCAAAAAAGGACAAGGTTATAAACCAGCAGAAGAAGATTCTGTTAATTATCATGGGGTTGGAACGTATAAAATCGAATCAGGTGCGTTTCAAAAGAAGAAGGCAGGAGCTCCAGCGTATCCAACTGTATTTGGAGATACGATGATAAAACTGGCAGACAAAGATAAAAAAATAGTGGCAATTACACCTGCTATGATTACAGGATCCAAATTGGATAAATTTCAAGAGATTTACCCGGATCGTTGTTTTGATGTAGGTATCGCAGAACAACATGCCACTACTTTTGCAGCTGGTTTAGCTACCCAAGGTTTAAAACCTGTTTTAGCCATTTACTCTACCTTTTTACAGCGTGGTTATGATCAGCTTATTCATGATGTTTGTCGTCAGCACTTAAATGTAGTTTTCGCAGTGGATCGTGCTGGTTTTGTTGGAGAAGATGGAGAGACACATCAAGGTGTTTACGATATCAGTTTTATGAGGTCTCAACCTGGACTTGTTATTATGATGCCCAAAGACGAAAATGAGTTGCAACATATGCTGTATACTGCATCCAAGTACGAATCAGGCCCAGTAGCTGTGCGGTATTCCAAAAGTGCAGGTGTAGGAGTGTCAATGGATGAAGAGTTTGAGCTCATTCCAATTGGTAAATTTGAAACCATTCGTGAAGGGAAACATGTAGCGATTCTCGCATTTGGCAATATGGTTCCTCTTGCTGTGGAAGCAGCTGACCAGTTAGCGAATGAAGGTATTCAAGCAAAAGTGGTCAACGCTCGTTTTGCAAAACCGTTGGATGAAGAGTTACTATTGTCTATACACCATGAAGGAATGCCAATTGTTACTGTTGAAGAAGGTACAAAAATAGGTGGATTTGGAAGCGCAGTATTGGAATTTTTTGCCGAGCAAAACAAAGTTCAGCAGGTATCGGTCCTTGGTGTTCCTGATTATTATGTGGAGCACGGAAGTATTAATGAACAAAGAGCAGAAACTGGTTTAACTACAGAAGGGATTGCGGAAGCAGCAAGAAAATGTTGTGTCCCTGATATTCAAAAGATCTGAGGTAATCGAATGGCTAAGGAAAGATTAGACATTCTCCTTGTACAAAAAGGATATTATCCCAGTCGGGAACAAGCCCAGCGGGCCATCATGGCTGGGCTTGTTTTTGTAGACAACGAGTCTCATACGAAAGCTGGTACAAAATATCCGATAGATAGTACGATACATATTAAAGGAGATATACACCCGTATGTGAGTCGTGGCGGGTTAAAACTAGAAAAAGCGATAAAAGTATTTTCCATACAAATGGAAAATAAAGTGGTTTTGGATATCGGAGCTTCTACTGGTGGATTTACGGATTGTTCTTTACAAAATGGAGCTTCTTATGTATATTCCATTGATGTTGGATATGGGCAACTCGCATGGAAACTTCGCAATGATGATCGAGTAAAAGTGATGGAACGAACGAATTTTCGTTACCTTCAAACGGAAGATTTAATAGGTCCCACTCCCAATTTTGCTACGATTGATGTTTCCTTCATTTCTCTATCACATATCTTTCCAACTTTAAAAAAGTTGATTCCTGATCAAAGTGAAGTGGTATCATTGATCAAACCACAATTTGAGGCGGGAAAAGACCAGGTAGGGAAAAAGGGGATTATACGGGATATTGCCATTCATCGTCAAGTGTTGAAAAAGACAATAGATATGTTTTTACGTGAAGGTTTTTTGGTTTCTGGTCTTACTTCCTCCCCCATACGAGGAGGAAAAGGAAATATCGAGTTTTTAGCGTATCTGATAAAGGAAAAGGATGAACGTCCTTTTTACTCAGATGCCATTATTGAACAAGTATTACAAGATGCTCACCGATCTACACCCTTAGAAGAATAAAGAAACAACATACTAAAAGGGAGGGGAGAGAGTGTGTCTCAATCAGGTGATACATTTGTTTTAGTACTTATCATCCTTTTTATACTGTTTCTTATTGTACGAAAATGGGTTTCCTTTCAATTTGCAAAAGACATGATCATGAATAAATCAAAAAAAGATCCAAAACCAATTAAAGGAGATATCGCTGATTTGCTCCGTGAGTTTGGATATGAGCCTATCGAAGGTAGGAAAAAAATTCCTATTTCCATTGAATTAGATAAAGCTCCGTATGAAAGCAGGATGTTTATCGATTATTTGGCAATGAAAGAAGACTTGTTGTATGTTGTTTTGATAGCAAAGGAAAGAAAACCGCTGCGTCGTACTGGAGCGGCAATTCGAGACCATCTTTTACCGTTTTTTTTGCTTTATCGACCAGCAGGTATTGTTTATGTAGATAAATCAAAAAATAAAATTTCTCTGGTGAATTTCTCTCATCCGCCATTATACGAAGCGAGGAGAAAATTCCCTATTAGCTATGTTGTTACCTTTCTCATAGGTATGGTTTTTATGTGGATAATACAAAAATGACACGAGTAAGCTTGAGGTGGACAGATGAAAACAATAGGCATCATGGCGAATCAGACAAAACCTACTGCATTAATCGTAGCTAAAAAATTAACAAATTTGATCAAATACAAAGGTGCCACTGTTTGCTTAGATATAGATTTGGCTAAGGCAATTGGTCAAGAAAAAAAAGGGATTCCGTTAGAAGATTTCCCCATTCATGTCGACTGTACTTTTGTACTCGGTGGAGATGGTACTCTATTAGGAGTTGCTCGAAAATTAGCAGGATCTCGCATACCTATTTTAGGAATTAACTTGGGGTATCTTGGGTTTTTATCGGAAGCTGAACCAGAAGATCTTTCTGGATCAGTTGATCGGATTTTGGCTGGTGAGTATTGTGTAGAAAAAAGACTCATGCTAGAAGCTGAAGTCATCCGTCAAGATGAAGTGATAAAAAGAGGTATTTCTTTAAATGATATTGGTATAGCCAAAGGATCGTTTAGCCGGATGATTACATGTACCGTGAAAATGGATGGTAGTTTTGTTGGTACTTATTCTGGAGATGGAGTGATTGTTTCCACACCTACAGGCTCAACTGCGTATTCCCTATCTTGTGGAGGCCCCATTGTCTGGCCAGGTTTAGAATGTATATTGTTAACGCCTATCTGTCCACACACTTTGGCATCAAGGCCATTAGTATTGCCGGCTGAAAGTACATTAGAAGTGGAAGTTACAGCAAATCATAATGAGATTGGTGTTACAATAGATGGTCAAGAAGGGTTTACGTTAGAGAGCGGAGATATCGTTCGCGTGAGAAAATCTCCTTGTTCCACACATTTAATCAAATGGAAAGAACGTACTTTCTTTGAAGTAATCCGCAAAAAATTGCAAGAGCAATAGGAGCGATTTACATGAAAGCACAACGTCATATTCGAATTAGAGAAATTATTACCAGTAAAGATATTGAGACACAAGATGATCTGGTAGCTGAGCTAAAACTTGCTGGGTATAATGTTACTCAAGCAACGATTTCTCGTGATATAAAAGAGTTGCATTTGGTAAAAGTGCCACTAAGCAATGGTGCATATAAATACTCTTTGCCAGCTGATCGCCGTTTTAATCCTTTACAAAAGTTAAAAAGGTTGTTACAAGAATCATTTGTTGGGATTGATTCCGCAGAAAATCTGGTTGTAATAAATACGTTGCCTGGGAATGCACATGCAATTGCTGCACTGCTGGACAATTTGGATTGGGACGAAATTTTGGGAACAATCGCAGGGGACGATACCATATTGGTCATTTGTCGTTCCAAACCAATAGCTGAAGATATCGTGAATCGGTTCTTAGACATGTTGTAGGAGAAGATGTTATGCTAAAAGAACTGTCCATCCATCAATTTGCCATTGTAGAAAATATCAACTTGACATTTGATCAAGGATTTCACGTATTAACAGGAGAAACAGGGGCAGGAAAATCCATCTTGATAGATGCTCTTGGGCTGATCATTGGAGGTAGGGCTTCCAGTGATTTTGTGCGACATGGTTCACAAAAAGCTGTTATTGAGGCTAGTTTTGACTTTCCATCCGACCATCCTGCAATCACACTATTAAAAGAATGGGATATTGAAAGTGAAGAGGAATACCTTCTCATTCGCAGAGAGATTGCAGCAAACGGGAAGAGCACATGTCGTGCAAATGGGCGTATGATCACGTTGACCATGCTAAAGCAGTTGGGAAACTACCTTATTCATATACATGGACAACATGAACATACAGGATTACTACAAGTTGAAGAGCATCTTGCATGGTTGGATCAGTTTGGTGGATCTGCAATTATACCTATACGCGATGAGTATCAAGCATATTATCAACAATATCAAGAAATAACAAAAATGATTGATCAGTTAAATATAGATCAGCAAGAAATGGAACGACGTGTAGATATGCTTCAATTCCAAGTTTCCGAAATCAAGGATGCTCGTTTGGTTGAAGGGGAAGAAGAAGCATTACATGAAGAAGAAAAGCGACTTTCAGGTGGAGAAAAGTTAGCTTCTCGTGTGTCTAGTGCGTATCAAATTCTTTCTTCTGAAGGCGGCGGCATCACACAGTTACGTCGTGCTGTGTTTTACCTTCAAGAAGTAGGTGAATTGGATTCAACCATTCAAGAAGCATTGGACAGTATGGAGGCAGCTACTTTTCAATTAGAAGAAGCAGCAAGAGATTTGGATATGTACCAAGATAATTTGGATTTCTCACCAGAACGCTTATATGAAGTTCATGAGAGGATACATGTCATCCGTCAATTGCAACGTAAATATGGAGAATCAACAGCGGAGATTTTGACATATTTAGGGCAAGCAGAGGCAGAGTTAGAGCGTCTTTTAAACGTAGAAGAAAATAAAGAACACCTCTACGAGAAACAGGCACAACTAAAAGAACAGCTACAGGAAAAAGCCTTGAAGTTAACAGGGCTTCGAAAGCAAGCAGCTTCGCAATTAGAAATACAAGTGGAGAAACAACTTTCGGATTTAATGATGGGTTCTAGTGTCTTTCATGTCTCGTTTTATCCAAATCATTATCAAAAAGAAACTTTTGCCTATACAGGTATGGATCAAGTTGAGTTTCAACTCTCACCTGGACCTGGAGAGCCGCTTCGTTCATTGGCAAAAATCGCATCGGGTGGGGAACTATCTCGTATTATGCTTGCTCTTAAATGTATCTTTAGTGGACGAGATCAAGTAAGGACGCTCATTTTTGATGAAGTAGATACAGGAGTTAGTGGACGAGCTGCGCAAGCTATTGCAGAAAAAATCGCTACATTGGCTTTAGAAAACCAGGTTTTATGTGTTACTCATTTGCCACAAGTCGCATGTATGGCAGATGTCCATCTTTATGTTTCCAAACAAATCGAAGCACAAAAAACTAGTTCAGGGGTAACCAAGTTGGATAAAGCAGGGAGAATTATGGAATTGTCCAGAATGCTTGGGGGTGCAGAAGTAACAGCTAGAACAAAACAACATGCAGCAGAAATGTTGTTCTTAGCCAATAAAGTCAAAGCCAGACAATAATTATGACGAGTGAGCTTGTTGTATGAAAACAGCCTTTATATGTACTTATTTGTGAATGTTAATCAATGAAATATAGGTTAAGGAAGCATTTGTAACTTATAAGGGATCTCATTCACGGGCACATTAATGTCACAGCCATCTCGAGTGCGAAGGAATAGGTAGAACTCGCAGGAGAGTGGTAATGTGCAGCAAAAATGGTTAAAAAGATGTTTAGGTCTTCTATTTGTCCTTCTCCTGGCAGTTGTGAGTTTGTCACCTACATGGCAAGAATTTTTAGCATTTCCAAGTAAAGTTCGCATGGTAAATGGAGAATTATTGACCAAGACATCTCATCTACCTGTTGCGTATAATACCGATGTAGAGGGTATCTCTTATGCTACCCTAAACATTGGAAAAATACCCGTAAAACGCGCAAAGGTACAAGTTGTTTCTCCTAAAAAAGTGATTCCAGGCGGTCAATCCATTGGAATCAAATTAAAATCCAAAGGAATTATGGTAGTTGGTTATAATCTGGTGCATACATCCTCTGGTAATATTTCGCCAGCAGAAAAAGCGGGGATACAAGTAGGAGATACGATCCTGAGTGTGAATGGTCAATCTGAAGTAAGTATCAAGATGATCGGCCTTATGGCAGAAGAAGCGGGGAAAACCAACAAAAAGCTTCATTTTACGATCTTAAGAGAAAATGTAAAGCATAAAATCAGCTTAAAGCCCCTTAAGGATCAAAAGGAACAAATTCACCGAATGGGAATGTACGTCCGTGATAGTGCTGCTGGTGTTGGTACATTAACATTTTTAGAACCTGTTGAACATAAATATGGTGCTCTTGGTCATGTTATCTCGGATGTGGATACGGGACAACCGATTGTAGTGGGACAAGGGAAAGTCCTTCGTTCGCATGTTACTTCGATTCAAAAAGGTGAATCAGGTGAACCAGGTGAAAAGCGAGCTATTTTTACAGATGAGGATCAAATTCTCGGGAATATCGTACGCAACACTCCGTTTGGGATATTCGGTAGAATGAAAGAATTACCAAATAAAGGATTATACAATGCTCCCATACCAGTAGGATTACAAGAAGAAGTAAAAGAAGGACCAGCTCGTATTTTAACAGTTGTTAATGGTCAAAAAGTAGAATCCTTTCAGATTCAGATTGTCAGTGTGAACAAACAGCGATTTCCTTCAACAAAAGGACTAATTTTAAAAGTGACTGATCCACGACTCTTAAGCCTTACCGGGGGGATAGTGCAAGGGATGAGTGGAAGTCCAATTATACAAAATGGCAAAATAATAGGTGCGGTTACACATGTATTTGTGAACTACTTTAAGCCGCCTTTTGGAAGACCAGTAATATCAAGCGTTTTTAGCAATTATGGCAGCACCATTTTAAAACACAAAATAGGAAAAAGAGACATTTTCAATAAAGTGTCTCTTTTTTCTTTGGGAACGTAATGGATGGGTCTGTACTCAATTAGGGGTACCGGCACATAGCCATCAAGCTAAGAAATATGAATACCCCAAAGTGAAAAAATGATCTGCTTCTTCTAGAGCATACTCAGAAAAAAGTCCTCATTTTTTTGTTTAAGGATTTGGCAATCGCTTAACTTGATGGGCATGGGGTGCCGCCAACATTTTGTAAAAAACCTACGCTAAGCCTCTGCTCAGGAAATTCGACAACCTTTATTTTCATTCCTTTGTGGTGTCGCTCTTAGCGACATGAAAGTCTATAAAAATAAGCCCACAGATGATTATCGGACTATATTTTATATATCTGATATTTAATTCACTTTAAAATCGATGAATGGAAAAATTCCTTAAAAATCGCCATCCCCGTACGGAGAATCGATCCTTGGTTGGAACGATCCCATACGGGGACGTTGCGTCACGCGTGAATGGAGCTCTGCCCGCCCTTTGATACCTCACGGGTGAGGGTGGGCGGCTCATGCCTAGTTGGGCTTGACCTCCGGCACACAGGGGGAGTAGATGTCGTATCCCCCTCCGAACGTACGGTGAACTCGATTCACCAGATAGTGATAGCTACCGTTGTGCCACCGCTCCTTTCCCCTCCAGAAGAGGCGAGTGGGAGTGACATTCGGGACATAAGTGTGGTAGAACAGGTCATCATCCAGTCGCTGGACGATGACAAGACCATTTCGGGCCTCGACCCACGCGATCTGGCCGATGGTCAGGTCCTTGAGATCGTACACAACGATCCCGTCTGTGTCCTCATCATTACACCCACACTGCAAGTACAACACAGAGTCTTTGGTCCACTTGTGGTCTGCGTCCCATACCACAACCATGGTCGGGGACAATTCCTCCGGCTTCAATTCCTCGGGAACTCCCCACTCGAAGTGGATCATAAGTGTCTCCGCGGTGGCGGTGGCACTCAGCTCCCAACCCTCAACGGGAGAAAGCTGGTGGACATCAACCTTGACGTCCCGCCTGATGATTGACTTGAGTGTGGCCTTAAGGTTGTAACGCAAGGCTCTACCTTCCCGGACGCCTATTTGACATCCTATACGTGACGAATTGAAATTATTTTCATTATCTCAACTACAAAGGGAATAATCAAACGGAAAATGCACGAACTATCATATTTTTACGAACAATATCTAAAAAATGGTCCTGCACACTGTGGAACATGATCTCTTAGAAGAATACAAATTTAACTTTGATCGGATGATTATTTTACATAATCTCAGACCACTGAGAAAGAAATTAAATCATGAATTTCTCAACTATTCCAACATGATAGGAGATTCATCTAAGCATAGAGAAAATTGACTGTTTTCATTTTGAATCTCTTAGCGTAGGATTTTTACAAAATGTTTTGGGCCCCAATTCTATGAAATTGGTTTCATGTTTATGTCCAAATTGAGTTACAACGAAATTTCGATTTAAAAGTATTTAACTGAATTTTTGTATAATAATTAACTTATACAGGAGGCGATTATTATATCTAAATTCATTGAGATTGATTACTCGTTATTTTATGATTTAACCGAATCGTATTTAACTGATTTAGATAAACGCACAGAGAGCTTCATTCGCTATTTACGCAATTATGCCGATAATCCAAATAGATATAAAAGGTTCCCGTGGCAAGTCGTGAGTATCAGCCTATGGGAAGAAGAATGTCGCAAATCAAAAACAATTGTTCAAATTATGGAATCACAAGGAATAGATATGATTGTTGGTGTGGAAGGATCTCCAGAATTTATTGAATCGAATAAAAGATGGTGTCAGATTAGAGATTCAGCAAGAATCCTAGAGGTAGACACCAAGGAAATCATAGACACAATGAACTACATGTCAAGCAAGAAATAGAAAGATGATACTGAAGAAGAGTGGTGATGTTTTTGGATGAAGAATTAACTACGTTGACTTCTTTCCTAAAGGGTTACAAACCTAGTCTTATTTGTAACGTAGACGATGAGAAGATTACAGAGGATATAAGAACTCAATTACTTAGTTATCCGCATGTACTTGATATAGAGATGGGTCTAGCTCAACCACAACATATGTATTTTCTTAATCAAAATATTAAAGATCACTTTTTATCAAGTATAAAGAATTTAGACTGTGGTACTCCTGAATTCTTTTATCAACTAGGTCTAGCATTAGGATTTCCCGAAAAAGCTGCTCGTTTTTTTAGAGATCGTGAGACGGATGATTCGTTGACATGGTTTAGGATATGCGTAGAATATTGTGCTATCGAATTTGTTTGTAATTATGAGGATTTAATAGAAGTCGTTCAGGATTTATGGAAACTTCCCATCCCTGAATTTGAGGACGATACTATTACATTGCATTATTATGCTGGAGGCCCTGAAGTAAGATATAGAGTTTGTAGTGAGAAAGGTTTGAAAAGAGTACAAGAAGAACTAAGGTTAATAACGAACTATCGAAGATTAAAAGAAAACGAAAAGTCCCAATGATGGGACTCTACTTTTGAAGTTATTTCAAAATATCTCTTATGTTTCTTATTTTTTTCAGCACCTATGTATACGTTATTATGTCAATATCTTTGTACATGTTCCTAGCAAGATTCCAATCGTTATTTTGTTTTATATCTGTATTTTTATCTTCTCCAATTAACAATAGTGCTTTTAAGTATTTTTCTTTACTCGTTTTGAATATCTCTGCTCTATATGATGAGATGTATCTTTGGAGTTGGAGGATTGCTTTTGTGACTCCTGACACAAGGTAGTGATTATTTCTATCCTTGGAATCGCTCATAATTTTTGCATTTGGTAATTTTATTTCTAATAGCAATTCGGTTGTATCGTTTTGAAGAATAAAGTCAATATACTTAGTATCTTGATCTATAGTTGTTAATTTTTTCTCTTTATCTATTTTAATAAATTCAGGAAATAGCAATCTGAAATTTTCATAGATAAAATTTTGCCATTCTTTTTCAGAAAGTGTTTTACTTAAATTGTTTTCAAATTCGCTGATCAGAAAATCATATTGTTGCCTCTGAACACCTTTATCTATTACATTATTGATAGTTTTATCTAAAAGCTCTTGTGTAAGTCTAGATAGTTTTGCCTCTTCATTTTTGAGGATTGTATGATTGTATAGGGCTAATTCAGTTAGTATTTGATTGGCATTGTCAGAATGTCGCTTGTTCTAGTTCTAAGAGTTTTTATAAAGTACTCACTAATAGATAATGTTCCTTTAGTTCTTATAAAAGGTTCTAACTGATCACCTGTTATTGCAATTTGGTTATCAAGATAGTTTTCCCATTCCATAAAAGAAGCAATTGAATGAATTGTTTTTAGCTTTTTATAATAGTCTATCATCGGTCTTAGTTCTAATATCTTATCGGAAATAGCCAAATTTTTTAATAAGATTTTTATCTCCTTATCTTTGTTACATGGATATAAATAATGTCCCGATTTATTTTCTAGATCATATTGAAAAAAGATTTGCTCTTTTTTATCAGGGTGAGATGCTACAATTTCTGGAATATCCATATAACTAAATCTATGATCAATTGAATCCCTGTCTAAATAATAAAACTTCCCTTTAATAAAATCTGGATACTTATAGAATTTCACATAACTCAATATATCTCTTTGCATACTAGTCTCCCTTTTTGGTTTAATAGTGGTATCTTATATCAGATTATTCAGATATGTAAGTCTGATGGTATTGATTAAAGTGAATTTGGAAAGGAAACGGTCTTAACGCAAATGACGCAGAATATATTATCAGTAATTTCTGAACGTGTGTTTGTATATAATGTTTTATACAATCCTACGTTTGGGGGATATTCTGGATGAGTAAATTAGATAGATCGAATATTTTATGGGAGAGCATCAGAATGTTCTTGGTTGAGCACAGAGAGGCTATACTAAAGCAACGAAAAGAAGCCGCAAGATTTATTCCACCTGAATTGGATGAACAAGCTTTGGAAGAGATGTCATATATCTTGCAAGAAGCATTGGAGTTAGAACAACCAGTGCTAGCTACATACGCAGGTGAATATGAAGAAAAACAGTTTTGTGGATTTATCGATAAGATTGATACTTTAGGAAAGTACATATAACTCAGTAATGGAAGTATGTCTGTCAAAGTTTTATTTGAAAAAAATAATAAAAATCCTATCTGTTCATTAGAATGGACGGGATTTTTTTGAAAATCATTATACAAAATTAATAGGTAAATGATACTCTTTTGAAGAATAATTATATAGGCATATATTATTTGAAGGGTGGCAATGAAATATATGAACGTTGAAGAAAGTAATAGAAGAATATATCAAGAATTCGAGATGAAGTAGTAGAGTTTCATGAGTATTATGTACTTACATTTGGAGAATATCTAAAAACGAGCGGGTCCTTATTAGAGTATCTCGACCGTCGCTTAGAATCGATTCTAGAGGCTCTCACGGCCATTTCTGATTGTACTTATCTCAATGTTAATACTCAACGGAATTTTTCGACGCATTATTTAAATAAACTTTTTAATAGATTAGATTATCTATTTTCAAATCTTGACAATCAAAGATCGTATTGCTAATATTCTAAACGAAATAGTGCTAATTTGAACTCCATAAGTACCTGATAAAAATAGAAGTGGCTGGACTCCACTTCTATTAATGAGCTATTTAGTTAAAACAAATTCTCACAATTCACTAGTAGTCCCATTACAAGTGGAAAAGAAAACCTACTTTAAAAAGTAGGTTTTTGCTTTATTCAAATGCAATATCTATGGAAACTTGGAGTTCTAATGTAACCGTTCTTTGTTACACCTCGTGATTTAACCTCTATCATTAACTTGGAGTCGAGATAGATTACATTCTTATCTTCATCTAACTTTAATTGATTAATTAAACCCCATAGCGCTCTTCGTTCTTTTGGAGGAAAGGGAAATTCTATAGTTCCTGCTGATGCTTCATTAGGGAATGATATTAAAACTCCATGCTCTCTTTTTTTAATACCCATTATAACAACTTGGTAGTATTGATAGTTAACTATCTTCTGCCAATCCCAAGAGCGTTTGTTTATCTGGTAGCTTGAGTTTTTGCGTTTAACCACAATACCTTCTAACGCTTCTTGTTTTACTAGATTAAACAGCTCTTCAGAATTATCTCCGTCCATCCATCGTACAAGTGAAATGTGATTGTTCTCAGTGATATCGTTGAGTATTTCTTTTCTCTCTAGTAACGGAAGGTTGTAAACATCTTTGCCTTTATACCTGATGACATCAAAAACACAATACTGGATAGGTAATTGATATTTGAGGATGTCTATTTTCTTTGTATTAGAGGTTTGAAATCTTTTGGAGACTGATTCGAAGCAAGGTTTACCTTGGTTATCAGTCACACAAACTTCTCCATCTAAGATGGTATCAGGAGGTAGGCCGATATCTAATAGTTCAGGAAATTGAGTATTACAAGGGGTGTTGTGTCTAGTGTATAGGTTTGTTTTATCTCCAACAGTGGAGAGTATGAGTCTGATTCCATCTATTTTGAGTTCGCATATATTGTCATAGTTATTGAGTGGTTTGTCTGTTCTTTGGAGTAACATGGGAGAAATGTACATAATTATCACCTATACAAATTTTAACATTGCGTATAGGTGATGTATTTAGTGGATTATTGGCAGTTCTACTTTATACAGCATTTTTAATAGATTGATTATTTACTGCTAACTTCTGTGATAGACTTAAACTAATGATATCTTGTAACTATTGTTGCGTTTTTAATATGGAGAGTTGGGGAGAAGATTATATTAAAATCTATTGAAGATTTTGTATTAGGTATTTCCAAATTGTTTATGGAAAATATTATTATTTATATAATAGCCACTGTCTTATTAGTTCTCGTATTTGTCAAAATAATAGAAATAAAAAAACCGATGAATCCTTGGTTGTGGTCTATCCCAATTTGGATCATTTTCTTATTTGTAAGTACACTATTTTTAATAGTAGTGTTCACCAGTATATCTGACCACTTAGAATTAGAAGTAGTTGGTATTGGTCTTTGGGCAATCAGTCACTTGATTTCAATTGTTTTTGGAGTGGTTTATATTTGCTATTTAAGAAGAAAAAATGGTCAATGAGAAATTCATTGACCATTCTAACCGAATCTTTATCTTTGATAGAGTGAGAGATCTCAATTATAATAACTATCAAGATAGATATTCCATTGTAAGCTATCATAGGTTAGCATGGCGCTGTGGCTGCCTAAATAACCTGACACTAGATACCTATAATCGACATCTATAGCATCTACATTACCAAAATCTTCATCTGATCCCAGTGCAGTGTCAATGGTTACAAAGTTATCATCCAAATCGCTAGTTGTATTTAGTGTGTTCTGAAAATACTCATTATATGAACCTGGAATATCCCAATAACTAGGAGCGTAAATTAGAGAAGTTAGGTTTCCTGAATCCACCACATCATTTTGCCCTGCATAAGCGATGTAAGATGTTTCAATACTATGGGTTCCAGTTAATTCTTCACATCCTGTTTCTGTATTACCTCCATTCCAAAGACAACTCGTTGATCGATCCATATCTCCACCAAACCAATCAGACAATGCTGAGACACCGAAATACGGCGTTCCAATAGTCATGAGGAGACCAACATCAATATCGTTATCCGTTTGGAGATCAAGATTTTCAACAAGATATCTTGCTACTAACCCCCCCATACTATGAGCAGCAATATTGACATGCGCATCTGTAGGTATTTTCCCGATATTCCTCAGATTTTGAATATAACTATTGAGATAAATTGAATTTTTATGGATATTTTCGTCGTCATTATCATATTCAAAGATGAATAAATCATGGTTAGGGGTATAGTCTGGATAATCTTCTAATCCAATGGTTGATACATCAGCTAAAGCTGGGCCAAGATAATTTTTTTCACTTGATATATTACCAGTTATAAATTGGACATCTGGATTATCATATTTTAACTTATCACCTGATTGATATGTTGCTCCTGAAAGTGTTTGGGAACTTGGAATATCGGTTTCTGCTTCTGTGTAATCTTCATCGCTTTGAGTCCAGTTGTTAGTAAAACCGACAGATTCGCTTGTTCCTCCAGCAACTCCGAGCGCTCTGTAACCATGAAGCAAAATTAAACTGTTTAATCCAGTTTCTTGGTTGAGAGGCACTACGCTTGCATATTCAATCCCATTTTCAGTTTCAACATTTTGAACTTTATACTGAGCTATTAAGTTTTCTTTTGTAGTCTTTGGTTTTGTAGTTTTTGGTTTTGTTTTCTTTGAGTTCGTATTCTTTGGTTCTGTATTCTTTAGACTTGTATATTTTGTATTTACTGTAACTTCTTTTTTAAAGCTCAATATGCCATCTTTTGAAATTTGAGATGGATTAATGATTATATTAGGTAAACCTTTTACCTTCCCTTCTTTGCTTAATTTTGAGGAGTGTGATTCAATCTTTTTGGGAGATGCATTGGTCATTTCTTTTTCAGATAAAACAACAAATGTGTCACCACCATTAAATTCAGCATGAATTGTTTTTGTTTTGGGGTCAAATGTTTGATCGGGAATCAATTGGAGTGATACTACTTGTTTCTTTTTCGTTTGATTTTGATAAACATATCGATATAACTTTAGATCGCTTTCAGTACTATTTACTGGAATGTCGATTTCAAAGCTTATATCAGTTGATGCATATAAATCAAAAGAGCTAATTGTTTTCATTTGATTTATGAGGAGAATAGGGGAATTTCTTATCATATAACGACCTGAGAGATCGCCTATACCACTGGCTTTTCCTATGATGTTCCATTTGTTTTTAGGAAGATTTGCTGAATTAGTAAATTTACTTTCTGGTTCTTTAACCAAGGGGTTTGTGTGGAATTTATTTACTTCTATACCATCGGTAATATTATCTTTATCAGAATCGGATTTATTTGGGTTTGTGTGGTATTTTTTTATTTCATCATAATCACTTAACTGATCTAAATCAGTATCATCTGATATTGCACTAATATTATATTTTTGTTCCTCTAGATTAGTTAGTTTATCTTTATCAGTATCCTCTTTATCATCTAATATTTTGTTACTATTGGTATCTTTTTTTTGCCTATTAAGATAGTTCTCCTTCTCGAACGAATCGTTCAAACCGTCTGTATCAGTATCTTTTGACTGGAGTTCTTTTTGATTTTGTTTTGTTTTTTTTCCAATTTCAAGCATTAAGTTTGAATCTTTAAATAAATCTATTGAGTTGATTTTTCTTTTTTCCGATGCTTGAGCAATTAAAATTTGTGGAAATATTGCCCATACTAAAAGTATTGACAGTATTATTGAGATGTTTTCACAACACCACTCCCGAAAATTTTATCTTACTATTACATTATATTTGAAAATAAATATTAGAACAATAATTAAGAATAAAAGAATTTAAATATCAAATAATGAAAGTCGATTTTGTTATCAAACATAATTTTTGATATAAAACGGACGCTGAGGGGGTCGAAGGGGGTGGTAGCGTCAACGGAAATTTTCGGGAGCGAGGCGGATGAAAATTGGAGCTTTAGCACCCCCTTTAAGTTTAATTTGGTTATAAATGCTTATAAATAAAGGGGATAGTGATGTGTGGACTTGACAAAAGCATAAAATAATTATATAATATACTTATGCTGATAAAAAAAGATAAAAAAGTCACTAACAATATATATTTAATATAATTATTATTGAAGGTGAGTTTTGTATCTTTTTCAATCTGAGAATGAGAGGAGTTTTGTTATTGAGTCAAAAAATAGAATTTACCCAAGAACAAATAGTTGCAATTGAAGGGGACGAGGTTATTAAGAGTCACATGGAAAAGAACAAAAAATTAATGAAGAATGTCTTTTTGCGTTTTGTGAAAGATTTAGAACAGAGATATGAGAGTGTTGAAACGGTTGGTAAAGGTGGTACGAAGACAAAATATATCTTAGGAAGTAAAAGAAAAAAAATAGCAGAAAGAAGAAGAGAGTTAGGTGGTAACATTAGTAATGGTGCTTGGAGTATTCCATATACAAAAAACATGGATATCATGGTTGTTTCAGTTTTGGAGCAAGGTTTAGTGTCAAAAACGGCCCAAATATTAAGTAAATGGTGTTTGGATTTTGGTTTAATTACACCAAAAATGTACGAATTATTACCTGCAAAATATCATGAGGGTTATAAGCAAAATTGTTTGCAGGAATTAATAGATAATAATATTATCCTTGAAGGTGAAGACAGAATTTTGAATGATTATATATATGATTTAAAAATTATTCAAAACCATTTAGTCAATACGCTAAATAGAATGAGTAAAGCGAACATTATTGAATACTTTCCTGTGTACAAAGGTCATATAGAGAGAAATGGGAAAACAATTAATTTGCACGAGGAGACAGTAAAGAGAATCTTGACTCATCAATCTGAATTAATGGAGAAATACGATGTGAATGATTGGTACTTGAATCAATTTCCAAATGCAAAAAAAGTACAGAATTACAAAAAGGAATGGAAGGTAGAACTAAAAAGCATAAAAGATGAAAATGGAAATGAGTTAGGATTAGATTATTGGTATATAAGTTATGCCATTATATTGAAAGCTAGGAAGAAAAAAATTATCAGATACTTAGAGAAGTTTAATAGAGAGGTCATTGAGCAATTTAAGAAAGACGAAGAACTATTTTTGGATGAAAATAAAGTAGATTATCACAATGGGAGAAGTACATATGTAATAAATCAAGCACAGAAAAGAATGAATAGATTTTTCGAACAAAAATATAAGAAACCTTTTATAGAAGAGCTTGGTGGTAAGCAAGTTACTCACAAGAAACATGATACTGATTTTGTTTTTGATAAAGGGTATTATGCTTTATACTTTGAAAAATTGTATGTACAAAGAATTAGAGAATTGCAGAAATATTATGGATGCACATTTAATTAGCTTGACAAAAGCTATAAATAATGGTATAATATAAATTGATTAATCGGTTTAACAAGAGGAGATGTGCAGAATGTTAGTAGGAGAGATACTCAAAGAATTAAGACAATGGAACGACAAAGCAATGACATCTGCCCTTAAAAGAAGGGCAAACAGAGAAAGATCCATATTTAAGAGGGTTTGCTCATGGGAAAATTAATGTTCGAGTGGGATTGGATGTATTACTTTCTAAATATGAAGAAACTGCCATGGATGAAGAGGTAGTCAATTTCTTGAAGTTATTAATGGATATAGTGAATGAACATCTTTCAACAGCCGATTTAACTTATTGGTTTGATGATCTTAAAATACCTGATGATTACAAGGAATCAACAATTGACCCATATTTTAGTGCCTATGAACATTTGGAAGGTGCTAGAAATGTAGTAAAAAGAGCATTTGAACTGTAAGTTCATAAAAGCAATTAATAATGATATAACTAAATATTTATGTGAGATTACATTGTCGAAGTGCTAACTTTTCCAATTTAATAAGAAAGCTCCTTTACCAATAAGTAAAGGAGCAGTGGATGGGCTACAGAGGTATTGTAACACAGTGTATGTAGATTAAGTTTAAAAAGCTCAATTCATAAGGTTTTATCTATATCAAATTTGATAGTTTTCTCTGGTCTAAGTGTGTGAACACCTAGACCCACTCGTCCCTTGAAGTTATGTCATTCTTGGGATGAGCGTTGAGTGGTGTTGCTAGAGACGGGCGCGAAGACCCTGTTCCGTGACCTGCATCACCATGACCGTCTCAGGCTGCGTCTCGTCGGTGCGCGGGTAGACGCGCTGCTCCACGTAGTAGTGGTCCTTTTCGAATCCACTCAGGACCATGACCCGTCGACCGTCACGCTGTTCGCAACGGTAGCGATCAGGATGCTCGGCACAGAGGCGCTCCATGTCAGCGATACTGATCTGGTGCTCCCGGCGTCCGACCTCCCTGCCGTTGTCATCGATCTCGACAGTGTACACCTCGGGGAAGTCTCGCATGTCTGCCATAGCATTACCTCTCAAACTAGTTGGCTGAGAAATTCAGTCCACTTAAGCAAATTATAAACTGTATTTTTCTATAATTCAACATTTAACAAGAGGGAGGGTAGTGATTGGCAAACAAACTAGGAGTTTTTTAAGGATTGGATTTATGTTATGGAGGTATGCAAAAGAAGGATGGATTTATATAGAGTTTTGCTAACTTATTTTTTTGATGAGAGGCTGCAATGCCCTCTTATTTTACAGTGTGAGGAGGGGTATAGGTGGAAAAGAGAAAAGTTGGAGGGGAGTAGAACATTTAGATGAAAATGCGAATTTTTAATATCGTTGTAAGCTTCGCAATTGTGACCCTCAATATTTATGTGAGTTTCAATCACACTCTCACACTTTTTCAAGAAGGAGGTTTTGCACAAGAAGGATTGCTCTCATTTTTGAGGATTGATCTCGCGGCGGTAATTGCTACGGAACTCGTTTTTTTTATGGGATGTGTGAATATTATCAATTCTCATATCCAGAATCGTCCCGCAGGTTATCCTGCATATCTCACAAGTGGGTTAGGTGTGATATTGATTGGGTGGTCTAATGTTTACGCACAATGGGAGTACGGTCTTATGGGGTTTGTGTTGGGATTAAGTGTACCAATAGGGATAGTGTTGAGTGAGTTGATGTTTTCACACAGCGTCGCCTCATATCACAAAATGGAAGAGAGAGTTAATGAATTAGATGAACAGATTGAAAAGTCGGACAGACAATTAACCAGACTAAATAATAGTATAAAAAAAGTTAAAAACGAATCTGTTGGAATAAAAGAGTTAATTGAAAAATTCCCAAATGCAGTAAATTATAGATTAATTGAAGAAGAAATCGAGGTCTTGAATTTATCATTAGGTGAGGATGGTGTTTTGAACACCATAGTTGAATTAGATTTTCATCATAAAGACTCAAAAATGCTTAGAAAAGACATGAATGCAAACAATCGAGAGATAAAAAAATTGCTTACTTCATATGAATCAAGATACACAACAAAAGCAAATAAAACCATTTATCACTTAATGGTAATTGGTCTTCAAGCAGAATTACAGAATATTCTCTATACACTTAGCTATACAAATCTTGAGAAAGCATTGTCTGATGCTGAAAATCTAATCGAAAAGTATTTAACAATATGTGGCAATGGAAATGCAAGTATATTACCAACGATTACTCGATTCTTATCAGAGTTAAAGCCATTATTTAAAAATGCGATAGATATTGAATATAGATATTATATTCGGAAAGAAAAAGAGAAAGAAGAGCAACGTAGAATTAAAGAGCAAATGAAGCAGGAGGCAGAAGAAAGAAGAATGCTCGAACAAGAACGTAAAAAATTGGAGGATGAAGAGGGCAAATATCTTAAGGAAATTCTGAAAAATAAAGAGTTGCTAATTAATGAAAAAAGCATTGAAAAGATTCAAGCATTAGAAACAAAAATAAGAGAACTAGAAGGACAAGTAGATAAAATAGAAGAGAAAAAAGAAGAAATTGTAAAAAGAGCAAATGGTAAAGCCGGGTATGTGTATGTTATATCAAATCTAGGTTCTTTCGGAGAAAACGTATTTAAAATAGGTATGACAAGAAGGTTGAATCCACAAGATCGTATTGACGAGCTTGGAGATGCCTCTGTACCTTTCAAATTTGACGTACATGCAATGATATTTAGTGAAGATGCTGTTGGGTTAGAAAAAGAAATTCACAAAGCTATAGGGAATCAAAGGGTAAATAAAATCAATTTACGCAAAGAGTTCTTTTACTCAGACATTACTGGTCTTGAAAAATTGGTACAAAAAATAGATCCAACTGTTGAATTTATTAAAACCATGAAGGCCTTAGAATATCGTCAAAGTCAAAGTGTAGAAGAGGTTGCAAGTTAAAAAAAAGGGAGGTCAGTCCTCCCTTGGTTTATAAAATCCTAATTTTATGAGGAAGTAATTAGTGTAGAAGAAGAATAAGGGGGTTATTTATACAAAATTTTGAAAGGCGAATGGAAGGTTGCTATGGAAGGATAAAACAAGTAGAAGGTAATGAGATTTAATTAGGAATTCATGTGATGACACCAAAGCATAGGGGTTTTGATGAAATATAGGAAATGATCTTTCATTTGCTTGTTTGTCATCGAACAGCTCCTAATTTGATTAATCTCGCAAATTATACTAATGTTCGAAGTGTTGTTGTAGGCCCTATTATGCAGAAGTCTCTGTTAGGCTATTGACAGGAGCTAAAAATAATGACATTTTTAATGAAATGAAACAGAATGACTCAAATTGCAAACGATTTTCTTCAAGAAGGATATGAATTGTATTTGAATATACCTATCCAGTTAAATGGTAGGTTATCCAGAACACTCGGGAGAGCAGTATTTAGAAAAAAGCAATATGAAGGTACCAAAGCCGTTCGAATCGAATTATCAAAAAAACTAATTTTTAATTACACCGAAGTTGAATTAATAGACGTTTTAAAACATGAGTTAGTCCATTATGCTTGCTTTATGATAGAGAAGCCATACGATGATGGTGTTCCTTATTTTGAGAAAGAACTAAAGAAATTAGGTGTTGTGAAAACAGGAGTCATGAAACTTAAGGGTAAGACGCATGTATATGTAAGTGAACATTGTCAAAATACAATAGCTGAGAGTGCAAGGAGATTTAAAACACAATAGATATCATTCAAGTTGTTGTAAAGCAAATATAATCTACAAGGAAATAAAGATTGCTTAATGGAGAGAGCCAATATGAGTAAAAAAATTTACGCAGGGATTCTATTATTTTTTGCTTTTATGAGAAATAAGAGATGAAATGAATTATGGGAGAGTAAAAATCTATGAAAAAAGAAAATAACATTTCTTTATTTAATCCTGAAGTAAAAAATGAATTTTTTAAATCTGTTACAAACAATGAAGGAACAATTAAATATTATTCTAGGATTTTTTATAATACATTTGTTTATGAAGAATCTTTAGGAAAAGACATAAATCAATTCTCAATAGAGGAATTAGAAAAGATACTGTATGATTTCAAAGCAAACAATCGACACACTATTGAATCTTATGGACGAATAATTTCAAGTTATTTAAATTGGAGTATGGAACAAGGGCTTACAGACAAGAATCCTCTAAGAAAATTAAGTTCGGACGATTTTGATAAGTATATAACTGACAAAGAAGAGTATATAACTGAAAAACAGCTTCGCAGGTATGAAGAGAAATGCGCTAATTATCAAGATGCTGTTATTTTTCGTTTGCTATTTGAAGGCCTATCTGGAAAACAGGTTTCAGAAATTGGGAATTTAAAGGTTAGTGATTGTGATTTTGAAAAAAATTCTTTACATCTTATTAATAGCCTTGAAGTTGATGAGAATGGATATCCATCGAAGTTTACTGAGAGGACGATCAAAGTAAGTGATCATGCCATGGAACTTATAAGAGGTGCAATAAATCAAAAGCAATACATTAAAAAGAATGGAAATATGTCGACAGAAGCATCTAATGTGAGAGATTTTACTGATTTAGTTCAAAATGATTATGTTGTCAGAGCCTCTATCACTAAAAACTCTGAAGATATAAACAAACCAACAGATAGATTTGTTATTTATAAAAGAATCAAGTTAATTGGAGATGACTTAGGCATTAAATCTTTTACTGCTAAGTTGATACAGCGTAGCGGGATGATATATCTAGCAAGTCAACTTGTGCAAAATGATGAGGATGTTACTATCTCTGATTTGAAAATTATCGCTGATCGCTTTAATTTAAATACATACTTCAACATAAAGGGCTTTCTGACTAAAGATCTTATAAACAATATGTATCCAAGATGAGTGAGGCACGGGTGCTAAGTTTTGTAGTTATTTTAAAACTCCCACAAAACAGGTAGATATTATCCTTAGATAAGAAAGAGCTAGGAAAACCATACATAACGCCGCTCTCCCATTTAACTGACATAAATCAATAAATAATAATATAAATGGCTGTTTGCTTGTGGGATGAAGACTCAAAACAAACTGATAAGGAAGGAGCATTTTGTTTCGAGTCTTCATATGATGTTTGTCCTGTGCAGGAAAATTTATCACATAAGACAAAAGTTATTACCCTTGAGAATGACACGACGGTAATGATGAATGCCAATTGAAAATCTAATTTATACCAATATTTTAGCAACCCATATATACGTTTCGAATGATATATATTATTTTGCAGGAAGTAAGCTGGTTATCGAAATGTTAATGCCAATAATGGTACCAAAAAATAACCTATTCAATTGGGATACGGAAGATAAAGAAAAACAAGAAAGACTTATCGCTTTTAAGTTGAAGAGTGATAATAGATTAGAAACAAATAGTTTAGGCTATGATAAGAGCTAAATATAATCATATATATATGTTATTTATTAAACGACCTACATTTAGGTATAAAAGTTAAAAAAAACGACAAGCTGTAAAAAAGGGAGGCTCATATGGAAGATAAAAATGAAGAACAAGTAGTTATGACTAATGAAACAACTCATTGTAAATCCACATATAGATATAGAAGAAGTAGCGAAAAAGAGAGGAAAAAGAATAGAGAAAGATTGGCTAAAGAAATTGCTAAGATTGTATTGGGAATGTAATTTAAATAATAAATTCATATCTAGATAAAATGTCTCGTTGAATTTTCAGCGGGACATTTTCTTTGTAGAATAAAATATAATAAAGTTGGCTTATAGGTTGACACATTAGGCCAACAACGGATAAAATCATGAAGGTGAGGAGGGAAAACGATTGAAAGAAGCTGAATATGGACGAGTAGCACTCTATATTCGTCGATCAAGGGCTGATGAAACCAGAGAAAAGCAAACTGGAGAAGATACTCTGACAGCTCAACTAGTATATATGGAAGATTTTCTAAAAAGAATGGGTATTGATGAATACAAGATTTACAAAGAGGTACAGAGTGGTTCAACTATTGAAGATAGACCGGTTTTTAAAGGTCTACTAGAATTGATAGATGAAGGTCACTTTCAAAGTATTGCAGTTAAAGAGGTTTCTCGTATTACTAGGGGTGCACATCAGGATCTCGCAGATATCGAATTAATTTTTAAAAGAAATAGAACCAAGGTTATAACTGATACAGGGACATATGATTTAAATGATGCAAGCAATGCAACCATCTTTGACATTCAGACCTTTACTTCTAGGCAAGAGTTGAATCAATACCGAGCGCGTGTAAAATCTGCTAAAAGAGCTTTCGCCATGATGGGGAAATGGATGCCTGGTGGAAACGCAATACCATACGGTTACACCTTGAATAAAAAGACTCGAAAATTAGAAGTTTTAGAGGAAACAGCAGACATAATTAGACTCATATACTCACTATACCTTGATGGTAAAGATGGTAAGGGTATGGGCGATAAAGCAATTTCGAGTGAGTTATATCGTATGAAGATTAAATCTCCAAGAGGTTCAGATAAGTGGGATGCCTCAGTTATTAAACGTATATTGACAAATCCAGCCTATTGTGGAGATGTGCTTTTTAATCGAACTGAGGAATTAGAGAAAGGAAAGAAAAGAGCAAGACCAGAAGATGAACATGTCTATGTGAAAGATGCCCATGAAGCTATTATTGAAAGAGAAGTATGGGAAGATGCACAAGAAAAACGCAAAGGCAATAGTACGAAAAATCGTAAAGGTAGAAATACATTTCAAGCTATATCCACTTTAACAGGTTTAATCAAATGTAAAAATTGTAAGAAACACATGTATAAGAGTTCACAGCCAAAAAATGGTGAAACTATTGCTTTGTTACGATGCCGAACTCTCGGATGTAATAACAATATTATGTACAATGCAGTAGAAAAAGCAATTATAGCTAGATTAAATGATATAGTAGGAATGAATAAAGAAGAGTTTTCAATCTATATTAATGAAATCATTCGAACGGAAAACCATTTGAACGAATTTCAAATCCAACACAGGGAAGCTCAACTACTAATTATTCAAAAGAAGATTGAGAAAGCAAAGAAAAGATTACGTGCAGCCCAAGAAATGAGAGAGGATGGAGAGTATACAAGAGAAGAATTTTTAATACGTAAAAAAGAAATTGAATCTGAGGTTATTAAATTACGTTCACAAGAACAGCAGATATCGAAGGCAAGTGATGAAGCAAGTGCGTCTAAGGAAATGGATGCTGAAAATTGTGAAAACGTTCTAGAAAACCTCACAGAGATTCTCGATTACTACCAAAAAGCAAAAACGGATGAGCGTCGTAATGGTTTGCTTTCTGCAATTTTTCATGAAGTAGAAGTGAAAAAAATAAAACCAGGATTTAAAGAGAGACCTCCAATATTGGAATTAGACTTTGTTCTGAAGGACGGAATACTTTTAAAGAATTTGGTGCTGTCATAAAACAGAGAGTATCCTAATAAATACTTTAAGCCGCCTAAAATGCGAACGAAAGTTGGTCATCAATGGGTTACACATGTATTTGTGAATGATCCATCTGCCGGTTATGGCACATTTATTGAATGGATGCTAAAGGATGCAGATGTACAAACCATTGCGGATACCTTAAAGGGTACCGCTTTTTTCATATTGGTTAAAGACTGCCATTATAGAGGCGGAAAACCTTGACATTCTTTAAATGGCAATTATAGGAAGAAGGAAAGGTTCGTTCATTTGTCGAAAATGTTAAACAACCATTTTGAAAGATAAGGGGGAAAGAAAGATGATACGGTTGATTATCGCAGATGATAATCGAGAATTTACTCAATTATTAAAAGAACACTTTAACAGCCAAGAAGATATGGAAGTAATTGGAGCTGCTTATAACGGTGGTGAGGTGTTGGAGCTAATAAAAGATGATGCACCAGATGTACTTGTGTTAGATATTATCATGCCTCATCTCGATGGACTTGGGGTATTAGAACAACTTCAACAAATGAATCTCCCTACCCAACCAAAGATCGTGATGCTGACTGCCTTTGGTCAAGAAAATATTACTCAGCGAGCTGTTGAACTCGGTGCATCTTATTATATTTTAAAGCCGTTTGATATGGACGTGCTAACGGAAAGAATACGCCAAATGATTGGCGGAGCTACACCTACAACATCACGTGTAAGGGCAACCATCCCTGTACCTTCCCGTCTTGGCAATTTGGATGCAAATATTACGACTGTTATACATGAGATTGGCGTTCCTGCACATATTAAAGGGTATTTGTATTTGAGAGAGGCCATCACGATGGTGTACAATGAAGTGGATTTACTAGGAGCAATCACGAAAACCTTATATCCTCGAATTGCTAAAAAATTTAATACTACTCCAAGTCGAGTAGAAAGAGCCATTCGCCATGCGATTGAAGTGGCATGGAGCAGAGGAAATATGGACTCGATTAAAAATTTATTTGGTTATACCATAAATGTAGCAAAAGCAAAACCGACCAACAGCGAATTTATTGCCATGGTCGCAGATAAATTGCGGATTGAGCATAAAATGGCGTAACTGAGTAATAACGTGACTTTTGGTAAGAAACATTATTGGAATATTAACGCAAGTATACCAACTAATATTCTATTGCTGCCAACGAATATATGAAAGCGGTTTAACTATACACCAACCTTTACTGGGATATCTGGTAAAAGGACGGTGTATTTTATTTTGGACAATTTTAGCTTCTACTGTTAGGCTAAAAATCTTTCAAGAAAAACCTAGCAAGTTATGAACAGACATTAAAGCTTTTTGGTATTTATCTAAATCGTGAATTTGACTTAATGGAAGTAAAAAAGCTTATTCCTGTGCACATTCGACACGATTACCCAATAAACCAATTAACGATACAATAATTTTAAGTTATTTGAGGAATATCAAAGTGTTTCTTAATTTTTTGTATCAGGAAAGAGAAATAACTATAGATATTGCAAGGGGAATTGAGAATATTAAGCCCAAACGAAATAAAAACGCTCCTTAGTTGAGAGGATCAATTAAGGTTTTAAGAGCTTTTGATACTACTACTTTTCATGGTTTTCGATACTTTTTCTGGTATTTCTTTTTTTCTAGTGAACGCATTTTTTATTGTGCTATAGCTCACCACTGATTCGATGTCTCCATTCATTTCTGCCTTTAATCGTGTTTTTTCAACGCCTCCTATTTATATGTTGGTGCTTCTGGTTCTTTGTGATTTTGGATGGTGAAACCAAAATAGAAAAAATCGAAGCTGATAAATGTTGGATATCGTTTTATCTTTTTTAACACGTAGAGCCATTCGCCATGCGATTGAAGTGGCATGGAGCAGAGGAAATATGGACTCAATTAAAAATTTATTTGGATATACCATAAATGTAGTAAAAGCAAAACCAACCAACAGCGAATTTATCGCCATGGTCGCAGATAAATTGCGGATTGAACATAAAATGGCTTAAAAAAAACAAATGTAATAACAAAATATTAGGAAATGTATACCCTTTCAATTTTGGAAGGGTTTTTTAAATTTTTGTAAATAGCGAGAAAATAAATTTGCTTCTACAATGAAAGATTTACTATAATGATAGCAAGTTCACCATCAGGGGTAGGACTTTAGTAGAAAGAAAATAGTAAATGGGTATTCCCGGAGTAGTTGAGCCCGACAAGGGAGAACTCTGCATCCAGTCGTGGCAGAGTGTTCTTGAGGCGCTCAAGCTCGTTGGTCCGAAGCTCAGCGGGCACGACATCATCGATCTGGCGATCTACCTCAACAAGAAGCGCTATGGTTACTCTGCCGAAGAAGGCAAGAAGAACCGGCGGGAGTACGAGGAATCTCTCCAGATTGTGACTAGCCTTTTCGAAGGCATGGCGCATATCGGCCGAGACATGATGCTTGACTTCATCGGGCGTCAGAAGGAGATCTACAGCCTTCTGATGCCGAAGTACGGGTCCATCGTGTTGGCGATCCAGTCGGACTGTGGTACTGCCACCATTGACGAGAGCGGTTGCTACTTCGTCCTCACCTTCTTCGGTGAGGATGCTCGTCGCGACTTCGGTTACATGGACACCCACAAGGGGGAGTTCAAGCTCCTCGACATGATCGACAAGACGAAGGACTGCTTCATGCACTTGGATGACTGGGTGGCTGCCATTGCTGCTGCAATCGCCAAGCTCGTGCGCAAGAAGCACGAGACGCTGAAGAAGCGCATTCAGCTTCTCGCAACTCGGAAGGTATCGGGTTGGTGGCTGGAACGTCAGCTCAACAAGCTGAAGCGGAAGATTCCGAAGGAGTCTGCGGAGTTTGCTCGGATCCTCGAGACGCCGAGCAAGCTTGGTTTCGATCGTCAGAAGGGGTACAACCCGGATCTGGAACCCGAGCAGGGGTTCGAGAAGTATCAGCGGATCCTTGCTCGCGAAGAGGTAGCTAAGAGGGTTCTCTTCTACCTGATTCAGGACATGCTCTTCTGCAACAACCCGTTCGGTCGGGCCCTCATGAAGGGCTTCGACATGAACGAGCTGATCCCCGAGAACTGCGAGAAGTTGTCGTCCAGTCGTGGTATCATCTCCATGACTGGTATCGCAGCGTTTGAGGGCGAAAACGGCAACCACTTCGCCGGAATCAAGAAGTACAAGCATCTTCAGGAGATCGTGTACGCGACTCAGGGAGGACTTGTTGGCGCGGGTCTGGCCTTCGGGCCCAAGGAGAAGATCCCCATGGAGATCCTTCTTCCTCCGCGTCCCGAGGGAGCCGTTGATCTCAACGTCGACCTCGCTGCATAGTGCATAGAGAGAAAGAGAAACAATAAAAAAACAAAAGGGATAGAAAAAATCCCATAAAGACGGCCGGGTTCGTTCCCCATAAAGGAATGCGCCCGGCCGCCCACGTTTTTGTTCATTTTATTTTTACAAATTGTTTGCGCATCAGTATTGTTCGATGTTTCTTCTTTACTTCCCGAATTTTCATAAAAATATCTTCAGCTTCTTTGTATTGCTCCCCTAATAAAGCTCGCTTATATGCCCGTTCCAATGGGGCGACTTCTTCTTTGTAAAAGATATGTGCATAGTTCGTATAGCGTGGTTTTGCTTTCTTTTGGCTTTCTTTGTCACGTGTTCTTCTTTTTTTACTCATCATCCCAACCCCTTCTATCGATAGTTTGGCAATAGTTGGGTAGTCCTTATTATTTATGGGATGCATATCCAGCGACGTTTCTTTTCTTGTAGTTTAATTTCATTATATAGGAAATGGCTTTTCTATAGGGTTTAATAAGGCTTCCAAGTTAATTTTTTTGCTTTTCGGTAGCGTTCTTGAACGGCTGGCCAATTTACGACATTCCACCAGTTTTTGATATATTCTTTTCGTTTATTGGGATATTTTAAATAATAAGCATGCTCCCACATATCTATTGGCAACAGTGGTATTGCATCCCATTGAGAAAGGTTTTGATGTTTCTCTGCTTGAAGAATTTCCAATCGATGTGACCGTGGGCTATACACAAGAATCGTCCAACCACCACCTTCCACTTTTTCTGCGGCCTCAGAAAAGTGCTTTTTAAATTGGTGAAAGCTACCAAAGTCACGGCATATATCCCGTTTTAAAGAACCTGTCGGTTCTCCCCCGCCATTTGGTCTCATCGTCTCCCAAAATAAGGTATGCAGATAGTGACCAGCTCCATTAAATGCGAGTTCCCGCTCCCAATGTTTAACCAGATCATATTGATTGGTGATCCTTGCTTTTTCTAGCATTATTTCCGCTTTATTTAAGTCATCTACATATTTTTTATGGTGTTCATCATGATGAAGGTACATAGTTTGCTCATCGATATATGGCTCAAGTGCATTGTAAGCGTAGGGAAGTGGTGGAAGCTGGTGTTTTCCGATAGGTACTCGGTCATATGTATGTGTTTCCGTGATTTCTTCATCATTTCCTTCATTACTTACATATGCATCAGTATAAAAGTTTACAAATCCATCTTCTTCTAAATATGAGGTGTATTCTCTCTCAATCTCCACTAATTTTTGCAGATATTGATAATAACTATTGGGATTAGGAGTAGAACTTTTGACTTCTGTTTCTAGTTTTTTTAGTCTTTTCTTTAAGGTCTGATGAGAATTATTTTCCAAATCATATGGATCTTGTAGCAACCAATTTTGGTGAAAACGTATCGTTTCAAGGATAGGTTCTTTTAGCCATTTTTCATACCATTCTTGATAAGTGGACATATATCTAATCCCCCTCCAATAGGAAAATATGCATTTGTCGTAAAAAACATGCATAAAAAAAGATCCTCGAGTTGTCCAAGGATCTAAACTTTATCCAAAAAAGCATGTTTTTCTTTTTTATATTCATCTGATTTCTTAAGCAGTTTGGGTTGGATTTTATTTCGTTTCTTATCCCGATAAAAAATAAATCCACCTACGATAGCTAAACCGAGTAAAAAAAGAATAAGGCCGATCGCAAATGTAAAGATTGGAAATTTAACCCCAGCTGCTGTCGAAAATAGGATATCTCGCATGAGTGTCCAACCATAAACACTGATCACACCAGGAACACACATGAGAAGAATAGCGATGATTCGTTGGAAAACTTGATTTTGCATGCTGTTTCTCCTTCCTAGTCCGTTTTCATTTTACTCCATTTACTCCACGATATCCACCTGTGTGGTATGATAGGATTGTACTGTTAACCATACATAATCGGTAAAGAAATGTGATTGATTCTCTTGTTTTCTCTTGGGTAGGAGGATGTAGGTATTCAAAAAGTCTTTTTCGCAAACCCTATGAATGGAAACCAGATAGAGAAAAGAGGAATACGTTGTGAGTAAGTTGGCGACATTTCAAGAAATACTCGCAAAAGCTGAATCACTGCCTCCCGTAACAGTTGCTGTTGCAGCAGCAGATGATCAGGAAGTTTTAGAAGCAGTACTAGATGCAAAGAAACATGGTATTGCTCAGTTTCAATTGTACGGAAAGCAAAAAGAAATTGAGCGTATTTGTAAGGAGATCGGCCTTGTTCTAGGGGGACAAGAGTCGATCGTTGACACTTCCAGTATCCAAGCCGCTTGCAGTGGTGCAGTAACTGCGGTAAGAGAGGGAAAAGCGGATGTTGTGATGAAAGGTATGGTACAAACCGCTGATTTTTTAAGGGCTATCCTACATAAAGAAAAAGGTTTGCGAAGTGGGAGAGTTCTTAGTCATGTGGCTTCTTTTGAAGTACCTGGATACAATCGTTTAATCCATGTAACAGATCCAGCCCTTAATGTAGCACCTACTTTACCAGAGAAATTTCAAATTGTAGAAAACATGATTGACCTTTGTTATGCACTTGGTTGTGATGAACCTAAAATTGCTGCTCTTGCAGCCGTAGAAGTAGTGAATCCCAATATGCAGGCAACGCTGGATGCAGCAGCTCTTGCACAGATGAATCGTCGGAAACAGCTGAGAGGTGCTGTTATCGATGGTCCTTTTGCATTGGATAATGCAATATCTGTTGAAGCAGCAGCACATAAAGGGATTGATAGTCCTGTAGCAGGGCTTGCAGATGTCTTATTAGTTCCAGATATTGAAGCGGGAAATATTCTCTACAAATCGATGGTGTATTTTGCAAATGCAAAGATCGGTGCTTTGGTGCTAGGTGCGAAAGCTCCCATTGTATTGACATCACGCGCGGACTCCGCAGAAGCAAAGTTATATTCTATTGCTTTAGCAGTAGTACAAGCAGCTAATTCAAATCGAATGAAATGAAGGGATATCTCATGAAATTGTTTGATCGCTTACAAGAGAGTAATTATGAACAGTTGGTATTTTGCCAAGATGAAGTATCTGGTCTAAAAGCTATCATCTGTATCCATGATACAACCCTTGGTCCAGCTTTGGGCGGGCTGAGAATGTGGAACTACCAATCAGATGAAGATGCCATTGAAGATGTTCTGCGATTAGCAAAAGGGATGACATACAAAGCGGCTGTTGCTGGTTTAAACCTAGGCGGTGGAAAAGCTGTTATTATTGGAGATTCACGGAAAGATAAGAGTGAGGCTCTTTTTCGTATGTTTGGCCGCTATGTAGAGGGTTTAAATGGCCGCTACATCACAGCAGAAGATGTGGGAACTACAGAAAGTGATATGGAACTGATCCATTTGGAGACCAGTTATGTCACAGGTTATTCCTCTGCATCTGGTTCAGCCGGCAATCCTTCTCCTGCTACTGCTTATGGTGTTTATCAGGGAATAAGAGCAGCTGCCCAAGAAGCGTTTGGAAGTGCTTCTTTAGAAGGTAAGACGATTGCTGTTCAAGGTGTGGGAAATGTAGCTTTTCGTTTGCTTGGGTACTTGGCAAAAGAAGGGGCAAATTTGATTGTTACTGATATCCATGAAGAGCAAGTGGCTAAAGCAGTTGTAGAATATGGAGCGTCTTCTGTTGCTCCGGACGAGATATATGATGTAGACTGTGACATCTATGCACCTTGTGCACTTGGGGCCGTCATCAATGATAAAACCATTGATCGATTAAAATGCAAAGTAGTAGCAGGGGCCGCCAACAATCAGTTGCATCAGCCAAGACATGGTGAATTATTACAACAAAAAGGCATACTGTACGTACCAGACTATGTAATTAATGCTGGTGGAGTCATCCATGTAGCGGATGAGTTAACAGGCTACAATGAAGATCGAGTAATGCAAAAGGTAGCCAATATATACGATACCGTTTTAAATATTTTTGATATTGCCAAACGTGAAGGATTAACTACACATTTAGCAGCAAATCACTTAGCAGAAGAGCGGATAGCAAAGATGAAACATGTGAGAAGCAGATTTAACCGAAATGCAAGACATGCATTAAATTTAGAGAAGAACACACGTTAGGATTGACAATAAAACCAGCCCAATCTAAAAATAGGATTGGGCTCATTAGGTAAAAGGTATTTTTTTCCACAGATAAGAGTTATAATTGTAAATTTTTTCTTATCTTGATAAGTTTAACTTAAACTTTGAATGACTGGAAGACATTGATGATTATCGTTTTTTTAAAATGGAATAGAAGAAAATTTTGATTCAGAGAAAGAAGTGGGTGCATGGCACAACATTATGACTTAGTCGTGGTCGGAGGAGGCCCTGGCGGGTATGTAGCAGCTGCACATGCGGCAAAGAAGGGCTTAAAGGTAGCAGTAGTAGAAAAAGAAAAGATAGGCGGAATATGTCTACACAAAGGTTGTATTCCAAGCAAATCCTTTTTGAAAAGCGCCGAAATGTACCATGCAATGAAAGAAAGCACATCATATGGGATCACTACTGAACAAGTACGCTTAGATATGCAATTAGTACAAAAACGAAAAGAAGATATAATTGCAAAATTATACCAAGGTGTGAATAACTTGTTGCGCGGAAACAAGGTTGATGTATATCATGGTACAGGCAGACTAATGGGGCCATCTATTTTCTCTCCCTTAGCAGGTGGTACAATTGCAGTAGAAAAACAGGAAGGAGAAGCAGAGATGCTTGTCCCGAAGTTTGTTTTATTAGCAACAGGTTCTCGTCCTCGACATTTAAGAGGATTGGAAGTAGACCATACACATATCCTTACATCTGACGATGCACTTGAGTTACAAGACTTACCTGCATCTATGTTGATCGTAGGTGGAGGAGCAATTGGAGTAGAGTGGGCTTCCATGCTAAGTGACATGGGTGTGCAAGTAGTATTAGTGGAATATGCCGACCGCATTCTCCCGCAAGAAGATGAAGATATAAGTATGGAGATGAAACGAATATTAGAGGGCCGGAATGTTACGATTTGGACCAATTCTCGTGTAGATGGAGATAGTGTTCAAACAGATGATGGACAAGTCACCCTTAATGTTATACAAAATGATGCAGATACAGTACATACCATTACGATTAATCAAGTATTAGTATCTGTAGGAAGAGATGCGAACACAGAAGATCTAGGCTTGGATAATACCAATATCCAAGTAGAAGGTGGGGTTATCCCCATTAATGGTTCTTATCAGACAGCAGAATCGCATATTTATGCAATTGGTGATGTAATAGGTGGGTATCAATTGGCTCATGTCGCCTCACGAGAAGGAATATTAGCAGTGAATCATATGTTAGGAGAAAACATAGATCTTCTAAATCCAAATCAAGTTCCGAGGTGTACTTATAGTCGGCCAGAGGTAGCAAGTATTGGACTAACAGAACAGGTTGCAAGGGAACAAGGTTATGATGTGGTGATCAACAAATATCCTCTTCGATATCTAGGTAAGCCTTTGGTTTATGGAAATGCAGATGGATTTATTAAAATAATTGGAGATGAAAAGACACAAGATTTACTTGGTGTTCATTTAATAGGTGTACAAGCTACAGAATTGATTTCCACAGCTAGTTTGGCAAAGTTTCTCGATGCTTCACCTTGGGAAATTGGACAAGTTATTTTTCCTCACCCGACATTTTCAGAAGTTTTTGGGGAAGCGACACAAAGCATCTAAAGAAAACTTGGCGATTGGCAAGCTGATAGGCGCAGACAGAGACCTAGTTGCACTTATGCAGATGAGATCTCCTTCCTCTCCTATCTACATCTGCTAAAAAAACTTCCTACCTACAAGCCTTTTAAGGCGCAGATAGAGGCCTAGTTGCACTGATGCACCTAGGGCACAAGTCTCGCTTTGTAGATAAGATAAAATTTATATTTTAAAAGGAGGAATTGGTTTGAAGCATCAGGAATTGGGTTTAACAAATGAACAAGTATTAGAGATGTATCGGTATATGCTGTTGGCGAGAAAAGTAGATGAGAAAATGTGGCTTTTAAACCGTGCCGGAAAGCTGCCTTTTGTTGTCTCTTGTCAAGGACAAGAAGCCACGCAAATCGGCATAGCATATGCTCTTGATCGTCAAAAAGACTGGTTATGTCCCTATTATCGAGACTTAGGGATGGTTCTTTTGTTTGGACAAACTGCAAAAGACCAAATGTTGTCTGCATTTGCCAAAAAAGATGATCCAAACAGCGGAGGTCGTCAAATGCCAAATCACTTTGGAGATCATCGTTATCGTATACTTTCTGGCTCAAGTCCTGTAACGACGCAATTCCTTCATGCAGTTGGAATAGCGTATGCTGGAAAAATAACGGGTGAAGATCATGTTGTACTTACTTCTTGTGGAGAAGGTTCCAGTAACCAAGGAGATTGGCATGAAGCATTGAATTTTGCAGGGGTACATAAATTACCGGTTATTTTCTTGGTTGAAAATAACTTATATGCAATATCTGTTCCATTGGAAAAGCAATTGGCTGGGGGAAATGTTGCTGAACGCGGACAAGGATATGGAATGCCAGGTATTCGAGTAGATGGTAATGATGTTTTTGGCGTATATGAAGTGATGAAAGAAGCAGTAGAACGTGCTAGATCCGGAGAAGGTCCAACGCTCATTGAAGCAGTTTCCTATCGCCTGACTCCACATTCTAGTGATGACGATGATTTAGCTTATCGTACACGGGAAGAAGTGGAAGAAGCAAAAAAGAGAGACGGCTTATTTGTGTTGGAAAAGTACTTGGATGACCATCAGTTATGGACACTCGATGAAAAAGAATTTTTAAATAAAGAGTTAGACGTCGAAATAACAGAAGCGATTAAATTTGCGGAATCAGCAGCTCACCCGGACCCAACCGATTTGTCCAAACACGTATATGCTTGATGAGAGGAGAGAGAGAAAATGCCTGTAATTTCTTATATTGATGCTATTACAGAGGCAATGCGGGACGAAATGGAGCGTGACAAAAGCGTCTTTATTTTAGGGGAAGACGTTGGTGTACGTGGTGGCGTATTTCGTGCTACAAATGGATTGATCGACCTTTATGGAGAAGACCGAGTTTTAGATACGCCATTGACCGAATCCGCGATTGTAGGTGTAGGCATTGGTGCAGCTGCTTACGGACTTCGACCAATTGCTGAGATTCAATTTGCTGATTTTATCATGCCTGCTGTGAATCAAATTATAAGTGAAGCTGCCAAGATGAGATATCGTTCGAATGGTACATTCCAGTGTCCTATGGTCATTCGAGCACCATACGGAGGCGGTATACATGGCGCGCTTTATCATTCCCAAAGCGTAGAGGCGCTATTTACTGGAGTACCAGGTTTAAAAATCGTAGCTCCTAGCACACCTTATGATGTGAAAGGATTGTTACTATCTTCTATCCGAGATAATGATCCAGTTCTTTTCTTTGAACATAAAAAGTTATATCGTTTAATTAAAGATGAAGTTCCAAGTGAATCGTACACTGTTCCAATAGGCAAAGCTGATGTGAAACGTGAAGGATCAGATGTTACTGTTATTACCTATGGTTTAATGGTTCACTATACTTTAGAAGCTGCTAAAAAATTAGAAGAAGAAGGTATAGATGTACATGTATTAGATTTGCGTACACTAATTCCTTTGGATAAAGAGGCAGTATTGGAAGCAACAAAGCGAACAGGAAAAGTTCTCATCGTACATGAAGATAATAAAACTAGTGGATTTGGTGCTGAAGTTGCAGCAGTCATTGCAGAAGAAGCATTTTTTGATTTGGATGCTCCTATTGGTCGGCTTTGTAGCCCTGATGTGCCATCCATGCCATACAATTCAAAATTAGAAAAGGCTTTTATGCTAAATCCAGAAAAAATAGCGACTGCCATTCGTGAACTAGCAGAACTGTAGTGGATGAGGAGAGGAAATAGATGACTATTGATATTGTCATGCCTCAGTTGGGTGAAAGTGTAACAGAAGGAACCATCTCGAGATGGTTAAAAAAACCGGGTGATCCTGTTGAAGAATATGAACCTATTTGCGAAGTGGAAACGGATAAGGTAAATACAGAAATACCATCACTATATAATGGTGTAATGGGCCAAATCCTTGCTAAAGAAGGACAAGCTATAGCTGTTGGAGAGATTATTTGTCAATTGGAGATAGCGAACGAAACACATTTTGAAGTAACTAACAAAGAGGCCCAGTTAACTCAAGTAAAGGAAACAAATCTATCAGATGATACCACATCTATGAAGCATCGCTATTCTCCAGCTGTACTTCGGCTAGCAGAAGAAAATAAGATTGATTTGCGTACTTTGTCAGGAAGTGGAAAAGGAGGACGGATCACTCGAAAAGACGTCCTAAAAGCAGTGGAAACAAAATCTACCAAATCAGTAGAACCTGCGAAACAACAGGTGATTACTCCAGTAGAGAATACGAAAAAAGAAAGTCAGACATTCCCATCAGAGATTTTGGTGGAAGATAAGGTGGTTCCTGTCTCGGGGATTAGGCGTACTATCGCAGAGCGAATGGTTAAATCCAAGACGGAAATTCCACATGCTTGGACGATGATGGAAGCAGATGTGAGTGGTTTAGTAGCCCTTCGCAATAAATATAAACATGAATTTGCTTCCAATGGAATACCACTGACATTCATGCCATTTTTTATCAAGGCAGCTGTAGATACATTAAGAGAATTTCCTTATGTAAACTCCATTTGGGGAAGAGATAAAATTATCTTGAAAAAAGATATCAATATCTCTGTTGCCATTGCAGCCGATAATGGCCTTTATGTACCTGTAATCCATCAAGCGGATGAGAAAAATATTTTTGGGATAGCTCGTTCTTTGCAACATCTGATTCATAAAACAAGAAATGGAAGTTTAGGTTTAGCAGATACACAAGGTGGAACATTTACAGTTAATAATACTGGTAGCTTTGGTTCAATTGCTTCTCAACCAATAATTAACCAGCCACAAGTAGCTATCCTATCATTTGAATCCATTGTAAAGAAGCCAGTGGTTATCGAAGATATGATTGCGATTCGGCAACGGATGAATCTTTGCTTATCGCTTGATCATCGTGTGTTAGATGGTGTGACGGCGGGACAATTTCTAGGCAGAGTAAAAGAAAGATTGGAAACCTATCAAGCAAATACCCCTTTGTAATGGGGAATTTTGGTTAGAAAAGAGTGTTTGTCATGTTTGAGGTGCAGCGACTTGGAAAGGTAGCCTATCAGCCTACATGGGATGAGCAGAAGAACATGGTTCGAGCTTTAGATGAAGGACAGATACAAGATCAGTTATTATTGTTGGAACACCCTCACACTGTTACATTAGGGAGAGGAAGCCATATTCATCATTTGCTTCTGTCCACACAAGATTATCAGTCCAAAGGAATCGATGTAGTAGAAATTGATCGAGGTGGTGATGTGACCTATCATGGGCCAGGGCAATTAGTAGGTTATCCTATTTTTTACTTGGATCACCAGAAACACGATGCACATTCTTATCTCCGAGATTTAGAGCAAGCAATCATACTTGCATTATCGTCTTTTGGAATTACAGCTGGTCGCATGGAACAACATACAGGTGTTTGGGTAAATGAAGAGAAAGTAGCTGCAATTGGGGTAAAGTTTCATAAAGCTCGTCATAAAAAGGGTTACATTACAAGCCATGGTTTTGCTCTAAATGTTAATACAGATTTACGTTATTTTTCGACCATTGTACCTTGCGGAATAACGGATTATGGAGTCACTTCTATGTCTCGTATTTTGGGTAAAGAAGTGGAAATGGATGAGGTAGTGGTAGAAGTAGAGAGTGCAATGAAACAAGTATTTACATAAATAATGATGGATTTCTAGAAACATGTGTCAAGTTAATTGTTCGTTCAAGTAAAAATGAAATCGCGGTAAAAGATTTACCGCGATTCCTATCACACATTTTTGGTTGTTCGTAGATAAGTATGTATCTATCTACAAAACCGAAACGCATTCTCTGTCTGAGCTTTTATTGTATGCCAATAAATAGATCATAGAGAGAGATAAGGGTAACAACTACTGTTCCTAAAGTAAATAATCCTCCAATATAAAAGCCTGCAGCATTACCAGTTCGCTTGTTGTACATGGTACCTATAATTGCAAGAACACTGGTGATAACAAGTAGTGGGACCATAAAATATTCCATAAACTAATTTCACCTGCTTTCCGTAAACATCCACATAGAAGAGTATACTCATAATGATAATGAAAAAACAATCCCAAAACTATTTTTTAGATTTGTGAAGAGAAGGTTTTCTAATCGTCAATGGAGGAATGACTTATGGATCGTAAAAAGAGTTTTGAAACACTATCTGGAATTCCATTAAAGACAGTATATGACGAATCCGATACTACTAAACATGAAAAATCGCCAGGTGAATATCCCTACACGAGAGGGATTCATCCGAGTATGTATCGAAGTAGACTTTGGACCATGCGGCAATACGCAGGTTTTGGTTCTGCTGAAGAGACAAATGAACGCTATCGTTATCTTTTGAACCAAGGTCAGACAGGCCTTAGTGTTGCATTTGACTTGCCTACACAAATAGGATACGACTCAGATGATTCGATGAGTATTGGTGAGGTAGGAAAAGTTGGAGTAGCGATAGACTCACTGCATGATATGGAAAGATTGTTTCAAGGTATTCCACTTGATCAAGTAAGTACTTCCATGACGATCAATGCCCCAGCATCTATTCTTTTAGCAATGTATATGGTTACTGCAGAAAAGCAGGGTGTAGATCCGAAACAAATAAAGGGAACGATTCAAAATGATATTTTGAAAGAATATATTGCCCGAGGCACTTATATCTTTCCACCTAAACCTTCCATGAGACTCATAACAGATGTCTTTCAATACTGTACAACACATACTCCACTCTTTAATACGATTAGCATTAGTGGTTATCATATACGCGAAGCTGGATCAACTGCGATTCAAGAAGTTGCTTTTACACTTGCCAATGCGATGGCTTATGTAGAAGCTGCTCTTCGAGCGAATCTCGATATTGATCAATTTGCTCCAAGGTTATCCTTTTTTTTCAATGCCCATAATAACTTTCTAGAAGAAGTAGCAAAGTTTCGAGCAGCTAGACGGATGTGGGCTCATATCATGAAAAATCGATTCCATGCTAAGTCTCCAAAATCATGGCAATTGCGTTTTCATACTCAGACGGCAGGTTCAACATTGACAGCACAACAACCAGATAACAATATTGTTCGGGTTACTTTGCAAGCGCTTGCAGCAGTGTTGGGAGGCACACAAAGTTTGCATACCAATTCGCGAGATGAAGCTTTGGCATTACCTACAGAAGATTCTGCTCGTATTGCACTTCGTACCCAGCAGATCCTCGCTCACGAAAGTGGAATTGCGGATACAGTAGATCCTTTTGGTGGTTCCTATGTGGTAGAGAGTTTGACTGATCAGATTGAGGAAGGTGCTCTTGATTATCTCAAACAGATTGAAGAACTAGGTGGTGCTGTCTCTGCTGTAGAACAAGGATTTATGCAACGAGAGATTCGTAAAGCAGCACTTGCAACACAGCGACAAATCGAATCCAAGGAACAAATTATTGTAGGGATGAATCAGTTTCAACTGGAGAAAGAGAAAGTGCCTGAATTACTTCGTGTAGACCCGGCTTTATCACAACGGCAAATAGATGCTCTTCACAAAATAAAAGCTCAAAGAGATAACAGAGTAGTTGAAGAGAGTCTATATCGTTTAAGGCAAGCAGCATCGAGTGATGAAAATCTTATGCCCTTTATTTTGGATGCAGTACGAGCTTATGCAACCATCGGGGAGATTTCCAACACACTACGAGAAATATTTGGTGAATACACCGTTTAGAAGGGAAAGAAAATCAATCATGCAAAAGCCACTTCGTGTATTGATCGCAAAGCCGGGTTTGGATGGACATGATCGTGGAGCTCTTATTATTGCACAAGCACTCCGTGATGATGGGATGGAAGTGATTTATACGGGTATCCGTCAAACCCCTGCGCAAATCGTCACGACAGCGATTCAAGAAGACGTAGATCTGATCGGACTTTCTTGCCTTTCTGGCGCACATAATGAACTATTTTCCGAAGTCATTCGTTTATTAGAAAAAGAGGGAGCATCGGATATTCCTATTTTTGCAGGTGGTGTTATTCCAGAAGCAGATATTCCCAATCTAAAGCAATTAGGGATAAAAGAAATTTTTCCGCCAGGGAGTACAATAAAACAGACTATTTCTTTTATTCGACAACTGTTCGCTGTGGAGGGATAACCCATGCATAAGATTAGTCATATTGGCATTGCTGTAGAATCATTAGAAAAATGGATACCATTTTATCGCGATACATTGGGATTTCCTTTTTTAGGTGAAGAATTGGTGGAAAGCGAAAAAGTTCGTGTCGCTTTTTTTCAGATAGGGGAAAGCAGGATTGAATTGCTGGAACCGGTAGATGATACAAGTGCTATTGCTAAGCACATTCAAAAAAGAGGAGAGGGTTTTCATCATATTGCGTACGAGGTAGAGAATATCCATCAATCGATTTCCAGTTTACAAAAAAAAGGTGTATCACTTATAAATGAGGAACCAAAAGAAGGTGCACATCAATCCCTTATTGCCTTTCTTCATCCATCTTCTACTGGTAAAGTACTAACTGAGCTTTGTCAATCGCAATCACAGGAGGACTAACTGATGCAGAAAAAAATAGATGAACTTCATGCAAGACGTGACATGATTCGGGCTGGTGGAGGAGAAAAGCGAATCGCGTCTCAGCATAAACGAGGTAAACAAACAGCAAGAGAACGAATTGAGATGCTTGTTGATGAAGGAACTTTTGTCGAGTTAAATCCCTTTGTGAAACATCGAGTTACTTCGTTTGGTATGGACAAAGAAGAGGCACCCGGGGAAGGAGTGGTAACAGGAAGCGGAAAAATAGATGGAAGAGTAGTATTTTTATTTGCTCAAGATTTTACTGTGTTTGGAGGAGCACTCGGAGAGATGCATGCGATGAAAATCGCTCGAATGATGGATTTAGCAGCTCAAAACGGCTCTCCCATTATCGGATTAAACGATTCGGGTGGAGCACGAATTCAAGAAGGTGTACTCTCGCTCGATGGCTATGGCCATGTATTCAAACGTAACGTGATGTATTCTGGAGTCGTACCACAAATTTCTGTTATATTAGGTCCTTGCGCAGGAGGAGCTGTTTACTCGCCTGCGTTAACAGACTTTGTGTTTATGGTAGAACAAAAAAGTCAAATGTTTATAACTGGGCCAAAAGTAATTGAAACCGTTACCAAAGAAAAAATATCAGCAGAAAAACTAGGTGGAGCTGATATTCATGCTAGTATTAGTGGGAACGTACATTTTACCTCACCTTCAGAAGTGGAAGTTTTTGAAAATGTTCGCCGTTTATTAAAATATTTACCAGATAACAACAGAACATTACCACAATTTTCCGCAAAGCCAGATCAAGAAGATTGGATAGAAGATTTAAGAAATGTAGTACCTACGGAAGGAATGAAGGCCTATGATGTAAAAAAAGTAATAGAGCACATTTTTGATAATGGTGAGTTTTTAGAAGTTCATCAAAAATTTGCTCGTAACTTGGTTGTTGGGTTTGCACATTTAGATGGTAGACCAGTAGGGGTAGTTGCCAATCAACCCAAATTTATGGCAGGGGGGTTAGATATTGATGCATCGGACAAACTAAGTCGTTTTGTTCGTTTTTGTGATTGTTTTCAAATTCCTCTTATTACTTTTGTTGACGTCACAGGATTTTTTCCAGGTGTTGGTCAAGAGCATCGTGGTATTATTCGGCATGGTGCGAAGATTTTATATGCTTATACTGAAGCAACCGTTCCTAAAATTACGGTTATTCTCCGTAAAGCTTATGGAGGTGCTTATGTAGCACTGAACAGCAAATCGATCGGGGCTGATATTGTATTTGCTTGGCCGTCTGCGGAAGTCGCTGTGATGGGATCAGAAGGTGCGGCCAATATTATTTTTCAGCGTGAGATTGACGAGAGCAATACCCCAGAAGAGACGAGAAAAGCTAAGATAAGTGAGTACAAAGATCAATTTGCGAACCCTTATGTTGCTGCTGCGTACGGTATGGTAGATGATGTAATTGATCCTAGAGAGACAAGGCTTAAACTAAAACAATCGCTGGAGATGTTAGAGCGCAAACATGTTCAAACTCCTAATAAAAAACATGGTAACATCCCCTTGTAATAATTCTGTAAAATAAGTATAATATATCTGTAATAAAGAGCGCTGTCCTTCAACTTCTGCGATGAACAATTAAACAAAAATTGACATAAATAACTACTGTACTTGTCCGTTTTAAATCTGAGCAAATCTCCTCCTAACAAAAGGAGCATATTCGTATTTGCGAAAGCATGGTCTATTCGATTGGGGGACAACGAACGTGATTTTATTAATAAAAAAATGGAATAAAAGCTATGTTATTGGTGTCATAGCAGACAAAAAAAGAAAGGAGAGCTACATGTACCTATTTTGACTAGGTAAGTAGGTACAATACGGCAGGACTTGTCGGAATTAACGCCTCTGGAGTGTTACACCAAACGCAATGTATTGCGACACGTGGAAAGAGGAAAAATATAGGTTCAAGGAAAACAGAACGGAAAAAAGATCCTATATTAAAAGGTAGCATACAGTACGGTGGTAAATAAAAATCGGTTGATCGACGAATTTATTCGTTTGGTGCAAATAGACAGTGAATCGGGAAATGAACGCGCAATTTGTGATTTTTTGAAGGAGAAATTATCTTCTTTAGGGTTAGATGTTGTGGAGGATCAGTCCGCTACCTTTACCAAACATAATGCAGGGAACTTAATTGCTAGTTATACAGGTAGTATTGCAGATGCTCCAACCATCTACTTCACATCGCACATGGATACCGTAGCACCAGGCAAGAGGGTAAAGCCCTCGATACTCGGAGATTATATCGTAACAGATGGAACAACTGTATTAGGCAGTGATGACAAGGCTGGTATTGCTGCTATTGTAGAAGGTATACGTATTTTACGGGAAAAGAATATACCACACGGCAATCTACAATTTTTATTTACAGTTGGAGAAGAGTCAGGTTTAGTGGGAGCTCGTCATTTAGATAAATCATTAATGGAAGCAGAATATGGATTTGCTTTTGATGCAGGAGGGCAAGTAGGGGAAATTATTACTTCTGCACCAGCACAAGTAAAAATTGAAGCTGCAATTCATGGAAAAGCGGCTCATGCCGGTTCTAGTCCAGAATCAGGGATTAGCGCGATCCAAGTTGCAAGTCAGGCAATCTCCCGAATGAAACTAGGGAGAATAGATGAAGAAACAACAGCAAATATCGGAATGTTTCAAGGTGGAATCGCTACAAATGTTGTACCAGAGTATGTGAAAATATTTGCAGAAGCACGAAGTAGAAACGAGAAAAAATTGGTTCACCAAGTAGAAGAAATGGTGATGGCATTCCAATTAACTGCCAAGCAAATGGGAGCAACAGCAGAAGTCGAGACCAAATCATTGTATCCAGGATATTCTTTTACAGCAGACGACCTAGTTGTCCAAAAAGCGATTGCAGGTGTCAAAAAAGTTGGGCGTACTCCTCACTTGGGAGTTAGTGGGGGAGGAAGCGATGCCAACGTAATTGCTGGATATGGCATTCCAACTGTGAATCTAAGTATTGGCTATGAAAATATTCATACTACCAATGAACGGATGTCTATTCCAGAGTTGGTAAAAGCGGCAGAATTGGTCGTTGCGTTAGTGCAAGAAAGTGCCCATTAATCTGGGAATGAATTAGCGTAGCTTCCTATACTTTACTGCTTTAGTGTAAAAATAGGACTTATATATTCATACAAAGGCCAACCCGAACGAATTTTGGGTTGGCTATTTATTTTTTTCTATTCGATATAAATTTTATTGACAATACATATAATTCAATCTATAACACATTTGTTGATTATCTTGTTTTTTTTCGATCCTCACGACACTTCCTTTGGCTTCTTGAACCAAAAATCAAATCAAGATATCAAAGAAAGTGTCGTGGCATGACGATGTAATGTTGGATTCATATTGATCGACAAGATGTAGTTTTACAGGCGATTTTGGATTTGTTGAATCGATTGGACTAGTGAAATCATCCGATTTATTTTGGATGAAAGAAGAAGGGCCAACAAATGTTAATATATCCAAATTTACATTATCAGTTTTGATATAATTGAATTTTATAAGACAATAGGAGAGATAGTATTGTCCATTATCCACTCATTTACATCAACAATGGTTAATCGTTTCGAATCGATTCAAGCTGTTGTCATTTTTGGAAGTTATGCAAGAGGAGAAGAAAAGGAGGGATCAGATTTAGATGTGTATCTTATTTTTGAACAACTGAATCCTTCACTCCTCTTAGAAGTAGGGAATGAATGTAGAGATTTATTTGCTCGTCATAAGATGGAAATATCCTATCCATTATGTTTAACAATAGACGATTTTTATAGTAAATATTTGAATAATGGCTCAACAGATCCGATTAAATATTTTGAGTCCATTGTAACCTACGGTAATTTATCCTTGAATCCACCTAATAAAGAAAAGGTGAGCGAGTTTTATAATGAAATCCTAATAGAAGCTATGCTTGACCTTCGTTATAGTCTCCTAAGAAACAACATAAGTCCCAAATGTCTTATGCAAGTAGTGAAGTTATTGGTAATTGCCTTAAAACTCGAGAGGTATTTGACAACTAGTCAATATCCCAAGACTTTGCCAGAATTAAGACATAGCTTAAAAGATACAAATGCAGAAATTATACCGATATGGTTTCAAAATCATGGCTTATTTTTGGAGAATATGAATCAAAGTAGAGAAAATGTGATAAGTCAGCTTTTTTCTATATTACATAAATTGCAACAACACTATTCATAGTACAATATATTTTGAAGTTTCCATGTGTGTTGATGTTGTGAAGATAAAGTAGTGTAACGGTTTACTTGAATGGATGAAACGTATGTAATATACTTCTTTCATATGAAAAACCAAGATGCAACCCCTTCTGTAAAGTTGACGGGTGAAAAAATGCTGAAGATTTTTGAAGCTTTAGCTAACCCACATCGACTAAGGATCATTTCTATGCTAACAAACGAACGTAACTACGTTAGTGAACTAGCTAGAAAAGTGAATATGAGTCGACCATTGCTATATATGCATTTACAACGTCTAGAAAACGCAGATATGGTAACTAGTAAATTAGAGCTATCTGATGATGGGAAAGCGAAGAAATATTATGAAATAAAACCATTTTCACTACACATCGATGCAGCAGTAATAGCAGAAGCTGTGAGCTCCATGTCTATAGAATCTTTAACAGCGATGGACAAGAAAAAGAAAGGAAGAAAAACAGAAGAATGATACAAAATTTATCTCCAGAAGATGCGATTGGACCTATCGTTGCAATAATTATAATGCTTCTATTGTGGCAAGGTTTTAAAACATGGAGAACCTTCATCCAAAGTAAGGCAGATGCAACAAAAGTAGCAGGGTACCAAAAATTAGTCACGCAAGTAAATGAGCAACAAGAGGCGACAGCCAAACAACTAGAACAAATTTCATTGGAACTTGCTGAAATGAAAAGAGTACACAAAAAATAGAGAAGATACTTCATGAAGTAGAATAAATAGAAAAGTGGACAGGGGAAGGAATCCTTACGGATTCTTTTTTTATTCTTATTTTGATCTGATTATTCGCAATATATAATCTTTTATCTTTGTGTTTACTCAAGTAATCATATGTAATATATTTATTACATATAAAATAAATAATTTACGATAAAGGGAGTACTACGATTGTAAGTATCATGAGAAAAGCCTAGAAAGGAAGTAACACCATGTCAGGTATCTGTTATGTATATAAACGAAACACATCTTATTTCATTCTGACAACTCTAGTTGGACTGCTGCTTTTTTCCCTTTTTTCTTCAGAGGCATTTGCAAATCCAAAGGAGTTTAAAGAAATACCTGTCACGTTTGAGAGTGGGACAGGGGAATATAAAGAGAAATTAAAAGGGACTTTGTTCATTCCAAATAAACCAGGAGATCATCTAGGAGGAATTGTGCTTGCTCATGGTTCAGGTACTACCAAAGACGGTGGTGGAGATCAAAAGAATCGGCGACGAGAAGCTGAAGTTTTTGCAAAAGCTGGGTTGGTAACCCTCATATATAATAAGCGAACCAAAGGATATGATGAAAAAAATCGTTCCTTTAAATGGTTAGCACAAGATCTTTTATCAGGAGTAAAGTTAGTTCAATCAAGACCAGATGTAAATCCCAAAAAAGTGGGAGTGTGGGGGGTAAGTGAAGGAGGATGGGTAGCACCATTAGCAGCTTCCCAATCGGATGCTATCGCATTTGTAGCAGTTACTGGTGCACCAGGTATGGCACCTGTGCAACAACAAGCTTGGAATATTGAAAATCGTATTCACCATCAAGGTGTTAAATCTAACTCCATCATAGAATCTATCGTTCACAAAGGATCACGTGTATTAATGGTAACCCTCATACAAGCAATGTCGAATTCAACAGATGCTATCCTTTATGATCCCATTCCGCCTTTGCGAAAACTAAAACAACCGTTTCTTGCAATATGGGGGAGTAAGGATCGACAAGTCCCACCTATGGAAAGTGCTGAAATTATGAAAAAAACTTTAGCTAGAGCAGGTAATCATCAATACACTATGCAATTTATCGAAGGAGCGAACCATTCTGGGTATATGAATAAGGATGATGGGTTTGAATATGTCTTTAGACTGTATCCTGGTTATGCGCAAGCAATGACTTCTTGGATTGACAAGGTACTCACTGGACATGCTCCAATTGCTCAGACACTTGGAAAGACACCTATACAAATGAGTACAAGTTCACCAGAAGTGATACAAATACACTGGTACGACTCTTATAAATTCCAATTAGCACTGATTGTTGTATTTCTTTTGTCATTCGCAGGATATTATATTGGAGCACTTGGTCGAATATTTAAAGGAAAAGATCAAGATACATTCCTGTTCAAATGGCAAGCAAGATTATTGGCAGGTAGTGGTATTCTTTCTGTAATTGGCTTTTGGGCTTACACCTTTGTCATTTTAACAGAAGGAGGGGATAATGTTGGCCCTGTCATAGCTGGACAACCTTTGTTATGGATTCTCCTTCAGTTAAGCTCACTCACAGTTTTAGCACTGACTATTTTTTTATTGATTAGTTGGATGAGAAATAAACAGGTTGTAAATAATCATCGTATTCGCTTAACTTTGCTTATGATTGGAGGTATTCTTTTCATTCCTTGGGCTATCTACTGGAAACTTTTTTTCCTTTTTCTATAGATTGATTTATAGAGATTGTCTCAAATGAAGAAGTAGAACGTAAATAAAAACGACTTGGGATATTTATCGAAGATCTCAAGTCGTTTTTATTAGTTTTTTAATTTAGTTTCATACTACTGTACTGAGTAAAAGAATAAATGCTAATCCAGACACCGAAATAATAGTTTCAAGTAAAGTCCATGTGGCAAAAGTTTCTTTCATGCTTAAACCAAAATACTCTTTGAACATCCAGAAACCGGCGTCATTCACATGAGAGGCGATTAAACTACCTGCTCCGGTTGCGAGTACTACTAGAGCTAGATTTACATCAGATTGACCTAACAAAGGTATTACTAAACCAGCAGTGGTTAAGGCGGCAACAGTGGCAGATCCTAAAGCAATTCGTAGTATTGCAGCGATGATCCAAGCGAGTAAGACTGGTGACAATGTCGTTCCTTTAAATAGTTCAGCCACATAGTCACCTACACCACCATCAATCAATACTTGTTTGAAGGCTCCTCCGCCACCAATGATTAGGAGCATCATACCAATTTGGGTAATGGCAGTTGTACAAGATTGCATAACCGTTTTTATAGGAATATTTCTCGCTAAGCCCATTGTATAGATGGCAACTAATATGGATATCAACATAGAAATAGATGCATCACCAATAAATCGAATAATTGCTAGAAAAGAGTTATCTGCAAAACCCATTGTTTTTTGAAGCAATGTAATGATAGTAGCTATTGACATGAGAATAACAGGGAGCATGGCAGTAAATACACTGATTCCAAAACCAGGTGTATCCTCAAGTTTATATACTTTTTGTTCCCCTAAAGATGCAATATTACCTGTTTTTGTAAATGATTCTGGTACTAGTTTTTTGGCAAGTTTCGTAAATAAAGGTCCAGCTAAAAGAACAGTAGGAATAGCAATAATAAAACCATAAAGTAAAACTTCGCCAAGGTTTGCTCCATATTCACCAGCGATTACCGTCGGACCAGGATGTGGAGGTAAGAAACCATGCGTTACAGATAATGCTGCTGCCATTGGAATCCCAAGATACAGAATAGATAATTTTAATTCTTTTGAAATGGCAAAGACGATGGGAATGAGTAATACTAAACCTACTTCAAAAAATAAGGCTACACCTATAATGAAAGAAGAAACAACGACTGCCCATTGAATATTTTTTTCTCCAAATTTATTAACGAGTGTCATCGCAATTCGCTGGGCACCTCCTGAATCAGCTATTAATTTTCCTAACATCGCTCCAAGTCCAAAAATCAAAGCTAAATGACCGAGTGTACCACCTAATCCTTTTTCGATAGATGCGACAATTTCACCAAGCGGAATTCCAAGTGATATAGCAACTCCAAACGATACAATGATGAGAGAAATAAAGGTATTTAATTTTAGGCCCATAATGAGTAGTAGTAATACGAGAATACCAACTGCTACAATGATTAACGGCATCTTAATTCCTCCTAATAGTCTAGTTGTGGTTGATGATCGTTCGTTGATAATGAGCAATTTGTGTATAATTTTCTTCTAGTACTCTAGATAAATGAATAAAGATTGGTAATAGTTGTCTATATTCTTTCATGGCGTCTTCTTTTGGTGTGTGTTTATAGGTACTGCCAATCATGTTCGAAATTACCTCGAAAGAGTTGATTTTTCCCATCGCATATAACCCCAAAATACAAGCACCCAGACAGGAACTTTCATAGCTTTCTGGTACTACAACTTCCGATTCAAATATATCGGACATCATTTGCCGCCAAATATCAGATCTTGCAAATCCTCCTGTGGCTTTTATTCGGCTTACAGGTGAATCCATGCATTCCATTAGTGCCAAAAATACAGTATATAGATTGTAAATGACTCCCTCTAAAGCAGCTCGAATCATATGTTCTTTCTTATGTGACATGGTTAAGCCGAAAAATGAACCTCGAACATCTGGATTCCACAAAGGTGCGCGCTCACCAGCAAGGTATGGATGGAATAACAAACCATCAGCGCCTGGTCTTACTCGTTCTGCAATCTTGGTAAGTACATCGTATGGGTCAATCCCTAATCTTTTTGCAGTTTCTACCTCGGAAGAAGCCAGTTCATCTCGAATCCAACGTAGAACCATTCCGCCGTTGTTTACTGGTCCTCCAATGACCCAATGTTTTTCTGTTAGGGCATAGCAGAAAATCCTGCCCTTTTCGTCTGTTCGTGGTTGTTCAATAATCGTTCTAATAGCTCCGCTTGTCCCGATGGTGACAGCAATTTCTCCTTTGTTTATCGCATTTACACCTAAATTAGAAAGTACTCCATCACTTGCCCCGATGACGAATGGCGTTTGGGGATCAATGCCTATCTGATTCGCTAGATCGGCTCGGCAGTTACGAAATATTTGGGTTGTTGGTACTAATTTAGATAGCTGATCACGTGTTATTCCAGCTACTTTTAATGCTTCTTTATCCCAGTCTAAGGTTTGGAGATTCATCATTCCCATGGCTGAAGCTAACGAATGATCAACGACATATTCCCCAAATAATTTTTGAAAGATATATTCTTTTATCCCAATATATTTTTTGACATGAACTGCGATTTCAGGATGTTCGTGCTCAATCCAAGCAATTTTCGTTAGAGGTGACATAGGGTGAATCGGTGTGCCTGTTCGTTTATAGATTTCATGTCCATTTAATTCATTCTTTATTTTATGAGCCCATGCTTCACTGCGATTATCTGCCCAAGTAATACATGGTGTCAGTGGCTGGTTTTTTTCATCCATAGCAATGACACTATGCATAGCGCTACTAAACGAAAGAAATAATGGTTTTTTTTGAGTATGCTGTTTTGTTATATTCATAATGGCTTGTAATACTGCATGAAATATTTCTTCTGGATCTTGTTCTGCTGTAGACATATCAGGTGTATAAAGAGGGTAACCAATATTCTCTTGCTCCATAATTTTACCCTTTTCCGTATATAAGACAGCTTTCGTGCTGGTTGTCCCGATGTCTACACCTAACATATAGCTAGTCATTTTCTTGCTCTACTCCTTTTACTAGCATTTGCTGTGACATCCATAAATCTTCTACTTTTCCTTGAACATCATCAAAGTTTTGGTGTAAAGATTGGATCATCTTTTCTCTATCTTTTGTCTCTATTGCTTGAATATACAGCTCATGATTTTCCACGATTCGTGTAAAGTCATCATATTTTTCTTTGAAGCGAACACGCATAGATAAAAGGATAAAGCTTTCCATTACGGGCTTTAGATTATTCCAGATCATCAGCATGTAGGAATGATCAATTGCGCGAATAATCGTTTCATGGAATAGGACATCTTGATAAGAAAACTCATCTGCATCCTGATATTTGATGGCGACTTTCATCATTTCAAGGATTTTGCTGAGTTCCTTTACTAAATCTGCTATGTCCATTTTTACAAGCCGTTCAAATACAAACGTTTCGATGAGTAAACGTACATCATAAATTTCTTCTATTTCTTTTTCGGTTAAACCAATAACCACTGCACCCATTCTTTCTAATCGAATGATATTTTCGGATGCAAGTAGTTTTAAAGCTTCTCGTACAGGGGATCGACTCACAGCAAAATCTGTAGCTATTTTGTTTTCTGATAAAATGGTACCGCTTTTAATAGTGCCAGAGATTATCCGCATTCTTAACTCACTAGCTACTCGTTCACCAGCAGAAGCTTTAGCAAGCCATTTCGTCGGATATAGAAAATCTCTTGATTCAATCATGAAAACCACCTCCTAATACTTATCCGAGTATACTTGTATACAAGTATTATATCGAAGAAACCAAATTGTGCAAGCGCTTTCTTTTTTCTTTGTTTGGTCACTCTTTCATATTTCACGGTCTGATAAAAAAAGCATGAGAAAATGTAAGTATAGAGTGTTAGTAGACAAAGGTGGATGATTAGTTCGAAAGATGCCTTATTTGATATAATATACTTCTTGGGATCCATTTTTTAGTAGTTGTGTATATGAAACAAGAAGGGAAATTGTCTCTGGAAGATATCGTCAGAAAGGGAATATTCGAATGACGAAGCGTTGGGCAGAGTTTTGCATATTCATATTGGCGTTTATTTGGGGGAGTACCTTTGTTTTGATGGAAGATGCGATCAAGTGGTTACCTCCACTTACATTTCTTACTCTCCGCCTTTTTGTTGCTACGGTATGTTTGCTAATCATCGTTACTTTCATTTATCGACTGTCTTTGATGCAGAAGTCTTTATGGCTATTGGGCTTTGCGTTAGGTGGATTGTTAGCTTTAGGATTTGCTCTACAGGTCCTTAGCTTAGAGACTTTTGCCGACTGAAAGCCCACGGTTTGAATCGTGGGATGAAAGACGGCGTTGCTCCAAACCCCAAAAAAAGGGGTTGCAAGAGCAACGAATATTTTGTAAAATAGAACACATGATCGGTGATCATCCTACGGCTAGTAGGTTTGTTCTTTGAAAATGTAATGGTATAGGGTTTCGGTAGCAAATGGATCGGTCTCCTACCGAGTAAAACCATTAGAGGCAGGAAGAGGACTAGAACGCTGGTAACAGGCGTTCCGCCCATGTGGGTACACTTCTAACTGCATGGGACGGGCTGATGAGACAGCCCTGAACTTGGGAGTTGCACAAAGCAGAAATGGAGTGAGTGCGCTAACTACCTAAGAATCCCACGACTTTAGTCGTGTGGAGTCTCAATAGTTCCGTAGTAGTAATTGTCCCCATTTTTTCTATTATCAACACCACTTACTATTCGCTCCATTGTCAGTTTAATTTTTGTAATATTCGGTCTTTCCCTTTTATCTGGATATCAATATTCTACCATTAATCGTGGAGATTTGTTTGCATTATTTGGTGCATTTGCATTTGCTTTGCATATTGTTTGTATCAAAAAATGGGGAACCAGCCATTCGGTTTTTCCTCTTGTCACTGTTCAAATGATTTTCGTGACTTCCTTCTGCAGACTTGCAGCATTTGCTTGGGAACCATGTAAAAAGGTGTTTTCGATTGAAGTTATTTTACAACCGTCAGTGTTCCGTGCAATAGTGGTTTGCTCCTTTCTTGCCACTGTAGTAGCTTATGTGATCCCAAGCATATTTACAGCGATACACTGATCCAAATAGAGCTAGTCTTATTCTTACCATGGAAGCAGTTTTCGCCGCAGGGATCGATTATTTATGGAATCAGGTAATTATTACTGATTGGAACTGCTTGGCTGTTTGATAATCATTATCGGATTAGTTTGGAGTAATCAAAAGAGAAGACAATAAACAAAGTACAAGAAAAAAATTTCAACAAACTAAATTAAATAACCGATACACATAAAAGAGCAGATGATTCCGCTCTTTTAAATGATATCAAAAGCATGAAGTTATTTTACACTTTCAGGTAGCCAGTTTGGATTCTTCTTTATCGTGGAATCAATATCTACGTTTTTGGGAAGAACTTTTAGGTTGAAAAATGTATCAGCCAAATCTTGCTGTACCACAATAGCATGCGGATCGATTTTTAATACACCATATTCTCTTCGTTTGGTTGCTACTTCAAGTGCACTTTGGCTAATTCCCAGTTCTTTGGACAAGATCTGAGCTACTTCTTTTGGGTGGTCATTGGACCATTGGTCTGATTTTTGGAGTTCATCTAACACAATTTTCAATAGATCTGCATTGTTTTTTGTAAAGGTAGGAGAAGCAAAGTAATAGGTTCGATTTTCTGTCAAGTTTTCTCCATTTACAATCGTTCGAATTTCTGTATCTTCTTCCAATACCGCAAGATATGGATCCCAGAAGCCAAGAGCATCCACGCTTTTTGAATCATATAGTGCTCGTGCTTCAGAGGCATCTTTATAATATATTGGTTTGATATCGGAGAAAGCCAAACCTTCTTTTTCTAATGCTTTTGCTAGAAGGTATTGTTGATTCCCGCCTTTGGATATCCCAACCGATTTCCCTTTGAGATCTTTTACGGATTGAATAGGGGAATTTTTTGCTACGATGATAGCTACCCCTTTTGGATAAGGTGATTCTGATGCTGTATAGACAATTGGTTTTCCACCGGCTTGGGCAAATACACTATTTCCATCAGAAGCATGTCCAAAGTCAATACTGCCTGCATTCAAGGCTTCGAGTAGTACCGTTCCCATAGTAAAAGGAACCCATTCAACCGTTATTCCTTTGCTAGTGAGTGTTTTTTCCAACGTTCCACGAGCTTTTAAGACGTTTAAGGTATTTCCTTTTTGGTATCCGATTTTGATTATTTTTTTTTCTTTGGAATCACTACTACTTTGACCAGTCGAACATCCTGCTAAGAGGAGAGAAAAAATGGAGAGTAGGGCAACTACTGTGATGAGAAAACGTTTATTCATTGGATTTAGCTCCTTAATTTGTTAATTCATATCGATTTTGTCGGATTTAGTTCCTAATAAAATGAATGTTACATACTGTACACATGGACAAGAGTTTTTCCCATTAATTGATCCAAGATGGTTCGCTCATAATAGGCGAAATCACTGTTTTTCACACGAGGTCTAGGTAGATCAACTCGGATATCTTGAGCAATCTCTCCATCTTCAAATACAATGATTCTGTCTGCGAGGGTAACAGCTTCACTTACATCATGTGTGACTAAGATGGAAGTGAACTTTTGTTTTAACCATAATCTTTCAATCAACTGTTGCATTTCAATGCGGGTGAGGGCATCGAGTGCACCCAAAGGCTCATCCAAAAGAAGGATTTTCGGATTTCCTACTAATGCTCGTGCTAGGGCAACTCGTTGTTTTTGCCCACCTGATAATTTACTAGGCCACTGATTTCCTTTCTCTTCAAGTCCCACAAGGGAAAGTGATTCAGAAATTTGTTTATCGGACTGATCTTTTCCGCCAATTTTTATATTTTGGAGCACGGTTCTCCATGGCAATAGCCGAGCATCTTGAAACATGATACGCAAATGAGGATGTATACCGTTAACTTGTTGACCATCCAATAACATCGTCCCATCAGTTGGTTCTTCCAAGCCTGCTAGTAATCGTAAAAAAGTACTTTTACCACAACCACTTCGACCAACGATGGCAAGAAATTCTCCTTCATGCAATTGTAATTCGAGTTCTTTTAAAACGGAAAGAGAGGCATATTGTTTACTCAGTTGATGTACATGGATACGAATTCCAGACATGTGTGTACCTCCTTACGAATCCTCAAGTTTTGAAAAACTTGGATGCCAACCTAATAATTTTCGTTCTAATACGGTTGCTACAAAATCTGAAAATTTCCCAAGGAATGCATATAGAATGATGGTTAATAAAACAATATCCATTTGCATGAATTCTCGGGCTGAAGTCGCCATGTAGCCAATTCCAGAGTCAGAGGCAATGGTCTCTGCTACAATCAGTGACATCCACATGATGCCTAACGCATAGCGGATGCCTACCAAAATAGAAGGTAGCGCACCTGGTAAAATGATCTGTCGAAATAGAGATATACCTTTTAATCCATAAACTTTTCCCATCTCCATCAATCCTCGATCAACATTTCGTATCCCATGATAGGTGTTGAGATAAATGGGGAAAGCAACTCCAAGAGCAACCAAAAATAGTTTTCCTGACTCTTCTACACCAAACCACAAGATGACCAAAGGGATAAGAGCTAGATGTGGGATCGTTCGGATCATTTGAATCGATGTATCGAGTAAACGGGAACTCAATGGTGATAATCCATTGAGTAGTCCCAATAAAAATCCAATACTGCCACCTATAAAGAAACCAACAAAAGCTCGCTTGGTGCTAATCCAGATTGCATCAAGCAGGGTTCCATCCAGATACAAACGTTTAGCTCCCTCTAAGACTTGTAGGGGTGTTGGGAGGGTATCAGCTCGTCCAATTAGTTGCCATCCGATCAAAAATAGAATTGGTAATATCCATACAATTAAAGAGGAAAACGAAAAGAGCAAACGCTTTTTAATCATTGTATTCACTGACCAGCTCTGCTGCATGAGAGACTGCACCACCAGCTTTTAGAGCTGCTGTTACAAGAATGGCATCCTCGATTTCTGCATCGCTTAAACCATTTTCTCGTGCTTGTTGGAGTGATTTTTGTTGAAGAGAGGCAGATGGAAGAGCATGCGAAACAGCAACAATCGTTAATAATCTTATTTTTTTACTCAGTACACCTTCTTTTTTGGCAGGGTCGATATAAGATAAACGATCAGCAGAGTGGTTTGGGAAATAATCAGCTTTTTCTCTATTTTCTTGATAAGCATAAAGTGTATTTCCGGCTTCGATCGCACCAGTGATTGTAACAGCTTCTAATAATTCTTCGATGGATACACCAAGTTTTTTTGCTTTTTTGGTATGGAATCGAATGCAGTAGATGCACTTGGTTACATGTGCAACTGCTATTGCAAGGATTTCTTTTTCTTGAGCTGTTAGTACTCCTTTGGAAAAAATCTCGTCTGAAAAAGCCCGATAATAACCATATTGCTCTCGGATACGTTTTGGTACTTGTGTCAAATGTTTCTGTGTTTCTTTGAAATCCATAAAATGATCCTCCTAGTAATGTAATAAGTACTCCGAACTTTTGGATGATCCGCTCGATTGGGTCTTTAGAATGTAGCTTCATATGTATGAAGAAACCTCTTGACTGCTTATGAGTCAAGAGGCAAACATTCATTTCCTCTTCTTATCTTTCAAGCAGAACTTGTTGGAGTTGGCACAGTGTTTTTGCAAATCTGTTGCCGAGGCTTCATCAGGCCAATTCCTTCCGCCTCTCTGGATAAGAATGATTCAATTGTTAAGTCCGACTAAGTAAATCGGAATTTATATATATAATACATAGTTTGTTATTTTAAAGCAATATAAATTTATATCAAAAAGTAATTGAATCGTTATAACACAATCCATCCCTTATCATTTGATAAGGGATGGATTGTTAGGAGTATGATCGGAGTACAGCTCGCACAGGACTACCATCACCATTTGCTATGGGAAGTGGTAAGGCAGTTAGTTCATAATCACCTTCTGGAATATCACTAAGCACGACTCTTTCTAAAATGTGGATTTCTGATTCATGCAAAGCATGATGAGCAGCTAGGGTGTTACTTTCAGCTGGATCTACAGATGGAACATCCAAACCAAGTAAAAATATTCCTTGTTCTTGGAGAAACTTAGCTACGTTTGGTTCGATATAAGTAAATGTATTTGGAAAGGAAGACTTATCTGTCCATGAATCTGTCCGAATCAATAATCTTTTTACATCATGTAGAGGAAAAGCTTTTAAATCTTCTATTGTAATGAATGGTTTCTTCAATAGGTGAATCACCTTAGAGGGGCCTATATAAATAGATAAATCCAATTCATGTACTTTTTTGCCGTTTTTATCAAAATGAAAAGGTGCATCAATGTGTGTTCCTGTATGCATGCTAAAGGAAACTGCTCCCACATTGGCAATACTATCGGAACTGAGAACAGAAGATAGTCGGTATTGATATTCCGTATCTTCGGGCCAAACAGTCATTCCATTGAAAAGGGGTTCACTAATGTCATAGATTTTCATCTATGTTCTCATCCTCCTTTCTTTCTGTTACTGTTTGATCATCTTCCCACTTATATTCGAAATCTTTTAATTTGGAGAGTACACGTCTTTTTTGATATAACATTTCCCCAGCTTCTGCAACATCTTGGATAGTATATCGATTGATGATCGCTCCAAACAGCATTCCGATAATTGGAACCATTTGAAATAACTTTTTCCATCCATAATTATCTCGATAAGAGTAGATAACTTCTCTCCAACCTTGGAGTTTGGAGATCGCTTCTTGTTCCGTGTCATCACTAGCCTCGGTTAGTTCTTTCAATATTGCTTTTTTTCCTACAAAATCAGAACTAGCAAATTGCAAGCATTTCACGATGAAGATACGTTCTTCTTTCTTTCGTGGATCATACCCATACGTAATGGCCATTTCTTGTAAAACTTTTAATGATGTACCAAGCACAACAGGGATATCAATGGCTAACGTGAAAATCCCGCCAAATCCAGTTGTAGCCCCTTGAACTGTAGCGAAATTCGTATGGTTGTCTTTGTTGTCTTTTGCAATTTGGTTCATTAATCCTAAGGGAACTTGAGGAATATGCTCAATGGTTACCTCAGAAGATGGAAGAGAGAGGTAATTGGCATATTGTCTAAGTATTTTATCTTGAGAGATTAGATACTGTCCGCCTGTTTGGATATAGCTCCCCAATTCATCTAGTGCTATACCAATATATTTTTGAATGATCTTGGGTGTTATTTTGTCTAGGATAGCAAAAGGAATACGACCAATCTTTTCCCAGAACCAAAGGTCTGCTTGGTCTTCTTCCCATTCTTTAATTTTTTTCGATGCTTCTTGTAGTGATTCCACGGTATCTGGTTGATATGCGTTCAGAATGATTCACCCCATATGGATTTTCTTACTTGATAAGGCGCAAATGTTTTCCTTTACTTGTATTACGATCAATGAATTCTGCTAGAGTAATAGGTGATTTAGCCCATTGACGTAATTGTGCTTGAATTTGCCACGCTTTACCAGTAAGTTTTATGCTTTTGTTCACTTTTATTTTCCTCCATTCATGGCTATCCGTCCAGTGTTGCCAGAAAAAAGATATAATAAAAAATATGTCTAGCTAAGGAGATACATACCCGATGAAAAATTTAGAAGAAAAAACATTGTCCACGAAAAAATTATATGAAGGAAAAATAATTGATTTGCATTTGGATCATGTTTCTTTACCAGATGGAGGTACATCTTATCGAGAGATTGTGAAACATCCTGGTGCAGTTGCAATAATGGCAATTACAAAAGAGAATAAATTGGTATTGGTTCGACAGTTTCGTAAAGCATTAGAAAAGACTATTTATGAGATTCCGGCAGGAAAACTAGAAATAGGAGAAGAAGTAGAAACATGTGCACGTAGAGAATTACAGGAAGAGACAGGTTATACAGCAGAAACTTGGGAGAAAATAGTAGGGTTTTATACTTCACCAGGTTTTGCTGATGAATATATCCATTTGTTTGTAGCGGATCAATTAACTCTAGGAAATACATCTCCTGATCAGGATGAATTTGTTGAAAGAGTGGAGCTTTCTTTAGAAGCGAGTATAGATAAAATAAATAGTGGTGAAATATGTGATGCAAAAACAATTTACGCTATCACATTATGGCAATTAAAACAGTAAGACATTTGAAAGTTTTGTGAAAAGACATCTTTTATGGTATAATGGAAGTATTCTGTTTATTACTTCGGGGTGATGGAAGTGAATCACGAAACACAAAACAGAAACATTTCCCTCACAGCAGCACGGTATACACTTAGACTTTGGGTATTGTATGTACTACCGTTTGTATCTGGGCTAATCATTATCAATTTCTTTGAATGGTCCTATTTTTGGCCATTATTGTTACTTCTAACAACTTTAGTGGTAATTGCATTCAATTTGATAATTGTATTGAATGACTGGTACCGCAAACCAATAGCGCGTTATCCTATTATCTTTCTGTTATATGCAGCCTGTTTTTTTGGGATTATGTTACTGGGAAAGGCACTAGGTGATATGTTGCTCTATGGACTACTTACCTTTGTTTTTCTTGTAAACACGCTACTTGGTTATTACTATCGGAGGAATATAACGGCATGTGGATTGGTTTCTCGTATTATTTTAGTACTGAATACGATTTTTCCCATTACATACGCCATGCTTTATCTGTACTTTCACTCCGATGTGTCCATGTTCTTAGAGGCTCCTGGTATGATTAGTTCCATTTGTCTAGGTCTTACGTACTTCTGTGGCGTAATCGTAGAGAGCATATATCGATTCGAATGATTTTATCTATCAGACAGCTGAATTTCGGCTGTCTGTTTTTTTGTTACTAAAAAAGTAACAATTTGCAGAATATCTGTATTGATTTCTTTTTGTTTTTTTCAGAAAATGTTCATAACAAATCAATATGTATTTTTTTGGAATAAATGATCCATTTGGAGGTTTGAAATGCAACGAATTTTTTGTTTAACATGGATGCTTATTTGTTGGCTTTTTATTTCTGGCTGTGGTTTGGTGACGTTTTCATCTGAACAAACACCAAAAGATAAACAACAGGTTACTCAACAAAAACCTGTTCCTACTCCCAATATGTTTCTTCCTATTAGTTCTTCTTCCAATCAAATAAATGATATAGTCGGGAATAAGCCGATTTTTGAGAAGGTACATGAAAAAATTATCACTGTAATAAGAGAAAATAAGCCAGTTCCTAGTATTCCTCCAAAAGTAGTCATACCTGTAGATGTAGTAGTCCCTAAACCACAGCCTCCAATCGATTCAGATCCAAATCCTTCTCCAAATCCACCTGTTGAAGAACCCAAAAACGATGATGAGGGAAGCAATCAGGAAGACGAAAAATATCAAGCAGCTGTAAAAAAAGCAAACGAATTGAAAAACACGGATCAACAAGTTACGGCAGATCAAGGAAATGTGTATGAAAAGCCAGAGGAAAAATCGAGTGTTCTACTGCAAGTTATCAAGGAACAAAAACTACATGTTGGAGATACAAAAGTAGACGAAGAAGATGCAGAAATATGGTGTTATGTAAGCGGTAATGATGGACAAAAAGATATCATCGGATGGATTACTTATCCAATCATTGAACAGAAGTAGATTCCACGAAGGAATCTTTTTTTGTTTTTCTAGCAAACAAAGAAGTATCCTATCATATCTGTTTATTCTATTTCATAGATTTAAGTAGAAGAGAAAGGCAGGGATGATATGAAACGGAAAAATCGATTTTTACACATGTTGATGGAGCACCTCATAGAACACAAATCTATTTATTTGTTTGTAAGCGTATTGTTTTTAGTAGGTGTCGTATTTGGAGCAGTTATCGTTAATACATTGGATATCAATAAAAAAGGGGAACTACTGCAATACTTACATTATTTTTTTCAAGGTTTAGCCCAAGATGATATTGCAGATCCCAGCGTAGCTTTTCAACATTCTATTGGAGATTACTTTAAAATGCTCGCATTAATGTGGATACTTGGTTTATCCGTGATTGGGATCCCCATTATGCTTGTCTATTTATTTTTCAAGGGCTTGGTCATCGGGTTTACGATTGGATTTTTGATCAATCAGCTTTCGTGGAAAGGATTATGGTTTGCTATTGCTGCCGTGGTTCCCATTAATATAGTAGTAATACCAGTATTACTTGTTTTATCCGTAGCAGGGATTCAGTTCTCCATTACTTTGGTTCGTAATCGGTTTATTCATAGTAGGGGACCGATTTATCCGCAATTTGTTAGGTATTCGATATTAGCATCAACACTCACTGTTTGTTTGTTGATTGTAGCTGCAACAGAAGCCTATATTTCTCCTTTGTGGATGAAAAATGTTATTCCTTTTTCGATGTAGTTTGTTATAATAATTCTTATCTGATAGTTTTTTTCATTTAGTTTGACTTCCCCCTGATTTCTCACCTATAATGAATATATGGCATAGGGGGTGGTGTCTGTGGAAAAACGGGTGAATCAAATTAAACAACAACTATCTGCCCATAACTACAAGTTAACCCCCCAACGGGAAGCAACTGTCCGTGTTCTTATAGAGAATGAGGAAGCACACCTCAGTGCTGAGGATGTTTACCTGTTGGTGAAGGAGAAGGCACCAGAGATTGGATTAGCTACTGTTTATCGTACTCTGGAGTTGTTAAGTGACCTCTCTGTCATTCATAAACTGAACTTTGGTGATGGTGTTACGCGTTATGAATTTAGGGCTGAAGGGGCAGAACATCATCATCATCACTTGATTTGTTTAAATTGTGGAGAAGTAGACGAAATTATGGAAGATTTATTAACGCCGATTGAAGCAAGAGTAGAAGAAGAATATGAATTTCAGATTGTGGACCATCGACTAACTTTTCATGGTGTCTGTAGACGTTGCAAAGAAGTGGTTGCAGATCCTAAAAAGCTTGTTGGTGCTCGTGTTACGTAATTTCGAAGAGATCAAATAAAGATCTCTTTTTTTGTGGACTAAATTGTTTTAAAAAGTGGTAAGATATACTTGTCATCTAAAGGAGGAAGAACTTATGATAGTTGGTGTTCCAAAAGAAATAAAAAATAATGAAAATCGTGTAGCAATTACACCTGCTGGTATTGATGCGTTAACGCATGCTGGTCATCAAGTGATCATTGAAACAAATGCCGGGATTGGAAGCGGTTTCACAGATGAAGAATATGCGAGTCATGGAGCAGAAATAATTGGTACAGCAGAAGAAGTTTGGTCCAAGGCTGAAATGATTATGAAAGTTAAGGAGCCTCTTCCTTCTGAATATGGATATTTCCGTGAAAATTTAATTTTATTTACATATCTCCATCTAGCCCCAGAGTTGGAGTTAACAAAGGCACTGATGGAGAAAAAAGTAACTGCAATTGCCTATGAGACAATCCAAATGGATAATGGAGCATTACCATTATTGACACCGATGAGTGAAGTTGCAGGTAGGATGTCTGTCCAGATTGGTGCACAGTTTTTAGAAAAACCTCATGGCGGTAAAGGTGTACTTCTTGGTGGGGTACCTGGAGTACCTGCTGGCAATGTAGTGATTATTGGTGGAGGAGTAGTTGGGACCAATGCTGCAAAAATGGCCTTGGGCCTTGGAGCAAATGTGACTTTACTTGATGTAAACCCAGATCGATTACGTCAATTAGATGATATATTTGGAGGACGTTTGAACACCGTTATTTCCAATGCTTACAATATAAGAGAAGCCGTTCGAAAAACAGATTTATTAATCGGAGCAGTTTTGATTCCAGGTAGAAGAGCACCTCGCTTAGTGACAGAAGATATGGTCCAAGAGATGGAAGCTGGTTCTGTTATTGTGGATGTAGCAATCGACCAAGGTGGTTCCATAGAAACGATTGATCGTGTTACCACCCATAGTGAGCCGACGTATGAAAAATATGGTGTTGTTCATTATTCTGTTGCTAATATGCCAGGGGCAGTTCCACGTACTTCTACGATTGCTCTTACGAATGTCACTGTTCCATATGCAGTGCTCCTTGCTTCAAAAGGTGCTGAAAAAGCGATTCAGTCTAGCAAACCGCTTGCTAAAGGTGTAAATGTAATGAATGGACATGTTACGTATGAGGCTGTTGCAGAAAGTTTACAGCTCCCCTATACACCATTAAACGATGTCATGAATCTAGCTATTCTTTAGCATAAACCATTACCCTTTTCCATAAATTGAAGTAGTGATAAGGAAATAAGGGTGATTGGGATGATTTTTTCTTTTCAAAGAATAAAGAGAGTGAGTTTTTTTATCTGTCTCTTTTTGTTGTTTGTGTTTATGCTCTCGCAATTGCTTCAGTTGTTTTCGTATTTTTTTCCAATACGTTCGCCTTATCAAGAGCCTTTTGGAAATGCTGTTAAAGTTTCTACTATGGAATCTCAGCAAAATTTCATACGTGACTCGACATGGTTGGATCGGTTACTTGTTTTTTATTGGATTGGCGAGTAGGTTCAATTTTAAAGGATGGCAGTAAGGGATGAAGTGCATGCTAAGGCTATGCGGCGAGTCCCTTTTTTGTTAGATTAGAAAGTGTAAAAGAAACAGCATTTACAATATTTCGACTAGACTTGACTCATTTATACTCTCATATAGAGGTGAAAAATGTTGCCTATATCTCGAGTAATGGTAATTGTATTAGACAGTGTTGGCATTGGGGAGTTACCTGATGCGAAAGATTTTAATGATGTTGGTTCTCATACATTGTTACATATTTCACAGCATCAACATGGTTTACATATGCCCAATATGCAAAAATTAGGTTTAGGGAATATCGAAACGTTAGAGGGAGTACAGCCAACGGACGTTCCGACAGCATTCTATGGAAAGATGGTAGAGATATCAAAAGGAAAAGATACGACTACAGGTCACTGGGAAATGATGGGTTTGAGAACCGATATTCCTTTTCCGAGTTATCCAAACGGATTTCCGTTGGAACTTATTCAAACCTTAGAAGAAAAAACAGGTCGCAAAGTAATTGGAAATTGCGTTGCTTCTGGAACACAAATTATTGAAGAACTAGGTTCGGAACATATGGAGACCGGAAATATCATTGTTTATACTTCTGCAGACAGTGTATTTCAGATTGCCGCGCATGAAGAAGTAGTTCCTTTGGAGGAGTTATATCATATTTGCGAAATTGCCAGAGAACTGACACTGCAAGATAAATGGTCTGTTGTCAGAGTGATAGCTAGACCATTTATAGGACAACCAGGCAACTTTACTAGAACAGCCAATCGGAAAGACTATAGTGTCAAACCACCAGGTAAAACAATTCTCAATCATCTGTATGATACAGGGGTAGAGGTAGTAGCAGTAGGGAAGATATCTGATATATTCGCAGGAGAGGGCATCAGTAAGTCCATACATACAGAATCCAATATGGATGGAGTAGATAAGCTTCTTACTTGCTATGATGATATCCAAGAGGGCTTTATTTTTGTGAATTTGGTTGATTTTGATGCTAAGTTTGGACATCGTCGAGATCCGGTGGGTTATGCCAATGCTTTGGAAGAGTTCGATGCACGTGTTCCGGAAATTCTCGACAAACTAACGGAAAAAGATTTACTCATCATAACTGCAGATCATGGGAATGATCCTACTTTTCATGGTACAGACCATACAAGAGAATATACACCTTTGCTCGTGTACACTACTGGAAACAAAGAAAAAAAGACAGGTGAGAAAAATTTAGGAATCCGAAATACATTTGCTGACGTAGGAGCTACTATTGCGGAGATTTTCGATGTAGCTTCTCCACTTGGGGAAAGTTTTTATCAAAAAATAAAGGGTTGAGCGAGATGACTATTTTAAAAGAAGCGGTTCGTTCGATACAAGAACGAATAAATAAGAAACCTAGAATCGGTTTAATTTTGGGATCTGGTTTAGGAATGTTAGCGGATGAGATTCAAAATCCAGTTACCATTTCTTATGAAGAAATCCCACATTTTCCTTTATCCACTGTAGAGGGACATGCAGGAGAATTAGTAATTGGAGAGTTAGAGGGGCAAAATGTTATTACGATGCGAGGTAGATTTCATCTTTATGAGGGTCATCCAATCGAAGCGGTTACCTTTCCGATTCGTGTGATGAAAGAACTCGGAGTAGAAATTATCCTTGTGACCAATGCAGCAGGAGGAGTCAACACCTCCTATCAAGCTGGAGACTTAATGTTAATTCAAGATCATATCAATCTGATGTATCAAAATCCATTGATTGGACCTAATGATTCAACGGTAGGGGAACGTTTTCCAGACATGTCAGCAGCTTATGATAGGCAGTTACGTGAGTTGGCAAAAATGGTAGCTGAAAAACAAGGAGTATCACTTCAATCTGGGGTTTATGCAGCAGTACAAGGACCTTCTTATGAAACTCCAGCAGAAATTCGTATGATTCGAGCCATTGGTGGAGATGCTGTGGGAATGTCGACGGTTCCTGAGGTAATCGTAGCTCGCCATGCAGGAATTCGAGTATTAGGAATATCTTGCATTACCAATATGGCAGCTGGTATTTTGCCACAACCCCTTAGCCATGCTGAAGTCATGGAAACAGCAGAACGTGTGAAAGAAGATTTTATTCAGTTATTGCATGGTATCATAAAAGATCTACGTTAGGAGATTTGTTCATGAGCAACCATACTCAAATACAAGAAGCTGCCGAAGCGATAAAAAAAATAATTACAGAAAAACCATCCATTGGACTTATTTTAGGATCAGGCTTAGGCGATTTAGCAGATCAAATCAAAAATAGTAGGAAGATTGCTTATGACAAAATTCCTCATTTTCCAATATCAACGGTAGAAGGACATGCTGGTCAGTTAGTTATAGGAGAACTAGAAGGCAAAACAGTTGTAGCTATGCAAGGTAGATTTCATTTTTATGAAGGCTATACACAGCGAGAAGTTGTGTTTCCTGTCTATGTAATGAAGCAACTGGGAATAGAAACGTTACTGGTTACCAATGCAGCAGGTGGGATGAATGCAAACTTCCAAGCAGGAGATCTCATGATTATTACAGATCACCTCAATATGACTGGTTCAAATCCATTAATTGGGCCTCATACTGCTGAACTTGGCCCTCGATTTCCGGATATGAGCAGTGCTTATACACCTGATTTGATAAAACTAGCAGAACAAATTGCAAGTAGTCATGGTTTTTCAATTCAGAAAGGGGTTTATGCTGGAATTAGTGGACCGACTTATATGACCCCTGCTGAGTTGATCATGCTTCGCAATTTAGGTGGTGATGCAGTAGGAATGTCAACCGTTCCAGAGGTGATCGCTGCAAGTTTTGTAGGTTTACAAGTATTGGGAATTTCGTGTATTACCGATATGGCAATAGGAGAAGAACTAGAGCCTCTGACTCATGAACAAGTAATGGAAACTGCAAATAGGACAAAGCCAAAGTTTATTCAATTGGTAAAAGGGTTACTAAGCGAGGTTAAAGGATGACTTTTGCAGAAAATTATTCGAAAGAATCGTGATGAGAAAGGTTTTTCAAAAGAAGAATTAACATTTTTGATCCATGGTTATAACAGAGGCGATATTCCAGATTATCAAATGTCTGCTTGGGCAATGGCCGTTTATTTTCAGGGTATGTCTTCAGAAGTGAAAAGTTATACAATAAACAAGAAACGTCTACTAAAAAAGTAGGCGTTTTATACTTGATTAATAGGGGTGTCAAGATGGTAGAGGAAATGAAAGGATTGGAGACAGAAGAAGATATCACAGAAGGCTGGCGAGATTGGTAATCCATAGTGGAAATACAGATTTCTATAATTTATCAATCTAGGAAAACTTCATTAAAAAAGGTCGAATCCCTTATTATGTTACGAAATCGACCTTTTTAATAATATTCTTAATAGTTTTAAAAAAGACTAGTATTTATCTTAGTGGAACTTTTTGACCAGCTTTAACGTCGCTACGATTAGAAAGCTAACAATTACTAATAAGAGCCATGAACTCACTTTGCCTAGATGTACGACATTCCATGCATCGGTTTGGTTTGGATATTTCCAAGCTCCAAAGAATGTTGCGATATTTTCGGCTACCCAAATAAAAAATCCAATGAGTACAAAAGAAAGTGCGAGTGGCATGCGGTAACGAGTTCCATCAACCTCATATGTAACCCATGATTGCCAAAAGACGATGATTACTAGTCCAGTTAACCACCAACGAATGTCAATCCAATAATGATGGGTGAAAAAATTTAAATATATCGCAGTTGCTAGAGGTACAACTACTAAAAACGGTGGCCACTTTATCAGTTCAACCTTAAACCTTCTCCACGCTTGGCAAAGATAACTTGCTACACTTGCGTACATAAATCCACTATACAAAGGTACTCCGAAAATTTTAAAATATCCTGCCTCTGGATAAGACCAAGAGCCCATATGTACCTTAAAAAGTTCCAGTGCAAGTCCAATAACATGGAACAATGTGATAACCTTCAGTTCATCCCGTGTTTCAAGCCCAGAACGCACCATCCACCACTGCATCAGAAGGCAGATGATGAGCAACCAGTCATACCGTGGTAGGAAGGGAAGTGGCATGATTTGTGTGAAAGCCAAAGATGCAAAAATAACGACAGGAAACAAACAGGAAAGAGCTTGCTCCCAACCAAAGCAAACGAGTTGTTTCAGTTCTCTCATTTTTTGTCCCTCCAATGGTTTTTTCTGGATATGTGTAGATCTAGGTCCTGCTTAGTATAATTGTGAAATAGATTTAGGATTATATATATTGGTTTACCATCGGAAAACTGTCTTTTTTCCTTTCTATGTTAAATATCCTACTTTAGGGCTTTTTCGTTTCTTCATCACTTCGATATTCCAAAATATCCCCCGGTTGACATTCTAAAGCTTTACAAATCGCCTCTAAAGTTGACAATCGAACCGCTTTTGCCTTTCCATTTTTCAATATAGAAAGATTAGCCATTGTGATGCCAACTCTCTCCGAAAGTTCAGTAACGCTCATTTTCCTTTTAGCCAGTACCACATCGATGTTGATAATAATCGCCATGTTATTCACCTCAGACTATAAAGTCATTTTCTGATTTTATATCAACAGCTTCTTTTAGAAGCCTTTGAAGAACAGCAGCGAAGACTGCAATCACTATAGAAGCGAAAATAAAGATCAATCCGATTACGATGACACCTGGAGCGTCGTCTTTCTCCCCCATAAGGTAAAAGAGTGGCGTCCCTACTGCATACAAGATACTGATCAGGATGGCACAGTATTTGATAGTCTTTAATGCTTTTACAGATAAATTCGAGAAAGCTTTGTTCTCGTCGATATAGTTTAAAAGTTTAAAAGTTTGATACAGAGCAAAGTAAAAAGGTATGGCTGTTGCATATAAATCGATTGAAACGAGATATTTCATATAAGTAATATCTGGATATAATTCTGCTGCAAAATTCCCTATCTTAGGTACCAAAAATATGCACAAAGCAGGAACTGGGATTCCAATAAGAATAACAGCTATTTTTAAAAAGAGTGTTGTTCCTTGTTTCATAAGTGCCACCTCAGTTATTTATTGTTAATTTGACTTTAAACTATATTTTATCGATTTACAATAAAAAATTGTTGTTTTGTATTACATTATTATTGTTGTATTAGAATGAATACGTTCGAGAGAGAAATGTAGTAATCTGTGATAAAAAAATATTGCAATATATATCGATACGATATATCATTCGTATATATCGTATCGATATATATTGGACAACCATTTACAATTAAAGGAGAAAAAAATATGAAAAGGTTCTTTTTAGGTATGCCCGAGGAACTGGTAGTGGTAGATGAAAACGGATCATCATATGATGTTCAAAACCATCTATCAGGAATTCAGCCTACTTTTCTTACTTATGATCCATTCTCACCAAATCGAATATATTGCGGAACAAACAAACAAGGTTTATGGGTAAGTGACAATGGCGGAGATTCCTGGCGGAAATTAGATCAAGATTTTTCTGATTATGCTATTACCTCTATACTTGTCAGCTCAACAAAAAAATTTAGGGGATATGGAGTTGTCTATATTGGTACGGAATTAAGTGAAATATTTTATTCGGAAGATGGAGGACAAACTTGGAGCCGATTTGATGTAATCCATTCTTTGCCGTCCTATGCAAGTTGGTCTTTTCCTGCCAACCCGGCAACTCATAATGTTCGATATATTACGGAAGATTATAAAAATGGACAGTTGTATGTTTCCATTGAAGCAGGTGCAGTCATACGAAGCAAGAACAATGGAGAAAATTGGATGGATACAAAATTAGGACATCCTTTGGATGCTCATACTTTGTTAACTCATTCAAAAGTAGAAAACCGAGTATATGCAGCAGGAAGTGATGGCGTAGATTTTCCTGGACGAAGCCTCTTGATGAGTTTGGATGGAGGTGAATCATGGCAAACTTTTAGTGATGGTTTAAATCATCCCTATTTGTTTAGTATGATCGCAGACAAAAATGATCCAAATACATTGCTCGTTTCTGCATCATTACACGCAAGAGATGCTTATGATTTTACTTCTGCTGAATCCTATATTTATCGAAAAACAGGGAATGAACCATGGGAAATTGTCAATCTAGGTTTGCCACCAGCAAAAGGGATGATGATTTCTAATTTAGCTATGGATCCTACGACATCAGGCACTTTTTATGCATTGAATAATCAGGGGCTGTACCGTTCTACAGATAGCGGGATTACTTGGAGTGAAATTCCAATAGCATGGCATGAAAAATACCGAAATCAGGATGCCCAGAGGAGACATCGAAGTTGTTTTTTAGTGATTGATCGATAATTATTTCGTTATTCTTATGGAAATTAGACTGTCCACCAAGACGAAAACGAATATACGAATAGGAAGAATGATATTAATGGATCGTTTAAATGGAAAAGTTGCACTGGTTACAGGAGCTAGCAGAGGTATTGGGAGAGGGATTGCGATTCGATTAGCTAAAGATGGTGCAATTGTTGCTGTTCATTATGGCAGCCGTGATGATGCAGCGGAAGAAGTGGTTCGTTATATTCAGTCACAGGGAGGAAAAGCTTTTGCCATTGGGGCTGATCTTGGATCTGTTGCAGGTGTAGATTATTTAGTAGAATCACTTGATCAAGAATTAATAGAGCGCTTTGATAGCAATCAATTTGATATTCTGGTAAATAATGCGGGTGTGGGTACCTCAGAATCATTTGAACAAATATCAGAAAAGGCTTTCGATGAAGTATTTGCAGTAAATGTAAAAGCTCCTTTTTTTCTCGTTCAGAAGACAATCGATCGAATTCGTGAAAAAGGGCGTATCATTAATATATCTTCGGGAGTAACACGTGTCGCTTATCCACCCATAATGGCTTATAACTTGTCCAAAGGAGCAATAAATACTTTTACGCATCATCTTGCTAAAATGCTCGGACCACGTAACATTACAGTTAATGCCGTTTTACCTGGAATGGTGAAAACAGACATGAATGCAGAGTTTCTAGAATCAGAAGAAGTACACAAAATATCTGCGGATATCGTTGCACTAGGAAGATTAGGATTGCCTGCTGATATTGCAGACGTGGTTTCTTTTCTTTCCTCTTCAGATAGTCGTTTTGTGACGGCCCAACTGATAGATGTTACTGGTGGTTCTCATTTATAAATAGAATATGCTCTAATAATCCGACTTCTCTAAGTTCATGTGTACGAGAAGCGGATTATTTTTTATTATCGTGTTTTATTCTGTTTCTTTGTCAGGTGACGTTTGAATTTTAGCTGTTTCATTTGTTACCCACTCCACATCAGATATACATATAAATTTTCGATGTTCCAACATTCGCATGACTTGCATACGTTTTTGCTCCGGAATTTGGTGTTTTTTATCCATAAATAACTGAATTTGATCCTGAATGTAGTCCAAATTGTATTTTAGATAGTTGTAGTATTGTTCCAGACAAGAAAGCTGAACTTGTTTAGAAACATATTCAAAATAGCACATTTTAAAATGTAAAATTATTTCAATGTCCGTATTGTATTTCAATGGTTCTTTCATTAATTCCATAAATTCCCTTTTCCCTGCTACTGTCAATGTATATTTTTTTTTGGGTCTCTTCCCTGTTGCAGTGTCATCTCCTATAAGACTGATCCATTCTTGACTTACTAGTCTCGAGATAAGTGGATATAAAGTTCCAGAGCTAATTTGACGAATTGGACCGACTGCACGTTTTAGTCTTTCTTGGAGTAAATATCCGTGTTTATCCATTTCCATTAACTCGCCTAGTACAAAAATTTCATACATGGTAGTCCCTCCGGTTTAATGACTTCCTTAATATATACAATTATATATTTATCAATCATTCATGTTTCTTGAGGCGTTTCAACCGCTCCTAGCATTCTGCTAGGAGGGCAAGCAGTTCTGGCATTTTTGAGAAAGACTGTGGGAGCTGGACGCCAACCTTTGACTTCTGTGTTGGCCAGCTTCCGAGCTGAAGGATGTCCTCTTTTGTAGGAATTAGGTGTGCTCGCTCCGCTGTCTAGACCCAAGCTTGGGTCATATACGCTTGGATTNGTGTGTCTTGTTAATGCTCTTCACCAATCACCTTGAAGATCTTCCCGATGTTTTGTTTAATGATCATTTTTAACTCTATTTGTGCAAATAGGAGGCAATCTTTCTTACATAGTGTAAATAATTCAAGTAAATAGTTCAATCACATTCTCCTTCTTACTTTTATCATAATTGGAATATTCCCCCTGTCACTGGTACAAACTATGGACGTACGATAGGAGGAATGAAAATATTATGTGGAAAAGATTTAGCATTCTTTTTTCTGTCTTTTTTTTGGCAATAAGCTGTATTCCAACATTGGTTTTTGCAGGACCAGATGATTCATCTGATCTAGCACCCAATGCACGTTCCGCCGTGTTATTGGATGCAGATACAGGCTCCGTCATCTTTGAGAAAAATGGACATGATAAATTGCCTCCAGCAAGTATCACCAAAGTTATGACGATGCTTCTAATCATGGAAGCGATTGAGAGTGGACAATTAAAATGGAGCGATCAAGTCAGTGTGAGTGAAAATGCAGCATCAAAAGGTGGTTCACAAATATTTTTAGAGCCTGGAGAGCAAATGAGTGTTAGAGATATGCTAAAAGGAATTGCAATAGGTTCTGCTAATGATGCTTCTGCTGCAATGGCAGAGAAGTTAGGAGGAACAGAGCAGCGTTTTGCCCAAATGATGAATGCCCGTGCGAAAGAGTTAGGGATGAATGATACCAAGTTTCAAAATTCGAATGGACTTCCTGTTCCTGACCACTACACTTCTGCACATGACATCGCACTGATGTCACGAGAGCTACTCAAACACCCTGAAATCACAAAATTTACTGGGCTCTATCAAGATTATTTGCGCCAAGGAAGCAAAAAGCCTTTTTGGCTTGTAAATACAAATAAATTGGTTCGTTTCTATCCAGGGTTGGATGGCTTGAAAACTGGATTTACCAATGAAGCTCGCTTCTGTTTAACTGCTACTGCAAAAAGGGAAAACTTTCGAGTCATTGCGGTTGTAATGGGGGAACCAGATACGAAAATACGAAATGCTGAAGTTTCACAGATGCTGGATTATGCATTTGCTCAATTTACAAATCGTGTTTTCTATAAACAAGGAGATATAATCGCTAAGTTAAGAGTAGAAAAAGGTGACCCTGAATATATTGTGATCCGAGCTCATCATCCAATTAGTATGATGATGAAAAAAGGTGAAAATCCGAATGGAATTCGAAAAGTCATTAAGTGGCGCACGTTGGAAGTTCCAATCAAGAAAGGACAAGTTTTAGGAACAATGGAGTTTCATAAAGAAGGGAGAAAGATAGCTTCTCTTGAATTGGTAAGCTCAAAAGAAATTGGAAGAGCAGGATTTTGGTCTTCTGTTAAACGAGTTTTAGAAGATACATTATTTTAGGGAAAAGCTGGTTGCTTTGAAGTGACCAGCTTTTTGTTTTTTTAGACAAGGTGAAAATAGAGGTAACAAAGCTTAGCAGGAAATATTAGGTAATAGAGAGAATGTATTCGTTAACAGACTGAAAGGAGCGTGCCCAGGTTGTCGTTATCCATTCATTTAACTTCCACCCAGCGTGTACTAATTGTTCGTTTAACAGGAGATTTGGATCATCATACAGCTTCAAATGTAAGAAGAACAATAGAAGCAGAATTAGCCAAAAATATTCACTCTCATTTAGTCTTAAATTTAGAAAATCTCCAATTTATGGATAGTTCTGGACTTGGTGTGATTCTTGGAAGATACAAACAAATGATGAGTAAAGGTGGCAAGATGTATTTATGTTCTGTTCAACCTTCTATTTTCAAACTCATGGAAATGTCAGGTTTGTTTCAGATTTTGCCTCCCTACCAAGATGAAAATAGTGCCATTTCAGCTTGTGAGGTGGCATCATGAATAATACATATCGCAATGTCATGGAACTAACTTTTTCTAGTTTGTCTGAGAATGAAGCATTTGCACGAATTACTGTAGCTGCATTTGTCTCTCAATTGGATCCAAGTCTAGATGAACTAAACGATATTAAAACAGTGGTTTCAGAAGCGGTTACCAATGCCATTATCCATGGATATGAAGAACATCCAGAAGAACAAGTTTATATTCGAGCAGAGATTCTAGGTACGAAAATAACCATTCAAATAACAGACAAAGGGATAGGAATAGATGATATTGGGAAAGCTCGACAACCATTGTTTACATCAAAACCAGAACTAGAAAGGTCGGGAATGGGCTTTACGATCATGGAAAATTTTATGGACGAAGTGACCATTCGATCTAATCTTGGTCAAGGGACAACGGTTCTCCTTGTAAAGCAGTTAAAAAACCATCCTCAAACGATGGCGAATTGAGGGATGGTAAATGGATGCTGATGTACGAAATACAAGACATCGTTACTTGCCAGACCAAGAAGTGAAACAACTCATCCAAAATAGTCAGCAAGGAGATCTTGCATCTCGGGATCATTTGATTAAACACAACATTCGATTGGTTTGGTCTGTTGTTCAGCGATTTTTGGGACGTGGTTATGATGCTGAAGATCTTTTTCAAATTGGATCAATTGGATTATTAAAAGCAATAGATAAATTTGATTTGTCTTATGATGTGAAATTTTCTACTTATGCAGTACCTATGATTATTGGAGAAATTCAACGTTTTTTACGTGATGATGGCATGGTGAAAGTAAGCCGGTCATTAAAAGAAATCGCTACAAAAGTACGTAAAAAGAAAGATGAGCTAAGTAAAAAATTGAATCGTATCCCCACTCTAAAAGAAGTGGCAGAAGAGCTAGAATTGACACCTGAAGAAATCGTATTTGCTCAAGAAGCTAATAGAGCACCTACATCTATCCACGAAACGGTCTATGAAAACGATGGAGATCCCATTACTCTAATGGATCAAATTGCAGATGAATCGGATATAAGTTGGTTTGATAAATTAGCTTTAAAAGAAGCGATTGAGCATTTATCGGAGAGGGAAAAGTTGATTGTCTATTTACGTTATTACAAGGATCAAACACAATCAGATGTAGCAAAGAGGCTTGGGATTTCACAAGTGCAAGTTTCACGATTGGAGAAAAAAATTATATCTCAAATGAAAGCACATTTATTGTAAGAGTGGAAAGAGGACTTCGGTCTTCTTTTTTTTGAAAAACTTTTGAAATAGGGATATAGGTGCATTTGCATAAATAGAATGGCATGAATAGAGAAAAGGAGGGTCCTGATTGAAAGAATCATCTTACTTGTCGCCATGGGAAGAACATCATTTTTGGTTAAAAATTTTATATGACCATGCTCATTTTGTTCGGGATTATTTATCTCCAGCTGAAAAGGAATATGTAAGAATAGCAAATGACTACATTGATCAATTTGCTTATTTGAGAAAAAGGTTAAAAAAACTAAGTCCTCGGTTAACTGCTGCTTCTCTTGAAATGAGCGATTTTGCTAGAGAGGTGCATCCGATTGCTTATGGGTATTATACATTGGAGTCAAATTTACAATACTTACGTTTAAGGAATAAAGTAAATTTAAATTTAACACCTACATTTTTAGCTGGTACCCTATTAGAAAATCAAGAATATCTTCGGATTTTAGGGTATCTTACTTGCGGGAATGATGCACCTCCTTTATCTCTTGTAGAATTGCTTGATTTATGGTTAGAAGATCAAGCTGGTCATGCTTCCTTATTAGCAAATGGATTAGATCCTCTTGAAGCAGAAATAATTAACAAATCAAATGAATTAGCGAAGATATTTTTATGGTATCTGTATGAAAATGGAAAAATAAAACAAATGGAAAACTTTACAGAAGAACAAGTTCCTCAACAAGTAAAATTTGTTCGAAATGTAATAATTTCCGTTAATCAATTTAACCAACTGGTTATTTTGGTGTTAAAAGAATACAAAGAAAATCAACTTTTTAACCGTTTAACATATCGCTTTTTAGAACATCATCTTCCCGAAACATGCTATTTTTTGAAAAAACTTTCTTATTATACTCCGGAGGATTCAGACATTATTCCAAATTGTGAGCTGATCCCACCTTATTTTAATGAATAACACCTGTATTTATTAGGACTATATCAGTTGTGATATTCACCTTGGCTTTGGAGAACGTTTCAAACCAATTGTCTTCTACCTTCTTCCAATTTTTATATTGTTGAGCTCTGGCGAATACACCAAGTGCGATGGGATCGATTTTGTGCTTTTGTGTTTTTTTTATGAGTCTAGTAACTTCGATATTCAATTGATCTGCAATGAGTTTTTTAATTTCTGTGGGATGATTTGCTGTATCTAAATAAAACATTCTTTCTACTAGATCGGCAAACACAGTTAGGTGAATATCAAAATGAAATTGTCCATTTATTACGTTTGTTTTTACTTTTTTTCTAACACCTTTAATCGCGATGCTCAGTCGGCTGAGTTCTTTTTTTTCATGAATTCGACTAGAGGATATTGGAAGTGATACTGGGATCTGATTGGTAAGAAAATCTTGTAAAATAAGTGCCAACGGATTTTCAATAAGGTTTAATGATGTTTGGTATAAACCATTATGAGATAATAATGCTGAACCTGTTATTTTTACATTTTTATTTATCGTTTTCATTTCAGGAATCATTGGAGTAAATCGTTTTTCTAATTGTGAAGCGTTGAATTGTTGAAGATTCGGGCTGATGATGACACCACTTAGAAACAAGTTATCCAACATGTTGCGGATTACTACTCCTAGTCTGCCTTTGTCATCCATTTTGGAATTGAAAATATCTTCAACCGGACCATCTACCATGACGATTTTGCTGTTTAGATCATCTTTCGGGTCACGAATAATAACATCTAAATAAGGAAGCACATTCCTTTGTTGTAAAAACTTTTTCCCTACTAGTATGGTCTGAATTTTTCCTTTCACAATCGTGCCCTGACTTAATGCATTAAATTGATATCTTGCTTCACGCAAACTTTTCGCTTTCACCTTCATGACATGGTAATTTTTTTTAACTTCTGTATTAAAGACAGGAGTACTTGCAAAGAAGATCAAATCATTGTTCTTATCTAAATCTATTCCTAACATTAATATGATATCTGATCTTTCAAGGTATAATTGATCCCCACAACCGCTTAATAGGAGGCATAAGCTTATAAGACAACTAACTAATTTCATTTTCATTGGATATCGAGCCTTTCTTTCTTTATCGCCAAAAAGATTTTTCCATAGAGCCACAGACAGATAGGAAAGATAAAACCAAAGAACTTGCCGCTATTGGATAACCATTTTTTTAAATGGACAATATTCTCAATTTCAAACTGCGAAGAATACAAAATCCCTAACCATCCCAATAGAATGATGATTAATGCGGGTTGGGTAATAGAACGACGATTTGTTAAATAACGGGATCCATCCAGTGCAATGAATAGATATGGAATAACAGTCATAAATAAAATGATAATATATCCTGAAATAAAGATGATTTCCAATCGCTCGAGAAACGGAAATCGTATCAACTTAAGTAAATCCAGAGTAGGCCAAAGGTCATAAACTAACTCGGAATCGCTTAACCGAATATAGCTTAAAATGGTTACAAAAATAAGCACACAAGCAGTCATTGTATTTGAGATAAGAATGCCTTTATAGGCATCTTTTTTGTTTTTAAGATAAGGATATAAAAAGAAGGCTAGTTCAAAACCTAAAAACGATAAACTAGTCATTGGAATAACTTTAAAGATTGGCATCCATCCATCTCGAACTAATGGGAGTAAATTTAACCAAATTCCGTTTTTAATGGAAAAGAAAAGAGTAGGGATCATCCAAAGCGTTATCAAAAAAGTGAATTGGGCAAAACGGCTTATCATCGGAATTCCTTTTCTCGTAATTTGATAAATAGGTATAATAAATAACAAACCAATAAGAAGTGGATTAGTATTGGGTAAAACCCATACTTTGATCAGAAAGACGGAATAAAGGAATGAAAAACTAGCCGCAAATAAAACATAGAGAAACCAACCAAAAATAATCACTTTTCCTAACCATCTTCCAAAATATTTCGGGATCAGATCAAATAAAGTATCATTGGGATGGTTTTTCATGGTATTTAGTATAAGAAAACTCACTGCATTTGTAATAATCCAGCCTAATATAATAGCAATCCAACCATCTGACCCACCACCTTCTATAAATATGTCATGAGGGATGGTTAAGACTCCAACTCCTATTTGTGTTTTATAGATAAGAAACACGTATTGACTAAATGAAAGTTGAAACGATTTTTTTGCCATGTTACTCCTTTTCCCCCTGTCTACGTAGTTGATCTGGTTTAACAGAGAGGGGCCTTTGTTTCATCCATTTTAGTGGAGCTCGAATAAAGGTATCTTTCCAATCGGATAATTCAATAGGGGCAAAACTGCTCCCAAAAGGTACACCAAGTGACTTCAACTCAATTAAATATGCAAAAAGAACAATAATGCCAATGGATAGTCCTACGGCTCCAAATAAGGAAGAAAGAAACATTAAAGGAAACCTCACTAATCTAACAGCACTCGACATGTCATAATTCGGTATGATAAATGCAGCAATTGCAGTAACAGCTACTACAATAACCATGATGTTGCTTACGATACCTGCTTGTACGGCTGCCTCCCCAATGATAATCCCACCAACTACCCCAACAGTTTGTCCCAGCGGATTTGGAAGTCGTATTCCGGCTTCTCTCAACATTTCAATAGCGATTTCCATTAAAATCGCTTCGAGTATGGGAGGAAAAGGAACTTTGGATCGCGATTCTCCGACAGAAAGCATGAGATCCAATGGAATCAATTCATAATGGAACGAGATAACGCCAATATACAATGCTGGTAAACCAATTGCGATAAAAAAAGAAGCGATGCGAAGCAGACGTATAAAAGTTGCTGTAATCCAACGAGAACTATAGTCATCTTGGCTTTGAAAAAAAGCCGTGAGTGACATTGGTGCAACAATAGCATTTGGAGAATGATCCATAAGTAAAGACACCCTACCTTGAAGCAGATTGGATGCAACAGTATCTGGCCTTTCCGAAATCAAAAACTGAGGAAATAAGGATAGTGGATTATCTTCAATCATCTCCTCTAATTCCCCGATATCAAGCACTGCGTCTTTATTAATACGTTTTAGTCGATTTTCAAATTCATGAACGAAATCATGATTGACGATATCTTCAAGATAGAGTATGTATACTTTCGATTCGGATCGAGTTCCCACTATATATTCTTTTACTATTAAATTATTGTCTGTAATATATCTTCTGATTAAGGCCAGGTTTTGTTCAATCGTTTCAATAAACCCTTGGTGCCCACCTTTTATGGATGACTCGATTTGTGGTTCTGTGATTGCTCTTTGGGGCCAGCCTTGTGTACAAAAAACGAGAGCATGTGGAGTTTTATCTATTAATAAGACAGACTCTCCTTGAGTAATGGCTTTTTTTATTTTGTATAGTGACTTCGTTTTATATATTTTTCCAATAGGGATAGATAAATCAGGTTCAAAAAATTCATTTGTATCATCGAACTGGAACATAAGAGGACGCATTAAATTATCATTTATAGAAACTTTATCTACCAAANTACTGTAATAAATAAGACAAACATCTTCTTGTCCTTTTGTTTGGAACGGACGGACCATTAAATCTGGGCTAGAGGAAAAGGTGTGTTGAATTTTTTCAATATTAACCAAAATATCATTTGAAATGGAATCATTTTGCTTGTCCTTATTTTGTTGTTCTTTTTTTTGTGAAGTTTCCATTGGATAAAGACCCCGTTTTGTCTTATAAGAATTGCTGTTAGTATGGGGGATAACAATAATATTTATGCAATGATACCTTTGTATCTTGCCTTTGCTTTGGGACATACTAATCACAAACTTGAAGATTGAAGGATGTGGATGGTGTGGGTTCTTTTATTACTGCTTTTATTGTTGGTGGGCTTATTTGCGTAATTGGACAATTGTTGATGGATTTGACCTCCCTTACTCCAGCACATGTCCTAAGTATTTTGGTAGTTGCTGGTGCTATATTAGATGGAGTTGGTTTGTATGATCCATTGATCGAGTTTGCTGGAGCAGGAGCAACAGTACCAATTACCAACTTTGGTAATTCACTTGTTCATGGAGCGTTGCAAGCAGTTCAAGATGATGGATTGATAGGGGTTCTTACAGGGATTTTCCAAATTACAAGTGCAGGTATTTCTGCGGCTATTATTTTCGGGCTTATCACTGCATTTGTTTTCAAACCAAAAGGATAGACCATGACGAAAAGAAAAGTAATATTAGTCACAGATGGTGATCAAATAGCCAAAGATAGTCTAGAATGTGCTGCAAGAAATATAGGGGCACGGTGCATCTCCTTATCAGCAGGTAATCCTTCTGCCCTATCAGCTGATAATCTAGTTGATCTGATAAAACAAGCTGCATTTGACCCCGTTCTTGTTATGTTTGATGATTGCGGTTCGAGTAAGATAGGTGCAGGCGAAAATAATTTGTATTGTGTTGCAACACATCCAGACATAGAAGTTTTAGGTGCGATTGTAGTAGCGTCCAATTGTATGAGGAGTAGAGGAACACCAGTACACATGTCATTGGACTGTTATGGAAATGTAATTGGTACAGGAGTAAATAAATTTGGTTATCATCATCGTCAACGTACTGCGAGAATATATGGAGATACAGTTGAAATCTTGAATAAATTATTTATTCCAGTAATTATAGGGATTGGTGACATTGGTAAAATGCATCATCGAGATGCGATCTTAGTCGGTTCTCCTGTTACTACAAAAGCAATTCAACTCATTTTACATATTCATTATCAAAATGAGTAGAAATAATGCTTTTCTCCTTTAACTCACTAGCGTATAGTAAAGTATTATTGGTGCAAAAAGGGGAAGGTTTTATGTATTTACACGGAACAGCCAAAAAAAATGTACAAGGTCATTTAGAGATAGGTGGTTGCGACACAACACAACTTGCAAAGCAATTTGGAACACCATTATATATAATGGATGAAGCAAATATCCGCAAGCAAATGCGCAAACTCAAAAAAGCTTGTGATCAGACAACGATTCCATATCGTACTGCCTATGCTAGTAAAGCGTTTAATACACTCGCAATGTGCCGAATAGTAGAAGAAGAAGGTTATTTTTTGGATGTAGTTTCTGGAGGAGAACTCTATACAGCAGTCCAAGCAGGTTTTCCAGCAGATCGCATCTATTTTCATGGCAATAATAAATCCCTAGAAGAACTAAAAGAAGCAATCAATTATGGGGTACGTTATGTCGTAGTGGATAACATGATAGAGTTGACAATGCTTGAAGAAGTAGCCAGTGAAATGGGAAAAATGGTTCCAGTTTTATTTCGTATAACACCTGGTGTAGAAGCTCATACTCATAATTTTGTACAAACGGGTCAAGAAGATTCTAAATTTGGTTTTGATTTATCGAGTGGACAGGCAGATGTAGCTGTTCAATATATATTAGGAAGTTCCTCTCTGATACTTAAAGGATTTCATTCTCATATTGGTTCGCAAATTTTTGATGCAGAGGCATTTGCAGTTGCCATAAATCGTTTAGTTGAACTTATTCATCGTTGTGAAAGAGAATATAGTTTTTTTCCAGATGTCCTCAATATAGGAGGAGGATTTGGTATACGTTATACAGAACAGGATACTCCTCAACCAATTGAAATCATCATAAAGGGTATTTCATCTATTATTGAAAAAGCATTTTCTCAAAGATGTCCTGAGATTTGGCTAGAACCAGGTAGATGGATTGTCGGAGAATCAGGTACTACACTCTATACAGTTGGAACAATGAAGGAAATACCAGGAATTCGTAAATATATTGCTGTAGATGGAGGAATAGCAGATAATCCAAGACCAGCCATCTATGACGCAAAATATGAAGCGATGTTAGCTAATCGTGCAAACGAAGAAGCAACAGATTTGGTATCCGTTGCAGGTAAGTGTTGTGAATCAGGTGATATGTTAATTTGGGATGTAACCCTTCCTTTGGTGCAGAAAGGTGATTTGTTAGCGATAAGTTGTACAGGAGCATACAATTATTCCATGGCAAGTAATTATAATCGTTTACCGAAACCGGCAGTAGTATTGGTTCAAAATGGTAGAGCAGAAGTGATAGTAGAACGAGAAACATATGAAGATATTGTAAAAAAGGACAAAATCCCATCAAGACTTTTAAAACAAACGGTAAACCATCTATAGGTTTGCTAAAATTCGAAATATAATCCAAGTAAGAAGTTTGTTTTGTATTGAAAAAATGGTTTTCCATCGTTTTTATCACGATTGTTCTTCTATCTATACCAATGTTAGCAAGAGAGGGAAAAGCCGAATCTCTGGCCATTTTTTCTATGATCAAATTGTAGATTCATAACCATTTACTTAAAAGCTTATTAAAAAATAAAATTGCAAGAAATAACCAGAAGAAAAAAATCGTATTGTTGCGCTCACATTAATTCCATTTTGTGAACAAAAGCACTCTAGCTAGAGTGCTTTTTATTACGGCTTTTTCTAGATGAGACGAATGTCGTGTGAAATAAAACCACCTGCTATGCGAGTCGGTAAGATAGATTGTGATGAATAAATGTGTGATTCATGTAAATATAAAATCACGATCAATCTGGATCAGGATAGGCATGTTATTTGGGAGCAAGTTGAACTTGTGTTAAATCAATTAATAGATCAGGGATTTCTCGTATTACGACAGCTTGGCCACGGCCGAGTGTTTTTAATGTATTGGGATGTATCCGCATATACTTTTTTCATCTTGAATGTTACCGATTCCGGTCGCTTTCCGAGGTCATTTTTTATTATGAATTTCATTTCACACGATAAAAACGAATGTTATCAAAATCAGCCCATTTTCCTTTTGTAGAGTAAGAGAAGAGATAAACCTTTGCTGTTCCTCCTTTTACTATAATATTGTTCACTTGAAACTCATGCCATGTGTTTGGATCTGCTTTATTGTTTAATTCTATATATTTATTTTCATCATCTACAGTATTATCTGATTCTTTTACTCCCAGGCGAAGTTGTTTTTGACCTCCACTACTTCGTACCATTCCTTTGAGTATATAGATTCCATCGGGAATATTCTTTGGTCGCTGGAAAGTAAGTTGTCGATAATCATGGTCATACCAGTGAACCATATCGGATTTCCCATCATAAGGGTAATCTTTAGCGATATCATATGCGCTTCCTTGTCCATCTGGAGACCAATTCATCCAATATTTTGAATTGTTTTCGAAACTAGGGTTTTTTAGTATGTTTTTGGGATCAGCTATTATTGGTGTGGATGATGGTTTGGGCTTTGTTCCTGCTGTTGGAGGAGTGGTTGGTTTGGTAGGAATCGGTTTTTTAGGAGTAGGAGTGTTCTTTTTATTATTTGAAGTTGGACGGTCCTTATAGATATAGACTGTTTTTATTTCAGGTTTTGTGGGATTGCTTGGATTTGAATCAAGATCATCGGAAATGTTTGGGGTTTTTTCCGAATTTGTTTTTTCCTTTTTTTGAGTTATTGATAGATTTGGATTATCCCGATTTTTCTTTTTTTGACGATTTGCAGTTTTTCTCGATTGGGGATTTTTTGGTTGTTTTTGTGCTCCTGTAATGAATTTTTTATGGGTAGTTTTCTTTTCTGTAGCATTTGGTGGGGTGTTACTATTTGCTAGGCTTGTTGCATAAGTGATACCTGTAAATAAAAATAATAATCCGATAATAACCCACACACTAGTTGGTATTTTCCAGTTTGCTTTCGCTGTTCTCGGTTTTTTCCATTTCATATCCCATTTGGAGGGAGATTTGTTTTTGTTTTTCATGCTAATTCATCTTCCTTTCCTTCTCATTTTATAATAATTTCGATTTTTAAATTGATTTTTTAGATGGCCTTTATAACCACAAATGGTTTGCATTTTGCCACAACAGAGGCAAGTCCTGCTCCAATAATAGTTTCAATAATTTGATCTACATCCTTCACAGAAAACCACCTTGTCGTTTAAATTTGCATGTTTGAAAATATTGCTATATAAAATCATTATAAACAATTATTTCTAAATTTATATAATTTATCGAAAAATAAAATTAATTATGATATATTATAAATGCTATTAAGTGAATTTTCCTCGCACACATCAACTTATTTTCCCATTCTCTTTCTGTTAACTATCCATGCAGTCCTGACAACGGCCCTAAAATCCGTTTCTGTTCAGATTGGCACTTCGCAAGTGAAGCATTTGATTCAGGCATAATCCTTTGGATTTGTTAGGGTGCTCCTCTCCCCCTTACAAAAACCAACTCAAGCAAGGTTTCTTGTTTTTTTAAATGAAAAAGTCCTTTTGTTTGGGGCTTTTTTTTATGGAGGAGTATGCATGGGAAAGAAACAAAATAATTTCGAAAAGCCTATCTTGATCGGAAAAGAAGCAAAGATAGTTTCACCAATACGAAATTTGTTTCAAACCCGAAAATTCCCATTATATGTTGATTTGGGGACTGGAAATGGAATGTTTGTTAGAAAAGCTGCAAAGAAGTATCCTGAAATAAACTGGATTGGGATTGAAAATAATGCAAAAGATATGGTAAGAGCATCAAGCTTCCCACAACAGAAAAATATACGATTTATTTGGATGAGAGTGGAGCAATTAAAACAGGTATTTGCAGAAGGTGAAGTAAATCGCTTTTATTTACAATTTTGTACACCCATTGATGACTCAAACTGGAAACATAAACAGATGACTTATTATCGTTTTTTGGATATTTATCGAGAACTTTTAGCTAGAGATGGAGATCTTATTTTTAAAACAGATCATGCTGGTTTATACGCTTTCACTTTAAAACAAATAGAAAAAGGAGGTTGGAAGATTGTGAATGAGCTACAAGATTATGCTTCCAGCAATCTTTATGATAAACAGCTTTCCACAGACTGGGAACAGCAAATGATAAATACGAATACATCCATTTATTATCTTCGTCTACGACCGATCAATAGAAGGTTAACTTAACAAATCTAGAAGGAGGAGATAATTTCACATAAGTTTATGGGCTGTTCTGCTCTATAAAAAGAATCAATCATTCTTCTTTTAATAGAAGATAACTTTTTTGTTAATAGTTGCAGGAGTTATTTTTTCCTTTACTTGCATTTGTAGTTTTCAATCCTGTAAGTCTAAAGTGATAATTTTTTGAGAGACGTACTTTTCTTCGATCTCCTTCTCATACCATATTTTCAAATTGGTAATTAGGGATGAAGCGATTCGTCCTCTTTTCAATTCTGACGTTTTTATGTCTATTCTAAGAAAGGTGTATTTCTATGTTACAATGTTGAATTGGATAGGGGGGGATCATAGATTGAAGAAACAGTATCCATATCTACGTGTTTTAACATGGTTAACAGTACTAGGAACTTATTTGATGCTTATTATGGGTGCCATTGTATCTATTACCGAATCTGGTCAAGGATGCGGGAATAGTTGGCCAGTTTGTAATGGACAATTAATCCCTAATGATGTGTCTGTAGCTACTGTTATTGAATATAGTCACCGAATTGTTTCAGGCGGAATTGGTTTCCTTATTTTAGTGTTGTCCGTTTGGTGTTGGATTTCATTCTGGAGCAATAAAAAGATTCGTTGGCTAGCTTTTTATAGTTTGTTTTTTGTTGTATTACAAGGGGCATTGGGAGCATTTACCGTTGTTTTTCAAGGAGATTTAGCAAGGGACGCAGCATTAGCACTGCATTTCGGATTTTCTTTGGTATCTTTTGCTAGTATTGTTTTGCTTAATATTGAACTAAGGCACCTCATGAAAGACCAGCCAGCGACTCGATTTCCGATTGGTAACAAATTTTCTATATTTATGTGGTTGTATGTCATTTATACGTATGTAGTTGTATATACCGGTGCACTGGTACGGCACGCAGAAGCGACCATGGCCTGTGGTTATAATTTGCCGTTTTGTGGACCTCAATTACTACCAAGCTTTGCAACGCCTGCCGGTATTCAAATGATCCACCGCTATGCAGCAGGGTCGTTGTGGGTATTGATGCTGGTATTACTTTTCGTTATTTTGGTAAAATATCCAGAAAGAAAACAATTGAAAAGAACAGCTTGGATTGGATTTATTCTTTTGTCTCTACAAGCGGTATCAGGCATTTTAGTAGTTCTATCAGGCGGTCAATTGCTTGCGGCATTGTTACACACTACGATCATATCGCTTTTCTTTACAGTCATCTTGTATATGGCAACTTCACGAAATTGGAGTTAGCCACTAATAAATTATTAGCTGTTTATTGTGATCGCTTCGCATTTGATTTAGAATATATGGTAAGTTAAATAAAAATAAATATATCCTTCGGGGGAGGGTGAAATTCCCGACCGGCGGTGATGTGTCTATAAGATCTAAGCCCGTGACCCGTAGAATTTGCAAGTTATATTTTACGGTGGATTTTGGTGAGAATCCAAAGCCGACAGTATAGTCTGGATGGGAGAGGGATTAGAAAACCTTTTTTGTTGAACATAACATAAAGGTTCATTCGTCATGCAAGAGAAACCCCGACCAATTTGTAAATTTGGTCGTTTTTTTTTGGCAATAAGAATGCTGTTCATTATGGATGATAGGAAAGTTCTTAAAGACAAAGATTTGCAGGGTTTTTAGAAGTCAGAAATTTAGGAGGTATGGAGTGGGAAATCATGAACACTGGATGAGTTTAGCAATACAGTTGGCAAAGGCAACTGCTGGTCAAACTTCACCAAATCCCATGGTTGGTGCGGTTGTAGTAAAAGATAATCGATTACTTGGATCAGGTGCACATCTTCGTGCAGGTACACCTCATGCAGAAGTACACGCTCTAAACATGGCGGGAAAAGAAGCTGAAGGTAGTACGATTTATGTAACTTTGGAGCCTTGTAATCATTTTGGAAGAACGCCTCCCTGTACAGAGAAAATTATAGAGTCAGGTGTAAAAAGGGTTGTTATCGGATCAGGTGACCCAGATCAATTGGTCGCAGGAAAAGGAATTGCTCGCTTAAGAGAGGCAGGTATTGAAGTATTAGAAGGAATACATACATCTGAATGTTTGGAGTTAAATGAGGCTTATTTCCATCATAGAAAAACAGGATTGCCATTTGTGACGTTGAAAACGGCTACTACATTAGATGGGAAAATCGCTACGGAGAGTGGCGACAGCCGCTGGATTACCGGAGTAGAATCAAGAAGTTATGTCCATCAACTTCGTCATGAGAATGATGCTATTTTAGTAGGAGCAAATACGGTCGTTGCAGATGATCCCGAATTAACCACTCGATTATCAGAAGGAGCTGGCATTCATCCCATTCGGATTGTTTTAGATAGTCATTTGCGAATACCACTCACTTCAAAATTATTAAATACAAAAGAAGCACCTACATGGATTTTTACAACAGAAGCAAAAGATGCTTTTAAAGAAGCTGCTTTTCAAGAAGCCGGTGTTGAAGTCATCACAACGGATGGTGTTAGAGTAGACATCAGAGAAGTATTAGAAGTTCTTGGGAAGAAAGGTATCCTTTCTCTTCTTGTAGAAGGAGGAAGCCAAGTAAATGCTGCCATGTTGAAAGGGAATTATGTGCAAAAAGTTATTTCTTTCTTGGCACCTAAAATTTTAGGAGGAACGAAAAGTCCTAGTTCTGTAGGTGGAGTAAGTCCAGAAAAAATGGAAGAAGCTTTAGCTCTCCATCGGATTTCTTGGAAGCAGTATGGCAATGATTTATGTGTAACAGGCTATATTACTTCTTGAGGGGGAATATTTATTTTTACTGGATTAATTGAAGAAGTTGGCCGTGTTGATCAAATTATTCAAAGTGGAGATGGAATGGAACTGACCATTTCGTGCACAAAAGTGCTAGAAGGTACCAAAATAGGAGATAGTATTGCTGTCAATGGTGTTTGTCTAACTGTAACAGAATTGGGTAAAGACTTCTTTGTTGCAGATGTGATGGCAGAAACTGTTCGAAAAAGTGGATTGGCAAACCATAGACCAACTACAATGGTAAATTTGGAAAGAGCAATGAAGGCCACGGATCGATTTGGTGGTCATATGGTGCAAGGTCACGTAGATGGAGTTGCGACTGTTCTAGAACGGTTAGAAAATGGCAATGCTACCTATTTCCAATTTCAGTCATCCCCTGAGATTGCTTCTCTTTTGGTAGAGTCAGGTTCCATTGCTATTAATGGCGTAAGCCTTACTCTTACAGAAGTAGTACAGGACACCTTTGCAGTTTCCCTTATACCACATACCCTTTATCAATCTCAATTTAAAGTGCTCCGAGTTGGTGAATTAGTAAACATAGAGTGCGATATTATTGGGAAGTATCTTGCAAAATGGAAAAGAGAAGAAGCAAAAAACCAAGTACTTGATAAAGAAAAGCTAGAAAAGTACGGGTTTTAATTTGGAAGGAGTAGAGAGATGTTTCATACTGTAGAAGAAGCAATAGCAGATTTAAAAGAAGGTCGTATGGTTATTGTAGTAGATGCACAAGATCGTGAGAATGAGGGAGATATCATTTGTCTAGCTGATAAAGTTACTCCTGAAATTATTAATTTTATGATCACGCATGGTCGCGGTCTGGTATGTGTTTCTATTTCCAAGGAGCGTGCAGAAGAATTAGAGCTAACGCCAATGGCAGTATCCAATACGGAACGACACGGGACAGCTTTTACGGTTTCTGTAGATGCAGATGATGTAACTACTGGTATTTCTGCTGCCGAACGAGCTACCACTATCCAAGCTCTTTGTAATCCTGATAAAAAATCATTCCATTTTCGTCGTCCTGGACATATTTTCCCACTGATTGCAAATTCGGAGGGAGTTCTTGGACGTGCTGGTCATACAGAAGCAGCACTAGATTTAGCTAGATTAGCAGGTGGAACTCCAGCAGGGGTTATATGTGAAGTTTTAAATGAAGATGGAAGTATGGCCAGATTGCCTCAATTGGCAACTTTTTCTCAAAAACATCAATTAAAAATGATTTCTATTCAAGATTTGATTCAATATCGTCGAAATGTCGAACCAATGGTAGAGCGAGTAGTATCGATTCAGTTGCCAACCGACTTTGGTGACTTTAAAATGGTCGGTTATTCCAATACAGTAGATGAAAAGGAACATTTGGCAATTGTCAAAGGGGAGATCAATCCGGACGAACCCATTTTAGTTCGTATTCACTCAGAGTGTTTGACTGGTGATGTTTTTGGTTCCAGAAGATGTGATTGTGGCCCACAATTACACGCTGCACTTGGACAACTTGAAGAAGCAGGTTCTGGAATTATTTTATACATGAGACAAGAAGGCAGAGGAATTGGACTTCTAAATAAACTACTTGCCTATAAGTTACAAGAAGAAGGTTACGATACGGTAGAGGCGAATTTACGGTTAGGATTTGCTGATGATCTAAGAACCTATGATTTGTGCGCACAGATGTTAAAAGATTTGAAGGCTACTAAGATCAAATTAATTACCAATAATCCTAGGAAAATCAAAGGTTTGAATGAACATGGTATTGAAATAGTGGAAATGGTACCAATTCAACTTCCAACAGGAGAACACAACAAAAGATACATGGAAACGAAAAAAGATAAACTAGGTCATCTCCTTCATTTATAAAAAAAGAAAAGTGGTTAAAAACATGGCAAATTTGTTAGAAGGAAAATTAGTAGCAGAAGGATTGCGTTTTGCAATTGTTGTCAGTCGTTTTAATGAGTTTATCACGCAAAAATTATTGTCTGGAGCACAAGATGCACTTTATCGCCACGGAGCAGATTCTCACAATATCGATATCGCTTGGGTCCCTGGTGCATTTGAAATCCCTTTGATTTCGGAACAATTGGCTTCTACCGGACGATATGATGCAATTATTACGTTAGGAACAGTTATTCGAGGTGCAACCACCCACTATGATTATGTGTGCAAAGAAGTTGCGAAAGGTATTGCTAATGCTAGTAGCAAGTATGAATTGCCTGTTATATTTGGGATTTTGACAGTTAATAGCATTGAACAAGCAATTGAACGAGCAGGAACAAAAGCTGGGAACAAAGGTCATGAAGCTGCTGTTAATGCAATTGAGATGGCAAATTTGCAGAAATCAATAAAGGCTGTGATGTAAATCGCAACGCTACAAGTAAAACTTGATACTTTCGAGGGCCCTTTTGATTTATTGTTGCACTTGATCGATAAGGCAGAAGTAGACATCTATACGGTGTCTATTTCTACCATTACCGATCAATATCTTCATGTTCTAAATGAAGCAAAAGCATGGAATATGGAAATAGCAAGTGAGTTTATGGTAATGGCAGCTACTTTATTGTCTTTAAAGAGCAAAATGTTATTGCCACCAACTATAAAAGAAGAAGAAACAAACGATCCGACTGAAGAATGGTTAGATCCAAGAGAAGAATTAATTGAACGATTATTAGTCTATAAACAATTTAAGCGTTTAGGGGATCAATTAGAGGAGCGCGAAGCAGAACAAAATAGGGTCTATTCTCGTCTTCCTTTAGATTTAACACCATTTACTCCTACACAAAATCCATTAACAGGAGTAGAACCTGAAGATTTATGGAAGGCATTATTTGCACTATTGGAACAACAAAAAGAAATAGAGCAACCGCTTACAAAATTGGCGAGAGAAGAGATTTCGGTTAGTGAGCGAATGGAGCAAATTTATCAAGATCTAGTACGAGAGGGTGAGTTGTGGTTCTCCAAGTTAATGGACATAGATTATATCACTCGTGAGAGATTAATTACCACTTTTCTTGCTATTTTGGAATTAATGAAGTTGAAGCCTGTTATATGTAGGCAAGTTGATTTATTTTCTGATATATGTATTCGTTTAGAGCAGACAAGGGAGAACAATTGATGGAAGCAAAAGCGTGGAAGAGTATTTTGGAAGGTATTATTTTTGCTGCTGGTACAGATGGAATTAATGTGAAAGAGCTAGCAGAGATAGTGGAAATTCCTAAACAAGAAGTGCAAATGTTGTTAAATGAAATGCAATTGGAGTGGAAGCTGGATCATCGTGGAACGGAACTTGTACAAATAGCAGGAAAATACCAGATAACTACACTTCCAGAACATACAGTTTATATTCAAAAAATGGCACAGGCTCCAACACGTGTAGGATTATCAAGGGCAGCTATTGAGGTACTTGCAATCATTGCTTACAAACAGCCGGTTACTCGGGTAGAAATCGAGGAAATACGTGGAGTCAAAAGTGATCGAATCTTGCAACAATTAGAAAGAAAAGAGCTCATTCGACAAGCAGGTAGAGCGGAAGGTCCAGGTCGGCCAATCCTGTTCGGCACTAGTCGCCAATTTCTCCAATATTTTGGTCTGAATAAAATCGATGAGCTTCCCTCTCCTGAATCCATATTTCATTGGCAAGAATGGGAAGAGGATCGCAAAAATTTATATGAGCGCTTAGGGGTGGAAGGAGAAGAAAAAGTACAAGAAGAGTGATATTATTTCTGTCAAGGGAACGCATTTTCTGACGAAAAAATGGAAAATAAGCCAAATAATAGTGGAAATTGTTTGGCTTATTCGCTATAATCAAACAACAGGTGTGAGAATTTGAGGAGGTTCCCATGGCAAATAATAAAGATATCATTTTGAAAGAGTTAAGTGTGGTAAAAGAAGCTATTTGTGGAGTAAAAGAAGATGTAAATCAACTCAAACAAAACCAAGAACGAAATGAGAAGATGATTACTCAACTTTTACAAATTGTAGGTTCTACAAATGCAAAAGTTGGCTCATTCGATGAAAAAATGATAACGCTTAAAGGATCTTCTATTGAACTAAATGCACATATGCAAATAATTATGGAAAAAATAAAGAAGCAAGATGAGATGATCGAGATATTGACGAAGCGTTCTCTTCAACAGGAGAAAGAAATACTGGATTTAAAACAAATGAAGTCAGCTTAAATGATACATAAGACCTTGAATAGGGGTCTTTTTCTTTTGTTTTCAAGCGTTGCACATAACAAATGAAAACTAAAAACATAACAAATTCTTTTGTACCAACTTTTTTTCTTTTCGAAAATATTGACGAAATGAATATTGCTCGCTACAATTGATAATAAATATCATTATCAACCATAAGGGAATCGATAAAATGGTGACACTAGCTCCTGAAAGGCAAACTAAGTCCATTCATTTATATGAATTATTTCAAATGAATGGACTGCAAACACTTCTACAAGAGTTTACGACAGTACTGCAAGCGCCCTCTGCAATCATATCCGCTTCTCAATTTTCTAAACGGTATAGTTATTTTCTTTTGGCCCCTAGTCTTAGACAATTATTGATGAGTGGCCGCTTTGCTAACATTCAACAGCATCTTGATTATATAGAATTAGATTACAAGACTGGAACCTTCCAGCTCTGTCTGCATGAAAATGCAGATGAATATGATGTTAATTACTGTACAAAACAACAGATAGATCAATATATTCAGCATTATTTTGCAGGACATCTGGCACCATTGTGGTTATATATTTCTAAATTAACTGGAATCAAAATGGAACTGCTATGGGAAAATACATATATATATATTGCGTGGATGTGTCTACATCAAATCGAATCACCACAGGCAAAACAAAATTTCATTTATCTCACACAAGAAGCAGATGGGAATTTGTTTGGTTTACCCCAAAACCCGTTTCTGTCTTTTACTGCGAGTAGTCCGATCCGCAGGAATTGTTGTTTGTATTTTATGTTGCCAAATGCTGAAGGGAACAAATACAAATGCAAAAAGTGTCCACTGGATTGCGGTAACACGTAATGAGTTAAAACTAAGTTTATGAGATAGGAATATTCATACCAATTTTTGCCGATCCTAAAAGATGTAGGATCGGTTATTTATTTTATAAATGGTGATGATTATATCAATGGGAATATTAATACCACTTGTTATCGTAATACTGGGCTGTATCATATATTACTCAAAAATTAAAGTTCACATCTGTTATCGAAGAAAATCGAATAATGATTATGGGGAAGTCAAGGTACGTGCACTAGGCGGTTTGATACATTATCGATTAGCGATTCCGAACATAGATTTTGAAAATATGGATAAAGGTGTCAAAGTGGAAAGCAAAAAGAATACGGAAAAAGAAAAAGAAAAAGATACTTTTATCAATAAACAAAAGATCGAAAATTGGTATGAACATTATGAAGAGTTACTCTACCATGTAAAACACTTTCAAGAGAGTATGAGATGGTTTATGGCTCGTGTTCGTTGTGACAACTGGATTTGGAATACCGTAATTGGTACAGGTGATGCCGCAGAAGCGGGAGTTTTAACAGGGGTAGTATGGGGAGTAAAGGCGAATATCCTTGGATTCATTAGTCACTATATTCAATGGAACAATAAACCAGAGTTAGGTGTTACACCATCTTTTCAACATGCTGTATTGGATACTTCTTTTGAAGCTAAATTTTCTTTTGTTTTAGGGGATGCCATTCGTTTCTTTGTCGTTTTGTGGTTTAGATTTAAAAAAGGCAATAAAAAATCACATATAATTTCAACACAGCGAATGAGTAATATGTAACGAAATATGATTTGTGGGCATACTTTCAAAAGTATGCTTTTGAATGATTAGTATTCAGAATATACATAATTTAGCAATTTCAAATCTAACAAATCAATTTCATTTTATCATTTTTATACATTTGTTAAATAAATTAATGTGACAGTTATTTTAAAAATTGCTATAATTGATTATCTAGACTAAATTGTAGCAATGGGGTGACTTTTATTGAACCACGATCATATTGCGGTTATTGGAATAGGAAATTATTATCCTGGGGCAAAAAATCCAAAGGAATTATGGAGAAATATTCTTGCTCGAAGACGTCAATTTCGTAGAATGCCTGATCAACGATTGCCATTAAGTGAATATTACGATGAAAATCCAACAGCACCTGATAAGACTTATTTAGATTATGCTGCAGTGATTGATGATTTTCAGTTTGATTGGTCAAGTAAACGTATTCCTAAAAGTACATATGAGTCTACAGACATTGTACATTGGTTGGCATTGGAAATAGCGAATCAAGCTCTGGAAGATGCTGGTTTGGTAAAAGAGAGTATTCCAAAAGATAAAACTGGAGTAATAGTTGGAAATTCACTCACAGGTGAATTTATGCGTTCTTATACGATGAGATTACGGTGGCCATTTGTGAGAAGAGTACTTCATGCTACAGGGAAGCAACAAGGCCTGTCCACACCTATGCTTTCAAAACTCGAGAAAGATATGGAGAAAATATACAAATCGGTATTTACACCTGTAACCGAGGATACGTTGGCTGGCAATTTATCGAATACTATTGCAGGTAGAATATGCAATTTTTTTGACTTTCATGGTGGTGGCTACGTCGTAGATGGCGCATGCTCCTCTTCTTTACTAGCAGTAGCAACAGCTGCAGATAAATTAGTAAATGGTGACCTAGACCTCGCTATAGCTGGTGGTGTAGACATTAGTTTAGATCCTCTCGAAATTGTCGGGTTTGCTAAAACAAAAGCACTTACTGACATAGACATGAATATATTCGACCAATTTTCGAGTGGTTTCATACCTGGCGAAGGAAGCGGATTCATTATCTTAAAACGTATGGAAGATGCTCGCCGTGATGGTGATTATGTATATGGCGTACTTCGAGGTTGGGGGATTTCTTCTGATGGAAAAGGAGGTATAACAGCTCCAAAGGTAGGTGGACAAGCACTTGCACTCAAAAGAGCCTATGATATGGCTGGTTATTCCCCGCATGAATTAGACTTTATTGAAGGGCATGGAACAGGAACGACGGTCGGGGATCGAATTGAACTAGAGGCAATTGCGACCGTTATGGAGATGTTTGGAGTCCCCAAAAAACGATCATGTGGAGTAACTTCCTTTAAATCTCTTTTTGGACATACAAAAGCAGCTGCTGGTATTGGTGGTCTGATTAAAGCTATTCTTTCAGTCAATCAGAGGGTTATGGTTCCAACGGCAGGATGCAGAGTTCCCAATACAGTTTTTGAAAAGAAAGCCCAATCTCTCTATCCGATTTTGGAAGGTGAAGTATATTCACCAGAAAGAGTTATGAAAGCAGGAGTTTCTGCAATGGGATTTGGTGGGATTAATTGCCATGTGACTCTGGAATCTGGTGATTTACCAAAAGAAGATTTGAAAACGGAGATTAGTGCAAGTAAATTACTTGCCTCCGCTCAAGAAACAGAGCTTATTATTTTTGTAGGTGATACCCAAGAGGATTTAAGAAAAAAGATAAGACAAGCCTCTGTTTTATCCATTGGCATGAGTATTGCAGAACTTTCTGATTATGCTCAGCAATTAAGTCGTGATGTACATAGACAAGGAAAATATCGAGTTGCTATTATCGCGAATCATCCCAAACAGTTAACAGATAGACTAAAAAAACTAGAACAAAAGCTTTTAGAAGAGCGACTAAATCGTAACCGTCCAATTTTTGATTTGGAAAATCAGACTTGGATTGGTTTTCAAAATAATGCTTTGCAAAAAGTAGGATTTTTATTCCCTGGTCAAGGTTCTCAATTTATAAACATGGGGCGTGTATTGATTCAACGATTTGATTGGGCTAAAGAAATTGCGGATCAAGCGTGGAGTCATATGCCAGATGCAGAGAAAATTGTATTTCGAAATTTAGACAAGAAAATAGATCAAGAAGAACTGAGATTATGGGAAAGACAATTGAGAAGAACAGAATATTCCCAAATTACGATTTGTTTGGTGTCTGTCCTTTGGTTTGAGTATTTGAAGAGATTAGGAATAAATCCGAGTATCGTAGCTGGGCATTCACTGGGTGAGCTTTCTGCGCTTTATGCAGCAGGTGCTTATAATGCTAGTACGCTTTTTCATTTAGCTAAAATCAGAGGAGAGGCAATGGCTTCTCCAACAGAAGAGGCAGGGTCAATGGCAAGTCTTTTGTGTAGTCAATCAAAAGTGAAACAATTGTTGTCCAAAATTGATGGATATGCTGTTATAGCAAATGTAAACAGTGAGAAGCAGATTGTTATTTCAGGTGAAAGAGAAGCAATCCAACACGTGATAGATCTTGCAAGAGCAGAACAGATTCAAACGTATCTATTACCTGTTTCCAATGCTTTTCATTCTAATTTAGTGCGGAATGCTTCAGATCAGTTAAGCAGCCTGTCTTATCTTACTGAAGATGTGAAATTGGATATTCCTTTTGTATCTGGAATAGATGGTGCAAAGCGGGATGAACTGAAAGTGAGGGAAGGTAGGAATTATTTTTCAAAACAGGTTATGAGTCAAGTTCGATTTACTGATGTATTAGATACCCTGCGAGAAAAATGTGATCTACTTGCGGAAGTAGGTCCAGGACGAGTGTTAACGGGTCTGATTCAACATGATCATTCTTATCCGGTAGACTGTGTTCCTGTGGAATCGAAGATGGGGCATATACAAGATCTCCAGTATTTATTAGCGCTTTATTTCATTCAAGGTGGAGAGATCAATTGGGAAGTTCTCTATGAGAATCGATTGATTGAGCCATTTGTGCCGTCGACGGATAAAGATTTCATTGTGAACCCATTAGAGCAACCATTACAAGTAGATGAGCTACCAATATATCAAGGTAGTCCAAATAATGGGATACCTTCTTTGATAGTAAATAATAATGATAATGAAATATCTTCGATTGAATTGGAAAATTATTTAAAAAGAAGAGGGGATTTCATCTTTGACGTTATTCGTTCCGATATGAAGTATCAAATGTCGTCTACAGAAAAGACAGAAATACGAAAACGAATGGAAGAAGACAAAGAAATTTATTCCAAACCAAACAATTCAGTTGAGTTTGAAAAGAGGAAAGCAAACATAGGTTATATACCTGAGTTTGTTTATCAAGTAATAGGTGAAGAAGCATCGAATATTACCGGGTATTCAATTGAATCTATTTCAATGAAACATCATGTATTGGATGATTTGAATCTGGACTCCATCAAGTCCGCTGATTTTGTCACGAGAATCGTTCAAAAATTGGAATTAAGCCAGTCACTTGACCCGACGGAATATGCTAATGCAACATTAGAAGAAATTGCGAATGCGCTTACAAAACTTCTTCCTCCAGCGGCAGAGGAGAGAAATTTGGATTATAGGCTAGAAGGACTTGTTTTTGCAGAAGTGGCAAAATTTACTGGATTCAATGAAACAAGCTTAAAAATGGAATATCGATTGTTGGATGATTTAAACCTAGATTCGATCAAGTCAGCAGAGTTGTTATCGCAAATAGTGAAATTGTTAGAGATACCAGATGCAATAGATGTTACGGAATATGCAAATGCGAGTTTAGCAGAAATTTTGGAAAGTCTAGGTCGATTTAATCGAAAAACAGTGGAAGAAAATGGAATGATCACTGAAAAGAAAAATGTAGAAAATCGGGAAAAAATAGAAGAACTAATTATTGTAGAAGTAGCAAAATTTACTGGTTTCAATGAAACAAGCTTAAAGATGGAATATCGATTGTTGGATGATTTAAACCTAGATTCGATCAAGTCAGCAGAGTTGTTATCGCAAATCGTAAAAATGTTAGAGATACCAGATACAGTAGATGTAACGGAATATGCAAATGCGAGTTTAGCAGAAATGGTAGAGAAATTAAGAAAGTATCATAACATCCAAGAGATAGAAGTTGTACAAATAGCGCCGACCGATTTGAAAGCAGAAGTAGTAGAAGAAAAGATTTTTTCAGAAGAATCATTAGCAGTAGCACAAAAATCAAGAAAAGTGCATCTTCAAGAGCTGAAGGAAAAGAATAAGCCTATTCAGTCAAGAGAAATGAATAACAATGATATGAATTGGGTTCGTGATTTTATTCTGGAATATATAAAATTCCCAAGAATTGATCGTTCTTTTCATTTTTCAACTGAAGATTGCTTTTTAATTGTAACAGACCAAGTTAGAAATACATTAGCCCAGAACTTGGGACAGCAGCTTCGCAAGCATGGGGTAGAAAGTACCATTACTACCTTTTCTAAATTGAAACAATCGTATTTATTGAAACAAAAAGCATTCAGTCATATTGTTGTGATTTTACGTAAAAAAGACAAAAGAAATGATATGGTGGGTACAATCGATCGATTGCAAAGTGTTATCCAACCAGGTATAAGATACGGGTTGGATGCTTCGATTACGTATATTCAATACGGTGGTGGGAAGTTTGGTAGTGGTATAGGTCCAGTTCCATTAGGATCTGGTACTGCTAAAGCATTTGCTTCTAGTTTGTATCAGGAACGTCCAAATGCAAAAATTCGTGTTATTGATCTTCATACAAAATTAAGAGCGATCGACATCGTTAGTGATATTCTTATAGAAATCGCAGATCCATCACATTTCCTAGCAGTTGGATTTGATGAAAATAAAACAAGATATATACCATTTTCAGCGGTGCAAAATCCAGATTTGTATACGCCAAGGTCACTTCATTGGGATGAACAAGATGTTATTTTGGTAACGGGTGGAGCAAAAGGAATTACAGCAGAGTGTATGCTAGGAGTCGCTGCGACAATACGTGCAAAAATTGCGCTTATTGGTCGATCTCCTATTCATCAGCCAGAAGTATGGAAAAATGTCAATCGTTTTCGCGAACTAGGCGTCCAATGTGAATATTATCAATGTGATATAACAAACAAGGATCAAGTAAAGGATTTAATTGATCAAGTCAATGCAGAACAGGGCGAAATTACTGGCTTTGTGCACGGTGCTGCTGATCTAAAATCAAAACGTGCAGAACAGATTACAAAAGAAGCCTTTCTACATGAAATAGCTCCAAAAGTTTTTGGTGCAAAAAATATATTGGATAACTTGGATAATCATTCTCTTAAGTTAGTTGTAGGATTTTCGTCCCTTGCTGGAATATCAGGTATGGCTGGAAATACTTCATATGGATATTCGAATGAAATGTTGCAAATGATGATCAAAAACTTCGAGTCTATGCATCCTGATACGCAAACATTAGTTATTTCATTTGGGCTTTGGGATGAGGTAGGTATGGGGATAAAAGGCGGTGTGACAAATTATTTAGCGAAGAAAGGGATATACCCGATCCCAATGGCAGAAGGTGTAGAAAAATTCGTTCATTTGTTCCATCACAATCCAAAATCAAAACATATCATTCTCACATCAAAAATAAAAGATTTTCCGACATGGTTACCTAAACCAGTAAGTCGTAAACAAAAATATCGTTTTATAGACAAAGTTGTTTATGATCATCCAAATGTTGAGGTAATTGTAAAACATCATCTGAAAGCATCAGATGATTTTATTAAAGATCATTTGTTTAATGGAACATACTTGCTACCTGGAGTATTCGGAATGGAAGCAATGGCACAAGCTGTATCCTTTGCTACAGGTATTGATGATTTTAGTAATGTATTAATTCAAGATGTACAATTTAAAGCTCCAGTAATTGTCAATAAAGACCGAGGTACAACAATTGAAATCCGCGCTTTGGTTTTGGAAAATGGGAAAATAAGCACTGAAATTCGATCAGAGTTATCTGGTTATCGAAAAATACATTTTTCAGCGATATTTTCATTCCAGAATGTTGAAACAGTAGATGAGGAGCAAGCATTTCCAAAGAAAGCATTGGATCTTGATATAGAAAAAGATTTTTATCAACCCATTATGTTTCATGGTTCTCGTTATCACCATATAGAATCTATCCATGATGCTTTCTTTGATAAAGAAAAGGGACTTGGGGGAACTTCCTTTAAGGTTCGCGGTGATGATTTGGATGATTTTCTTTTAGGTGATCCTTATTTGCAAGATGCTTTGTTACAATCTGGTCGGATTATTGCACCACAAGATCTATTCTTACCAATAGAAATAGCATCATTTCGGAAAATGGGGGTTATTCAAAATCAAAGATTTTGGCGTGGTATTACTAAGTTTGTCAAACAAGTAGATCAACATTATATTTTTTCAATAATGCTGTTAGATGAAAACAATCGTGTGATGCAACAAATTTCGGACTACAAAGTTTATATTTTGGAACATTTCCCAGAGTTACCTACTGCTGATGAACTGGTAGATTTGTCCTACACGAATGAAAATCGGATAAAAGAGGCGCTTCAAACGTATGTAACTGATGATGCGGATTGCCGTATTCCTGAGATTGGGATAAATGTATTGCAGGGTATTCATCAAGATTCGAGGGAAGTTCGGCATCAGCGAGTAGAAGCTCTGTTTAAAAGCGTGGCAAGAAAAAAAGGTTTGCAACCAGAAGTTGAATTGTCATGGACAGAGACTGGGAAACCCATTATTTATACAAATGGTTTAAAACAAAATGGGATGGATGTTTCGATTGCACATGATGATGATTTTACAATGTGTGTGATCGATGTAGGACCTCAAGGATGTGATATTCTTCCGATTGAATCTAGAGAGGAAGAAAAATGGTCAGCGATTTATCCAATGGATTGTGTATCGCTGTTGCGTGATTTGCAAGATCAAGGAGATAAATTGGATATTGCAGGTAGTAGAATTTGGACATGTTTGGAAGCGGCAAAGAAAGCAAGTGGGAAACATGTGCGAAAAATGGAGCTGTTTAATCGAAAGGAACATGTAGTGGAATTTATTGCTCACACGGAAATATGTTCCTATCATGTTATTACGGTTCCTGTTCAGTTTACAAATGGAAAACCAAGGATGATCGCTTTTGTATATAAAGAACAAAACATAATCGTGCAAACAGAAGTAAGGGAATCAGAACAATCATCTGCTAATTTATATGGTTACAATGATCCAGAAAAAGGATTTGTGTATCGTTTTCCGGTGACTTTTGAAGATAGCTCTACCATCAGTAGAAGAGTTAATTTTTCGAGTTATGCCAAATGGATGGGCAAAGTTCGTGAAATGTTTGTATCCAGAATAATGGAGAAAGTAAAAACTCAAATGGCCAGTGGGATTTGGGGTATGGCAACCAACTTTAATCAGACAGAGGTATTTGGTGAGGCAAAGTCCGATGATGTTATAGAAGCACAACTTCAATTAGAATTTTTGCGAGATAAATCGTATGTTCAGTATGTTTGTAATTGGCATAAAGTGTTGAAAGATGGTAAACTCGAACGAATTGCAATGACGAGGCAAGGGATGACATGGATAGAGGTAACTGGTCATGGTGAAGTGAAAAAGAGTAATTATCCTCCATATTTTATAAAGTTTTTTGAAGAACGCTTGCCTGGTTCGATTCTAAAAGAGTCTGTGAAAAAATCAACCGAAATATTGCCAGAGATGTTAGGTAACTTACTTTATGAAGTAAAATCAAGTCCAAATAACCGTGTTATATTAAATGAGAAAGCATTTGAAACATCATTAGAGGAATCCAACCTAGTAGGCAATGTTTATTTTGCCAACTATACGGTCTGGCAAGGTGTATTAAGAGATAAGTATTTTTATCAATTAGCTCCAGAGCTTTATCACGGAATTGGGGAGCTAGGTGAATGGATTCCCATTCGTAACGATGTACAGCACTTGCGGGAAGCGATGCCTTTTGACACGATTTTGGTGGAAATGTCGCTAGCTGCAAGATATGAATTTGGTGTCAAATTGTTTTTTGAGTACTTTAAGTTAGAGGAAGATGGTACCAAACGGAAGTTATCTTTTGGAGAGCAAGATGTAATTTGGATGAACAGAGATGACAAAGGTGTGTTCTATCCAGCTAACATCCCATTAAAAATCAGTGATGCGTTAAAAAATCAGATGTAGTATTTGGTTAACCATGATGACATTCACCTTAATTACTAAGGTGAATGTTCTTTTGAAAAAGTCGAAGGTGCGGAGGTAATAGCATTGAGATATGATGCCATTATTATCGGTTCTGGTATGGGTGGATTAACGACAGGAGCGCTACTTTCTCAGGCTGGAAAAAAAGTACTTGTATTAGAACAACATTATGAAATTGGCGGATGCGCGAGTATGTTCCGACGGAGACAATTTCGCTATGATGTAGCTATTCGCTTGATTAGTGGATGTGAACGAGGAGGAGAGCTGTACAATTTATACCACAAACTTGGAATATTGGATCAAATCGAGTTTACAGAAGTTAATCCTATGTATTGGTTAAAGCTTGAAAATACGGAATATGGGGTTCCAGCCAATTTGGATGAGCTGAATCTGAAAATGGTCGAGTGGTTCCCAGAAGATGGAAAAGCTATAACAGAAACAATCGCGGAGATAAAACAGATTGGCCAAGCGTTGATGGATGAATCATTTCAGAAAGATCAGAAACTATTACAAAAGGTCATTGCTTTAAATAGTATAAGTTATGCGGATTATTTAGCAAATCGGTTTCGACATCCTCATACTGCGCTTTTGCTTAGTTCGTTACATTTTTATGCGGGAGTAAATTTACAACAATTACCTACTTTATTTATGATGAATGTCATGATGTCTTATCATAATGGGGCATTTTATCCTAAAGGAGGCTCACAAAAATTAACCTATGTATTAAGGGATTATATCCAATCTCATAAAGGAGATGTGCTGGTTAACCGTAAAGTCGAAAAAATACTTTACAATGGCTCCCAAGTGCAAGGAGTAATAGATCAAAAAGGAAATGAGTATTTTGCGCCGATTGTCATTTCGAACGCTGATTTAACTTTGACTATGAAGGAGTTATTGGGTGATAAACATTTACCCCCCTTATATCGTGAATCATTAACAAAATTGGAACCGTCTCACTCTGCTCTCATTCTATATGNAGCATTAAAGAAGGAAGGGATAGTCAAAACATTACCACATGAGTTGTTTATATCTCCAGCATATGCATCATTGCTTACGGATGAGGACTACTTATATCAGCCTGAGCATCTTGATTCTGATCCATTTATTTCAATAAGTTGTCCTTCTGTGGTGGAAAGTTCTTTAGCTCCCAAAGACCACGTTGTTATTGCAGTTACAGCACTTACATCTGCCAAGCATGTCCAAGGGATAGACAAAAAAATGTTAGAACAAAAATTCATCCAATTATTAGAAAAAAAACTTCCTGGTTTGACAGAACACATCATCAGCTATGAACTTGCTACCCCGAGTACAATTACGAAGTTTACGTTAAGCAGGCAGGGAGCCATCTTTGGTTGGGGTAAATCGATGGATCAACGGTGGATAGCAAAAATGGGACCTAATACGCCTATCCAAGGACTATACCTAACGGGACAGTGGACTCCACAAATTCATGGAGTATATGGAACTACCCGATCTGGGAGGAAGACTTATGAATATATTATGAATTCAAATATGTGAACCCACTCATATTTTGTCAGGAATGTTCAATTTAATATATTTACGGAGTCTATTGCTGAAAAATAATGGACACTTTTGTCAATAGATACATAAGGCGTGGTATTATTTACTTACATGGAGTTTGTATTTGGCAGCATAGCACAAACATCAAAAATTATAACAGTAAAAATTGGCAGGCAGTTTCCACAAAAAAATGACTCTCTAACGAAGAGTCATTTTTTTGTGGAAAGAAAAATATGTAAGATTGCTAGTAAAGATTTTATCGATTTACTTCCAGCTGAAAAATTTTCTTGAAATTCTATTCATCTTACTGATTTTTTCAACATAGCAAACATGAATATCGCAAAAAGGTTCTACTCGAATTAACTCTTCCATCAAGTAATTATCAGTGTTACTCAAATTCGCGAAGTTTTCATTTGCTTTGTTGAAATCTTCTTCAGAGCGATAACGTATATCTAGTTGGAATGGGTAATAGTTGGTATCTTTTTCAACTAAAAATGTAAAAGGATTATTTTGAGAAATCTCGACGTAATCGACACCGGGAATATTAGCTAGCTTTGATGCAGTTACTTTTAACCATGTCATAAAATCATCGGTATTTTGTGTCTCTTCATTGTCTTTGAATAGCATGCTGAATTTAATCAATGTCCTTTTTCCTCCTAGTATATATTATATAAATTATAATCATTTGAATTTAATCTTTCTATCGTTTTTTTCGGAAAATCATGACTAATTTGTAACCGAATATCATCGACTTTTTTGGGAGAAGCTATCATCATCTGTAATATCTCTGAACAAATGAAGGAGGATATAACGTGGCGAACGAACATCCGATTCAAGGTTTAATGCAAACTGCAATGGAAAACTTGCGAGATATGGTTGATGTCAATACTATTATAGGTGCACCAGTAGAGACACCTGATGGACAAGTAATCATTCCAGTTAGCAAAGTAGGATTTGGTTTTGCAGCTGGTGGAAGTGAATTTTCGGCTGGTACGAAGCAAAATAAATCAAATAATGGGAACGGGCATGATTCTACAAAAGCCGATGGTAAACATTATCCATTCGGTGGAGGTAGTGGTGGAGGTGTATCGATTACTCCTGTTGCCTTTATTGTTGTAGGAGATCAAGGTATTCGTTTACTCAGTATGGATGGAAATGCCCATCTTATCGATCGGATTTTTGACCTTGCCCCAAATATGTTTAGTAAGTTTGGTGGAAGGCGAAAAGCGGAAGTAAGTGGTACTGGTGATTCTGCTCCCCAAACACCTATTGATGAATTTTAAGGTGAGAAAAATGATACCGACCGCAAATATTGATGGGTTTTTTCATCTATATTTGCGGTTATTTAACTTCAATATACTTTGATTTTAGAGAAATTTTGCTAAAGGTTATTCCATTATTTTCAGATCGAAAATAACATACCGTTTTGTGGTTTCCTGATTAGCTGTGTTCTAATTTTTTACCTTGTCCGCATAAACTGGTACAAACCCTGAACCGGGCGAGGTGAAACAAGTGAAACGATGGTATTTATTATTTTTAATCCCTGTCCTATTGATAGCTCCTTTATATGTTTACGCAAATCCTCCTCTGGCAGGCTCTGCTCAAGCAGCGATTTTGATGGATCGCGATTCAGGTCGAATATTATTTGCAAAAAATGCAGATAGAGAGTTGAAAATAGCGAGCTTAACGAAAATTATGACAGCCTTAGTTGCGATTGAACAATCCAAACTAAATAGTATTGTTACAGTAGGTCCCAATGCAGTTGGGGTTGAAGGCTCATCCATTTATTTAAAAAAAGGGGAGCAGATTCCACTCGAGCCCTTGTTGTATGGATTGATGCTAAGATCTGGAAATGATGCAGCTACAGCAATAGCCGAACACGTAGGAGGTTCGGTAGAAGGTTTTGTTTATTTGATGAACCAAAAGGCGAGTTTTCTAGGTTTGGAACATACCCATTTTATGAATCCACATGGATTGGACCAACCCGATCACTACTCCTCAGCAAAGGATCTAGCTATCTTGACGAGCTATGCATTAAAGAATCCAACGTTTCGGCAAATTGTAAAAACACAAATAAAAACGATAGATTGGCCTAATCTTGAATGGGATCAAAAGTTTTATAACAAAAACAAGTTACTTCGTCTCTATCCTTGGGCAGATGGAGTTAAAACAGGTTTTACCAAGCAGGCAAGAAGGACACTTGTCACATCTGCAACAAAAAATGGATCTCAGTTAGTAGCGGTTACATTAAACGATGGGAATGACTGGAACGATGCCATTGATATGTACAACTTTGGTTTTGCAAACTATCATCGGGAAGTGGTCTTACATCAAGGGCAGTTATTAGCATGGATGGGTGCAAAAAACAAACAGAACAAAGAATTGTATATGATGGCAGGAAAATCTTTTGTATATCCCTTAACAAAGAGCGAAAAAGCGAAAATCAAAATTCAAACTGTTCAAAGTACACCGACAGGATCCATTCAATCAGATAATCAAGCGGTAGGGATAGCAAAAATATATTTGGAAGAAGAATTAATCGGTTCTATTCCTATTTTATCAGCATTCAGAGACAAACCAACATATCTTCAACAACTAGAACAAGTACTTTCCTCTGTGGTTACAGGGGTGGTAAAAAGATGATTCATTACATTTGGATGTTTTTGTTGCTCAGTGGTATTATAGCTGCTGCTTCAAAAGGTCAGATTGATCTTGTTACCGCAGCGACACTCTCTGGTGCAAAAGATGCAATAACAGTATGTTTTGGATTGATCAGTATTCTTGTATTCTGGCTGGGAATGATGCAGATTGCTCAAGATGCAGGATTGCTAAAGAAATTGGCTAAATTGTTAGGCCCTATTGCTCGTTTTCTTTTTCCTTCTGTCCCCGCTAATCATCCAGCTATGGGCTATATTTTATCGAATATGAGTGCCAATTTATTTGGTCTAGGTAGTGCTGCAACTCCAATGGGCTTAAAAGCGATGGAAGAGCTGCAAAAATTAAATCCTGATAAACAAACTGCTACTCCTGCTATGTGTACCCTTCTGGCTATTAACACTTCGGGTTTAACTTTAATCCCTACAACTGTCATTGGTCTTCGTTTGAAATATGACTCCATTAATCCTACTGAGATTATAGGGCCAACGATGATCGCAACTTTTATTGCTACTTCTATGGCAATACTTATCGATCGATATTATCAACGAAAACATAAAAGAAAGGGATAAAGCTATGTTTGAGATCATTTCACTCATATCCAAATGGATGCTACCCGCACTTGTAGTGTTTATCCCTTTGTATGCTCTATTTAAAAAAGTACCCATCTATGAAAGTTTCATCGAAGGTGCAAAAGAAGGTTTTCCTACTGTTATTTCTATTATTCCTCATTTAGTAGCAATGATGGTTGCAGTTGCCGTTTTTCGGGACACAGGTGCAATGCAATTTTACTTGCAATTGCTGTCTCCTATTTCCAACTGGTTTCATATACCGAGTGAAGTGATACCTATTGGGCTTTTAAGACCTATATCTGGGGTTGGAGCGCTTGCTTTTGTGGAGAGTATTTATCGGGAGTTTGGCCCGGATTCATTTTTAGGAAAGGTTGCATCAACAATTCAAGCTAGTTCGGATACTACCCTATACGTTCTTACTGTATATTTTGGTGCGGTTGGGATTAAGAGATCTCTCTATGCCTTGAAAGTTGGTCTGTGGGCTGATCTGATTGGTTTCATTGCATCTGTTATGGTATGTTCTCTTATGTTTTTGTAGTTGATCAGAATACTTATTATCCTTGTTTAACTAGCCAAAAGCTAGCTTTTTTTTTGTGAAAAAAGTAACATAGGGAACGAGGTGAATGAAGTGGAACGTTTACAAAAAGTTTTAGCGCAAGCAGGAATTGCTTCGCGCCGGCAAGCTGAAGTGTGGATTCAAGAAGGAAAAGTACAAGTAAATGGACAAGTTGTAACGGAGCTTGGGACAAAAGTAGATCCAGAGAAAGATCATATATTGGTCAAAGGTAAGTCTATCCAAAAAGAAAGAAAAAGAACTTTCCTTTTTTATAAACCGCTATATGTGATTTCAAGTATGCACGATCCACAAGGGCGAAAAGTGATTCCTGATTTCTTTCGTGCTATTCAAGAACGAGTATATCCGGTAGGGCGCTTGGATTTTGATACAGAGGGTTTATTACTCGTAACGAATGATGGTGAGTTGGCTAATCATTTGCTGCATCCTCGATTTGAAGTGGAAAAACAGTATGTTGCCACAGTAAAAGGCGTTCCGGATGAAGCTAGTATGGAACAATTGCGACAAGGTGTTTACTTGGATGATGGTTTAACAGCACCAGCCCAAGTCAAAATGATTCATAAACGAGAAGAAGATTGCAAAATAAAATTGACCATTCATGAAGGTAGAAATCGCCAAGTAAGACGTATGTGCAAAGCAATTGGACATCCTGTTATGCATTTGGTTCGAACAAGATTAGCTAACCTTACGGTTAAAGGATTAAAACGTGGAGAATTCAGAGAGTTGTCTGCTAGTGAAGTAGCAGGTTTAAAAAAGTTACTAAGTGGTGAACGAAAGCAAAAAAGGCAAAAATAAGTCAGTTGAGCTTGTATAATGAAAACATAGAATCTATTAAAAAACTAGATCTGATTTGGAAATACAAAGGTAATTTCACTACATTGTGTAGAACACCACAATGGAAACAATCAGGATGTAATATGGTAGAAACTAGGTGTACAAGATGATTGAAAATACAAAATGTGAATGTGGTCACAACAATCCAATAGGTACTGTATTATGTGAGCATTGCGGTAGGCCATTAGATGAAGGGTATAGTAATGAGAAACTGGATAAAGAGATGCGTTATGAAGGGAAGGCGCGTCGTTCCTTAACTTATCAATCCTCTATTATTGATCAAGTTTGGAATTTTTTTTCGTCCGTTAAAATTGCTATTGTCCTCATCGTTATAACCCTAATCATGTCCGGAATTGGGACTATCTTCCCACAAGAACAGTTCATCCCTTCATCTTCACCGAATACGTATTATGAACAAACCTATGGGACACTAGGGAAATGGTTTTATCAACTGGGTTTTTCTGATATGTATTCTACATGGTGGTTTGCAACCATGATGTCGATGATTGGAATTTCGTTGGTAGTATGTAGTCTCGATCGGGTAATCCCCTTATATCGTGCATTAAAAAATCAAAAAGTAACAAAAAGCACTGTTTTTATTGAACGTCAACGCATTTCAGTCCAACAAGCCGTCAGCGAAGGGGAAAATACGAATCAAATAGATGAATTAGCAGAAAAACTTTCTTCCAAGAGATACCATGTGCGAAAAGAAAAAGATGCTTTGCTGGCTGAAAAAGGTCGTTTTAGTCGATGGGGTCCTTATATTAACCATATTGGGCTAATCATATTTTTAGTAGGAATCTTACTTCGTTATCTTCCTGGATGGAACTTGGACGATTATGTGTGGGTTCAAGAAGGACAAACGGTTCGTGTCCCTCAAACTCAATATTATGTGAAAAATGAAGGGTCCACAGTAGAGTACTATAAAGAAACGGAAAAATCCCAGAAGGGGCCAGTTGTTCGTAAGTATCGAACAAAGGCTGTCCTCTATGAAAAAAACGGTAGCGGCAAACTGATTCCAGTGACACAAAAATCAATCTTAGTCAATGATCCACTTGATTATCAAGGATTAAAATTATATCAATCTGATTTTCGTGCAGGAGATCTAACTGGTTTAAATCTATCTATTATGGATCGGAAAACAAATCAAAATCTCGGAGTTTTCTCTGTTGATCTTTCTAATATTACGTCTTCCCAAATTTATAAAGTAGGTAATTTACAAGTTAAAATCAAAGACTACTACCCTGATTTTGCAATTGAAAACAATGTGCCTGTAACAAAATCGCAAGATCCAAATCGACCTGCTTTTCTATTTGAAACAATGGAAAAAAATCAACCCAAAGGTGAAAATTCACTTGTAATCTCTGGAATGGATTTTCCAAATCCAGAAACAAATAAATATAATATCCAGTTAGCAGGATTTGATATGGTGAATACGGCGGGCTTAATGGTCCGAATCGAAAAAAGTCTCTATATCTATTTATTTGGCGGGATTGTTTCTATGTTTGGACTTGTAATGGGTTTTTATTGGCAACATCGACGAGTCTGGGTAAGAATAGTAGATGGAAAATTGTATATGGGAGCTCATACAAACAAAAACTGGTTTGCCCTGCGAAGAGAATTATCACAGATTGGCTTTAGCCATCTAGTCAAGGAGACGGAAAAATGACTACCATAATGAATAATCTCTTATATGGAACATTTATTTTCTATTTTGTTTCTGCGATTGTGTTTATTGTTGTGGCGACAAATACCAAAAAGCGTTCCCAAAGATGGGGGAAGATAGCAGTTACCCTTGGTATTGCGGGTGTCGTTATTCATATTGGTTTTATGATTACAAGAATAGTTATTGGAGGGCATTTTCCTACTAGTAACATGTTTGAGTTTATTGCATTCTTATGTTTTGCCTTAGTTGTGGCGTTTATTGTCATCTTTGCTATCTATCGCAGCTATGTTTTGGGTGCCTTTGTCATGCCATTGGCAGTCGTATTACTTGCATATGCGGCCGTTTTTCCACGTGATATTCAACCTTTGATTCCTGCACTTCAGAGTCATTGGTTATATATTCATGTAACAACTGCGGCATTAGGACAAGGTGCTTTTGCTGTGGCATTTGTAGCAGGGCTCATTTACCTTATTTACCAAGTAGGAAGTGGAGCGAAGCAAAAACACGCCAAATATCTAGAAATGACCTTGGTTGTTATGGTCATGTTTTTAGGTTTTTCCATCGCATCTTTGCTCTTCCAAACTTTTGGATATCAAGCAAGTTTTACGCATCAAATAGAAGATAATCAGATTGTAGAAGAATATCATCTGCCGCCCATTGTTGCTCCAAATGACAGTAAAGCTGTAGAAGTAAGCTCTTTTCTTGGTTTTAAAGGCCCATTATTTGAAACGCCTTCTTGGATGAAGGGAGAACATGCAGCGAGTAAATTTAATTCTGTAATTTGGGGAATTGTGGTAGGATTAATCTTATACGCAATCTATCGACTCATCATAAGAAAAAATCTCTACCAGTTGCTCTACCCACTCGTGAAAAAATTAGACCCAGAGTTATTAGATGAGATTAGTTATCGTGGAATTGCCATTGGCTATCCGTTGTTTACTTTAGGAGCGCTTATTTTTGCAATGATTTGGGCAAATGAAGCATGGGGGCGTCCGTGGGGATGGGATCCAAAAGAGACTTGGGCTTTTATCACTTGGATGTTCTATAGCGCTTATTTGCATTTGCGATTATCTCGTGGTTGGGTAGGAATGAAATCTGCTTGGCTTGCAGTTGGTGGGTTTGTTATCATTATGGTGAATCTGATTGTTATAAATCTTGTCATTTCTGGTCTTCACTCCTATGCTTAGAAGTGAAACATGAAGAGTTCGTAAGAGGTGAATGTATTGGCATCTAATGAAGGAAAAGCTTATTCTATCTTAGTCGTAGATGACGAAGATCGCATCCGGAGATTGCTTAGGATGTATTTGGAACGAGAAGGTTATGTAATTGAAGAAGCAGAAGATGGGGAAATAGCAGTACAAAAAGCATCCTCCCAGAACTATGATCTCATATTATTGGATCTAATGTTGCCAGGTATGGATGGTTTGGAAGTTTGCGCTGAAATAAGAAAACATAAGGCTACACCCATTATTATGTTAACAGCAAGAGGAGAAGAGACAAATCGAGTAGAAGGATTCGAAGCTGGTACCGATGATTATGTAGTGAAACCATTTAGTCCAAGAGAGTTAGTACACCGCGTAAAAGCTGTACTTCGACGAGCATCTGCAACCGCATACTTATCCACTAATACCGAAACACATAATGTTATTGTCTTTCCAGAACTTACAATAGACAATGATGCTCATGAAGTGAAAGCTGGCGGAAAATCTATTTCGCTCACTCCAAAAGAGTATGAGTTATTGTATTACCTAGCCCAGTCACCAGATAAAGTTTTTACGCGTGAAACATTGCTCAGAGATGTATGGAACTACGAATTTTTCGGAGATCTACGAACTGTTGATACCCATGTAAAACGACTACGTGAAAAATTAAATCGTGCATCCAATCGTGCAGCGTCGATGATAACTACCGTCTGGGGTGTAGGTTATAAACTAGAGGTGCCCAAAGAGTGATTTTAAGAAGTGTTGTCGGAAAACTGTGGCTTACGATTATTGTCTTGGTTTCACTGGTGCTAATTCTTCTCAGTTTGTTCTTAAATCAACAAGTAGAAAAGACATATGTGCAAGACCAACAAATTAGTCTAAGTAAGCTAGCAGATGTCGTACAACGCAAATTGAACAGTTCCATGGTAGACATTCCTAATTATGTCGCCAATACGATAACCATTGCAAAACAATTCAACACACATGTAGTCGTCGTAGATCGGAATGGGGAAGTTTTACCTACTCTTGCTACATTTGAAGAGTCTGTTCCAAAAGAGCTAATTCAAAAAGCGAATTTACCATACATACTTGCAGGAAATAAGATGGTTGCAGTTGGGCGTATCTCGTCTACAAAATCATTTCTAACAAGTCCGTTTCAAAAAAATGATGTTTTTTTAGTTGGGGTTCCATATAAAAAAGATAACAAAACAATCGGTGCGATCCTACTCTACCAAACAAAGGATCAACTGAGTGTTTCTGATATTAAACATTGGATTTTTTACTCTGCATTGATCGGGATTGCTCTGACTACTGTTTTTGCTTTCTTTTTATCAACACGGATTACGCAACCTTTGATTCAAATGCAGAAGGCTGCGGAAAAAATGGCAATGGGCCAGTTTTCTACCCGTGTTCGTGTACGTCCGCATGAACGAGATGAGATCGCAGATCTAGCGATTACCTTTAACCGGATGGCTCGTCAATTAGAAGAGTCCATCAACTTGTTATCGCATGAAAAAGAGCAGTTGACGAGTATTTTGCGCAGTATGGTTGATGGTGTATTGACCATAAGTGCTTCAGGAAAAGTAGTTGTTACCAATCCGCCAGCCGAAAAGTTATTATCTCTATATGAATTTCCTCACTCTCGTCTTTTGCCACCACCGCTTGAATCTGCATTTCGTCAAGTATTGGAGGAAGAAAAAGAATATCAAGGAGACATTACAGAACAAGGTCGAACATGGGCTCTAGTAATGACTCCACTCTATGCGAGAGATCAGGTAAGAGGTGCAGTTGCTGTACTTCGAGATGTAACAGATGAAAGGTTACTCGATAAGTTCCGCAAAGATTTTGTAGCAAATGTCTCACATGAACTCAGAACACCACTAGCCATGTTGCAAGGGTATAGTGAAGCATTACTCGACGATATTGCAGAAACACCTGAAGTCAGACAAGAAATCGCCCAAGTAATCAATGATGAGTCACAGCGAATGGGCAGATTGGTTAGTCAATTACTTGATTTAGCTAGGATGGAAGCTGGATTTATCGATATTGAGCCTACCTTTTTATCATTACATCCTTTCATCCAACGTGTATGCCGAAAATTTGCAAACTTAGCAGAAGAGCAAAAAGTAGTGCTAAGTAGTGATTTTCATGAACCATTACCAGAAGTATTCTGGGATTCGGATAAAGTAGAACAAATTTTGACCAATTTAATAGGGAATGCTATTCGTCACACACCTGAAGATGGTATGGTTACATTGAAAGTATATTGGGAAAACAGATATATCCATTTGGATGTTGTAGATACAGGAACTGGTATACCAGAAGAAGATTTACCCTTTGTATTTGAGCGTTTTTATAAAGCGGACAAAGCCCGAAAACGAAATAATGCTTCTGGTACAGGTCTAGGATTGTCTATTGTCAAACATTTGGTGAAAGCACACGATGGTGAAGTTATGGTGAGGAGTAAAGTAGGTGTTGGAACTACTTTCTCAGTAAAGCTTCCAGTAGAAGTGCAGTTGGAAAACGGTGAGGAATTAATAGGATAACAGAAGAAGGATGTTAGCACCAATAGCTAGCATCCTTTTTTATTTGTCAAAATGGAGTTATATTAAAATTTGAACTTATTATACTATGTTGATATCATGGAGTTGTTCCTATCCATTTATGAAGGGTGAAAGATGAGTTTTCTGCATAGGTTTCGGACTCGGATGTCTGCAATTGCGGTTGTTGGGTCAACAACAAAACCCAAAATCGTAATCTGTACACATGACGCGTTTGCTGCTCTTCAGGGCAATGTCCGACCAGTGTCCCTGCGTTCCGAAGAAGACGACCAGCGAGACGGATGGTCTTCCCCAGAACATATCAGCAGTAGTGTTTGACGATTCGGGGATCACACCACTCTGCTAGTTCACGGCTATAGGAAAGGACCGACCTAATCTACCTAATGGTGGATCAGGTCGGTCGTCTGTTTTTAAGTACATTATGAATCAAAAAGCAAACGAATTTTCCTACAAAGATGGCTTCGATCGAGATGGTGTTGCTGTTTGAGTGATTATCAGAAAAATAGGAATGAAAAAAATAAGTTAAATATGAATATACAGAACTATTGGAAGGTAGGAGCATGGGAATCTTCCAGCGTTTTTTCCGTCGCGGTAATCGCGTCGTTATCCGTGACACCAGAAACGAGACGAGCGTCGATGGTGGAACGGCGGTGAATGGGATACGAGGGAGACCTGAGCGGAGTGTCTTCGCTTCAAGTCGAGCGTACCGGTGATGCAACAACAAGTGGAGGCGGATCTGCCTGTACAGGAATCGACTACTCGTGATCCTGATCTGACAAGGGGTGCCTCTAGACAGGGACATTGATCCGGTCAAGTACTAGGTTTCGGCTAGAGGCAATGACCAACTGTTATCTCCCGATACGGTTGGTCACCCCACTTAAAAAATAACCGATATGTGGTATCGAAAGGGATAATGTCATTTGACATTATCCCTTCAAGATTTCTGGAACTAATACGATTGGGTTTTATTTACAATTAATAAAAAGCGATTATCATTTTATATTGACTGACCGTTCGTTCGTTGATAAAATAAAAAAAACAACAAGGAGCGATCTGGATGGATTTATATTATGAGATTCACGGAACCGGTAAGCCTATTGTTTTGCTTCATAGTGGAGGAGCGGATTTGCGAGATTGGAAGTTTCTCGTTCCTCTCTTAGCAAAAAAATATAAGGTGGTAACATGGGACGGTCGTGGTGCTGGGAAGTCACCATCACCTATTGAACCTCCTAATTATGTGAATGATTTACTAGAACTTTTTGATCACCTTGAAATAGATAAAGCTACATTAGTAGGTCATTCCATTGGTGGGCAGATCGCAACTGAATTTGCTTTACTTTATCCAGACCGATTTTCAGAGCTTGTGCTTATTTCTCCTTCCTTGTCTGGATTCCCTTATTCTGATGAGTTTGTATCATACATGCAACAGATTCAGGATGCCGCCCCAGATATGGATAAGATGATTGAACTTGCTTTAAGTGCTCCTCTATATTCGATAACAATGGCTGGGCCGCATCGGAATTTATTGATTCAAATGTTAGAGCATCATATACAAAAGACATCGGAATGGGGTACTTTCGATTCTATTTGGCCACAGCCTCGAGCGATTGAGAAATTAGGGGAATTGGTTATCAAAACGCTATTTATTATTGGCGAGGTAGAATCACTAGATAATAAACGTGTTGAAGATTGTTTCCGAGAGGTTCCCGATATTCGTTTTGACCATATCATTGGCGCTGATCATATGGTTACCCTCACTCATCCAAATGAGCTATATCGTTTGATTAGTCGATTTATGGAGGAATAGAAATGCCACGAACGCAAGAATCCAATAAACGTATTCGACAAATTTCCATTGAGAAGATTCGCAATGCTGCGATGGAACTTTTTATTAAACAGGGATATCATGCTACTTCTATAGGTGAAATCGCCAAGAACGCAAATATTTCCAAAGGTTTGCTTTACAATTATTACAAGGGGAAAGAGGAGCTTTTGGCCACGATGGTTGAGGTAAGGATAAGTGAATTGATTCAGGTGATGGATGCAGCGAATGCGTTAAAAATGCCTGCTGATCAACTGAAATACATTGTGGAAGGGGCGATTGACAATGTCCAACAAAAACCTGAAGTATTTCGGTTCTATTTACATTTGCAAACCCAACCAAAATCGGATCAAGTATTAATGAAATACAGTAAACAACTAATCGAAGAAAATGCAAGGCAGTTCCAATTACAATGTAAAATGTTTGAAAGACTCGGAGTAAACGAACCAATAAAACGCTCTTTATATTTTTCATCCACTCTTCAGGGCATCATGTTGATGATTTCTACTTATCCTGATCAGTTTCCTATCGAAGATATAAAAGCTCAAATTATTCACGAATTTTGCAGTCCAACGATAACATAGGTCTATTACTCTGCTGATTTCATGTTATACGTAAAAAATGTCTAGTGTTCAAATTGATCACTAGACATTTTGACATTTAACAATATTTTATTTTATGGTACCTGAGGACGCATAACAATCTGGCCGTAAATGACTTCCTTTGGGGAAGTAACAACCATATGAACTGTTTCCGCAACTTTGTCTGGAGGCAGAGCCCAGTCTTTGGTAGTCCCAAAATTAGTTTTAATCGAACCTGGACATATTGTCGTTACTCTCACATGATGAGACTTTAATTCTTGAGTTAGAGCATCAGATAATGCCATTAAGGCGAATTTGGATGCACAATATCCACCGCCACGAGCAAATGCTTCGGTTCCAGCAACACTCGAAATATTTACAATATGACCTTTTGTCTCTTTGAGATGGGGGATGGAAAATTTACTCGTTAAAAATGGTCCTTTGCTATTTACGTCTAACATCTCATCCCACTGTTCTACTGTTAGTTCATCAACAGGTGCAAAATGTCCAACTCCTGCATTGTTTATTAGGATATCTAGTCGATCCCACTTGGCAATTGTTTGGTTTACCATTTCTTCTACTTCATTTTGTTTGGTAATATCACAAACAATGGGAAAGATTTGATCTGGTGCAATTTCAGCCAGATGGTTCAAAGCTTGTTCATTCCGTGCAGTTGCTACAACCTTATAATCTGCTTGAATAAATTGTTTGACGATTTCGTATCCTACTCCACGGCTTGCTCCAGTTACAATAGCTACTTTATTCACGATATCCCCTCCTGACAGTTAATCGTGTTCGATATCTATTATAACGTGTATTAAAGCTCAATCAATTTTACTTCGTTCACCACACCGCTTTCACGAAGGTGATTTAGAGCAATTATGTCGATTCCTTTATCAATTCCTAACAGCATGATGGCTTGTCCTCCGATGGTTTCACGTCCCACCTGCATGGTTGCGATGTTTACTTTATCATTACCTAGAATAGTACCTACTTTCCCAACGACACCAGGTTGGTCTTGGTGTGTAATATGCAAAATATGTCCCTCTGGTACTACATCGACAGCATATCCATTTACTTTGGTTATTCTAGCTCCAAAGCCATTGAGAAGTGTTCCAGATACCGTTGTTTTTCCTCTGCTCGTTGTGATATCTACTGTGATCAACTGGGTAAAGCCATGACTAGCAGAAGCTTTTTGTTCCATCACATCAATGCCTCGATTTTTGGCAACATGTGGAGCGTTTACTTGGTTGATTCCGTCCAAGTGTTGAGACAATACACCACTGAGCAAAGCACGAGTGAGAGCGGATACTTCTAAATCAGCTACTACTCCTCCATAAGTGATTATCATTTTTTGAACAGCACCTGTTGCTAATTGAGAAGAGAATTTACCTAATTTTTCTACGAGTGGCAAATATGGTCCTATTTTCTTTTGTAGTTCAGCAGACAAAGAAGGGAGGTTTACAGCATTTTTGAAAGGTTCTTCCCTTAGTACATGTAATACTTCTTCTGCTACATCAATAGCTACATTCTCCTGAGCTTCCACTGTAGATGCGCCAAGATGTGGAGTAACGATCACTTGTGGCAAAAGAAAGAGCGGATGATCAGGTTGAGGAGGTTCTACTTCAAAAACATCCAACGCAGCTCCCGCAACTTTTCCAGATTGGATAGCTGCAACCAATGCATGTTCGTCAATAATCCCACCACGAGCACAATTTAAAATTCGAACACCATCTTTCATTTGGTGGAAAACCTCACTATTGACGAGATGGCGTGTTTCTTTGGTGAGTGGGGTATGGACAGAGATAAAATCGCCTAGGCGTATTGCTTCATCAAAAGATGCTTTTTTTACTCCTAATTCTTCCGCTCGAGCTACCGTTAAATAAGGGTCAAATGCAACGACATTCATTCGAAATGCTTTTGCTTTTAGGGCTAATTCTGCTCCGATCCGTCCTAAACCGATGATACTTAATGTTTTTCCCTTTAGCTCTACTCCCACATACTCTTTTCGTTTCCATTCTCCTCTTACAGTGGAGCGAAATGCTTGAGGTATGTTGCGAGATAGGGAGATTAACATTGCGAAAGTATGCTCTGCAGTAGAAATGGTATTTCCATCAGGAGCATTCATTACAATGATTCCACGTTTGGTAGCAGCTTCTACATCGATATTATCCACTCCTACACCAGCCCTACCAATCACTTTTAATCGATGAGCTTTTTCGAGAATTTCTGCGGTTACTTGTGTCTGGCTCCGAACTAATAATGCATCAGCATCTTCGATTTCCAGCAAAAGTTGCTCGTTTGTCAAGCTGGTTTTCTTTTCTACTCGAACATCAGGTGCCTCAACAAGAGTAGATAATCCTAAATCACTTATATTATCGGTTACTAATACTTTAAACATGGTTAGATAATACCTCCTCAGCAGCTTGAAGCGCAGTTCCTAAAGATAAAGAAACATTTTGTTTCTTTAATGATATTTCAATAGCAGATAATACAGGTAATATATCAAGTGGATCACAGTATCCCATGTGTCCAATTCGGAAAATCTTTCCTTTCAGATGCTGCTGCCCTCCAGCGATGACAATACCCATTTTTTTGAGATCACTACGTACTGCTTCACTATCCCATCCATCTGCTTGATAGACAGAGGTTACTGTTGGAGAAGCATCCGTGTCATTTGTCATAAGTGGTAAGGAAAGAGCGCGAAGCGCACTACGTGTCATTTGTTTCATTATTTCATGACGGTTAAATACTTGGGCTAATCCTTCTTCTTCTAGTAATTCAAGTGCCGCTTGAAGTCCGAAAAGAAGGGAAACCGCAGGGGTAAATGGAGTAGTACCTTTTAACAAATTATCGCGGTAACGTTTAAAATCGAGATAAAACTTTGGATTTTTGTTTTGTTCAATTACATTCCATGCATTTTGGCTGACCGCTGCAAAAGCAAGTCCAGCAGGGATCATCAATGCTTTTTGTGATCCTGCAACAGTTATATCAACATTCCAATCATTCATTTCAAAAGGTACAGCACCTAAAGAGCTTACTGCATCCACAATAATTAATGCATTCGAAAATTCTTTAACGATCGGACTTAATTTATCAATTGGATTTAATACGCCAGTTGATGTTTCGCATTGTGTAAAAAAGACAGCCTTTATATTTGGGTGTTGTTGCAATATTTTCTTCAAAGCATCAGGATCAGGAGTTTTTCCCCAATCCACATCATATCTTCTGACGGTAGCTCCATATTCTGTTAATATTTTAGCAAATCGATCACCGAATACTCCTGTCACTACCACAAGTACTTCTTCCTCAGGTTGAACGGTATTAACCACAGCTGCTTCTAAAACGGAAGTCCCGCTTCCTGAGAATAAAAGTGGAGATTCGTTTGTACCAAAGAAAGGTTTCAAACGCTCGCTAACTTCTGATATGAGTGTGCTTGCTTCCTTGCTACGGTGCCCAATCATTGGTTTATTCATAGCAGCTTGAACTGCTGGTGGAATCGGAGTTGGACCTGGAATACGAAGATTGATTTTGTTTGCAATAAACATAGACAAAATTCCTCCTTAAAATAAAAAAACCCGTTCCGTTCACCTACTATAGGTAGGTGAGGGACGAGATGCTCGTGGTGCCACCCTCAATTGTTGCTTGTTCACACAAACAACCTTGATAAGTCAATGACTTTAGAGGTAACGGATCTACCGTATTTGCCTACTATATTTCAGCAAATCACTCAAGAGTGCTCCGCAAGGTTTAGAATACCGATTTGCACCAACCATCGGCTCTCTTTAATTCTTTTACCTCACTTGGCTCCTTCATCGTTTATGTTATGAAGTTGAGCTTACTTTAACACGAATAAGAAATTCATGTCAATGAGCTTTTTTTAAAAATATGAGGATAATGGGGAACATTGAATGGTATTTTGTCCTTAATGTTCGCTTTTTATGACGGTTTAAAAATTTAAAAGAAAAATGATCAATGATGTTAAAAAAAGAACCGAATGGTTATCCCATCCGGCCAAAGCAAACTATTTCATTCAAAGGAATGGTCTAAACAACCATACATAGCAAATCATTGTTTTAGTGATTACTGGTCGCGTCTACTGGTAAGCTTCCTCACATCCTGTTACCGATGCGAATACGTTTTCTTAGCTAACGCAAGTAAAGTATTAGCTAAGAGGACGTATCCGTAACCGTAACGGGGAAGTGTTGATTTTCAAAACATCATCCGTTTCCTTCCCTTGTAGAGCATCCAAAGATCACACTTACTCCAAAAATTTGCCAAAAGCACGGGTAACTCATTCCAAATTCATTATATGATAGTCAAACCTTCTGATCAATCAGAAAATGGCATGTTTAAAAATTTTTTTTGTCATTAAAATGTACGGTCAACTTGCAAGTTTTTTTGTTTTACTGGATGATAAGAATAAGGTGTAAGATGGAGGCGGTTTTCATTTGGGTATGAATGAAATGATAGGTCATGAACGAGAAATAAATTGGTTACAGGCAGCTATGAAACAAAAGCGTTTGGCACATGCTTATTTATTCACTGACAACAATCAAGTAAAAACCAAGCAGTTGGCTATTCAGTTAGCAAAAACAATTAATTGTGAACAAGGTGACACAGATGCATGTGATACTTGTACTACCTGTGTACAAATAGAACATGGAAATCATCCAGATGTGCTTACGATACAACCTGATGGTGCATATATAAAGATTGATCAGGTAAGAAATATGCAAGAAACTTTTCGATATCGAGCTCCCGATCATATTACCAGAGTCCTTATCATTGAATCAGCAGACAGAATGAGAGTGGAAACGGCAAATTCATTACTTAAGTTTTTGGAAGAGCCTATTTCTCCAATGGTAGCCATTTTGCTTACGGATAAAAAGGAACGGATATTGCCGACGATTCAATCGAGATGCCAATGGGTTCGTTTTTCGTCTTTACCAGCTCATATACAACAGCAAAAGTTTATAGATGACGGTTTTGACCAAACAACTGCCCATCTGTTGTCCCAAATGCAATATCGAGATGAGTTGTTGCAATTAGAATCACAAGAGATAGAGCAAATTTTTCAGAATTTGATAACTTGGAGCAAAGCACTGCTCACTGGAGATGAATCTGCACTCCTTGATGTACAAGTAGGTTGGATAGCAAATGAATTGGAACAAGGTCGGATACACAGTCTGATCGAGATACTGCTCATATGGTTAAAAGAATGGATGAAAAAGGAAATTGCTATTTTTACAGAGCATCGATCGTTACGAATGAGGGTAAAGGAAGAAAATGTTATGTTAGCAATAGATAATGCCCTGATCGCAAGTCGTCTTCTTCATAAAATGGAAATTTCTAATCAAGCTGTGTGGGAACAAATGGTTATCGCTACACAAGAAATGAGAAAAAGTAAGCAAGATGATTGGCACATGATCATTATGTAGCTAGTAGAAAGAAAAGTCGTGATTCTTTATAGGAGTTTGTGGTAGTATTGGGATTTATTTTATATTACACATAAAAATTTAAATTTAACCAACAAAAAAAGCCCGGAAAGGGCTTTTTTCCAAAGGGTGACTACATAAAAGTAGAAGCAATTTTGAAAAGTAACAAAGGATTTTATATCGGAGTATTTGCTATCAATTGTCTGGTGAAGATTATGACGACGTTTGGGTAGAACAATATGGCGCTATGAGTGGTGCATTTGAATTAAGAGGCTATAAATTCGCAAGTTAGTCAAACCGTCTATGGTGACGGGTCATATAAAGATAACTACGGCCACGTATATGGCGTGGACGCAGGTGTTATAGGAATTATCCCAATAGAACTTTGCAAAACGAATGACATCGCGAAACTCAATAGAGATGGGCACTACTTTGAAGGTACAAAGGCCGAGTTTGAAAGTAGGAATGGAGTTTTCACAATTCAAATTGGAAGGAAAAAAATAATTATCGACACTGGTCATTGAAGTACAAAATATTGTGGTTAACACTTTCATCGTTGGAAGCAAAGTAGGATATTATGAATGGATACGATGGGTATGGAAGATGTCAAAATAAAAGGGAATTAAATCAATCGATTAGGGGCAAATAGCCTAATTCTACGCTTTCTGTTCACAATTGGGTTGTTTTCAAGAGTATATAAATTCGCGAGCGAGAAAACCCACGTTTTCAATCGAGGGATGAAAACGAGAGTCAGATGAGAAATGGTTTCTGTCATCTTTCGTCTGAATATTTTTTGAAATTTTCGACATATACAAACTTATGTTCTGTTATTTCTGGAAAATCCCATTTAGGGAGGTGAACAAAGCCTTCCGATTTCGGATTTGTCCCACAACAAAACAACCTGTTCTCATTCATAAATCGATCGGATGTAGTCGTTTTGTTTTCAATCATTTTCTTAGAAAATGGAACAAAAGCTAGGGAAAACATTTCACTCCAGCCAACGTTGTTCCAACTCAGACTGTCAATACAAAAACAAAGAAGTAAAAGATCTAAACTTGCTTGAATGGACATGTCCTTCGTGTCACGAACATCATGATCGAGACATCAACGCAGCAAAAAATATTGTGCAAGAAGGTTTACGATTAATTGCCGCAGGACTTGCGATCTAAGCTTGGTGAAACTTCCTTGGGGTACTAAGGATTACCCAAGAATTCCACGGCTCTAGCCGTGTGGAGTGTCAAAATGTTTACCAAGATTTTTGTCTAACTTTCATTCTTCGAAAGTGGAATCCATTAATGCAAACACGAATAAATAGATTAACTCAGACTAGTTTCCGTTTCCTCGTCAACCAAGTTAATTTTCTTAATATTATTTCTAATGTTTATTTGTGTAATTATATAGATTGCAAGTGCTAACCAGATAAATCCAAAACTAACCAAGTCTGTTCTGGAAAAATTTTCATGAAAGAAAAATATTCCTAACAAGAGGTTAATGGTAGGTTCGATATATTGTAAAAAGCCTAATGTGGATAAGGGGATGCGTCTAGCGGCTTGTCCAAACCACAGAAGTGGAAGGAACGTGATCACACCAGAGCATATGACTAAGAAAATAACAGATATGGAAGTATTTCCAATGATACCGGTACCACTTATTTCAACAAAAAGTAAGTAGCCTAAGGCAATGGGAAAAACCATCATCGTTTCCAATGTAATTGCAACCAAAGCATCTACTTTAAGTAGTTTTTTTAATAATCCATAAATGGCAAAAGTAAAAGCAAGCGAGAGTGCGATCCAAGGAATTTTCCCAAATTCGACTGTTTGAATTACAACACCGGTAATAGCTAGAAATATTGCGATCCATTGCCATTTATCTAACCGATCGCGAAAAATGATTGTTCCTATAGCAATATTAATAAGTGGATTAATATAATAGCCTAAACTAGATTCAATCACATGATTGTTATTGATCGACCAGATATAGATTAACCAATTGGCAGAAATAATTAAAGAGCATCCTAAAATCAAGAGGATGGTTTTCCAATTTGTAACTACTTGTTTTATTTCCGGCCATTGTTTTTTTAATGTAATAAGTAAGGCTGCAAAAAGAAATGACCACACGATTCTGTGGTGCATGAGTTGAAGTGCGGAAACTTGTTCTACAGATTTCCAATAGATTGGTAGAATTCCCCAACCAATATATGCAGCAACGGCATACGTTATACCAATCTTATGATTTATATTTCTCGACGACATGAAAACATCTCATTTCTTTGTTTGAATTCGATGTATTTTTCAGAATAACATTATTATTATAACTGGAATACGAACAAATGAAAATGTCTTTTAATAAAAACTTACCCCTGTCTACTTGACAGGGGTAAGTTTTAAGAGATAGTTGTTTATTTTGATTCTTGAAAACGAGTGAGGCATTCTTGGTAAAGATTCGCTGCAAATTCTGCATCTTTCCAGCCTTCAATATGTGTTTCTTTCTTCTCGAGGTCTTTATAAACACGGAAAAAATGTGAAATCTCTTCCAAGATATGAGGAGCAACATCATCCAAGCTTTTTACATTAGCAAAGCGTGGATCATCGGTTGGAACCGAAAGTAATTTTTCGTCTTGCCCTTTGTCATCTGACATGACTAATACACCAATGACACGGCTGGAAATAACACATCCAGGGAAAGTAGGGAAGCTGGTGAGTACAAGAATATCCAACGGATCTCCATCTTTTGCTAATGTCCCCTCTAAATATCCATATTCTGTTGGATAATGCATAGGAGAGAACAACACGCGGTCAAGACGAAATACACCATTTTCTTTATCGTATTCATACTTGTTTTGGCTACCTGTGGGAATTTCTACAAAAGCATCTACTATGAGTTCTTTGGACATCATGAAACCTCCTTAATATGTACAAGCAACATTGTAAACGTTACAGAGATAAATTTCCACAAAATAAAAAAGAGGCATATAGCCTCTTTTAATCTTCTACTTTAATGGAATCTGTAGGACATCCTTCTTGTGCATCACGTACATCATCATGCAGATCTGCTGGCACGTCAGCAGTACCAGTATTATCATCTAGTATAACAAAAGCAATTCCATCTTCATCATAATCATAGACATCTGGTGCGGTTGCTCCACAAGCACCACACGCAATACATGTGTCCTTATCTACCCAAGTACGCATGATTAAAACTCCTCCCGGCGTTATGTAGCCTAAGAACTTCTTGAAACCTTTTAACACAAAGCGAGAAAATTTTTCTGTGCCTCGAATTCATAATGGATACAAGAGTTCATCATTTGTTTTTTAATTTGACACTCTGATTCGCAAGTCCTTTTTGCGTCTCAGTTAAGCATGAATGGAAATAGACAACATATTATAATGTTTACTCATTGCTTTATCAGCCCACATATGTGGATGAATGGAGAACGACAAACGAACAAACGGTAATTAAATCACCATGTGCTCAGACTAATTCATAACCCATTGTAGAATGATTTAGTTCATATTGCAACAAGGAATATACAAGAGAACAGAAACAAATCTGTAATCGCAGGAATGAAATGATTTCCCCTGTTTTCGTACAAACATCGAATTCATACTTCTATCATATAGTAAAAATGGAGGGATGGTGATGAATACAAAAGCAATTTGGATTGTTGGTATAGCAACATGTTTTACACTGTATCATTTCCCTAATCAAGATAATTTTTGGGCCTATGCAAGTGTATCCTATTATTTAGCGGTTTGCAGTTTGTTGGTAGCGATTTTTCTTTCCGTCCAAAATGTACATCAATTGATAAATTATATGGCACTCATGGATTGCTACAAAAAAAAAGTCTTTCCGCTCCTATTTTATACAAGTATTCTGGCGATACTCTTCCTTTTTTTACCTGTTCACACGACAATATTTTTTTGTTTGTTTGCTTGTTATCGATGGAGGGAATGGAGTGAGTATAAAGGCATACTTTTTCTCCAAAAAGAGCAATCAAATAAAGAGAAGTAAGCTATCATTCCTAGCATTTTTATCGACGTTCATGTATCATAATAGTAGAAAGAAATGGAGACTAGGAGAAGGAACCAATCATTCTCCGACCACATATATTATCAAGTAAAGGTCTCCAGCGAGGGAGGGTAAGAGCCATGCGTGTCGAACGTCTAGGTGGGGATAAGGTCCGATTCTTTTTGACCTTGGATGATTTAATGGATCGAGGAATTGAGAAAGAGGATATGTGGCGGGATATCCCCAAAGTGCATGAACTATTTAATGATATGATGGAGCATGCATACCAAGAATTAGGCTTTGAGATAGCTGGGCCTTTAGCCGTAGAGGTATTTGCCTTACCAGCGCAAGGGATGGTTGTTGTCGTAACACGAGGACGTGTACCTAAATCAGAAAATGATGACTTTGATAGCAGCGATGTTTATGAGCTAGAGGTTACGATGGAAGAGAGTGATCGTATCGCTTTTCGGTTTAGCGACTTCGAATACTTGGTTCAAGCCGCTCTCCGTCTAGAGCCATTGGTCAAACAAGCAGGTCAAGTGTACAGCTATAAAAATTCCTACTATCTCTTATTTGGAGATGAAATACCCGCATCTCGTTTAGAGGGTGTAATTGCAATTCTGCTTGAATTTGGTGAACCTTCAACTGTAACAGATGTTTTTTTAATGGAATACGGCAAAGTTATCTGGGAAAATAATGCAATAAAAGAGATTATCCACTATTTCGGTTAATGTTATAGAAATGCATAGCGCGCTTAGGCGCGTTTTTTTATGGATTCAGATTGATTTTTACATTGCAGTTGTAGTAATGTGAAAAGGTATTTTCAAACGTAATCCTACATATATTAATTCTTCTTTTTTAACAGGCTTTTTCCTGCTAAAGAAGTGGTGTATACTGTTCACGTGATGGAATAAGTTCGATAACATTTCGAGGTGGTTAGGATGGGACAAACAATAGCGAAAGGTCAAGAAGAAAATCTAGATGTACTAGTTTCTACACAAACAGTTGTAAAAAATGCATTGGACAAACTTGGTTATCCTGAGGCGGTTTATGATTTACTAAAAGAACCAATGCGAATATTGACTGTCCGAATTCCTGTTCGTATGGATGATGGCAAAGTGACAGTATTTACAGGTTATAGAGCCCAACATAATGATGCTGTTGGACCAACAAAAGGTGGGGTTCGTTTTCATCCAGACGTTACAGAATCCGAAGTAAAAGCTTTGTCTATTTGGATGAGTCTAAAAGCAGGTATTGTAGACTTGCCATATGGTGGGGGGAAAGGCGGTATCATCTGTGATCCTCGTAACATGTCATTTGGAGAATTAGAGCGATTATCTCGTGGCTATGTACGTGCGATTAGTCAGATTGTAGGGCCTACAAAAGATATCCCTGCACCAGATGTATTCACCAACTCACAAATTATGGCATGGATGGTTGACGAGTATAGTCGAATTCGGGAGTTTGATTCCCCTGGATTTATTACTGGTAAACCTCTTGTACTTGGTGGATCACGTGGACGTGAAACTGCTACTGCTGCAGGTGTGACCATTATGATTAACGAAGCTGCAAAAAAGCGTAATATTGACATCAAAGGAGCTCGAGTAGTCATCCAAGGTTTTGGTAATGCTGGTAGTTTCCTTGCTAAGTTTATGCACGATGCAGGCGCAAAAGTGGTAGGAATTTCTGATGCCTATGGTGCATTGCATGATCCAGATGGTTTAGATATTGATTATTTGTTAGAGCGAAGAGATTCATTTGGTACAGTTACCAAACTATTTAAAGAAACTATTTCCAATCAAGATTTATTAGAACTGGATTGTGATATTTTGGTTCCTGCTGCTGTAGAAAATCAAATCACTGCAAAAAATGCTGCCAATATTAAAGCTAGTATTGTAGTAGAAGCAGCAAATGGACCAACTACGCTTGAAGGTACTCGTATTTTAACGGAAAAAGGTGTGTTATTGGTACCAGATGTACTCGCAAGCGCAGGCGGAGTTACAGTTTCTTACTTTGAATGGGTACAAAACAACCAAGGATACTATTGGTCAGAAGAAGAAGTTCAAACCAGATTGCAACAAATTATGGTGCAAGCATTTGAAAATGTTTTCCAAGCAGCAGAATCTCGTGGAATTGACATGCGTCTAGCTGCCTATATTGTAGGAGTTAGAAAAATGGCTGAAGCGTCTAGGTTCCGTGGATGGGTTTAAACATATAATAGAAGAAAATGAAAAGCACCCATTAGGGTGTTTTTCGCTTAAAAGGATGGCAAGATGATGGAAGACGTTATTATTATTGGAGCAGGGCCATGTGGATTATCTACTGCTATCGAATTAAAAAAAACTGGATACAATCCTCTCATCTTGGAAAAAGGTTGTATTGCTAATTCGATTTATCATTTTCCACTCGGAATGACCTTTTTTAGTTCACCAGATAAAATAGAAATTGGTGATGTTCCATTCCCTACCGTTCACGAAAAACCAACAAGGCAAGAAGGTTTGACTTATTATCGAAGATTATCAGAGCATTTCCAGCTTCGTATTCATCCATATCAACCAGTGGATTGTATTAAAGTAAGTCCTCAACATTTTGAAGTTTGGACTACTTATCGAGGAAAAAAGCAAATTTTTCATTCAAAGAACTTAGTAGTTTCTACTGGCTACTATGGAAAAGCCAATTTATTGAACATCCCAGGAGAAGGATTACCTCATGTAAATCATTATTTTCGTGAGGCTCACCCTTATGCAGGGAGAAATGTTGTGGTAATTGGCGGGAAAAATTCTGCTGTTGATATAGCATTGGAATTATCTTATGTGAGAGCAAAAGTAACAATGGTTTATCGAAAGTCTACTTTTCAGTCCAGTGTAAAAGCTTGGGTGAAACCATTAATTGAGTCCGCTATTGCAAGTGGTAAAGTGAAGATGTTTTGGCAAACAGAGGTCGATGAAATAACAGAAGATGAGGTTTTGGTTCATCAACAGGGGGAAAAATTTCAAATACCTGCAGAGTTTGTTTTTGCGATGACCGGATATCGCCCTGATGTAACCCTCTTGCAAAGAGCAGGTGTACAATTTCATCCACAATCTACTGTTCCTATCTTTTCTGAATCGATGGAGACAACAGTTCCCAATCTGTATGTTGCAGGGGTTGTAATATGTGGAGATGAAACGAGTAAAGTATTTATTGAAAACGGTCGTCTGCATGGTAAAAAAATCGCAAAAGCTATTAAACAGAGAGAAAAAATAATGGATTAAGAAAAAACCTTCACTCGATGGAAAGTGGAGGTTTTTGCAGTTTATTTATTAGTCTTACCTGTTAGTAAATAATGTACCGTATTGGTAACGTGGTCCACAATACGAACGATCGGTCCTTTATGATTATCTGGAACACTTGGTGGGGAAGGTGGATGTTCTTCAGGAGGATTTGGATTTTTTGGCGGTGGTGTTTCTTTCGGAGGTTGTGGTTTTGATCCGTTATTAGGATTAGGTTTTGATGGATTAGATGGTTTGTTAATTGGTTTATTTGTATGGGTAGTTTCAATTCGTGTTTTCTGTTTTGGCTGTGGATTTGTAGAATCTTGTTTATTTGGGATAGATGCATATTTGGGAGATTCTGACTTTTCTACAGTCACTGTATTTACTTGTTCATTAGCCTCTACTGGTAAAGTAGGTTTTTGATGGACAGGAATAGTGGTTTGAAGTTTTGTATGAGTAGAAGATAGTAAAATATCAGATTTTTCATTTGGTATTGGTACGGCAGCTTTGTCTGTTACCTGAATAGCATAAGCAATGCCTAAACCCACGACTAATGATGCAGATATTGTTCCGATGTACCATATCCAATGTGTTTTGGGTCTTTTTCTTTTTAATTCCTTTTTTTCATGATCGGATTCCGTCAAGCTAAATTCCTCCTAAAAATAAATGCGATTACTTCCAATTAAACAATAATTTATCCCGGATTTTCAAGCTGTTTCTATTTATGTCGTAAGTTTTTCACAAAAAACAGACAGCACTAGCCAGCTGTCTGTTTGTAAGGGAATGGGATCAAGGTATGAACTTTCGTTTTATCTATCAAGATGGATAGGAGTTGTTTTTCAAATGTGTCATTATCATAATAACTTCGATTATTCAATAGCTCTCTTAATCTTTCTTGATTTTGGGGACCGTTCATGACCGTTTGATATAAGATCATTTTTCAGCAGCTCCCGTTGCTTTATTATATTAAAGTATAAAGCATTTTTTATATAATGTGTATATTCTAACGGATACTTTTCACATAAATAACTTATTTTTTTTCATGAGCCTGTCCATACTGAAAATGCAGAGGTGATGAAGATGAATGGGACAAATAAATACATTGTAAATATTGAATGCAATCAATGTGGAGAACGTTTTGTATTAAAAGGTAGAATGAAAAAAGGGAAAGTGGAGACAGGTTTTAAAAAATGTTTGTGTGACAACCAAGATGAATTTGATATATCGCAAGAGGAGCTATTTTAGCTCCTCTTTTTTTGTATAAGGAAACGAATAACAGCTCAAAATACAATAGATGTTGAATTTGTTTAGAAAACAAAGAAACGAAATTAGTAAGTAAGGAGGTTGAGAAAAGTGAAGAAATTTATTTTCCTACCTTTGTTTCTGTTTTGTTTTGCTATTTTAGCAAGTTCTTCTTCCTCTTTTGCTAGCAATGCAGGCAAAAGTAGCGGAGGTTTTTCGGAAAATGATATCCGTCTTATTTCCAATGCAGTTTATGGCGAATCAAGGGGAGAACCATATATTGGACAAATAGCAGTTGCAGCAGTGATTTTAAATAGATTAGAAGATAAGCGATTTCCTAATACAGTTTCAGGAGTTATCTTTCAACCAGGCGCATTTACAGCAGTTGCAGATGGGCAAATATATTTAACTCCAAATGAAAAAGCTAGAAAAGCAGTAGTCGATGCCATTAATGGTACCGATCCTACGGGAGGTTGTAATTATTATTTTAATCCGGTAACTGCAACATCGAAATGGATATGGTCAAGACCACAAGTGAAAAAGATTGGAAAACACATTTTCTGTCGATAGGGAGTGATTGTTTTGTATAGAAAAATTGCAGCTATTTTATTTCCAGTGTCTCTGATCGCTTTAGTAGCTACAGGGGTATGGGGTTATTATGAGAGTCAAGATAAAGATTCCATTTTAATCAAAGCTGAAAATCAATATCAACGTGCTTTTCACGAATTGAATGATCACATGGATCAGTTGGATGCAGAAATAGGAAAATCTTTGGCTATTAATTCCGCAAAACAAACCACAACATCGATGACAAATGTTTGGAGGCTTACGTATGCGGCTCAAAATGATATTGCTCAATTGCCCATGACGTTGATGCCATTTCATAAAGCAGAGGAATTTTTAAGTGACTTAGGTACTTTTTCCTACAAGATTGGTGTTCGTGATCTTCATGTGGAACCAATGAATAACACCGAATGGAAATCGCTACAATCTCTTTATAACCATCAAAGAGAAATACGCTCCAATCTTCATCAACTGCAATCCAAAGTATTGGATAAAAACCTCCGATGGATGGATGTTGAATTAGCATTAGCTTCAGAAGATAAAACGATGGATAATACCATTATTGATGGTTTTCACAAAGTAAACAAAATGGTAGAACAATATCCAGAAGCCGACTGGGGTCCTACCGTTAACAATTTAAAGGTACGACAAAAAGAAAAGTATAATAGTTTGAAAGGCAAAAGCATCACCGCAGAAGAAGCAAAGCAAAGAGTTGCCAAGCTGATGAATCGCCCAACTACCAAAAATATGACTGCTGTCTTAAATAAAAAAGGGGACTATCAAACTTATAGTGTACGATACCCTTTGAAATCTGGAGATGTGTATACAGATATTACAAAAGTCGGTGGGAAAGTAGTTTGGATGATTGATGAAAGACCAGTAGGAAAAGCAAAGTTGAATTATGAACAAGCAGAAGCAGGAGCACAAAGATTTTTAAAGAGAATTGGTTTCCCCGATATGTCGGTTATATCCTATAATCAAACAGATGATTTATTATCATTAAACTATGTACATCGCGAAGATAATGTATTGGTTTATCCTCAAGCGTTAACCGTAAAAATAGCGATGGATAATGGAAACATTGTAGGTATACATGCAGCAGAATATGTGTTTAATTTTCATGAAACAGTAAAAGGTCATCCTAAGCTAACAGAAGCACAAGCCAAAGGATATGTGAGTCCAAGATTAAAAGTACAAAAAACAAATCTTGCTTATATTTATGGGGAAGATGGAAAAGAAGCACTGTGTTATGAATTTCTTGGCATCCTGAATAAAGAACAGTATCGGGTCTTTATCAATTCACAAAATGGGAACGAAGAATTAGTAGAGAAAATAACCAAAGCAGATCTGTCGGAAGCTTAATAAAATATATTTAAAACTGCTTTTGCAACCTTTCATTACGTGTTTGACCCCTTGCAAGTTCGACAAAGTGTAGTATAATACCTGTAGAACGAGCACGAATGTTTACATAAATATGATGTTTTGTCGGGTCGAAGTCTTCGATGGATTGCATTAGCAAGATGAGAATAAGTTCATCGCTTTGAGCAGGCTAAAGAGACCTGCTCTTTCTATTTTTTTGACTGGGGAAAGGATCTGAATACGTTGGCCATTCAGGTAGCAATTGATGGACCAGCAGGAGCTGGAAAAAGTACAGTAGCTAAGTTAGTTGCAAAACAACTTGGTGTGAAGTATATCGATACAGGTGCAATGTATCGGGCAGTTGGATGGTTAGTATTGACTAAGAATATGGACGCGAAGAACGAAGAAGAAGTACTTCGTTTGGCGGAATCTTCGCGCTTTAGGCTTACAGATTCAGGGATAGAAGTTAATGGATTCCATTTGAAAAACGAAATTCGTACAGAGCAAATTTCTGCGCTTGCTTCCTCTATTGCCAGATTAGGTGGTGTGAGGGAAGTATTAGTTGATAAACAACGTCAACTTGCAGGCGAACAATCCGTTGTGATGGATGGTAGAGATGTAGGTACACATATCTTGCCAAATGCGAATATAAAAATATTTCTTACGGCTTCTGTGGAGAAACGAGTGGAACGACGGTTTAAAGAGCTAAAAAAGAAAGGGCATAATCCATCATTGAATACGTTACGAGAAGAGATCATACAGCGTGATTACAATGATAAGAATCGCCGCTTTGCTCCATTAACCCGTGCTTCCGATGCTGTACTTCTCGATACAACTGATCTGACAACGAAACAAGTAGTAGATCAAATTATCCAGATATGTCGCACCAAATTAGGCGGTGGAGAGTAGTATGAGTGAGAGTAGAGGCTGGTTTGTATTTTTTAGAGGGTGTTTTCGCGTCCTATTTACTACTATTTTCCGATGGAAAATAGAAGGTCATGAACATGTCCCCACAGAAGGACCTGCAGTAATATGCTCCAATCATATCAGTTTATTAGACCCTCCCTTAGTTGGAAGTTCACTAAAGAGACATATTCATTTTATGGCTAAAGAAGAATTATTCCATATTCCGGTATTATCATATTTTTTACCAAAAATATTAGCTTTTCCGGTCAAACGTGGCCAAAGTGATATGAAAGCGGTTAAGACAGCTATCAAAATTTTAAAGAATGAGGAGTTGTTTGGGATTTTCCCAGAAGGTACACGTAAAAAAGGAAACGAATCAGAGGATGCTGAAGAAGGTGCCGTTTTTATAGCTTTGAAGGCAAAGTCACCTATTATACCTGTTGCTCTGATCGGTCCATATCGAATTTTTCGACCAGTACGTGTTGTTTTTGGTGAGCCAATCGATACAACTCCATACACTTCAGGAAAAATTAATAAAGAAGTGGTGTCTGAAGTTACGAAGATTATGATGGATAGAATTCAAGCTATCGTCCAGCAACATCGGTAAGTGGATCAGTAGTGAGTATAGAAGTATGCTCAGTGATCATTACAATAAATAGTTTGGCATATGTGGTTAACTTATGAGGGAGGTCTGTTTGCATGTCAGAAGAAATGAAAGCGGAATTTGTGCAAGTTGGAGACGTTGTTACAGGTAAAGTAGTGAAAGTGGAACAAAATCAAGCATTAGTTGATATAGGGTATAAATCAGAAGCGATTTTGCCAATTTCGGAAGTATCTAGTTTACATGTAGAACAAGTAGCGGATGAGTTGCAAGAAGAGCAAGAGGTACAAGTAAAAGTCATTCGTTATAATCAAGAAGATGATCAATTTGTTGTATCCAAAAAAGCAGTAGATGCGGAAGCTGCATGGGATGATCTACAGGCTAAATTTGAATCTGGTGAGTCTATTGTTGCTCCTGTAGCAGATGTAGTAAAAGGCGGATTGGTTGTGAATGTCGGAGTAAGAGGATTCATACCAGCATCTTTAGTAGAACTTCGTTTTGTTGAAGATTTCTCTGAATACAAAGATAAAGAGTTAGAGTTAAAAGTTGTAGAATTAGACAGAGAAAAAAATAAATGTATTTTATCTCGCAAAGCTGTTTTAGAAGATCAAGCAAACCAGAGTAAAGAAGAAACATTGAACAATTTAGAAGTTGGAACAGTATTAGATGGTACTGTTCAACGATTAACCGATTTTGGTGCGTTTATCGATATCGGTGGGGTTGATGGTTTGGTTCACGTTTCCGAGATTGCTTGGCATCGTGTTGGCCACCCATCAGAAGCACTCCAAGTTGGTGACAAAGTCCAAGTGAAAGTTATCAAATTGGATCGTGACAATGAACGTATTAGTCTCAGTATCAAAGAAACACAAGAAGGACCTTGGCAACAAGTAGCACGTGAAATTCAAGCAGATGATGTGGTCAAAGGTGAAGTAAAACGACTTGTATCTTTTGGTGCATTTATAGAGGTTTTCCCAGGAGTGGAGGGGCTTGTTCACATCTCTCAAATTTCTCACCGTCATATTGGAACGCCATCTGAAGTATTAAAAGAAGGCGAAGAAGTACAGGTGAAAGTATTGGATATCCAACCTGATCAAAAAAGAATTAGCCTTAGTATCAAAGAAGCAACCGAACAACCAGCTCCAGTAAAGAAAGAAACAACTGAATCTGTCAAAGAAGAATCAGGTTCGTTTGGTGTTACATTAGGTGATATGTATCCAGAGCTTCGTAACTTGAAGTAAGATAAAAAGCAAAACTGCTGATTTGTTTGTTTAACAAATCAGCAGTTTTTTTAATATGGTTAGATACAAGTTAATTCAATTTCAAAGCCTAAATCTTGGATCATTTGATGGTCTGAATTGGTTGTCATGCCCTTCGTTGTAAGATAATCCCCTACAAATAAAGCATTTGCGGGATAGAGAGATAGACACTGAAGGTGACCAATATTGGTTTCTCTTCCACCAGAAACACGAATTTCTTTTGATGGACAAATAAACCGAAATAGTGCTAGTACTTTTAAACAATATCGAGGGTTTAATTCTTCGAGGTACTCAAGCGGTGTTCCAGCAATGTTAATTAAGAAATTGATAGGGATCGAATCTGCATCAAGTTCTCTCAATTCATATGCGATATCAATCACTTGTTCTTTGCTTTCACCCATACCGATAATACAACCAGAACAGGGAGAAATTCCTGACTTTGTAACGTTTTCTATTGTTTGAAGACGATCCTCATAGGTATGAGTAGTTACAATTTCTTGATAATGTTTCTGATGCGTATTCAAATTATGATTATAGCGATCAACGCCTGCTTGTTGTAATCGTTGGGCTTGTTCTGTTGATAAAATTCCCAGACAGGTACATATTTTTAAAGAGTAGTTTTGTTTGATTTCCGATACAGCAGCGATTACTTCTTCCAATTCTCGATTTGTAGGTCCTCTGCCACTTGCTACAATACAATACGTTCCTGCTTTCCTTCTTAATGCTTCTTGAGCACCTTCCACTATCGCATCTCTATCCATCATTGTATATTTTTCGATAGAAGCAGTGGACTGGATGGATTGAGAGCAATATTTACAATCCTCGGGACAATAGCCACTTTTCACATTTTGAATCATATTTAATTTTACTTTATTTCCATAATAATGATGACGAACACGATACGCAGCATGTAAAATTGCTAAAAGTTCGCGGTCATCCGATTCTAAAAGAAGTAATGCTTCATTCTTTGTTATTCTTTCTCCGGCCAATGCTTTTTCTGCGAATGAATTCCAATTTATATTTTCGACTGTCTTACTATTCATTATTAGTAACTCCTTTTTCGTATACCTTTTTTCCATAAAGGTATAAAGTATGATAGGTTGTACAAACCTGTCCTGTTTCATTGCTAAACATTTCATCATAACGAATTAATACACGTTTCATAAGCTGATTTGTTTTGCCTAAAGAAAGTTTATTTTTACTGTAGCTTGCTCCAACAGATTTCACAGAGTAAAGAAATTCTCTGCTGCTTTCATACCATATTGGATCCGTTTTCTCTTCCATATGTTGCATGTGCAGTCCATTTTCACAAAACATTTGGCGCAATTCACCTAGAGAATACATAGGTAATTGGTGTTTTTGACGTGGTAATTGCAATTCTTTTTCAACTTGCACAAAGGTCTTTTTTAATTCTATAAAGGTTTTTGGACCAAAAGTAGCTACTAACAATGAACCGTTTGGTTGTAATAAATGAACTAGTTTGGAAATAGTCGATTGAGGCTGTTTCAGCCATTGGAATGTAGCATTTGAAATAATACAATCATATCTCTCGTTTTGTATGGAATCATTTCTTTTTTCTATATCGCAGACGAAAAAACGAAGTCGTTTATCTGCTCTGCATTTTTTTTGAGCTATTTTTATCATTTCTGATGATAAATCCACTGCATCTATCATCGCTTCAGGGAAAGCGTGTAACAGTTTTTGTGTCACATTGCCTGTACCACAACCTACTTCTAAAATTCGCTTAAAATCGCCTTTTTCGGTCGCATCTTTTACCAATTTCGTTGCCATCTGGTTTTGAATAACTGCAAATTGATCATAGGATTTGGCTGCGTTACTAAATTGTCGTCGAACTTTACTGATCATCATAAGCGCTCACTCATCCAATTAAAAAATATTTCAGGATTCGTCCAGAATGGTATATGTCCTGCTCCTTTTACCGCAAAAAGGGTATTTTTCGGTAGTTGATTTGATAGGGATAGAGCGCCACCTATAGGACAAATAATGTCTTCTTCACCAGTTAATAAATAGGTTGGGACTTGGATATTCCTTATGGAATCTAGTGCATCGTATTGCTGTAAATAGCACAAACCAGCTTGTAACGCATCCGAGTTAGGGAGTTTTTGTCGGAATTGATACTGCCATTTTCGCCAATACCCTTGCTTTATTTCTTCAGGGGAGAACATTTGTCGATCGAATTGAGAAATTACTTCTCTTCCGTTTTGTCTCAATTGCTTTTTCATTTTTTCTAAGATGAGAGGATGCCACCCATCTGGATCTGTTTTCCTTTTCGTTGTAAATTTGCCTGTCATTCCTACAAGAAATAATTTTTTAAGTTGATCTTGAATCAACGGGACTAACTCAAAGCTCAACATGGCTCCCATGGACCAAGCGACAATAATAATGGAAGAAGCATGGCTCTGGTTAATTTGATGAATAATATGTTCCCGCATTTGCTCCGTTGTGTGGCATTGTAAAAAATCAATCGTTTTGTGATCATACTGTGGCAAATGTTTGATCTGCTGTTCAAAGATTTGGCCAGGAGCGGACCAACCTGAAATCCAAAAGATTGTTTCTTTTACTATTTAGATCACTCCCATCTCTTTACCAATTTGCTGTATGGTTTCTAGTGCTTGGTCTAAGTGATTCCATTGATGACTGGCTAAGATAGAAAATCGTAGCCGAGATGTATTTACCGGCACAGAAGGAGGACGAATGGGTAAAGATAATATTCCTCTCTGCTCAAGTTTGTGGCTAAATAAAACCGTTTTCGTTTCGTCACCGATCAAAATGGGGATAATTTGAGATTTGGAATCGAAAGTATGAAAACCAAAATCTCTCAAATGGTTACGGAAATAAACACTTTTTTTGCGTAAATCTTTCCGCAAGTGATCTCCTTGTTTTACTAATTGAAGTGAGGCTTTGATTCCACTTATGACTACAGGGGGTAGGGAGGTAGTATAGATGAAGCTCCTACAACGATTGATCAAAAAATCTATCCAATTGCTTTGCGCTATTACATATGCCCCATAGACTCCGAAACCTTTACTCAAAGTACCTATGTGGATATCTACATGTGGAGATAAACCTTCTTGCTCAACAACTCCTTGACCTTGAGAGCCGAAAACACCTCCACCATGTGCCTCGTCTACCATCAATGCAAATCCATATCGTTGTTTCAGTAAAACTAGTTCTTGTAGTTTTGCGATATCACCGTCCATGCTAAAAACGGTATCTGTTACTACCCAAATTCGCTTTTTGCCACAATCTATTTTTTGTAATTGTTCTTGTAAATGATCGATGTCATTATGTCGATAACGAATATGCTGTGCTTGTGATAAACGAATACCATCCACAATACTTGCATGATTTAATCGATCACTTAGTACCACATCATGATGACTTAAAAACGAGGATAGCACCCCTACATTAGCCATATAACCATTAGAGAAAAGCAAAGCAGCTTCATGATTATGATATTTTGCTAGTTCGGTTTCTAATTGTTTCATGGCTTTAGACGTTCCCACTAAGGAGCGGGAGGATGCTTGACTTGCTCCTTCATTCATTCCATCTTTCATTGCTTGAATGATTTTAGGATGATTGGCTAATCCAAGGTAATTATTAGAAGAAAAATTAATCAATTTTGCTTGATGTCGAACAAGGATAGGTTGGGTGGCTTGACTTGTTTGTATTAGATTTCTTTGCAACCCATTTGACTTTAGTGTGAATAGTTGGCGAGTGATCCACTTGTTCCAGTCGTCAAGCATTTGGCATTTTTCCTATGTTTTGGATTACTTTTTCTATGTCTACATGTTCTAGAAATGATTTCTCTAATTTTTCAGAAGTTAACGAAGGGAGATGAGGTATGTTTCCAAGTATCTCCATTTGGCCGAAATGTTCAATTAAGGATTGATTGTAAGGGATACTTGGATCTTGCCTAACCTGTTCCATTTCATTTAATATCACACCACATATAGGTAAATCATACTGCTCAGCCACTTTTTTGGTTAATAGAGTATGATTCACAGTTCCTAATGAAGTACGTGCTACAATCAAAATGGGAGTTTTTAATCTCTTAATCAAATCTACGATCATTTCATTTCTTGTAACTGGGGTTAAGAGTCCCCCAGCTCCTTCGATCAACACGAAATCCGCCGTCTTTTGAATTTGCTGATAAATGGTTGAAATATGAGTAAGGTCAATTGTCTCACCTTCTAAATCAGCTGCCAGACTAGGGGCTACTGGCTGCGAAAAGCTGTATAGTATGATCTCGTCAATTGGATCAGATAAGTGAGACCATGTTTTCAGTTTCATGCCATCTCCATCCGGATCATCTCTGCTATGACCACTTTGAATAGGTTTCATAATTTTGACTTGAAACCCCTTTTTCTTTAGAGCAAGAGCTAACCCTGCTGTAATCACTGTTTTCCCAACTTCTGTATCCGTTGCGGTAATAAATAAGCCAATTGCCAAAACCTGTTCACCACCTATCAATCTCATATTGTAAACTGTATAAAAAAATAAGTTTACAATTGATTTAAAAAAAAGCTATTGCTATAAACCCAATTTACGAAGTACTCGTTTTGTTCGATGCACAATATCTTCAATCTGCTTTTTTGTTGTACATAAGGGAAGAACATAATAAATCGTATCTCCAAGTGGCCTGAGAAGCAAACCTTCTTGCAATCCTGTTTCATATATTTGAAAACCTATTCGTTCATTTGAGGGAAAGGCTAACTTCTTTTCTTTATCCTTCATTACATCAAATGCGGCAACAAAACCTAGTTGACGTACATTTGAGACATGTGAAAAATCTTCAAAGCTCTTTACTTGTTCTTGTAAGTGAACAGCATTTTTTTGAACATGATAAAGTACTTGCTCATCTTCAAAAATTTGCAAAGACTCTAGTGCGACTGCCGTAGCAATAGGATTTCCAGTAAAACTATGACCATGTGTGAATGTTTTTCTGCGTGCAAAGTCATCATAAAAAGCATCATAAATTTCATCTGTACACAAGGTAGCTGCCAGTGGTAAAACACCTGCTGTAATCCCTTTTGATACACACATAAAATCAGGTGTGATGCGTGCATGATCACAAGCAAACATTTGCCCAGTACGTCCAAATCCTACAGCTACTTCATCAGCAATGAAGTGAATGTGGTATTTGGTGCATAAATTTCGTAAACCGATAAGATAATCAACAGGATAAATATGAACCCCACCAGCCATTTGAATCAACGGTTCCACAATTAATGCTGCAATTTCATCAGCACAGGAGATAAAATGCTGTTCAACTTCATGGAGACAATGATTAATTCTTTGTTTTACAATTTCAGAGGAAGCGTCTTCTTCCATAAAAAATTGTGGTGAAGGAACAGAGAAACTAGCGAAACGCAGAGGATGAAAAAGAGCATGATAGCTTTCTATGCCTCCCAAACTCATGGCACCAATGGTATCACCATGGTAGCTATTTTCTAAGTAAACAAATTTTTGTTTTTTTTGTTTTCCGTTCTGTAACCAGTACTGGAATGACATTTTTATTGCCACTTCTACAGCAGTGGAACCGTTATCAGAATAAAAAACTTTATTTAACCCTTCAGGACTGATTTGGACCAGTTTTTCTGCCAATAAAATTCCAGTTCGATGCGTAATACCACTGAACATAACATGATCAATCTCTTTTACTTGTCGAGATATCGCTTGATTGATTCTGGGATGACAGTGTCCGTGGATGTTTACCCACCAGGACGAATTGGTGTCGTAATAACAATTTCCATCAACATCATATAAATAAACTCCTTCTGCCTTGTCGATAAAAAGTAAATCACGAGATTCATAATCTTTCATTTGTGTAAAAGGATGCCAAACGTATTTTCGATCTTTTTCTAATAAATCAGGGTAGTTTTGATGTATAAACAAACTTTTGTTCCCCCCCTTGTATCTCTTTATGTTTATTGTAAACGTATCAATTTAATTTGGTTTACAATAACAGAATGAAATTTAACATAGATTTTTGTTTAAGTCAATCTACTACAAAATTTTAGATTTTAATTGATTTTTATTCATTATGAGTAATAACAAGATGGCAATATCCCTGTATCATTTTGAAACCGAGAAACCACTTCCGATCAGTTCAGAGGTGGCTTTAACAAGAGGAACCAATACTCTAGCTATCAGGTAAACCACAAGGTTCTGTTTTTGAGCATACATTAGAAAGAAAAGGAACAGATGTTGATTATAGCTGCATTTTGAAATGTGATATGGATACGTAAAACGGGCGACGGACCACCCTCTCCACACAAATTTATTGTGGAGGGGGTAGTCCGTCGATGGTGAACGACTAGAGTGCCTCAGCCTTGTTCGCCCTCTGGTTGACGTCTGCCATTGCATCCTCACCAGACTTCAGGATGCCGTCGATGCACATCATCATCGTGTGCCAGATGAGAGACGGGGGCAGAGGCGTTACCGGAGTGTTGTAGGGGTTGCTCATTTTGGTGAATCCCTTCGTCAGGAACCAGTGTTCATTTTTATATTATATTAAGGAAGTGTCATATGCTATCGTTTCACAGTTTTAACTTATACAAATAAGTGTTTTTTGTTTCTATCGTTTGCTTATTTCATATGGATCATAAGCTCGGATTTTCAAAAAACTTCCCGTTTTAAGGAAGTTTTTTGTTTGTTCTATAGTGGTTTTATCCATACTAAGCAAGAGGTGTACAAAATGTCTACTTTTATTCCATTAGCAGTTTTGATTTTATTAGCGACAGGTTGGTTGACCTATCTACCAACTCAATTTGGCATATCAAAACAACATTTACAACTATTTTTGTCTATTATTAGTTGCATTTCTTTATTGCCGCCTATATCTATTTCATCCGTTCTGGATATCAAATTGGATTATTTCTTTCTATTTTTGCTTTTTCTTTATACCCTGAGTCAAATTCCAATTCATCGTCTAGTGACTTTGCTTAGTCTCATGATCATGTTGGGAAGTATTCTTTTTTTATATCACGAAATTACCCGTACACCATTATTGTGGAGATCGGTTAGCTTTCAATGGTTCACCATTTTGTTTTCCATGAGTGAAGCGATCATTTCCTGTAGTTTCATATTAGAACAGTTTTGTCTCGTGTTTGGTGGCTTGTTGATAACACAATTTGGGCTCTATTATCTTTATCATGAACGACTCAGCCCTATCGCTTTTCCAGGATTGGGAGCAATGGATACTTTTTGGATAATCATTACTATTTTAATCATAGTAAAAAGATTACAGCTTTGGGTTCCAACGATCCAAAAAACATGGAGGATAGCATATTGGACAAAGAAACGTTAGCAATAACATTCGGTATCGCATTTGGATTTATAGCAAGATTACGCTTGTTACAAAGTGACTATCGTCAATATCCTACCTATCCACATGGTCAAGTAATTCATTTAGCACTAGGCTTAATTGCTTCCGCTTTAGGAGCTGTTGCTATTCCGGCATTATTAAAACCAGATTATACAGCCGTTACTTTTTTAACCCTTGCAGCCCAACAGTTTCGGGATGTTCGCAATATGGAAAGACAAACATTGCAAAAGTTAGACGAATCCGAATTGGTACCAAGAGGATTTAGTTATATAGAAGGAATTGCCATGGTATTTGAAGGTCGAAATTATATTGTTATTCTTGCAGCACTCTTTACGAGTGCCTCGGTTATGGTGGCTGGTTGGATAGCTGGTCTCGTGGTAGGTGTTATCGTTATTATTTTATCTACCTTCTTGAAATCGGGAAAAAGTATAGGGGAAATTGGTGCTGTCTATGAAGTACCATTGCGTGTAGAAGGACCTAATCTGTATGCAGCTGATATTTATTTGATGAATGTTGGTTTACCCGAGAATAGGGAACGAATTTTACAAAATGGAGTAGGAATTGTTATTGAACCTTTGGATGCTAGCAGTAGGATAACCATTTCCAACCTTGGACAACGTCAAGCGATTTTACATGATGTTTCTTCTATTCTTGGCGTAACCAGAGATTCTGGTGAACCTGCACTAACACCTCTTGCCAAATTAGATTTAAATGATGGTCGATTAGGTCTTGTTGTATTACCCCAAGAGAAAAACATATCTAAGTTAATACAGATTATAAAAAATGTTCCTGTATTAGAGAGTGCAATTCGAAAACCAAATCAATTTGATGCCAAAAAGCAGGTGTAAAGGATTGGATGAGAAAATTTTAGCCATTATAACTACAACACCAGAGCTTGTAGGTGGTGCTTCCCCGATTTTTGTGACAAAAAATGTGGACGAATTAATAGCAAGAGCTTTTCTATTAGAAAAGATACTCGATGCTATGGTACATAAACTAAATGATTCTACTTATATCATCGTAAAACATTAAACGGTTGAAGTCCGATCCCTCGATAGGTAAACTGTATGAGGGAGACTTTGATGATCAAAGTGATAAATGAAGTGAGGAAGTTTATATGAGTTTACCAGTAGTCGCTATTGTAGGAAGGCCTAATGTAGGAAAATCAACTATTTTTAATCGGTTAGCAGGAGAAAGAATCGCAATTGTAGAGGATCAACCAGGAATTACTCGAGATCGTATCTATTCCCAGAGTGAATGGAATGGAGAACAATTTCATGTAATTGATACAGGTGGTCTGGAGTTTGGAGAGCAAGATGAGATTTTAGATCATATTCGTAATCAAGCAGAGTTAGCTTTAGGTGAATCAGATGTAATCTTATTTGTTGTGGATGGCAGAGAAGGTATTACTGCTGGAGATGAAGAGGTGGCACGGTTATTACATAAGACCAATAAACCAGTAATCATTGTAGCGAACAAAATCGATCATCTAAAACATATGGATTTAGCATATGAGTTTTATCAACTCGGATTTGAACATGTGGTAGCAGTTTCTTCCCTTCACGGTACAGGTACAGGAGATATGTTAGACCTAGCAGTGTCATTATTTCCTGAGAAAGTAGAAGAAACATATGATGAAGAAACAATTAAAGTATCTTTAATCGGTCGTCCGAATGTTGGGAAGTCTTCTTTGGTTAATGCTATATTAGGGGAAGAACGGGTTATCGTCAGCCCAGTTGCAGGTACTACCAGAGATGCCATTGATACTCCGTTTACGTTGGATGATGAAAAATTTGTATTGATTGATACAGCAGGTCTTAGGAAACGTGGAAAAGTATACGAGTCTATTGAGAAATTTAGTGTTCTTCGTGCTATGCAGGCAATTGAACGTTCTGATGTTTGTCTCATTGTATTGGATGGAGAGCGTGGAATTGCGGAACAAGATAAAAAAATTGCCGGATATGCCCATGAAGCAGGTCGTGCTGCTATTTTTGTAGTAAATAAATGGGATGCTGTTGAAAAAGATGAGAAAACAATGGATCGTTTCCGAAAAGAGATTCGGTTCCAGTTTCAGTTTATGTCCTATGCTCCTATCCTGTTTACATCTGCAAAAACGAAACAAAGAATTGGAAAGGTATTACCAAAAGTAAAAGAGGTGGCTGAGCAACATGCAATGCGAATATCCACTTCTGTTATTAATCAAGTGATGCAAGATGCGATTACGATGACCCCTCCACCATCTGACAAAGGGAGACGATTCAAAGTCCAGTATGCTACTCAAGTGGCAGTAAAGCCACCAACGATGGTGCTATTTGTTAATGATCCGGAACTTGCACACTTTAGTTACTTGCGATACTTAGAGAATCAATTACGTGAAGCTTTTGCATTTGAAGGTACACCACTTCGTATACTGTTACGTAAAAAGAACAAATGATGAGGAGGATTTATGAACGTCTTAGCTATAATAAGTGTTGTTTTTGCCTATATTATAGGATCAATTAGTTTTAGTTATTTGATGGCCAGATGGGTAAAAGGCGTGGACATTCGTGAACATGGAAGTGGAAATGCAGGTGCAACAAATACATTAAGGGTATTGGGGAAAATTCCAGCAATAACTGTGCTTACCCTTGATGCGTTAAAAGGTGTGTTCGCTGTTTATTTGGGCTATCTGTTAGTTGGAAATACGCCTTATGTATTAGCTCTTTGTGGTATGTTTGCTATTTTTGGACACAATTGGCCTGTTTTTCTTCGATTTCGGGGAGGTAAAGGAGTTGCAACTACGATAGGTGTAGTAGTATCTTTGGTTTTCTATGCAGGCCTTATTTCTGGAATCATCGCTATTCTTCTTATCATTATCACTCGATTTGTTTCCTTGGGTTCCTTGGTGTTTACCGTTGGGCTACCATTCACTGTCTTGGCCCTGCAAGACCATTATCCCGAACCATATCTCTGGCTAAGCATCGTCATAGCTGTACTCGCTATTGTCAGACATAAACGAAATATCAAAAGTTTATTTCAGGGTACGGAACGGAAGATTGGTCAAACGGAAGGGGAGAAACAATGAAGCGTATTGTAGTTCTTGGAGCTGGTAGCTGGGGAACTGTGCTTGCCAATGTTTTAGCAGATAATGGACATGAAGTCACGATATGGGCTAGAAAAAAAGAAGCAATATCGGAAATCAATCAACAACATCGGAATTATGCATACTTGGGTGATGCAGCACTGCATCCGAATTTAAAGGCAAATGCTTCATTAGAAGAAGCAGTGAGTGGAAAAGATGTTATCTTACTTGCTGTACCTTCTCATGCGATGAGAGATATGTTAGTTCAAGTAAAACCATATGTTCATGCAGATGCATTAATTGTACATGCAACAAAAGGTTTTGAACAAGAATCATGGAAGCGGATGTCGGAAGTAATTGCAGAAGAGCTCCCAAACTGGCATGATCGAATTGTTGTTTTATCGGGACCAAGTCATGCAGAAGAAGTGATCAAACGTTCTCCTACTACAGTAGTGGTAGCTTCTTCTTGTCAGCATAGTGCGGAACTTGCTCAAACCCTTTTTATTAATTCTTATTTTCGGGTTTACACCAATCCCGATGTGGTTGGTGTCGAGATCGGTGGAGCATTGAAAAATATTATTGCTTTGGCTACAGGCTTGGCAGATGGACTAGGTTATGGAGATAATGCAAGGGCAGCCTTGATGACGAGAGGTTTAGCAGAAATCGCACGTGTTGGCTCGGCTATGGGAGCGGAACCAATCACATTTGTTGGTTTGGCTGGTGTAGGAGATTTAATTGGTACATGTACAAGCAAGCATAGTCGGAACTGGAGAGCTGGCTATGCAATTAGTCAAGGTAAAAGCTTAGCTGAAGTATTATCTGAAATGAAAATGGTCGTAGAAGGTGTCAAGACAACACGTGCAGGACATGCCTTAAGAGAAAGATATCAAATTGAGATGCCTATCACAGAGCAACTTTATGCAGTTTTGTTTAAAGGAAAAAATCCGAAATTAGCTGTCGAAGATTTGATGAGTAGGGGAAAAACAAGAGAATTGCAAGAAATGGCTCAAGGTTGGTGAAAAAAATTTTCGCTATCTAATATCGCTTTGGGTGTAAGGAACATACTCTAAGAGTAGCTTGAAACATTATCCTATAAAAACACTTGAGCAGAAGTGTATCTGGGACAGGGATCAGTTCACTGATGTAGGCGGAATTTAGGATAATGAGGATAGAAAAAAGGGTAGAGCCTTAAGGCCTTACCCTTTTTCTTCTTATGTTGTTTCTGCGTGCAGCTTGTTGTCTTGTTATTCTTGTTCGTTGTCTAGTTCGTGGACTGGAACGAGTTGTTGGTTGCTGTTTGGTTGTAAACATCTGCGTAAAGACGTTCTGTAAAATAGGGGATTGCAAAATATTTATTACTTTTCCCATGTCTACATATTCCAATAAACGTAAAAAAGGGGAACGAGAGGGTGGCATTTTTGGGAGTTTAATAATAGGAATCTCTTCATCTTTGAATGCATCTTTACTTATAGGCGGTTTTGGCAATTGTGGAACAAATGGTCTTTTACCTGATCGTAAATTTCTACCCACCGAAAAAAGTTTGGTCGTATGATCCATCATCGATTCTAATCTTTGTAGAGATTGACTTAAATCATGAATGGTGGAACGAAACGAGACAAATCCATTCATGATCTTTAAAATGTTAATGTTAGGTATTGCTGAAGTTGTTGGGATGGGTCTGCGACTCATACGATCAAGCGGTGCACCTTGACGACGTGCATATGATTTAGATCGTACAGGAGATTCTTTCACTGTTACTCCTCCATTCAGGCGTTAGTCCATCTATCATATGCAGGGCGTAAGCCGTGAGTCTAGACTACTATCTTGTAAGCGAGGATAGGCATGTGCGGATTTGCTAATAAATAGAAAGGAATGTCTAAAAAATGGATTTGATGGCCACTATTTTTTTACTTATTTTGGTTAATTTCTTTGTTGCTTTTGCGAGGCAACAAAAGAAGAGTTGGCTTCGTGTTCTTTTGTTCATTATTGCTTTTTTGACGTTATTTATAGCGATTTTATTTGGTATCCGAGCCTTATCCACATAGGAGGATTGTTAAGATGAAAGGTTTTTTTCGACTGACCCTCATTGTATTTGGATTTTTTATTCTTACTGCTTGTATGTATCCAAATGAAAAAAGGCAACAACTTTCAGAAGTTCCTACCCATGTTGCAAGGGTACAAGCTCAATCGGAACAATATTTGCAACAAAATAAAACATTGCCATATAAATACACTGCCGATGATCGAAAATTCACTTCTCGTTACCTCGTAGATTTTAAATTATTACCAGAAATTCCAATGACTGCTTATGAAAAAGGCGGAAATTTTCTTTATGTATATGTAGGTGCGGAAGGAAAGCAGCCGTTAGTCCGCTTATTTGATCTGCGTGTTAACAATGAAGTCGAGAAAGTACAATTGGCAGTTAATCATTATAAGTCAAAACATAAAAGCCTTCCGACAAAGGAAAAGACACAGACCCAGGATGGATATTTCGATGTGGATCTAGAGAAGTTGCAGCTTTCAGATATACATATTCCTTCTCCTTACTTTTCTGACGCGCGTTTGCCGATACTTATGGATAAAGACGGCCGAATCTATTTAGATTATCGTGGTGACGTTACACGTTTGATTCAAACTGCAAAGCAAAAACCAAATGGGCAGGAAGATCTCCGTCCGTTTTTGGCGAAAAACTCCATTTTTGTGTCAGCGTTTTCTCCCCCGATGGAATTAGGGAAACAGGGCGAAATACTTTTTTCTTCATAATTTGTTACAAGAATCATAAGATGAGAGATAACCAATTGAGAGGCAGGGTGGTTGGATGAATTCGATATTGTTTCATCTCATCCTCGTTCCAGGTGTTTTTTTACTAGGTTATCTTTTTGCCAGCATAAGAGTTGTTACATTTCATACTTCCCAAAAAAAGAGAGAGAAGGGCTACGAATGAGGTAGCTCTTTTTTTATTTAAAGGAAATCCTCAGAGGAAAATTTATCGAGGCTGAAGATACTTTTTTATCTCCTTGTATTCCAGAAATTCAGGACGCATATAGTAATTAGCTAGCAGAGTTGACTTATTTCTCTTATTATACCGCTTAACGGTATTATATTAGCCACACGAGGGAAAGAAAAATGAACCGTTGCTAGTATGATAGTAAGTTCATCGTAGTTGAAAAAGGTGGGAACAGACAAAAGTGATTAATTATAGAGTAACCAATGTTTATAGAACACACATCGATCACACACTGTGCAACAATAGATCACATTAAAATTCCATAAGTAGACGTAATCCTCCAACCCTCTGCATATAATGCGCTTAATGGACTTCATGTAAATTAAAGGAAAAGTACCTTGTCATATTAAGAGAATGGGCTCATATATTAGTAGCGTATAGCGAAAACCGGAAGGAGGGATAGCCTTCGAACCGGCAATAAACCCAGCAAAGCATGGACCTTTGAGGAGGGTAATGGATGGAAAAAGTAGATATCTTAAAAGATATTGCAGAACGAACAGGTGGCGACATCTACTTGGGTGTAGTCGGTGCAGTACGCACCGGAAAGTCAACTTTTATTAAACGTTTTATGGAACAAGTAGTCATACCAAATATTGCGGATGCTTCCGAAAAAACAAGAGCCATTGATGAGCTGCCTCACAGTGGAGCAGGTAAAACCATTACTACTATTGAACCTAAATTTGTACCAAATCAAGCAATAAATGTATTAGTAGATGAAGGTTTGGATGTAAATATTCGCTTAGTGGATTGTGTTGGTTATGCGATTGAAGGAGCAAAAGGTTACGAAGATGAAAACGGTCCAAGAATGATCAATACACCCTGGTTTGAAGAGCCTATTGCTTTCCAAGAAGCTGCTGAAGTAGGGACCAGAAAAGTGATACAGGAGCATTCGACACTCGGGATTGTAGTAACAACGGATGGGAGTATTACTGATATTCCTAGGAGTTCCTATGAACAAATGGAAGAACGTGTAGTAGAAGAACTCAAAGAGGTTGGAAAACCTTTTATTATGATTCTCAATTCGACACAACCTGAAAGTGAAGAAACAGAGCAACTACGGTTATCTCTTGCGGAAAAATATGATATCCCAGTTGTAGCTGTAAGCGTAGCAACAATGGGGGAAACTGAGATTTTAGGAGTACTTCGAGAAGTATTGTTTGAATTCCCTGTACATGAAGTAAATGTCAATCTGCCTAGTTGGGTAATGGTATTAGAAGATAAGCACTGGTTACGCCAAGAATTCGAAGTTTCTGTCAGAGAGACAGTGAAAGACATTCGACGACTTCGTGATGTAGATCGTGTAGTGGGAAGATTTTATGAATACGAATTTATTGATAAAGCTGCACTTTCAGGAATGCATATGGGGCAGGGAGTAGCTGAGATTGATCTTTATGCACCAGATGAACTATATGATCGTGTATTAACAGAAGTAGTAGGGGAAGAAATTCGTGGTCGTGACCACTTGTTACAGTTGATGCAAGATTTCTCCATAGCAAAACGAGAATATGACAAAGTCTCAGACGCATTGCAGATGGTAAAAACAACAGGGTATGGTGTAGCAGCACCAACATTGGAAGAAATGAGCCTAGATGAGCCTGAACTGATCAAACAAGGAGCTCGTTTTGGTGTACGGCTAAAAGCAACAGCTCCTTCTATTCACATGATTCGAGTAAATGTCAACTCTGAATTTGCACCGATAATTGGTTCAGAGCGTCAATCAGAAGAACTTGTCAATTACCTTATGAGAGATTTTGAACAAGATCCTTTACGTATTTGGGAGTCTGATATTTTTGGTCGATCACTCAATTCTATCGTGCGAGAAGGAATTCAAGCGAAGTTATCCATGATGCCTGAAAACGCTCGTTATAAGTTACAAGAGACATTGGAAAGAATCATCAATGAAGGCTCTGGTGGACTGATTGCCATTATATTATAGAATGCAAAAAGGGAAAATCCACGGTTTAAATCGTGAAAGGATAGCGAATGTTGAACGAGAGAATGTTTATCCTTTCCTAAGTCCGACAATATTTTTCGAAAATCCCTTTACAAACATAAGTTCTTTTCGCGAGCTTTTCCTAGTTGTTCGTACAGATGAATAGATGATAATTCTGTTGTTTTCCTGTACGATTTGTTGCAATAAAAACACGATCCAACCGCGGGACACATGGGGTTAGCTTGGTGATGAAGTGGTCAAAAGATTACCGTCTCAAGAATCCAACAACTTTAGTAGTATGGAATGGAAAAAGACTGAGGTCGATCGTTTTCATACATCGACCTTATTTTTTTATGAGAAAAATCGTTTATAGTACTTGAACTACGGTCGTTGCTTGTATTAGTATAGATGTGTCCCACTTATCGTCTCTTACTGAGGCAATAGGTGATTTGTACAGGAGGTGCGGTTATGAACAAAACCGATCTAATTAACAAAGTAGCAGAAGCTACAGAAACAACTAAAAAAGAAGCTACACAATCAGTAGAAGCAGTACTATCTGTAATCTCTGATGCACTAGGTGCTGGGGAAAAAGTCCAATTGATCGGGTTTGGAAACTTCGAAGTCCGTGAGCGTGCTGCTCGTAAAGGACGCAATCCGCAAACCGGTGAAGAAATTGATATTCCTGCAATGAAAGTTCCTGCTTTCAAACCAGGGAAACAATTGAAAGAAGAAGTGAACAAGTAGATTCTTCTTTCTATCCATCGGATGGGACTACATATAAACACAAGAGGACCCTTTACATGGGTCTTTTTGTGTATAAAAGAAGGGATATTATAGATGGATAAACCAAAATTGGAACATGCTATTCAATTAATCTTAGAAGCAATCGGAGAGGATCCTCATAGAGAAGGTTTATTAGAGACACCGAGTCGGGTTGCAAGTATGTATGAAGAAGTGTTTGCAGGATTAACCGAAGACCCAGAAGAGTTATTTTCTGTTGTTTTTAGCGAAGAACACGAAGAACTTGTATTGGTCAAAGATATTCCATTTCATTCTATCTGTGAACATCACTTGATCCCATTTTTCGGACATGCACATGTGGCATACATCCCTAAAAGCGGTCGTGTAACAGGTTTGAGTAAATTGGCACGAGCAGTCGAAATTTTATCCAAACGACCACAGTTACAGGAAAGGATTACATCGACTGTAGCAGATGCGATCATGTCTAAATTAGATCCCCATGGTGTAATGATTGTGATCGAAGCAGAGCACATGTGTATGACGATGCGGGGAGTAAAAAAACCTGGAGCCAAAACGATTACAACTGCTGTTCGTGGAGTGTTTGCTGAGTATGCAGACAAGCGAGCGGAGATTTTATCGTTGATAAGAGCATAAGTATAAAAATGTTGTATGAAGAAGGGATTGACCAGCTATTTCCATATTTAGCTGGTCAACAATAAATCGGATTTTTAAGTGTGTCGAGATCATTAAATGTTGAAAAGTTAAGAGAGCAAAAAGCATTTTTATGCTGCTATATTTCACATTTTTATTGACATTGAGATAGGCTCGTTATAAAATTATACCTGTTCACTTCGGATCATGTATAACGGGCTATAGCGCAGCTTGGTAGCGTGCTTGCATGGGGTGCAAGAGGTCGTCAGTTCAAATCTGGCTAGCCCGACCAAAAATTCCTTCCTTTGACCAGGGAGGTTTTTTTTACCCTATGCTAGGAGGGTTTTATGAAAATGGGAAATCAAGTTGATTATTTTGTAATAAAGGCGAAAGAAAATGGTGTCAATGTCATTGGTCTTACACGCGGGAAAGATACTCGGTTTCATCACTCCGAGAAGTTAGATAAAGGGGAAGTGATGATCGCCCAATTCACGGAACACACTTCTGCTGTTAAGATCAGAGGCAAAGCGGAGATTATTACATCATTTGGAACAGTAGAGACAGATGAATAAAAACAAAGCAGCTAGGGTAAATACTCTGGCTTTTGTTATGCAAAAAATTCTTTGCTAGCCTTTTCCTGTTAAATTTACGAGTATTGTTACAAATACTTTTTCGTTTCGACTTATGGTATACTATCGAGGATATAGCAAATATAGGAGGACGCTTAAATGACGTCCATACATAAAAATCATGAGGAGATTGTTCTTCATCTCTATCAATTAACTGGACATCCATATTTACTGGAGAGATGTGGAAAACCAAAAATACCGGAATTATTTTTAAAGATACTCCAACTAATGCTAACGTCTGTCCATGAAAAGCCAATGCGAATATTTGCTTATGGTGTTTCTACTGCGTTATTACGCATGGGTTTAGTGGTACATGAACAAGTGACTCTAGAAGAAGAAAAGGATGTAGAAGAATTTCAAAAAAGACAATTATCTATTTTAGCTGGAGATTATTATAGTAGCTTATTTTATAAGACATTAGCTCAACATAATGAGATTGAGGGTATGGAAGTTTTAGCAAAAACAGCTAGCGAAATATGCGAAAAAAGTATGAAACATCATATAGAGGGTACCTTTGATTCTTTTACACAAGAAGACTGGACGGGACGTCACTTGGTTACGGCTTTAGCCGATTTTTTTCATGTCCATGAGCATATTACTTGGTGTTCTCTCCTCTCCTACTTTCTTCACTTGGATCATCGTAAAACTCCGATGATGAAACGGGATGCATTAATAGAATGTGTGGAGTCTATCAAACATGAGGATGTTCGATCCACACTATATCAAATGCTGTTGGAAAAGGAGGCATCCAATTGAACAATCAAAAGGCTGAGACACTTCAAGGTACGGAAAAAGAAAAGTTTGTTCAGCAAGTTTTTGAAGATATCGCTGAAAATTATGATCAAATGAACAGCATTCTCAGCTTTCGTAGGCATCAGGCTTGGAGAAAATTTGCAATGAAAAAAATGCAAGTTGGACAAGGAGATTCCGCAATAGATGTTTGTTGTGGTACATGTGATTGGACTATTTCTTTGGCCAAAGCTTCAAAAACTGGGAGTGTAATCGGACTTGATTTTAGCCCAAAGATGTTGACGGTTGGTATGACTAAGTTGCAAAAAGAGAAATTGGAAGATAATGTAAATCTCATTGAGGGAAATGCGATGGAATTGCCATATCCAGATAATACTTTTGATTTTGCTACAATTGGATTTGCACTTCGGAATGTTCCAGATGTTACCAAAGTACTACAAGAGATGAAACGCGTGGTCAAACCAGGTGGAAAAGTCGTATCATTAGAGCTTTCCAAACCAACATGGAAGCCATTCCGCTCACTCTACTTTTTTTATTTTGGTCGGATTCTACCACTTTTGGGTAAGCTATTTGTAAATCGTTATGAACAGTACAAATGGCTTCCTACTTCCCTCCAATCGTTTCCAGATTATAAAGAATTGGAACAAATGATGAAGGAAGAGGTTGGATTTTCTCGCGTAGAGGTGTATCCTTTATCAGGGGGCATCACTGCTCTACATATAGGCTACAAATAGAAGAAGGTATTCATCATGTTAAAAAAACTAAAACTCGTTCTCGACATGATTAAATTTGAACACTCCATTTTTGCACTTCCATTTGCCTATCTAGGAGCTATATTAGGAAGTTTAGAAGTAAAAGGTCATTTTCCAACATGGATGCAAATATTTTGGATCACTATTGCCATGGTAGGTGCAAGAAGTGCAGCGATGGCGTTAAATCGCATTATTGATCGGAAAATTGATGCTAAAAATCCTCGAACAGCAGAAAGACATATTCCCAAAGGGTTAATCCCTGTTTCTTTTGCATGGGGGTTTGTGATTGTATCTTTTGTTGTTCTATTCGTATCAGCCTTTCAGTTGAATATACTTTCTGTTCAATTACTACCAATTGCTGTATTTTTTCTTGTTTTTTATTCCTACACCAAACGATTTACATGGGCATGTCATTTGATATTAGGAGTAGCTACCGGATTAGGTCCTTTGGGAGGTTGGATTGCAACTACTGGGCAGATCGATATCGAAGGAATACTACTCTTTTTGACAGTAGCATTATGGATTGGTGGATTTGATGTTATTTATGCATGTCAAGATGTAGAATTTGACCAAAAAGAAGGTCTTCATTCGATACCAGTAAGATTTGGTGTGAAAAGAGGTTTGCAAATCTCTGCGTTTATGCATTTGGGAACTGCACTTGGTTTATTTGGTTTACTTTGGCTGACCGATTTGGGGATTTTCTTTGGACTAGGTGTCATTGTCGCGTTGCTCATTCTTATCTATGAACATTCTATCGTTTCGCATGACGATCTTTCTCGTTTAAATACAGCATTTTTTACGATGAACGGGGTTTTGAGCGTTATTGTATTTTGTTTTATGATGATAGATGTGTTATCCCGATAACGGAGGAATAGACATGAAACCAGTGCGAATAGGGAAAATCGCATTTACCAATATTTTGCCACTGTATCACTATTTTCATTATACGGATTTACCTGTAGAGCTTATTCCACAGGTGCCATCCCAATTAAATAAATCAATGGCAGAAGGAAGAATTGATATGGGTCCTATATCTTCCTTTGCCTATGCAGATGATTTTCCAAAGTATGTGATCATGCCTGACCTGTCTGTTAGTGCAAAAGGTCGAGTTGGTTCGATTTTCCTGTTTAGTAAGCGGAAAAGTTTTGCAGATGTGAAAAACGGGAAAATTGCCCTGACAAATACTTCTGCATCTTCTGTCAATTTACTTAAGATTTTATTGGAACATTTTGCAGGTGGCACACCAAGTTATAAGACAGAGGAGCCCAATTTGGATCAGATGATGGAACATGCTGATGCAGCTTTATTAATTGGAGATGATGCTCTGCGTGCCAACTGGTCAAACCGAAAATATTATGTTTTTGATTTAGGTTTGGAATGGTATAAAGAGACAGGTTTACCGATGACATTTGCAGTTTGGGCAGTAAATCGAAGTGTGGTAAAAGAAAGACAGGAGACGCTTTCACTCGTTTATCATCGATTTTTACATGCTAAAAGACTTGGGGAGCAACAACCAATGCCTGTTATCCAAGAGGCAATAAGTCAACTTGGCGGAAAAGTAGTAGATTGGGAAAAGTACTATGCAGGATTAAACTATAACTTTGGTCCAGAAGAGCAGCGTGGTTTGGCTACATTTTATCACTATGCAGCGCTTTCTGGATTGATCAAAGATGATGTGAAGATTGAGGTTATGGAACTACCTGTACACATCTAAGTTAACAGGGTGAGGAATTTGCGACTTGCAAGCATTTATAGACATATAAAAAAAGATCTAGAAACAGTAGAAGATTTACTAACAAGATCAATGGATACAGATCAAAAGGAGTTAAGTGAATCCTCTACACATTTGCTCCGGGCTGGTGGAAAAAGAATGCGCCCGGTTTTTGTACTGTTATCAGGGAGATTTGGAAAGAGTACAAATAAAAAACAAGTCATCGATGTAGCCGTAGCTTTGGAACTGATACATATGGCGACTTTGGTTCATGATGATGTGATCGATAATGCTTCCTTACGTAGAGGACAACCCACAGTGAAAGCAAAATGGGATAATCGAGTTGCTATGTATACTGGAGATTATATTATTACAAGAGCACTTCATATTATTTCCGAAATATCGATTCCATCCGTACACCTTGAATTGTCCAAATCAATTTTTCTCATGTGCCAAGGTGAAATTGATCAAATTCGAGATTTGTATCATTCAGAACAGTCTATCAAGCAGTATTTATCACGAATCAAACGGAAAACAGCACTTTTAATGTCAATCAGCTGCCACTTAGGTGCATTAGTAAGTGAGGCTTCACCGAAAATTGCCAGACACTTAAAAATGTATGGTTATTATGTTGGAATGGCCTTTCAATTAACAGATGATGTACTTGATTTTACTGGTGATGAAAAAACGTTAGGGAAACCAGCAGGAAGCGACTTAAAACAAGGGAATATTACCCTGCCTGTCATCTATGCATTACACCAGCTACCTTTGCAAGAACGCCAAGAAATTGAGTCTTTTTTATCTATTCGAGGACAAAAGCCACTGACCCCTGAGATTCTCGACTTGGTCAAAAAAGCAGGTGGAAATGAATTTGCGTTAAATTTATCTAAGCGATACTTAGAAAAAGCATTACAAGAATTGGAAAAGCTACCGTCTGTAAATGAGCAAGAACTATTAAAAATGTTAGCTGAGTTTATTGTTGGACGAAATTATTGAGCAAGAATATTGCGTTTTCACGCTTTGCCTGATACAATGTGGAGCGTTATCTATACATATCATTGGAGGATTTACCATGGAAAAAACATTTATTATGATCAAACCAGATGGAGTACAACGCGGACTTATAGGTGAAATCGTATCGCGCTTCGAAAAGAAAGGGTTTCAATTATTAGGGGCTAAATTGATGAGTGTATCCACAGATTTGGCAGAAAAACATTATGCAGAGCATAATGAGCGTCCTTTTTTTGGAGAGTTAGTGGATTTTATTACTTCCAGTCCAGTGTTTGCTTTTGTGCTAGCTGGTGACAATGTTATTGCAACAGCACGCCAAATGATGGGAAAAACCAATCCATCTGATGCTCTTCCAGGTACTATTCGTGGTGATTTTGGTATTAGTGTTGGGATGAATATTATCCATGGTTCGGATTCTGTAGAGAGTGCAGAGCGTGAACTTGCACTTTGGTTTCCAGAAGCAGAACAAGTAGATTATGAAAAAACGATTAATCGTTGGATTTAATTGCTTGAAAACGATATTAACTTCCTTGGGTTTACGCTTAAGGAAGTTTTTTCTTTTTTATCAGGATTGACAATTAGATCAATCGCGTTTAATATACCCATAGAGGTATTGGTATTCGAGTTACAAGACAGGATGGAGCGATGAAAAATTTTTTTGCTTTTTAATATACCTATACCAGTATCAGTAATGATAAATCAACAGTTTTAGGAAAAATAGAAAAGGAGAATTTCACATGAGTATATGGAAATCAAAAATTTCGACCATAACACCAGTGGAAGTAGAACAACGACTTCAGAGTGGTGAAAGGTTAAATATTATTGATGTTCGAGAAATAGATGAAATAGCTGAAGGAAAGATCAAACAGGCTCGTTCTATCCCACTAGGAACATTGGAAAATCGATTGCAAGACTTAAATAGAGAACAGGAATATATCATGGTTTGTCGGTCAGGTGGGAGAAGTGAACGTGCATGTAAGGTTATGCAAAAAAATGGTTTTAAGGTGACAAACATGGTTGGTGGAATGCTTCAATGGAATGGAAAAATAAGCAAATAAAAGGAGTGAAATGAGGATGTCGATACATGCAGATTTTCAATTGGATTGCAAAGGTTTAGCTTGTCCGATGCCGATTGTCCGTACCAAAAAAGCGATGGATCAACTAAAACCTGGTCAAGTAATCGAAGTACAGGCAACGGATGTGGGTTCTTTGGCTGATATGAAAGGTTGGGCACAAAGCACTGGTAACCAATACCTTGGTACGAAGCAAGAAGGGGAAACTTTTATCCATTATTTGCGAAAAGCAAATGAGGATGAAGCTCGTGAAGAGACGAAACATCCACATGTTGTAGATAATGAAGAATTCGTTCACGCCTTAGAACAAGAAGGAGAACAACTTTATCTTATAGATGTTCGTGAGCCAGCAGAATATGCTTTTGGTCATATTCCAAGTGCCATTTCTATTCCCTTTGGTCAATTGGAAGATCGCATAGATGAGATCCCCAAAGACAAAACCATTTTTGTTATTTGTCGAACGGGTACACGAAGTGATTTAGCTGCACAGCAGTTATCTAAACATGGTTTGAAAGCGATCAATATCGTTCCAGGAATGTCACAGTGGACGAGTGAAACGGTTCAGGACCAATAAGGAGAGAATACCGATGAGTAAAAAAGTAGCAATTATAGCAAGTAATGGTGGTTTATTTGATGCTTATAAAGTATTCAATATCGCAACAGCAGCAGCAGCAGCTGATTCAAAAGTTGCCATTTTCTTTACTTTTGAAGGCCTAAATTTGATTCATAAACAGGCTTATCAACAATTGCCTATCCCTTCTGGCAAGGAACATTTTCAAGAGGGATTTAAACAGGCGAATATCCCCTCCATCGTAGAGTTAGTGGAAGTTGCACAGGACATGAATGTGAGACTGATAGCATGTCAAATGACGATGGATGTGATGAATCTTCAAAAAGAAGAATTTGTAGAAAACGTGGAAATTGGGGGAGCAGCTACATTTTTACATTTTGCTCAAGATGCAGATGTTACCCTTACATTTTAATGAGGAGGTCTTTTTAACGTGATACATGCAATGAAGCCTAAGGAAGCAGCTGAAAGAATAATACATGGTGAACTGTTTATTTTAGATGTTCGAAATGAAGTAGATTTTGCAGATTGGAAAATAGAAGGAAAACAAGTGGAATCTATCAATATCCCATATTTTGATCTGATAGATGGTGTAGAAACAGCATTAGAAGAAATACCACAAGACGCAAAGGATGTATTGGTAGTTTGTGCAAAGGAAGGTTCATCCCGTTTTGTAGCAGAACAGTTGGATGAAGCAGGTCTAGATGAAGTTTATTACCTCGAAGGCGGAATGAAGGCTTGGAGTGAATATCTTCATCCCGTCAAAATAGGTGATTTATCTGATGGAGGAAGTATCTATCAATTTAATCGGATTGGAAAAGGTTGTCTGTCTTATTTAGTGGAGTCAAATGGAGAGGCAGCTATCATTGATGCGGCAAGGATGGTTGAACCTTATATATCCTTTCTTGAAGAGAATAATCTTCGGCTCACCTATGTAATGGATACTCATCTTCATGCAGATCATATTTCAGGTGGTCGAAAATTAGCAGAAATAACGGGAGGGAAATACTATTTGCCTCCTAAAGATGCACAAGAAGTAACTTTTACGTACCATCCACTCGTAGAAGGCGGAACGATTAGAATAGGGAATACCGAGATTGCTATTCATCCTATCTATTCACCAGGTCATACGATTGGAAGTACTTCTTTCCTTCTTGATGATCAATATCTTCTTTCTGGTGATATTTTGTTTGTAGATTCCATCGGTAGACCAGACTTAGCAGGAAAAGCAGAGGATTGGGTATCAGATCTCCGGTATTCTCTTTATGATTTATATAAAGGTCTGTCTTCTGATCTAGTAGTTCTTCCTGCGCATTTTGGGAAAATGAATGAGATAGAGGAAGATGGTAAAGTATCAGCTAGACTGGGTGATTTATTTGCTGAAAATGAGGGATTGCAAGTAGAAGATGAACAGGATTTTCGTAAAATGGTTACGGAAAATCTACCGCCTCAACCAAATTCTTATCAAGAAATTAGACAGACGAATATGGGTAAAATCGTTCCGAATGAAGAGGAGCAACGTGAAATGGAGATTGGTCCAAATCGTTGTGCTGTTCACCAATAAAATCGTGTATTGAAGGAGATATTTAATGATGAATACAGATAAAGTATTAGATGCAAAAGGGTTATCCTGTCCAATGCCTGTGGTCCGCTCCAAGAAAGCAATGGATGAAATAAAAACTGGACAAGTATTAGAGCTTCATACAACTGATTCAGGAGCATTAAATGATATACCAGCTTGGGCTAGATCAGCCAATCACCAAGTATTAGATCATCAAGAAGAAAATGGTGTTTATAAGTTTTGGATACAGAAAGGATAAGTTAACATGTGATCTCCCTTTTAATCTAGAAAGGAGATCTATTTATAGAGAGGGAGAGAAAAATGGAAAACAACAAATCAACTTTGGTTGTATTTAGTGGGGATTTAGATAAAGCGATTGCTAGTTTTATTATTGCGACAGGTTCGGCAGCAATGGGGAATCAAGTGACCATGTTTTTTACCTTTTGGGGATTAAACATTCTTCGAAAAGACCAAGGAATATCTGTTGACAAGACTTTTTTAGATAAAATGTTTGGAAAAATGTTACCAAGAGGACCAGAAAAACTAGGTATTTCCAAAATGAATTTTGGTGGGTTGGGCGCGAAGTTAATGAAATACACAATGAAAAAGAAAAATATTTCCACTCTGCAAGAGCTAATCGAGTTAGCACAAGAATTGGATATTAAAATGGTGGCTTGTACGATGTCGATGGATGTTCTAGGAATCAAAAAAGAAGAATTGATTGACGGGCTAGAATATGCAGGTGTAGCTTCTTATCTTGCAGATGCACAAGAGTCTAAGATCAATCTGTTTGTTTAAGGAAGAAGGTAATTCAAATGGATATCGGATTTATTATTCTTCTGTTTTTCATCGGATTTATTGGTTCTTTTGTATCAGGGATGGTCGGTATTGGTGGCTCGATCATTAAATATCCCATGTTATTGTATATTCCTCCATTGCTAGGTTTTGCGGCTTTTACAGCTCATGAGGTTTCCGGTATTAGTGCGGTTCAAGTATTTTTTGCCACCATTAGCGGAGTCTTTGTTTATCGAAAAGGTGGGTATCTGAACAAGAGTCTCATTCTTTACATGGGAATTAGTATTTTATTTGGTAGTTTTCTTGGCGGATTTGGATCAAAGTTTATGGGTGAAAATCAGATCAACATCATCTATGCAATTTTAGCGACGATCGCAGCATTTATGATGTTCATTCCAAAGAAAAACTTAGATGATGTACCGCTAGATGAAGTGAAATTCAATGCCATCGTAGCCAGTGTTGCAGCTTTACTAGTTGGGACTGCATCTGGAATTGTAGGTGCAGCAGGAGCATTTATATTGGTTCCTATCATGCTTGTCATTTTAAAAATCCCTACTCGTATGACCATTGCTACATCTTTGGCAATCACTTTTATTTCATCTATTGGCTCTACTGTAGGGAAAGTAATGACTGGACAAGTACTTTTGCTCCCTTCAGTGGTGATGGTCGTAGCTAGTATCATCGCTTCTCCATTAGGAGCGATGATAGGGAAAAAAGTGAATCCCAAATGGTTACAAGTTATATTAGCTATCTTAATCATTGCAACAGCTGCGAAAATTTGGATGGACTTAATGTGGTCATAATTCGTCATTTCAATTTTTCTATCGTATGATAGTAAGGTATAAAGTGAGGGGATGTTGTAATCTGTAAGAAGGAGGGATTGATAGATGATTTACGATGATGATGTAAAAAAACGACTTAGACGAATCGAAGGACAGGCTCGCGGTGTACTTCGCATGATGGATGAAGAGAAAGACTGTAAAGAGGTTGTTTCACAATTATCCGCGATTCGATCCGCAGTAGACAGATCTATCACCTATATTGTGACTCACAATTTAGAGGCGTGTTTACGAGAAGAGTTAGCAAAAGGTGACAATGCCAGTACGAAAAAGCTGCTTGAAGAAGCGATGAATTTGATGGTAAGAAGTAAATGAATCAAAGTGATAAGACAAAAACCTAACTTCAGTGGAGGTTAGGTTTTTTAGCTGAGTTTCTAGTTGTTTATATATCTTTCGAATACAAATCCAAAATCTTTCACATAGTAGGTTTGTTTCTTTTCCGTAAGCCATGTATAAGCATAAGCATTGACTTCTTTAAATTGATTGACTACACTGCTCTCTTCGCTTGTAATACGGCTTAGCGTAGTAGCAGCTAAGTTTAAGCTTTGTTCGGAGAATTGTAGATAGGTTGCATTCTCTTTGGTGATCTCTGCAATTTTAATGAGAGCCTTGTATAAATCTTTTACATCTTCCAATTGCTTTTTCTGCACATCAATGCTGAATATCTCTGATCCCAATTTAAATTTTAGTTCCACATCTAAATCAACGGTTCCAGCAGTTTCCAACAATACATTCGATATATGATTTTGATAGTAATCATAGCGATATAAAGTCCGTTTTTTACTTATTGCGCTTGTTCCATCTAGATGGATAAGTGCTTTATTCGTAAAGCAATATTCGTCGGATTTGGATTTTATTAGGAAGAAAATCTTTTCTCCGTCTTCATGCATTACATAATCATCAGAATCTACCTTATCATAGTCAGCAGGTTTGATTACTACTCCTACATTACTCAATCCAAGAACATCAGCTGCTACTTTTCCAAACATGAAACCAAGCCTTTCGTATTCAGATTTGAGTTCGCTAAATTCTTTTGCAATTTATTGCAAATAAAAGTATATCACATTCATTTGATTCATTTCTATCAAGTTATGGGAAGATTTATAAATAATTAACAGAAAAAAATATATTTTGTATTTTGGTACCGGATTCGATATGCTAAATCTAGTGATATCCTTTTGTAATTTTTATATAAGAGAGCAACTGTGGATAATTTAACAACAGAATATATGTTTGTAAAGTGGTTTTGGAAAAATTTATCAGAACTTATGAGAGGTAGAAACTTCCCTCGTCTGCAAAATGAGACTTGCCACTTTAATGGCTTAGCGAAACTTGTGCTCCCATTGTAGTGACACTCGCTATCATCCCACGATTCTAATCGTGGGTTTTCTCACTCGCGGAACTATAAAGAAGATTTACAAATTTCATTGCGGGATATGGAGAACCATGGTAAACAATTGTAGTAGGTAAAAAATTCAGAAATGAAACATTCCTATTAAATGCGAAACCTTGGGAGAAATATGCTTTCAAGAAAAGGAAGGGTGTTAGAAGTGCAGTATGTAATTGGTGTGGATGGCGGCGGTACGAAAACAGTAGCAGTCGCTTATGATTTAGAGGGGAATGTATTAGGAGAAGGAAGAAGTGGATTTAGCAATGTGATGGTTGATTTTCATGAGGCAACCAAACATATATTAGCTGCTATCAAGCAGGCACAACAACACCTAGAAAATGAGGATTGTAAATATATTTATTTAGGTATTGCAGGTAGTGAAGGAATAGAAAACAAAGACGAACTCATACAAATTTTAGCAGATGAATTTCAATCAGAGATTAGTGTAGTAAATGATTCTATCATTGCACATGCTGCTACTTTGAAGGGTAAAGACGGGATTTTAGCTATATCTGGTACAGGTGCGATTGCAGTAGGAATCAAAGGTGATAAGTGTGTTTTCTCTGGAGGATGGGGGCATTTGTTGGGCGATGAAGGTAGTGGTTACTGGATCGTGATGGAAGCTTTCCGCCAAATAATCGTTGAAACAGATGAATCTCTTCCATTATGCAAACTAAGTGATGCGATATTATATGAGATGGGCTATACAGACCCTCAAGATATTAAACTATATGCATATAGTAGACCCAAGGCGGAAATAGCAAAATTGAGTAGAGTAGTAACGCGTTTGGCTGATGCAGGTGATGAAATCGCAAGTCGTATATTATATGATGCAGGTCAGCAATTGGGTCGTATGACATGGAATTGTTGTAAAAAATTAGGGCTGAATGATGAAGTAGTGATTGGCTTAAGTGGAAGTATATTTGAACATATTCCTCAAGTGATGGATAGTTACAAACAGTATCTATCCGAAAAAATTCAGGTGCCAATAACATTGGTACAAAATGAAGTACCAGCTACAAAAGGTGCATATTATTTGGCAACGAAAACAGTTTAATGATAAGAAAGACCTGAGCTTGATGGGATAGCTCAGGTCTTTTGTTTTCTATTTGTTTTCAACCGTTTTTACGTTACTCTGATAAATGTAGACAGATGAGAACAGCGATGAAATAGAATCATTTATAATGCAGAACCAGCATCCGAATGACGAACCCTAATTTGACCAACAAATGGAAAATAGACCGATATTTATTTCAAATCGGTCTATTTTTTACACAGGAAAGGAAGAAATCACACGGTTATATTCTTCTTGAGCTTCTGTTATAGCTAATTTCTTCAAAAAATAATCTTTCTCAATACCTACTCACAAGACTTTAAAACCAATGTGTCTTTCGTTACGAACAGAGCAGAAACTATCGAGATCGGAATAACGCTTATCGCGACTGCCACCGGGGTGAACGGCAACATAAATAATACATAGATTAACCAACATACAGGCGTATATAGAAACACTATTCCTGCGCCGACCACGATTGATGCTATCCATCTCCCGACACGGTACTTATCCAGTAGGGCGACAATCAGAATCCCCAGCGTGGTAAGAGAGAACAAATAACTTATTTCTTGGAACAGAACGGCACCGCCTACAATCAACAGCAAGTGAAGAGGTATGAAAACAGCAAGCGCTTCCCGTAGTGACAACTTACGAGTTTGGATAATTCCAGCGATTAAAGTGCATATGCTCATAAGGAAAAAGATACTAAAAAATACCTTGTCATTGTTCGTAGACTCACCTAAATGCATCACTTGTGTTACTCCAGCTATGATTCCCCAGCTCAATAATGCCGCCCCAATCATCACTCCTAGCAGCCAGCCTGTTCCTGTCATGATTGCACGAAGTTGAAAGTTGCCTTTTCGAATCTGCAAGATCATCCACCATATGGCCAATACAACAGCTACTGCCGACAGAATATAAGACGTAAAACTGCTCATGATCAGCAAATAACTAGGCGACAAAGGGAAGAAAAGGCTATCCTGTTTTCCCCCTTCTTCAAATGGTACTTGTGCAGCATGATCTGCTATTTCCAAAGTTGTTAATAGATAATGGTATGCTGTTCCACGATCTAAATTTGCAAACGTATCCGTCTCTCTGCCGTAATTTTCAGCTCCCTCCGCTGCTGCAAAATTTAGACCTGAGTAGCCTGCCTTCAAAAAACGGGTTAAGTCGGTGTCATTTGGCATCTGGTGGAACAATGCAGTCAGAAACGAGAAGGACAACAGACGCGAGCTTGCAGCTCGGAGGTAGTTCACAGCATCCAGGTTATCATCGGAAGTTTCAAACATCAGCAGTGACCCTCGATTCCCTCGGGCTTCAAAGTTGAATACTAGATCGATTTTATGTCGCAACTCTGGCTGGGAGCGCACGAATGACTTCGCTCCCAGCATTCCTACTTCCTCACCATCGGTAAACAGAAAATAAAGGTCAGATTTCAAATTCATGTCCCCTGTATGCTTACGCATGGCTTCCAGCATGGCAACTACAGAGAGCATATCGTCGGCTGCGCCTGGAGTTTCCGGTTCGGAATCATAATGGGCCGATATCAGAATACCGCGATCCGTTCCGGGAGCATCTAGCTTCACCAATATATTTTGCAAGGCCACTTTATCGTTCTTGTCAAAATGGTTCTTTTCCCGAATACTATTCCTGATATCCTCCTCTGGAGAAACTCCATTAATTGTTGATGGCATATTCTTGAAATCCGGCTTTCCCTTGCGCTCAAATAGGTCAGCCTTCACGTCATCAACAGTGTAGGTTACTTTCTCAACCTTCGCTTTCAAACCCATTGTATGAATTTGTTCCAGTAAGTGAGCCCGTACCGATTCTAGCTCTTTCGAGCCGGATGGATGTGCTGCGAAGGTCATCGCCTTTAAATTACTCATCATCTGCTTATATGCTGGATAATTGGCATCGGATTTGGACGGCGGCATCGGTGGCTGAAACAGATGAGCCCCCAGTCCAATTCCTGTCACAAGCACAATGATTAATAGAATAATTGAAATAATTCTCGACATATTCGTCCTCCCTTAGCATGGCTATTCCAATACTATAAAGGAGAAAAGGTTAATTCTCGGTTAAGAAGACAGCTCATAGAAAGACAGTAAACCACGTTCAAAGAACACTTTGAGTGTTAGGCAGTTGAATCACGAATGTGGTAGCAATGCCTGTTTCGCTCTGGACTTGTATCGAGCCGTCATGCTTATCGATGACTGCCTTTACAATGGATAGTCCTAGTCCGTTACCCCCTAGCTCTCTCGAACGCGACTTGTCCACACAGTAAAATGGATCGAAGATCTTGTCTATTTGATCTTCTGGTATCCCGATACCTGTATCAGTAATGGTAATACGTGTTGTATCTGAATGGTGAATGGCAGTGATTTTGACGCTTCCATTCGCCTTGTTATATTTGATAGCATTGTGAAGAATGTTAAAGAAGGCCTGGTGCAACAGATTCCTTTCACCATATAGCAACACATCCTCAAGGTGAACCTTGATCTGAATATGTTTACGCTGGATCTCCAAGCAAAGCTCACTTATGATCGCCTGGAATAGTTCCTCGGATCTGAATGTTTCACGTCTAAACTCATTCATATCCGCATTCATTTGGAGCAGATCGTGAACGATGGAATTAAGGCGCTTCACATTGCTCCGTATATCTTCCAGCGCTTCCGTACATTCTTCAAGTATAGGAGGGTCACTTAGTTGTACCACTTCAATCCTGGCAAGCATCGCGGCGAGCGGTGTTTTGAGTTCGTGGGCGGCATTGGCTGAAAAATGTTTATAGGCCAAGAATGATTTTTGTAATTTATGGATCATCCGATTAAAGGATACAGACAGGCTCGCAACCTCATCCTTGGACGGAGGGACTTGAACCTGTCTATACAGATTATTCTCGTCGATCTCTTCGATCTCCTTGCTTAAGTCTGTGACAGGTTTCAATGTTCTCCCAGTTACCATGTAGGTGATGCCAGTCCCACTTGCGATGATCAAGATGACGCACAGGAAACCGGCGGAGGCGAAGTCAATCTGCTGCTCGACCAAAACAGGCGCAGAGGAGACAGATAGTTCAGGTGATTTAGGTGACTCAGATGGCACAGGCCGTTCAGATGGCACAGGCCGTTCAGGTGGCACGGGCGGTTCAGGTGGCACGGGCGGTTCAGGTGGCACGGGCGGTTCAGGTGGCACGGGCAGCTCAGATGGCACGGTCAATGACTCTTCCTTCATTCCATCAAAAGCATCGACTTTAGGAACAAGCTGCGGTTGAACATAAATAACACGAGCGGCATAAATGAAAGCTACCATAAGCGAGATACATCCGATTGAAAGTATTATCGCCATTAATAAGGTCAGACGAAGACGGAGTGGAAGTGAATTAATTTGCATCTTGCGGTACCTCTGCAATGTAGTATCCAAATCCTCTTTTGTTCTTGATCACCTCTTGATCTCCTAGAAAAACGGCCAACTTCTTTTTAAGCGAATTGATATGAACCTTGAGAGAGTTCGAGAACCCATCGAAGCTGTTATCCCATAAATGCTCCACGATCTCTTCTGTGCTGACGACTTTATCTTTGTTGAACATCAAATACTCCAAAATGCCGTATTCTTTTTTCGTTAATTCCATTGGATTGTCCTTAATGTAAACAGCCTTTAACGCCGTATCAATTAGAATCTCTCCATATGACAGCCTCGTATCTGTCTGGATGAATCTCCGACGGAGCAGAGCGCGAAGTCTGGCCTCCAATTCCCGAAAGTGAAAGGGTTTCACCATATAATCATTCGCTCCAGTGTCAAGACCAAAAATTTTATCCTCAATCTCGAAACGTGCCGATAAAATCAGAACCTTGATGTCAGGTTTATCATTCCGAATTTCTCGTAAGACATCGATTCCATCAATTTTAGGCAGATTCAAGTCCAGTACGACCGCATCATATTCATAGATTTCGACCATTTGTAACGCTTCCTCGCCATCTGATGCTGCATCAACCGCATAGCCGAATTTTCGTAAGCCCATGCTGATTGATCGCTGTATTGACAAATCATCCTCGACTACTAATATTTTCAATATCATCTCTCCCCTCATTCCGTTAGTCCCATGATAAGACAAGCTCAGTTAAGCGAAGGTTAAGATTCAGCCCAAACCTCACGAATATACATATAACCAAATCGATGAAAGTGCAAGTGCAAGTGTCATGAACACATAGAAGGTCTATAAACTGTGCTAATAGTGACTCATGATGCTATAAAAAACGACTCCTCAAATTTTGAGAAGGCGATTTTACTTACACTACAAAAAGTGCTTTAACGCATGGTACACTTGGCTTTTTTCGTGAATAATAAAGTGCGAGAACTTAGGATCAGTCAAATGATTGGATTATAACGGACTGAGTATCCTTTGAAAAACCCCTACTATTCCGCTTTACTCTGTTTACCATAACTCCAGACTAGGTAGTGATATTCTCTTTGAAAGATTTGATTTCTTCTAAGGTGAAATCTTGTTTTCTTCTATGCTTGAATCCCGCGAATAGTCAGGATTTGGGGTGAAGTATAAAATCGAAATCCGGATAGCAGCAACAGATACAATTCTTGCTTTAGCATCTCAAACGAAATGACTACAAATCATTAATTAAATTGGTGGCATGGCGAAAGAGAGTTGCTGTGAGAAGAATAGTGATCAAAACAAAGGAATAAAAAAGTCTCAAAATAGTACTTTGAAAAGGCGATATATTCCTTACACTGTTGTGACTACGGCGTGACTGATGATTTGCTGCATTCCGGTGATACCAAGGGCTAGTCATCTGATTCGGTACTAATCGTCCCTATATTCAGTTAACAATCTGTTTTTTTCTTCTTCTCTTTTCCTTTAAAGAAACATTAGCCATGCACACGGAAAGCATGAGGAAAAAGAATGCTACCTATCTATTGAATCAAGCTGGAAAAAGAAATACACGGATCGAGGGATACGGAAGATACTCAAAAAGTATTCGGATCAGGCTGGACTACCATCTATCTCTCCCCATAAACTAAGGCTCACTTGGTTGAAAAAACAGGGAATTGACGATGCCCTCATTCAGCCTTATTCCGGACATGCAAGTAGACAAAGACAATCGCTTGAAGTGTATTCGAAATTTGCTATTACCGAAGCTCAAGAAGAATATAACCTTGTGATCGCTTCCTTTCCTGTGTGAAAAATAGACCGATTTGAAATAAATATCGGTCTATTTTTCATTTATTGGTCAAATCTGGGTTCGTCGTTCGGATGCTGGTTCTGGGCCTAGTATAGTACTAAAAATAGATTTTCCAGAAACAAAATAACTACTAATGATAGGAGTAGTCCAAGTTACAAGGGCTTCTTTTTTTGGAGCATTCCTAGGTCGATAGTTACAGTTATTGGAATCAAGATGAAATGAATGAGTAACATTGCATTTAAAGCTTATAGAAAGACCGATTAAGAGAGACGCAATATGCTGAAATGAACGTAAAAAGCCCGGAAAAAGGGCTTTTTACGTTGTTTGTTATAACATTTTTTTCATTTCATCTTTAATTTTTTCAGATTGGGTTCCGAAAACAATTTGAACTGCACCTTTTCCTAATTTCATGATGCCTGCAGCTCCCAAGCTTTTTAGTCCAGCATCATTTGTTAATGTATCATCTTTTACAACTAACCGAAGTCGTGTAATACATGCATCAACATCCACAATATTTTCTTTTCCACCTACATAGGATAAAACCTGAGCGGCTTTCCCATCTGTTGTGGAAGCGCTTGCAATTTGATCCCCAGTTTCCATAACTTCGTCCTCCCTACCAGGTGTTTTTAAATTAAACTTGATGATCAAGAAGCGGAAGAGAAGGTAATAAATGAGAGCAAAGACTAGTCCGATTGGAATCAGCAGCAAAGGTTTGGTCGCTTTTCCAAAAGCGAGAAAGTAATCAATAAGCCCTGCCGAAAAACCAAATCCAACTTTGATTCCCATTGAAGTAACGATAAATCCTGCAATACCAGATAAAATAGCATGTACGATGTACAGTAAAGGTGCTGCAAACATGAAAGCGAATTCAATTGGTTCGGTAATACCAGTCAAAAATGCAGCTAATGCAGAGCCGATAAAGATCGAGGAAATGAATTTTCTATTCTCTGGTTTAGCAGTATGGATAATGGCAAATGCTGCTGCGGGCAAAGCGAACATTAAGATTGGATAGAAACCTGACATAAACATACCTGCTGTAGGATCGCCTGCAAAGTAACGATGCAAGTCTCCATGAATGACTTTGTTTGTGACAGGGTTGGTAAAACTACCAATTTGGAACCATGCAATGGAATTAATAACATGATGTAGCCCAGATGGAATAAGTAAGCGATTAAAGAATTGATATATTCCTGCACCAATTGCTCCCAGACTAACGACCCAGTTACCAAATATATCTAGTGCATTTTGAACTGGACCCCAAATTAAACCAAAAAGAAGTGCAACGATAACCATGGTTAAGGACGTTATAATAGGGACAAATCTCTTTCCACCAAAAAATCCAAGCCAGTCAGGAAGTTTGATGTCATGATATTTATTATAGAAATAAGCCGCTAGACCCCCAGCTAAAATACCGCCAAGGACACCCATATCCAGTTTGACATCATTTGCGATAAACCCAAAAGCTGCAGGTACTTTAGAAAGTACATTGACCAAAATTTGATAAGCCATTACAGCAGCTAATGCAGCTACTCCATCTCCAGCTAACCCAAGTGCAATCCCAACAGCAAAAATAAGTGCAAGATTGTCAAAAATAGCGGATCCACCAGCTAGAAGAAATGGGGCAATGTATTGATTGATAAATCCACCAACAGCGGGTCCAAAATGAAAATCTTTGATGTAGTCAATAGCACCAAAGCGAAGCAAAATAGCTGCTGCTGGTAAACTTGCCACAGGAAGCATCAATGATTTACCGATTTTTTGTAAAAATGCTAACACAGGTAATACCTCCTCAGTCTATTCGAGTGATTTATTTTCAGAAAGTACAAATCCATCAAGAGATGGATTTGTACTTTAACTGACAGGGTTAGAAGCGATTGCATGATCCAAAACTTCTTTTGGAGTACCCAAGCTCAATGCTTTGTCTGCTACTTGTTTTGCTTTTTCTGTAGAGAGTTGTAGTAGTTGATGTTTAACCCTTGGGAGCAGGGTAGGGGAGACACTGAATTCATCAAGGCCTAAACCAAGTAAAATCTCAGTAGCATGTAAATCTCCAGCCATCTCCCCGCACATGCCTGTCCAGATGTTGTGACGATGAGATGCATCGATAACCATCTTGATCAAGCGAAGAACCGCAGGATGAAAATGATCGTAGAGATCACTGATATGTTCATTCATTCGGTCGACTGCAAGGGTGTATTGTACCAAATCATTTGTTCCAATACTGAAGAAATCTACCTCTTCAGCCAATTCATCTGCAAGGAGACAGGCGCTTGGTATTTCGATCATGACACCAATTTCGATGTTTGGATCAAAGTCGATATTTTCTGCTTTCAGTTGTTCTTTCGTTGCTTCTAGTATTTTTTTCACTTCTTGAATCTGTTCTAAATGCGAGATCATAGGAAACATAATTCTAACTTTTCCATGAGCACTTGCACGTAGTAACGCACGTAGCTGTGTTTGAAATAACTCTGGTCTGCTCAGTGAGATACGAATAGCTCGCCACCCTAAAAAAGGATTCATCTCTTCTGGAAGATCCAAATAAGGAAGATGTTTGTCCCCTCCAATATCCAAAGTGCGAATAATCACGGGTTTGTTACTTAATTTTTTCACTACTTGAGAATAAGCTTCATATTGTTCTTCTTCAGTAGGGAGTGCATTTCGATCCATAAAGAGAAATTCACTGCGAAATAAACCAATTCCTTCGCCGCCTTGTTCCAATACTTCTTCTGCATCTTGAGGGCCTTTTACATTCGCTACAAGTTCTACTTCTTTTCCATCTCGAGTAACTGCCTTAGTATCTTTTAATTTTGCTAATTGTGCTTTTTCCTCTTGTTCGCTTTGTATTTTTTTCTGGTATTTGGAGATTTGTTCGGGATGTGGATTTATAAATATTTCACCAGTAGATCCATCGATTATAAGACTGTCTCCTGTTTGTATTGCATTGGTGAGTGGCTCTCCAACTCCCATGATAGCTGGGATGCCGAGAGAACGTGCCAAAATAGCAGCATGAGAAGTTTTTCCGCCTTTTGCAACTACGATTGCTTTCACGCGTTCTCTTGGTAGGGTTACTGTCTCTGAAGGAGTTAGATCATCAGACACCAAAATAAAAGAACCTTCTATATCGATCGAAGTTTGATTGTTTTTTCCTAAAATATTAGCAATCAGTCTGTTAGCGATGTCTTTGATGTCCGTTGCTCTTTCACGCATATATTCATCGTCCATGGATTCAAAGATTTGAACGAATTGATTTGCTGCCACTTGAACAGCAGAGGAAACATCAATTAATTCATTTTTAATGAGATTGTTGATTTCATCAATAAATGCAGGATCTTTGAGTAAGACGAGATGAGCGGACATAATAGAAGCTTGCTCTTCTCCAACTGAATCAAGTAATTGTTGATGGAGTTCCACCAGTTGTTCTTCTGTTTTCGTCATTCCGACTTCTAATTTGTGTTGCTCCGTAGCTATATCTTCCTGTGTGATATTTTTCTTTTCAGCTGAGACGGTATTGTTTTCTAGTAGTAAAGCTTCACTTATGGCAACACCCGATGAAACAGGGATTCCTTTTAGCATGTTCATTTACCCCTCATCTTTTATTTGTTCATTAATGCTGTAGGACGATACTTTAAGTGTTTGGCTACATCGCTATTAACAAATACCAATACATTTTCATGCAATTGAAGTATAGACGCTGGTATATTTGGATCGATTACACCTGAGAACAGCGCATTGAGTGCCGCTGTCTTTGTTTCATTGTTAGCAAGCAGCAGAATAGTCTTTGCTTTCATAATACTGCCAATTCCCATCGTGATTGCTTTGCGTGGAACTTCTGTCTCATCATTAAAAAAACGAGCATTGTCCACGATGGTTCGATCAGCCAAATCCGTTATGTGTGTTTGCAATGTCATGCGATCAGCAGGCTCATTAAAACCGATATGTCCATTGGAACCTATGCCGAGAATTTGTAGATCAATAGGGCCATTTTCAAGCAGTTGTTGTTCATATAACTGGCAAGCATGGTTGGCATCGTGAAACATGCCTTCTGGGAAATGTATATTATGGAGTTGGATGTTCACTTTGGAAAACAAATGTTGTTGCATAAAGTAATAGTAACTTTGAGGGTGCTCCTTTGGTAGACTGGCATATTCGTCGAGATTGAATGTGACAACCTCTGAAAAATTAACTTTTTTTGCTTTGTGCAAGCTCACTAATTCTTCATACAGTCCGAGAGGTGTACTGCCTGTAGCAAGTCCTAATATCGTATTCGGTTTCTGTTTGATTCGATCAGCAATATAAATGGCGGCTTGTCTGCTTAATGTTTGATAATCTTCGAATATGGCTAATTGTATCAATGTAAACGATCCTCCTGATAGACGACCTTACCTTGAATCATGGTCAGTTGAACTTCAAATTCATCAGATAAAACTACTACATCAGCATCTTTTCCAATTTCTAAACTTCCTTTAATATGATCCATTCCTAATTTTTTTGCAGGAGCAGTAGATCCCATATAAATAGCATCTACAATGGATGTACCTACTGTTTGTACCATGTTTTTTATTGCACGGTTAAGAGTGAGTGTACTTCCAGCTAGGGTTCCATCGTCAAGTCGAGCAATACAGTGGTGAACATTTACTTTTTGACCTCCAAGATCAAAAGTACCGTCTCCCATGCCTACTGCACGCATTCCGTCACTGATAAGCAGTAGTCTTTCTCGTGTTTTTTGTTCATATGCCAGACGGACAGCTCCTGAATGTACATGAACCATATCTGCGATAATATCGCAAGAAGCGTCATGATTCAGAAGTGCACACCCTACTACACCAGGTTCTCTATGATGAAGTCCTTTCATTGCATTGTAAAGATGAGTAAAGTGAGTGGCTCCTGCTTCTAGTGCTGTATTTACATCTTCCATGGTTGCGTCTGTGTGTCCGATTGAACAGATGGTGCCTTCTTTGGAAAGCTGGTGGATGGCTTCTTCTGCATGGGGTATCTCAGGTGCTAGTGTAACTACTCGAAGCTGATCCTTTAATGCATGTTGTATCTTTTCTATATTTGCTTTAGTAGGTAATAAAATGTCTTCTTCTTTTTGAGCGCCTTTTTGTTTAGGACTAATAAATGGTCCTTCTAAATGAACACCTATGAGTTGTGCGTATGGTCCAGGGTCCTTTTGATATTCCAAAACTACATACAACGCTTTTAAAATTTGATCCATTGGCATTGTCATGGTAGTTGCCAAAAAACTAGTTACTCCATAGCTACATAGACTTTTCGCGATCCCTCGAAGGGATGAAATTTCTGCATCCATTACATCGAGGTTAGCATTGCCATGGACATGAATATCGATTAAACCTGGGATAATCCATCCATCCGGATAGTTTAGTTGGGTAAGCAAAGAATTTTCATTTGTATCGTAATCTGTCTGATTGCCTACAAATATGATTTTGTTGTCTTCCACAACGACTATTCCATCATCAATGCAGTGGTGTTTGGTAATAACTTTTCCCAATAAAGCTGTTTTTTTCATGAGAATTGCCGACAGGAGACTTGCCAATTCATTGGCATAGAGAAATGTTGGCGTTGTTCTCCTTGCGAGATGTTTTAGAACAACACTCTTTTTCTCCTGTCTTTTCACCACCTTTCAGAAGGATTCCAATGATATGTGTGGAATGCATATAACGGGAGAAAACTGTTCGTCTATAGACTTAGGCACTCCTTGTTCTTTGACAACTGTATCTATGGGGTTGTAGTAGGAAGTGCTCTACTAACGTAAAAGATACAAGCTATCGAAATGGTTCTGTTACCTTGGGAAATTTAGTACCTAATACAGTGTCTGTATCAGCATGCCTGATACAGAACGGGTAGCTGTCAATCTTCCCTGATGTAACATCAATTCAAGGTCAGAGTCGAAAGGCGTTCGCATGACTGGATAGTTACAAGCTCATCATTTCAATGGTGAGTCATTGACGATTTATCCCTACTTTAATACAATCGATAAAATTTGAGTTTTGCCAGCTTCCACTAATCCTGTTTCTAAAATCTTTTGTTCTTTCACTATTTCTCCATTGGTAATAACAACAGGAGAAATAGTGGAATAGCCTGCGTGTTGAATTTTTTCCATATCAAATTCGATTAACATATCGTTTGTTTTCACTTCATCTCCGATTTTCACATGAGATGTAAATCCTTCACCATTTAATTTTACGGTGTCTAATCCTATGTGAATAAGGACTTGTATTTGATTCTGATTTTCTAAAATGATGGCATGTTTTGTTTCAAATAGATGGATGATCTTTCCGTCAAACGGTGCTACTACTCTTCCGATCTTTGGTTCGATAGCAAGCCCGTCTCCTGTCATTTTTTGTGAAAATACAGGATCGGGAACTTGGTCCAAAGTCACAAGCGTTCCTGTCATAGGAGAGGCAAGTGAGAGTTTATTGGATGAAAACCATTTTGAAAACATCAGCTATCTTCTCCTTTTTGTATCAGACGATCAATATCAATGGAAAGCAATGCGATTTCTTCTTTATTTGGAATTATCTCCAATCGTGTTTCTATTAACCAAAATAGTCTCTTTGAGTATTCATAGGAAACAGGGAAGGTTGCTTCTATGGTTTCGACTAATGAAGTGTGTGTATTTGTAGTTAATTTGGAACGTTCGATTGCAAACCGAAAATTAGTAACAAATTGTAGATACTCTGGACTGTCTCGATCAATTGATTGATTTCTATCTTTTTCTATCATCTCGACAAAATCTGCTAAAAGACTAGCGAATGAAACGGTTCTATGAACCGGTATATAGTTAAGTGCAGAATGAATGTGTAGAGCCAAAAAACCAATTTCGCCTTCTGGAATCTCGATTTCAAATCTATCGGAAATCAGATCAGCGGCTTGAACAGCTAATGAAAACTCTTTGCTGTATAAGGTTTTGATTTCAAATAAAAAAGGATTAACGATTTTGAGTCCATTTCGAATCCGGTACAAGGCGAATTGTATATGATCAGGTAATGCAAGGTGGACATACTCGTTTATGTCGTCTGTAAATTCTTTAGAGATAAGACCAATTATTTCTTCTGATATCCCAAAAACATTTTTATCCACTTGAGTGAGTAAATCTCGGTATTGTTCCAGATATTTTTCGTCTTCTAAATAGAACTTCTTTTCTACACGAGAGTCAGAATGAGGGATAACTGCTCCTTTTTTTTGTTGGAATCCTAACCCTTTGCCGAGTAAGATAGTTTCTTTCGTAGATGATGTGTCCTTAACCAGTACAACATTGTTATTGAATACATGATTTACAATATATGTGTGATCTTTGTTCATCATCAACACCTTACTTTTCATAAATGATTAGAAGGGGATTACATCTAAAAATACATATAAAAAGCCAAAAAAGACCTTTATGGAATAAGATCTTTTTTGGCTTATGCCTGCATCACCAGTAACACGCCAAATGAAAGCGTTTTAATTTCATATTATCACTATAATCTTTATCAAGACCTTTGTAAATCGCTTTATGGATGGCAATATTTCCATGTCTATTGTTTATATTGTTCAATAGTAAAGATATTATTTTATTAATTATAAATCAACTACATGATATTAATATTAATTTTCTGTTAATTATTTATTATAAAAATTATTTCATTTATTTAGTTGACTAGATAATATACTTATCGTATAGTTAAACAGGTGAAATATTCAAGAGGTCAATTGTTTGTATCACGATACATATGAGGGAAGGTGGGGAATATGATGAAGGAAGCAGAATTGGAGGAATATACAGAGCGATTACAGCAAATCTTTTTGCTTACTATGCGACGAATCAGCAAACAGACAACAGATTGCGAGCCCAAATTGACCGGGCCCCAATTTTATATATTACAGCTTTTGCGGAATGAGGGTCGTAGTACCGTTTCGAGTTTAGCCGAAGACATGTCTGTAAAACCAAGTGCAATCACAGCAATGATCGATAGACTATTAAAACAAGAATATGTGTCCAGAGAACGTGATGAACAAGATAGAAGAGTAGTGTTTATCCAAATAGCTGAAGAAGGTAAAAAGGTTTTGGAAGAAACATTGCAAAAAAGGAAAAGTATATTGGTGAAGTATTTATCTCATCTCGAACGAGAAGAAATAGAGTCGCTTATATCCATATATGAAAAACTTTCACGTTTAGACATCAAGGAGTGAACGAATTGAATCAGGATACAGCAAGTTTGCCACTTACAGAGATGGAAAAGAATAAATCTGGAAATGGCTTACTAATTACAGGTTTGATTGTAGCCATGCTATTTGCTGCATTGGAAAATACAATTGTTGGTACAGCGATGCCAAAAATAGTAGGTGCTCTTGGCGGATTAGAAATGATGACATGGTTGACAACAGCCTATATGCTTACATCTACTGCCATTGTACCGATTGCAGGGAAACTCGCCGATTTATTAGGTCGAAGAATGGTTTACTTATCAGGGATTATTATATTTATCGTAGGATCTGCATTATGTGGGATAGCCACAACAATGGATCAACTCATCTATTTCCGTGCTCTTCAAGGTCTTGGTGGCGGAATTATGATGCCGATGGCAATGATTATTATTGGGGATATTTTTACTGGTGCTCAACGTGCTAAGTGGCAAGGAGTATTCGGTGGTATTTTTGCATTTGCATCTGTAGTAGGTCCGCAAGTTGGAGGATGGATTGTTGATTCATTAAACTGGAGTTGGGTCTTTTATATAAATATGCCAGTTGGTGCTTTAGCATTTGTTTTTATTGCACTGGGCTTGAAAAGTCATAAAGTTACTGGCCCCATTAAATTTGATGTTCTTGGTATGTTTACCATGTTAGTTGGTGTGGTGAGTCTATTATTGGCTCTCACATTTGGTGGGACAGAGTATGCTTGGGGATCTTGGCAAATTATATCTTTATTTGTCTTGGCAATCATTGGATTAGTTGCGTTTATATTTGTCGAAAACAGAGCAGAAGAACCTATCTTACCAATGCATTTATTTAAGAATCGAACCTTTACTTTATTAAATGGAATTGGTTTTTTCTTGTCACTCGGCATGTTTGGGGCAATTATGTTTGTTCCTTTGTTTATGCAAGGTATTGTCGGAATCAGTGCAACCGATTCTGGAATGGTCATGACGCCGATGATGTTTGCGATGATTCTCACAAGTATCTTATCAGGTCAGCTTGTTCGTAAAATCGGGATTCGTATACAAATGATTGTTGGTATGGCTATTGCATCTTTTGGATTTTACTTGCTATCAACGATGACAATAGAAACAACAAAGTTGCAAGCAAGTACAGATATGGTGATTTTAGGGTTGGGTATGGGCTTAGTTATGCCACTGCTTACACTCGCGTTACAAGAATCATTTCCAAAATCTGAACTGGGTGTAGTTACTTCTTCCAGTCAATTTTTTCGTCAAATTGGTGGTACCTTTGGAATGACGATTTTAGGTACGGTAATGAATCAAAAATCATCTACTTTACTCACAGAACAATTGGTTCCAACTCTGGAAAAATTACCGCCTCAAGCACATGAGATGGTTGTCAAAATGGAAGACTTAGTTGCGAATAATCCTCAGGGTCTCTACTCTATGTTGTTGAGTCCAGAATCCATGAGTAAGATTCCTGCTACAATGCAAAACATGCTTGTTCCTATTTTAAAGGGTACATTGGTTGATACGCTTCAGATCGTTTTTCTTGTTGGATTAGCCTTTATCATTGCAGGATTGGCTTTTACTCCTTTTGTGAAAAATATCAAACTTTCTACCGAAGATAAGGAATCGCCAGAAGAGAAAAAAGCTTCTTAATGGAAGTCCCCTCCATAAAAGGGGTCTTTTTTTTGAATAATCCTTTAAAAGGGGAGGGAAACTGGAGGGAAATATAGTGAAAGAGGTTCTAAAATGATTACTACTATTGCTACTATTGCGGTCTATGTAGACGATCAAGTCGCGGCAGAGAAATTTTGGATGCATAAATTAGGGTTTGTTCAAAAGGAAAAAAAGCAAATGGGGTCAGATGCTTATTGGATTGAAGTTGCACCTGCAAATGCACAAACGAATCTTGTTATTTACCCTAAATCGATGATGAAAAATGCTTCAGATCATCAGCCTTCTCTTGTATTTTTATGCGAAGATGTGGAACAAAGTTATCAACAACTTCTCGCTAATGGTGTTGTTTTTTCAAGTAAACCACAAAAAATGCAGTGGGGAACTTTTGCGCAATTTTATGATAACGAAGGGAATGAATATCTCTTAAAGAGTTGAGAGGGCGTGACTTTTTTGTTTTAGGAACGTTCCTTTGAAGTGGAAAGAAAGACAATTTCAATAAGGCAATATATTCCTAAATATCGTGAAACATGTTGCTATTTCAAATTATTTGTCATAATATTAGAATAGCTCCGAAAGGAGGGATGATAATGGATCCCAAAAAAGCGCTAGAGGGATTTCGTGTCGATGCTTTGAAACCAAAAGAAAAACAACGAAACCTTTCTTTACCAAAAAAATCAAAACAAACTCACAAAAAGGGTAATGCTATCTTAATAATTTTATGTGCCAGCCTGATTGGTTTAACTACTGGAATTGGAAGTGCGTTTGCTTTTGGAGTTAAGGAGATGCAGCCAAGTTCATTACCACTAGATGAACCAACAGCCAAATCACATATCGAACAGAACGAACCTTCAGAAGAAACAAAATCCGACAAACGAACGGCTGAACTTTCACCTTTAAAACCTCCAATCGATGAACCAACAGCAAAGAAATTACCAATTGATGAGCCGATTATAGAAGGAGAAAAACCAGACGATTATTCTTCCGCCATTCAAAATAAAGAAACCACATCAAAAGAAACAAATAAACAAGACAAACCGAAGGAAGAAAAATCAGTAAACAATCAAACGAACAACCATTCTTCCTCTGAAACCCAAGGTAAATCGGATGGAAAGGCATCAAAAGACCAAGCATCAGAGAAAAAATCATCTACATCAAAAGAACCAACTTCTTCATCCCCTAAAGCAACAAAAGAAAAAGATATCCCAAAATCTAGCTCATCGGATGGGAATCAAAAATCTACAGATCCAGTTGTGCAGAAGTCAGATGAGAAACAAACAGTTACATCCAAGTCAGTGCCAGGTTCCATAGCAAATGAAAGTGATACGAGTACTCAAACAAACTCGAAAAGTATTCCTTCAGACCATGTAGCTGTTACTGAAACATCTGAACCTAAGACGAAGTCTGGAACTTTACCAGATACTGCTGGAGATGATTTAAATCATGCAGTAGCAAGTTTGGTCATTGTATGTTTTAGCATCGCATATTTGTTAGCAAAAAAAGAATCCCAAACTGAGTAAACTCAGGTTGTATTCCGAAAAACGATTCTGATATCTGGAATCGTTTTTTTGTTATGAAAAAGCATTTGAATTTATAAATCTGATGAAGGTGCAGGTGTGGTTAACATTTAGGAAAACGCTTTTGTGTTAAACATTTGTTTCCTAGAAGGCAAGGCCAAGGATTATTAACCAACAAAGAGAGTCCAATAGTACCTCGTTTATTTATATTCCCTATATTTTTAATTTAATGTAGAATGTAAACACAGAGGAAACACAATTTATTAGATTATAAAAATTTGAAGTCAGGTGAGGTTTGTGGAGTATATAAGGGATTATGTGATGTATGCATCTGTTTTTGGAGTTTTTGGATTTAGTTGGTTTGGCTGGGCACAAGAGAATCCACCTAAGAAATGGCGTATTCCACTTGGGATTGGTTCGGGAATATCCTTCATTATTGGACTAATTGGTATCTATTTAAGTATTCAAAACTGGGATGAGAGTAGTGCCCTATCACGTGATGGAGCATATTCCTCTTATCTCACCTTTGTCATAATAGAAGTCATTCTTGCAGCAATAGGAGGAATTCTTCTAACTCGATATAAGAAACAATCTTTTATTGCTCCTTGGATCTGTTTTGTTGTTGGTGTGCATTTTATCTGGCTAAAAGCAGTGTTTCTTGATGCCAGCCTTTATCTCCTTGCTATCTTGATGATTGGAATATCTTTGCTTTCTATTTACTTCTCCAAACGTACTTCTATCTCCAACAGTGCACTTACGGGAGCTGGAGCTGGATTCGTACTCCTTTGTTTTGCAATCTCTGGTCTCATACGATACTTCTTGGTCCAAACATAAAGTAGCAGTGAAAGCAATAGGGAAGAATCACACTAATGTATTCTCCTGTTTTTGTTCTTCAATCCGTTTGAAAATCGTGATTTGCAAATTGTAAAGAACATTCTAGAATATGACATTTTTCATTTTGTGAAACTAGATAATTATTTTCTATAGACTTGATTTTTTTGCTTTTTAGAAAAAATGTAAGGAGAAAAGACCATCCGTCAAGGATGTTTTTTTTTTACTTTGGATCATACTAAAGAAATGGAAAGAAAGGTGGATGCAAGATGAACGAAGAGCCAGAAGTACAAGAAGAAACAAAAAAGAAAAATGTCATGCAGGCTATTCAACAACTGGGTCAGACCAATGTACCGCAGTTAGAATCAAATATTATTTGTTTGCCCATTATTGGTCAAATTGAAGGACACTTGGTAATGCCTCCACAAAATAAAACAACCAAATATGAACATGTTATTCCTCAAATCGTAGCCGCTGAGCAAAATCCAAAGATTGAGGGAGTTGTTTTGATCTTAAATACTGTCGGAGGAGACGTAGAAGCTGGTTTAGCAATTTCCGAAATGATCGCAACGATGAGTAAACCTACAGTTTCTATTGTATTAGGAGGTGGACATAGCATAGGAGCCCCAATTGCCGTTTCAGCAGATGTTTCTTTTATTGCCTAATGTAAACATCAAAGAAAAAGCCTCTAAAATCAGGCTTTTTCTAGCGTGTTCTTTATATTTAATTTTTCCGTGATCACATGTTTAAAACGAGGAGATAGTTTTACTTTAGCATGCTTACTCACAGTTCCTTTCTCCAATATCGTTAATGTAATATCATGGAATAAGGAATGGAGAATTTCATTTTTAATCTGAGGACTTTTAGTGTTTTTGTAGATGGTTAATATCTTGGTGAAATTATCTTTTACAACCTCTACGTCTAATGGGGATTCACTGGTAATAGCAGTCTCTTCCACGTTACTATACCAACTTTCTTCCATCGTTTTTAATTCTTGTAGTTCCGCTTCAATAGCTGATCTTCTTTCTACAAAAGTTTGATCATCGTAGACACCATTTTCATATTTTGTAAAAATAAAATCTCTTCTTTTTTCGAGTTCCTTAATTTTAGACTTGATTTGATTTAGTATATCTTCTTTTCTTTGAGCATGTGTGAAATTTTCTTTTGATTTTTTTTCGATTATACCATGCAGTGATTTTTCTAAGGTATTATTATCTATTTCATGAAAATACTCAAGCAAACCAACAACTTTTTCTTCAATTGGCTCATATCTTGTAGTAAGGCAGCCGTTGCGGCATCTTAGATAATAATCAAAGTAAACCGATACTTCTCCATCTTTTTTCTTATGACGACGTTTTGATCGATTAATCACTAGTTTCTTTTCGCAAACATTACATACCATAAGAGCGGTGAGTTCAGAGACTGCAAAACCTTTTCCGTTATGTGATGGTGTAGTATGAGGATTATTTACTCTTTCCTGTGCTTCATAAAACACTTCTATGTCAATGATAGGTTCATGAGCTTCTTCTACATAGATATGCTCATCCTTTGGACGGACAATAATCCTTCCTTTTCTACGTTCCGTTTGACTAAAACGAACATGCCCGATGTATACCGGATTTGTAACCATCCTTTTTAACTGATGTGTATCCCAATTATCATATCCTTTGGGGGTTTTAATGCCTAATTTGCTCAAATAGTTGGATATCGCTTTGAAACCAACTTTTCTACCTTCAATCCCATTGACATATAGATCAAAAATTAAACGAACCACTTTGGCTTGGTCTTCATCTATCTCTAATCGTTGTGTTCTGCTATTTAAATAATAACCGAATGGGACAGAACCAGTCATCCATTTGCCTTGCATAGCGTAGCTATAACGAGCTCCTACCATCCGTTCTTTAATTTGTTCATATTCTTCTCTTGCCATAAAAAGCTCAAAACGAATCTGTCTCGCATCGCTTGAATTATTAGGGTCATAAGTCCGATAGGGAGTAATAATATAAATCCTTTTTTCTTGTAGCAAATCCATAATAAGACCTGTGTCTTCGTAGCTCCCACGACCAAGACGACTAATTTCTTTTACTGCTATCGTATCGTAACGTCCTTCTTTAAGGAGTTGGAGTACTTGTTGAAAGACTGGTCGATTGGCAATGCTGTCACCAGAACCAATTTCTAAAAATTGATCATACGGAATTCCAAGATCATCTAGAACACGACACATGAGCATTTTTTGTTCTTCTAATGTATCTTCGCCAGTTCTCTTTTCTCTTTCTTCATCTCGTCGAGATTTACGAACATAGTTAATAATGTTTGTTATTTTGTATTCTTCTTTTGATGTTTTTGGCTTACTTCTCATACATTCATCGCACCTTTAATTTATTGCTGTTTCTTTTTTTATATTGCTGTATCATATGTATTATATATTAATTAAACAGCGATAGAAAGGTGCGATAGCATAATAAAAGCCGCTATTTAGCGACTAATTGTTTCATCTGTTGATGGTGAGAGGTTTAAGTTTTTATACACTGCATTGGCTAGAGCATCATATAATTCAAATTCATATTTTTTATGGGTATGACCTTGCACTAATTCATAAATACAATCATTTTTTTCAATTACAGCTATAACACTATCCTTCAATTTAAATAACCCCCTCTGTTAACATTAGAGTTTGTAAAACGAAGTAATGATATTCGTCTAATGTTTTATATCAAGGAGTAAGTGTGTTTGTGACAATGGAAAAAATAATTCTGAAATGGATCTGTTTTTTTGTTGTTAGTAATCTTAATATATAAATTAAGAAAAGGGATACTATTCTTGGTAGATTGGATAAGAGGTGCTTACTTTTCGTTCTAAGTTGTCGATGTTCATCATCGGAATCGTAACAACTCTCTTGGTTGCTTGTCAGCCAACAGATTCAGGGAGTCGTGTCACCAACGGGGATGGGATCTACGGGTCTATTGTCTTCGTAGAGGTGCTCCACTCCGATGGGTCTGGAGAGGGATGTTCCGGGTTTCTGGTCGACAAGCGGGTCGTTCTCACGGCAGCCCATTGTTTTGACAATGATGCCGTAAAGACGTGGGTTCTCATGCCGAAGGAGAAAGGAGGATATCAGGAGTTGAGCGTTTCTCGATTCGCTAAAAGCTCCCGGTACAATCCAGACTCTGGTATGTACGACTACGCAGCCGTTTTCCTCAATAGCCCTGTTGAGAGGGAGCCCTTTAAGGTTGCTACTTTTCCGGGGAAGAAGGGGGATAAGGTATATACCGCAGGATTCCCAGGACAATATCAGGGGGAGGTATTTGATGCTGCTGCCCCTAGCAAGTATCATCTCGAAATGTGGGAATACCCGCTGACTGTGAATGGGAACTACCACGGATTCCTGAGGATGAATGGTCCTGCCTATCATGGACAATCCGGTTCCCTGTTCTACATCAAGGGAACGGGAGGACAGCGCGAAGCCTACGGTGTTTTTGACCGAGGTGATAACGGACCTCTGTTCTTTCTTTTCAATGCCTTTTCACTGAGAGAGATTTCTCAGTGGATTGATGTGTCGGAGTAGTGTCCTAGCGGATCAACAGAGAGCTAACCCCTGCGAGTTGATCCGCAGACATTTATAATGGGAACTCTGGGTTAGTACTGTTTTAGGTGCTGACTTTTTTAGCTATTACTTGTAAAGTCCTGTCACAGCCGTACATATATGAGAAAACACATATATAAGGGCTAGGTGTGATGTAACTTTGATTGATTTAACCAACCTTAATGTTCGGATTCGCCTGTTAGAAGAACGTATCTTCCTGTATGAACAACTAGAAAATAAACGTAACTTAAATAATGAACAACAAGAATCATATATTCATATATAAATGATTTAAAAAGAGTTGGTCAAACATAAGCGAATTAGCAGAGGCTTAAGTGATCAACTCTTTTTTATGTATGAATACTTTTCTGGAGGATCGTAATCCAGATACCGAGGAAATTTGATCCCAGTAGGAATAGAGTTAGATGATGCTCCAGATTTTCATACGGTATTGTGCAAATATCTTCATCTTGTTTCAAATGTAGAACCTACTAAACGTATTTGTTGGAGTGTTCCGCGGGGTCATGCAAAAAGTGCGTATCTATCAAACATGTTTCCGATTCAACAAGTGGTGTATGGTTTGCGGAAATAATTCTTATTGTCTTAGAAAAGAGAGCATGTGTTGTAAATTTTTAAAATGGGTATCGGATCAGCTGAAGATTTTCCTTTTGCTGATATAATGGGTACTTATAACTATCAATTTCAATATCCCTAAAAATGGATTGTCCATTCACGAAAGGTTTGATTTTGTTGAATACCACTATTTATATAGTAAGACATGGACAAACAAAATGGAATTTAGAAGGACGTTTACAAGGAAGACTAGACTTTCCATTGACAGATGCTGGTGAGGAGCAGGCTCAGCAATTAGCGCAAAGACTACAAAACATCTCCTTTGATTCGTTCAAGTAATCGTGCATTTTCTACTGCTCTCTTTTTGAAAGGAGACCGGGAGGTTGATGTGGTTAAATCCGATAGTCTCATGGAGATGGATTTTGCAACATGGGAAGGGAGAAAATGTAGTGAAATTCAAGATTTATTCCCTGAAGAATTACTTCTCATGAATGAGCACCCCGAAAACTTTGAAGCAAAGGAAACAAAAGGAGAAACTTTTCATGATATGCAGGGAAGATTAGCATCTTTTATTAATAAAGTTTTAAAGCAACATGCGGGACAGAACATTTTACTTGTATCTCATTCCATTACGATTAAGGTACTGATTAATTATCTTCGAGGAGGAGATTTAAAGTATTTATGGGATGGACCAGATATTCATTGGGCAAGTCTGCATCAGGTTTGTTTTGAAGAAGATAAAACGAAAATATTTTTTGAAGGAGAGGAGATCTCCCCTTTGTAACATTGACTCACAATATGATCTGATCATAAATAATGGTTAAGGTCATTTTTTATGATTTGGTTTGTAGAATGTTTTAATAGGCAGTGAAAGATGGACCTGCAACTTCGTAGATCTGTAACTCATTACTTTTCTCTATTTTTTGGTGTACCTCAAAAAATTCGATATTCATCTTGGTAAATTTCTCTTTATCTTCAATTTGGCTATAGCATAAAAGTAATTGATATAATGCGTCATGTTGCAATACAGGAAGGTCTCTATCTTTAGCTAATTCGTTAGCTTTTTCAAGATATTCAATGGACTCAAGGAATTTATGTTGTTTTTTCGTGATTACTCCATATACAACCATTAGTTTTATCAATCGTCGTATATCAACATTGTGTTTCTCTGCGATATTTTTTGCTATAGATAAATGATATTCTGCTTTTTTCCATTCCTCTTGTTTCGTTTTTAATGCCCCTAAGTAAACATGAGCATCCACAAAACGACGTGGATATTTAAAATCCTCAAATAGAGCAACTGTATTAAAGCATGTGTTATCATTGCCTATTTCGAAATAAATTGTACCTAATACAATGAGTAGCCCAAAAATTCGATTTCTATCTTTATCTTTTCTAGCTATAGAAATGCCTTCTTTCGCACATTCGATTGCTTCCTTGTATTTTTTAGCAGTTTTTAATAGCTGAGATTTGAATTTATAAAGATTAAGTCGTACTTTAATTGGCTCCATCTCATGAATATGATCCCAAATACTATTGATTAATTCTAGGGCAAGTTCACGTTGACCAAGAGCAATCAGATAAAGGATTTTATTTACGATTAATAAATTTCTTTGTTTGATGTGCTTTCATTAAAATATTTCAAACCTTTATTTACATATTTCAATGCATTGTCAATGTCTTCTTCATAGTAATGACAGATACTCAAGGTATTAAAGTTTTAACGATTCTGTTATTAATAGAAGTAATCTGGTTAATTAACAACTACAACAGAAACCAGATGGAGGCAGAGGCAAACTTTATTATCATTTCGAAGCGTGGAGCCGATCAGGAAGTGTTACGGAAGACATTGAATGAAATACTTTCTGGAGAGTATATAATAAAAAAAGTCGGAGATTTGATTTTCCGACTTTTACAATTCGATATCCCACGGCAGAAACAATTCTTCTACTTGGGTTATCTGTTTTTCTTTTGGCCACTTCACATTTAATTCGTTATAGCTATGAACAAGTTTATCAAAATACAAGCGTGACCCAAGATTTTTTGCAAGTGATGCTGCCTCGGTCAAAATGAAGATACTCTGATCTATTTCCCCTTTTTGAATTTGAATTTCAGCTTGATAGTAGAGTAAATCTAATTTCGTGATAGGCTCTATTTCTGGATCGTTTGTTTCTTTTTGCATGGTTATCAATGCATCATTAGCTTCTTTTGGTTGATTAAGAAAGAGACGAGATTGAGCATCTCCAAAGACGTAAAGAGAATAACGCGATGCACGCAAGTATGGATATGCAGGATCTTTCTCAGGTTCCATCGGGAAATATTTATAGGCCAGTCCCAATGCTTGCATAGTTTCTTGAATTTGTCCACGCATAGCATATACTTCCGCAATACCAGCATATGTTCTTCCTTTCAACAGTGATGTCGCATGATTCATCAATGATATCGCTTTTTGAAATACATGTAATGCAGTACTGCTCCATTTCCGATGAAAAGCTATAGTCCCTAAACCAATGAGAGCTGCAACCTGTAAGTTTACATCTCCAGCGATTTGTCCATACATAAAAGCTTCTTTCCCAGCTTGTTCTGCTGCCCCAAAATTTTCTCGATCAGCAAATAATTCACAGGCTAATAGATGTGCTAGTGAGGCAAGTTTGGCAGCTTCCTGCTGAATCGATGACGATTGACGAGAAAGTGATGCCGTTTGACGACAATAAAGAGGCAAAATAGCTTCAACCTGATGAGGTTGACCATTGAAATATAAATCTTGGCAAGCAGCTATTCCTTGCGAAAGTAGATCATGATGCCACAGTTCCATTGTATTCATTGTGCCGATATTGAGTACCGAAGTGATGTCGTTAATAGGAGGCTGAATGTCATTTTCTTGTTCTTTACTTTCATCCATTATTAAGCCGAGTTCTTCTGGTGTACGCCCCAAGCATTCACACAATTGCTGAACACTGTCCATCCTGATCTGCTTTCCATTTTCTGCTCGTTCAATGGTCGAGAGAGATAACTGAGCGAAGTCTGCCAGTTGTTGCTGGTTCCAACCTTTTTGGCGTCTAGCTGTTCGTAACAAGGTATTTTTCACCATCGTACTCCTTTCCTTTTGCAAAAACATTAAAAATACCATCACAACTGAAGGATAAGTGATGGGTTTCTGACGGGTGAAGATACAAAAATTGGATTATCATTATATTGAGAATAAATTCTAAATGATCTGCTATTTCCTAATTACAAATATTTTAACATTGGTTATTTAGTAAATGAAGCAAATGAACATGGGAGGATAATTAGCAGAATATTTAATTTTTTCTGAGGCCAATAAATCAGTGATTGGTGGTTTATTTGGTAGATTCTATTGAAGGTGAGGCTATATCAAATGAATGGACTACAAACTAAAAGTAATATCGAAAACCTTGATCAACTATTTAAGCGTTTAGATTGTATCAGTTGTATTAAATTAACACCTAAAGAAGGAAAGAGAGAAACTACTTTTGCTTACTGTGTAAAATTTAAATCTAGAAAAATGAAAACGCTTGTAAATTTCCACACTTCAAATAATGAGGATATTTCCATACGTTTTACTGAACTTAGTAGTGTCGAATATTCAACCGGAAAAACAACCATTAGAGGTACTCATTTTGAAACATATTAGTTGAGTTCAGAGTGTCTTAGCTCACCTAATCTAAAGATAAGGGAGGATTTATTTATGTCTCAGTCTTTTCGTATTGGTTTTATTGGAGCAGGAAGACAAGCAATAGAAGAGATGGCCTTAGTAGTACAGTCTAATTTTGGTGAAGTATCAGCAGTTTGTGATGTTGACTTAAAAGCAGCCAAAAGTTTAGCAGCTAGCTACAAAATTCCCTATTATCAGGATTATAAAGAGATGATTAGTCAAGAGCATCTTGATGGAGTTTTTATTTGCGTTCCACATAATGACCATTTCTCTTTGAGTATGTATGCATTGCAAAACAACTTACATGTCATAAAAGAAAAGCCATTTGCTCTTAGTGTTAAAGATGGTATGGAGCTGGTTTCGACTTCGAAAAGAATGAAACGATCTATTTTAACGATGATGCAAAGAAGGGGGCATTCATCCTACCAAGAGGGTAAGAATGTATTAGACCAAGTCGGAAAAGTTTTCTTATTTAGAGGTTTCTATACTTTCAATGGCGATCCGTATGATTATGGCTGGAGAGGAATTAATCGCATTTCTGGTGGTGGGACAGTTATTGACATGGGTTATCACATTCTAGATCTGGTGATATGGTATTTAGGTTTACCCAATTTTGTTTATGCACAGTTAACTAACTTTGCTCGCCCAGATGTAAGTTATGAGACTGAAGATTCGGCTCTTATTACTTTTCGATTACCTAAATCAATGGGAAGTATAGTATTAACTCGTGCGTCTCATCCGAAAGAAGAAAAAATCTACATTCATGGAACAAAAGGCACATTAATTGTAGATCGTCAAAGTGTAAAGGTTATTGCCTTGAATGGGGAAGTAGTTAATTCCCAAAAATTTGATAAAGATTGGTCTAACTCAATTATTAATCAATTAGACGAGTTTATTATTACAGTTATGGCAGGTGGATTTGTTGATAGCTCAGATCAAATGGATCATTTGATTTTATTAGAGTCTATTTATAGATCCCAAAAAACCGGAATGTCTGAACCCGTGATTTCAAATAAAAATAATTTGAAGGTGATATAAATGTCAAAATTAGCTCTATTCGGTGGGAAACCAGTTATAACTAAAGAGCATCCTCATTTTGTTTGGCCACCTGTTACGAACCAAGATTTCCAAGCTGTATTCAAACAACTAGAATCAGGGGAGCTTTCTGTTTATGGTAGATCAGGAATTGTGAAAGAATTTGAGGATCAATTTTCAGGTTATCATAAAATGAAATACGCAATTGCTACTAACGCTGGTACTACTGCTCTTCATTCTGCTTTTTTTGCTTGTAAGTTAGGACTTGGAGATGAAGTGTTATCCCCAACTTATACCTTCCTAGCAACAGTTACTCCAATTCTTCATGTGAATGCCATACCTGTTCTTGTGGATGCAGATCCTGAAACGGGTAATATAGATATAGAAGATATGGAAAGGAAATTAACCAATCGAACGAAAGCAATTGTTGTAACTCATATGTGGGGACACCCCTGTGAAATGGACGAAATAGTAGCATTTGCTAAAGAACATGGATTATATCTAATTGAAGACTGTAGTCATGCTCATGGTGCAACTTACAAAGGGCAATTAGTTGGTACATTTGGAGATGTATCTTGTTTTAGCCTTCAAGCAAATAAAATTGTTTCCGCAGGTGAGGGAGGCATCCTATTATCTAATTCAAAGGAGATATACGAACGAGCAACACTATTAGGTCATTATAGAGATCGATCAGAGCAATGTGTCGAAACTCCATTTTATAGGCAATTTGTGAAAACGGGGTATGGATTAAAATATCGTATGCATGTCCTGGCTGCTGCACTGGCACAAGTAAGCTTGTATAAGTTGGATAACAATATCAGTACTAGACTTAAAAATCTTAATTATCTGAGCCAATTGCTAGACAGGATACTAGGTATCACTCCACCAATCACCAAAGATTATGTGACAAGAGGTGCATTTTATGGTTACAAACCTTTTTACAATAAAGAAGTATTTGATGGTTTAAGTGTTCTGACTTATGTTAAAGCATTGCAAGCAGAAGGAGTGGAGGTGAAAAAGCCTGGATCTAAGCCTTTACATTTGCTACCACTGTTTCAGACATTGGATGATGGAATGTACAAAAATGGATGGCCAAGAAGAAATCCAGTAAGATCCGAAACACGTCCATATAGAAAAGGGGATTTACCAAATGCTGAGTCCTATTATCAAAAAACATTGAGTCTTCCAACTTTCACTGAACCAGACGATAATGATATCATTGTTCAGTATGCAGAAGCCTTTCAAAAAGTTTATCATTACAGATATGAACTTCTGGACTATGAGAAAAAAGAAAAGAACGCAATTTAGCGTTCTTTTCTTTACTAGAATGTACATAGGAGGGGATTGTATTGATTCAAAAAGTTGTTAGTACAGGTCTACTTATGAGAGACGATAAGGTTTTAGTCATTCAGCGTAGTCAAAGAGAAAAATTTTTACCAGGATACTTTGAGTTACCTGGAGGAAAGGTGGATTTTGGTGAAGATCCAGCTGAGGCATTAGCTAGAGAATTCAAAGAAGAAGTTAATTTAGATGTAGAAGTGGGTAATCCATATCACACTTTCTCTTATATTTCTGAAAATGGAAACCGTCACACAGTGGAAATCTTGTATAAGGTCAGTCTAGCAGATACAACCACTGAACCTTATATAAAACTTAGTGAAGATCACAAAGATTTCAAATGGATTGGACTAGATCAATTGGAACACCTACAATTGAGTGATGAAATCAAATCATGTATATTGAGAGGTTTCCAATCTATCTAGTTTTAATATAACACCTAATCCCACCTTTTACCGAAAAACCGAAATACCGAAATGTTTCGGTATTTCGGTACATCCGAGAGTGGGGGAGAGGGGTTAACTTGTGTTCTAGGTTTATACTATTAACTGTGTATTCAGAGGAAGCTTCTTTTAATTTCTTGGCATTAATATAACAACTACTCCAATGAGGCAAATTCCAGCACCAACCCAGTCGTATAATCTGGAGTTTTTTTATCAATCCCTCCAACCCCAGAGTATAGATAGGACTATAAATATACTCCCATATGCTGCGTATACTCGACCGAAAGAAGGAAGATTTGAAAAGCAGCGATGATCCCATAAAGAAATAAAGATAACCCGCCGATTGCTCCGAAATACCAAGGTTTACCTTCTCTTATCACAAATTCAAACTAAATAACCTCCGCCAATTTCAGTTAACCCAGCGAGTAAAAACAAAAAAATTGCCATCTACAACATGCCTCTCTTCATATTTGTACTTTTAAGACCTATGTTGGTTTTGATTCTAGAAGAAGTAAACAATCATCCCAAGTGAGGCATTGACACCTTAAACCTTCTTCTAAGACATTTATAGTATATGGTGTACTTTTTAAAAAAGCCAATGTAAATGGCTTTTCTTATTTGCAAATGGTATTTTCACTAAAATGACTGTCTCGAAAATATACACAATTAGGTGAAGTAACAGTAACAACTGCAAAACAATATATATGAGAACTAGAGACGAAATATCATCCACCTGGTTCTAGAATCGCAAGTTGTTACTACACAAATGAATGGATCAGGATATATGAATGCAAGGTTAGCAGCTAGAAGACTACAAGGTCAAATGGATTTTAGAAGAGTCCAACCACAAAGAATACCAATAAGAAGTGACTGAATTTGAGTTAGTGTATTTTAAAATTCATTTAAAAAAACAATTTCCTTTAGCAGAGAAAGAATACCACGAGTTAGGTATCTCGATGGTCATAGCGAATAAGAGTATATCAATCGATTGTTGAACTTAAAGGTAAGGATCAACCTATTTTAATTAGCGAAAAATCATCAGGAAACAAGGGATACATCCTTTTACTTTATTCATTCATATTCCCATGGTGAATGGGAGAAATATAGCAAAATAGCCTCCTTTAAAGATAGAAGTTTAAGCAAGGTTAAAGATAGAAACTTAACTCAGCTTAAAGATGAAGATTTAACAAATGTTAAAGATGGGAGTTTAAATTCTAGATTAACTTTTCTTTAATGAGGTTGTTGCATAAATAAATCCTAAGTAAAGTCGCTTGATGTATGTTTTCCGTGTCTGTTGTTGAAAAGAACAAAGGACGCTCCAATCACTTACACTTGCGCTTTTGATGCGGATAATGCAACAGGCTCTTTAATGATTAATCTAGCTTTATATTTGTTCCAAGACTTATATCAATAGCATTATCATGCTCTATTTGAGTTTCAATTTGGAACGGGAGAGAAAGTTAATCAAAACAGAGGTGTTAAAGAATCTCAAACCAGTAGATCCAAGATATAAGTCAGGTGGTCATTCAGTAATATGAAGATGAACGATCTATGTTAAACATAGATCGTCAGGGTAACACCAATATCATCAATGAATTAGGATTACATTTCTTGATTCTTACCTCTAGAATTGCTTTTTCATTAGCTCTCATATGACATGAGAATTAGAGATAACATTTTAATAGGAAGAAACTGGGGATTTATAGGAGGTAAATGTCATATCATGTCAGTTAAAAATGCGCTAAGTGCCTCTCAGAGACAAACTGCTGAAATTCTCGCTACCAATGATATCCACCAAAAGACAATGGCTGAAATAGCGGAAGAATGTAAGGTGAGTGAAAGAACTATCTACTGATGGAAACAGGAATCTGCTTTTATCGAATATCAGAATGAAATAAGTGAGCTAGTGATGCAGGATTTTCTTACAGAGACTTATAATGAATTACGGGAATTAGTTAGAGGTAGTATGCCTGATAACGCAAGGTTAAAAGCGATTGAATTAACGTTAAAGAATCGTAGTAAATTGAAGGATATACAGGAGAATAAAGTAGAATTGACAGATGATCGTAGTGAGCAGGCGATTAAAGAGGAAATTAAACAATTAAAAGAGCAGTTAGGAAAAAGCTAGGGACTAATACAAAACCCTAGTTTTTTAATTTAAAGCATTCTTTTACTTAAGGTTTGTTTAATTAAAGGGATATTGTATTTAAAGGGTTTTATAAAGCAGGGTAACAAAAGGAGGGTTTTGTAACCTAAAATTATTGTTTGATTTAAAGAGGATTTATACTGCTGGTCATATAAAAAGTTAAGTAACCCCTAACAGGGGGATGGGGGTGCTTAACGAGTGGAAAAGTGGATGAAAAATATATACAACAAAACTATTTATTCTGCATATTATAGTCGGATAATTTATAATAATTGCAATGAAGAATAGTGGGAGTGTTTTAATGAAGAATAAAAGAGTTCTACTTACATCAATTGCTTTTGTGATTACGATGTTATTGGTTGTACTTTTTTTTGTGCTTTGGAAATGGAATTCTTCAAACTATAGTCCTGAAGTAGATGCTGCTATCATTACAGCTTTTGTAACAGTACCTATTACTTTCCTAACACTAGTGGGAACTGTCGGTGTCACATACTACTTTAATCAAAAGATGTTAGATACAACAATGAAGTATAATCAAAAAACGATTGAGCTTTCTATTCAGCAACAAAGAACGACAGCGCGAGATAAGTTGTTAGAATATCGATTAGAGAAATATCAAGAATTATTTAGAAACACCATGAATGCTGTAACTGATTTGGAAATGTTTTTAGATAGAACAACAGATGAATACAGACAATCTTATCAGCAATACATACAATGGATAGATAACTTTTATGTTTATAATAGTTTTTACTTAAGTCAGAAGGTAAATTTTCTTATTAGTTACTTTTTGATTAGTAGAGGTTTGAAAAATAAAACAAATGAAGAGAAAGATATTTTGAGATTCAAAGAAGTTTATGAGAAAATAGATAATCTTTTAGCGGATAAAGATCATATTAATAAAGTAAAAACCGAATTCCCTAAGTTAAACGATGAAATAATAAACGAAATGAGATTCGATTTTTTTGAGTTTAATGAAATATTTAGATTGTTAACTCATGAATGGGTAAAAGAAAATTTAGATTTGGACACAAAGGATGAACATGACAAGGATAAACTTATATTATATAGATTTATGGGTAAAGTTTTTAAATCTAGAACAGAAATAGTTACTTCAACTAATTACCTCAATGACTTTCGACTTTTCTCTCATCATTTACAATATATTATGTTTAATGAACTGAATATGAAAGCAGTAGATGAAGACATGAAAGGTTTACAAGGAAACCAAACAAATATTTGGGATTAATTTAAGAGAATTCTATAATGTTTTTTGCTGTATAAAATATGCGTTATATTCTTTTATTGCAGAAACTGCAACCATGATCATCCATCCAATCCGTCTTACAGGATTAGTCATAGGTGTACCGCAAACATTTGAGTACTTGGAAAAAATGCAAGATCGAGTAATTCGTTTTATATCCAGCCACTCCAATGTAACAGATGAAAAACTGCGTGAGTTGATGTTTCGGACAGGCGATTTAGCTCGGGATATCGGTACAAACGTGGTTGGGAAAGATGCTGTGGAGATTGGTCTTATTGATCGTGTTGGTGGAATAGCGGATGCGTTAAAAGAACTGTATCGCTTGATTCGTGAACAAAAGGAGGCGAATGAGGTTGATACACTGGACGCCACTACCTGAAGAACTGATTTTTAGTCAACAGGACGATTCTTTGCCAGCTATTCATGAAACAATAGTGGATGGTGTTTCTTTATTGGTTCAACAAGATGGAGATGCGTTTCGGGTGGTTCGTTTGCTCAGCACTGATCCAGCTCATTTCCTTGATCCACGTTTTCAACCAGGAAATGTTATTATGTCGTCAAAGTAATAATGAAAACTTCTAATTTTATATAGCAGATAAAAACTCCTTATCTATATTCAAGGAGTTTTTGGTTTGGTGTCTTATTATTATTTTAAAGCTCGTATAGGATCACCTGGTCCATCATGAGACAGCGTATCTAAGACAAATCGGAAAGCGGGAAAATCAAATGGAATAAACTGATGTTCAATAAAATCCAAGGGTTAATAATCTTGGATGATAATGTTCACTACACGGTTAGAAAGCAGCCGATGAAAGCGTTGTCAATATCGTTTTCCGCTGTTTTGAGATGAAACAAGAACAACCCGTGGTTATTTTCCAAATCTAACCAATAAATTCCCAAAAAACCTCACTTGACATGTTGATCCATGTTATAATGCTGGTGAAAGTGTTACAGGGAGTGGGATGAAATGGCGAAAAAAGCAACCAAACCAATCAGTACACCTCGTACGGATAAATTTAAGAGAGAATTATTATTTGAAATATATGGGATAACCATTTTAGCACTCTCTATAATTGCAATGGCCAGTTTAGGTGCGATTGGTCGAAATTTAACATATTTGGCTCGTTTTTTTGTAGGGTCGTATGATTTTCTCATCCCATTGATCGGTGTTGGGTTGGGTTTTTTTGTAATGCTGAAGAGAAGATGGCCAAACGATTGGTCCCCTCGTATGACTGGAATCGTAATTGTCCTGCTTTCGCTTTTGGCTTTTGCACATTATTTTACGTTTCAAATACTGATGACTCAAGGTTTTCAAGGATCCATTCTGGATAAGACTTGGAGTATTCTCTTAGAAGAACGAGAATCCCGTCTGCCGTTGGATGTGGGCGGTGGAATGGTTGGGGGACTTATATTTGCTCTTTTTTACTTCCTATTTGAAAGTATTGGGACGATCGTTGCCCTTTGTGCATTGTTTTTGTGTGGTTTTTTACTGGTGACAGGTTTTTCTTATGTGAAATTTTTCCACCATTTTAGTGAGTTTTGGGATAACAAAAAAATAATATGGAAAGAAAAATTATCCACTATATTGGCTTCTTATAATAAGAATGGTAAAAATGTACCAAATAAAAAACGCCGAAAAGTTACCACGATTGGCAGTGTGTCGAAAAATCCGATTATCGAAGAGGAAGAAATAGCACCTCCGACGATATTTGATTTTGAGGAAGTACCTTTGAAGAAAAAAAATACAGAACCACCAGAACAACTTTCGTTAAAAATGGAGAAAAAGAAAGAAATTTCTCGTGTGGAGCAAGTTGTTAAAGAAGAAGAACCTGTTGTTCCTTTCAACATGGAAGTAGCCAATGAAAATTATTTATTGCCTCCGATTTCTATCTTAGAAGAGCAAAAGAAATCACCAGTTGCAGATAAACAAGATTTAAATAATAATGCTGAGAAGTTGGTTCAAACCTTAGAAAGTTTTGGAGTTTCAGCAAGAGTCATACATATCCATCGAGGTCCTGCTGTTACACGTTATGAGATTCAACCTCAGGTGGGAGTGAAAGTAAGTAGAATCGTAAATCTCGCAGATGATTTAGCCCTTGTACTTGCAGCAAAAGATATACGTATTGAAGCTCCAATCCCAGGGAAATCTGCAATTGGAATTGAAGTACCGAATTCGGAAGTAGCCATGGTAGGGCTGAGAGATATCATCGAAAGTGATGACTATCAAAATTCAGATTCAAAACTAACGATTTCTTTGGGTAGAGATATTTCAGGAGATCCAAATGTAGCTGTTTTATCTAAAATGCCACACTTACTTGTAGCAGGTGCCACAGGTTCAGGAAAAAGTGTGTGTATCAATGGGATTATTGTGAGTTTGTTATACAAAGCAAAACCAGATGAAGTAAAACTGATGATGATTGACCCGAAAATGGTTGAATTAAATGTATACAATGGCATTCCTCATTTACTAGCACCTGTTGTTACAGATCCACGTCGTGCGGCTATCGCTCTGAAGAAAGTAGTAAAAGAGATGGAAAAAAGATATGAGTTGTTCGCAAATATGGGAGCACGTGACATTGAACGATACAATACTTTGGTGTCCCAAGGAGATACAGGACAAGCAAAACTTCCTTATATTGTTGTAATTGTAGACGAGCTAGCAGATTTGATGATGGTTGCACCAGGAGACGTGGAGGATGCGATTTGTCGTTTGGCTCAGATGGCAAGAGCGGCAGGTATTCATTTAATCATTGCCACACAACGGCCTTCTGTCGATGTGATTACGGGTGTTATCAAAGCGAATATTCCATCCAGGATCGCATTTGCAGTATCGGCACAAACCGACTCACGAACCATTCTTGATATGGGTGGAGCTGAAAAATTACTCGGCAGAGGAGATATGCTTTATTTACCAGTAGGTGCTTCCAAGCCTGTGCGTTTACAGGGAACATATTTGTCGGATGAAGAAGTCGAACAGGTCGTGTCTTTTGTAAAGGAGCAGCAAGAAGCCAAATATGTACAGGAAATGATTCCGACAAGTGCAGAAGGAAAAAACATAGACGATCCACAGGATGAACTCTATATAGATGCGATCCAATTGGTAGTAGAGGCGAAAACAGCATCAGTCTCCTTGTTACAAAGAAGACTGAGAGTAGGTTATTCTAGAGCTGCTAGGCTGATTGATAGTATGGAGCAAAACGGAATTGTCGGACCTTATGAAGGAAGTAAACCAAGAGAAGTACGCTTATCGCTGGAAGAATGGAAGCAACAACAATCAAGCGAAGGAAGTAATTCGAAGCATGTAAACGAAATATGATCGAAAGCCACAATCTATTGCGATTGTGGCTTTTTTAATTATTTACAAATGTGAAAAAAATGGATTAAAAAAAATGTTCTACACAAACTACACGATATATGTCTTGTGTAGGAGAGAGTGTTATGAATGTTGTAGAAATGAGAGGGATTACTAAACGATTTGGATCATTTACCGCCAATGAAGATATTCATCTCGTAGTAAAAAAAGGAGAAATACATGCATTGCTAGGCGAGAATGGTGCGGGAAAATCTACTTTGATGAATATCTTATTTGGTCTTTATCAGCCAGATGAGGGTGAGATTTATATTCATGAAAAGAAGGTGCAAATTTCAGGGCCTACGATGGCCAACGAATTAGGGATAGGTATGGTTCATCAACATTTTATGCTGGTACAACCGTTCACCGTAACAGAAAACATCATTCTTGGTGTGGAAGAGAAATCTAGTGGTTTTGTTCAATATGAAAAGGCCCGAAATAAAGTACAAAAACTATCTGAACAATATGGGCTGAAAATAGATGCAGATGCAGTAATAGAAGATATTTCTGTAGGAATGCAACAGAGGGTGGAGATATTAAAAACGCTTTATCGTGGTGCAGAAATTCTCATCTTTGATGAACCGACTGCTGTACTGACTCCTCAAGAAATAGATGAACTAATTGTAATCATGCGAAACCTAATTCGAGAAGGCAAAACAATTATTTTTATTTCCCATAAATTAAAAGAAATTATGGCTGCTTGTAACCGAGTTACAGTCATACGTCGTGGGAAAATTGCCAAAACGGTCGAAGTTAGCGAAACGGATGAAAAGAAATTGGCTGCCTTAATGGTAGGACGTGAAGTTTCGTTTGAAATGGAAAAAAAGGAACAAAAGAAAGGCTCCATTGCTTTGGAAGTAAAAGACCTTTTGGTGAAAGGATTTCACGGGAAGATGGCAGTGGACCATTTAAGTTTGGATATTCACAAAGGAGAAATAGTAGGACTGGCGGGTGTAGATGGAAATGGTCAATCAGAACTAATTGAAGCGATTACAGGATTAAAAAAGATAGAACAAGGTAGTATTTTTTTAAATGAGGTAGATATAACAAAGTTTAAAACAAGAAAAATTATTGAAACGGGTGTTGGGCATATACCAGAAGATCGTCACAAAAGAGGTTTGATTCTTGATTTTACCGTTAGTGAAAACATGATTCTTTCTACTTACTATAAAACCCCATTTGCAACTACTTGGGGGATCAATTATACCGAAGTGGAGAAATATACCGATCGACTCATTTCAGAATTTGATGTAAGAACACCAAGTATAGATACTCCCATTCGAGCACTATCTGGTGGAAATCAACAAAAAGCAATTATTGCCAGAGAAGTAGATCGAGATCCTGATTTATTAATTGCCGCTCAACCTACTCGTGGATTGGATGTTGGAGCTATTGAATTCATTCATCGCCGAATCATGGAGCAAAGAGATAAAGGAAAAGCAGTACTTCTAGTATCTCTTGAACTCAATGAGATTTTAAAACTAAGTGACAGAGTAGCGATTATTTATGAAGGGAAAATTCAAGGTTGGGTTGATCCGAAAATCGTCTCTGAAGAAGAACTAGGGTTATTGATGACCGGAAGTAAGCAAGCAGGAGGCGATGCCATATGAAAAATACAACATTGAAACAAAATCGTAATTCAGCTCTGTTGACTTCTATCCTTTCTATTTTATTAGGGATCATTGTTGGTGCGATTTTAATGCTACTAGCAGGATACAATCCATTGGTTGCTTATCAAGCTTTGTTGGGAAGTGCAATTTTACAGCCATTTGATTTAGGTGAAACCATACGTACCACATCACCACTTATTTTTATTGGTCTAGCAGTAGCATTAGCTTTTCGAACAGGTCTATTTAATATTGGAGTAGAAGGTCAGTATATCGTAGGCTCTTTAACCGCATATTTGGTCGCAGCTAAAGTTTCACTGCCAACAGGAATTCATGCGTTAGTTGCAGTAGTTGCGGGTGGTTTGGCAGGGGCAGCCTGGGCAGCACTACCTGGGTTGTTAAAGGCATTTCGCGGTGTTCACGAAGTGATTATAAGTATCATGATGAATTTTATTGCACTTTATTTTTCCAATGTTTTAGTTCGAACATGGCTAGCGGTAGGAAAAGATTCAACCGATAAGATTCCGCCTACTGCTTCCTTAAGAATAGGGAGCCTCTCACAATTATTTGCTGGAGCCAGAATTCATATGGGGATCATTCTCGCTTTGTTGGCTGTATTTGTTTTTTACTATTTATTATGGAAAACAAAACTTGGATACCAGTTACGTGCTGTTGGTTATAATCGTCATGCTGCAGAATATGCCGGTATTAGTGTCCGTCGAAATATCGTCCTTTCTTTTCTCCTCAGTGGATTTTTAGCAGGCTTAGCAGGAGCGACAGAATTACTTGGTACATCCGAATATATTGCCATACAAGATGCATTTATCGGTATTGGTTTCGATGGGATTGCAGTAGCATTGTTAGGTGCAAATGCCCCTGTCGGAGTTGTGTTGTCTGCCCTATTATTTGGTGTTCTTACATATGGTGGTGGAAACATGCAGTTTGTAGCTGGTGTACCTTTTGAAATCATACGAGTTGTATTCGCTGCTATTATATTTTTCGTTGCTGCTAAGATTTCTTTCCGATGGGGCAATCGAAAGAAAGGAAAAGCTTATGCTTAATTTGTTGACTAATCTTGTAGATGTTACTGTACTTTATGCAACTCCTCTAATCTTGGCGGCAATGGGAGGATTATTTTCAGAACGCGCTGGTGTAGTTAACATTGCATTAGAAGGCTTTATGACCATAGGTGCATTTTCTGCCGCTATATTTACGATTTTCACTGGAAGTGCATGGATAGGTTTACTTTCTGCTGTTGTAGTAGGAATCTTATTCTCTTTGCCACATGCTATAGCTTCCATCAATTGGAGAGCAGATCAGGTGGTAAGTGGGGTGGCCATTAATTTTCTTGCCTTAGGGATTGCTGTATATCTAGTAAAACGTATGTACAATGGATCCGCTCAAACTCCTGTTGTGCCCGTTAAGCTGGAGCAAATCTCTATTCCCATACTCAATAGGATTCCAGTTTTAGGCCCATCCTTGTTTGAAGCTTATCCAACGACTTATCTTGCTATCGCGATTGTAATCATTGGTGCTGTCATTTTATATAAAACCCCTTTTGGAATTCATGTTCGTGCAGCTGGTATCCATCCCGCTGCTCTAGAAACAGCAGGTGTTAGTATATACAGAGTTCGGTATATTGCAGTGATGATCAGTGGAGCCCTCGCAGCATTGGGTGGAGCTGGATTGTCGATTGCTGTAGGCAGTGAATTTAACCAGACAACAGTTGCTGGTCAAGGTTTTATTGCTTTAGCAGCCCTTATTTTTGGCAAATGGAGACCTGGAGGTTTGTTACTTGCAGCTACCTTTTTTGGCTTTTCCGTTGGACTATCACTCATTGGCCAGATTATCAAATTAACCAATTATGTACCAAGTGAAGTATTAAGCATGATTCCATATGTATTTACCATACTTGCCCTCGCTGGATTTGTAGGTCGTGCCGAGTCACCTGCATCACTTGGTAAACCTTATGAAAAAGGTAGTCGTTAATAATAGGAAGCTGTATTTCGACGCATACTATCTCCATCTAATTCATTTGAAGGAGGAAAAAAGGATGCGTCGTGTTTTATCTGTATTTCTTTTTTTATGTTTAGTCGTTGGTACAACAGGTTGTGGAGGCGGTGGCCAAACAACGACAGGAAAATTTACGATTGGTATGGTTACAGATGTTGGGGGACTCAATGACCAATCGTTTAACCAATCTGCCTGGGCTGGAATTACGAAGGTTAAAAACGAACAAAAAGCAGATATTAAGGCATTGGAATCCAAAAGAGACGAGGACTATATTCCGAATCTGACTCGTTTTGCGAGAGAAGGTCGTAGTATTACTTGGGCTATTGGTTTCAAATTAGATAAAGCCTTAACGGATGTTTCCAATTCGTTTGCCAATCAAAAATTCGGGATTGTCGATAGCAATTTGGGTGGGAAAATACCTAAAAATGTCGTAGCTGTTACATTCAAGGAGCATGAAGGTTCTTTTATCATGGGAGCATTAGCTGGATTGAAAACGAAAACGAATAAAGTGGGCTTTCTTGGTGGAGTTACATCCCCATTGATCCAAAAATTTGAAGCAGGCTATAAAGCAGGAGTGAAAGCTGCAAATCCAAATGCGGAAGTAATCACTGCTTATGCTGAAAGTTTTGGTGATGCGACAAAAGGGCGTTCCTTATCCAAAAATATGTTTAACAGTGGGGCAGATATTATTTTTCAGGCCTCAGGAGGAACAGGGAAAGGGCTTTTTGATGAAGTGAAAACCCGTGAAGCAGGGAAGTACTGGGCGATTGGCGTCGATATGGATCAATCTTTCTTAGCGCCGAAACATACACTTAGTTCCATGATCAAGCGAGTAGATAAAGCGGTTTATGATATTTCCAAACAAACAAAGGAAAATAAGGCTCCTATGGGGAAACAAGTGGAGTTCGGATTAAAAGAAAATGGTGTTGGATATCCAGAATCTACGAAGAATTTTGTCGATGAGAATGTAATTAAGCAATTAGAGGACTACAAACAACAGATTATTAGCGGTAAGATAAAGGTACCTTCTTCTTTATAATCCACAAAACCTTAGTGGCTAAAAACCACTAAGGTTTTAAAAGATGGTAAAATTTAATTAGGTGAATCAGCAGAAAGAGGTGTATGCATGTCTTTTGCAACATTTAAAACAATTTCATTAGGAAATATTCGACTCCATATTTGTCCGAGTGATAAATTCAAAACAACGACACTATCTGCATTTATAACCAATCCATTGCAAGTTGAAACTTCAACAAAAAATGCATTGTTACCCAATGTACTAGGAAGAGGTACAAAAAGTTATCCAACAACTGTAGCCCTACGACAAAAGCTAAATGAACTATATGGTGCTGGATCATTTGGAGATGTGTTTAAACGAGGCGAACGACAAGTATTGCAGTTTGGTATGGATTTAGCAAATGAAACATATCTTCAAGAGGCTCCTTCTTTAATAGAAGATGGTATTCGTTTATTTTGCGAAATGATTTTAGATCCATTTGCGGAAAATAATCAGTTTAGTCCTTCTTTTGTCGAAGCAGAGAAGAAAAATTTAAAACAGAGAATAGATAGCTTACAAGATGATAAAATTCGATATGCTGCAGAACGTTGTGTGCAGACCATGTGCGAAGGAGAAGCCTACTCACTCTATACATATGGAAATGCAGAAGATATAGGAGCAATTGATGCGAAATCTTTGTTTGATTACTACCAACAAGTACTAGAGAAGGCCCCAATTGATTTGTATTGTGTAGGAGATGTAAAGGTAGAAGAAATAAAAACGTTATTTGCAAAATACTTCGATGATAAGATGCAACAAGCAACAAGAGAGGATGTTCCATTCGCGACTGTAGCTCATCATGTAGATAAAGTCAAAATGGCAGTAGATCGTTTGGATGTTAATCAAGGCAAATTAAATATGGGATGTCGTACTCAAATCTCTATTCGCGATGAAGATTACCCTGCACTGCTTATGTATAATGGGATACTTGGCGGGTTTGCCCATTCCAAATTATTTATGAACGTAAGAGAAAAAGAGAGCTTAGCATATTACTGTTCTTCTGCTGTTGAAAGTCACAAAGGACTTTTATTTATCCAAAGCGGTATCGAAGAGCAAAACCTAGAACGTGCCATTGACATTATTAAAGAACAGTTAGTTGCAATGCAAAGAGGCGAGATTACCGATCAAGAGTTAGAACAAACAAAAGCTACTTTATCCAATCAATTCCGGGAAGGGCAAGATCGAGCATTTGAATTAATTGGTTTTCATTTCCAATCCGTTCTTAGTGGAAAAGCCAGAACACTCGAAGATCTATTGGAAAAAGTAAATGCAGTAACCAAAGAAGATATTCAAAAGGTTGCCGAGAAGGTCGAATTGGATACAATCTATTGTTTGCGTGGTCAGGAGGGGGAAAAATAATGGAAAAACTAGATCATCCTCAATTAAAAGAAACGTTGTATTATGAGCAGTTACCAAATGGGTTACAAGTGTATCTATTGCCTAAGCCGGGATTTCAAAAGACATATGCTACATTCACCACCAAATACGGTTCTATTGACAATACATTCCAGCGAGTAGGACAAGAAAAACATCAAGTCCCTGATGGAATTGCGCATTTTCTCGAACATAAAATGTTTGAACAGGAGTCGGGAGAAGATGTATTCCAACAATTTGCTAGACAGGGAGCTGCAGCAAACGCATTTACCAGTTTTACTCGCACCGCATATTTATTTTCTTGTACGAACAATACTACGGAAAACCTTCTAACTCTATTGAATTTTGTCCAAGAACCTTATTTTACTGACCAAAATGTCGAAAAAGAAAAGGGTATTATTGGACAGGAAATCAAAATGTATGATGATAATCCAGATTGGCGATCTTACTTTGGTTTAATTGAAGCGTTTTATCAAAATCATCCAGTGAAGATTGATATAGCTGGAACCGTGGATTCCATAAGCAAAATCACAAAAGAAACATTATATAATTGTTATCACACTTTTTATCATCCTAGTAATATGTTGTTATTTGTGGTGGGTGGAATCGATGCAGATCAAATAATGACATTGATTCGAGATAACCAAGCCGGTAAAAAGTTTGAACCGCCTGCAAAAATCGACAGATTTTATCCAGAAGAGTCCAATGCTGTTTCAGAAGCGAAAAAAATTATGAAATTGAGTGTACAAACTCCAAAATGTTTAATGGGTTACAAAGAGAAAAACACAGAAGTAAATCGAACAGGTACAGATCGTTTGAAACAAGAGTTAGCTACACAAATTTGCTTGGATGTTATGTTTAGTCCTTCCTCTGATTTTTATCAATCTCTATATGATGATGGGATTATCGATGAAACTTTTGGTTTTGAGTATTCTTTGGAACCAGGATATGGATTTACCCTGTTTGGAGGCGATACCCATCATCCTGAAGAATTGATCAAACGAATCCAAGAAGAAGTACCTCGTCGGTTGTCCACTGGTGTAACTCAAGCAGAGTTTGACCGCATTCAAAAGAAACGAATTGGTGCAAGTTTGCGTTCTTTGAATTCCTTAGAGTGGATTGCCAATCAATTCACCAGTTATCGTTTTCAAGAGGCTGATTTGTTCGACATTATCCCTACCCTAGAAAAGCTGACATTAGAAGATGTAAACCAAAGACTGAAAACTCATTTCCAACCCGAACAATTTGCTGTTTCTTTGGTAATGCCCAAATAAGATGTTAATACAAGATCGAGTGGCGTGGGTTACTGGTGCTAGTGGTGGTATTGGTTCAGCTATTGCTATCGAGTTGGCTTTAGTAGGAGTACATGTGGCGGTTTGTTATTACCATAACAAACAAAAGGCGGATGAAGTAGTATCTCAATGTCGTGAGGCTGGTGGAAAAGCTATTTCTTTTGCACTCGATGTGAGCAAAGAGGAAGAAGTCAGTCAGGTTTATCAAGCAATTTCCTTTTCTCTAGGAAAGCCAACTATTTTGATACATGCCGCAGGGCACACGGAAGTGGGATTATTTCAAGATGCCACTATAGACCAATACAATCGTTTGATGGATGTTCATGTAAAAGGAGCATTTCTCCTCTCTAAGACAATTTTACCTTACATGTTACAAGAACAATGGGGAAGGATTATCCTCCTTTCCTCTATTTGGGGATCTGTTGGAGGGGCAACGGAAGTGCTCTATTCGACAGCAAAATCTGCACTACATGGGATGGCAAAATCACTTGCTAAGGAAGTGGCGCCATCTGGTATTACGGTGAATGTTGTTGCTCCTGGTGCTATTGATACAGAACTTTTGAGAAAACAGCTATCACAGGAAGAAAGTCAGATCCTTAGTGAAGAGATACCTGTGGGTAGACTGGGAACAGCAGGAGAGATTGCTTCAATGGTAACGCATCTATGTGGGGAAACGTCGTCCTATGTGACTGGACAAGTGTTACATGTAAATGGTGGTTGGTATTGAGGAGAGTTTTCAGTATACTTCATTTAAGTACCAGCCATCAGATGAGTTATCATGTTTTCTGTGAAGACGCTGAACTATGTCTCCAATAACATGGTGTTGACTGCAATATACTACTCTTGTAATATGACCAATGAAACTGCAACCATGTTCTGTTTCTCTTTGGAAAGCAGTATCTCGGTAATCACCGATCTGTTGAAGCAGGAACATAACAGCCTATTCAAGATGTGGCATCAAGAGAGTGCGAGGACATCTAGGAGAAGATCAGAGATATCGAGCAGGAGGCGTGGCAGAGAGTACCTGCCTGTTTTATGTCCATTCATGGGAACAGATTGAACATGTTGCCTGTGGTCCCGATGTACTTCAGTCGATCGCCGTACTTCGCTGCAATATCTAATTTCACATATAAATATCGACGAATAATTTCTTCGATGTGTGGTGATATTATCTTTAGAATGTTACTCACATTAGGAGGGAAACTGATGTCTGTATTACAAAACTTTGATGAATGGAAAAAGTTTCTTCAAGGTCGGGTAGAACAAGCTTCTAATCTTGGAATGGATAATGAGTCCATACATGATCTCGCATATGAAATTGGAGATTACCTAGCAAAAGACGTAGATCCTAAAAATGAACAAGAACGTCTGTTGAAAGAACTGTGGGATGTTGCAGATGAAAACCAACAGCGTGTCATGGCTGATTTGATGGTAAAATTAGTCGATCGTAAGTAAGCAAAAACGTCTGGTTCTCTGCTGAAGAGTTCCAGACGTTTTCCATTCCTATTGGGTAAAAAAAGCCTACACAATATTATCATAAATCGGTTAGACTTGTGAAATAGCAGGGGATTTGCCTAGGCTGACATTTGGTTTTCTTTATTTAGACTAGAGTTTTATAGATCGATTCTCTTCCGAGAGATGAGAACATGTGCTATACTAATCCGTATAGCTCATGAGGCCTGTCATTCCTTTGAGAGGTGGTATCATGGCAAGTCAAGAATGGTACATGGAGTACCAAATACATAAAAATAGACCAGGTTTATTAGGTGATGTTGCCTCTATTTTAGGGATGCTTGCTATCAATATCATTACGATTAATGGTGTAGAAAATCGAAGACGTGGATTGCTATTAGAAACGAGTAACCATGATAAGATTGAATCGCTTCGTCATATATTGTTGCAAGTAGAAGACATTACACTAACTGCACTTCGTCCGCCTAAGTTGGTTGATCGAATTGCCATTCGACATGGCCGATACTTGGAGCGTTCGTCTGAAGATATGCGTACTTATTTTTTTACGCGAGAAGAGTTAGGTATTTTGGTTGATTTTATGGCAGAGCTATTTCAACGTAAAGGTCATCAGTTAATCGGGATTCGGGGCATGCCTCGAATTGGAAAAACAGAATCGATTGTTGCATCCAGTGTTTGTGCCAACAAAAGATGGATTTTTCTTTCCTCTACCTTGTTAAAACAAACACTACGAAATCAACTCACTAGAGATGAATTCTCTGAGGAAAGGGTTTTCATCATTGATGGTGTAATGTCCACTCGAAGAGGTGACGAAGAACACCAGATGTTATTAAGGGAAATAATGAGTTTAAATGCAACGAAAGTAATTGAGCATCCAGATGTTTTTGTACAACAAACCGAATACTCAATGGATGATTTTGATTACATAATTGAATTGAAACAAGATGCAACAGAAACGATCACTCTAGATGATTTGGAACAGGATTTTTAAGGGGGATAATGCACTTGGCTGGCGTGGGTAAGTATTTGAAACAAGCGCGTGAGAAAAAAAGTTATACGCTTGAAGATATGACTGAACTCACAAATATAGAGACCAAATATTTGCAGGCGTTGGAAACAGAAGAGTATGATTTACTTCCTAGCCCTTTTTACGCGCGTGTGTTTCTAAAAACTTATGCAAAGTATTTAAATCTCAATGTAAACTCTGTTATTCAATTATATGAGTCGGCACAGAATATTAAACAGTCACCCGCGCCAATAAAACCACAGACAGAAGCAATTGAATTACCTAAGCGGTCACCATCGCAAAAAAAGAAAGTTTCTTCTCTCTGGTTGATTGTAGCTATTATCCTCATTCTGGGTATGGTTTACATGCTTTTCCAATAGAGGGAGGATTAAATTTGGAACAGTTGGGATACCATTTGCGGTCATCACGTGAACAGTTAGGTATTTCCATTGAGGAACTGTCAAACGCCACAAGGATAGATTTAGAATATTTAAAGGCAATGGAACAAGGAGATTTTGATTCTTTACCAGGCCCAGTATATATTCGGTCTTATCTGCGTACCTATTCCATCTATGTGAATTTGGACCCAAGAAAAATGATAAAAATGTATCAAATGAAAAAAGAGGCAAGTGGAGAGCAATTATCTCGCACTACAAGGGTTCAAAGAGAGATGGAATTACAGCGTTCAGATGAAAATACATCTCTTTCCAGAAGTAAAAAGCAGGAATTTGGACGGTCTTCGGAAAAGATGGTAACCATGTCACGTGCAGCCGCCAAAAATCAAACCAAAACGAAAAAAACGAAAACAAAAAAGAACAAGAAAAAAGTTTCAGGATTTGCCAAGTTTTATAATGGATTGCTTATTGCCGGTTTTCTGCTATTATTGGTTGGAACGGGGATCGTTCTTTATCTCCGTCTATCTACCACAGAGGTTGCAGAAATATCTGACAAGGTTATTCCTTTGACAGCTTTTGCATCCAATGTTATGCTTGGATAAAATTTATGACAATTTCATGACGGTTGTACTAGAATTGGAATCAATATGGTCGTACAACCAATCAGGAGGTGGCTGGGGTGTCTGTCGAAATCGGTAATTTTCTTCGACAAGCCCGAGAGTCGGTAGGACTGTCCCTCGACGAAGTACAAGAAAAAACGAGAATACAAAAATCGTTTTTAGAAGCAATTGAAAAGGGAGATTTCGATAAATTACCAAGCCCATTTTATGTGAGAACCTATCTTCGATCCTATGCAAATTGTGTTAAAGTGGAACCACACTATATTTTGCGGGAATATCGAAAAAAGGAACAAGCAGAACGCTACCAAACTGGCCAATTTGATGCTTCTCAATTAACAGAGCAGCTAAATAAACTGGGTCAAACAGGTATGCATAAATTTGGGTTAACGGGCGCAATACCGAAAGTATCACCTAATACAAAACCTTCAACTGCCGTCAATCGGACAAGTGCGAAGACTGCTCTAACCATTGCGAAGCCAGTTTCTAATACAGGTAAACTTCCAATGATGCAAAGAAGAGAAGAGATAGAGAAGACCTTGAAACCTCAAGTTCTATCTTCTAATAAGACTAAAAAAGAGCAAAAATTTCCATCTTTGTTGCCTTCACAGGCTTTGACTACACGCGGTGGGAATCCTACAGTGAAGGAAAGTCGTTTCTCGACAGATGAGAATTCTACTGTCCAGTCTAGCAACAAAGATGGGAGTACTTCTACTGAACAAAACACATCACCTCAGCAAAAGCAGACTTCAAGGCTGCAAAAACAAGTTACATCACCACAATCTACTTTAAGCAATTCTGCTCAGTTTGTGCCATCGAGATTAAGTAAGAATCCAGAATCCTCTACTTTATCTCGAACACAAGCTCAAAAAAGACCAACACAGCCGGAACAGGTTGTGAGTCAATATACGAAACTACCAGTAGAAGAACAGAAAACAAATCAAGTTCAAGAAAATAATCCATTATCTCGCTCATCGCGCTTTCGTAATTCAACCACTCTGCCTACCATCACTGACAAGTTTGCAAAGTTGAAAACAGGCTCCGATGAGAAAGTTTCTGTGGAGAATGAAGAAACAGGCGATTTGAACAATAACTTTGGTTCTAGAGAATCACGTGTAGCTTCTAGAACTACAGGCGTGTTTAAGGAAAGTGTTTCTCAAGAAGCTACAGAAGTACCTACTTTGAGAAGAAGTTCTATTCGTAGCAGACCAACTCCAAAAGTAAATGAATTTTTTAGTAGTAGGGTAATCATAGCAAGTATTGTAGCTGTTTTACTTCTTGGAGGAATTGGTTGGTATTTGTTGTCCGATAGTGAAGAAGGAACACCAACTGTTCAAAATAAAAATAACATAACTTCTGAGACAAAATCAGAACAAAAACAGCAACCTGCTGGACCATCTTCCAAAACATCAGAGACTACCAGTCAAGGGAGTTTGGACAAGCAATCTCCAGGTTTATATCATTTAACTGGAACAAATAAAGCCAAAGTAGTTCTTGATCCATCAGGAACATCTTGGGTGCAAATTAAAACAGGTCGAGCTTACACAGCAGATCCAACAAAATATATTAAAGATGTAACCTTAACAAGTAAAGATGCATCTTTGGAATATGATCATACCTTTAAAGATGTTCCAGATCTCTACATTGTTTTAGGTTCTCCAGATAATGTGAAAGTTACTGTGAATGGTATACCTGTTGCATCTACAAAAGTTATACACATTGTGAAAAAATAAGAATAATGGCCCACTTCTGGGCTATTCTTTTTTATATGTAGATAGGGGAGAGACTTATTGAATCAGCTAAAAGAAATACGTGAAACGTCTTTTCTCGATCTGAATGAAATTTCGGATCACCTTTCCATTCCAATTTTATATTTAAATGCCATAGAAGAAGGAAATTTTGCTCATTTACCGCAGGAAAAAGAAATAATAGAAAGCTATATTATTTCTTATTCTGAATTTTTAGAAGTGGATGCGTATCCAATTATACTTGCCTATCGTCAATCTCAAATTTCAGATCCCATGCTTTCGCCTAGACGGAGAAAAAATACATCCGCACATAAAAGAATGGATTGGAAATCTTTTTTTCTTACATATCGCTATTACTTATTAGCATCTATCGTTTGTTTTATTTTAATATTTATTGCATGGTTTGTTATTTCGAGTTCATCATCAGTAGAATCAAATTCACCAAATATCCCGATTCAAAATACGACGGCAACTGTATCTCAGAATAAAGAAAGGCCTGTTTTTTCTCTGCAAAAAACTACAGAAGATTCAGCAGTAGGAGAAACATGGTATATTTCACAGGCAAATGAAATTCGTTTAGAGATTGAATCCTTAGGAAATGTGAATGTGCGGATCTCCGAAGATAATCTCAAAGGAAAAACTGTTGCTAATAAAGAATTAGTAAAGAGCCAATCTTTTGATTTGAATGGCAAGAAGTGGCTTTTTATTCATTTAGATGATCCAAGCAAAACGAATTTGAAAGTAAACGGTGTTGTGATTGATACAATGAGTCAAAAAAAAGAAACTACATATGAATTTAAGGTAGTATCCTATTAAAAATCTGTCATGTCTGTTTTTTGACATCACTCTCTGCTGTAGTTTATACTTACGAAAGGATTTGCTTTCTTCTTTTTTAGATATTCAATTTTAATCGGAAATAGTGGATAATAGTGGTGAAGACTGAGAATGTTCGATAAATAAAACATGTGCGCGATATATCCGTACAATTAAACCAATGGCATCGGGATATCGGCTTATCTTCATCTCCCTTCCCAGCCAAGAGAAGTAGACCAGGGAGGTAGTTGTTGGTGAACTTGGCCAATAAAATAACATTAGTACGTATTTTTCTTGTGCCTGTAGTGATGATTTTTTTGCTGATTCGCTTTGAGTTTGGATCTGTGCGACTTGGTATGGTGACACTTCGGGTTAGTGAGCTGATTGCTACTTTTGTTTTTATTATCGCTGCGGTTACAGATGGACTAGATGGCTACATAGCAAGAAGAAGCAAAACGATTACAAATTTGGGCAAGTTCTTAGACCCACTTGCTGACAAGTTATTAATAACCGCTGCGCTAATCTCACTGGTAGACATGCAGCGGCTCCCGGCGTGGATTGCAATTGTAATTATAAGTCGAGAATTTGCAGTTACAGGTCTTAGATTAATCGCAGTTGCAGAAGGTCATGTCATTGCAGCAAGTACACTTGGTAAAATTAAAACCATTGTACAGATTGTGGCAATTGTATCACTTATGTTGAATAATTTTCCGTTTTCAAACTTTGCTTTCCCCTTTTCCATTATTGTTACATGGTTGGCTGTTATAATCACCATCTTATCAGGACTTGACTATTTTTATAAGAATAGGAAAATCGTATCCTTTACTAAAAATGGATGAGGAGTTGCTTCATGCAAGCGGAAGTGATCACAGTTGGATCTGAACTCATGCTAGGTTTTACACTCAATACTCATTCTCAACTTATTTCACGTGCATGTGTTCCTTTTGGAGTAGAAGTTACTTACCATACTTCGGTAGGAGATCATCCAGATCGTCTAGCTGAAGTAATTCGGACCGCACATAGTAGATCACAATTTGTTTTTTTATGTGGAGGCCTCGGACCTACTCTAGATGATTTAACGAAAGAGACATTGGCAGAAGTATTAGGAGAGACATTAATAGAAGACAAAAAATGGAGATTACGCTTGGAAGCTCATTTTTCCAAACGAAAAACTTCTATTCCCACTAATAATTACAAGCAGGCATTGGTATTTTCCTCTGGAATTGTTTTCCCCAATGAAAAAGGTACTGCTCCAGGTTTATCTGTCACGAAAGATGGTGTGACGTACATTCTTTTACCTGGTCCTCCCAGTGAATTAAAACCAATGTTTGAAACGCAAGTTCTTCCGTTTTTAAACCATGTAATTCAATCAAAAGATGTTATTTATTCGCATCCCATGTCCTTTTTTGGAATTGGTGAGTCTGCACTTGAAGAACAAATAAAGGATTTAATCACTTCTAATGATAAACTTATTTTGGCAACTTATGCGATGGATATTGGCGTTACCCTTCGTATTACAGTTAAGGCGCCGTCAAATGAACTGGCACGGGAATTGATAGAACCAGTTCGACGTGAAATTCTTTCTCGGGTTGGTAAATATTGTTATAGCGAGAAAGGCGATTCGTTAGAAAAAGTTGTTATTCGCTATTTAGGTCTTAACAAAAAGAGTATTTCTACTGCGGAAAGTTGTACTGGTGGGCTAGTCGTACATTTATTAACGACTGTGTCTGGAGCTAGTGAATATGTAAAAGGTGGATTTATCCCATATACAAATGAGATGAAAGAAAATATTGTTGGTGTATCACTTAAAACACTAGACGAATACGGTGCAGTGAGTAAAGAAACGGCTCAACAATTAGCAGAACAAACATTACAGAAATTCCGATCTGATTTTTCCATAAGTGTTACTGGGGTTGCAGGTCCTACTTCATCAGAAGGGAAACCTGTAGGACTTGTTTATATTGGTATTGCCCAAGAAGGTATGTCTACAGACGTTTATGAGTTAGCGTTATCAGGTGATAGAGAACGTATCCAACAATCTGCAGCAAAACATGCATTGTTCTTTCTACTTGAACGACTAAAGAAAGGTGAAACTACGATATGAAACGTTTTGAAGATTTTGATCTAAGTGAAGACATTATGAAGGGGATACAAGATATTGGTTATGAAGAGCCATCTCCTATTCAAGCTGAATGTATCCCAGCTGTTATTCGTGGAGAAGATGTGATTGGTCAAGCGCAAACAGGTACAGGTAAAACTGCAGCATTTGGTATACCTGTACTAGAGAGAATTGATCCAACAGATAACCGTGTTCAAAGTATTATTTTAACTCCTACAAGAGAACTCGCCATCCAAGTTTCCGAAGAGTTACAACGTCTTGGCCGTCCGAAAAAAGTAAAGACCTTGCCTATTTATGGTGGTCAATCCATTGTGAGACAAATTAAAGCATTACAACAAGGAGTACATGTTGTAATTGGTACCCCAGGTAGATTGTTGGATCATTTGCGCCGGGGTACATTAAAAACCGATGGTGTAGAGGTTATTGTTCTAGATGAAGCAGATGAAATGTTAGATATGGGCTTTATTGATGATATTGAGACTGTGTTGCGATTTTTACCAGGTCAACGTCAATTGTTGCTTTTTTCTGCCACAATGCCTCCTGCTATTCGTCAGTTGTCCCATAAATATATGAGAAAACCGAAATATATCACCATTAACCGAGGTGAAGTCACTGTACCTATGATTCAACAGGTTTATTTCCGCGTTTTGGAAAACATGAAAGTGGAAGCTCTTTGTAGAATCTTAGATAGTGAAGAAATTGAGTTAGCCATTGTTTTCTGTCGTACCAAAAAAGGAGTAGATGATTTAACAGAAGCTCTTCAAGTGAGAGGTTATCTAGCAGGTGGTCTACATGGTGATCTCCAACAGCAGCAACGTGACCGTGTGATGGGGCAATTCCGTCAAGGTGAGATTGAATTGCTTGTTGCGACAGACGTAGCTGCAAGAGGGATTGATGTTGGCAGTGTGACACATGTAATCAACTATGATATCCCTCAAGATGTAGAGAGTTATGTTCATCGTATAGGTCGTACTGGTCGTGCTGGACGTACGGGGATTGCACTTACACTTATTACACCACGTGAGATGAAACAACTTCGCTTAATTGAACAAGAAACAGGTGCAAAACTTGTATCTCGCGAGCTACCTACTTTGGAAGAAGTTGCAGCTAAGCAACAGCAAAGTTGGGTATCACAAATCGAAGATGCTATACGATCAGAAGCAGATCTTTCTTTGTTTGAAGATATGATTGAACAGTTATCGGATAAATTTTCTCCAGAAAAAGTGGCAGCTGCTTCTCTTTACCTTACTTTCTTTGAAAGATTTAATAAAGCAAGTGATGCAACCTATAACTTTGGCGAGACGGGAGCTTCTCCTGGAATGGTTCGCTTTTTCATCAATGTTGGTCGCAATAGCAACCTTCGTCCACAAGAACTTGCAAAAGCAATTGCAGATCATGCAGGTATTGGTTTGCGTCAAGTTGGGCGAATCAATATTTATGATCGCTTCTCGTTTGTGGAAGTACAGGAAGAGATTGCACCATTTGTTTACGAAGCTTTACAACAATCTCGTATTAATGGAATGCGTGTAAATATGGAGCCTGCAAGACCAAGAACCAATTCACCAAGGCCTACTCTAAGAGAATCTCGTTCGGATTCTGGGAATAGAAGTCGCAGACCAGAGGTAAATGCAAGAGGATAATCTATATAGTAAATCACCCTAACTAATTTTGTTAGGGTGGTTTGCTTTAATAATTGAAGTGTACAAGGAGAAATTAACTAATTATATAACTAATTTACGCCTATGAAATGATGCTGAATTAGAAAAATAAGAGGGATGTATACTGATGTCTAAAAACGGAGCGCATAGATAAAAGGAATCCAATGGAATACGTAGGACATGGATTCCTTTCGTTTTTTCTATCACAATAGTAATAATTGTTCAGATCGAGAATCAATCTGGAACTCCAAGCGCAATTTTCGCATAGCGGGACATTCGATTTTTGTCCCATGGAGGATTCCACACGATGTCTACTTCAATCTCATTGACCCCATCTACTCTACGGACAGCGTCTTCCACCAATCCATTGATCATTCCTGCTAAAGGACAGCCCATTGCTGTTAAAGTCATCGTGATTTTGACGTTGTTTTCCTCATTTATATCGATATCATAAACCAGACCCAAATTGACGATATCAATATTTAGTTCTGGATCGTTCACTTCTTCGAGTTGTTCCATTATTTTACTTTTCATTTGTTCTTTATCCATTTTACATAACCTCCTATAAGCTTAGGGTACCACATAGGAGCAAGTTCTATCTGTGATTTATTTTATAGAATAAATGTTCGTGAAAAGGCTTGTTATCATCTGAAAAACACGATATGATAGAAGAGAAGAAAGCGATAAAGAAGTTCTTACTGTCTAACTGTTACGGAGACAACCAAAAAATAAGTAAGAATAGTGCAATCATTCTAACTTTGTACTAAGAGGGAGAGTTTATACATATGTCAGATCGCAAGCAAGCCTTGGAAATGGCTCTAAGACAAATCGAAAAGCAATTTGGTAAAGGTTCTATCATGAAGATGGGAGAAGAAACTTCTCATCAAGTGGAGACGATTTCCAGCGGGGCTCTCGCTCTTGATATCGCACTTGGAGTTGGTGGATATCCTCGTGGGCGAATTATTGAAGTATACGGACCAGAGTCATCTGGTAAAACAACGGTTGCTTTACATGCTATTGCTGAAATTCAAAGGAATGGTGGACAAGCTGCATTTATCGATGCAGAGCATGCGCTCGATCCTGTCTATGCGCAAAAATTGGGAGTAGATATTTCTGATTTGTTGTTATCTCAACCAGATACAGGTGAGCAAGCATTAGAAATTTCTGAAGCATTGGTACGTAGTGGAGCAATTGATATTATCGTGATTGACTCTGTAGCGGCATTGGTACCAAAAGCAGAGATTGAAGGGGAGATGGGAGATTCTCATGTAGGTCTCCAAGCACGATTGATGTCTCAAGCGCTTCGAAAACTATCTGGTGCTATCAACAAATCAAAAACGATTGCGATCTTTATCAATCAGATTCGCGAAAAAGTAGGTGTTATGTTCGGTAACCCGGAAGTCACACCAGGTGGTCGTGCACTAAAATTCTACTCCAGTGTACGTTTAGAAGTTCGTCGTGCTGAAGCCATCAAACAAGGTACAGATGTAGTAGGAAATCGAACCAAAATCAAAGTGGTTAAAAACAAAGTAGCTCCTCCTTTTAAAGTAGCAGAAGTAGATATCATGTTTGGGGAAGGTATCTCCAGAGAGGGTAGTGCCCTCGACATCGCTACAGAGTTGGAAATTGTGAACAAAAGCGGTGCTTGGTATTCTTATGATGGTGATCGAATGGGACAAGGTCGTGAAAATGCGAAACAATTCCTTAAGGAAAACTTGGAAACCTTTGCGAAAATTGATAAGCAAATTCGTACACACTATGAATTGCCAATTTCAAAAGTGGACCAAGCAGAAGTGGCAGCAACTTCAGAAACAGATACAGAAAAATCAAAAAAAGGACGCAAAGCAAAGGAGAAAGCGGAGGACGATGCAACCCCGCTATTTGATCTCAAGTGATAATTTCAGCTATTGTTGGGCAAAAACATAAGCGTTACGAAATCCAAGTGGATGGAGAGTCTATACTCTCTGTCCATGAGGATGTTCTAGTAAAGTATGGCCTACATAAAGGAATGGAAGTAGAACCAACAGACTTAACGGAAATTATAGAGGCTCAGGAGCGTCATTATGTAATCCAAGCCTTTTTTCGTTATGTTAGTTACCGCCCTAGGACAGTGAGAGAATCAGAACAACATCTGTCTCAAAAAGGGTTTGATAGTACACTGATACAATCGGTTTTGAAATCTATGAACCAACAAGGTTACCTTGATGATCGTCAATATGCAAGAAACTGGATTAGAGAACGACAAACTGGAAAAAAACTTGGTATAAATCGTTTAAAACAAGAGTTAAAACGTAAGGGAGTACCATCTGAATATATCGATGAAGCTATTGAAGAAGAAAACATCGAAGAAGAGCGCCAGTTGGTGACAGAGGTCGCCGAGAGGCGCTATTCTCGTATTTGCAAAGAAGATTGGCAAACGATAGAGCGGCGCTTAGGTTCCTATCTATTACGTAGAGGTTTTCCTTCCCATTTGGTGAGACAAGCATTGCAACATATTAGAAACAAACGAAATCAGGAGGAATCATGATGCGTTTGCTTTATTTTACCGATACGCATATTCGTGGAACATCTCCACGAGGTCGGATAGATGATTTCTTTGACTCTATGAAACAAAAATTAACAGAAATCATACAGATTGCTGAAGAAAATAAAGTTCACTATGTCTTACATGGTGGAGATGTTTTTGATAGACCCAATCTATCACCATCTGTTGTTCGTGAATTTGCCCAGCTTTTTCGTGAATTTTCCGTTCCGGTCTTTGCTATTGCTGGTAATCATGATATTTATGGGCACAACCCTGCTACCGTAGATCGAACGATGTTAGGTCTATTAGAGGCTTTTGGGATATTAACACTGATAAAGCGGAATGACTGTACGGTGTTAACAGATGGTACGTATCGAGTTCAATTAACTGGTCAACCATTCCATTATGATTTAGACAAACGAAATATCGCAGATGATTATGCCGTTACCAATCAGACAAAAGCAGATTATTGTATACATATGGTACATGGTATGTTGGTGGAAAAAGCTTTGCCAGAAGGAGTGCCCCATACAATGGTTTCCTCTCTTCTCGAAATGGAAAGCGATGCAGATATTTTATTGACAGGACACTATCATGCTGGTTTTCGTATGCAGCATAAAAATAATAAATATATAATTAATCCTGGATCTATCGCAAGACTTTCCAATCAACAAGCAGAGATAAAACGTATACCACAAGTTGTTTTGATAGAATTGGACAAAGAAATTCGAATTCGTTTTCAAAAATTGGCTAGTGCTTCACGAGGAGAAGATATTTTTGATCGTTCTTTTCAAGAGGAAGCACAATATCGGCAAGAAAAATGGGCGCAGTTTGCCCAAGAAGTCAGCGCAGCAGGAATATATCAAGGGATTCAAGTAGAAGAAATCATAGAAGAAATTGCCAAAATAGATGTCTTAGACTCAGCAGTTAAAAGGGAAGCTCTAAAGCGTATTGGAGAGGTGCAAGAGATGGAAGGAGAAAAAGAATCATGATACATTTTCAAAAATTAATCATTAAAAACTTCCAATCTCATGTATATACAGAGTTTCATTTTCATCCTGGATTAAATGTATTTGTAGGTCCATCCGACAGTGGAAAAAGCGCTATTTTAAGAGCATTACAATGGGTTTTATTTAACGCTCCTCGTGGAACGGAATATATTCGCGTTGGCGCAAATCTTTGTGAAGTGGAACTCCATCTTAATGATGGTACTATCATTCGACGAATTCGAAACCATCATTCGATTAACCGATATCAATTAGAAAAATTAGGGGAAGAGCCTCAAGTTTTTGAAGGATTTGGGTCTGAAGTTCCTTTAGAAATTGCTAATGCACATCAGTTTAAACCGTTACAATTGGAACAAAAAGATATTTATTTACAAGTTGGTCATCAATTAGAAGGTCCATTTTTACTCTCTGAATCTAGTGGAATGAAAGCGAAAACAATTGGTTTAGTAAGTGGTGCTCATTTAATTGATAGAGCATTAAAAAAGTTAAACAGTGATCGATTGCAGTTGGCCTCCAAAAATAAATATCTTCAACAACAGTTGGAGAATGTTGAAGAAAAGTTAGTGCCTTTTGAAGATTTAGAGGATCTTGAAAAGGAGCTTTTACAAGCTGAACATAGAGCAATGGAGATAAAAGAAAAACAATCTTTCCTTATCCAGTTAAAACAACTTGAGCACAAGTATATGCAAAATGTCCAAGAGCAACAAACACAAAAATCTATCTTAGATCGCTTCCCGAATATCCAAGAGGCAGAGCATAATTCGATTGCATTGGAAAATAAATTATTATATCTTCGTCAATATCGGCAAATTTTCGTGCGTTATCAAATTCATAAAGAAGAGAAAAACATTCAAAAATCGATTTACGACAAAACGGAAATGGTATCAAAAGCAAAACAGATTCAACGCGAACTTGAATCTAAATTAAAGCAGATTGATTTGTACAAAAAATTGCAAGTACAGTATCAAAAGATTCAAGAGGGACAAGATGTTTTACAAAAGATTTTAAACAAGACCAAAAATGTGGAAATTGGTCTACATAAAGTGGATCATGTTGAAAATCAAAGAAATCAGTTGCTTTCCTTGCTTAAAATACAGAAATCATGGTTCTATATTGAACAAAACAAGGAAAAGATCGACCAATTTTTAAAAGAAAACCAAAATTTCCTTTCACATATGATGCAACGATTGCCTGATGTAGAATCAAATCTACTAGCTCTTACAAATCTAAAAACATATTTGATAGATTTGACGGACAAACAAGAACGAATTGCCAAAGGGTATCAATGGTTAGATGAAATAGACAAAAATGTGCGTGAATTAGTAATGCAGTATGGCGATTTGCTAACTGAACAGGGAGAGTGTCCTATTTGTGGTTCAGAAATAAACGATCAGTTGATTCAACACTTATTGCATGAGTTAGAGGGAGGAAATAAATATGCAGCAGCTGGAAGAGAAGATTAAACAAATCAAAACAAAAATTGAAGAGGCAAAAGATTTACGACGGAGAGCCGAATTAAAATTGGAAAATCTGGAAAAACAGGAAAGAGATATATTAATGGAGTTGGAGCAGTTAGGTGTAAAACCGGAGCAGTTGCAAGATGAGATAAGCAGGTTGGAACAGGAAGTGAAAGACGGTTTAGCAGAAGTAGAGCAACTCCTTCCAGAAGGGTTACTTGCAGATGGAAACAATTGAGCAGTTTGAACGAATAGATAGCAAGTTGAAAAAAGCACGTGAAGAATGGATTCGTCGAAAAACGACCAAAGATTTACTACTCAAAGAGCAACAAGAATTGCAATTACAGAAAGAAAAACTGCACGAGCAGCAAGAACTGTTTGATAAGGTACGTCTGTTATTTCAGCGATCTGGAGAGTACGCTCGCAAGCAGGCAAAAGTTCAACTGGAAACATTGGTTACCAATGCACTTCAATATGTTTTTGGCTCTTCTTTTCGATTTGAAATAGATCTTTCACCAGCAGACAAAAATCCAACTGCTGAATTTTATGTTGTTACAGAATGGAATGGAGAAACGATCCGAACTAAACCGCAGGATGCAAGAGGTGGTGGTGTGGTTGATATTATTTCGCTCGCGCTTCGCATTGCTTTTTTGGAGACGGTGAGACCTCGTTTAGATGGTCCTATTTTGTTAGATGAACCAGGAAAACATGTCAGTGAAGACTATATATTACCTATGACTCAATTCTTGCAATCTGTATATGAAACATTTGATCGACAAATTTTGTTTGTTACCCATAATACTCATTTGACTGAATCTGCTGATCAAGCATTTTTTGTTCGGCTAAATGACGGGAAATCTGAAGTCCATCTAAGTCGTCGCCTTGACAATGGGATTTCATAACGAATACAATTGAGCTGTATCTTTTTATTTTTATCATCCATTTAAGATACATCTGACTGGTTGCATTCTTGTAACGAATCAACAAGGTAAACAGGCAGACCGATAAAGTCGGTCTTGTTTTTAAACCCACTTGTGTCTATGAAGTAACTTGTAATGGTCTGTTACAAGATTGGTAATTAAACTTCAAAGTTAGGAAAAACATAACTATCATTGCTTTTTGCAGGAAATAGTAGGTCAATTCCTACCAATGTACTTGTAAGTACATGTCCCTTACTAAAGAAAAGAGTCTTTCTAAATATAATTTGGGAATTCCTCGGTTCTTATAGTAAGTAACCCCATCAGTGATGGTGGCGGTTGATATAAAAGAATAAGGGAGGTGAACACTACAGTGCTAGACACAGGACATATCCTGCTGCTGTTCGCCTCGCTAATCATGGGATTTGCTGGATATTGGCTGCGGAAAAGTATAGCTGAATCTCGTATTGGTAGTGCTGAAAAACAAGCTGAGTTAATTCTGGAAAAAGCGAAACAGGATTCTGAGGCAATGAAGAAGGAAAAAATCTTAGAATCACGGGATGAAGTATATCAGTTACGGAGCGAAGCAGAACAGGAAATACGTGAACAGCGAAACGAACTCTCTCGGATGGAACGAAGGATTGTTCAAAAAGAAGAGACATTCGATGTGAGACAACAAAATCTAGAGAAACGCGAAAGCGAGTTAAATGAACGTGAAAATACTATCTCCATTCGCCTTCAAGAAATAGAGGAGTTAAAAGTAGCTCAAGTTAAAGAAATGGAAAGGATTTCTGGCCTAGCAACCGAAGAAGCTCGTCAAATCATTATGAAGCGGGTAGAAGACGAGATGAGACATGAGACTGCACAATTGATCAAAGAAATGGAGCAACAAGCAATTGAAGAAGGTGATAAAAAAGCAAGAAATATTTTATCCCTTGCCATTCAACGCTGTGCTGCTGATCATGTAGCAGAAACGACTGTTTCGGTGGTTACCTTACCAAATGATGAAATGAAAGGTCGCATCATTGGTCGAGAAGGTCGTAATATCCGAACACTTGAGACGCTTACTGGAATTGATTTGATTATTGATGATACGCCAGAAGCAGTAATCTTATCTGGATTTGACCCAATTCGTCGCGAAGTAGCTCGAGTAGCACTGGAAAAATTAGTCGCTGATGGTCGAATACACCCAGCGAGAATCGAAGAAATGGTAGAGAAAGCTCGTCGTGATGTAGATGAGAGAATTCGCGAATATGGTGAACAAGCAACATTTGAAACTGGGGTTCATGGTCTGCATCCTGATCTGATCAAGATTGTGGGTCGCTTGAAATTCCGTACTAGTTATGGACAAAATGTACTAAAACATTCCATGGAAGTTTCCTATTTAAGTGGACTATTAGCTGCAGAATTAGGCGAAGATATTCATCTTGCCAAACGGGCTGGATTGCTACATGACGTAGGAAAAGCTATTGACCATGAAATTGAAGGTTCTCATGTAGAAATTGGTGTAGAGTTAGCGAAAAAATTTCATGAGCATCCGGTTGTGATAAATAGCATTGCCTCACACCATGGTGATGTAGAAGCAGAAAGTGTTATTGCAGTTTTAGTCAGAGCTGCGGATGCTTTATCTGCTGCCAGACCTGGAGCAAGAAGAGAAACGCTGGAAGCATATATCCGTCGTTTGGAAAAATTGGAAGCAATCTGTGAATCTTTTGATGGTGTAGAAAAATCATACGCCATTCAAGCAGGTCGAGAATGTCGAATCATTGTTCGTCCTGAAGAAGTAGATGATGCAGAAGCGACTAGACTTGCTAGAGAGATTACAAAGCAAATAGAAAATCAACTAGATTATCCAGGACATATCAAAGTAACGGTTATTCGAGAAACTCGCTCTGTGGAGTATGCAAAATAAAGTGGCCTATGGCCACTTTATTTTTTTAAGGAGATAAGCAAGATTGGAAAATAGATTATATCAATAGAAAGAAGGAACTTAAATTCATGAGATTATTAATGATAGGAGATATTGTAGGGCTTACAGGTCAACAAACGCTCCGTACCTATCTTTCTCAACTAAAGCAGACCTATCAACCAGACGTAGTAGTTGTAAATGGTGAGAACGCTGCGCTAAGCGGAAGAGGGATAACGAAAGAAATTTATCGGGATTTTCGTGGATGGGGAGTAGACTGTGTAACAATGGGCAATCACACTTGGGGACAATCGGAAATTTTTGATTTTATTGATGATGAAGAGCGAATCATACGGCCTGCCAATTATCCAGAAGGTACACCAGGTAAAGGTTATACCACTATTTCTACTTCTAAAGGAAAAGTAGTTATCATAAATGTAATAGGTAGAACTTATGCTGCAAATTCTTTTGATTGTCCGTTTCGTACAGTAGATAATATTTTAAAACGGATAGCTGGGAATGCGCATATTTTGGTAGATATTCACGCAGAGACTACTTCTGAGAAACAAGCACTTGCATGGTATTTAGATGGTCGGGTCTCAGCAGTGATTGGTACGCATACACATGTACAGACAGCAGATGAAAGAATCTTACCTAAAGGGACCGGTTATCTCACAGATATTGGCATGACTGGTCCATACAATGGTGTTATTGGAATGGAGGTTGAAGCAGTTATAAGAAGATTTATTACACAACTCCCAGTTCGATTTGAAGTTTCCAAAGAAGGTTTTATGCTGCAAGGAGTTTTATTTGATTTTGAACCAACCACGAAACGAACTACGAAGATAAAACGAATTCGTATTGATAATGACAATCCTTGGTTAAATTGAAATAATTTTATTCGGATTATTTCGGTTCTGTCTACTTTTTTAAGAAGGAATTTTTACACTTTAGTCGAATATGATAGGAGTGGACTTACTCCAACCATCGAGGAGGTACATTCATGGAAGTATTAAAAGTTTCAGCAAAATCGAATCCCAATTCCGTCGCAGGTGCACTTGCTGGTGTTTTGCGTGAGAGAGGTCAAGCCGAAATGCAAGCTATCGGCGCAGGTGCACTAAACCAAGCTGTTAAAGCGGTTGCAATCGCACGAGGATTTGTTGCTCCAAGTGGAATTGATCTCATCTGCATCCCTGCCTTTACCGACATAGTCATCGATGGTGAAGAACGCACGGCGATTAAATTAATTGTGGAACCTCGATAGAACGTCTAAACCTGTTATGTAAAATAACAGGTTTTTTCTTTATTTATGGGGGGTGTATTTCTTGTACTGGATAGATAATCATTGTGATGTTCTCTATCAAATGTGGAAACGAGGAAGGGATGATAATTTTTCTGAAAGTAAACGAAAGCAAAAGAATTTATTCCTAATGGATGATTCTCCTTTTGATGCTTCCTATGCTGCATTAAAACATAGTAATGCATTACTTCAAAATTTTGCTATCTTTGTTCCTGACCATATCCCCCAAACTGGAAAATTAGGAGTTACTCTCAAACAAATAGATTTGTTTTACCAAAATATTGAACCCTATGTCTGTTTATTTCAAAATAGGAATAACAATGAATTAGGAACAGAGAAAATTTACTCTGTTCTTTCTTTAGAAGGTGCAGACGCACTGGGCAATGATTTGTCCATACTTCGCTTACTCTATCGGCTGGGAGTTAGGCAAGTTGGTTTAACATGGAATTATGCGAATGCCCTTGCAGATGGGTGTAAAGAGAAACGTAATGGCGGTTTAACTAACTTTGGTAGAGAATGTGTGAAAGAAATGGTTCGTCTGGGGATGATTGTTGATGTGTCTCATTTATCAGAGCGAGGATTTTGGGATGTTGTTTCCATTCCTAATATTCTCGTAATGGCTTCTCATTCTAATTGCTTAAAGTATTGTAATCATCCTAGGAATTTAACAGATGATCAAATCCGAGCCATTATTTCGTTAGATGGTTTGATTGGAATCACCTATGTTCCGCAATTTGTTGTTAAATCCTACCAAAGTGCTACTCCAAATCACCTCCTTCCGCATATTGAGCATATCCAATATTTAGGTGGTGAAAATCATATCGCCTTTGGGTCCGATTTTGATGGAATGGTAAATAAGTTAACTGGCTTGAGTAGTGCAATGGATATACCAGCTTTTTATAAAACTTTAATGAGTTACTTTCCTAGCAATTTGGTAAACAAGTGGAGTTACTTGAATGCATACTATTTTTATAAAAATTCAATAAGATAAGATTGCTTATTGCATTTTCTATCGCACAGGAATAGAATGAGAAAAGGCAATAGATAGTACTTTATAATAAAAAGATGAATATTTTTTTGATGCACATCTGGGGGACCCCTCCAGATGATTGTTTGGCGTGAAGTATTAAAGGAGATGAGTTCATGATTAACCAGCTTTCCTGGAAAGTAGGCGGACAGCAGGGAGAGGGGATTGATAGCGCTGGAGAAACTTTAGCTACAGTGCTCAATCGCCAAGGCTACTTTCTTTTTGGGTATCGTCATTTTTCTTCCCGTATTAAAGGCGGCCACTCCAATACGAAAATTCGTATCAGCACAGAATCAACCAGTTCTATTTCAGATGACCTAGATATTCTTGTTGCATTTGATCAAGAGACAATTGATCTAAACGCTTATGAACTAATTGACGGTGGTGTTATTTTAGCTGACGCAAAATTTAATCCTACTGTTCCAGAAGGCATCAAGGCACATTTGATTGCAGTGCCATTAACAAAGATAGCTGAAGAAGTTGGTATGGCTCAAATGAAAAATATGGTAGCTGTTGGTGCATCTGTAGCGCTACTAGGGATTTCGGTTGAATCATTCCGTGAAGTGTTGACTGATCGATTTGCGAAAAAAGGGCAACAAGTGATTGACAAAAACATGGACGCAATCACAAGAGGTATTGAATTTGTTAAAACAGAAATCTCCAATCTTTCTGTCAAAGATTTCACATTAGCACCATCTGATGGAAAGAAACGTTTATATATGATTGGGAACGATGCTATCGCTTTTGGCGCAGTTGCAGGTGGAGCCCGCCTCATGGCAGCTTATCCGATCACACCATCATCTGAAATCATGGAGTACTTGATTCGTCGTTTGCCTGAATTCGGTGGAACAGTAGTTCAGACAGAAGATGAAATTGCAGCCATTACCATGACCATCGGAGCAAACTATGGTGGAGTGCGTACACTAACGGCTTCTGCAGGGCCAGGACTTTCCTTGATGACTGAAGCTATTGGGCTTGCTGGTATGACAGAGCAACCTTGTGTAATTGTGGATACTCAACGTGGTGGTCCAAGTACAGGCTTGCCAACCAAACAAGAACAAAGTGATATTCTTGCTATGCTCTATAGCACACATGGCGAGATTCCAAAGATTGTCATTGCTCCAAGTTCTGTCGAAGAGTGTTTCTATGATACCATTGAAGCATTTAACCTTGCAGAAGAGTACCAATGTCCTGTTATTATTGTGACAGACTTAGCGTTGTCTCTTGGTAAACAGACAGTAGAACCACTTGATTACAATAAAATTGAAATTCGCCGTGGTAAGTTAGTTACGGACGAAGAAGAATTACCAGAGTTAGAAAACTCAGAGTTATTCCCTCGTTATGGATTCAGCGAAGATGGAATTTCACGTCGTGTTCTACCAGGAAAAAAACATGGACTTCATCATGTTACTGGAGTAGAGCACAATGAAACGGGGCGTCCATTTGAAGGTGCTGTCAATCGTAAGCGTATGATGGATAAACGTCTAGCGAAGTTGAATAATCTTGCTTTCCCAAATCCAATCCATGCAGATACTCGTCATGAAGACGCAGATATTTTAATTGTTGGGGTTAACTCAACATATGGAACAATACAAGAGGCAATGGGTCGATTAGAAGCAGATGGTTTGAAGGTAAATCATGCACATGTTCGCCAATTGATGCCTTTTCCAACAGAGCAATTAAAAGAACAAATGGAGAAAGCCAAAAAAGTAATTGTTGTAGAAAACAATGCAACTGGACAACTGACCTCACTCATTAAAATGAATGTAGGGATGGCTGAAAAATTGGTTCATGTAGGCAAATACGATGGAAACCCATTCTTGCCTATGGAAATTTATAACGAGTGTAAGGAGCTGTTGGTTCATGGCAACGTTTAAAGAATTCCGCAACAAAGTGAAACCTAACTGGTGTCCTGGTTGTGGTGACTTTACGGTTTTGGCCTCTATGCAACGTGCATTTGCAAACTTGGGTAAAGAACCAGAAGAAGTTGCTATTGTATCCGGTATTGGTTGTTCAGGTCGTATTGCAGGATATGTTAATTCCTATGGTTTTCATGGTGTCCATGGTCGTTCTCTTCCTATTGCCCAAGGATTAAAACTCGCAAATCGTGATCTAACGGTTGTGGCATCTGGTGGAGATGGTGACGGATTTGCAATCGGTATGGGTCATACTGTTCATTCCATCCGTCGTAATGTTGATATTACTTACATTGTAATGGATAATCAAATTTATGGATTAACCAAAGGTCAAACTTCTCCACGTTCGGAAATGGGTTTTAAAACAAAAAGTACACCAAATGGTTCTATTGAGGCTGCGATTTCGCCAATGGAAATGGCTCTTACTGTAGGTGCTGGTTTTGTTGCTCAGACTGTTTCTAGTGATTTGAAAGGTATGACTGCTGTTATCGAAGCAGGCATCAAACACAAAGGATTTTCTTTGATCAATGTTTATAGTCCATGTGTGACTTATAACAAAATCAACACATATGATTGGTTTAAACAAAACCTTACGAGCCTAGATGATATTGAAGGTTATGATCCATCTAATCGCGGTAAAGCGATGCAAACATTAATGGAACATAATGGTCTTGTTACTGGTATTATCTATCAAAATACCGAAAGACCTTCTTACGAAGACTTAATCAAAGGTTACAAAGAAGAAGCACTTGTCAAACAAGATATCAACTTAACTGAAGAGCAATTTGACCGTTTGATTGGTGAATTTGCATAAATTTTTTTGAGAGCTGGTATTATACCAGTTCTCTTTTTTATTTGTCGCATAAGGATGCTTTATACAGGTCATAGTAGAAAGATGATATCCTTAGTTGAATAAGAGGTGTTTTCGACGATGCAGTTCGATGGAGAAATGGAGATTACTAGGGCAACTCATTTTTATCAGCAAACCATTATTAACAGAATAATAATAAAATACCATATTATTTGTATAGAGAGAATGTTTGTGCTAGAATGAGGAACAAAAAGAAAGGTGAAACATATGTTCCGGACCTATCAATTCCGTCTCTATCCTACAAAAAAGCAACAAGAGAAAATCCACTTCACGTTAGAAAGATGTCGTTTGCTTTATAATCGTCTACTACAGGAACGAATCTGCGCTTACCAAGGTGAACAAAAAAACCTTACCTATTACGAACAGAAAAAAACCTTACCAGACCGAAAAAAAGCTATCCCAGAGTTAAAACAAGTTTATTCCCAAGTGTTACAACAGGTAGTCGAGAAATTGGATAAAACCTATCGTGCTTTCTTCCAAAGGGTACAGAACAAGCAAAAAGGAGGATTTCCTCGATACAAAGGAGAGAATCGGTATCGAAGTTTTACCTATCCACAAAGTGGATATACTTTGGAGGGGAAATGCCTACAGTTATCCAAAATTGGTTCGATTCGTATCCGGATGCATCGCGGGATAAAGGGAGTTATCAAAATCTGTACCATTATGCAAAAAAATGGGAAATACTATACTTGTTTTTCTTGTCAAGTGAAGCCAGCATCTCAACCCAAAACAGGAAAACAGGTGGGGATCGATCTGGGTGTAAAACACCTTGCTGTTACCTCAGATGAACAGTTTTTTTCAGCACCGAAACATCTAAGAAAATCGGAATCCCATATCAAACGACTACAACGATCTATTTTCAAAAAGAAAAAGGGCTCCAAACGAAGAAAGAAAGTAGTGAAGGTTCTAGCTCGAACCCATGAGAAAATAGCAAATAGACGGAAGGATTATGCTCATAAATTAAGCTGTTTGCTTGTCCAAGCATATGATTTCATCGCTTTTGAAGACCTTTCCATTTCAAATATGGTAAAAAACCATCAGATTGCCAAAAATATCGTTGATGCCGGATGGGGACAACTCGTACAATACACGACTTACAAGGCTGAGAGTGCTGGTAAGCGGGTGGTACTTGTAGATCCCTATCAAACCAGTCAACGCTGCTCTTGCTGTGGAGAGATCGTGAAAAAAACACTTGCTGAAAGGGTGCATCGATGTATTTGTGGATATGAACAAGACCGAGATATCAATGCCGCTATCAATATCTTGCACCTAGCTCAACAAGTAGCATCCTAAACGAAATGGGTTAGGAACTAGCCTTCGTGGAGGGAGCGGCATGAGTCGACCTGATGAAACGAGAAGCTCTCCAAGTCACTGGAGAGAGGTTCACCGAGCGAAGAAGCTTCTTTTATTACTGGTACAACGTTGTTAATAGATGGTGTCTATATTGCTCAATAATTTATGGTTGGGTTAAGTATTGTTGCATCCAGACTTGACCCATTTTGCGTTCAAACCCTATAGCAAGGAGAGCTTCTTTCAAATGGTTATCCATTAGCAAGTTAGAAGTAGAATAGGAAAAGTTAGTCGGTGCTGGATTTGTTTTAGGGAATACATGAGAAAGTAGTGAAAGGTAAAGTGATTTTTTATGTTGGACACTAGATGCTAGTTTACAGTGGTGTAGTGTACTTTGAACAAAGTCTTCATTTAGATTATATACCTTCTGAAAAGATGCATATCCTATGGGTTGATCATATTCATTCCATAAGATAACGGCTTCTCTATTTGTTTTGTTTGTTATTTGTGTCTGCCAAGGAATCAAAGGTTCGTAAAAAGGTATTTTTCGTATTTCTTGGCTGTTTGTCATGCTTAATTTATATGAACTAGGTAGAAGGTTATTATCAATCGAAGATGGATTAGAAAGAGAATGGTAGTGTAAGGTTTTTGTTTCTTGATATCCCATTTTTTTATAAAGTCGAATGGCTGATTCGTTTTGCTCCAAGGCTTCTAATGTTGCAAGTTCAACATGATTTTCCTTATAAATCTGGATTGAATGGTGGATCATAGCTTGTCCAATTCCACTACCACGGTAAGCCTTTGTTACACCAGTGCCTCCATTCCATGCTATTTTCTTTCCATTGATCTCCCGTACTGCATTTAAGACGATACCAGCTGGTTTTCCATCAAGAAGAGCGATAAAAGAGAGGGTAGGAGAAATATCTCCTTGAAATAGATGGGAAATAAGAGTTGCTTCATCAAATTTGATCGGAACAAAATAGCCATCAAAACCTTCATTCCATACTTGTATGGTTTCGTGTAGTGTACATTCAGAAAGAGTGCGAAATGTTAGCATGATTAACCTCCGATTGATTTTTGTTTGAGAGGATCAACTATTTTGATAGAGTACAAAAGGACTCAGCATACTCCAGTGAAGTCTATGACTCAAGGCAAATAAAATAATAGCATATTGTATAAAATAAGAAAAATACGATTTCCAAACCAATGAATGTAAAAGAAAGATTATGAAAGAGGATGGTTCGAATATGAAAGTATGTGTCGTCACGAATACACAGCAATTACAAGATGCATTGTCTGTTCGGCATCGTGTTTTTGTGGAGGAGCAGAATATTTCAAGCGAATTTGACAAAGATGAGTATGATGGATCAGCGACTCATGTAGTCATTTATGATAAAGAGGTACCTGTTGCAACCGGACGGTATCGAGTAGTCAAAGATATGGCTAAAATAGAGCGAATCGCTGTCCTTTCTTCCTATAGAGGAAATGGCGTGGGTAAGATGGTAATGGCAGAATTGGAACAAGCAGCTAAGAAACGGGGTTTAGCTTGTGTCATACTAGATGCTCAAGCACATGCTGAAAATTTTTATGAAAAATTGGGATATCAATCTGTATCAGGTATTTTTATGAAACAAAGTATTCCTCATTTGGAAATGAAGAAAAGGTTAACAAAAGAGAAAGTGCCCCAAATTTAAAAGTAAAAAGGAGAATAGAATTGCAGTTAACCGTTTTAGGATGTCATTCCCCGTTTCCAGCTCCAGATGGAGCAACACCTGGTTATCTCATAACGACTAAGTCAGGAAAACAAGTATTACTTGATTGTGGAAGTGGTGTACTTTCTCAATTAATTAAGTACATTCCTCCTTACGATTTGGATATGGTAATCTTGTCGCATCTGCACCATGATCACATTGCAGATTTTTTTGTATTGCAATATGCCATTATGGTTGCAATAAAACAAGGATGGAGAACAAAACCACTTCAAATATATGCACCAATTAAACCGCTCAAATGGTCAAAAAATTTGTATTATGGCGACTACATTGATGTCCGTGAATTGAATGAAAAAACATGGACTGAGTTGGATGAAGATACAACAGTAAGGAGTTATCGAACCAATCACAGTGTGCCTTGTTATGCACTTGAGATACAAGATCAAAAGCATATCATCTTATACGGAGCAGACAGCGGATATGAGACAAACTGGAATCAAATGAAGAAAAATCCGGATGTTTTTATATGTGAGGCAACATATCTAGAATCTGACATGCCTGCGAATGCAAAAGATCATCTATCTACTTGTCAAGCAGGTGAAATAGCTAATCTGTTAAATGCGAAACATTTAGTAGTAACTCATCTATTTCCTTTTTATGATAGGGATGACTTGCTTCATGAAGTAATGAGCACGTACAAAGGTTTTTGTGACCTAGCTCAAACAGGTTTTATCCTAAACCTAAAATGAATAAAGAATAATCCACTCTGCTGAAGTTTTTTTACGAATGAAAACAAGTAGAGTGGATTATCCTTAACAATCATAGGTTTGATGTTCGTTTGCGAGGTAGGAATTAGCAAAAACACTTCTTGTTTCCTCTATCAACTCTTCTTCAAACACATCATGATATCGTGGACTAAAATGATTGATGATTAACTTTTTAACGTTTGCTTCTAATGCAATGTTTGCAGCTTCTATGGTAGTAGAATGGTAATATTGGGAGGCTTTGTTCGCCATATCATGTTTTTGTGTAGCTTCATGCACAAGAATATCTGCATCTTTTGCCAGCAACAAACTATTTTTGCAGGGTAATGTATCTCCTAAAATCGTAATTATTTTACCTGGGATCGGTGGATCAATATAATGTTTGCCATCTATTTGCTTTCCGTCTGGCAGGGTGATTGTTTCCCCACGCTTTAATCGTTGGAAAATAGGCCCTGGCTTGACTCCTTCTGCGAGTAGTTTTTTTGTGTTAAGTTTGCCGAGTTTTTCATTCTCCTCTATTCGGAATCCATAACAGGCTATTCGATGCTCCAAACGTTTGACATGAATAGTAAAATGATGGTCTGTTAATGACATTTCATCTTCTATTTCGACGTAAGTGATAGGATGACTGAGATATGTTTCACTTATTTTTAATGTAGTTTCAACAAACTCTTTGATTCCTTTTGGTCCATAGAGTGTAAGGGGAGCATTGGTTTGAAAAGAACGAGTACTTAGTAGCCCCGGAAGCCCATAGATATGATCACCATGTAAATGGGTAATAAAAATGCGACTGATTCGACTGAGTTTAATAGGAGATTTCATAATCTGATGTTGAGTTGCTTCACCGCAGTCAAATAGCCAAATGTCACCATTGTATTCTGGTAAAAGAAGTGCAAGGGAAGATACATTTCGGAAGTTGGTAGGGACACCAGCACTTGTTCCAAGAAAATAAAGTTTCATAGGTAAGTTTCTTCTCTTTTCGATTTTTATGGCTGTAATTTCTTATTTATAATGTATTGTAACAAAAGCACTTATCTTATTTCCAATATAATCGTTAAATGTTTTTCTAACTTGTCAAACCATATTTCATATGATACATTTAAATTAGTTATTTAGATAATTAACTAAATATCGAATAGAGGCGATATCCATTTGAATGATGTATTTAAAGCTTTAGCTGATCCTACTCGAAGAAAGATCTTAGATTTATTAAAAGAGAAAGATTTATCAGCAGGGGAGATTGCGGATAAATTTGATATGACAAAGCCATCGATTAGTAATCATTTGTCTATATTAAAAAAATCCGATTTGGTTTTAGTAGAGAAAAAAGGACAATTCGTAATTTATTCTCTAAATACGACTTTATTTCAAGATGTAATAAAATGGATGCTTCATCTGAGAGGAGAGTAATAATGAACAAATTTGTTTTAAAAGGATATCTTTATGCGAGTCTAATTGTATGTATTCTCACCTTTATCATTCATCTCACGATGTATCCTCAGTTACCCAATACTATTCCTTATCACTGGAATTTTGAAGGAGAGGTAGATAAAACTGGACCGAAATACATTGCTTTGTTTTGGTCAGTATTTCCGTTCATTCTGTACTTGCTCTTTTTGATTTCACCAAAATGGGACCCCAAAAAAGAGGCCTATGACAAACATAAAAGGGCATATTCGATCTTTGGATTTGTTTTGGTTTTGTTTTTCTCTTGTATATCTATTTTTATTTTGTTAGCAACAATAGGCTACTCTATTTCTATTGGCATCACCATTGGTGGATTATTTGGTGCATTGGCTTTAGTATTAGGAAATTATATGCGGCAAATTAGACCAAATTATTTTTTTGGTATAAAAACACCATGGACGCTTTCATCCGAACAAAACTGGAGAAAAACGCATCGTTTAGGTTCCATGTTATTTGCATTAGTTGGTGTGTATCTACTTATCGGAGTTTTCGTTGCAAGTAATTGGTGGATGTTGATTGGAATTTTACTGCTTGTCCTTGTTGCAGGTATTTTGTATCTTTATTCGTATCTCTTACATCGGAAAGATCACAACAGTTAAATCAACTTCTTTCGGTATGTTAGATTCCAATTCCTAGAATGATTTGTATACCCTATGATCAAGTAGTCCCATTTTTTTGGAGTAAAAACAACAAAATGTACTTCAATAGGGGACTGCTTTTTTATTTTGAAATTACATGCAAATCACACGATAATAGCTATTAATCAGTGGGTGATGTTGATTGGAAGGAACATCCCTATCTCTCACGAGTCTGACAAATTTTTCAAAAAACACTTTATAAACATACATTCTGTTGTTAAACTATCCACAGTTGCTCTTGGAATAGTGGATAGTTTATAGGGTTGTGCAAACCAATCGTATAGCACATAAAATGCTATGCGTACCGAAAAATGGCTAGACTGAAATGCGAAAACCAAGCAATAAGTCTATGCTATAACGTAGCAACAAGAATTCTGTTTAACTGTGGGGCTCACGAGGCTTGCTTGGTAAGGAAGTAGTCATCAGACTACCGTCCCAAGAATCCCATGGCTTCAGCCATGTGGAGTGTCAAAAGTAGCGAATGAGCAGATAAATATTTGCAATGATTAACGAGATCAAGGTGATGGGCGCACCAATTTTTAAAAATTCCATGTAACTGAATCCTTTTCCCTCTTTTGATGCAAGACTTGCAACAATAACATTCGCAGATGCACCTAAGATGGTACCATTTCCTCCTAAACAAGCGCCAAGAGCCAAAGACCACCATAAGGTATTTATTTCAGGTGTGTTGACACTTACGCCAAGGCTATTTGCCATCTCTTGTATTAAAGGAATCATCGTGGCAACAAAGGGAATGTTGTCGATCGTAGCAGAAGCAATGCCTGAGATCCATAAAATATAAATGGAAGCTAAAGAAAGATCACCATTTGTTATTTCTAATACTTGTTTTGCGATATATTTGATAACCCCTACTTCTTGCAAGCCTCCAACCAATGCAAACAAACCCCCAAAAAAGAAAATAGTTGTCCACTCTATTGATGCAAATGTTTTTTCTATTTGGTGTTCGTTTAATCCAATGAGTAGTAAGATACTTGCCCCCGCAAAGGCGATCACAGATGCTTCCACATGCAGGATAGAATGAAGTGTAAATCCAACAATAGTAAGCCCAAGTACAAAAAGTGATTTTTTCATCAAAGGAATGTTTTTAATGGATTCGTTTTCATCTATATTGGCTAGTTGTTGTTTATCTTTTTCTGAAACCACAAGTTTATTTCGATAAATGAAATACAAAATGATAAGGGTGATAACAAGAATAATAGCTGCAATTGGTCCGAGATTAACCAAAAACGCATTAAAAGTTAAATGCTTGTTTGCAGCGCCAATCATAATGTTAGGGGGATCCCCAATTAGTGTAGCGGTTCCGCCAACATTGGAAGCAATTACTTCCGAAATTAAATAAGGTACTGGATTTACTTTTAAAATACGGGTGATGGAAAAAGTGATTGGAACAATGAGTAAGACAGTGGTCACATTGTCTAACAATGCAGATCCAACAGCTGTTAGGAGGGATAACATAATCAACAATTGTATGGGATTACCTTTCACTGACTTGGCTGTTTTAATCGCTAACCATTGAAAAACACCTGTAGTATTGGTAATGGTGACTAATATCATCATTCCAATCAATAAGGCAATGGTGTTCCACTCGATATAATGTGTAAAAACTTGATGCACATCTACAATTCCTGCAAGAATCATAATAGAAGCACCTAATAGTGCGATTACAGCTCGATTCCATTTTTCTGTGATAATGAAAGCATAAATAATCAAAAAAATGCCAATGGCTAAAATTGTTGTGTACATAGAACTCACCTTTTTTTCATAGTAAAAAGCCCGTCGACATATAAACTTTCCCTTTTCACTCAGAAAAATGAAAGTTTATATGTGACAGGCTCCTCCAGAAATATACATATGCATATTAATTTTATTATAAAGGAAATAGTATCAAGAGACAAGGGAGCGTTACTAAGACGTTCATTCTACTTTTTGAAGTAATTTGTGATTTCATTAACATGAAAATGATGATGCGGTACTCCTTATTATTACAAACCAAAAAGTGAGTACTCACTTTACTTTTTTTATAGAGTTGGCTAAAGTGAAAGAAAGGATGTTTTTGAATAGGAGGTAACACAATGGGTTCTTATGTCTTGTTTTTTTCGGAGGTTGATGCAAGCAAGATAGAAGAAGTGGGAGGAAAAGGTGCTAATTTAGGAGTGTTGGGTGAAGCTGATTTTCCAGTACCACCTGGATTTTGTGTGACTACTTCTGCTTATCGAGCTGTAATCAAATCCAGTATAGAAATGGATAAATTACTTACACAATGTGAAAAAATAAACGTAAATAATCTAGAGGAATTAAAAGAAACTGGGGAAAAAATTCGTGATCATATAAAAAGTTTGCATATACCAAGATTCGTAATACAAGAAATATTGGAAGCATGGCAGTCTGTTGGCGAAAATTATTCTTATGCTGTAAGGTCAAGTGCAACAGCTGAGGATTTACCATCTGCATCATTTGCAGGCCAGCAAGATACGTTTCTCAATGTACAAGGAGAAAAGGAATTATTGGAAGCCATCCGTAATTGTTGGGCATCTTTATTCACTGATCGTGCTATCGCATATCGAGTAAAAAATGATTTTGATCATCGACATGTGTTTCTGTCTGTTGTTGTCCAGCGGATGGTTCAACCTGAAATATCAGGAATTATGTTTACCGCAGAGCCAGTCAATGGTAATCGCTTAGTTACTTCTATAGATGCTAGTTTTGGTCTAGGAGAAGCACTTGTTTCTGGATTGGTTACTGCTGATTTATATAAAGTTAAACATGACAAAGTAATATCCAAAAAGATAGCATCAAAAAAAATAATGATAGAATCGCTTGCCGATGGGGGAACAAAGAAAAGTACTGTTCCAAAAGAAAAACAAGATGTTCAAGTGTTAACGAACGAACAAATTCTTGCTTTGTCTAAATTAGGAAAGCAAATAGAAAAGCACTTTGGTTTCCCACAAGATATCGAGTTTTGTATAGAGAATGGTAAAATTTTTGTTGTCCAAAGCAGGCCGATCACTTCTTTGTATCCAATGCCGCAAATAGAAGCTGATCCACTTCGTGTGATGCTTTCTTTTGGACATATACAAATGATGACAGAGCCAATGAAACCACTCGGTATATCTGTTTTTCGAACCCTTTTCCCATTTGGGAAACCGGATGGTTCTTTCGAGACGAATTTTTTGATACCAGCAGGAGGAAGGCTATTTGTTGATCCTTCTGATATTTTAAGATTTCGTCTAGCAAGGAAAGTGATTCCCAAAATTTTGTCCAATATGGATAGTACTATGAGTCTTGCTTTGCAAGAAGTAATTCACCGTCCAGCATTTACGACAGTGCCACCAAAACCAGGTCTTGCTAAAATAGTAAGGTATAATTTAAAACCAGTGTTAAAAGAAGTATTTCAAAATATTTTTCGTCGAGATCCTAATTTAGCAAAATCCCACGTTGAAACATATATGTTTGAACAACACAAAAAAATGAAGGGAAGTTTGCATGGGCTAGATGAAGTGGAGAGTTTAGAAAAAATTCAAGGTTATTTAGCTACTTCTCTCTTATCTATTTTTCAAAATCTTTTTCCATTTATAGCACCTTTTCTTTTGTCTGCTGGTGTCCTAAAGAAATATTTAATTCAATGGATTGGTAATGATCAAACCTTACAAAAATTAAGTCAATCGTTCGCAGGTAATGTTACAAGTGAAATGGGACTAGCAATTGGAGATTTAGCAGACGTGTTACGAGAGTTACCTGAAGTTGAAGAATATTTACGTACAGCGAAGGATGAAGATTTTTTTGAGCAAATGGATTTGGTAGAAGGTGGAGAAAAGTTTCATCCGTATTTTGCTGAATTCTTAGATAAGTATGGCAGGAGATGTCCTGGTGAAATCGATATAACAAATACGAGATGGAGGGAAAAGCCAACACTCTTGATCCCGGCTATTCTTGGTCATATGCGAAGCGTAAAACATCAAGAGCATCGAAATAAGTTTCGCATAGGTGAACAGGAAGCGAAAGACGCAGAAGCCCAAATAATGAGTCATTTAAAAGGCAATCCATTGAAGGCTCGCTTGATGAAACGATTGATTTCATTATATCGAAATTTAGGTGCCTTACGTGAGCATCATAAATATTTTCTGATTACGATTTTAGATGAAAGTAAAAAAGTGATTATGCGACAAGCGGATCATTTAGTAGAACAGAAAATTTTAGAAGATCGAGAAGATGTTTATTATTTATCACTAGGAGAACTTCTTGATTTATCTAGAAACGGGAGATTAGAGGACTTGGAACAAAAGTTAGAAGAACGTAAAAAAGAGTATATCGATCAACAAAAGCTACAGCCACCACGAGTACGAACTAGCGAAGGAGAAGTGGTGACACCAACTCTGCAAAAAGGTGATTTTCCTCAGCATGCACTCATGGGAACTCCTGTATCAGCAGGTGTTGTAGAAGGCAGAGCGCGAATTGTTTTAAGGCCAGAAGAAGCACAGTTGCATGAAGGGGAAATATTGGTAGCTCCATTTACAGATCCAGGATGGACTCCACTTTTTCAATCTGCTATCGGTTTGGTAACAGAAGTAGGCGGATTGATGACACATGGTTCGGTAGTTGCTAGAGAATATGGGATTCCAGCGGTAGTAGGGGTAGAGGATGCATGTAAACGGATAAAAAATGGTCAAAAGATTCGAGTGGATGGAACACAAGGATATGTTGAAATTTTAAGTGAAAAGAAAGAATGAGAGAAGGCAAGTTTCTGATTTTTTTTACGAAACATTAAAAATGAATTTTTAAAATATCGCGCCCCCCAACCCATATGCACTATTGGTTGGGGGGCGATCACTCGATCACTGATATTCAGAGTCTGTCACCTTCTACTGTGGTGATCTTGTTCGACTCATCAAATCTGACGACGGTCTTGTCGTCGAAAAATTCAGCGATATGAGTGAAGGTGATGACTCTATGATTCACCATGGCCTTCCCATAATGCACCATTGCCTTCCCATAATGGCCCTTACGAACAGACTTCCGCCCGATAGGCAGGACGCCGAAGAGTCGCTTGGGAGGTACAGTGAGTTCGTAGGTCACACCGGTTAGCTCGATCCCCTCAGTAGACCAAGCGATGTCCTCGTACTTGAGACACCCTTGGTTATGGTAGAGGATCAGCTCTTTGCCCTCTGAGAAATTTCCCGGGGCATTAGTCGCAATATTCATGTGGAATCCTTTCATTGCTTGTTTTTAGTATACCAAATATTATTTTTAAAGAGAAAGAAATTATTTTATCGTTATTTATATTTAATTCTAGTAGTGCAAACAGAGAGATATATATTTTGATTTTTATAGATAATGTTGTTCACCAACATAAGTTAACATTGATTATTAGCTCTTAAATATTTTTTTCGGTTTATTTCAAATGATGTAAATTGGCATTTCCTAATTAGAAATTTATGAATGGATAATCCGTGTTTTTAAATGGTGGATATATGTATGGAATTATCGTTATAAGACTGGTGATTTATTTTTAATCAGAATAGTGTATGAATGGCAAATAATTTTCATAATATTGCTTTGTTTTTTTAAATAAGCGTTGTTATAATTTATTATGTCCGTATTTTGTTTTCGCAGGTTTTCTAATCTTGAAGGTTTAAATTTAATTTGTTTGTACATAAAGGACGGTTCTAAAAAAGTAGAGCTATTGGATCTAGAATTTAAAGTTGTTATTGCCATTTGTGTCGAAAGGAAACGATAACTTCAATAGAAATGGAGTAATAAGCCATCATGTTAGGATTGTTCAAGAGAATAGGATTTTTTTGCTTTGTGTTTTTTCTTGTTTTCTCATTAATTCCTTATTCTAAAATACATGCGGAGGATATCTCGCGACAAAAAATTAAAGAACATCTGGAAAATAAAGAAAATTTATTGGATCAAATGATAGAACAAGATAAAAAGTTACAAAAATTTGTAGATGAGATGAAAAGGAGCAGTTCGAAAATAAAAGAAATTCAAAAACAAGCTGCTCCAATTGAATTAAGGTTAACCAATGAGGAAAAAGTATTGCGACGCTACGATCAATTATTGAAAATGCGTATTCGTTATTTTTATGAGCACGGCCAGCTAAACTACACAGCACAGATCCTTGAAGCGAAAAGCTTTGGGCAGTTTTTGGAAAAATTGGAAACCATTCGACTTATTATTAAGCAAGATACTGCACTAATCGAAGAACGACAAAATGTTATAAAGAAAATCGAAAAAGAAAAAAGTAAATATGATGTTTTAGTGGCACAACAGAATGAGCTGATAAAAAAATCAAAGGATGCATATAATGAAATAGTCAAAGAAGCAAAAAAGAGTAAAAAAAATCTGGAAGAATTGCATGCTTTTGAAGAACTTCATGAAGATGAATTTAGTCAAATCAACCTAGAAGATTGGCAATCTGGAAAACTTCGATTTCCCTATAATGGACAAATGCAACTTCCGTCCAATGGCAGACTTACATCTGGATGGGGGTACCGGTTTCACCCTATTCACAAGCGAAAAATACTTCATCAAGGGTGTGATTTTGGTGGTGGAGTAGGAAGTCCTATCTATGCTGCAGGAAATGGAGTTGTTGTGTCGAGTGTACCAGCTTCCGGGTATGGATGGTTAATAACCATTTATCATGGTGAAAAGAATGGGAAACATGTGTTTACTCGTTATGCCCATAGTTTCCCAAATCAAGTCAAAGTTCATGCTGGAGAAATGGTAAAAGCTGGTGAGCAAATTACTTCTGTTGGTGCAAATGGTGATATAACTGGACCTCACCTTCATTTCGAAGTTAGGTATGGAACAGGGGAGAAACCACCTTCATCAGATCCGTATAAATGGTTTACATCATAACTTCTATTTTAGATGTGCTGTTAACGGTTCAGTGCCAGATACTAAATGATACATACAACTATATTAGATAACTTTATGTCTAAAGAAATTACATATATCTATTGGTTGAATTGAAGCTGAGAAACTTAAATCTCCCAGCTTTTTTTATTTCTAAATAACAATGGATAAGCAAAATTAACCTTCATTCAAATTACATTAATTTGATGAAAATATCTATTTCCGATATAATATGTTAGTTACAAGACTGATAATTATACGATCTATAGATATTTCATATAGAGAGGATGGAATCAATTGAGCGGGAAAGATTATAGCAAATATTTTATAGCTCCTGATTTAAAAGAAGCCAAAAAACGCGGAAAAGAAGATATACAAGTTTTGCAGTTTGATCAGATACCAGAAGAGATGCAAGGTGTAGGCTGTGGTAAAAAGTACATGATTGAAACATATGGTTGTCAAATGAATGTCCATGACAGTGAAACCATAGCAGGAATCTTGGAACAAATGGCTTACACTCGTACGGAATCTCATCAAGATGCAGATGTGATCTTACTAAATACATGTGCCATCAGAGAAAACGCAGAAGACAAAGTGTTTGGGCATATCGGCAGTTTAAAAGCACTAAAAATGGAGAAGCCTGATCTTGTTCTAGGTGTCTGTGGTTGTATGTCCCAAGAAGAGTCTGTTGTATCTCGTATCCTACAGAAGCATCAGCATGTTGACTTGATTTTTGGTACTCACAATATTCATCGTTTGCCGTACCTCTTATTTAATGCTCTTATGTCGAAAGAGATGGTAGTAGAGGTCTGGTCAAAAGAAGGCGATGTAGTAGAAAATATGCCAAAAGTTCGTGCAGATGGATTGCGTGCATGGGTCAATATTATGTATGGGTGTGATAAGTTTTGTACTTACTGTATTGTCCCATATACAAGAGGAAAAGAGCGGAGTCGACGCCCAGAAGATGTCTTAAATGAAATACGTGATTTGGCTCGTCTTGGTTATCAAGAGATCACATTACTAGGGCAAAATGTAAATGCTTATGGTAAAGATTTTAGCGATATCCAGTATCTGTTTGGTGATCTCATGGATGATGTGAGAAAGATTGGTATTCCAAGAGTGCGTTTCACTACCAGTCATCCAAGAGATTTCGATGATCATCTGATCGAAGTGTTAGCGAAGAGAGGAAATTTAGTAGAGCACATCCATTTACCTGTTCAATCAGGTAGTAGTGAAGTTTTAAAATTAATGGCAAGAAAATACGATAGAGCAAGATATTTGGAATTGGTTGGTAAATTGAAGGCAGCTATTCCAGATGTAGTTCTTACTACAGATATTATTGTAGGATTTCCAGGGGAAACAGATGAACAGTTTGCAGAGACAATATCACTGGTGAAAGAAGTAGAGTATGAAATGGCTTTTACTTTTATTTACTCTCCTCGTGATGGTACACCAGCGGCAAAGATGAAAGATGATGTTCCTATGGAAGTGAAAAAACGCCGTCTGGCAGAATTAAATGATGTGTTGAATGAGATCAGTAAAAAGAAAAATGCTGTTTTACAGGGGCAAGTAGTGGAAGTACTTGTAGAGGGAGAAAGTAGAAAAAATCCTGATGTCCTTTCTGGACGTACCCGAACTAATAAATTAGTCAATTTTGTTGGTCCCAAACATCTGATTGGAAAAATGGTTTATGTGTCCATTGAAAAAGCGCAAACATGGACCTTAAAAGGTAAATGGGTAGAAGATATCTCCAAATCTCCAGTAGCGTAAGGTAGGTGGATAACCATGTTGGATCACCAAGTGTTGCAATCTGCTGAAGAATTTGCTGGAAAAGTTCGTACGAGTTCAGAAGTGCAACGTTTCCATTTAGCAGAACAACAAGTAAATAAAAGTCAATCCGTACAAAATTTGATTGAAACGATAAAGAAAAAACAAAAAGAGTTGGTACATGCCAAACATTTTAAGAAAAACATGTACAAAGAACAATTGGAAAACGAATTAGATGAGCTGCATTATAAATTAGATCACTTGCCTATTGTATTGGAATATCAGCAAAGTCAGGTAGAGATGAATGACCTGCTTCAAATGTTACAACAAGTTATTGCAAAAACGGTCTCAGAGAAATTGGAAATAGAAACAGGAGGCATTGTAGCTGCTGGTTGTGGAAGCGGTGGAGCCTGTGGTTGCGGGAACAAACATAAAAAAACGGGCTGAAGAAAGAACAGGTAGAAAAATTCTCTGCCTGTTCTTTTTGTTGTGGACAAAGACATTTTGTATATTTGTATCATTTTTTTCTTTCTACTGCGTAATACATTATATAAGATCAAATTTCTTTTGTACGGTTTTACAAAAAAGTCCATGGGTTTTTAGCACTCAAGGCAGGAGCCCTGCATACACTGGTTTTGTAAGTCCGTTGGAGGAGGGAATTCAGGTGCCAAACACAGATAGAGCAGTTGAGTATCGTCAGGTGATCACCAAAGCGGTATGTGGGAAAGGTCGAAAATTTTCGCATGTCACACATACTATTGAAACACCTGATCATGTACACAATGTATTAGGTGCATGGGTAATTAATCACCAATTTGAATCTTCAAAAGTAGGAGAAGCAGTTGAGGTACAAGGAAGTTATGATGTAAACATTTGGTACTCAACAAAAGGTAATACCAAAACAGATGTGATGAAAGAAACAGTACGCTATGTGGATCAAGTACCACTAAGTTATTTTGATCCTCATACAAGAGAGTTAAGTGTATCTGTTAGTGCAGCTGCTACACAATCACCGAACTGCGTAGAAGCATCTATTTCTTCTAATCATGATGCAGTCGTGGTGCGTGTAGAGAAAGAATTTGTAGTGGAGTTAGTAGGAGAGACCAAAGTTACAGTTGCTTGTTACCCAGCAGAATATGCAGAAATTGATGACAAAGATTTTGTTTTCCAATCCCAGGATGATGAACAAGGTTTTGAGGAGTTGGATCCTGACTTGATTATCGATGATTTAGAAGATTAATTCCCCCAAAAAGATCCCCCTTTTGGGGTACCAGAGAAGGCGGAGGAATAAGCCTTCTTTTCTTTTTTTCTGAAGAAAACCTATTCTTTATTATTATTTATTCAATAAGCAGAATAGCCAATTTTATTTATAACCCATTTACTTGTTGCTACATAAGATAGGGGTAGTGGCAAAGAGGGGGGAAGGTTGATGAGGGCCGTTACCCTACGGACAAAAATTGATGAAAAACAAGGGTTTTCTATACTGAATCAAGAAGGAAAATTACATGCTACCATTCAACTAAATGATCATATTACCTTAAATCCAGCACAGCAAGTAGAGCGAGTAGCAGATGAGACAATCCGAAGACGAATATTGAGAGTGCATGGTATTCCTGTTCAGGATCAAAGTTTTGTTATCAGACAATATATTGTTTATGTGTACCAAACGAAGGTTTTATTCATGTATCGGTCCAATTCAGCTGGGCAATGGCTACAAAAGCGAGCAATAAGTACCAGTTATCAACGAGTGTATCCATCAACAGATAAAACGAAAGAAGTACAGAATGTACAGAGCATGGCTATTCGAGCAGTTTACGCTCTAGGTCTTGATTATGCTGCTGTTTTATGTGGAGTAGTTCATGGAAAGAATATCGTAATTCGCAAAGTAAATCCAAGTCCAAAGTTAAATAGTGTCATGATGGGTAGTTTTGAAAAAGCATTTGAACAGTATCGAGATACACAGCCCATAGATATCCCTTCAGATAAAGTGTTAATTGGTGCCGATCCTGAATTTATCATGCGATCCAAGACAGGAAATCTCATTCTAGCTTCCAAATATTTTCCTCTTCGTGGTAAAGTAGGCTGTGATGCTATTTGGCTTGGACAAAATCGATCGCATAAACCATTGGTTGAAGTAAGGCCAGAACCAACATCAGACCCACGAGTTTTAGTAGAACGCATTTATCATTGTTTGGCATATGCTGCCCGAAAAATGGCTCAGGTACCATGCAGTTGGTTGGCTGGGGCAATGCCTTACAATGGTTATCCTATTGGTGGACATATTCATTTTAGTGGAATAGAGCCTACATTTGGTTTGCTTCGAGCACTCGATAATTATTTGACGCTACCTTTGATGATGGCAGAAGATGAAAAAGGGGTTCGCCGCAGGCCGAAATATGGATATTTAGGAGATTATCGCATTAAAAATCATGGTGGTTTTGAGTATCGAACTCCACCGAGTTGGTTGGTATCACCGACTCTGACTAAAGGGGCGTTGGCTACTGCAAAACTTATTGTTCTCCATCATCAAAAGTTAAAATTAACTCCATTAAGCAATCCAGATCTCCAAACAGCGTATTACAAAGGAGAAAAAGATTCTTTTACCTTTTGGGTATCACTTTTATGTCAAGGATTAAAGGATTTGGATGATTATAAAATGTATGAAAAATACTTAGATCCTTACTTTGAATATTTGCAAAGCGGTAAAAAATGGGATGAATCGCGAGATTTTCGTAGAGCTTGGAGGTTGCCGCCTTATCGAGATGGATATAAACCCAAGTAGAAAATATTTCGCCTTGATGTGAATCCTTGCATCAGGGATTTTTCTTGTTCACTGGTTTGATACCAATATCAAATCTACTTTTTATGTTACACTAGAGAGAAATTTAGTTGGTGGAGGACGTAAGATTGACTAGATATACACCTATGATTGAACAGTATCTTTCTATTAAAAACAAAAACAAAGATGCTTTTTTATTTTTTCGTTTGGGAGATTTTTATGAGATGTTTGTGCGCCCGTAAGGGCATCTAATGAATCTGCCTTTGGCAAGGCAGTAGGCAAAGGACGTAACTAAAGCCTATCGTCAACCAGCTTATCCTAATGGGAAACCTGAGGGGGAGTGTAGCATGCTGGTAAAGTCACAAGTCACCAAGCTATCACGGTGCGACTGAGTGGCAAGACGAAACGGTTGCAGACAAGGATGAAGGCTATACTGCTTGAAGGACAGCCTGAGAGGTTGTAGCGTAAACTATGGCGAAAGGTAGCTAGAAACGCCATATAACCGGTGGAGAACCGTATAAAAACATTACGGTTTCTCGAACAGCGAGAGGGTCAGATGTTCTAACTACTCTCGTAACGTCCCACGGTTGCTCGCGCCCAATAAGGGAAGAAAAGGCGAACGTCCCATCCGAAACTGCAACATAGCTTGTCATTAGATGTCTAAACGGGGATCACCTAAGTTGGAATGTCAGCGAAACTGGCTATGATGCAAAAGGCATCTGAATATCCAATATGGTGACGGAGCCCTCGTAGTAGTCCGAGCTAGGGAGAGCCTAGTACATGGCGAAGGAGGGCAGCTTACCTCGTTTAATACGAATTGGGAAGGAGCGAGAGGCTCTATGAGAAATCCCGTGATGGTATTGAACAGTCTAGCTTCAAAGTCAAAAGATGAGGGATATACAATCCAGAGATTGTATCGGAATCTATACAATGAAGAATTCTTTCTGCTAGCTTACAGCAAGCTGGCACCTAATGAAGGGAATATGACTGAAGGTGTAGATGGAAGAACAATTGACGGAATGAGTATAAAGAGAATAAATACCCTTATCGAGAAGCTCAGGGATCAGTCTTATCAGCCAAAACCCGTTAGAAGAGTTTTTATCCCGAAAGCAAATGGCAAACAGAGACCCCTTGGAATACCTTCATTCGAGGACAAACTTGTCCAAGAAGTTTGCCGCATGTTGTTGGAAGCCATCTATGAAGGAAGTTTTTCGGACAATTCCCATGGGTTCAGACCCAACAGAAGTTGTCACACAGCTCTTATGCAAGTTCAAAGAAACTTCACGGGGGTTAGATGGTTCATAGAAGGAGATATTGAATGCTTCTTCGACAGCATCGACCATCACAAACTGGTGGGAATTCTCAGAATGAGAATTGAGGATGAAAAGTTTATTAATCTAATCTGGAAATTCCTTCGAGCTGGATATATGGAGAACTGGAGATTTCACTCCACATACAGCGGAACCCCACAAGGGGGGATCATCAGCCCTATTTTAGCGAACATCTACTTAGATCAGCTAGATAAATACACTCTTGGTATCAAATCTAGATTTGACAAAGGGGCTAGAAGGAAAACCAATCCGGAATACAAAAGACTGGAATATCAGATTGGAAAACTTCAGAAACAAATGAGAGAACATATACCCGAGGAGACGAAAAAGTCTATTTCGGAGCGAATAGCTAAACTGAAAGATGAGATAAGAAAGGTATCCTATGTTGATCCGCTTGATGAAAACTTTAAGAAACTCTTCTATGTAAGATACGCCGATGACTTCATCATTGGGGTTATAGGAAGCAAAGAGGAAGCCAAGCAGATCAAAGCCGAGGTTGCTAATTTTACTAGTGAACGTCTGAGTCTCACGCTTTCGGAAGAAAAAACTCTTATTACTCACTCATCCGAACCAGCAAGATTTCTAGGTTATGACATCGTCATAACCAGAGATGAACATATAACAAGGGATAAAAATGGGGTTAAGAAACGTTCTGGTAACATGAAGTGCAAACTTTATGTGCCTAAGGAAAAATGGCTGAATAAGTTACTCCAGTTGAATGTCTTAAAGATTGATGACAAAGGAGAATGGCATTCTTTACACCGCTCCAGACTAGTCACTCTAGAAGACATAGAGATACTCCACATATACAACGCCGAAATAAGAGGCTTATACAATTACTATAAGCTGGCAAACAATGCGAGTGTCCTGAGCAAATTCTTCTACATCATGGAATACAGTATGTACAAAACTTTTGCCAACAAATACAGAACTTCGGTTTCCAAGATCCTTTATAAGTACAAGAAGGATAGAAAGTTTACAGTTGAATACGATGTGAAGAGTGGGAAGAAGTTTGCAACGCTCTATCATAAAGGATTCAAACGAGATCCCAAGGTTCTAATTGGTAAAATAGACATACTGCCCAACGAACTACCATATTCGGGTCGAACGAGCCTATTGCAAACACTCGAAAAAGAGGAATGCGAATGGTGTGGTGCGATTAATGTTCCTCTAGAGGTGCATCACGTCAGAAAGCTCAAAGACCTTAAAGGAAAAGCCCGTTGGGAACAACATATGATTGCGAGAAGAAGGAAGACGATGGTACTGTGTGAAGCCTGTCATGATAGGCTTCATGCAGGGAAGCTAGACTAAGAGGCAAGTGGAGAGCCGTATACGCTGAGAGGTGTATGTACGGTTCGGGGAGGGGTTCTTGGAAACCTGCCGTCGTAAGGCGGTAAGGCGCTGGGTTCCTACTCTACTT
>NZ_ATZF01000002.1 GCF_000428065.1 Shimazuella kribbensis DSM 45090
TCTCCTACCGAGTAAAACCATTAGAGGCAGGAAGAGGACTAGAACGCTGGTAACAGGCGTTCCGCCCATGTGGGTACCCTTCTAACTGCATGGGACGGGCTGATGAGACAGCCCTGAACTTGGGAGTTGCACAAAGCAGAAATGGAGTGAGTGCGCTAACTACCTAAGAATCCCACGACTTTAGTCGTGTGGAGTCTCAATTAAGATAACATAGCCAATTACTTAGTTCAACATCAATACTAACTAAATTGGTTGTTCAGGTTATTAAGGAATTTTGATAAGCCTTGTCCCTTCGCCTTGACTTTCAACCCTATACTTAAAAATTTCTGTTGCCAACGTATTTTGTAAAATATGCTGTTGAAGTTCCGAGGGAACTTCAACTTCGTATAGGGATTGGCCTTCAGAAGGGACGACCTCTGATATAGACAGCGATGATAGAGGAAGGCGGCTTGGTGATACGGTATACTGTGCCGCTAGAATGATACCTGCTTGATCTGCTAAGACATTTAGTCTCATGATTCCCTCCTAATTGTGGAAAAAGTGAAGTTTGAAAGAAACAGAATCCGAATTGTTATTTTGAATGGCATAGTCATAAACACACTTTGAAGTAAGATCACCAGTTGATGTAAACCGAGTTGCAACGGTGGACGATTGTAAGGCACGTTGGTTAGGAATTGGAGCTGCGGCCACTACAATGGGACCTAAATAATTTCCACCCGTACTGGTATTGCCGCCAAAAGCTGTATTAATGCCAACAGATGTACCTGGTGCCAATGTAAAAACCTCAGAACCATATGAAATCGCCATTGCTATCCATCCCTTAATTATTTTTTGTTATTACCTAATATGGTTGATTTACATTTTTTTATACTTAGTAGTTTCGAATTAATTTCTATAATAATTAATTAATACCAAAATTAGTATATATTCCCTTTATCCCTTTTGCCCCTTCATCTGGTTCTGTCCTTCTAAAGAAAATTGTATTTAGTATTAATATTAAAATTAGGTACATAATACTTAAAATATTTTACTACCATAATGAAGGTGAAAAATCTCGAATATGTTGGATCATGGATACATCAAAAATCACTTAGCCATTCATAATTATGAATCTTTCGGACGTAATATTATTGCAGAAATTTTAGAAGCAACAATAGAGCGCGTGGAAGAAAGATATTTTCGCAGCACCTGTGAAAATAAATATAGTTTTCTCGAATGGATATATTCACAGAAAAACGCTATCTTTCCCTTTTTTTAAATGATTCCAAAAGGATAGAATAGCGAGTTTTTTCCGTTTTGGAGATTCTTTTGACTACAGGGTAGAGGAAGTAATCCTATTCCAAGATATAGAAAGCAGGCATTTTTAATAGATTAAATGTGTGACATAGCCTTTTTTATATATTGATAAAGCTCCCTGTCCATCCCATACTGCAGTGAATTGCCTGGATTTTCTGCATGGAATCGTTCAGCTGCTTTGACGATCGCATGGTTTCCACCAGTAACCATGTTGGTCAATTCATTCCATCGTTTAGCTAATTGTATGGCTTTTGGGCTCTCAGGTGGTGTATTCTTCTTCATCTCCGCATGTACTTTAGTAATTAACTCAGTCCATTCGTTTTCTACTTGCTTTCTTTCTTCTGAACTGAATTGTTCGGTTTGTTTTTTCATCTCTCCTAATTGCTCTGGAGTAAAGTATTTCTCTACACTCATATTGATCACCTCAATTAATTTAATAAGTTCTTCTGTCTTTACTTCTTGTTGTGTATGAAGCAATTCGTATACTCCTTCCAATCGATTGCGTAAATCTTCTTGTAAACGAATACGCTCTTTTACATTTTCTAATTGAATTTTGACAACTTCAATCGGATTAAAATTTGGGTTTTCCATTGATTCTTTCATTTCTTCTAAAGAAAAACCTAACTGTTTAAGGGACATAATTTGTTGTAATTTAACAATATCTGTTTTGGTATAGAGCCTATGACCTGTATGTGAATATTGTGAAGGAGAAAACAACTCAATCTGGTCATAATGGTGGAGGGTCCGAACAGTAAGTCCAGTCAGTTTAGCTAATTCTCCTACTTTCCAATATTTTTTGTTTATCCTCATCTCCTCATTTCGCGCGAGTAGTTTTGCCGACACCATTACTATATAACCTGACGTAACGTCAGGAGCAAGACTTTTTACTATTTTTTGATTTGGGTATTCTTTTGGCTTAGCTTGATGGGCACGTGGTGTTACCCCTAGTCAGAAGAATCTTTGTATAGTTTTATGGCTAAGATTTTATAAGATAAATTGTATTTCATCATACAAAAACAACCACCATCAATTGGCGGCTTTTTCTTTAACCTGATCCCACGGTACCAACTCATGATAACCATCACTGCAAATCACTTAGTAATGCTTAACTCTGCGATTGATGTAGAATACAACTCCAGTTTTACAATTTTTCAATTGAATCGTATCAATATATTCGATAATTGCAACTATTCTATCAACCAACTATATGTAAATCTATAATGTGCGTCGTTCGGGAAGGGATAGATATTTCAAAGAATATGTAAGGCATCTCTCCTCCCTTTGGATGGGAACACATCCATCTCACAGATGATTATGTATGAATCTAAAATGAATTTCGCTTGATAACTTCAAATTTTGAGAGAAAAAAGGATTCCTAATAAATAGAGCAAAATAATCGATTATCCATACTTATCATGTAGACAGGCCCGATTGAACTGTCTAAAATATGTCTAAACATGTATTTTTTCCGAAATGGTACAGTGATCCCTCTATCATATTCCCTTAGCGACATTTTATTTCTCTCTTTTGCGTAGATCATTCAAATACAAAAAAGCAATCCTCTTTGAATAGAGAATTGCCTTACATTTCACTGATTTACAATGAAATACTTCAGAGTGCGAATATAAGATATAAACATAGCTCGATCTTCTATATCTAGGTTGAAATACTTGCAAGATTCATCTAAATGATGAACAAACAGTTCAAAGTGACCACCGCTAACATTTAAATTCGTATGTGCAGCTTTTAAATTAGCCCCGTTATAGGTTCTTTTTGAACCTAACAAATGAGATAGAAATAATGTTTGGTGTTTACGGAGAACATTCATATCCACACCTTCAAAATATTTACTTAGTTCAGCATCACTTAAGATACGATTATAACAATCATTCACCACTGCTGTTATAACTTGAACCCCATATTTGTCATATAAACTAGTTGTTACATTTCTTAAGGGTTGCAATAAACTTCCCTCCAAAAAGGAATGAAATACAATAGTAAATAAATATTTATAAAAACATAACAATTATACTATTTACTAACAAAAAAAGAAACGGATATATCCATATATCCGTTTCTTTTTTATCTATAGGTCATTAAAATCTAGAGAACTAGCCTTTGTATAATTGGTTACTTTTTGCTCGAAGAAATCTGTTTTGGTTGCATTTAAGTTCGAAAAACTCTCTACCCAACGCATGGGATGGGTAGTAATTTCTGGGTACAAGATTGGTAGTCCCAATCGACCCAATCGCTCATTGGATAAAAACTTGATATATTTTTCAATGGTTTCATTATTTAAACCAGCAATTTGGTTCGCTGTAATATATTGGCCCCATTTGATTTCATGCTCAACGGCAGTACGAGTCATCTCTCGTAATTCTTCTTTAAAATTATCGTCAAATAGATCCGGGTTCTCTTTCTGCAATTCCTTGATCATATTTTGGAACAACACGACATGTGTCAATTCATCCCGTTGAATATACTTGATAATCGTTGCTGTAGCTGTCATTCTTCCTTGGCGAGCTAACGCATAGAAAAAGGAGAAACCACTATAGAAATACAGTGACTCCAATAAGAAGTTTGCCATACAGGTACGTATAAATTGCTTATCGTCCTTTTGATGTACAAACTGCTCATACAAGTCTGCAATAAATCGATTTCTTTCTAGCAAATGCTCGTCAGTACGCCATTCATCATAAATATTCTCTCTGGTTTCAGGCGAACAGACGCTATCTAAAATATAACTGTAAGATTGCGCATGAATTTCTTCTTGAAAAGCTTGAATATTCAACAAGGAAGACACTTCAGGTGCAGTTACATATTCATTAATGTTCGGTAAATTTTCCCCTTGAATAGAATCGAGGAAGTTAAGAAAGGAGATAGTCTTGTCAAAAGCACGTCTTTCCGCCTCTGACAGTTGTTGAAATTCTTTTGCATCGCTAGCCAATGGAATTTCCTCAGGAATCCAGAAATTATTAAGCATCGTCCGATACAATTTATGTGCCCAATCGTATTTGATCCGATTCCATTCGCGTAAATTGGTTGTATTTCCATTGATTAATCGTTGTGTACCTCGATGCCCTGATTCATTAAATATTTTTTTGCGCTCTAGTTTTTCCATCTTTACGCTCCTTTTCTTAAGAAGAACAGCTTACGCATTCTTCGATCTCAACCGATTGATTTCGGATGTAATAAATCGTTTTTAATCCAGCTTCCCATGCTGCAATATACAACTCAAGAAAGTCCCGAGCATTGGTTTCTGGAGTAATATAGAGATTAAATGATTGCGATTGATCGATATGTTTCTGACGCTTACCAGCAGCACCAATACTATACAATTGATCGATTTTATGCGCTTCTTTGTAATACCAGGTAGTACTCGGAGACAAATTAGGTGCAGTTTGCGGAATAGATGCACCACGTTTTTCTTCAACAAAATATTTGGCATATACAGGGTCAATTCCAGCAGTAGAACCTGCAATCAGAGAGGTTGAACCAGTAGGTGCAACTGCAAAGACCCATGCATTTCGCATACCACTTTCCTTTATATCCGCTGCTAATTTTTGCCAACGTTCACTTGTGTAGTTACGACGCTCAAAATACTCACCTGTCTCCCACTCGCTTCCTTCGAAAACAGGATAACTGCCTTTTTCTTTTGCTATTTCCATTGAAGAACGAATCGCTTGATAAGCAAGTTCCTCAAATAATTTATCTGCTTCCTCTAGGTGTTCTTGTGATTCCCAAACAATTTGATGCTGTGCTAGATACTGATGGTAACCACTCGTTCCCAATCCTACAGCACGATATTTTTTATTGGTTCTCTCTGCTTGTTTTACTGGATACATATTGAGATCAATCACATTATCTAGCATTCTCATTTGAACAGGGACCACGCGGGCAATATCTTCATACGTGTTTACTTTTCCTAAATTGATAGAAGATAGATTGCAGACAACAAAATCACCCGGTTTTTGTCTAGTTACAATTACACCATCTTCTAACTCTTCACTCACTAGTTCCGTTGGTGCCATATTTTGGCATATTTCTGTACATAAGTTGGAAGAATATATCATACCTTGGTGTTTGTTTGGATTCGCTTCGTTCACCGTATCACGGAAAAAAAGGAAAGGTGTTCCAGTTTCAAACGCACTAACCATCACTTTTTTCATGATATCTATTGCAGGAACTTCTATTTTTTCGATTCCAGGATGATCCAAACAAGCAAGATAACGATCTTCCCACTCTTTGCCGAAGTAATCTTCAATAGAAAAGCCCATTACTTCACGTACTTCATGTGGATCGAGCAAGTACCAGCTTTCTCTTGCTTTTACTTTCTTCATAAATAGATCAGGAATACAAACCCCTGGGAAAATATCATGTGCTTTTAGACGATCATCCCCATTGTTCGTTTTCAAATTTAGGAAATCAAAAATATCTGCATGCCACACATCCAAATAAATAGCAAATGCACCACGGCGAACTCCTAATTGATCTACTGCTACAGCAGTATTGTTATAATTTCGAATCCATGGAACTACACCACCTGATGCACCTTTGTGACCACGAATTTTGGAACCTTTGGAACGCACCTTACCAAGATATATCCCAACACCTCCACCATACTTGGAAACTTGGGCAGTAGCAGAGTTCGTTTGGTAGATCGACCATAGTGAATCATCAACTGTATCAATAAAGCAGGAAGACAATTGATGGAGAGGTTTTCCTGCATTAGCCAATGTAGGAGTTGCTACAGTTAATTCGAGATTAGAGAGCACCTCGTAAAATGCTTTTGCCCAATAAACACGATTTTTTTCATTTAAAGCCAAATGCATGGCTATAACCATGAAGCGTTCTTGAGGTAACTCCATCACTTGTTGATCAAAAGTACGAACCAAATAACGATCAGCAAGTACTTTGACTCCGATATAATTAAACAACTTGTCTTTTTCTGGAGAAATCGAACGCCCCAACTCATCGATTTCCGTCTTGGTATAAGTATCTAATAAATAAGTCCCATATAACCCAGTATTAGTTAATGTATGTAACAAAGAATAAAAATCACCATAAGTCTTTTTATCATCGTATTGACGATTTTTTGCAGCCTGCTTGTATAATTGGTAATGAAATAATCGCGCTGCTACAAATTGCCAATCCGGCTCTTCTGCACTTGTTTTTTCTACTGCTACTTGTGTTAAAACAGCAAGCATCTCATCTCTCGATTTTTCATCCAATAATTGGTTTTTTGCCTCTTCAATTAAGTCATCCATCGACAAGTGAGGAAAATCTGCACACGCTGCCCGAACTTGCTCTTCATATGCGACTTGGTCTCTAGCCTCAATCATCTTTTTCACGTCCGATCTATATATAGTTGCTATTAGAGTATAACTCATACCATATCTTGTGGAAAGAGGAAATTCAGACGAGAAAAATCTCTTTTTGCGTACAAAAAGAGGTTTACCGTTTATTATGTATCTCTTTCTCTTTTGTTCAACCTTTTTCAATAGTTGACGAAAACAGAGAACATAGGTTTCTACAATAAAAAAAGAAAGCCTTCGCTCAAATGTAGAGCAGGCTTTCTTTTTTATTTAGAGCGATTTACTCCAATCATGCACAGCACTACCTTCTAAAAATCTTTCACAATCAAGTGCAGCCATAGCGCCTGTACCTGCAGCAGTAATGGCTTGACGATAAACATGATCTTGAACATCTCCACAAGCAAACACGCCAGGGATATTGGTTTGTGTAGTACCAGCTTCCACCTCTATATATCCCATTTCATTTAGGGTGATCTGGCCATCTAGAAATTCTGTATTTGGTTTATGACCAATAGCGATAAAGATACCACCAGTTTCAATAACCTCTTCTTTACCAGTTTCATTGTTTTTCACCTTTAGCCCTGTAACTCCCTGTTCATTTCGAATTACTTCTAGAGGTGTCTTATTTAAACCCCATGTGATCTTTTCATTGGAACGTGCTCTGTCTTGCATAATTTTAGAAGCTCTAAGCTCGTTTCTACGGTGTACCAAATGAACTTCAGAAGCAAAACGAGTTAAAAAGTTGGCTTCTTCCATTGCGGAGTCTCCGCCACCAACAACAATGATTTTCTTACCTCGGAAGAAAAATCCGTCACAGGTTGCGCAAGTACTTACTCCAAGTCCAATGTTTTCACGCTCACCTGGAATACCAAGCAATTTTGCTGTAGCTCCAGTAGAAAGGATTAACGTCTCTGTTTGTATCTCTTCTTCACCTAGATACAATGTGAATGGACGATTGGATAGATCCACATTTTTTACCCAACCTCGTCGAAAGGTTGCTCCAAAACGTTCTGCTTGTTTCCTCATATTTTCCATTAGTTCAGGCCCCATGATACCGTCCGGAAATCCTGGAAAATTTTCCACTTCTGTTGTTGTTGTTAATTGTCCTCCTGGTTCAGGCCCTTCTATTACCAATGGTTCAAGATTAGCTCGTGCAAGATAAATGGCTGCTGTTAGTCCTGCTGGTCCAGTTCCCAGTACAATTGCTTTATGCATAAGTTGAATGTTCCTCCTAGACGAAAAAATTACCACTCCACATTTATACCCTATTTTACAGCTACTAAACCAGCACTAATTTTTCTAAGTTATTTCCAGTATACCTCCATCCATTTTTTTCACTTCGGGAAGTGCTGCTAAATCCTCTACTAGCCGAAATAAAGCATCATCTTTTTGTTTTGCTTCAATCATAATATCCAATTGTTTTGTATATTGCTTTGCTACATGCAAAAAAGGAACAATATCATCCAAAGCAACATAATCAGCATGACTACGAATATCAGATTCACTTTTCGGGCTGGATACATGTATTTTGGGAGGAAAAACTTCTTTGGTCCAAGATTCTACAATGATCGGAAATAAGTCTTCAATGGCCTCTCCATTATTATTACAGCGATGATGGTGCAGATCGAAAACCATAGGAACTCCTACAGATTTAGCAATATCTAATGTTTCTTGTGCTGTAAATGTTTTATCATCATTTTCTAAACAAATATATGCTTGGATTCTTGGATCTAACCTCAAAAAGCGTTCAACGAATCTCTCTCCTGCTGCTTTTTTATCGTTGTATACTCCACCGATATGAATATTACATTTGTAAGCTTGATTTAACCCCATTGACTGCAACATTCGAACATGACGAATTAAGTCTTTTACAGAAGAACGAAGTACATCTTTTCGAGGCGTATTGAGGACCGTAAAATGATCTGGATGAAAACCAACACGCATCTTATTATCCAATACTACTTTCCCAATATCCGCAAAATCCTCTTTTAAAGCACGAATAAAGTCTTTATCACCCAACACTTCATGTCCAAGTAACGGGATAAGACGAGAAGAAAACCGATAAAATAATATTCCATTGTGAGCAGCATGATATAAAATCCGCTTGGTATGGGCAATATTTTCTTTTGCTATTCGTAATACTCTTCTAAGTGCTAATCGTTTATCAGGTATAGATTGAAATGCTTTGACTGTCATTGTTTTGGATGGAGATGAATTGTATACATGGGTACTCATCGCAACAAATCCAAATCGTATGATCATTTTTATCACCATCATTAGTATGCACGGTGCTTCTCAAAAAACTCAAACATACTTCTGTCTATTTTGAACCAAAATAAAGAAATGCTATTAAATAAATCAGGTGATGAAAATGCCTTATATCGATATAAATAATGTCACTCTTTACTATCAGGTCGTCGGAGAAGGAAGCCCCATTTTATTTTTGCATCCACCCCTTCTGTCCAGTGCTAACTTTTACTATCAACGAAAAGAATTAGCAAAACAATATCAAGTCATTACAATGGATTTTCGGGGTCATGGTAAAAGTTCTTCAGGTAAAGAAACCTTCACATACCCTCTCATCATGAAAGATGTAATGGCTTTATTGGATCACTTACAACTTACAAAAGTGTACATCGCAGGCTATTCCACTGGGGGAACCATTGCATTGGCATTATTAAAAAACTACCCTGATCGATTTTATGCAGGAATACAAATAAGCCCGATGGTTGCACCGACAAGTATTTATTTAAAATCACTCATATGGCTAGCTTCTGCCTTGTCTAATCAGACTACAATTTCGATACTTGCTACTGCTATTTGCACGAGTAACTCGGATTGCAAAGAAACATATGAACGATTGTTTCAAGAGGCGATGAAGGGCGACCCAAAACGAATAAAAGAATACTATCAATATAGTTTAACTTTCGATTACACCACTAGCCTCTCTGTTATCCAACAACCAAATCTAATTCTTTTCGGAGAAGATGATACTGATTTTCAGAAAGATAAGCGAATCCTTCAAGAAAAACTACCTAATCGCATGATAAAAACAATAAAAAAAGTATCGCACCAACTTCCCACTCTAGCAGCAAAATCGCTTCATTCCTGCATTGCCGATTTTATCCAATATAGGCATAATGAGAGTTAGGTATTAAAGGAGGTAGCACAATGAGTAAAGCTAAAATAACAGTAAGGGATAATGGGTCCTTGTTCATTCAAGGGGATTTTGAATTGGTAGATGCAGAAGGAAATGTATTTGAAACGAAACCAGCAATTTCGTTATGTAGATGTGGTCTATCGAATAACAAACCATTTTGCGATGGTAGTCACAAAGGTAAATTTGAAAGCGTCACCAGAGCAAAGTAGTTATAAAAAAACACCTTTAGTTTGGTACTATCCCCTCTAAGTAGACAGTGTAAAAAAGCCCACGCCGTTAGGCGTGGGTGTTACACTCTACTTGGAAGGGATTTTCTATGGCGACAAAAGGTCAAAAGTTTCAACGTTATTCGGAAGAGTTAAAGAAAAAAGCAGTACAAATGCATGAAGAACAAGGGAAAAGCTATCGAGTAATTGCAGAGGAATTAGAGATACGAAACGTTTCCCAAGTGAAGGCTTGGGTGAAAAAGTACCGAAATCAAGAATCTTTAGAAGACAAAAGAGGTAGCAGTGACAGTCCATTCATAGGCCGACCACGTACAACCTTTCAAAGTGTAGAGGAAGAAAGAGATTACTTGAAAGCGCAGGTTGAATACTTAAAAAAGCGTTATCCCAACCTACACAAGGAGCGTGGATCCCGAAAATAAATCGTTTCGCAATCATCCAAAAGTTAAAAGCAACTTATCCGCTCACTTGGCTTGTAGCTATAGCGAAAGTGTCTCGATCAGGTTATTACAAGTGGGAGAGCACCCAAGAGGAAAGGAAAACAGCTCGACAAAAAGATCAATTCGTAAAGGAAAAGATAATGGAAATTCATTGTCTTCGCCCTTTTTTCGGTTACCCACGTATGACCGTTGCCTTACGAAAGGCGGGTTTTTGGGTGAATCATAAGCGGGTATATCGCTTGATGAAAGAGTTACATATCCGTTCCGTTATTCGGAAAAAGCGTCGTTATTTTGGAAAAACAGCGTCGGTCATTCACCCAAATCGGTTGAATAGGCAGTTTCAAACCGAGCATCCAAATCGTTTCTATGTCACAGATATTACTTATTTACCTATAAATAACCGCTTCTATTATTTATCTGCTGTTCAAGATCTGTTCAACAACCAAATCGTAGCTTGGAAAGTATCTGCCCGTAATGACTTAAAACTGGTGATGGATACAGTAGAAGAACTACAACGAAAAAGAGACATGCAAGGAACCCTTCTCCACTTGGATCAAGGCTTCCAATACACATCTCGGCAGTACAACCAGCGACTCAAAAAACTGGGTGTCACAGGCAGCCACTCTCGCAAAGGAAACTGCTTGGACAATGCATGCATCGAATCTTTCTTCTCTCATCTGAAGACAGAAACGTTGTACTTTTCCCAGTGTAAAACAGAACAAGAACTTCATCAAGCAGTACAAGACTACATTGGCTTCTATAACCATGAACGTTTCCAGAAAAGATTAAACCAATGTTCTCCGGTATTCTACCGGAGAACATTGGTCGCGTAGGTTTTTTTCTCACTGTCTACTTGACAGGGGTAAGTTCACATTAAAGGTGTTTTTGTTTTATTTATGATTCCCTGCGCATCAATCGGGTTGTAGACAGTACGGAAAAACCTAATTTCTCATAAAAAGGAATTTTATCTTCTTTGCAATATAACTCTACACGCTCGATATGCGCAGTTTCTTTTAAAATATCATTCATTAATTGCTTTCCTACTCCCAATCCACGCAACTGCTCATCTACAATTACATCGAAGATCATAGCACGATAGACATGGTCGGTCAGTACTCTTGCAAACGCCACTAATTTATCTGCATAACGATCCCAATATGCAAAGAGCATGTCACTAGAAGATAGCATGGTTCTTATATCTGCTAGAGTACGTTCACTTGTCCACCATTGATGAGAATACAAATCATGTAATTGCAAAATTTGGTGTTCTTCTAACTGACGAATTAATTCAAAACCGGGCATGTCTAGCCTCCTTTGATCATAATAATGTCTAGTGTAGACGATAGTTATGCGATTCGAAAACACCACAAAATCTACCATCTTGTTAAAGGCTTATAATCAGAGGAGAACAAAAATGACACATCTCAAAATGTCATTAATTGGGACATTTCTTTTTATTAATGTTGTATTGCTTGTTTTCTTATGGGAAAGAAATGCAGTAAAAATACAAAATGATGTGCCTTCCATAGCAGATATGAAAACTTCTACTCATCAAAGTGAGATTATCACTCAAAAAGTTGGTTCCAAAAAACTTGGAGACTACATTGTAGAAGACTTTGAAGCAATTGAAGTTTGGTATGATCAAAATGGGAAAATCATCAGAAAAGAACCCACTGGAGAACATACTTATTTGAGATATTGGAATTCAAAAAAAGAAAAAATCATTACAGATGATCATGCAAATTAAAGGGCCGCCCTATCCAAAGGATTGGTCTTTTTTTATTTATAATCCGAAAAAATAAACACAAAATTTCCGTTGAAAAATCAAAATTAACAGATTTATAAATAAGTAAAAATTGTAAATATAAATTTTATTTTGATTTTTGTTAAAAATTCTATTATAATAATTATGGCATTTCGAACTCACCCTTTGACAGCAGGGGTGATAAACCTCATCGGAGGCACATCGTGACTACTCAGAACGACGACACCATCTCCTCACTGGCCCCTGCACAGCAGAAGGAGTCGGTCGAGAACGTAAGGGAATCGACCAAGAACGCGCAAGAAATCATCCGGGCATCCGACACGAAGGCCAACTTCTTGGGAACCGGAGGCGGTACCCTCGCCATCGCTGCAGCGACGCTGGTCGGCAGTTCTCCCGACATCCTCTCGGACCTGCTGAAGGGCATGCTGCTCGTGTCCTCCCTGTTCTTGATGGCGGCAGTCGTCGCCACCCAGATCGCGGTCTATCCGCGAACGAAGGGAATGAACAACACGATCACCAAGGAGGAACTCAACAAGCAGATGCTCGCGAAGAACTCGCCGACGTTCTTCGAGGACAAGTACAACCGTCTGCTGGATGAGTGCCTCTATCTCCAGACGCACATCATCCCTACCAAGAACAAGTGGATCAAGATCAGCATCCTGGTCGGCTGGATCGGAGTGTCCGTACTGGCAGTGACCATCTTGAGCTGGTGGATCACACTGCTCGTGTGAGCCTTCGCTCACCTTGAAGCTGTCAGAGGGCCGTCGCGTATCGATCTAATCGGTACGCGACGCCTGCTTTTCAGTCTATGAACTTACTCTTTGATCTTCAGCAGGTTTCTGTTTCGCTGCATCTAAACTCGCTTTTAGTGCCTCCATCAAATCGACTACTTTTTCATTACGCACTTCTTTCACTTCTACAATTTCTTCTCCTAGAATTTTTTTCTCAATCACTTCTTCCAAAGCAATACGATACTCGTCTTGGTACTTACTTGGGTCAAATGAAGTCGTTAACTGTTCAATCAACTGATTGGCCATTAATACTTCTTTTTCATTGAGTTGTAAATCTTGTGGTACATCTGGTACTAATCCAACTTCTCTTACTTCATCTGGATAAAAAATCGTCTCCATCACCAAACAATCTTGATATACACGAACGACTGCTAATGTTTGTTTGGATCGCATCGTAATTTGGGCAATCGCTATTTTTTGAGAATCTTGTAGCGCTTTTCTTAAAAGTGCATATGCTTTACTTTTTACATCTTGCGCACCAAGATAGTACGTTTTTTGAAAATAGATAGGATCAATATCTTTTAGATCGACAAAATCCAGAATCTCGATCGTTTTTCCTTGATCGGGTAGAAGCTTTTCCAGTTCCTCCTTTTCCATTACAACAAAACGATCTTCTTGGTACTCATAGCCTTTGACTACTTCGGACCAAGAAACTTCTTTCTTGCAATGAGCACAAGTACGTTCCATTTTAATCGGTGTTTGACATTCTTTATGTAAAGATCGAAAACGAACAGGCTTCTCTTCCGTAGCGGCATACATTTTTATCGGAATATTAACAAGTCCAAAACTTATGGAACCTTTCCACATGGTATGCATCTTATCACCTCTACCTTATGTCAAATTAAGTTGTCCCCAGCATTCCAATGTTTGTTCGGGTCTCCCTTCCAATAAATGACACACACCTTCATAAAAAAGTGGCTCTTGCCATTTTGTCGCCCTTTTTCTAGCCAATTGAAAATGATTCATCGCTTCTGGAATTCGACCAATCTCCAACATAGTTCTGCCTTGATGATAGTAACCCATTGCTTGTACCATTGGTTTCTCTTGGTTTATTAATGTTTGAGCTAACTGATCTACTTCTTCAAATTTTCCTGATCTCGTAGAGATACGCATTTTCATCGCTTGCCAAATCGGTTCGCTTTTCACCTCATCAGACAACATCTCATATGCTTTTTCCGCTCGTTTTGTATCTCCTTCTGCGAGTTGAATCCACATAAAGGTAAAGAGCAAATCAGGATCATTCGGGAAAATAGTAAGTCCTTTTTTCACCCATAGTTCTGCTTCTGTTTTGTTTTTAAGTGTCCAATGGTTCCAACTTAAACCATGATAGGCAGCTTTTCTGTGTTCTGGATGGGACAGTAATTTTCGATACCAGATAATGGCTTGATCAGGTTGTTCCATCTCTTCATAATCATGAGCTAGCGATAGCATTACTTGTGGATGATTTGTTTTTTCTAGTGACGCCAATCTCCAATACGTTACACTATTCCACTCTCCATGCTGTCGGTAACAGCTGGATAAGTAGTACATTGCTTCCCAATCATGCTCATTAAGAGCAAGTGCATGGTAAAACACAGGTATCGCCTCATGGTATTGCTTTAATCGGTAATAAGCAGCTCCAAGATTAAACCAAGTATCCGCATTTTCCTTATCCTGTCCTATTGCTTGCTGGAATGATCGAATTGCAGCCGTTTCATTTCTTTGCTTCACACGTATACATCCAATCATATGATGAGCAAACGCTAAAAACGGAGATTGTGTAGCTGTAACGGATACTAGATGAAAATGCTGATAAGCAGCATCCCAATCTTTTGAATGAAATTGACTTAATCCTAAATACAAACGTCCTAATAAAAAATCTGGTTCTTCTTCTACTACATCAGAAAAAAAACTCTCTGCTTCTTGAAACATTGTTAAACCATAATAACCTTGCCCTTGGCGAAATTGTCGAACAACAGACTCATGAAGCCAAAACTCGTCTTCTATCTCCATTTCATCTTCTGAAGACAACTCTGGATGGTCTGCTGAAATGGATGCCATTTTGTCTTCTACTTTTGCCCAAGCCTCTAACAATAGATGGGAAGCTTGTTTTAGCTCCGAAAAACGCTTACGCCATTTGAACTTTTCATCAGTTGAAGAATGAGGATAGTTTTCTTTTAATTCATTTATTTGTTCTTCCATATCTTGCAACCAAACCTCATGAAACATCTTAAAACCTCCCGTTCAAAACTGGTTATAAAAAGTATCTCCTTTCCAAGAAATTGTATGCTTTTGTACAGTTTCTTGTGGGGAATATGAATGTTATGTATACTTTACGAAGAAATATAACAAGAACGAGGGAATTGAAAAATGGCAAAAGCAGATAATATGTTGTCCATCTTATGGTTGCTAATTTCCAGAAAACGTATGACTGCATCCGAACTAGCGGAGCACTTAGAAACAAGTGTACGTACTATTTATCGATATATTGATTCTCTCTGTGCCAGTGGAGTACCTATTGTTGCAGAATCTGGACACGATGGTGGTTATCGCTTGCTCAAACAATTTGTGGAAGCACCATTGTTTTTTGATACAGATGAACGAAAAGCCCTCTTTTATGCCTCTTTATTCGCAAAACAAGCAGGCTATCCTTTTGAAGGATCACTGGAAAACGCCCTTCAAAAAATCCAATATCAAATGAGTGAAGAACAAAAAAAAGAGCTAAATAATTATACAAGAGGATTTGATGTCGTCAGTCCACCCATTGTGGCCGTAAAGGAACAAACCTTGCAAACGATTGAAAATGCGATTGCCCACTCCCTGCAATTAATGCTGTATTATCAAAAAAAAGGTTCCTCTTTTGCTGAGGAAAGGCTCATTAATCCTTATGGGATCGTCCATTGGAATCGAAAATGGTATGTAATCGGGTATTGCCATCTTCGCGCAGAAAATCGCACCTTTCGTTTGGATCGACTGCAAAATCTACAAAAAATGGATACCACCTTTTCCAGACCTGAAAATTTCGTCGCAACTGACTTTTTTCTACAGTGGCAAGCTCCTAAAAAAGATGAAGGTAACTATGTTAAAATGACCATACAAGGTACAAAGGAAGCAATTCAATATCTTCGTCACCATTGGCAACTCCAATATTATTTTGTTCAACAAACGGAAGAAGAGATCCAGTTTCTAGTGGAACGAGACAATCTAAACATGGTTATCCCAAATTTTTTACTACTTTATGGTTCATCCATAAAAATAGTAGAGCCAGAATCTTTGCGGAAAACATTAGTAGAACGATCGAGAGAATTGGTTAATCATCATCAACAAACTGGAGGACTTACATGATATCCACTGACATCAAATTGGAAACATGGTCAGAAAGTTGCCTATCATTACTACACCAATTAAATGCGCCAGAACTGATGGAACATCTTGGAGGACCAGAAACGGAGGCCCAAATACTCGCTCGCCACAACAGATATCTTAATCTTGGTGAAACTGGGAAAATGTATTACATTCAGTTTTGTTCTACAGGAGAAGTAGTAGGCTCTGTTGGATATTGGGAAAGAACGTGGACAGAAGAAAAGATTTATGAAATGGGTTGGGCTGTACTTCCTGAATTTCAAGGAAAAGGCATAGCAACAAAAGCGGTAGCAGTAGCTATCGACAAGGCTAGACTAGAAAAAAAACATACTTCTATCCATGCTTTTCCAAGCATAGATAACTCCGCTTCTAATGCTATTTGCCGCAAATTAAACTTCAAATTAGTTCAAGAATGCAAATTTGAATATCCAGTGGGACATTTTATCACATCCAATGATTGGGAATATGAATTATAAATATAAAAAAAGAGTCTCTTAGAGGCTCTTTTGATTTAAAACCTTGGTAACAATCGATTTTTCTAATAGATGATCTTCTTCTTTTATATCCACACAATATGGTTCAAGAACAGAAGCAGCAATTTGTATATCCCAATTGAGGTACCCTTTCACTAACCTCAAAACATACTCTGTTGTTGGAATTTGGTGCTCATGCTCGGAGCTCATTTGATAGGTTAAACAAGAAAAGTTTTGCCCATCTACGTCCATATTTACCCATGTATGAAAATAATCTAGGTCAATCTTCTCAAATTTATCAAGATTTTGAATATCATCATCGGTAATGGAATAAATAGCTCCGATTACTTTATCCGTCTCTGAACCAGGTAAAATATTGGCTGCTACATTCTTGGCAGTAGGGCATACTTGGAATACAAGTTTCCAGCCCGACAAGGTAGCAAGTGAGATAGGGACTGATTCAGGGCATCTTTTTTTCATTTGTTCGAACCAAAGATTACTCCCATAAGCAAAGTAGTAAGTGCTCATTTTTAACCACTCTTTCCGTAGAATATAAGTATATTCTTTTTTTATATTCGCAGGTCGAATTTCTCAAATCAAAACAATCTTCTGCAGTCGCACAAAATGAATCTAATTCATTTTAGCATATATATTTTTAATATTCCAATTAAAGTCCTATTGACGTAAAAATCCGCCTTCCGAATTTATGACCTGCCCTGTTATCCATCCTGCATTTTTACTAGCCAAAAAAGAAACCAGATGGGCCGCATCTGCCGGCTGTCCCAATCTACCTAATCGAAATTTTAAAAGCATCTCTTCTTTTTGTTCTGATGTCATCCATCCTGTATCTGTTGGTCCAGGATTCACTGCATTAACCGTAATTCCCAGTGGTGCTACTTCCGCAGATAGAGATAATGTAAATGCAGAAATAGCACCTTTTGAGGCGACATAAGATAATTCGCCTACCATTGGTCCTTGAGCTTGTCCTGATGTGATATTGATGATTCTACCGAATTTTAACTGAACTTCTTTAATTTGTTGAACAAATAACGCACTTAACAAGCAAGTTGCCCTCACGTTCACTGCATAATGTTTGTCCAATATGTCTGCATTCAATTTTTGATAGCCGTCTCTAGTCGAATAAGCAGCATTATTAACTAAAATAGTAGGAACTCCCATTTTATTCGTAACCACATCCATTAAAAAATCCGGAGAATCTTTTTTGGATAAATCTATTTCTATACCAAAACATCTTACATTCCTATTTTTTATTTCTTTGGAAAAATAGTCTAGCCAACCTTCTTCTGCTTCCCAATAAGTAAAAAATATATCGATCCCGCATTTAGCCAATTCTTTACAAATTGCTGCACCAATTCCTTTTTGATGGCTAACTCCCGTTACAATGGCAATGGTAGGGTCAGAAACAAAAGACATAAAACCAATCCTTTCTTTATGAGTGTATGTTATTGATTTCCCTCATCACCTTTACGAAATGAATGGAATGGTCGAATACAAGCTAACATACAATACAAACCCTAGAGAATCTTTAAGAGATTTTTAATGATAGTGTATCGGGATACACTGTAATGTCCTCCCTTTTCCTTTCCGTTTATCCAATTCCTCACCACTGTTTGTACGATTAATATTTATTTTATAATAAAAAAGCCATGAGAGAGACCTCTCATGGCTTTTTTATTGGACCGAAGATATCGTATACATTTCTAATGTTGGATTATTATTGGTAAACTTGCTTTGGAACACGAATGTAATATGATGATTATTATTTGCTTTATAGGTCACATAATAGTTACCTTCTTGCTCAACAGCAGAGATCGGTTTACCGAATTTTTGTTTCACTTGTTTTAGACGAATGGTTTGTAATTGAGGATCAAAATCATCTATAGCAGTTATCGTTCTTTTGGGAGTATTTCCATCATAAAGAAATCGTATGTTTCGAGTCCAGTAGTTTGCAGCTACAGTACTCAAATCCTCTGCTGGACCCCAAGCATCCTCTACATCATTTAAACTACTTCCAACTGCAAATTGTTGACTATTAAGTGTTTTTGCTTTTACAGATCTTTGTTTAATTGTATCTAGGAGAGTAGAAGAAGAAACATTTGTTGCTGCAAAAACAGGAGTAGTTGCAAAAACAAATAAAAACGCAATTAGCAAAGCGAAACTCCATCGACTGGAACGTTTCATTAAAAAACCCCATTTCAACAGAAATATACACCGATACTCCTATATTAAACTACAATTTTAATATATCATAATTTATAAATAAATTAAAATAATCTATCGTTCATTTGGTTCAGAATATAGAAGATTTGCGGCCATCGTATGGTATTTTTCTAAACCTGATTCCATTGCAAATTCACCTACCCGCACTGCATTTGTCATCGTCAATTCTTGTATATGCTCCACCATTTGAGACCAAACAAAGCCTCCCTGTTTTTCATAACACCTTACCAACTCTTTTAAACTTTGTTCTCCAAAAATAAGATAATGAGCAGCAAAATCATGGGAAGTATCAGAAACTTTCGCTTCCGTCCAATCAATTAAACCCGTAACTTTTGCCTTATCATGGATTAAAATATGACCAGGATGGATATCTCCATGAATAAATCCAGTCTGAGACGGCCAATATTTGTCATCACTTAACCATCTTTGCCACCGATCCCATAAATGCTCATTAACTTTAAAATGCTCCCTAACAGTATCCATTCTCTTTTCCCATCCCCCCCTCAACTGAGTAGGGGTTTCTACATATATCCCTTCTTTCGAAGCTAATTCATGTGGTATTTGATGAAGCGATGATAATACAGTTGCCAGTGTCTCATAAAAAGTTGATGGGATATTATCTTTATCGAGTATCCAGCGATAATTCATAATCTGATGGTCAATAGTTGCTGTAGGAACTCCGTCTAGTTTCTTATAAGCGATAAGCTCATCTGTACAAATAGTCCATATGGGAACTTCGAATAAAACTTGGCTATTCACTACTTTCAGAATATTATTTTCATTCTGCAACTTGCTTTGTACATCTTTCCTCCTTGGTAATCGAAGTACCCAGTCTTGATCATCCATATCCGTTGCGATGACCACTTGAAAATCGAGACCAGAATCATTATTCTTTAATGTGTCTTTCTTTAAAGAAAGACCATGCTTCTTAGCTAACCTTAACACATGTTCCTCTGTTAAAGACATTCCTATCAACCTTCCTTTTTACATAACATTTTTAAATGTACACAATTTTATTGAAAAATGAAAAAAGCAGGTACATCGAAACACTCACTTGATATTTTATTTATTTAAAAATTGTTATGAAACCAAACTTTTGCTGCCTCTACTTCCGATGAGGTTAACTGATGACCAAATGATTCCAAATTAATAGAAACCGATGCCCCAGCACTTGCCAGCATTCTTTCTAATTCATTCGTTTCCTGTGGAGAACAAATAGGATCATTGGTTCCTGCTCCAATAAAAATTTTTTTGCCTGATAAATCAGGGAGTTCCTTATTCCGAAGAGGTACCATTGGATGATGCAAAATCGCTGCTTTTAGAGTGTGTTGAGAGTGAAAGAGCATACTAGCAGCAATATTTGCGCCATTGGAATATCCAATAGCGATGACATTATGTCGATCGAAGTGATACTCATTCGCTGCATTATCAAGGAATACTTCTAATTCCTTTGTACGAAAAATGAGATCTTCTTCATCAAAAACACCTTCAGATAATCTTTTAAAAAAACGAGGCATCCCATTCTCTAATATATTTCCACGCACGCTCAGGACAGAAGAAGTTGGTGAAACCACTTCCGCAAGCGGGAGTAAATCTCGCTCTGTTCCCCCTGTACCGTGTAGTAGAAGGAGAACTGGAGATAATTTATCTGATCCTTGGTTATAAATATGCTTCATTGGACTTCCTCCTCTGGTGATCTCACTTCAATTTTGGGTAATCCTTCCTCAATACCTTTTCTGTATTGTTCAAACCAAGCTGGCAACATTAATTTTTCCCCAAGGTGCTCTGCTGGTTCATCATTTGCAAAACCAGGAGGATCAGTCGCAATTTCAAAGAGAATTTCTCCGTCTTCACGAAAATAGATGGCATGGAAATATTGACGATCGATAATCGTAGTAGGATGATAACCACTTTGCTCCACGTGCTCTCTCCATAAAACATGTTCTTCATCTGATTTTGCTCTCCATGCTATATGATGTACGGTACCAGCACCACCCAAACCAGCATAGGTAACACTTTGATCGATATCAATAATATTTCCTATCTCCCCTGTCGCTTGAAAGCGGATAAAAGATCCTTCCATACCGACTCGTTTTAAACCCATAACATTTCCCAGTGTTTGTGCTGTTTTTTCTGGTTTTGTGCTATAAAGTACAGCTCCCCCGAACCCTTTTATCGCTTTATCCACGGACACATCTCCAAAAGTCCAGTTGCTGTTTTCTCCGTTCTCCCGTTCTACAATTTCCAGTTGTAAACCGTCTGGATCTTTAAATTGTAGATATTTTTCTTTGAATCTTACCTGTTCCGTCGTTTTCACTTGAAAACGCTCCAGCCTTCTCCGCCAAAAATCCAATGAATTTTGTGGTACCACATATGTTGTTATACCTACTTGGCCTCCGCCGATTCGTCCTTTTCTTGAGTTCTCCCAAGGAAAAAAAGTAATAATGGTACCTGGTTTCCCAATTTCATTTCCAAAATAAAGATGGTAAACTTCAGGAGCATCGAAATTTATTGTTTTCTTCACCAATCTTAATCCTAATACTCCAGCATAAAAATCTACTGTTTTTTGTGCATTTTGAACAAAAGCTGTTATATGATGTATTCCTTGTGTTGGTTGTCTCATTGTGAACACTTCTTTCTTTTTTCTATTTTCCCCTTTGATCTTCAACAAATTAATTATTTCATATTTAAACATCTTAAATTTAAGATAAAAGGCAAATGACAACACTGTTTTCTAATAATGCTGTTCTGCGTACAATCCTAATTTCTTTAGCAATTTACTAGCTATCTTTTTTTCTTCATCTGATAAACCATGTACTGCATGTTCAATAACATTTGTATGATTTGGAAAAACTTCTTCAATAAACTCTATTCCTTTGTTTGTGATTTCGGCATATATTAGACGTCGATCACTTGAAGATGCGTTGCGAATAACTAAGTTTTTCTTTTCTAATTTATCCACTACATAAGTAATATTTCCACTACTCATGAGCACTTTTGTTCCAATACGTTGTAAAGGTTGTGGCCCTTTATGATACAACAATTCCAAAACACCAAATTCAGTACGATTTAATCCTAGTTTTTTGATATCTCGATCAGCATGTGCATTGACCCATTGATGTGCTCTAGAAAGTGCAATAAACAATTCCAATGATGTATTTTTTGTTGTAGCCATCAGCGCCACTCCTTTCTGAATAATTATCTTAAATTTAAGATATAACAATATGAAGTAATTGTCAAGCGCTATTTCATTTTTTATTTTGAAGAGTTTACTAGTGAAGGTTATCTATCTTGTTATCAGTATAGCATAGAAAAAATTAGATCCTCCTTAACCATGTACTTCCTACTTTTTATATTCATTCATATAACGAATAATTTTTTATAAAGAATTTCCTTTTCACCTTTACCTTCACATGATGTGATGGTTTATAGTGAATTTATAATAAAAAATCTTCATGAGGTGATATTATGCAAATTAGCGAATTAGCTGAGAAGACAGGGGTAAGTCTTCGATCTTTGCGATACTACGAAGAAAAAAAACTTGTGACTCCACAACGATTAGAAAATGGTTATCGTCAATACAGTGAGATAGATGTGGAACAAATTCGGATGATTCAGCTTTATTTAAGGATGGGTTTAAAAACAAATGAGATAGCTGATTTATTCCACTGCAATTGGAACAAAAACAAAGATGCTTGTATGCAAAATGGCATCCGCAAAGGCGAATTAAAACTAACTGAAATCAGAGAACAAATCGACATTCTCCGTAAAGCTGAAATGCAGCTTATGGAAGTGGTCGAAGATTTAAAAAATAAAGTAAGAGGAGAACAATAAGTGAATCATTCCAAAAGACAAAAAATAGCATTGGTTACAGGTGGAAATCGTGGCATCGGAAAAGAAATAGCTCGTCAGTTAGCTCTACAAGATCATCATGTTCTAATTGGTTGCCGAGATGCAAAAAAAGGACAACGAGTTGTAGAAGAAATGCAAAAAGAAGGTCTTTCTATCGATCTACAAGTCCTTGATGTAAATAACAAGAAAAGCATAGAAGAGGCGATAGATAGAATAACGAATAACTTTGGATGTTTGGATATACTTGTGAATAATGCAGGGGTAATTCTTGACAGGGGTGTTTCTGTTTTAAAAATTGAAGAGTCTGTAATAAAAGAAACTTTTGAAACCAATTTTTTTGGTGCTTTTCGAATAACACAAGCTGTTATTCCTTTGATGAAAAAGCAAAAATATGGACGAATTGTCAATCTTTCATCCGGTTTAGCCTCTTTTGAAATAATGAGTGGTCAAGGACCAATCCAATTACATGGATCATCCTCTGCTTATCGAATTTCCAAATCGATGCTCAATGCTCTAACATGTTTAGTTGCTCAAGAGGTAATGGATAGCAATATCAAAGTTAACGCTGTATGTCCAGGTCGTGTACAAACAGATATGGGAGGATCCGACGCACCCAATACGATTGAACAAGGAGCAGATACAGCTGTGTGGTTGGCAACATTAAATGAAAATGGACCAAATGGAGGTTACTTCCGAGACAGACAGCCGATTAATTGGTAACATAGAAAAATGAAAAGATGTACAATATGGCAAAACAGGTAATTAAAAAAGTGATCCCTGATATCCGTTTAACAAAACAATAGTAAGACAATACATGTTTTTAGGCTTGAGATAGTATCCATGATTTTAAAGAAATGACGAGCATTGATACTAATCCAACTAATCTCCTTGCTTTTATTTTCTCTATACTGATAGAAAGAGGACACTTTGTTATTACAAGACTTTTCTTCATTTTCATTGGGATTGGATTAATTTGTTTTATGTTTGCCTTGGTCTACATTTCATAATGAATATGGATTACAAATCAAACATAGCAATGCATCCTAACCTGAGAGAAAAACAAAAAACACTGTCTGGTTGTATCCATATCGTTTAAATCATAATGAAAAAATCCTCAAATAAATATCTGTTTATCTTAAATCAAAAATAAAACCATCCAGAGTTTTATGCTCTAGTGGTTTTATTTTTGATTTATTCATTAACAAACGGTTCCTGGTAATTCTTTACCTATCAACTGGTTGATTTTATTATTCTCATCTAAAATCGCTACCTTAGGTTGATACGTTTTTACTTCCTCATCGTTCATCATAGCATATCCAATAATTATCACATTATCTCCAGGATGGACAAGCCTAGCAGCTGCACCATTAAGGCAGATTACACCACTACCTCTTTCCCCTTGAATCACATACGTTTCAAAGCGTGCTCCATTATTATTGTTAACAATTTGCACTTTTTCATTTGGTAACAAATCTACTGCATCCATTAAATCACCGTCAATCGTAATACTACCCACATAATTCAAATTAGCTTCTGTAACGGTTGCCCGATGTAATTTGGATTTCATCATTGTTCGAAACATGACTTTCCCCTTCTGCTGAGAATAAAATGTTATCGATTAATCTAGTTTTGCCAAAAAATACAGCAAGGGCTACAAGAATTTGTTTGTCATACAAACTAGTTGTCGATTGTAGATCTGGATAAGAAAGTGTTTCTATGTATTGTAGTTTGGCTAATGGTTTTGTAGATATTCTGTCTCTTACAAAATTATTTATTTCATCGGGAGTTTGCCATTTTCTAGCTATCAAACCAGACTTTACTTCGCTTAAAGTTTGAGAAAGAATTACGGCTTGTTTTCTCTCTTCTTCCAACAAATATACATTCCGAGAACTAAGAGCAAGACCATCTTCTTCTCTCACTGTCTCACAGGGGACAACGGCTATTTGAAAAGATAGATCTTTTGCCAGTTGAGCCATTATCGCTAGTTGTTGTGCATCTTTTTGCCCAAAATATGCTCGATTTGGTTTGATTTGGTTAAATAATTTAGCAACCACCGTTGCTACTCCATCAAAGTGACTTTCACGATACTTGCCACACAAAACTTTGGAGATACTTTCTGAGACTGTTGTTGTGACCAATGGTTCATTCGGATACATTTCTTTTATACTTGGATGATATAATACATGTACCCCAGCTTGTCTTGCTAAATCGAAATCACGTTCCAAATCTCTTGGATATCGTTCTAAGTCTTCATTGGGTCCAAATTGGAGTGGGTTCACAAAAATTGACATCACTACAAAGTCACATTCTTTTTTTGCTTTTTTTACTAGGCTTAAATGTCCTTCATGTAAATAACCCATTGTAGGGACAAAGCCAATAATGCTGTTACGATGATTGCGTAAAACATGATTTAACTCTTGTACCGTTTCAACTAATTCCATCCACTCTTCCCCCATATAGCGCTAATTTAACTTCCTCTTTTAAATGGATCACATGTTCTTCACTAGGAAATGTTTGCCCTTTCACTTCTTGTACATACTGTTGGAGACCAACTAGCATCGTATTTCCCACGGAAGCAAAACGCTTGACAAATGATGGAGACCAATCTCCACCCATTCCCAGAAGATCATGCAGGACTAATACTTGGCCATCTGTATTTCTCCCTGCTCCAATACCAATAACTGGGATAGAAAGAATATCTGTAATCTCTTTCGCTAACTCTTCTGGTACACATTCCAATACTAATGCAAATGCTCCTGCTTCTTCTACTGCCTTTGCTTCCATCAATAATTTTTTTACTGCTGGTTCTTCTCTTCCTTGAATGACATATCCACCTAATTGATTCACTGATTGCGGAGTCAGACCAAGGTGCCCCATCACTGGAATTCCCGCTTCCGTTAATGCTTTTATTTTATCTAGAATTGCATCTCCGCCTTCTAATTTCACTCCATATGCTAATCCTTCTTGCATTAATTTACCAGCTGCTTTTAATGCTTCCACAGTCGAAAGATGAGCAATTAAAAAAGGTAGGTCAGCTACAACCATGGACTGCTTGGCACCACGTGTTACTGCTTTCGTATGATGTAACATATCCTCTAATGTAACTGGAATCGTAGATTCATAACCCAATATAACCATGCCAAGTGAATCTCCAACTAACAATATCTCAGCTCCAGCTTCTTCTGCTAATTTTGCTGTTGGATAATCATAAGCAGTCACCATCGCAATTTTTTCACCTTGCGATACCTTTTTTTCTAATGTTTTTCTAGTTACACCCATCCGTTATACCCTCCTAAGGCAAATGATTATACCCTAAAGGAAATAAAAAAAGCTCTTCCTTCATAAGGTGAGAGCTGGCTGGTGCAGTTAGCCGATACATACTGACAACAAAAAAATCTGTAGATACAAATCAACAGATGAAATCAGTAAATGCATGTTGTGTATCGCTCCATTATTGGATGCAATCACCCTGCTCTATGGATAGAGTAGCCAAAATAACACAAAAAAACAATAGGAATTTCTTATTATATTGGTTAAATTTATCATTTTATAAGTCATTACCTTTTTTTTATAAAATATTCTATATAATAATAAGATGCATAACTTCCAAAAAAGGTACTTTTATCAACTGAATTCATGCACTGAGCGAATACTGCTTTGATGTTATAAAATTATTGTTTATGAATATTTAAACAGAATCAATATTTTGGGGTTTGATAGACTTTTTTAAAATAAGACGACCCGCTCATGATGAGAGCTTCGATCTATGGATACCGCTTTTCCTTTTAAAAACGAGATATTTGCTTGCCCATATCAATGTTACCTTTCCATTTGTAGATCTTTAGTTTAACGGATCAAATTGTGTATCAAGAGCGCTAGCATAGTATAAGATATGGATATCAAAAATCCGTTAAACTTGATCAAGTTTAACGGATTTTCTATGTTACCACTGTTTATTGATTTACTAATGATACCGATTCCTCTAACTTGTCTATCCTCTAAATCTTGATATCAGCCGAATAAATAGTGACATTATCTGTATTCGTTCGAATCAATAGCGATCCATCCGAATTCAAGCTTTCTGCTATACCTTCAATCAAAGATTGTGGTGTTCGAGCTGTTATTTTTTGTCCGATGAGACCAGATAACGATTCCCACTTTATCCGAATGGGATCAAATCCCTTGTATAAGTACAATTGATAATAGTCTTCTAATTCTTTCATTACATTGGCAATCAGAGTTGCCCTTGAATACTTTGTTTTCCCTTCAATGGAAAGAGAAGTTGCAATGTCACTTAACTCTGAAGAAAAATCATCTGGTTCCTGATTTACGTTTATACCTATTCCAAGGATAACATAGTTTATTTTGTCCTGATCTCCTCGTAACTCTGTTAAAATGCCACAAACCTTTTTACCTTCAATAAGAATATCATTGGGCCATTTGATTTTAACTGGAAGTTTTGTCGTTCTACGAATAGCTAGGCAAACCCCTACTGATGCAAGTAACGTTAGATGGGCAGCTTGTTGGATAGGAATGTTAGGCCGTAAAATAAGACTCATCCATATTCCGGTTCTCGGTGGAGAATGCCAGTTACGTCCTAACCTTCCCTTTCCTTCTTGTTGTTCATCTGCTATGACAAGTGACCCTTCCTCAGCCCCTGCCCTTGCCCACTGATGTGCTAATATTTGTGTAGACTTTGCCACTGGCTCATACCGTAAATGTTGCCCAAAATTTTCGGTCTGTAGCTCATTCTTTATTTCTTCTGTCGCAACACGATCTGGCCGATAAATTAAACGATATCCTTTCCTTGGCTTTGCATCTATTTCATAACCTTCGTTTCGTAATTCTTCAATATGTTTCCAAATAGCAGCTCTGCTAACTCCTACTTTCCTACTAATTTCTTCCCCGGACAAAAAATTAGAACGATCTTCTAGTAGGACGGATAGGATTTTATGACGTAAGGCCTGCCCCATAATTTCCGCCTTCCTTTTCTAAAACTACTTTTATATTTTGAATATATCCAAAAGCGACTTGTTGATATAGATATTGTAATGTTTCTTTTAACCAAGGACCAGCAGGTTTTCCTGTTACACGAAGAAGATCATTGCCATTTATCGCTAATTCAGAAAAGTGATGGATAGGCATCTGCTTCCACCAACTGTCAAATGGCAGGCTTACATTTTGTTTCCTAGTTATATACTGCCACAATCTCTGTGCTTTTTGTACCATATCGATATGATAGTGTAACAGCAACAACTTTCCTCTCTCGATTGTAATATCTGTATCCCAAGTAGAAATCAGAAAAAGAAGATTAAGCAATTCCCCTTTTTCTGTATTGGAAAACTTAAATTTAGGAATTACTTGCGAAATGTTTGCAAAACAAACTTGTTTGCTTATGTCATTTTCGCGAAAAACAAGATATAAAAAATAAATCCATTTTTCTTCTGAACTTTTTAATTTGTCCAAGACGCCCCATTCTTGATCTGTAATATTGGTATCCCTTATTGTATTATAAAATGGAGGCAATTCTTTTACCAGATAAGTCTGTACTAAAGGAATCAATCCTTTTGAAGAATGTTTTGCTTTCCATATCTTACTAAATTCCACAACTACTCTTTCGACTGCAAGATGATTGGCATATGATTTGCATTTTTCAATAGCCTGAAGTGTCGTTGCATCGATTTGAAAAGACAATTGAGCTGCAAATCGGCACGCACGAAGCATTCGAAGTGCATCTTCTGCAAATCGTTCCTCCGCTTTACCTACTGTTCGAATCCATCCTAACTCCAAGTCCTTTTGACCATTGACAAAATCATATACTTTACTTTGATGGTCCATCGCCAATGCATTAATAGTAAAATCTCTGCGCATCAAATCATCTTTTAACTGAGATACAAACTGGACTTCATCTGGTCGTCGATGATCCACATAAGATCCTTCTATTCGGTAAGTGGTTACCTCCATAACTTGTTTATTATAAACAACCGTTACCGTGCCATGTTGCAAACCAGTGGGGATAGTATGAGAAAATAAACTTTGCACTTTTGAAGGTAAAGCATTCGTTGTTATGTCATAGTCAGCAGGTTCTTTTCTTAAAAGTTTATCACGCACACATCCTCCTACTAGATATGCCTCATAACCAGCTCTTTCAAGCTTTTTTAAAACCTTTTTTGCAGCATATAACTGCTCATTCATTTTATTTTTCCCCTAACACACGCTTATACAATGCTTCATACTGATCCACTATACGATCAGCACGAAATTCTTGATCAACCCGATGCAATCCATTTTGAACAAATAATTGATGCATAGCATCATCCTTTAATATTTTTATCGCATCGTTTGCCATATTATCCACATCACCTAGCTCAGCTAAATACCCGGTTTCCCCATGAATGACTACTTCTGGTATACCTCCAATATTTGCACCTACTGTTGGAACTCCACAAGCCATTGCTTCTAAAGCAACCAATCCAAAACTTTCTTTGGCTGATGGTAGAACTAATAGATCAGCTATCGACATAAATTGAGCAACATCATCCTGTCTCCCCAAAAAATTTACTTTGTCATGTAAATGAAGAGATTGTACCAATTCGTGAACAGAAGACCATTCTGGGCCTTGTCCAACAAGCAAGAGCCTAGCAGGGATTTGTTTTTGAATTTTGTCAAAAACCTTTATTACATCATGTGGTCTCTTTACAGCTCGAAAATTAGAAATATGAATAATTAATTTTTCATCTGGACACACATAGTTATCTCGCAAATACCGAACATTTCTTGGGTGATACGTACGCTGATCAACAAAATTATAAATTCGTTCAATTTCTTGATCTGCACGGAATAACTCTTGTGTCTGTTTTTTTAAGCTTTCTGATACAGCAGTTACAGCATCACTTTGTTTCATACCAAAACAGATGATATTGTGAAGTGTTGGGTCTTCACCCAACACTGTAATATCCGTCCCATGTAATGTTGTTACTACCTTCAAATGATCTCCTACCATTTGTTTTGCTAAAAATGCAGAAACTGCATGAGGAACAGCATAATGAACATGTAACAAGTCCAATTCATATAATTTGGCTACTTGTGCCATACGGCTTGCCAGAGTTAAATCATAAGGTGGATATTTAAATAGGGAATATCTGCTTACTTCTACCTCATGGTAAAATATATTTTGTTTGAAGCCACCTAAACGAAAAGGCATATCATACGTAATAAAATGTATTTCATGTCCACGTTCTGCTAGTAATTTCCCTAATTCTGTTGCGATTACACCAGAGCCACCATGGGTGGGATAGCAAGTAAAACCAATTTTCATGATGGATTCTCCTTACAATAGGTAGCTTAATGAAATAGCTCGTGCACTAACCAATGCTTCCCCGTAAGTAACTCCAATTTGTTGTCCCCAAAGTCTATCTCTTCCTTCAATCATGCCAAAAAAGTTTGGTTTATTTAGAGGAGTAACTGCATTGTTCTCTTGTCGCCCGAATTGACTTTGATACGCATTAAACGCTGCAATCTTTTGCTGGTAAACCGACCCTATATCTACAATAACATCCGCATCTGCAAGGTCATTAATAAAATAATGGTATACTTTGCTAACACGATGTATCTCTTCGTTACCAGGTGTAATTATCTTTTTAATTCCAGCATCAAATATTGCTTCATTTACTAATCGATTACATGCCACATGATCTGGATGACGATCCCGAAAATAGGGTGTGAAAATTATTTTTGGTTTCAATTGTCTAATAATCTGTGTGATTAACAAAATTTGTTCTTTGGTCCCACTTAGGCCTCTATCGGGAAAACCAAGGCAATACCTTGCTGTCAAACCCAATGCTTCCCCTGCTCGCTCTGCCTCTATTTGCCGATTTTCTACTGTTCCATTTGAAGATAATTCTGCATAAGTAAGATCACAAATAGCAGTCTTAAAACCAGCCCTTACGTGTTTTGCTAGTATTCCACCTGCACCCAATTCCACATCATCTGGATGTGCTCCAAAAGCTAAAATATCCACTTTGTTCATGATATTACTCCTATACTTCCATAATATTTTCTAGACCATAAATCAACTCATTTAATTCAAGTACCTTCTCTACAGCTAATTGTACTCCTGGCATAAAAGATTCTCGATTTAAAGAGTCATGTCGAATAGTAAGAAGCTGTCCTGTCCCTCCAAACAAAACTTCTTGGTGAGCAACTAAACCCGGTAATCGTACACTATGAATTCGAAATCCATGATATTCTGCTCCTCTAGCACCTTCCCACATTTCCATTTCACTTGGATGACCTTGTTTGAGTTGTTTGCGACTTTCGGTAATTAATTCTGCTGTCTTTAACGCCGTACCAGAAGGAGCATCCAATTTGCGATCATGATGAGATTCAATAATTTCGACATGTGGTAAATATTTAGCTGCTTGAGCAGCAAAACGCATCATAAGAATGGCACCAACAGCAAAATTAGGAGCAATAATCCCCCCTAAATTAGCTTGTTTGAATTCCATTCTTAAATGATTCAATTCCTCTTCTGTGAGCCCGGTTGTTCCTACCACAGGGCTTACACGAAATGCACAACAAATCTGTAAATGTTTCCTAATCATTTCCGGATTGGTAAAATCTACTACTACATCCGTTTGATTTGCTTCCAGTGCTTCTTTCAATGAAGCATAATACTTTGCTCCGTTTATTTCTTGGTCAGCATATGTACGAGAGACAGCACCTACGAGCTGAAAATGTTCGGTACGTTCAATTAGCTTTACAACTTCTTGACCCATTTTCCCAGATGCTCCTGCCACGATGATGCGAATCGTCATGATGTATATCTCCTTCTATTTTCTGGTCCATCTGTCTTTATCACGTGTATTATATTTTTCCATTACTTGTTCAAATGCAGATTCAAGGCTAATCCCCAACGAATTAGCAAAACATGAGATAATAAATAACAAATCTCCAAGTTCTTGTTCGATCGTATTTTTATCTTCTGTAGCTTTTTTAGGTTTTTCACCATACTGATGGTTTACTTCTCTTGCAAGTTCACCCACTTCCTCTGTCATCCTTGCAAGCATGGAGAGAGGATGAAAATAACCTTCTTTAAACTGACCTATATATCGATCTACTTCCTTTTGCATTTCATCTAATGTTTTTTTCGTCATGTGTTTCCTCCTTACCCATCCATGTTAGACCACTAATTCCATCTCGGCAACTATTGAAAGGAATTTTGGGAACCCTATAATAGAATAAGACACAATAAAATACGACACAGCATAAGAAGAAAGAGGCGAACACATTGCAACTATTTTTATTTCATCTTCGTAACTTATTGGCTATCTTTGTCGGAGGTTTTATTTATTCACTTGGTATCAATAGCTTTGCCCTAGCTAACAAGCTAGCTGAAGGAGGATTCACCGGAATTGCCTTGATCCTATTTTACTATTTTAAGTGGTCCCCTGGGCTAGTGATATTTATATTAAACATTCCCTTACTGGTTATTGGATATAAAGTTTTTGGGAAAAAAACATTTTGGTACACCGTTGTAGGTATAGCATCCGTATCGGCATGCTTGGAATTAACTAAAAATTGGCAGAAACCTACTGATGACCTCTTATTAGCAGCTTTATTCACTGGTGTCTTAGTCGGAATAGGAGCTGGTATTATTTTTCGAGTAGGTGGTACATCTGGTGGAGTAGATATCATCGCACGACTGATGGACCGTTATTTCGGCTGGAATCTTGGCCGTACTTTCTTATTGTTCGATTTTACCGTCATCTTAGTGTCCATCTACTTGATTGGTTTGGATAAAGCCATGTATACATTAGTAGCTGTATTTGTTGGAGCAAAAGTGATTGACTATGTTGTAGAAGGAGGAAAAACGGCAAAAGCTGCTTTTATTATATCCCATTCTCCGCAACCATTGGCAGAATTGATAACAGAAAAAATGGATCGAGGTGTTACAAAGTTAAAAGGTACTGGTGGGTACACAGGACATGAAAAAGAAGTATTATATGTTGTAGTATCTCTCCGAGAAATGCCTAAATTAAAAAATATTGTTCATGGAATTGATCCCCATGCTTTTGTAGTTGTGAATGATGCACGTGAAGTTCATGGAGAAGGATTTTCTTTCGAGCGCACCTCCATTTAAAAAAGATAGGCTTACATACCGCCTATCTTTTCCTTCACATGGCGGATTGAAGTCTTTTTCGCCAAGAAACAAACGTTAAAATACCAATGATAATCACACTAATAATGGATAAAAAAGTGGAGATAGGAACTTTACCATTTGGATTCGTCACAGCCAGTACATCTTGCTCAGATCCATAAAACAAAGGGAATAACAACTTCTTCAATTGGCCTAGTGCTACTTGCTGATGATCTTTATTGGAATCTCTTTCTAGAAACAAAAACAACGAATCCACTTTTTGTACAGTGATTGGACTTTTGGTCACTACTAGAGCTGGGCGTAAGATGACATAGTGATTATGTAAAATATTCAACTCTTCTCTTATATCTTTGTTCTGTGTACTATCCACTAACATTTTATCTAATTGGCGCTTTAAAACAAGATAATAAGATTGCCACATAGGCTGATTAGAATGTCTTGTAGCATCAAACGTAATGAGCAGTCGCTTCGCATAAAAATTTAATTCGTTTGGATTGGGAGTAATACGATTTAGTCTCCCTTCCAAATCGATAATACAAGTGGAAAGCGCTTGAATAGCCTGTACACTCAGCTCTTTTTCCGCAAAATTAGAACGCGAGAACTGCTTTGCTAATTCATCTAATTCTTGTCTTGCTTCTACATATCTTCCCGCATCTACTTCTTTGACAATGCGTGTAGCTGAAGAGGTCCACTGTTTAGAATCCGATATCATAAACGCTTGTTCAGCATCTACCATATTCGGATAAAAGAAAAGACTAAGTATTACTATACAAAATATTCGTACCAATAAGATCACCTTTTTCAAGTCTTATTGGTACAACTTTATGCTTCTATGTCTATAGATTAGAAGTCGTTTCTGATCTTCTTTTTTCTATAAATATGGAAAATAAAAAAATCGAAGTGAAACTGAGTAACAAGGTAAACCACCCGACTAGGTGATCATATACTTCCAAATCTGAAGTGAGCCAAGGATGTATATCCAAACCATAATCAAGTGCATCATTTAGTAAAGTCCATAAGGAAACTAAGACTATTTCTCGATAACGAAAAGAAAATATCGGTGCGTAAATAAGTGCTTGTATAGCCATTCCTAAATGAGAAAACATCAGCATGTAATGTTCCCACGTGAGAGAAGGAATAAAACCATCCGGTGATAGCATTGCTCCCCATAAAATCATCACCACTGCCCATATTCCATATTTAAATAAAGTAATAGCTGCGAATGCTTCTAACAATGCACTTTTTTTCTTGAAAAGGTAGAGAAGCAGGACACCCGTGAAAAATAAACTAGCAGTTGGGCTATCAGGTACAAAAATTAGTAGCTCCCATTTTGTTTGCTCCAACTGATTTCCATACCAGTAATACCCATATATAGAACCTATAAGATTAACAACAAATAAAATAGCTAAAAACCATTGCTGTTTTCTCCAGCTTAAAAATAGATGTAGTGCATGCATACTATGTCTCCTCTATAGAAAGAAACCCCGGATATCCGGGGTTTTTGTAATTACAAGAGTACAACTATATCTTGTGTGGTAAAAACAATAACTTTATTTTTGTTTTTGTTTCATCAGCCAATCCACCAAGATTTGTTGTTGTTGAGGTGTTCCTTGAAACATACCAGCTGGCATTACGCCACCTTTACCCTCATTAATGTAAGTATGAAGTTGCTCGGCAGTCCGGCGATTACCTACCCCCAAAAGAGGAGGCCCATTCTTCCCTTGCAATTGATCACCGTGACAACGTATACATGCATTTTCAGAATAAAGCTTTTGCCCTTCCGAATTAGCATCTACTACCTTTTTATCCACAGTTGGACTACCAACAGAGGACTCTAATTGTGTTACGTGCTCTGCTTCTGCAGCCCATGTAAGCGCAATACAAGAAACAAGAGAAACAAGCATCAAACCAATTGTTACTGGACGTTTGGATGGGCGACGTTCTTTACTTCTATCCAACCAAGGAGCCAGTATCAGAGAAGTAAACAGAATACCTGGTAATATAAGTGTTCCCACAATTACAAATGGCCCAGAAGCCCACTTGTACTTTAGAAGCTGATACATGAATAGGAAATACCAGTCTGGAACTGGTAAAAATCCGGTGTTTGTTGGATCAGCAATATCACCCAGTGGCGGTTCTTCTGCCATGACCAATGTCATAAATCCAACTAAAAAAACAGCTGCAACCATCCACTCTTTCAATAGAAAATCGGGAAAAAATGCTTCCGATTTACTTGGAAACTCCGTATAGTCCGGCGGATACATCTTCTTCCGGTTAGCACGTACGCGAGAGTCTCCAACATAGTGGACTTGTTCTTTATGGTTTCCATCTTGATTATGTGCCAAGTGGATTCCCTCCTCCCGCAAAGTTTATAGTGGTCCGGAAATACCTTGACGACGAATAAGTATGAAGTGTGCTCCAAGTAGTGCAAGAAGTGCCGCAGGGAAGAAAAATACATGAAGAGCAAAGAAACGAGCAATCGTTTGTGCACCTACAATGTCTCCACCTTGCAAGAACGTAGCAATATATGGGCCAAGATACGGTACCGATGCAGCGATCTCTACCCCTACTTTTGTCGCGAAGTAAGCTTTGTTATCCCAAGGCAATAAGTAACCTGTAAAGCCAAGGCCTAACATAACAAAAAAGATTAACATGCCTACGACCCAGTTGAATTCACGAGGATGTTTATACGAACCTGTGAAAAAGACTCGAAGTGTGTGTAAAAATAACATCACAATGGCAACGCTTGCTCCCCAGTGGTGCATACCCCTGACTATCGCACCCATTGCTACTTCATTTTGCAAAAATTTCACACTGGCATGTGCATTGATAATATCAGGAACATAATACATGGCAAGAAACATTCCCGACAAAATTTGAATAACTACTACAAAAAAGGTAAGTCCTCCAAAACAATAAATAAACGCCGAAAAATGATGGGCTGGATTCACATGCTCTGGAACCTCATGATCTGCAACATCACGCCAAAGAGGCGTAATATCTAATCGTTCGTCCACCCAGTCGTATATGGCGCGTAACATAAGCACGTCACCTCCAATCGGAAAAAAACATTATGTCTTCATCAAAGGACCAATCAACAACTTACCATTTGCTTCTTTTGTTTCGTAATGATCAAGCGGTTTCGCTGGGGGTGTACCTGGTACATTCGTACCATCTTTGGTATAACGCCCAAAGTGACAAGGACAGAAAAAAGTATTAGGAAATTGAGGGTTCGATTCCCAAGATACTGTACATCCAAGGTGTTTACAGACAGGGGAAAGTGCTAAGATCTTACCTTTGTCTCGTAAAACCCATGCAGTCAATACTTCATCAAAAGAGTACCAACCGTCTTTTTTGTGCACTTTAAACTGAACTGATTTTGGTTTATCTGTTACTTCTGAAAGTGGTAAATTTACATCTATAAAATTACCACCGCCACCCTTCTTAAGAGCAGGGTCAACAGCAAAACGAACCATAGGGAACAGCATTCCAGCACCTAGGAAACCCGCCGTACTACCTAATGTATACGTCAAAAACTGCCGACGGGAAATTTTCTTGCTCACGACACATCCGACCTCCCTCTATAACAACATCACCGTCCAACGGACTGGAACCTTACATTATTAGGACATGAAATACTTTACTAGGACATATCCATGATAGCGAAACGGTAAAACAAAAGTCAAGGAATCCGATAGGATGTTTTCAAAAACGAAAAAATGAAAATCCTCTCTGTTTAAACAGATTGCCAAACGGTTAGTATTTTTTCATATAATCGCTCTAATTCTATGTCTTTATCGACATCTTTTTTTACTTGTAAAACATGAAAGGAAGAATCTATATTTCCTATCTCACATGTCTGTTCTAGTATTACCAAGAAGCGATAATGAAATCCACTATGTACCAATCCTTTATCCATACTTAAAATAGTATGGGTGATTAGCTTTTCATCTTGTCCAATGAAACTACAGGCTGGTAATAATAACATCCTCCCTATTAATCTTTTCTCCAATTCTTCTGTTATGTACTCAATCAAGCTAGCTTCTTCTAATTTTAACTCTTTTTGATTCATTTGATACTGATAAATAGGTAAACATATTGTGTCTAAGTATGGCGCAAGTGAAGACCAATTTGTTTCTCTTTGCTCTAATAAACGCATGTGTTATCCTCCAAAAATAAGTAGCTCAGCATAGCTGAGCTACTTATTTGTTTGCTTATTTGCTCTCTTCAACCAGTTTTTTGAGTTCTTTGCTTAGTTTTAGAAACATAGCTTTATCTTGATTCATAAGTGATTCATCTATTTTAGTGTACAATTGCTTTTTTTGAAACCTGCGTACCGATTGATCGAGAAGCATCTCCGCAAACAGACTGAGCAACTGGTCTTGCACCAAGTCTTGTCTTTCCATGGGATTACCCTCCAATACGGCGGCAAATTTAGGACATGTTGTCCTATCCTGAAAATACAACCCAATATATATATCTTCATCCGGGAAAAGTTGCAGATCATAAAATACAGATTCTACATCTGTACCAACACGCTTTTTTCGAGAAAACTGAAAAGGTGGCATATCTGAACACTTTGTTGAAATAATGATTGACTTAGGCAATAATGACACATGTTCTACAAAATGAACTCTCGCGAGTAATTCGTCTTTTGATGATAAGTAACTTAACAACCATGCTACTTCCCTTTTACGGAGCTCATGATGTCCTAAAAACCAATGAATAAACTCCTTTTTCTCTGAAACAGTTATGGTGCTCAATACCCACCCTCCCAAATGATAGTCACCGGTAATTATCTATTCGACAATCATAGGGTCAATCCCTACCATGAATAAAAGCAACATCAATGACTTTCTCTTGGAAAACGGATACATCAGAAAATATTTTTTCACCTGTAGAGGTAAGTGTCAGAAATTGTTCACCTGTGCTCTCTTCTCCTATACGCAGTACTCCCAAATGAGCCAGCATCTTTAGAATACGTGCAAAAAGTAGTTCTTCTGACTCATAATAGAATGGATGGAGCCAAGGAGCAACAATTTCTTTGATTGTTTGAACTGGAAACCACCCCAAATGTGCTAGAGAACCAACCCACTTTAATACAATTGGTAAATTAGGAATAGGTCTTTTATACAACCTTATCCAGAACCGGTAGAGGTTAATGATCAACTCTTCCTTGCCGGTATCAAATATATTCCCGAAATTTTGTTCTGTTAAACGCAAATATCCTTCTGGAGTTTCTTGGAAATATTTCTCATAAAATGCAAAATCGTATAGCAAAGAAAATCGATCCGGATAAAAATGGTAACTTCTTCCGAATCCGAATCTAGGGCCTTTTCCACTTAGGAGATTTTCAGATATTGCAAATGTATCCATCATCTGACGCAATTGATTTCGATAAATACCCCCACTATCTGTTGTTCGGACAATTTGCTGCCTTAAAAAATCCAAAAATTTCTTTAGATCATGGACAACTTCGGTGCCTTCATCTCGATAATAAAGAGGTGGTCGAATCATCACATAATCACGAAACGGAGCTAGGAAGCAGTTAATTACTTGTTTTCTCGTATCGGAAGGAACATGATATAAATAGTGTGTACGCTGAGAATACCCTTGAAAGAGCCAACCTCTTTTGATTGCTTTTATAACAAAGTTTCTAGGCACTCCTTCTTTTTTACAAAGTGCAGCCCTCCCTTTGGCAAGTAATTCTTCCATTGTAAAAGCAGATGCAGTATCAAATACGAGCAATTGTAAAAAACGCGATTCTATATCTGGTAAATCCTTTAGTTGTTTTTGATAATTTTCTTTGGTTCCTAATTTGGGTAGCAAGGAACGAATCAGATCATACTTTGAGTGAGTCGCCAGTTCTTGTCCATGATAAGTACGATTGAGTTGCCTCAATTGTTCTATGCTTGTATACGTCAGCCATTCTGCAATACGCAAAAGAAAACTCCCCTTTCGGACCAAACTTCACAGTTCCAGTTTGGACGAAAAAGGGGAAAGATAGACAAAAAAAGAACCGTTCTTCCGAAAACGGTTACATAAATTGTATTATGGAAAGGAATAGAGAGAAACCATACTGTAAAGATAGTATAAGTGGATAATTTGAAAAAATCAAGCTACTTTCCCAAAATTCCCTTGTATTTTTATTTTTTTAAAATTCATCGTGAACAGACTACACATTCCTCAGTATAATATATTTCCAAATATAAAAAAATAATATTATCAAATATCCGATATCCCACCTGATGAAAATCTCATTTATCCTTTAAATTACAAGAACGAAAAATAGAAACGGAATAATATCCATCTTCTTAAAAAAAATTTCCTAATTCATTTTTTAAAGTTATATTGATTTCAAATGTAAGTATATGTTACAAATGAGATAAGTATCTTTCGAATCTACCATTAAAGGGGGATGCCAATGGTTCAATCCATTGACCGAGCGATGAAAATTATCCAACTTCTGATTTCCGATCAACAAAAAATGTGTTGGCCTATTTCAGAAATAGCGGATCACACTGAATTACCTTTGAGCACTGTACATCGCCTACTCAGTAGCTTGGTTCAATATGAACTTGTAACCCAAATCCCCGAAACGAAGCAATATAAAATAGGGAATAAATGGATGGAAATTGGTTTAGGAATGCTTGAAAACTTAGATTTTCGTGTCGTGGCACGACCTTTTATGGAACAACTATCTTTAGAAGTAGAAGAAAGCATATATTTAAATATCCCTAATCAAACGGATTCTATTATTATTGAACGAATAGATAGTCCATTAAAAGTTCGTATCATCGATAATCTCGGAGAACGAATACCCCTATCTATCGGTGCTGCGAATAAAACCATTCTTGCCAATATGCCAAAAGAAAAAACACTAGAAATATTACAAACATTACAAGTGCATAAAACAGAACGGGAAAAAATTTTAGATCAACTTTCCCAAATTGCTAAATCTGGTTATGCTATCAGCTATGGAGAAAAAACAGAAGGTACCGCCTCTGTTGCCTCCCCTATTATCGGATTTCAAAATCAAATAATGGGCGCACTAAGTATTGGTATCTTAAATTACAACATTACAGAAGAGCGAATAACTTTTTTAATTGATCGAGTAAAAAATGGAGCAGAACAAATTTCAAAACGACTAGGCAAAGCAAACTAATTTTTTTCACCAGATAACGGAAAAGTTTTCCGTAATACGGAATGAAATGAGGATCCAAGATGAGTAAATGGCAAACCAAAGAACAGTTATTAGATTTACTGTGTGATTTAGTAAAAATCCCTAGTGTTACTGGTAGCTCAGCAGAAATAAAATTCCCTAAACATGTACACAATGAATTAAGCTCTCTACCTTACTATCAACATCATCCTGAACACCTTCGGTTATGCCCTACAGGAGATGGTCGAGAATTCCTTATGGCACTTGTAAAGAAAAACGAAAGCGTCCAAAATACAGTTATTCTGGTAAGTCATTTCGATGTAGTCGATGTAGAAGATTATGGACTTTGGAAAGAAAGCGCTTTCGATGCTAAGCAATTAACACAGCTCTATTACAATCATAAAGATGAGTTGTCTCCTGATATTCAACAAGAATTAGAGACAAGTGAATGGTTATTCGGAAGAGGAACTATGGACATGAAATGCGGATTAGCCATGCACATGTCTATCATTGAGCAAGCTACATCTGGTACATTTGATGGTAATATTCTATTACTTACTGTTCCTGATGAAGAAGTAAATTCGATCGGCATGAGGAAAGCTGTTCCTGCTTTATTAGAGTTTGCTGAAGAAAATGAATTAAAATATAAAGCTGTATTAAATTCCGAATCGATGTTTACACGTTTTCCTGGAGACCAAAATAAATACATCTATACTGGCACGATCGGAAAAGTATTGCCAGGTTTTTTATGTTATGGTCAAGAGACACATGTTGGCGAACCATTTCTCGGACTGAATGCGAACTTTATGGCTTCACAACTATCTTCTGAATTAGAGTTGAATACCGATTTTTGCGAGGTAGTCGATGGAGAAGCAACCCCACCTCCTACCAATTTAATTCAAAAAGGATTAAAAAAGGATTACTCGGTACAAATCCCACATCGTGCCGTTACTTTATTTAATTTATTTGTATTAGAAAAGCAAATGGACAGTATTGTCCAATCCTTAATGGATTCGGCAAAAACAGTTGCCAAAAACATCGAAGAAACATACTCCAAACACGCCAAAAACTATGTTCAATACGAACCTTATACACCACAAAACGTAAACGTTCGTGTTTTGACCTATCAAGATCTACTAGATTATGCAATCGAGAAATACGGAAGAGAACAAGTACAAAAAATCGAAAAGCGAGTATTATCACAAAAAGAAAATCACCTGGATGAACGTGAATATACGATCGAACTAGTAGATGAACTAGCGATACTTTGCAAAGAACTAGCACCAATGATGATACTATTTTTCGCACCACCCTACTATCCTGCTATCTGTTCACGTAATCACCCACTGATTAAACAAGTCACCACCGAAATGATTGATTATGCCAGACAAAATCATGAAATCTCCTTGCAAAAAATAAATTATTTCGGAGGCATTTCAGATCTAAGTTATGTCGGATTACAGTATCCCATTACATCATTGCAACCTTTTGTGAAAAACATGCCTTTATGGGAAAAAGGATACTCTGTCCCCTTAAAAGAATTAGAAGAATTTGATGTTCCTGTCATTAATTTAGGTTCTGTCGGCAAAGATGCTCATCAACGGACCGAACGCCTTGATATCACCTATACGTTTGAAACGTTGTATGATCTTTTGCCTACCTGTATTCATAAGCTACTCGAAAATAGAGAATAAAAAAAGAAAAACACCCTTTTGAGTATAGAGGGTGTTTTTCTTTTTTTTACAATTGCTTCAATAAATCATAGAATCCAGGAAAAGATACTTGAATTGCTTCAGCATTGTTAATCGTTACAGGCTCATCCGTAGCAAGACCTGCAATCGCCATCGCCATCCCTATTCGATGATCGCCATGACTGTCGCAAACCCCACCTCGAAGTGGAGTGGGACCATCGATAATAAGACCATCCTCAGTTTCCACAACTTGGGCACCTAGCTTGCGGAGCTCGTTCGCAGTAGTAGTAATACGATTTGTTTCTTTCACTTTAAGCTCTGCTGCATCACGGATGATCGTCTTGCCTTTCGCTTGCGTCGCTACAACAGCGATGATCGGAATTTCATCGATCAGACGAGGAATGAGATCTCCACCAATCTCCACTCCTTTTAATTCGTTACATGTGATGGTAATGGTTCCGATTGGTTCTCCTGATGATTCTCGTAGATTTGTTACCTTTATTTCAGCACCCATCGCCTTAAATACATCGATAATACCAGTACGAGTTGGATTTAAGCCAACATTTTCAATCGATAAAATACTGCCAGGGACCATTAAGGAGGCTGCTAAGAAAAAAGCGGCAGAGGAAATGTCACCTGGCACAGTAATTCTTGTGGCTGTAAGGTGTTGGCCTCCTGAGATAGATGCTCCATTTGTTAACCGCTCTACGTCTACTCCAAAAGCACCTAGCATTCTTTCTGTATGATCACGAGAAAGAGCAGGCTCTAGAACTGTAGTTTTCCCCTCGGCTGATAAACCGGCCAAAAGAATAGCAGACTTTACTTGAGCACTGGAAACAGGACTCTCATATGTAATCCCCTTTAGAGAGCTTCCTTCAATCGTAAGAGGTGTAAATTTCCCATCTTCCCTACCTGATATCTTCGCTCCCATAAGACGAAGAGGGTTAACGACACGATCCATTGGTCTTTTTCCAATAGATGCATCTCCCTCCAATGTGCTTGTGAACGAAGTACCTGCTAAAATTCCCATCATCAAACGTATCGTAGTACCAGAATTTCCTACGTCCAATACAGTATTTGGTGCCTTTAAACCTTTAATGGACTCTCCTTTTACTCTTACACTAGTCGGTGAAGTCTGCTCTACTTGTATCCCTAGCTTTTTAAAGCAAGCGATAGTAGATAAACAATCCGCACCGGGAAGAAAACCTTCGATCATTGTGATTCCTTTTGCTAGAGAACCAAACATTATGGCGCGATGGGAAATAGATTTATCACCCGGAACCGTAATTGTCTTTCGAAATGGCTCAATTCGGTTACTTATTAATGTGGACATGGTGATCCTCCTTGGTATTTTCCGTATAAGTGGTATAACCTGCTATTTCTAAAATCGGAATAGCACGCTCATAATCTTGTAATTTACGAAAGGTTAGACGAAGGATACCATGAACTTCTTCTCGATTCTCCATGATGCTAATATTGCTTAGGTTCACCTTATGTTCTCCAAGCAAAGTGGCTATCTGACCGATAAGTCCCGGCTCATCAGGAATATTTATATAACATTCATATATAGGAGCTAATAGACCACGCTTTTTATCTGGTAAACCTTGCCGTAAATCACGGGAACGAGCAAAGATCGTTTCAATCCACTCTGCGTCTCCTCTATCAATGGCTTGTTGAAAATCGGACATTTGTTTAATCCAATCATCTAAAAGAGGTAACAGTTTATCTCTATTGCTAAGTAATATATCTCTCCACATGACAGGATGACTAGCTGCAATACGTGTCAAATCGCGGAATCCACCAGCAGCCAACCGATGGAACCATCCATTGGCATCATTATAATTACCTACTTGAGCAACTAATCCAGTAGCTATCACATGCGGCAAATGACTGATAGCACCTACTACCATATCATGATATTCTGGATCCATAATGACCAGTTGCGCGTGTGTGGCTTGTTTCAATATTTGGCTTAATCCCTCCACATCAGCTAAAGATGTATCCGGTTCTGGAGTCAGTACATAATAGGCGTTCTCAAACAATAAAGAATGGGCAGCTTGAACACCAGATCGATGTGAACCAGCCATGGGATGTCCGCCAATGAAGGTATAACCTTGTTCCGTTAACATTTTTCCATAGTTCGAAATTTCAGCTTTGGTACTTCCTACATCACTGATTATTACACCCTTTTTGAGCTGAAGACCAGCTAACTGCCTGATATAAATTCCGATCTGACCTACTGGCACAGCAATAAATATAAAGTCGGCATGATGTACAGCTTGTGAGAGTTTGGTATAACCTTCATCTACTACCCCTAGTCGAATTGCTTTTTCAATTGTATCGGAATAGGTGTCAAAACCGATCACTTGGTAGTTTGTTCTTTCTTTGAAAGATAAAGCAAGAGAACCCCCAATCAGGCCAACACCAAGAATCGCAACTCTCTTTCTCATGTGACAACCCTACTTTTTTTCTCCTGTAAATAACTATTCAATCCAATAAGGAAAGCTTCATTTTCTTCTTTTTTACCAATTGTTACACGTAAATAGGTCGGAAAACCTAAAGCTTTTCCAGATCTTACAATAACTCCCTGTTTCAGCAGATACGAAAATGCCTCATCCCCATCGTAACCTGTATCAATTAGTAAAAAATTAGCTTGGGATGGGTAGTAATCGATATTCCATTCATCTAACTGTTCCATCACTTGTTTCATACCTAATCTATTTTGATTTCGGCAGTAGACAACAAAAGTCTCATCTTTTAAAGCTGCAAGAGTAGCTGCTTGCGCCAAGCGATTTAAGTTAAAAGGTTCACGAACACGAGATAGTTGTTGAATCACTTCGGGATGTGCTATACCATATCCCGCACGAAAAGAAGCAAGTCCATATATTTTTGAAAAGGTACGCAATACAATAATTCTAGGGTTGTAGTCCAATAACGATAATGAATCAGGGTATGAATCATCTGTAACATATTCGAAATATGCTTCATCGATTACAACCAAGACATGTTCTGGTAATTGATCAATAAAAGAGTTCAGTGCATCATGATCAACGAAAGTACCAGAAGGGTTGTTAGGATTACATATCCAAACCAATCTGGTTTTCTCTGTAACAGCTGCTAACATTGCATCTAGATCATGTTTCCCGTCTTTTAGCGGAACTTCTACTGGTACAGCTCCTTCAATCCGGGTTGCAGTCCCATATCTTGGAAAAGTAGGGGTGGCCATGACTGACTCTATTCCTGATTCTAAATAGGCACGTGCTATCATTTGAATTACTTCATCTGAACCATTTCCAAACACCAATCTACGTTCATCTACTTCCAACGATTCAGCCAATTGTTTCCGAAGCATAGGAGCATCATCTTCTGGGTAAAGATGAAATTGTTCTTTGATTTGTGTCAGAGCTTCCCATACCTTTGGTGAACAACCAAAAGGATTTTCATTGGATGCTAGCTTGATTACTTTTTCCAATCCAAGTTCTCTCTTCACTTCTTCTAATGATTTCCCTGGTTGATATATAGGTAAGCCTTGTATCGATTTTTTGGCTGATATCATGATTAATCCCCCAACTTACTTATTTTCTATCTATCTTACTAGCTTAGAAGTTTCTTGACAAATCCACGGATAGTATTTAATGCAACTTGCTTTTCATCTTCCTTACAAAGTGCTTGTTCCATCTCTGTAACTTGTTTTACAAGTGCACTTCCAACAATCACCCCATCAGCTTTTGTCCGTAATTCTTGCACTTGTGATGCCGTAGAAACACCAAATCCAACAGCAATAGGCACCCTACTACTGGATCTTACTTGTTGTAAAAATGAGTCCAAATTCGAAGCAAAACTTTGCCTTACCCCTGTTGTTCCTAAAGAAGAAACACAATATACAAAACCTTTGGCAGTTGCAGCTATCTTAGCAACTCTTTCTTCTGAAGTAGGAGCAACTAATGGGATCAAATCCAAACTCACCTGTTCCAATTGCGTTCGAAGTAAATCACTTTCTTCATATGGTAAATCTGGTACGATGAACCCTGAAAAACCCGCTTTCTCAGCATCTATCGCTACTTTTTCTAATCCGTATGATAACAAAGGATTATAGTAGGAAAACAAGATCAATGGGATAGTATTCCCTTGATCACGAACGGTTTGGGCAATCGCGAAAACATCCGACAATGTTATTCCATTAGACAATGCTTTTTCTGCGGCAAGCTGGATGATTGGACCATCGGCAACTGGGTCTGAAAAAGGTACTCCTAATTCAATCGCAGTTACACCTTCTTCTGCTAACAAATGAATGAGATCAATCGTAGCTTCAACAGAAGGATAACCTGCAACTAAATATGGTATTAAATTGGTTTGGTTGGTTTGAAAAGCATTCGCTAATCGACTCACTCCGATTCCCCCTGAAAATATTCTCGAATCGTTCCCATATCTTTATCGCCACGACCAGAAAGGCAAACTAATATTTTTTCAGCAACACTGCCTTGTGAAGCTAAACGTACAGCTTCTGAAAGTGCATGGGCAGATTCAATAGCAGGAATGATACCTTCTAATCTGCACAATAACTTAACCGCTTCCATTGCCTGTTCATCTGTTACTGCTGTATAACGTACTCTTCCTATTTCTTTTAAATGTGCATGTTCTGGTCCAACTCCTGGATAATCCAATCCCGCTGAGATAGAATGAGCTGGAATAATCTGTCCATTTTCATCATGTAAGATATAACTAAAGGAGCCATGTAACACACCAGGTCTTCCAAGACTCAAACTAGCTGCGTGTTCATTTGTATCCAATCCCTTACCTGCTGCTTCCACACCATGGATCTTTACTGCACTATCTTCTACAAAAGCAGTAAACATTCCGATCGCATTACTACCTCCACCTACGCATGCAACAACATCCGTTGGCAAACTGCCAGTTTGTTCTATCATTTGTGCACGTGCTTCATCACCAATAACTCGCTGAAAATACTTTACCATCTGTGGATATGGATGAGGGCCCACAGCTGAACCGATAAGATAAAAAGAATCCTCTACTGCTGCAACCCATGCACGCATCGCTTCATTTGTTGCATCTTTTAGTGTTCTTGAACCTGATGTAACAGGAACCACCTCGGCACCTAGTAATTCCATACGAAAAACATTTTGAGCTTGTCGTCGTACATCTTCTTCACCCATATAAACTTTGCATTCCATTCCTAACAAAGCAGCAATCGTTGCAGAAGCGACACCATGCTGTCCCGCACCAGTTTCAGCAATTAATTTTCGTTTACCCATTTTCTTCGCAAGAAGTGCTTGCCCAATCGTATTGTTAATCTTGTGTGCACCTGTATGATTTAGATCTTCCCGCTTGAGATAGATTTCAGCTCCTCCAGCAAATTCGGTCAACCGTTTAGCAAACGTTAACGGTGTTGGCCTTCCAGAGTAGTTTACCAATAAGTCTCGCATTTCCTTTTCAAAAGTCGGATCATTTAAAATCGATTCAAATCCTTGTTCTAACTCTAAAACAGCATTCATTAATGTTTCTGGTACAAATCTTCCACCAAATGCCCCAAATCTACTGCTCGATTTTGTCATGCTGTTTCATCCTCTCTATAATTTTGTTCATTTTTTGCGTATCTTTTTTGCCATTTGTCTCGATTCCAGAGGATAAATCAATTCCATCTATTTCATAATCCCTTATTAAGTTTTCTATATTGGACTCATTCAATCCACCCGCTATCCAAAGTGGCAATTGTAATCGCTCAGTTAATTGCTTTGCTACTGGAATGCAACTCCAATCAATAGTAGTTCCTGTTCCACCTGCGGAATGATCCAGTAAAACTACATCAATATATCCTTCATAAAGAGGGATCTTTTGTATTTCTTTCTCCGAAAAAACTTTGATAATCGGGATTTGTTTGTTTTTCTTGATCTGCTGACAAAAAGCCGGTGTCTCTTGACCGTGAAGCTGTACCATAGACAACCCTAGAGAGGCAGCATTGTTCACTTCTTCTAGAGTAGGATTTTGAAACACTCCTACCTTTTCTATCTGTTTTGGAATCAGAGGTATCATCGATGTTAATTGAAGCAAGGATATCGTGCGTTTACGATCAGGTACTAATATAAATCCGATAGCAGAAACAGCATGAGAAACAGCAGTTTTCACGTCGTCTTTTGTTCGGAATCCGCAAAATTTTACCGAGATTTGCTTAATTGCTGTTCACCTACCGTCTTTAATTCTGCCACTGCTCTGGATGGGTTCTCGTGGCGCATAAGAAACTCCCCCACTAAAACTCCATTAATATTCGCATTTGCTAACGTTTTTGCATCTTCTAAAGAGTGAATGCCACTTTCACCAATGACTGGTACATTCGTGGTAATAAAGGGACGTAAGTGACTTGTAGTAACTAAATCTACTTCTAAGGAATGGAGATTTCTATTATTGATACCAATAACATCCGCGTCTACATGGAGTGCGGTATCCACCTCAGATTCCTCATGAATCTCTAGTAAAACCTCCATGCCTAACTGATGTGCTAAGTTGGCTAAATGAATACAAGTAGTGCGGTCTAGAAAAGCAACAATTAATAAAATCGCGTCTGCACCTAAAAACTTACTCTCCAGCACTTGTAGAGGGTCAAGAATAAAATCTTTTCTTAAGACAGGTATCGAAACTGCTTTTTGCACTTGCGTGAGAGATTCAGATTTGCCATGAAAGTATTCAGTCTCTGTCAATACAGAGATAACGTTTGCGCCTCCTCTTTCATAACTCAATCCTTGTTCAACTGGATTAACATTCGATGCAATGATCCCTTTAGAAGGAGATGCAGGTTTGACTTCAGCAATAACCGCAAAGGAAGAAGATTCAATTGCATTACGGAGAGAGCGGCCCTTTGGCATGGATGCAGCAATATCCCAATCCGATTGGTTGTACTTTTGTTCGAGTATTGCAATTTCTTTTTGTTTGATCACTTTCATTTTTTCAAGAAACATGCGATTTCACCTCTTGGGAGATTTGAGCTACTTGGCGTAATTTCTGTAGTGCCAAACCAGAATCGATTACATCTGCTGCCAATGAAATACCAGCTTGTAACGAGTCTGTCTTACCAGCCACATATAAAACAGCTGCAGCATTTACTTCTACAATGGAGCGTTTTGCACTTTTCTTCCCCTGCAAAACCTCGAGTATAATAGCTGCGTTCTCTGTTGGTGTCCCACCTTCTAATTCATGGATAGAACTCGACGAAATGCCTAGATCCTCAGGAGTAATGGTGTAGGTTTCCACTTGCCCATTTTTCAATTCACTAATCTGTGTCGGAGCTGTCAATGTAATTTCGTCTAAACCATCTAATCCAGAAACGATAAGTGCATGTTTTGTACCGAGAGCCTGAAGTACTTTTGCCATTTTCTCTGTGTATTTCGGAGAAAACACACCTATCAACTGCCGTTGTACATTTGCTGGATTCGCTAATGGTCCAAGAAGATTAAAACATGTCCGAAAACCCAAAGCCTTTCGAGTAGGCATCACATGTTTCATAGCAGGGTGATATTGTGGAGCAAAAAGAAAACAAACACCAGTATCTTGTAGTTGTTTACACGCTTCATCAGGTGTTAAATCTAGTGTAATCCCTAATTGTTCTAAAACATCTACACTACCACTTTTACTCGATACAGCGCGATTTCCGTGTTTAGCAATAGAAACTCCTGCTGCTGCCGCAACAAAAGTAGTGGCAGTAGAAATATTGAACGTTTTTCCCCCATCGCCACCAGTTCCACAAGTATCTACGCTATCCGCAATAACACGAGGCAGAGAAGTCGCATATGCTTTCATGCCTTCTACTAATCCAATCAATTCCTCTACTGTCTCACCTTTTATGCGAAGAGCTGTCAACAAAGCAGCAATCTGAATGTCATTTAAAGAGCCGCTCATCATCTGTTCCATCAAATAAAATGTTTCGTTTTTTGACAAATCTTCTCCCTCTAGCAATCGATTGAGTAATGTTAAAAACATATTTCTATTCTCCCCTCTCTATGTGCCTATTTTTGATGTTTTGGCGAGTTGAAGTGCAAGTAACATTGCTTTTGCTTTATGCTGTGTTTCTTCATACTCCTTATCAGGATCGGAATCAAATACAATTCCAGCACCTGCTTGCACATAAGCTTTCTCATCTCGAAAATAAATAGTTCTTATCGCAATACATGTGTCCACATTTCCTGCATAATCAAAATATCCAACAGCACCTGCATAAATCCCACGTGCTTCTGGCTCAAGTTCAGCAATAATCTCCATCGCTCGTATTTTAGGAGATCCAGAAACAGTCCCTGCGGGAAAACAAGCCCGAAATGCATCTAATGGTGTGTGTTTGGGTGATAGTTCCCCTGTTACTTGCGAAACGATATGCATCACATGAGAGTATCGCTCCACCTGTTTAAATGCTGTTACTTGTACAGAACCAAATTTAGAAACACGACCTACATCATTTCTTCCCAAATCCACTAACATGATATGTTCCGCATTTTCTTTAGGATCAGCAAGTAATTCTTTTTCTAGATTATCATCTTCTACTTTATCCTGACTCCTAGGACGCGATCCTGCGATTGGCCTTGTTTCTACCAATCGATCTTGTACTCTGACCAGAATTTCAGGTGAAGTCCCCACTATTTTCTCCTCACCTAGCTGAAGATAGTACATATAGGGAGAAGGATTAAGATAGCGCAAAATTCGATAAACCATCATTGGATCATGTATACCATCTATCGTATATTTTTGTGAAGGCACCACTTGAAAAATATCGCCTGCTCGAATATAATCTTTTGCTTTCTCCACTGCTTTACAAAAGTTTTCACGCGTAAAATTAGAAGTAACTTGACTAAAATCTACTTCTTCCCTTACAAGAGTCGGCAACGGTTCAATGAAAGGCTGCGTTTTTTGCAGTTGCACTTTCCAGTTTTCTAGCTTTGTCACTATTTTTTCATAGTCATCTGCTCCATCCGTTTGAGGAGTGAGATGCATAACCAAATATAATACTTGTTCTTGGTGATCAAAGACGATCAACCGATCATAAAATGCAAGATGCGTATCATACGCTTTTGTTTTACCTGTTGGATTGGTAAGAAGCGCATTCGGTTCAAATGCTTGAACTAATTCATAACTAAAATATCCTACTGCACCACCGAGAAACGGGGGGAAACCTTCATATTTCGGAGAAGTACTCGCTTCTAACATTTCATTTAGATGCGGAAGTGGATCATCAGCTGGAAATACTTTTATTCTATCTGAAGTAGTTACGGTTAGCATACTATCTTTGCCTGTTAATATCTGATAAGGCTGGGAACCCATAAATGAATACCGAGAAAATTTTTGATCCCCTTCTACGCTCTCCAAGAGAAAAGAATAATCATCTTTTTCTAACGCATGAAACAACTGAATAGGCGTGACTGTATCTATTTGGATTTTCTTACAAATGGGAATATGAGAATACTGCTTGGCGAATGCAAGCACTTCACTTTTGGTTGGATAAATCAAATCAATTTCCCTCCTTCATAAAATCGGAGAGAAAAGGATATAGAGGGAAAATAAATATGAAAAGCCAAAGCGGGGATGCTTTGGCTGTTGTTTGCATATAAACTCAGCTCTACTCCGCTAACTATATCCAATTCTCTACTCTACTCATCTACTCAAACTCACTGTAATAAATACTATCTTCTACTCTAAACGAGGACGATCTTTTCTGTCAATAATGAAATTACTTTTTCAAATCAGGCCGGAGTTTTTCCGCATCGTTGAGAAAAACATGTTGGATTTTTTCTGCGGATCTATCCGTATTCACCAATAACATCATCCGAATGCACAAAGGCAAACCATTTGGCACATCTACTTCAGTAGCCCCCATGAGTGGTACTAATTCCCACCCTTGTAATGCTCGAACTGCTGCTGCTGGAAAAGTCGCATTTAAGTCTGGTGTGCTGGTAATCAAAATACTAGCAACATCATCTGCTTCTAACTCATTACGTTCAATGATCGCTAAGGAAAGTTCCTTTGTAGCAGCTAAAATAGCTTCTTTCGTATTGAACTCTACTGTTGTAGCTCCACGAATTCCTCTTACCAATTACCTACTCACCTCTTTTAACTGATGCAAAACTTTTCTTATCTTTTCTTCTGGAATATCATGAACTACTTCCACTCGCCCTAGCTCTTTACTCAAAATAAAAGTATAGATTCCATGTTTTGCCTTTTTATCTCTCTTCATCAATTGCAATAAGGAATCCTCTGTCCATTGATCTTGTATTCTTGTTGGTAATGAAAATTTTCGTAACAAAAGCTCTGTATCTTCAACCAATTGAGCAGGTGCCGACAAAATCTCTACACTTAACATTGCAGCACCTACCATTCCTATGGCAATGGCTTCACCATGTGTATACCGTTTATAACTAGAAACGGACTCCAAAGCGTGACCGATGGTATGCCCATAATTTAGAATTGCTCGTATACCACTTTCTGTCTCATCATCCGAAACTACGCTAATTTTCACTTTACAACCACGATAGATAGCTTCTTCTAGTATAGGAAGATCCCTATTTCGCAAAGCCATATTGTTCTTCTCTAACCAAGAAACAAAGTTACTGTCCCAGATAAGAGCATGTTTGATAACTTCTGCAAAACCAGCTGTCAATTCTCTTTCAGGCAGAGTTGTTAGAATATTAACATCAAATAGAACAAACAGAGGCTGATGAAAAGCACCCATATAATTTTTACCAAGTTTATGGTTGATTCCCACTTTTCCACCTATGCTACTATCGTGTGCCAATAGGGTAGTAGGTAGTTGTACAAAAGGAATTCCTCTCATAAAACTTGCTGCTAAAAACCCAGCTAAATCTCCTACTACTCCCCCTCCAAAAGCTAATACTACACTGGAGCGGTCGAGACCGGCTTGTATGGCATCTGCATACAACCGATCCAACACCTCCAATGATTTACTGCTTTCTCCCGCAGGTACCACACTCATATCAACTCGAAACCCAGCGTTGCGGAGAGGTTCTACTATGTTTTCTGAATAGAGTGGAGCCACGTGACTATCGGTTACAAGAAACAACTTTTGATTGGTTTGTATGTTATGTTGTTTAAGCAATTCCGGTAAACGAGCCAATAGTGCTGTACCTACATAAACAGAATAAGCCCTAGATTTTGTCGAAACACGTAATTCTCTCATCTTAAAACCTCTTTGTTTTTTCACGGTATTGATTCACTTGCTCTACCAATTCATCAATGGTATCTGCCGGGAATTTTTCAAGTAAAGCTTGGGCTATTTCCCATGCAACGACATTTTCAGCAACTACGCTTGCAGCAGGCACCGCACAACTATCGGATCGTTCAATACTTGCAGCAAACGGCTCTTTTGTATCAATATCTACACTCATCAAAGGCTTATATAGTGTAGGAATCGGTTTCATCACACCACGAACGATGATAGGCTGTCCAGTGGTCATCCCACCTTCAAAACCACCCAATCGGTTGGTAGCACGACCAAATCCTTCTTCTTCGGACCAAACAATTTCATCATGCACTTCTGAACCGGGTCGTTTAGCAGCTTCAAAACCGATTCCAAATTCTACCCCTTTGAATGCATTAATACTTACAATAGCCCCCGCAATTCTTGCATCCAGCTTGCGATCCCAATGGACAAAACTACCAAGTCCAATAGGAACTCCTTCAACAATTACTTCTACTATTCCGCCCAATGAGTCTCCTTCTTTTTTTGCTTGATCAATTAAATCTTTCATCGGCTGCTCTGCTTTGGGATCTACACAACGTACGGAAGATTGTTCGGAACGTTGAACCAGTTCTTCTAAAGTAAGATCTACTCGTTCTGCTTCTACTTCACCAATTCGAAGGACGTGTCCTCCGATATGAATACCGCATAATGCAAGAATTTGTTTTGCTACAGCCCCTACAGCTACACGAGAGGCAGTTTCTCTCGCACTTGAGCGTTCTAATACATCTCGCATATCGTGATGATTGTACTTGATCGCGCCATTGAGATCGGCATGTCCTGGTCTTGGACGTGAAATACGACGTTTTCCAGCTTCCTCAGGATCAGCTAATGGATTCATGATTTTTTGCCAATGTGTCCAGTCTTTATTTTCAATCACCAATGTCACAGGTGCACCTGTTGTTTTTCCAAAACGAACACCAGACAACATTTGAGCTTGGTCTGTTTCGATTTGCATCCTTCGACCACGACCATGCCCTAACTGTCTTCTATGTAATTCATAATCCAATTTCTCTTTGGATAATGGCAATTGGCTTGGTAATCCTTCTATAATAATTGTCAATTGGGGTCCGTGTGACTCTCCCGCTGTTAAATACCTCATCTTAAACTCTCCTCATCTATGCAATTACAAAATCGTTATCTGTAAGTGTAACAAAAAAATGTCCACTAGGGCTAGTATAAACAAAAACAGTTCCCTAATATTTCATTGCAGAAGGGAGCAACTACTAATATTCAGAATTCAATTTACAAAGTATTTCATGTCTTTATAATAAATTTAGTAGATTCAGCCCATTCCTCAGATTTGGAGCAATCCATGGACAATGTAAGTGTAGCGCTTGCGTACGTCATCGGTGCGATCAAGCTCGACGGATACCAGCTTTCCGGAGAACAGATCGATCAACTGAAGAAGGTTCTGCCTGAGCTGGCAACTACTCCAGAGGAACTGGAAGAAAAGAAGCTTCGTGAGCTCCTTACGCGAATGTACACCTTGAAGCTGGAAAGAATCAGCCTCAAGGAGCGTGAAGTCTCCCGCAAGCGAGTCAAAAGCGCACTCGATAACATGGTAGCTCTGGAAGCAGATGCGGAAGCTGTAGGGCTGCTCAGCCTGAAAAGCTATTCAAACGCTTCCATCGAACTCGAGCTAATTCGGAAGAAAATGGAAAAACTTCTGGATCAGCTCGTGTCCGACGAAGACTTCAATACCTCATCGGCGGTGAAGAACATCTGTTCCGCTGTAAATAAGCTCATCTATTGGGTAAAGTGAGAGAAGCTTCTTCGGCCTGTTCCTTACGGATCGAAAGAAGAAGTCGAGTCTCTGATCATTCGATCAGAGGCTCGATCTGCTTTATAGAGTACTTTGTTTTTGCACATCCCTAAAAAGCAGTTGGCCTCAATCGAATGATCGAGGCCAACGAAAGACTTAGGTTACTTGGGGAAATTTCCCTTGCTGGATTGCGAGGATGAACCGATCCCACATTTCCATCGGGCAGGTCATTGCACCAGACTTAGGGAAGTTGTATGTGACTTGGCTATTTCCTGCAATCAGATTTTCCTTCCAGTTTCCCTTGTTTACAACCTGGAGGAATTCCTTCCACTCTTCGATCTCAAGAGTTACGCTGTCCAAGGGGCGCTTCCCTGAATGCTGAATCCTCACCCAACGTCCTACCGTTGCAATTCCTACATCATCCTGCTCTCCCTTTGCGGAAAAGACAAACCCAACACGCTCATAAGCCTCTCGTGAAATATCCATTTCTCTCCTTGGTTTCATGGATAATCATTGTTATTGTAACCTAATTTCAGATAAATTTTCATAATCAAAAAACCAACCGAGATAGTTGATTTTTTGTTCTAATTTTATACCGACGCCTTCATCTCTTGATAAACTTGAGCCAATTTTCGTATTCCTGTTCGAATCTTCTCCTTAGAAGTAAACGTAAAATTTAACCGTATACCATTTACATCTGGCTCATCAACGTAGAAAAAATGTCCAGGAAAATAAGAAACACCATTTGCTAAGGAATCTTCTAATAACTGCATGGAATCAATATCAGGAGATATTTCCATCCATAAATAAATTCCACCGGTAGGTTTGTTCCACTTTACTTCGTTCCCTAATTGGACAACCAATTCATCTTCCATTTCGTTTAATCGAGATTGATATTCCTTTACGAGTAGAGCATTGCGCTTGTCCAAATCATAGTTTTGGAGATAATGGGAAATTGCTTGTTGATCAATAGTACCCGAATGAATTACAGAGAGATGTTGCAATTGTACTAGCGATTGTAGGATGGTTGGATTTGCAGCGATATAACCTACCCTTACAGCAGGTGCGATAATTTTGGAAAAGGTACTAACATATACAACAGTAGCATGATCACTAGCTTCATCCAATTCGTATAGAGATGGGATATGCATCGATTGAAATCGAAGATCACCATAAGGATCATCTTCTAAAATGAGAACTCCAGCAGCTTTACATAATTGAATAAGTTGTTTTCTCCGCTCTATACTCCAAACTTTTCCATTCGGATTGCCAAATGTAGGATTAACATAAACAAATTTAGGACGAAATGTTCTTATTTTTTCTTCCACATCTTCAGGAAGCATGCCTTCCCAATCACTTTGCACCCCAACAGCTTGGATACCCTGTTGATGTAAAGATTTTAAAACCTCTTGATACGTAGGCCTTTCCACCAAGACAACATCGCCTTTTGCAGCAGTGATCCTCGTAATCAAATCGATTGCTTGAGATGACCCAGTGGTAACTAAAATATTGTCGCTTGTTATAATAATATGTTTGTGTTTCAGTCTTTTGCTGATTTCTTCTCGCAAGGAGCGATTTCCTTTGGAATCGGTACTATATTGTAAAATCTGATGATCTTTTAAAGCTTTCTCATAACACTTTCTAATCTCTTCCACAGGCAGCATATCATTCGCTGGAAAACCCGCTGTGAAAGAGATAAGTGATTCGCTGGATGCTTTTTTTAATAATTTCTGCAACAAATTCCCATTATCAACTGGTGACATTATCATCTCCCCTTCTATATCAAATTTAAAAAGCAGAACTTATTTACCATTAAAAAACATTTATTAATAAAAAATAACTATTCTATTAAAAACAATTACATTATACTATAGATTAATATTATTTAATAAAGAAACAATATTCGCTAGGAGGGACATCTTTGTCAGAACAAATATGGAAATACCCATCCAATTTCACACCTAGTGCTGGTGCTAAAGTATTTACTTATGGATTATGTGCCAATGCACTTGTAGTCATTCATTCCGTTGGTTTGCTAACTTTACTTCAAAGTAGGGACGTAAACATAAATGAAATCTATGATAGTGAAAAATATCCAGATTCTGTAGCAATTAAAGGAGCACTCTTAGTTTTACAATATGGCGAAATTATCGACAAAATAGATGATAAATACTCATTAACTACTTTTGGCAATGAAGTAATGGATGAATTACCCTCTTTCCTGCATTGGTTTGAATCCTATTCTAAGCTATTAGGAAAAAGTGTGATGATTGCGCAAGGAAAAGAAAAAGCGGAATTGGAAGACTTTTCAATGGAAGAAGTCGCTTTTACTGGTGATCTAGTAAAAAAACGTTTTCTACCAGTTATGAAGAAAGTAATGAAAGAGATTCATATTCAAGGCGATTTCTGTGATCTATGGTGTGGTACAGGAAACACTATCATTGACATTTGCAATGAATTTCAAGTAAATGGGCTTGGATTTGATAAAAGCCAAGCAATGGTTGATGTAGCGAATAAAAATTTACATTGGGCTTTTCAATCTGAAAAATTTTATGGACAAGCACATCTTGCGGACATTACAGCGTTCAAAGGCTCTTATCCAGAGGTGGATATCCTCTATACCAATTTTATAACCCATCACCTCAATCCGGATTCATTATGTACGGAAACACTTTGTTCTCTAAAACAGGCTTTTCCTAATGCAAGATACTTGTTGCTTATAGATGGTGTAACACCGACAAATCAATCCTTATCTCCCCTAATCTTCTCCCCTGCTTTTGACTATATCCATCGTCTTCAGCGGATTGAAACACGGAATAAAGAACGTCTGGACAAGATTATCCAAGACACTGGTTATACAATTGTAAAAGAAATAGAGATAGATTTTCCTAATCATTACTTATGGGTATTAGGTATGCTAAAATAATGTACTTTTGTTTCGAATACTTACGAAAATTGGATTTTCCTCTATTTCTACTTTTTAAAAGATAATGAAATTTGACATATGGACATAACAACCGACTACCTTTTCAGAAAGATATGTTGGTTGTTATGTGAACGGTGCTATTCAAATACAATTAGAAAGATATGAAAATCGAATCACTATCATCCTTTTAACTTTCTTTCTTCCTTTTCATCACTTCTGCCATTTGTTTCGCAAGTGGGTCATCTTCCATCGTTAATTTATTAATAATATGATCATAATCTCTATCATTCCGATTCTGACTTAGCTTATAAGCTGCTTGAAACTCACTCGCCTTTATTTTGAAACCGACAATCCCTTTTAATTCTTTGTTCAGTAATTCAGGAGAAAGTCTATCCCACAAGACTGGATTCTCTCTATGTTTTTCATATTTTTGCAACATATGGGAAAGTTCTTGTTTTAGCTCTTCTTCTGATAAAAGCATTCCTGTTCCATAGACATGCACAGCTTGATAATTCCAAGTAGGAACATTTTCCTTTTCATACCAGGACGAGGAAACATATGCATGCGGACCTTGGTAAATAATCAAGCATTCTTCACATGTTTCTAGTGTTCTCCATTGTGGATTTCCATAAGCCAAGTGACCTGTAATATAAACCTCTTCCCCTTTTTCTTGTAGTTCCAAAGGTAAGTGGGTAGCAATGGGTCTTCCTTTTTTGGTTGTGATAAGTGTCCCAAATGAATTCGCTTTTATAAATCCCTTGATTTCATTGATATCGGTTACTTTAAAAAGTTTAGGAATATACAACTTCCTTCCTCCTATCGTTGTTGAGATGTATAGTTTGTATTTATTCTTTTATCATCTCCTGAAAGATAACATTCGTAAATAAAAAAAATATTGTTTTACACATTAAATCACTTTTACTAACTCTTTTTCAGTTGGGGGTAGATTAAATGAATTTAAGTTTGTTTTGTAAACTAGTTAAAAAAATATTAGATGAAAGGATTAGACTTTTGTAAGATAGTATTAGTACTTATTTTCAGGAAAGGAAGATTTAAATGAAAGGTTTTAACCACCTTACCTTATGTATCCATGATCTACAAATAAGTCTTTCTTTTTATTGTAATCTACTAGGGATGAAACTTGTACATCGTGGACGTACAGATGCCTATCTGGAATGGGGATCTGCATGGATTTGTCTTCTTGAAAAGAAAGAACATACTTATCAACAAGGTATTTTGGGAATGGATCATATTGCTTTTTCGGTGGGCGAAGTAGAATTTAATGAGTTGGTAGCAAAAATTAGAGATCAAGACATACCGATCGTTAGACAACCAGTTTGGCGAGGTGGCGGTTTATCGTTTCAATGTAAAGATCCAGATGGCATTGTACTAGAATTTTTCACAGGAACTCTAACAAGACGAATGGAAAATTGGACATAATCTTCACCAATCGTAAACAGATCTAAATCATTACCCAAAGGAGTTGTAAACACAAATGGCAATTCGAAAACTAGAACATGTAGGAATCATGGTGGAAAATTTGGAACGTTCCATTGCCTTTTACAGTGATGTGCTTGGTATGACCTTACGTGATACACTCATTCATACAGATCCCACTATTACACTAGCTTTTCTCTCTTTTCCTGATTCGAAAGAAACAGAAGTAGAGCTTATCCATGGTTATAGAAGCGATTTACCAAAGGAAGGGGTAGTACATCATCTAGCCTTTGCAGTAGATAACATAGAAGAGGAAATAGAACGATTAAAGCAATCGAATGTTGTTTTTATAGATAAAGAAATCACTACTTTACCCAATGGATCGAGATATATTTTTTTCCATGGACCAGATCAGGAATCCATTGAACTCTTTGAATCTGCTAAATGAAAAAGAGCCTATGATAGGCTCTTTTGTTATACTGTTGCTTTTCGTAACATCCAGTAAGAAAACAGAAGATGAATCACTACGAAGGGAACAAGCCACCAAGTCAGTTGCAATGCAGTATAAATGCTTATCTTGGTAAATAAGATCGTCCACCAGCCAAAGTACATACATAAGGCTGTAAAAGCACTACCTAGGAACAAAGTAATAATGGAAAGAATGGTCAATCCCCATTTTCCAAATCTGCGATAGACACTTGAAATGGAGAACCCTAAATAGAAAAAGTAAACGAGTAAAATAAAGATGATCCATGCTTGAACGAAAATATTCCCCTCATTTAAATATGGTAAGTGAAAAAAATATAATTCAACTCCCCACCCATCAAAGAGATCCCCCTCTATAAAAGAAAGCAAAGACAAGAATACGGCGGCACTCAAACATGTAATGAAAACCATTGTTGCAGTTCCATAGAAATAATCTTTTCTTCGTATACTAAACCCGATAGAAAATACAAATGTTTGTTTTATCGTTACGATACCTAGAATCAACATATATATATAGATCGCAGCTACTCCCCCAGTGTAAATAGGTTTATCACCGATTGCCCCAGCGATAATAAGATTAATGAGAAAGCTACCAACCACAATGATCCAAGGAGTAAAAAACCAAATCATTTTGCCTCGAAAATGAATTTTAGCAGCTGTCAAAATGTTAGTTAGCGACATTACATTACTCCTCCCTGTTTTCTTGATCTATTCGTAAGATAGATTACAGCTTGTTGTAAGGAAACTGGGACGTATTCCAATCCTAAACCGTCCAATTTTAAATGATCTTTGGATACACCCGTATCATAAATCGTAGCGGATAAGATAGATCCTAATTTTTCTTGATGCAGAACTTCTTTTTCTTTTATATATTTTTCTACTTTTTGCGAATCACCAACAATGGTATATACTTGACCACGTAGCGTTTCTAAATCTCCCTTCATCACTAATCTCCCATTGTCCATCACTAAGATATGTTCCAACAATTGACTTACTTCATCAATCAAGTGCGTAGATAAAATAACGGTTCTTGGATTATTGGAGTAATCTTTCAATAATTGATCGTAAAAAATACTTCTTGCCACGGCATCCAGTCCCAAATATGGTTCATCAAATATCGTTAAAGGTGCTCTACTTGCTAGTCCGACTACAATACCAACAGAGGAAAGCATTCCTCTTGATAGTTTTTTCATATTACGTTTTTGAGGTAATTGAAAGGAAGTAACTAACTGCTGAGCATAATCTTCATCCCAGTTTGGATAGATGGATGCAGCTGTTGCAAGTACATCCATGACTCGAAAATATTCTGGATACGCTTGACTTTCTTTAATAAAACAGACCTTCTGCAAAATCCCACGATTCTCGTAAGGTTCTTCTCCAAAAACTTTTATTTCTCCCTCTGTTGGAAACAATTGAGCCGTGATCATATTCATAATCGTTGTTTTTCCTGCACCATTTCTCCCTAAAAATCCATATATTTTATTTTCTTCTATAGAAAAACTGATTTCATTTACTGCAGTTACATCTTTGTATGCTTTGGTTACATTTTTCACTTCTAAAATATTGGACATTGCCCTACCCCCTCTTTTGTATCATTTCTGTTAATTGATCCTTTGTAATCCCCAATTTTTTTGCCTCTTGGATCATCGCAACAATATATTGTTCGTAAAAAAGTTCTCTTCTTTTCTCACGCAACTTTTCTTGTGCACCAGTCGATACAAACATGCCAATACCTCGCTTTTTGTATAAAATACTTTGGTCTACTAGCTGATTTACTCCTTTTGCAGCTGTTGCAGGATTGATCCGATAGAAAGATGCAAATTGATTGGTAGAAGGAACTTGCGTTTCTTCTGCTAACCTTCCTTCTAATATGTCATCTTCTATCATTTCGGCGATTTGTACAAAAATGGGACGGCCATCCTCTGGCAATTTGGCCATATCTTCACCACCAATTCGGTTAACTACTTATGTAACTAACCATATAAGATGATCGTATTTTTGTCAACTATTCTCAGAAAAATATTCAAATAAAAAAATACACCAGTACGCTGACTAGTGTATTTTTGAAGTGAAATCTATTCTTTTTGACTTAGTGGAAAAAATGCGTTAGTTTCTCAACCAATTGATCCGGAGCTTCATACATACTCATATGCCCAACAGATGGAATTACAACTTGTTCTATGTTCTGCCCTTCTGTTGAAAATGCTCGTTTTGTAGGAACAACGACATCTTCACTTCCAGCAACGATCAAAACAGGGACAGATGTTGTTGCTAATACATCCGTAAGATTCGGTCTGTTTCGCATTGCGCCTAGAGCCGCAATTGCACCTTGAGGGCTTGCGCCATACCCAATTTCTTTTGTTGTTTGTTCAAAGTCTGCCAAATAGGCAGGAGCAAATAACTTTGGAATCAATCCATCGACAAAAGGTTGTAATCCTTCCGTTTTGATTTTTTCTATGCCTGCTAACCTACCAGCCTTCGCTTCTTCTGTGTCTGGAAGAGCAGTTGAATGAATGAGGGCAAAACGATCCAGCATAGATGCATATTTTTTTGAAAAAGCCATTGTTATATATCCACCCAAGGAATGTCCAACAAGTGTAATTTTATCTAAACGTAACTGCTCTACAAGATTAGCAATCTCATCTGCATAATCTTCAGTTGTATTGGTATCACTGGACAAAGCAGAATTTCCATGACCTGGTAGATCTATCGCAATAACTCGATATTTTTTTGCCAATGGTTCCATTACATGATCCCAATAATGATGGTCCCCTACAAAACCATGTACCAATATGATCGGTTTTCCTTGACCTAAATCTTCGAATGCGATGGTTGTTCCTTTATTGGTTTGCAATGTTTTTAATGTCATATGTACGTCCCGTAAAACAACGGGTTCCCTCCTTTTTATCCATGTTTCCTCATGGATAACATTAGTATACTACATTCTTTCATTCTATTTTGACAGTCTTATTTAGGAGGAAAGGTACATGTACAAAAATAGAAGCATTACGACAATCACTTCAAAATATGTTTCTCTATCTCGACACCTGTCCTCTTGCCTTGAAAATAGGACTTTCCTATGGTAAAGGTACAGATCTCGCTGGCGGAAACTGGAACGAAATCTCTCACATGTTCAATGAGATAACAGAGCAACATGAACGAGATATTTATTTGTATAAGGTTTGCAAAATTGTTTCTCATTTAATAAAACTAAGAATAATATTATAATCAACAATAAGAGGATATCCTATTGGAATCTTACTTTTGAATCAAAAGGCATTCTTCTTTTAACACAACACTTGGATCCTTTTAGGACCGGGATGGAGATGAGTAATGGTGAAAAATTTACAGTTTCTGCAAGCTCAAAAAGGAAAAAGAAAAATTGCTATGGCAACTGGCTATGATTATCCAACAGCTGTTTTACTCGATCAAACAAATATGGATGTTGTATTAATAGGAGATAGTGTCGGTACAAACGTGTTGGGATATCAAAGTGAAAAAGAAGTGACCTTAGACGACATCATTCATCATACAAAAGCAGTTAACAGAGGAATCAAAAATGCCTATATCGTAGCGGATTTATCCTACCAAACCTACACAAATCCTGACATGGCATTAACGAATGCAAAGAAACTGCTTGCTTCTGGAGCAAACGGTATAAAATTAGAAGGATATCACCCATCGATCATACACCATCTGCATAAAAATCATATAGAAGTTTGGGCGCACATCGGATATAATGCACAATTCCATGAAAAAGCTGCTATTCAAGGAAAATCGTTTTCTCAAGCCAAGCAATTGTTAACTGAAACCCTTCATTTACAAGAAGCAGGCGCACAAATGGTCATTTTAGAGCTAGTCCCTGAAGAAGTGGCGAGAGCAATTACAAACAAATTAACCATCCCTACGATTGGAATTGGTGCTGGACGATATACAGATGGGCAAGTCTTGGTAATACAAGATTTGCTAGGTATTACCTCCTATCAGTTTAGACATGCGAAAAAGTATGCGGAATTAAACTCAGATATAAAATCTGCATTTGAGAACTATATCAAAGAGGTAAAGGAAGGAATCTTTCCCACTGAATCCAATTTTACTCATATGAAGGAAGAAGATCTGTCGTTATTTGATGAGTGGATGAAGAATAAAGAAAAAGTGACGAATTAAAAAGTAATAAAACAGAAATGACCTCGTTATCTCCCAAAAGGAGAATGGGGTCATTTCTGTTTTTCCCATCTAATTACCAACTAAATGTTAAATTTCACAAAACATAATCAAGAAAGAGTGAATCAAAAGGTTCATCATCCAATGATAAAATCTTTACTTCTCGTTTCGCAGATTCATATAGTTTTTGCACAATATCAACAGGAATATCTAAAGCCAAATCAGAAATGATCCTATCACAAAGCACACTATTGTATTCCACATAATCTTCTAAGAAATAACGTTCACAAATTGGATATGATCTTTTCATCTCTTCTAATTGAGCCCTACCCGAAAACTTTAATAAATCTTGCCAAAAAGGACACATCACAAGCAAAATGATGCATTCTTGAAAGTTGGAAGCTATAAAGCCTGCTTGACCTTCCGAACTGATATATAAGATTGGCAAATCATCAACGGGGCCATCCCCATACAAAGCAAACAACCCACCTGTTCCATCTTTTGCAATAATGATCGTTTTCTCCATCGTAATAAAATCGGAATCATTTTGATAAAGGTAGACATTTTCTATTTCAAAATCCAATGGCCAAGAAAAAAATTCTTTATATTTAGGGGTATTACGAATCTGTTTATAAAGGCAGGGTAAATCGATATTTTCCACTCCCTTTTCCATATTCATTTTAATCAGAAAAAACCTCTCATTCTCCAGTCGTGTACTCAAATGCTTTTAAGTATTGTTGGGAAAGACCCAATTCCTTTACTAAAACATATAGAGCATGTTTGATATCTTCATAATCAAACTCGCTAATCTGGTGTGCGTATAATCCCTCTTGTAAAAGATCTCGCTTCCATATTTTGTCGATGAGCCGAACGATTTCTTCTCTCACCAAACCGTTTTTCTCCCAGTAATCTTTTAAATGTATTAACTGTATCAGAAGCTCTCCTTCTATCATGTAACCAAGAAATAAATCATCTTGTAGCCGACGAAGTACTTCCCAGCCGATATAATCCAAAAATATAGACTGCCTCATACACCTTGTAAGATCTAATATAGATAATTGAGCTAGTGTCTTTCTTCGAATGGACTCATACCAGAGAGGAAGAGGATATTTACTTGTTTCTTGGTCGGTTTTAACTTCTTTGTATCCTTTTATTCGTTCTATTTCGGCAATCGTAATGTCAAATTTCATCTGAATCTCCTACTCATCATGAAATCTAATTTCGGATGAATAATTCCATTTTTTTCGACACACTTACATTTTAATTGCACCATACTCAAGCGGGTTAAAATCTTGCGGCCATACTGTTGTTGCATCGTAAAGCGCACCATCCAAATACGACTCTTCTAATCTAATACATGTCATATTGGCACCGAACAATTTAGCCCCTCTAAATACAGCATTCGATACATCTGCATTCGTCAAATCTGCATATGACAAATCCGTACCAGATAAATATGCCCCAATCAATTTAGCTGAAGTTAAATCCGTATTTTGAAGGTTCGAACCTCGTATAAAAGCAAGAATTAATGATGCACCTTGAAAATTAGCATTTCTACAATCCGATTCATCCATCTCTGCGTTTCTTAACTCTGTTCCTATAAAACTTGCTCCAGCCATTTTTTGACGATTTAAAAATGCGCGATGTAGATTTAGATCATCAAAGTTGCCGTTGTTTCCGCAAACGCTTTGTTTAACGTATGAACATTGTAAGTAGCAGAAGCGGTTCCCGTATTATCTGCATACCAAGTCCATAATCCAAACTGAGCATTAGAGATATACGACTTTGCTGGTATGGAAGAAATATCAAATTTGTAAAGCGATCGTGTATCGCCATAGGTAGGGCTATTGTTACCAACTCCTCCCCATGTTTCTCCATCCAAGAGATTAAAGTTATTCGCTGGATAGGAACTCGATATCGTAGTATCCAATGCATTTTGTAAAATTTGTTTGGTATATCCTGATTTAGGAAGTTGTACATATTGTGATCGACCTTGGATGAGATTTCCATTTTTGTTTTTCACCACAACCATTTGACACTCCACACGGCTAAAGCCGTGGGATTCTTGGGTAATCTTCGGTACTCCAAAGAAATTTACCAAGCTCAGACCGTGAGCCCCACGGCGGCGAGTCGCATTCCTTCTCGCAATATATTTTTTGCTGCGTTGATGTCTCGGTCATGGTGTGCTTTACATTCGGGGCATGTCCATTCCCGCAGTTGGAGTTTTTTGACTTCTTTATTCCGATATCCACAGCACGAACAAAGCTGACTAGAGGGAAATGTTTTCCCTACTTTTACAAGGGTCCTCCCATATTCTTTTACTTTGTAGGTGAGGAGGGAAACAAATTCCGACCAAGATGCATCGGTGATTGATTTTGCTAGTTTGTGATTTTTTACCATGTTTCCTGTTTGCAGACTCTCGGTACTGATCACTTGGTTTTCGTGTACCAGTTGGGTGGAGAGTTTATGGAGGAAATCATGACGTTTATTCACAATCTTTTCGTGAATACGAGCTACTTTTATCCGAGCTTTATGCCAATTGGAGCCGCCTTTCGTGCGTTGGGATAGAATTCGCTGTGCTTTCGCCAATTTTTCTTCGTACCGACGAAAGAAACGACTTGGATTGATTTTCGTTCCATCATCGAAGATCGCGAAAGCCTTTAATCCCAGATCAATACCAACAGCTTCCTTTTGTGCAGGAACAGATCGGAGATAGCAGCCTTCGCAGAGGATTGATACTTGGTACTTTCCTGATGGAGTACGACGAATCGTAGCAGACAAGATGCGACCACTGATTTCACGGGTTTTGACAAGCTTTACCCATCCTAATTTCGGTAACTTGATTTTGTTTTTCACGATTTCGATCGTTGGTCTTCCTTGTTTGGGATAGTTACACTGACTCGTATAGGTTTGAACGCGATTTCGCTTGCTTTTCAAACGAGGAGCATCGTTTTGCTTTTGGAAAAAACGTGAAAACCCATCCGCAAGGTGTTTTAAAGTGTTTTGCAAAGAAGTGGAGTCGACTTCTTTTAACCAAGTTAGCTCGCGTTTTTTTGCGGTTAGTAGTTGTGAACATTTGGGATAGCTTAGTCCTTTGCCTGTTTCTTGATAGCTTTCGTTCCATTTTCTAAGGAAATGATTGAAAACAAAACGACTGCATCCGATCGATTTATGCATGAGAATACGTTGTTTTGTTGTGGGACGAAGCCGAAATTGAAAGGCTTTGTGCATCGATTTCACCTCCCTAAATGGGATTTTGCGGATATTATAGAACGTACGTTTTTATATGTCAAGGATTTCAAAAAATTAGTCAGACGAGAGATGATCTCTGCCATCTCTCGTCTGACACTCGCACTCATCCTACATTGAAACCGCGGGTTTTCTCGCTCACGAATCTATAACTTTTTGTGTTATTCTTTTCATGATTAAAAATATACTTATAGTAAAGAAGGGATAACATAATGGATCAGATACAAATAGATATAGATCAAGATGATTCAGCTATAAGTAATCAGGCAATCTCCCTCTTTGTAACTGTATATATCAATAACAAAAAACAGACAGATATATTAGATATAGATGAATTTTTCCAATCCATCCAAGATCCTGGTATATACCCATTGTTCACCTGTGATTGTGGTTTCTTTGGTTGTGGTGGCTATTATGTACATGTCACTCATGATGAGCAAGGGTATCGATTACAAAACAGCTACAAACCATACGATGTCTGGAATAAGAAAAATCGTATCCATACATTTCAATATTTGCTTGACTGGCACGAAATCTACTTGGTCGGAAAAAAACTAATCGATTTATTGAATCAACTACACAAACATGACCAATCACTAGATGCTTCTTCAGGTATGTATGGAATGAATCTCATCTCTAAAATTTCATATTATAAGCATATTTTGGGAAAATTGAATGACAAGTTAAAATAGGTGATCTCTCTATAAATAAAAAACATACATCTAAAAACAATCAAAAAAGCGGGAATGTGCTATCACACCGCTCTTTCTGTTTCTCCGTTATGTTAAATTATCGTAATTTTAACCAGTTAATCTCATAAATTATTCACTTCATTGGATACACGTACACCTGATTCAATCGCCCCTTGCATCCATCCATGAAGACGGGTAGTATGTTCACCAGCAAAATGAACATGACCTTCCGGAGTGGGGATATAAGGATATAATTCGATTTCCTGACCTGGCTCAAATGCTGTAAATGCACCTACAGAGTAGGGATTCTGACTCCAACTAAAAGATTTACCAGCAACAAATTCTGTATACACTTGGTTTCCATATAGTTGGGCTAAATTCATAAGGGTAAAGCGAATACGGTCTCTCTCAGGCAAACTATCCCATGTTAAAGCCTCATCAGCCCATGTATAACTCGCCAACATAACGGCATGTCCATTGTCACCAATTCCATAACTGGGATAATGCGTAAATCGAATGGGCAGATCGGTTATCGATCTCCCCCCTCGTTGACCGGCTTTTTCCCAAAACCTACTTCGAAACTCGATTGCTATTTTGGTAGAAGACATGTAGTTGAGTTCGCGAATCGCTCGATATTTATAATAAGAAAAAGAATGAAATGGTTCCACTTTTACAAAACGCATAGCCGAAAAAGGAATGGTCACGATCGCATAATCCCCAGTTACAGTGAAGTACTCTGATGTTTGCTGATGAATACAACCGATGTGTACTTCGTTCTCATATTGTGTGATTTTAATCATTCTTTGGTTATATACTATATCTTCTTGCAACTGGGCTAAAAACGCTTTTGGTAATTGATCCATCCCACCTGTGATCTCATAATAATGAGTATGTGAAATAAACAAGATAGCTTCTCTTAAAACTTCCACTAGAGACATTCCCATATAAGCTTCCATATCCAGAAGTACCCCAATCATATCAACGGCTCCAGCGGAAAAATACGAATTTAAAAAGGCACCAAGAGAGTACATTCTGTATCGTCTTTCTACGATCGGCCAATGTCTATCTGGATTCTTTTTAATAAATTCCAAGATAGGCTGAATCGCAGAATACATCAATTCCTCTGCCGTTTTGCCTTTTTCATTTGGAGCAACTGGATAATTTAGAATACTCGGATTTCTCTCATAAGCCTGAAGACGTGTCTGGATTCCATTTGCAAATATAATATCTTGCGGGGTCCGATTGATGAATAGATTTGTGGGAAGATTAAATTTTTTTATGTATTCTAATGTCAATAAATGAATATTAGGTATACGCATTGGCCCAGCATTAAAATATAGTTGATCATTACTAAACGGTTTACGTATGGTATACACTCGACCTCCCACTCTATCATTTGCTTCTAGAATGGTGACTTTGTGTCCAGCTTCTTTCAACAAGGAGGACGCAACTAGCCCAGCTAATCCAGCACCTATCACGGTTATGCGCTTCTTATTTGGGAATGTTTTGAGACCATTTCTTATTAAACTTATCATTTGTTTATCGTTTAAAGCGGAAATCCTAAATTTAGACATTCGCAAATCCCCCTAAGAAAGGTTCATTGCATTATATTCGTAGAAATGAAGTGCTATGAAGATCCTTCATTCGATATTTGTAAAACACTCCATCTTATCTACCTAAACAAAACAAACAAAAAAGAGAATGCATCTCTACATCCTCCCGTTTTCATGGCTATTCATTTTGATGCAGTCTTCGTAAATCTTCTTCCGAAGGTAAAAAGAATCCTAATACCCCAAGTACAGGTAAAAACCCAACAAACGAAATCGTTTTTGCTATTCCAATCACATCAGCAAGATTACCAAATAATACAGAACCAATGGCACCTAATCCAAAAATAAAACCAACAGTTAATCCAGACATCGTACCAATTTTACTAGGAACGAGTTCTTGCGCATACACAACCGAAACAGAAAAACTGGTCATCATAATAAATCCGATTAGTAAGAGGAGTACAAAACTAAGTATTGGTCCTACATAAGGCAACAAGATAGTCAGTGGTGCACTTCCCAATACAGAGTACAAAATGACATTCTTTTTACCAAAACGATCACCCAATGGACCACCAAAAAGTGTTCCTACCGCACCACTTATGAGAAAAGCAAATAAATACGCTTGTGAGGTAGTGATCGTTAAATGATAGGTTTGTATAATATAAAAACTATAGTAGTTGGTCATACAAACAATATACAAAGAGCGTGCCAATAAAATAAACATGGTAAGAATCAGCGCAATCCAAACAGTTTTGCTAAGTCTCGCAGAACGAGCTGAAGACTTTTTCTTTGTAATTACACTCACTTTCAACTCATTGCTATACCATTTTGCGATATAAATGAGCAATACAACGGCAATAGCAGCTGCAAAAGTAAACCAAATTGCTCCGAATTGTCCAAATGGAACTAAGATAAGAGCTGTAATAAGTGGTGCAAGTGCTTGCCCTGAGTTCCCCCCTACTTGATATATGGATTGAGCCAATCCTTTTTTTGATCCTGCTGCAAGATGAGACACCCGAGACCCTTCTGGATGAAAAACTGCCGAGCCAATCCCGACCAGCGCTACACTAAAAATGATCCAATTGTATTGCGGGATAAGTGCCAATAACAACATTCCTACTAAGGAACAAGCTAACCCAATGGGAAGCGCATATGGCATCGGCTTTTTATCAGAAACCCATCCGATGACAGGTTGGAATAAGGATGAAACAATATTCAAAACAGCAGCAATCACTCCTAATTGCGTAAATGTGAGGCCCATATCCTTCTCTAATATTGGAAACATAGCAGGTACTACTGCTTGGAGTGTATCATTCAATAAGTGACAAATACTAATAATAAATAATATTTTATATGTAGTGAGTGACAGATCTTTTTTATTTTCGGTTGTTATTGTTGTAACAGGAAAAGACACTTTTGTAACATTCCTTTCCAAATTCACACGATCCATCTTGTATAATAACATTTACAATCAAAATATAATAGGTACTTTGTTAGCTTCGTTGTTTGAATCAATCGATCATTGCTGATACTAATAAGAAGATATTGCCACTGACAAACTGCATATTATTTCCTTGAATCTTCTTTCGTACCCCAACGAATCAAGTATAATAGAAAGGAGTGAAATTTTTTCATTGCTTACCTTTTGCTCCACATACGAATCGTGACGAAAGGGATTGGGAGAAATTACAGATACAAAGGGTGACCTCAGCACAATGAATGAACCAAGCGCAATCGCTTTACATAAGGAAGCATTTCATATTCTAGAAAAAACCAGTCGTACATTTTTTATTCCCATTAGCTATTTAACAGATGGTCTTAAAGAAGCAGTAGCTTCTGCTTATTTATGTATGCGAGCAATAGATGAAATCGAAGACCACCCTGAGCTTCCAGCAGACGTAAAATATAAGCTTTTAACCACGACTAGTACATTATTAAAAGAAGAAAAGTTAGATGAAGAAAAACTGATGAGCGCTTATCAAGCCTACCATGCTCATCTTCCTGAAGTAACACTACGCTTAGCAGACTGGCTTAAAATGTGTCCATCTGGACTCAAAAAAAGAATCACTGATGCTACATCCGTCATGGCCCTAGGAATGGCAGAATGGGTAAATAAAGATTGGCAAATTCAAACAGAAGAAGATTTAGATGACTACACGTATTATGTTGCCGGTCTTGTAGGTGTGATGCTTTCTGACATTTGGGAATGGCATGATGAAACAAAAACGGATAGAAAACTAGCGATTGCATTTGGACGAGGATTGCAATCCGTTAATATTTTACGCAATCGTGCGGAAGACAAAGATCGTGGAGTAAGCTTTTTCCCTAATGATTGGGAGGAAGAAGATATGTTTGCATATGCTAGACGAAACCTTGCATTGGGCGATACTTATATTGAAAGCTTAAACCCCGGTTCAGTCATGCACTTTTGTCAAATCCCGCTTGCCCTCGCACATGGTACACTAGATGGTCTGATGCAAGGAAAAGAAAAAATTAGCAGAGCCGAAGTGAAAGAAATTGTGAACCAAGTAGTCGGAGAGTAACATTACGTAAACACAGAGCTACATCCTTTATGGAAGTAGCTCTATTTGTTATTTATAAGGATATATTTTCTATCTGGCAACCGCAAAGGAAACTTTGGAATCCAGTGCCTGCGATAAATCATCTATTAAATCTTCCACATTCTCTAGCCCTACCGAAAAACGCAGTAAACCGTCAGTAATCCCGTGTTTCCTTCTTACTTCTTGTGGCATTGCAGCATGTGACATCAACACGGGATAGGACAAAATACTCTCTACCGCACCTAAGCTCACTGCAACTAACGGCAAGCGGATTTTTTGCAACAATTGCTTTGCTTGTACTCCACTACCAACATCAAACGATAAAACAGCACCATGGCCACTTGCTTGCTTGTTTTGAAGATGATGTCCATCGTGGTCTGGTAAACCAGTGTAATATACGTGATCTATCCCTTTATGATCTTGCAACCATTCTGCCAATATGCCAGCATTTTTCGTAGAAACATCTAATCTAGCTTGTAAAGTCTTTATACCACGAAGAATAAGCCATGAATCTTGTACACCTAATACTGCACCAAATGCGTTTTGGAGAGTTTTTATTTGATCAGCTAATGATGTCTCTTTTACTGCAACAAGTCCTGCAACAACATCACTATGTCCTCCTAAAAACTTGGTTGCACTATGCACAACAATATCAATACCATGTGCAAGCGGCTGCTGATAATATGGTGTTAAAAACGTATTATCTACAATCGAGAGAAGTTTATGTTCTTTGGCTATTTTCGCTACTAATCCTAGATCTGTAACTTTAAGGGTGGGATTGGATGGAGTTTCCACATACAGAGCTCTTGTATTGGGTTGAAGTGCTTTGATTATTGCTTCGGAATCCGTCGTGTCGACAAAAGTACTATCAATCCCAAAACGATTTAACACTTGTGTGAGCACACGATAAGTACCACCATACACATCTTGTGAGACAATGAGATGATCTCCTTTGGATAAGAGTAGAAAAACGGTGGAAATAGCAGCCATACCCGAAGCAAAGGCAAATCCTCTACAGCCACCTTCTAGCTTAGCAATGGTATCTTCTAATGCTTGACGTGTCGGATTACCGCTACGTGTATAGTCATACTGTCCTGGGTTATCTACGTCAAACTGATGAAAGGTAGATGCTTGATAAATAGGTACACTGGATGCTCCCGTCTGTTGATCAAATTCACACCCATTATGCAATAACAAAGTCTCTATTCTCATCCCAAACCACTCCCTTAGCGTTGTACTAGGCATGTAACCTCATTTGTTTGTCCTATTTTGACACCAAAAAACCCCTTCTCCTAAGAGAAGAGGCCGGATTTATCCTAAGCTTCCTCTCTTATCTATCAGGAAATATTTTTCCTGCAGGAATTGGCACCATACTGATCCTAAGATCAATTGGTTGCCGGGCTTCATCGGGCCAGTCCCTCCGCCGCTCTCGATAAGAGAAATATCATTTTTTATTCAATTCACTATTTGCACTAGTCTCTATTAGATTATCTTACCTGGTAGTATAAGTCAAACAAAGCATTAACCTTACTCTCCAAATTTAATTGGTGCTGGCTGTGGAGTTTGCGACTCACACAGCCAGCTGGAACTCAGTGAAGCATGAGCCCTACTTACTGCCCTGCTGAGCCAGAACAGCTCGAGCGAAGGCAGCTCCCACGCTGGTCGTCATCTCGCTGGGAGAGACGGGAGTAACCCTCGTCCTTCGACCACGGATGAGAGGCTGCCTGGTAACGAGGTTGCCAGGCGCACCCGGACCGAGAGTGGAAAGGTGACATGCACGACCGACACGACGCTGTGCCATGCTCAACTCCTGAGTTCACTGGATGATCATTTAAAACAAATATATCTTGGATTGACGAAAAATGCAACTATTAGAAATTTCTCTTGATCTATCTTTTATCCAAAAATGAAATAATTACCTCTTGCAATGGGGACTACTGTTTTCTATCATTACTAGTTAATTAGCAAAGAATGGCACAAAGTAACCATTCTATTTCGATTTTAGGAATATTTACTTCTTCTTCAAACTTCGCTATAGTATAATTAATAGTTAGGAATACATTTTTAACCAATACCAATTGAATATATTCTCTTATCAAGAGTGGTGGAGGGACTGGCCCGATGAAACCCGGCAACCAATTGATCTACGGATCAATATGGTGCCAAATCCTGCGGATATACCGCGAGATGAGAGTCGATGAACAAAATCGATCCCTTTCATCTCGCGTAGATGAAAGGTTTTTTTATGTCCAATTAACAAAGGATGGTTGCAATGCTAAAAAAATCAATTGAAAAACAATTAGAAGAAAAAATATTAGTGATCGACGGAGCAATGGGTACCATGCTTCAACGTGTCGAATTAACAGCAGAAGACTTTGGCGGAGAAGAATATGAAGGATGTAATGAATTACTAAATTTAACACGTCCAGATGTGATCCTTGATATCCATAAAGCATATTTCGATGCTGGTGCAGATATCGTGGAAACCAATACATTTGGAGCTACCTCTGTTGTACTAGCTGAATATGCAGTAGAACATCGTACAACAGACATCAATCGAGCTGCAGCACGGATAGCTTGTACAGCACGTGATCAATACAGCACAGCAGATCATCCCCGTTTTGTGGCTGGTTCTATTGGTCCCACAACAAAAACATTGACAGTAACAGGTGGTATAACTTTTCAGGACTTAGTTTTTTCCTATTATGAACAAGTCACAGCACTCCTAATGGAAGATATTGATTTATTATTATTGGAAACTTCACAAGATACGCTAAATGTGAAGGCTGCTTGTGTTGGAATCGAACGTGCTTTTCAAGAAAGTCAAAAACGCATCCCTCTGATCATATCTGGCACGATTGAGCCAATGGGCACCATGCTTGCTGGTCAAAATATAGAAGCATTTTATTTGTCGATCGAACATTTGAAACCTCTTGCTGTTGGGTTAAATTGCGCTACAGGACCAGAATTTATGAAAGACCATATTCGTACGTTATCTGGCTTAGCAACTTGCGGGGTATCTTGTTATCCCAATGCAGGACTTCCTGATGAAGATGGAAATTACCTAGAAACACCACCTTCTTTAGCCAAAAAATTGAGTGAATTTGCTGCCGCAGGTTGGCTTAACTTAGTTGGAGGTTGTTGTGGCACGACACCTGAACATATACAAGCAATCTGTGAAGCAGTCGCTCCTTATCAGCCACGCAAGCTAGCACCACCACACCCTCCTGCTGTTTCTGGAATTGAATCTGTCTTTGTAGAAGAAGACAACCGACCCTTACTAGTTGGTGAGCGCACCAATGTAATTGGTTCCCGTCTATTTAAATCATGGATTGCTGAAGAAAAGTACGAAGATGCATCAGAAATTGCCCGAAAACAAGTAAAAAACGGAGCACAAATCATTGATATTTGCCTTGCTGATCCAGATCGTGATGAATTAAAAGATATGGATCACTTCCTACAGTTTGTAACCAAAAAAGTAAAAGTACCACTCATGATAGACTCTACAGACTCGAAAGTCATCGAGACAGCACTGACCTATTCTCAAGGGAAAGCTATCATTAATTCCATCAATCTAGAAGATGGGGAAGAGCGTTTTGCCGAAGTGATCCCTTTATTGCATCGCTTTGGAGCTTCTGTTGTGGTGGGTACCATTGATGAAGATGGTATGGCAGTAACAAGAGAACGAAAATTAGAAGTCGCCAAGCGTTCTTTTAATTTGTTAACTGAAAAATATGGAGTAAACCCGCAAGATATCATCTTTGATCCCTTAGTCTTCCCCGTTGGTACTGGTGATGAACAATATATCGGATCTGCATTGGAGACCGTAGAAGGAATACGCCTTATTAAAGAATACTTACCTGCCTGTACCACCATTCTTGGTGTTTCCAATGTCTCTTTCGGCCTTCCAAATGCTGGTCGCGAAGTTCTCAATGCTGTCTATCTCTATGAATGTACGAAAGCTGGGCTTGACTATGCCATTGTCAATTCGGAACGCCTTGAAAGATACGCTTCTATTCCTGAAGAAGAAAGACAACTAGCTAGAACCTTACTCTTTCAAACAGATCGAAAAAACTATGATGAAGTTTTAGCTTCTTTTACCTCTTTTTATCGGGAGAAGAAAGTAGAAAAGAAACAATCTACTCAAACCTTGACTTTGGAGGAGCGATTAGCTAATTATGTCGTGGAAGGTTCCAAAGACGGTTTAATAGCAGATTTGGATATCGCTCTTCAATCTACTTCTCCTCTTGCAATCATTAATGGTCCTTTAATGGCTGGTATGGATGAAGTAGGTCGCCTTTTTAATGATAACCAACTGATTGTTGCGGAAGTGCTTCAAAGTGCAGAAGTAATGAAAGCTTCTGTAGCTCACTTAGAACCACATATGGATAAAGCCGATACGACCACCAAAGGAAGAATTATATTGGCGACTGTAAAAGGGGATGTCCATGATATCGGAAAAAACCTTGTAGAAATTATCCTCTCTAATAATGGATATGACATTGTCAACTTAGGCATTAAAGTAACACCAGAACAATTAATCTCCGCATGCCGGGAAAAACAACCGGATGCAATCGGATTATCTGGATTGTTAGTAAAATCCGCACAACAAATGGTGGTCACTGCACAAGATCTGCAAGCAGTTGGCATCGAGGTTCCTTTGTTGGTAGGAGGAGCTGCTCTATCGCGAAAATTTACAGACAATCGAATCGCAAAGGCATATGATGGGCCTGTCTTATATGCAAAAGATGCCATGCATGGATTGGATTTAGCAAATCAACTCAGCTCTCCTGACAAACGGCAATTGATTATCCAAGATTCGAAACGAAAAAAAGAGAGTGCGATTGCAACATTAGAAAAAGTAGACACTACTGCTACAACTACTCGTACTCCTGTTGCTCGTTCTCCCATTGATCGAAATGCAAAAATCTTTCAACCGCCTGATTATACACGTCATATTTTACGTGATTATCCCCTTCCCCACCTGCATCCTTACATTAATCAACAAATGTTACTCGGGCGGCACCTAGGAATCAAAGGAAATATCGAAAACCTGCTGGCAAGTGAGGATGCAAAAACGTTAGAAATAAAAGAACAACTGGATCAACTATGGAATGAAAGTATTGCCAATTCCTATTTATCACCACAAGGACTGTATCAATTTTTTCCAGCACAGGCAGATGGAAACACCATATTGATCTATGATCCGGATAATCATACAAAAATACTGGAACGTTTCCACTTTCCAAGACAGCTGGTAGAACCTTACTTATGTTTAGCTGATTTTATACGACCCATAAGTTCAGGAGAAATGGATTCTGTTGGTTTTTTTGCCGTCACAGCTGGTAAAGGAGTACGTTATTTCGCCGAAAAATGGAAAAATGACGGTGCTTATTTGTATTCCCATATGATTCAAGCATTAGCATTAGAGTTAGCAGAAGGATTTGCTGAACGTATCCACCAAATCATGCGTGACATTTGGAATTTCCCTGATCCTGTAGAAATGACGATGAAAGAACGCTTTGGTGCTCGTTATCAAGGAATTCGTGTTTCTTTTGGCTATCCTGCATGTCCAGACTTAGAAGATCAAAAAAAATTATTTCGCCTCCTACTACCAGAAGATATCGGGATAGAGTTAACGGAAGGTTGCATGATGGAACCAGAAGCATCTGTGTCTGCGATGGTATTTGCGCATCCTCAAGCTCGATATTTTAATGCCCTTTAGGAGGTTTATAAAATGAAAATCCCCATTCGTAAATATATGCAAGATCATGTTTTACTTGGTGATGGTGCAATGGCAACTTTTTTATTTCAACAAGGCATATCCGTTCACACCTGCCAAGAGGAACTAAATATAAGTGAACCCGCGCTAATCGAAAGTGTACACAAAGCGTATGTAAAAGCAGGTTCGAAAATGATTGAGACCAATACTTATGGCGCAAATCGAGAGCGATTAACTCGATTTGGGTTAGAGAACAAAGTAGCAAAAATTAATCGAGAAGCTGTAACAATAGCACAACAAGCTGCTGGAGATGATTCCTATGTCATTGGTTCTATTGGATCGATTTTAGCAGGTCGTGTAATGGAATATGACCCAGAAGAATATCAGGACTTGTTTGAAGAACAAGCTACAGCTCTCCTATATGGGGGAGTGGATGGGATTTTACTCGAAACCTTTCTGGATGTACATGAACTAAAATTAGCTGTTCAAGCAATACGAAATCTTACTGATTTGCCCCTTTTCGCTCAATTCTCCTTGATTGAAGTAGGTAGAACGCGAGACGCATATTCTTTGACAGAAGCATTTGCCGAACTGGAGGGAAAAGTCGATGGAGTAGGTTTGAACTGTCGACTTGGGCCCGTGGAAACACTGCGAAGTTTAGAAAAATCCATCATTCCTGATTCCCTATTACTCTCTGCCTTTCCAAATGCCGGACGATTAGGGATCCTCGATGGAGAAGTCAAATATAAATCACATCCAGCCTATTTTGCAGAGATGGCAAAACTTCTACTCGGCCAAGGTATCTCGATGATCGGCGGCTGTTGTGGTACCACTCCAGAACATATTGCACAAATGAGAAATGTAGTAGAAAATGTGAGACCGATTAAAAGGAAAAACCCTGCCTTAGATGAACTATCGAACGAACGATTAAAAAAAATTTCCATTCGACCTCAGAACAATGATTCCATTGTGTCAAAAGTCAAACGAAAACGCACCATTATTTGTGAGTTTGATACACCAAAAGATTTAGATACAAGTGAGTTCTTATTGGGGTCAAGGAAGTTACACGAAGCAGGAGTGGACTCCATCACCATGGCTGACAATGCCTTGGCCACCACGCGTATGAGCAATCTCGCATTAGGTGCTATTTTAAAATCTCAACTAGGTTTAAACCCGTTGCTACATGTAGCATGCCGCGATCGAAACCTAATCGGACAACAATCTCATTTGATGGGACTTCACGCACTTGGAATCGATCAAATTTTGGTGATAACGGGAGATCCGTCACGCATTGGTGACTTACCAGGAGCAAGCTCTATCTATGATCTAACTTCTTTTGAGTTAATTCGTATGGTTAAACAACTCAATGAAGGTATCTCTTTTTCAGGAAAAAGATTGAATCAATCTGCAAATTTTGTAGTAGGAACAGCATTTAATCCTCATGTCCGTAAAATTGAAAAAGCAGTAGAAAGATTGGAAAAGAAAGTAGATGCCGGGGCAGATTTTGTTATGACACAACCTCTTTACGACTATGACAGCATCGAGCTCCTGTACGAAGCAACCAAACATATTCCCATTCCTATTTTTATTGGCATCATGCCAATCACTAGCTATCGAAATGCCTTATTTCTACACAATGAAATTCCTGGAATCAAAATCACAGAGCGTGTTCTCTCTCTCATGGAAAAAACAACAGAACCGAATGTCGCTAGACAACTAGGTATCGATATCACCAAAGATTTGCTAGATAATGCAATGGATAGATTCCCTGGGATCTACTTGATAACACCTTTCTCTTTTTGGCAAATGAGTGTGGAACTGACTCATTACATTCGCCAAAAGGACCAACTACAAGAAAAGAAAGCAGGCTCTATTTAACTAGCCGAATAAAAAAGCCGATCTTTTGAAAGATAGGCTTTTTTATTTTATCGATCATCTGAACTGATAACACATTTCTTATCTCTATTCCTAATTTGAATCAAAGTGAAACATGAAAGTCCTTATCTGTATCGAAATAAAAAAGAACAGCTTTCATAACCAAATCATCCTTTAACTCCAAGTATTCTGAAAAAGATTGTCTGATTACCATACCAGATTTTCTCGATTTCGCAATTACGATACATGTTAAAAAAAGTGTATCCCCATCGATCGTCGCTTGCATACCCTCCACTTTCATCGTTTCCAAACATTCATTCATCATACCCAAAGTTTTATTAACTCTTCATACCACTCCAATCACCTGCGTAGGGAAGGGATTTAGGCTCATGTACCACCAATATCAGTATGAAAGGCAGACCCTATCCTATTGTAATTCCTCCATTTATCGAATTAGAGTTTATGATACTTATTGAATACTGCGATAATTTGCTATCTTATTTAAGAACAAAAAACAATTACCGTCATGGTAATTGTTTTTTGCGAACTAATTGTTAGAGGTATTCACTTTTAATATTCCACTCTGTTTTACAAGACGATTCCATGTTTCAGGTCCAGGATATCCATCTGCATCTTGACCATATTTGGTACCTTTCCAACCCTGTGCTAATTGAAACTCTTGTACATTTAAGCGATCTGCTTCTGTAAACTGATTGGATGGCCCTACACGATAATGTTTACCAAATCCGACTTTTTGCAACATAACCCCTAACTGATAAACATATTTGTTGTTTGCACCTTTGGTAAAGTACTGTTTGCCTGGGTAAGATGCTCCATAGTTAGCGATAGAGTTAAATCCAACTTTTGGATCTCCTTTCCACACATTGTTGCTCTTACCAGCATGAATCCATACAGGAGTTCCTAAGGGAATAGTATTGAACAATGCAACGACATCTTTGTTTTGCATACGAATGCAACCTTTAGAGATGTGCTTGCCAATGGAGCTAGGATTATTGGTTCCGTGAATTCCATAATATTTCCCACCGTCTCCATTAACATTCAATCCATGCCAACGTACACCAAGTGGATTTGCAGGATTTGGTTTACCATCTACAGTTCCCGGCACATTTTTCCATTGTGGATTAACGGTTTTCATCACAATAGGAAAAGTTCCTTCAGGTGTTGCGGAGGACGGGATTTTTTTGGAACCAGCTGGTATCTTTTCTTTATTTGCACCCGTTGCAACTGGATATACTTTTATCACCTTTCCATTCTGATACAAATAAAGTTTATTGACTGTTTTGTTAATCTCTATTTTATAAGAGACTGGTGCAGCATTGGTTTGGGCTGGTAGCATTAACCCAACTAACATTGCCATTACGAAAGCGATGGAAAAACAAAAATATCCCTTTAATTGTTTCATTTTTTCTCCTCTTTTACAGTTACTATAAACATATTTAGCATAACGAAAAACGAACCTACAGAAAAGAAATAATTTAGTGACATTTATACTAATTCACACTCTATAATAAAAGAAAATCCTGATAGATGATCAGGATTTTGTGCCATTATTCATAAATATGTTTATCTCTTAAAATATTAAATGTGATTTCCTTTGCTTTTCCGCTAGTAGCATTATTTTCTGCCTCGATGTTCGTCGCAAATATATACGTATTTCCTTCTTTTTCTACATAACCAACAAACCAACCATTAATAGGAACTCCATTAATCACTGCATCTTTCCATCCCGTTCCGGTTTTTCCAGATAAAACAGCACCATTTTTTTGTTCCATCACAAGGATTTGTTTGACAATATCGATGTTTTGTTTCGAAAAAGGCAATTGGTAATTAACAAATCTTTTCAAAAATTCAACTTGTTCCAATGGAGAAATTTTAAGCGAAGATTGTAACCAAAAATTCGTCAATCCTCCTGAAATGTCCCTATTCCCGTATGACATAGCATTTAAATAAAATTGTTCTCTTGCTGCACCAATACGTTCTGCTACACTTTGAAAATACCAGATGGTAGAGTTTTGGATTGCCATTTTCAATGTTTGATCTTGATTCCAGCCTGCAAAAGGATATACGGTTCCATCCCATTTAAAAGTAGTATTTTCATCTTTTAATACCCCTGTCTGCAAACCGATTAAAGCATGAGGTACTTTAAAAGTAGAATTTGGTGAAACCCGCTTCACACTTTTCTCTTTATTATAGATCGTGTATTGACTTTGTTTGGTATCGTACAAAACAAATGAACCATCAAATCCAGTAAAGTAGTTTTCTAAGTTTTCATATTGAAAATTAGATTTGATCCTATCCTTCTTTTCTACTTCTTTTGCATCTGTTTGATCTACTACTCCGAGCCAACTAGTCATTGCTACACTTCCTACAACAAAGGCACTTACTACTTTTCTAAAAAACATGGTGGTTCTCCTCCCATACATGGCCAAACTTTTCTTTTTCTATTGGCAAGATTTATAATAACAGAAAGTTGTTTTCTATAAGTAATATCAGATATTTATGGGGCTTATAACTATAGGTTATATCTTATACGTACTTGCATAGGAGGAATCGATACATGCTTACTTTCCAGCAACTACAGTACTTTATCACTACTGTTCGACATGGAAGTATCAACAAAGCAGCAAAAATACTATATATATCACAACCAGCCTTAACCAAACAACTCACTCGCTTGGAAGAACAGGTCAAGTGTAAACTATTGGATCGTACTCATAGAGGAATAATCGTTACAGATGCAGGAAGATATTTATATGACAAGGCAAATTTTATATTGGACAAATTAGAAGAAACCGAAAATCACTTACAATATTTCCGACCAAAAAATATCGTTCGTATTGGGGCTTTACCGAGTATCGCCAACTTCTTTCTTCCATCTTTTTTCGAACAAAAAAAAATTGGTTATACACCACAGATATCCACTTTTGATATCACTCAGATGCTCATCCATTCGGTAGAGGAAGGAAAATTAGATCTGGCCATTGTACAGGATGCTAATGTACATCTTCCTTTACATGTTTTTCATCTTTTTACAGAACCATATGTCGGGGTCTTTCCTATCGATCATCCTCTTGCACAATTAGATTCGATTACTTTAACTGATTTTACGAATTATCCAATCCATATGTGGCATGATCCAAGCGACATGAGACAATCGCTTCGAAACCTTTGTAATTACTATGGTATCGAAGCAAAATTTATAGATGTCCCTTGGAATGAATCGTTATTGACTCATGTCTTAGAATACCAAGGAGTATCTTTTATACCAGAAACCGTAAGTAGACATATGAATATATCCGATCTGGCGATCAAAACGATCAAACCACGCTCCTTTAATCGTAAAATTCAAGTCATAGCGAAAACAGATAAAAAACATATGATCTACGAAATATTTTCGGAACCAAATATGTTTGATACGATACCAATGAAGCAATTTATGCACTTCTAACACTTGTTTCTACGATGCCACTTATCTTTCAACTAATTTCTTTTTGTAATATAATGAATAATATTTCGTCTACATACAAATAAGGAGAAGCTGCATGACAGAACCTTCAAAGCTTACCAAACTCAATTTTGCCCTGTTACTCGGAAGCTTGTTAATAGGGATCCTTTTTAACTATTTGTTTTATGATAAAACCGTCGGTATCTCTTTCCCAATATTTTGGATTGTCCTTTATGTATTTTTCTATTTCATTTTTCAAGATAAATTGAAATTTGAAAAGACATTTGGATGGTTTTTAACCATACCCAACTTACTACTTATCTTTACTTTCTTGATCTTCTCAAGTGAAGATTTCTGGATACTTAATGCTATGCTGGTTATCATTCTTTTTATTGTTCAAAGCATACTCCTTACCAAAAATAACAAAAACCCATGGTACAAACTATCATTCTTATGGGAATCCTTCAGAAAATCAATGGAATCGATGAGTAATATCCTCGTTCCATTTAAGATTATAGGAGAATGGGTAAGAACAAAAAGCAATAAAACAGCATACGGAGTGGTGGGAAAGGTTATTATTGGTGTCCTTTTCTCTCTTCCGCTAATCGGTATTATCCTCATGTTGCTTACATCTGCGGATAGCATTTTTAGTCATTGGATGAATGAAATCCCAAATGTTTTAGGGGAGATAGATTTAGGAGATATTCCTTTTCAGATTTTTCTTATTTCGGTCATCTCTTTTGCTATATTTTCCTATTTTTGGTCTTTAAAACATCCATTTGAAGAACCAGAGCTTCTTTCATTGAAAACAGAAAAAAAGCCATTTCACATTGATGGGATCATTACTTTAACGATCTTATTTCTCATCAATGTAGTTTACATTTTGTTCACTGCTATCCAAGTATCTTATCTATTTGGTGCAGCAAAACGTTTGCTACCAAAAGGCGTAACTTATGCAGAATACGCCACAAAAGGTTTCTATGAGCTAGTAACCGTCACTACACTTAATATTTTCATTGTGATACTTGTCATTTATTTAGTCCAAAAAACGCAACCGGCTATTTATCGAATAGTCCAAATCTTATTAAGCCTGCTTACGACATGTACTGCTTTTATTTTGGTATCGGCTTTTCAAAAGTTATCACTTTATGAAGAAGTTTACGGTTACACGTATACACGAATACTTGTACATGCTTTTATGATCTTACTTTTGTTGTTATTTGTGGTTGCCATGATCAAAACTTGGAAAAATACAATCTCTTTGATGCAAGTTTACGTTATTGTCTTTTTAGTGTGGTATGTAGGATTAAATTACATCAACATCGACCATATTATCGCGAAACAAAATGTAGAACGATATTTTGCCACCGAACAAATAGAAAAAAAACCACTGACTATCGGCGCGAGTTATGATCGCGATGGTTATAACGAATATATTGATTTATTTTACTTAAACTCACTTTCCTATGATGCAGTTCCGCAACTAATAAAGCTAAGAAAAGATCCAAAATTAAAATCAATCATCGATAAAGAACTACAAATCATAGAAAAGAGGTTAAACCAAGAATCCGACTGGCAGTCCTTTAACTTCTCCAAATACCAAGCAGAACAATTAATCAAGAATGCGAAATAACAAAACCCGCAGCCTTTTCATATGGCTGTGGGTTTTGTTTCGACTACGGAGAACATGTAACGCTTTTGTATTTTTTTAATTCATCGATTACCTCATCAAGATTTACCTCTAAAAAACCCACAAGTACAATCGCGATTGTAGAGCCTTCTACATCTGTTATCACTAACTGATTCATTCGACGTCCTTGGAATCGATTATTGCGAAACTCTATTTCACCTAACTGATCCCACGTTCTGCTTAATTTTTCCTTTGGAGAATGATATACAGATAAACCATTTTTATCAAAAGATAATATGGGTTCCTGTATCTTTAGAAATTTCCGATTTGCATTGAAGCTAAAAAACGAAATTTGACCTGTTAATCCAAAAAAGAGAAATGGAATGATCAAAATAAAATTTCTTATCTCTATTGACTGATTATGAGCATATTGGGTAATAAGTGTACCAATTAGTATAAAAAAGATAAAAAGTCCTATTCCATAAAAAAGAAGCATCAAAATAATATTTGCAATCAATAACCTCTTTCTTTTCTCTCTATTTTGATAAATTTCCATGAGTTAAAACTCCTACTATTTCTTTATTTCTCGCATTTTAACATCTTACCATTTACTCCCTATGATCATCAATATAAAAAGCCCATATGTCTATAAATCATAGGGCTGATATCAATGCTATGATAACGACCAAAACAAATGTTGATTCTTCTGCTTATTCTCCAACCACACTTTCAGGAGATTTCCAAATATCCAAACCCAATATCCCATTTGAATTATGTGATTTACGTTGTTAGAAATGCTATATTCTCTTTGTGTGACAGTGATCTAGCAGCAAAAAATCTATCTCAACCAACACAGATAGATTTTTCCCTTTTTTATTTATCATAGTCCCGAAATATTTTTGTCAAGGGGCACGATATCACCTTTTGTTCCATAGTGAAGAATACGTAAATATTCGCCATAAACATAAGAACGACTATCTTGTTCATTCATCCAATTGGACCGAGAAATGACTTGATTTTCCCAAATTGACGTATCGAATGGGTATGAAAGAAAAGAAATCGAGGAAGGTAACTGCTTTTGCAACGTTCGTAGTTGTCTGCCTGCCGCGTAACTTTTGCAAATAAATGCTAATTTATTTACCTTCGAAAAATCATAGACATCTTTGGCAAACAATATATTTTCCAATGAATCAGTAGAACGATCTTCTAACGTTATCGCTTTTTCTGGAACTCCTAAATCTAAAAGTTTCTCTTTCATCACATGAGACTCTCTTCTGTTTTTATCTTTCCATGTAGGATGAAGAATTGCTCCCGGCTTTATTCCTCCTGTTAATAGGATATGACTAGCTAATCCATTCTGGTATAGTTGAAAAGTGGTTTCCCAACTACCAGGATGTGTTCCTCCAAAAACAAACAACAGATCACATGTTTCGTGTTCTTTTCCTAGTTGATCAGTCTTTAAAAAGACGACTTCAGTCAAAGCTTTAATTTGATCTGGTGTGAGCCGAGGAACATCTGGACATTTTGGAATCATTTTATCAACTCCTCTTTCAAATAAAAGACAGAACCCAGAAAGTAACGCAAAATAAAAACATCAGAATAGAAAGGATGTCTACCTATATGCCTGAACATTACAACAATTCATTCTATGACCAATTAGATGATTTAAACAGTATACTTGGATCAATCTTATATGATATGGAAGAGAAAAAAGAGGACATCGTCGTTCCAAATGATGATCTTCAAGCGGAATTACGGATGGTGAAAAATTTACTTGATGATACTTGCTTAAATGATGTTATACCCGTTTTAGATAAATTGATCGCAACTATCCCTGTATCAGTATTGGAAGAATCCAAAGTGTATTCAGATATCGGACAAATGATACAAAGTGATAAAGAAATTTTGATAGAATGCAAAACCGACATTAATAACATTCTCCTCCATCTGGAAAATGTACAAAGAAAAGCAGTAGATCGGAAAGAATCATTACTAGAATATTTGGAAATAAAATTGAGAGATACAAATGTGATTATCCTCGATACCTTCTATTCTTAATTATATGATAAAAGATATTGTATGCCCTTGCTGTACGTTGGAAGCAAGCATCATCCATCCTACAGGAGAATCCCTTCTTCGCCCGCAGCCCAGTACCTATACCGCATGAACTCCTCGAGTTCCGAGTATAGGTTTTTCTTGGTGGGATTAGTGGACTTCATCATCACTTTGCCATCCGCTTCGTAGAACTTGACATTACGAATCTTGATGAACTGTGAAGTCATCGAAGCTCGCGGCTGGAGGGGAATCAACACATACCCTACCCATCTCCTACCTTTGCGAACGTGTGACGAGTCTCCGAAATATGGACTTCAAAGATCGATTTGACCACGACGATGTGATGCATATCCGTCTCAGAAATCTCGATCCCAGTCGTGATTTCTGGTCGGTTGCCCTTGTCTAACAAGGTATCTCCTCTCATCTATGAATCTACTGATCTTTGTTATATTATAAACTTATCTGCATCACTTGTCTTATGTTAAAACGACGGTAAAAAAGTAGGGTGGTTTGTCAAATGTGTGGTAGATTTACCCTTTCTACAGAGGAAAAAGAATTAGAAGATAAATTTCAATTCACTCTCGACATTCCTATTGCCAAAAGATACAACATCTCTCCTACCCAATCCGTGCTTGCACTAACCCAAGGACAAAACGAAAGAAAAGCACATTTATTTCGCTGGGGTTTGGTTCCTTTCTGGGCAAAAGACCTAAAAATAGGTAGCAAGATGATTAATGCAAGATCCGAAACATTACACGAAAAACCAAGCTTTCGCCACTTGATCAAGAGGAATCGATGTATTATTCTTTCTAATGGTTTTTTCGAATGGAAAAAAGAAGGAAATAAAAAACAACCTTATTACATCCAAGTCGACAATGGGAAACCTTTTTCTTTTGCTGGCCTTTGGGATACATGGTCCAATGATAGAGAACAAATAACCACTTGTACGATCATTACTACTACTCCAAATACACTCATGAAAGAATTACATCATCGAATGCCTGTCATTCTTGATAAAGATGGAGAAAAAGCTTGGTTGGATGAGTCACTCACGGATACTGATTATTTGCAATCATTGATGACCCCTTTTGCCAGTGAAAAAATGCATGCATATCCAGTATCTATCGATGTAAATAATCCAAGAAATGACCATGCTGACAATATCATCGCTTTGTCCTCCTGAAAACAAAAAAGCATTCAATCGAATGCTTTTTTTGAGAATCTTATCTACCAACTCAGCAGACTTAAATGCTCCATCTATCCCACTGGTGTAACAAACAAAAAACTAATAGATAAGGGCAGATACCACAGTACGATTGCAATTACAAACGTTACGATAGTAGGTAGAGAAATCACCTTTTGAAATCCCATTGCGGCAATTATCCAGTTCCAAATGGTGAAAATAGTAATATATCCAAATACAAACGAAAAGTGACCAGTAGATAAATGCAACAAGTCTTGTAAATTATAACTAAAAAATCCTTCTCCCCATTCCAAAACATGCGCCAAAGCCTGGATAATAAGAGCTAAGATAGGGATAACTTGCAAGAAAATCGACAAAGAAAATATTTGTTTCAAACTAACCTGTTTACGAAAAACTTTCGCTATTGCATAAACGATAAAACCGATAATAAAAATAGACACCCAAAACGACAAAAGATCAATTATTAGAGCATTTACAGGTAAATAGGTATACGAAATAGTTGGAGGAGTTTGCACAGAATCAAGCGGCCATTCCTCGGTTTTCACACGACTAACAAAAAGCATTCCTAACATATGAAATAAGGAAAGAATGATGAGAGGCAACCAAATAACAGGCTGCATCCGTATTCGTTCAAATTCCATTCGAGGTCTCCAAATCATTCCTAATATAATTGGTTTGTTCACAATTTAACTCTCCTCTCATAAAACACGAAGCGAAAAATGCAAAATCATGCCTATTAACCAAGGTATATTTTACATTTTGTCGGTTTCTATATTTTATGAAATAATAATAACATAAAAATATATGCGTAATATGTATTCGAGGTGTAAGAAATGGATCCAAACCAATATGATTGGGTGAAACAAACAAGAGCGATACTATTAGATTTTTGTGAAGAAATAGAACCAAATGATTTTACTAGGAAAGTGACTGGCTTTGGTTTTCCTTCCATACGTGATTTACTTGTCCACATTGCAGACTGCTACATTGCTTGGTTGGGTTCATTTGTACTCCTTCATACAAAAAAACCACTAACGCCAAAGGAATATTTAAAGCAAATGGATATACAAGCTGTCCGTGATCGATTTGCACTATCTGATAAATATGTAGAGCAATTTTTCAAAACATTGACACCTGATCAAAGAAACATTCCAATGGAACGTGAAATATTATGGAGAAATACAGAAGATTTCATTACAACAACACCAAATAAACTTCTCCTCCACACAATCACACATGAGTTTCATCATAAAGGTCAAATCGTCACCATGGCTCGACAAATGGGATACGATGAAATTCCTGGCACAGATATATCTGATGTTGATTAGTAAACCCAGCTATGACTTCAAACCATAGCTGGGTTTATGTTTATTTGAGGGTATACACTTTTACAGCATCTCTTAAAAACTCAGCTAACCCTAGTTGGTGTTTATCATAGTAAGCTTTAAACCTTTCATCTTCCACATACATCTGTGCTAAACCCATGTGTGCTTCTTTGCTATACTCATGCCAATAATAGGATAGCCACATTTTATGGAGATCTACGGAATGCTGGGCGATTGTACTAGATGAATCACCGATTTTATAGGCTTCCAGCAATGTGGAAATAACTTCTTTTTCCAGACGAGTGACTTCTTCATAATCAGCTTGAGACATATTTTTCACTTTTTGATTGGACTGATTTACAACCTCATCCCCATATTTTTCACGGACTTCCTTGCCATACTTTGCTTCGTTATCATCCATTAGTTTCTGCTTAAATCCTTCAAATTTTTCTTTATCTGACATGTCCAATCTCCCTTCTTGCGATGCGATTGATTTTTCTACATTTCGAATCAATACATCCAATCGACTTTTTTTGTCTAGGAGTAAGAGATGATGTTCTTTTAAGGCTTTGGTTGTATCAAACAATGGAGAGTGTATGATATCTTGTATTTTATCTAAGGGAAATCCAAGCTCTCGATAAAATAGGATCTGCTGGAGTTGATCTACTTCAGCTTGCCCGTAAATTCGGTATCCAGAAGAATTCGTTCGTGCTGGTTTTAATAGTCCAATCTCATCGTAAAACCGGAGTGTTCTTCCACTAACTCCTGCTAGTTGTGCTAGCTTTTGAACGGTGTACTCCATCCTCCCACCTCCTGACAATACTATGCTACACCTTACCGTAACGGAAAGGTCAATAGCTATTTGCTTTTTGAATTTAAAGTCTTTTTCCTAACCATAAGGACTATTTCTTCAAGCATATTGAAAAAGGATTGTAGGCATTTTTATAGTCTTGCGAGTGAAAAAACCCACGGTTTTAATCGTGGGCTGATAGTGAGCGTCACTACAACGGGAGCACAAGTTTCGCTAAGCCACTAAAGTGGCAAGTCTCACTTTGCAGACGAGGGAGGTTTTTTCCTCCCATAAGTCTGACAAATTTTTCAGAAAACACCTTCACAAACATATATTCCCCTGTTAAACTATCACTAGTTGCTCTTTCAAAACTGGATAGGATACAGGATTGTGCAAACCAATCGTTTTGCACGTAAAATGCTATGCGTACAGAAAAACGGCTAGACTGAAATGCGAAAATCAAGCAGTAAGTCTATTCTATGACGTAGCAAACAAAAACTTTTTTCAACCGTGGGGCTCACGGGGCTAGCTTGGTAATGAAGTAGGCATTAGACTACCGTCCCAAGAATCCCATGGCTGAAGCCATTTAGAGTGTCAACCTAACAATCCTTTCATCATTCCCTATATTTAATACAATAGCTATTATTTTTTACAATATGCTTTCTTTTCTGTGCAATTTCATCCAATCTTCTACAAGCCTTTTTGGTGCAGCGCGCAAATAGGCCTCTTGGATCAGATCTGTCAGCTCCATCCAATCTCCCTCTTTGGGATCTCGAATCGATACCCATCCATGTCTGCCGATATAAGGTGTGATAAAATATTTATCATTCTCTATAAGAAGTGCTTGGTTTTCTTTATTCGACTTAAAACATACACCGGATCGCTCGGTTATTTTGACAAAAGATTTACCATGAACTTGAAACGTTGTATATCCAAAGCCATCTAATTGTTCTTCTGTCTCTGGTAGCTCAAGGCAAATTTTACGTATGTTTTGTAAAATTTCCTCTATCTCTTGTAAGTCCACCTCTAGCCCTCTTCTCTTGTTTCGAAAATGATGTTCTCCCTATGTTGTCATCATAGTTCAAGTTCATTTAACATATCTCTTAACTTTTTTAGCTCTTCTGATGTAAACGTAACACCTTTCCCCATTTTGTCATGATCGGCAGACCATTCACGAAGGTCAAACTTATCTTTTCTTCCATTCCAACTGATTAGATTTAATTCTTTCTTCCATCCTTTTGTTGATTCAGATAAAACACCATAAGTATGTTTAATTTCATATTTCATTTCAGCCAACGGATTCAACCCCATCTTGTTTTCTTATGATTTCATATTAGGTTTATGTTTTTCTCTGTATTCAGACTCTAGCATACTCATAATGATAGAATCATGATACTGATGATCATAAAATAACGCTTCTCGCTGAATACCTTCTATTTTAAACCCTAAGTTCTCGTAAACATGAAGAGCACGCTTATTAAAAGAAAATACATTCAGCTCAATCCGATGCAGATTCAAAATGCCAAATCCATACTCCAGCATAAGCTTCATTGCTTCTGTCCCAAACCCCTTTCCTTGATTCTTTTCGCTTTCGATGGAAATGCGGATATAACAACTTTGATTAATCGTATCTATTTCTAGTAATTGAATATCGCCTATCACGTTATTATTTGCCTGTAAACTAATTAATAAAAGAACATTTGATGGATCTTGATTCTTAGATGCTATGTAATCACGAATCTGTTCTTTATTAAAGCTTTTTTGTGTCCCTGTTAGTTTTCTGGTTTTAGAATGATTAAGCAACTGAAGATATGTTTCTGTATCCTCTACAGAAATAGGGCGTAAGTATACTTTTTCCCCTTCTAAAAATTTCATTTTATCCTCACCTTTCCAAATAAAAACATAAGAATCCCCTAAGTTGTTCTCCAAAAAAGCACACTAAAAAAATTGCATTACCTTTACTTTTATCTTCTAAAAGTATACATCAGCCCATTGGCAAATGGTTGAAAACCTATGCGATGGTAGTAAGAAACAAGATCATCTGTTGCAAACAACTGAATGGTTAATCGGGATTGCTGACATTTTTGAATTAACCTTTGCATGATTTCACTGCCAATTCCCTTGTTACGATGCTGTGGATGAACAAGCAAGCCAGTTATTAATGCAATAGTAAAACCATCAGAAATCACTCTACCTGTAGCAATCAACTCGTCTTTATCATATGCATTCAAAACATACCAACTATTTACCATGGTTTGATGTAATGTTTCCTTCGGTAGTTTGAGAAAATCATTCCATTGTTCTGTATTATATAATTGATACAATCCACTGGCGCATGGAATATTTTCTTTATAAACAATATTCATCGTATTTCCTTCCCTTTTTCCAAAAAATGCGCACTTTGCCAGTATACCAAAAAAAATGATATTTTCAATTTATTCCCAATACAAACCATAGCTGGTATGAGACCATAAAAGCATGCATGAAATAACCAAAACCTCTTTAATGATAGAAGGTGCAGTACTGCATTGTTTAATTGTTTCTAGTACAGTGTAGCCCTTTCTTTTTATATCAAAACAAAAGAACTCACAGATGAAAGTGAGTTCTTTTGTTATTTTTATCCAAACAAAGTGCCTTGGTCAAGGATAGAAGCAAAATCATTTCCTCTTAAATATTTGCCTATTCCTGCACCTTTGGTGACATAATACTCTTTTTCTTCGAATTCTAAGCCTGTCAAATCATAATAGCCAACTACCACACTATTTTTTTTAGATTTCATCGCTTGCACACCTATGGTAGATTTACTTGTCTTAGGATTAATCATAGAAGTATGAAAAACAATTGCTTTTTTAATAGAGGATACACCTAAAATCTCTTTGTCCTCATGAATATGATCCCAATAAATTGCTTTTTTATTGGCATAGGCATTTTTCAACATAGAACGATTTTGTTTGGTTTCATAGGCAGACAATGTTATTTTAGCAACCTTACCATCTTCAAATCCAATTAAGAGGTTTCCTTTATAGTCATTGGTAGCTGTTACAAACAAAATAGATTCATCTTGTAAATTTAACAACGTTGGGAGATATTCACCAAGCCCAGATAGTTTGTGATCTTCAATCTCATATGTCTTATATTTATAACAGTTGTACTTATTTGTAAAAACTAAAATATCTGAGTTATTTGTGGTACTGTATTGATTAATAATCTCATCGCCATCTTTCACTTTCATGGCATTTCCTCCCCGTAGGGATGTAAGAGGTACTTTTTTCAAATAACCTTCTTTGGTGATGATAATCCGAACATTGTAATTATCAATCGTTATTTCTTCAGGAGTAACAGCAGGCAGATCATTGGCAAAAATGATTTCTGATTTTCGAGGTTGACCATGTACTTTCTTTACATTTTTGAGTTGTTGAATCATTTTCTTATGTAGTTTGGTTGGATTGTGAATGATGCCATGAAGGATTTCAATCTCTTTTTCTAGTGTCTCAATCTCTTCAATGCGATTCAACAAATATTCTTTATTCAAGTGCCTCAATTTAATTTCTGCTACATACTCTGCTTGAACCTCATCAATTTGAAAAGCATCCATCAAATTTGCTACCACTTGGTTGTTTTTGGTCGTCTCACGAATAATCGCAACTGCTTTATCGATATCGAGCAAAACTTGTTTTAGTGCTAGTAGCAAGTGTCGTTTTTGCTCTTTTTTATCCTTTTCAAATTGAGCTCCTCGTTTAATCGCATTTCCACGAAAAGCAATCCATTCTTGTACAATTTGTTTGATGCCTAATGTTTGAGGTCTGCCATTTACAATCAAATTGAAATTACATGAAAAAGTATCCTGCAAGGGTGTCATCTTAAATAATTTCTCGACTAATAAGGCTTTATTTGTACTATTTTTCACCGTAATTTCAATACCTTTTGTATTGATTCCATAAATATCATCGATATCAACAATATCTTTTAATTTTCCTTCTTTCACCAATGCACTAATTTTCTCAATGATTGCTTCAAACGTAGTCGTGTAAGGTATCTCTTCAAAGATAATCGAATTCCCTTCGATCCGGTAAGTCGAACGAATCTTAAATGAGCCCTTCCCTGAATGAAAAATTTGAAGCATTTCTTTTTCAGAGTAGATGATATTTCCACCTGTAGGAAAATCAGGGGCCTGAATGTATTCGTTCACATCTGCTTCTGGTTTTTTAATACTCGCTATCGTATAGTCAATGACTTCATTTAAATTAAAAGGGGCAATGCTACTTGCCATCCCTACAGCTGTGCCACTTGATGTATTTACCAAAATAGAGGGAAAAGTAACAGGCAAAAGCCGTGGTTCTTGTAAGGTACCATCATAGTTTTCAATCATATCCACTGTATTTTTTTCAATATCTTGAAAAAGTTCAGTAGCAATTGCACCTAATTTAACTTCTGTATAACGAGCAGAAGCATATTTCATATCACGAGAATACTGTTTGCCAAAGTTCCCTTTGGAATCAATATAAGGCAGAAGTAACGATTCATTATCTTTCGTAAGTCTTACTAACGTTTCGTAGATCGCCATATCACCATGTGGATGCAAGAACATGGTTTGTCCTACTACACCCTGAGATTTTTTCCTTCCGCTTTTGACCAAACCCATTTGAAACATGGTGTAAAGAATACGACGTTGGCTTGGTTTAAGGCCATCTATCTCTGGTAGAGCACGGTGCATAATAACATGTGCGGTGTAGGGCATGTAGTTGTCTTTTAAGCTTTGTGTAATATTTTGTAAAATCATTTCTTGTAACCTCCTCTTTCCTTTTAATCCATTGCCTCTTCGATATATTGATGTAGATTTTCTTCAATGTATTGTTTTCGACCCTGTAAGTCATCTCCTAAAAATAGTTCGAAATATTGCTGAGTAGTCATCACATCTTCTCTTACAATTTGAATTAGCTTTCGAGATACTGGATTCATTGTTGTTTCCCACATCATGTCTGCAGTATTTTCGCCCAAACCTTTGGAACGTTGAATGAGTACTTTTCCTTTACATTTCTTCACAATAGCATCTTTTTCTTTATCACTATAAGCAAAATAAGACTTATCTTTATGGGTGATTTCATAAAGAGGAGATTCCGCAATATATACTTTTCCTGCTTCAATTAGTGTTGGCATTAATCGATATAACACAGTCAACAACAACGTTCGAATATGAAAGCCATCAATATCCGCATCGGTTGTAATAATGATCTTGGACCACCGTAAATTATTTAGATCAAAAGTATGTAAGTCTTTGTTATATTTTGATTTGACTTCAATCCCACAACCTAACAATTTAACCAAATCTACTATGATGTCATTCTTGAAAATTTTGTCATAATCAGCTTTTAAACAATTTAATATTTTCCCTCTAAGCGCATAAATAGCTTGAAACTCTGCATCTCTTCCCTGTTTAGTTGAACCTAAGGCTGATTTTCCTTCCACAATATACAATTCTGTTTGACTATTATCTTTTGATTTACAGTTGATAAACCCATCGATTCGATTGGTGATATTATTTACAGAAGATTGGAGTTTCTTTTTAACATCTAACCTAGTTTTCTCTGCCTTTTCTCTGCTCCGTTTATTAATAAGAATCTGATCCGCTATTTTCTGTGCTTCTAATGGATTTTCAATAAAATAGACTTCTAATTTTTCACGAAGATACGAAGTCATGTATTCTTGTACAAATTTGGATTCCATTTTTTTCTTCGTTTGATCAGTATATAAGGAGATCGTGGAATAAGAGTTACTAATAACAATTAAACTATCTCTTACATCATCAAAACTAATTTTTTTCTCACCTTTGGTGTATTTATCTTTCAATAGATGATCAATTGCTTTCGTGAATGCATTTTTAATATAGATTTCAGGTGTTCCACCATGTTCCAACAAAGATGAATTATGAAAGTATTGCATATGCTTTACTTCATTATGAAAAGCAAACGAGATCTCAGCTTTAAACTTGAACTCAGAGTCATCATTTCTTTCCTTGCCTTGTGTCTCCGTATGAAATTGAACAATATCAGTAAAATTTTTGCCGCCACTCAATTCATCAATATAGTCTTTTACTCCATTTTCATAGAAAAACACTTCTGTTTCATCATTTATTTCATTCGTAAAAATGAATTTCAAACCTCTATTTACAATTGCTTGATTTTTCAGTGTTTCGCTTATAAAAACGCTATCCACTTCATTTTCACCGCGAAAAACTTCCGCAGATGGTAACCAGCGAATAATCGTACCTCTATAGTCTAATTTGTGTTTCTCTTTCTGCAACTCTCCAACCTGAACGCCTTTTTCATATCGTATAAAATATTTGTAGCCATTTGGACTAACTGCTGTACACTCAAAATAATCACTTGTATAGTTGGTTCCTGTCGCACCAACTCCATTGGTCCCCAAAGAAAACTGGTAGTTACCAGTTGTTTCATTGTTGTTATACTTTCCACCCGACCATAGTTCGTCAAAAACTTTCTTGTAAGCGTATTCTCCATCTTTGTTTTTGTCCATTGGGACAGAACGCCCAAAATCTTGAATGGTGATGGATTTATCTAATCGTTTGGTTATGATAATTTCCTTACCATATCCTTCACGGTGTTCATCAATGGCATTCGCTAATATCTCAATAAAGGTATGATTATGATTTTCTAGACCGATCGAAGCGGGTTTAGCTCTTACCCCCCCAAGAATCCCCAAGGATTGAATCGAATCGGAATTATATGTATCTATACTCAAAGGTGAACCTCCTTCAGTTGATTATTAATTATCTAAAAATAGATAATTATATATCAGACTTTTTGTCAAGTCGACACGAACAAACTTACGCCTATTTTTATAAAAGAAAAGGGCCGTTTATTCGCTTTTCTTTCTATTTCATTGATTACGTGAACATATTAGTAACTTTTATCAAAATTACTCTTTTTTGTCCTTATGGAATCTTTATTTCAAAAAATATTGAATAATAATCAAAACATTCTATACTATCGTCTGTTTTTTTTGGTATAAAGTAAATGTTTACTAAAAACAAAATATATTTGGGAAAGAAATTTATCGTATGGAGGATGTATGAAATGGAAGAAAAAATAAACAGCCATGAAAAGCCAGCCATTTTTATTATCACAGGTGTAATGGCCTCTGGTAAATCTACCATTGCACAACTTTTAGCTGAGCGATTGAAAAAAGGGGTTCATCTACGTGGTGATACTTTTCGCAAAATGATTGTTACGGGGCGTGAAGAATTTTTACCTAACCCATCCCAAGAAGCAATTCGTCAGTTACAACTCCGGTATCAAATCAGCGCTTCTGTTGCAGATATGTATGTTTCAGCAGGATTCCATGTCGTCATTCAAGATATAATTGTCGGACCCTTGCTAAAGACATTTATTGACTCCATCAAAAGTAGTCCAGTCTATCTTGTAGTACTCTCTCCTAACGAGAAAACAATAAAAAACAGAGAAGCATCACGAGAAAAAACAGGTTATGGTTTATGGACAGTAGCAGAATTGAAGCGAATGCTACTTGAAGATACACCAAAAATCGGTATGTGGCTGGACACATCGGCACTATCTCCACAAGAAACTGTTGAAGATATAGTTACAAAAGTTAGGTTCGAAGGACTAATTCGTAGTTGATTCACCAAGAAAACGGAAATGTATTTATTGCAAAATCTAAACACTAACTTAGTTTGGACAACCAACTGAATCTTTAACTCAAAAATGATCCAGTTGGTTGTTTTCTCCGCTAAAGCTGACTCATGTCGAAGTTCCGTTGTAAAGCTATCCACAGTTGCTCTTTGAAAAGTGGATAGGATATAGGATTGTGCAAACCAATCGTTTTGCACGTAAAATGCTATACGTACCGAAAAAATGACTAGACTAAAATGCGAAAACCAAGCAATGAGTCTATGCTATAACGCAGCAACAAAACTCTGTTTAACCGTGGGGCTCACGGAGCTAGCTTGGTAAGGAAGTAGTCATCAGACTACCGCCCCAAGAATCCCATGGCTTCAGTCATGTGGAATGTCAAAAAACAAGCCTTTATCAAGAAATTAGAAGTCCTATGAATGCTAGAGCCGATTAATCTTCTCTTATCTATACACTATCTCTATTGGTAAAGATAGAAAACCTCCATATTGTTCAATAGCTTGGTTGATATCCTTTTTTAATCGGGAATCTAAATCTACGAATAAAGATAAAAATACCTTGATCTGATCCTTTTTTTGCACTTGATCCCATTTTCCGACTATGTGACCGTTCCTTACAATAACTCTTGAAATGCCGTTATTGGTATCTTTCTGATTCTTTATTGGTAAAAACAGACTTCTATGTTTGTAAGCAACAGTAAATTCATCATACATCGGAAGTACGTGGACTACATTATCTTCTCCATCGATATCTGTAGTTATCGGAGCAAACCAATGTGTCATTCCGTCTATCGTTTCACTCCTCAACTCGTTTTGAATATACTGCAATCCTCTTTTTGCTTCCCCCAAAGATAATCCTGACCACCATGCAAAATCTTGTATTGTCGCTGGACCATGACTATTGAAATACCGTCTCGTGATTTCCGCCAGTGCTTGTGCGCCTTCTAATTGTACTGAATCGGTTACCCACTCATCTAACAAAACAAAAGTAGGTTGTTTGCCTGAACGAGGGCCAAAGCAAATCAATCCGCGATATGCTAATTGACCAATAATATGTACACCTCTTGCGTTACTCGTTTGAATACCAGCCACTTCCAATGCACGATAAAGCTCTTTACGGGTAAGATATTTTCCTCCTTGTAACGCTTTTATAACAATATCTATACTTTTTAAAAAAATACTCTCATCCAATCCTGCTTTTCGATACACATTGGCAGCTCTAGCACTAGCACGTGGTGTCAATAGTTTTAACATCCATGCGGCATCTTTGGCAGGCACAAAATGAATCGTATTTCGCATTGGCCAAGTACGTAAAATATGTTTTTCTTCAATTGCCATTTCTATTTTTTTCATACTTGATTGTTTGAATCGAAGGCCAATACCCCATAGAGAAGGTTTATAATCTTGAGCTTGTACTGCTCCAAACCACTTCACGACTTCTAGTGGAGTGGAAAATTTATTGTTCATCAATCGTTGATTACGCAACCGATAACGTAAAACATTCGATTTATTCATATATTTAACTCCTCATCTTTTAAAAAATCATACACCATTCTTCCTGACAAACGTTGTCAGGTAAAAAAACCTAAGACTATGACAGAAACTGTCACTATCAAATTGTATACTCCATTTATACAAATACATAGGGAGCTGATTTAAATTGAGTTTAGAAATGATTCCTTACTTTATAATGAATGGAAAGGCGAAAGAAGCGATCACATTCTATGAAACGATACTGGATGCAAAAGTGGTCTTTATCCACATGAATGGTGATAAAGTAGATCATGCTGTATTAAGAATAGGTGAGAGCCAAGTGATGATTTCGGATTTTATCGAGGAAATACCTTTCCAAAGAGGAAATCAAGTAAATATATGTATTACAACAACCGACAGTCAGCAAGCAGAAAAAATCTATGAACATTTACTAGTCGAAGGAAAAACCATCTTACCCATGTGCGAGATGCCTTTTAGTCCCGCGTATGGAATTGTTATCGATAAATTTGGTATTTGCTTTCAAGTGTTTACGCAAGTCCATAAGCATATATAAATAAAAAACTCCCTTATTGAACTTACCCCTGTCAAGTAGACAGTGTAAAAAAGCCCACGCCGTTAGGCGTGGGTGTTACACTCTACTTGGAGGGGATAATACCATATCAGGGAGTTTTTTATTCTACCTCTTACTCAGATATACTAGGAATGCTTTTCATCACATCAACTTCTGCATCATAATCAATCTTGGACTGATCAAAACCAAATAACTGGAAGAACTCTTTACGATAACCCTCAATATCAGAGAGTTCACTCAAGTTCTCCGTGGTGAGTTGACCCCATAGCTCTAAAATTTGTTGTTGTACTTCTTCCTTCATTTCCCAATCATCTAAGCGAATACGTCCCTCTTCGTCTAGCGGTGTCTGCTCTGCGTAAAGACGATCATCAAAAAGACGGTACATTTGTTCAATACAACCTTCATGTATGTTCTGTTCTTTCATGATACGATAGAGCAGAGATATATATAAAGGTACAATAGGAATTGCCGAGCTAGATTGAGTTACAAGGGCTTTGTTGATAGATACATACGCACTTCCACCAAGGCCGTCAAGCTCTTTTTGTATTGTTTTCGCAGTTTGCTCCAAATCATTCTTCGCTTGTCCAATCGTACCTTCTCGATAAATGGCTTGTGTTACTTTTGGTCCGATGTATGAATATGCTACCGTTTTAGCACCTTCTGCTAATACGCCTGCCTCTTGTAATGCTTGCATCCAAAAGTACCAATCTTCTCCACCCATTACTGCAATCGTATGTTGAATTTCTTCGGTTGTCGCAGGGTCAATCGTAACCTGTGAAACTTCTCCATTATGAAAATCGACCGTTTTGTTTGAGAAGGAGTCGCCAATAGGCTTAATCACAGAATTAAACTTCTCACCCGTTTTTGGATGTACACGAACAGGTGAAGCGAGGCTATATACTACCAAATCAACTTGGCCTAAATCTTTTTTTATCAAATCGATGGTTTGCTGTTTGATCTCATCTGAAAATGCATCTCCGTTGATACTTTTGGCATAAATACCTGCTTGGGTAGCTGCTTCTTCAAATGCTACTGTATTGTACCAACCTGCTGTCGCTGTACGTTTACCTGATGCAGGACGCTCAAAAAACACCCCGATAGTACTAGCACCAGCTCCAAAAGCAGATGTAATACGTGATGCCAATCCATACCCTGTAGATGCTCCTATGACTAGTACTTTCTGTGGACCTTCTATTTTATTTTGTGTTTTGACATAGTTAATTTGTTCTTGTACGTTTTTCGCACAACCTTCAGGATGAGCAGTGGTGCAGATGAATCCACGCATTTTTGGTTTTACGATCATCATTATTTATCCTCTCTCGCTTGTGTAAGATATGTAGAAAAAATTAAGACCTAGTACTAATTCTATTACAGTATACCTAAAATATCAGTAAGTTTACAGCAAAATCATCGTATCGTTATTTGGATAATGATTCAAGCTGCACTGTCATGCTATGAGAAAAAAGAAAAGGAGAGATTCAATTGCTTATCATCCGACCTCCCAACTAAAAACATTTCGCCCATCTTCCACGTTCTCCTCCGTACTGCACAATCTTTAGCAGGTTAAATACGGAAGGAGAAATAAAAACATGCAAAATATATGGAAGCTTCGTTTCTTTTGTTTTTTTCAAGGGTTGATTCCTGCTTATGTAATCGAACGATTATTTTGGGAACATAGGGGAATGACTGTTATACAAGTGGTATATACAGAAATTATAGTCTTGCGAGTGGGAAAACCCACGGTTTTAATCGTGGGATGATAGCGAGCGTTAGACGAGGGAGGTTTTTTCCTCCCACAAGTCTGACAAATTTTTCAGAAAACGCCTTTACAAACATACATTCCCCTGTTAAACTATCAGTTAGTTGCTCTTTCAAAACTGGATAGGATATAGGGGTGTGCAAACCAATCGTTTTGCACGTAAAATGCTATGCGTACCAAAAAATGGGCTAGACTGAAATGCGAAAACCAAGCAGTAAGTCTATTCTATGACGTAGCAACAAAAACTTTTTTCAACCGTGGGGCTCACGGGGCTAGCTTGGTAAGGAAGTAGTCATTAGACTACCGTCCCAAGAATCACATGGCTTCAGCCATGTGGAGTGTCAAATATGCCACTGAATTTTGGCATTTCGCGATCGTGGTATGGTTGGCTGGAGTTAGTTACTCCTTTCAAAGTGGATCCATAAATGCTCTTCTATATGAAACATTAGAAGAAAATCAAAAGACACAACAATTTGAAAGGGAACTAGGATTACTTGAAGTGTGGCAACTGACTGCTGCAATTTTAGCGGCATTTAGCGGAAGCTTATTGGCAACCTATTATCCTATGGAGATAAATTATTGGCTTTCTTTTATTAGTACGATATTCGCTTTTGGATTTTCTCTCTACTTTGTGGAACCATCAATCACTAAAACGCATACTACAACACCTTCTTTATTGGTCTTACCAAAGACGCACTGATTTTCTTTGGGAAACAACCCAAGTTAATATGGATGATTTCAACTGGAATGGTATTGGGAGCAAGTTTTAATTTTATCGAAGAATTTTGGCAACTATATATGAGTAAAATCGGCATTCCAATCCTTTACTTTGGCATCTTCTCTGCTATTTGTATGCTTTTGCAAATACCTGGGAACCTTCTCACTCCTTGGCTTTTGAAAAAGTTTCAGCCTTCTTCCATATTCATTATCATCCAATTCATTTTTGCATTCGGTTTCACTTACATTTCCTTGATTCATCATTTTTCTAGCTTGATTGTTTTTTTTCTCTTATTCTTTGCTTCTAGTATTACTATGCCAATTGTTTCTGGTTATCTTCATCACCATATAGAGTCTTCGATGAGAGCTACGATTGATTCTTTTCAATCTCTAGGAGAAAATATTGCAATCATGGTCATGGGATTAGGTTTTGGGTACTTCTGCTCTACTAGTATATTTAACGGTTTTGGTTTCCTTGCACATCTTTGTATCTACTACCTAATTTTCTATTTACTCTTTGTACGTCGATTTTCTACAAAATGAAAACAAAAACAGCATTGTTTCTTAGAATAAATCTAAGGAACTTTTTTTATTTTTCATTTGCTACTTATATCAATTAATGATATATTACATTTAAAGATATATCATTAATTGATATAAGTGGAGGAGGTTAAATATGCCACGTACAGATTCTTTAGAAATGGGTGAACTAACCGATACATCCTACTATATTTTGCTTTCCCTACTAGATGCAAAACATGGTTATCTCGTTATGAAGACCATTGAACAAATGACAAATAATACATTTTCCATTGGTCCTGCTTCTCTATATACAACTATAAAAAAATTGGTCAAAGCAAAATTAATCGAAGAACTAGAACAACCAGATATACAAAACAAAAAGACATATGTTACAACCAAAAATGGGATTCAATTATTGAAAAAAGAGGTTCAACGAAGACGTGAAATGGTGAGACATGCGGAAGAGATTTTTAAAGCTAAAGGGGAGATATAAATGAACACAGTGAAATATATCTATAATGGTGGATTAGCCTTTTCCGAAGAAAAAGATATGCAACGATTAAGCAAGTATGCAAAAGAAGGTTGGATATTGGAATCTTCTGCATTCATGGGATTTGTCTATAAACTTCGAAAAGGTAATCCCACGGATTTGGTATATAACCTTGATTACAGAATGGATGCAGACGATGAGTATTTTTCCTATTTTCAAGAAGCTGGCTGGAAACTAGTCTGCTCTTTTGGAAATCAAATCTATATTTTTGCAGCACCTGTCGGGACAAAACCAATATACAGTGACTCATCCTCCTTAGTAGAAAAATACGAGCAGGAAAAATCAAAAATGGGAACCTATGCCTTACCTTTTTTAATTGCGACTTTGGTTTTCTTTCTGGCTCCTATGTTAGGTTTTGGCACTCTATTGCCTTTGTGGTTAGATAAAACACTATTTATATTTGGTATGATTTCTCTCATTCCTCTCATTTTCACAGGACTCCCTTTTATCGGATATGTATTAAGATTAAAACGAATCAACAAAAAGTAATCGAATAGCCCAAAAGATATCTTTGGGCTATTTTATTTTTAAGATATAATAGGCTTAAATGGTAATATCTCATTCTACTCTGACACTATCTTCATAATCCTCCAAAGAGAAATAAAAAAGCTACCTTCTTTTCAGGTAACTTTTCCCACCATTCTTCTCCACTTTATAATGGTATAAGATCTTTTAACTTTGTAAAGAATCTCGCAAGGTCTTCCTCTTGTTTGTACAATTTCTTAACCGTTTCTAGAAGGAAAGTGGGGATTTTACGGCCCTCCATAAAAGAATAAAACTTATAGTAACCTTCTACTAAATGTTCCCATCGAAAATCATTTCCAGATTTACGATATTCTGATACATCAATGATCTTTGCATGGCCATCTTGAAAAATGACATTCCCTAGATGAATATCTCTTGGATTTAAACCTTGTTTTCGCGCAAATTCACGCGCCGACTCCACTTCTACTATTACCTCTGGATTAATAACGACTCCTTGTTCCAGACATTGATAAAGGGTAGGGCCTTTTTCGTAAGAAAGCTTTAAAAAACGAGATCCTTTTGCATGACACGTAGCATACGTTTTGCAATCTTTTAATTGTTGATAGATAGAATATTCTACTTCGCATTTCCACTCTGCTTGTTTTACGTAAATTTTGTAGACGACATCCGATTCAGTATTATGCTGTACTACAACGGCATCTGTTCCTACACCAATTACTTGAAATGAGTCGGGGATGTATTTGATGTTTACTTCTAGTGAATCGACCTTCTTTTCTAATTTGATTTCTTGTAGTTCTTTGTAAATTGCAGATCCTTGTAACGGGTCAGATTCAATACTAATTTTCCTTCTCCCCTTCGATTTGAAATGAATGGCGAACCATTCACACAATTGCATTAAGATATTCTAACTTTATCATAACACGAATCGAAAAAATACTTAAGGAGGTTGAATGCGCATTGACAAAACGGAAATATGCAGATCGACCAAACTGGAAACGTGTAAAAGATAAAATATTTTTCATTCGAGATGATCCTGATTTTGTAGGAAAGATTACTTGTTTGGGTTTTAAAAGTATTGAAAAACCACTGTGGAAACAATATACACAAACAAAGTTGAAAATTTTAGATAATCATTATTGGTGGATTCAGTTCTTTCCATCTCAAAAAAATTATACTATCACTCTCATGGTCAATGAGGAGAAACAAATCATTCAGTGGTATATTGATATTTGCAAAACTCAGGGAATAGGGGAAACAGGAATACCTTGGTTTGATGATCTTTATTTGGATATTGTAATCTTACCAACTGGCCACATAGAGATCTTAGATTTAGAAGACTTGAAAATAGCCAACTTGAACCATTTGATTAGCGATAAAGATTACCACTTAGCAATTCAAACCATGAATGCATTGATTTCATCAATAGAAAAAACCATTGAATTTTATCAAGCACTATACGTAAAAATAAAACCCACCATAATTAGCCATTTTTTGTGAGGTGTAAACAAAATGATTCATTCAAAATTACGTATTGTTATTGGAGCAGGTAAATACAATAACAACCCCGAGTGGACTCACACCCAGAAAAATGAACTCCATCTGCTAAAAACAGACGATTGGTTAAGGAAATTTAAAAAAGAGAGTATTTCTGCTATTTTAGCTGAACATGTATGGGAACATCTAACCTATGAGGAAGGAATACAGGCTGCAAAAAACTGTTATGCGTTTTTAATACCTGGTGGATATATAAGATGTGCAGTACCCGATGGAAACTTCCCAGATTTGGAGTATCAAAATATGATTCAAATAGGTGGACCAGGCTCCAAAAATCATCCCGCTAATAGCCACAAAATTGTATATACGTATCAAACTCTTACAACTATGTTTCATACAGCTGGTTTTAAAACTTCTTTATTGGAGTATTGTGATGATAATGGTCAATTCTATCATCATCCTTGGAAACCAGAAGAAGGCATGATATATCGATCCTATTTATTTGATCGTCGAAATAAAAATGGAAAACTAGGTTTTGTATCTTTAATATTGGATGCAAAAAAACCTTTTACATCTTAATTACCAATCCATCTTCTGTAAACCTAACGCCTGTTGGCAAATTATTTTTTGTGATATCAATGTCATGAGACATATGGGTAAGAATAAGTTTATCAGGACACAATCGATCTTTTAGTTGAAGTGCTTCTCTCACATCATAAATAGATCGTTTCTCTTGATTTGGATAATCTGATGCATTTAGATAAGAAGCACCTAATATTAGTAGCTTAAGATGATGAAATGGTTTTGTTTGTTCCATTGTCATTCGGATAGCATCTGGAACATAAGCCCATTTTCCAGCTTCATTGGTAAATACAATTCCATACGAATATCCATTGTTACCATGATTCACATAGTGAAACGAGATATGAAAATCATCTATAACCATCTTCTCTGTAGGAGTAAAATAGATATATCTTTTGGGAGTAAGATAAGGATACCGATCTTGGAGAATTTTTATTACATCAGACGGGCTAATAATGGTTAACTTTGACTTATGCCAGAAACACAAGTCCGCAAGATCGCCTAATCCAGCGATATGATCATTGTGTGCATGGGTAATACAAAGATAATCTGGAATCGGAAGATTCCTATCCATAAATTGTTGTCGAAAATCAGGTGAAGAATCAACCAAAATTCGTTTGGAAGCATGAATGAAAATGCTTGGACGGCTCCTTCTATTTTCTAGACTTTTACAAACTGAACATGCACACAACATACGTGGAACCCCTTGAGAATCACTTGTCCCCAAAAACTCAATTCCTGTTTCCAAAGTAATCTTCTCCTATCCTGTTCAAAATGGATATCATCATATGATCATCGAATATCGATTGTTACAACTATTGAGACCTTGCCTGAATCAGAGAGCCTTAGAACAACAGCTAGCTGGATTGAAAACAGGAGCGGCATTTTCTATTTGGCTGGAAATCCATTTGAGGAATTATTCAAACTGTATCGACAAACAGATGAAAAATTACTGTTATGTTTACATCTATTTATACATGAAAGTAAGGTTCATCATGATCTCAGAGGAAGTTAAATTAGCACGGCCAGCACAACGTGCTCTTCACCATGCTGGTTATACGCACTTAGATCAACTAACAAAAACAACTGAAACAGAACTTAGTAAGTTGCATGGCATAGGACCAAAAGCACTTCAACAACTGGGCAATGCTCTAGCGAAAAAAGGATTATCATTTGCAAAAGGAAAATAAAAACTATTTGTCTAATAACCAATTCACGGCATGTTTCAAATTCTTTGCGGTATAGTCCGCTTGCATATGGACCCATTTATGGCGATATTTCCTCATCGCTTCTCTGCCTGCACCTGTTTGGACCAAAATGCAAAGACATCCAGCCTGACGTGCTGCTACCATATCAGACCAACGATCACCGATTACTACACTATTTTTCAGATCAATTTGATGTTCTTTTGCTGCTCTCTCTAATAAACCCGTTGATGGCTTTCTACAACTACACCCTTCTTCTGCTGTGTGTGGACATAAGTAAGTGGCATCAAAACCAAAGGATACTAGTTCCTGTTTGAACGACTCCGCTTTTACTTCTCCTCTAGATATCCCTGGTTGGTTTGTAAATGCAAATACATAATACCCTGTTTCTTTAAGCAATCGAATACAGTCTAAAGTAAAAGGATACAAGGTAAATTCATTTGGATATTGTACAGTTCGACCTCCGCCAATCGTCCCATCTCTATCCAAAAAAACGATTCTGTCCATATCAATCCCCCCTTTTTCTGAGCACTAATATCGATAAAAAATTTGACGTATGATCCTCATTTTTTGAACTCCCATGTTTTTTTGTTGCAGTTCATTTATGGTTGGGCGATTTCCAATAACAACGGGTATATGTTTGGATTTTACGTTATTATCTAATTTCTCTAATAAAGGAATTTGATTATCATTCATAAATACATTGATATCTTTTCCATTTCTAAAATGAATAACATAATAAATTTCACCATCCCAATGAACATTTACATAATGCACATCTTCCCATTTATACACTCGACCTCCGCGTTCCAAAGATTTTTCACCTACTTTGTCTGGACTGATCCATCCAATAACAGAAACTGCAAAAAAAACGATGGAGCAACTGAAAAAGAAAGAAGATGTGTTCCATTTTTCTTTAATCAGTTTATAGATCGCCAATGCGAAACAGGAACAAGAGAGCATAGATAGAAACGTATAAGTGTCACCAATATAAATAAACCATTCATCTGGACCAAGTAGTGATGTTAATGGGATATAATCGGTCAGTATCCATAGAGAGATTAGAAAAACGGAAAAACCAACAACACTTGAAAAACATCCAACATATTTCCCTTCCTTCTTTTTTACCTTTTCTATTGATTTTCTACCTGTTTTTTTGACCTTACCCATATTTCGACACCTCAATCACTCTGTTGCAAAAACAAAAAACCAATATATCATTTCAGAGTTGTTAATTTGATTTAATTCAATAGAGAACTACTCCGGAATTTGAGTAGTTCTCTATTGATCGATGAATCATTTCATTAAGTTTACAGACTGAACCATAACAACTGCTACACACTTTCTTCCTCCAATATGATGTCATGCTAGAAAAAATGGGAATTCAAATTAACAATCATTGATGAGAACGGAGTTGTATTTGACTTATGAGAACATGCGCATGTATAAATGAGAAAACTACAGTATCCATGCAAACAATCGTGGGCGAAAGCAAATTTCTTGAGGAAGTTGAATATAGTGGAATAACAAAGTAATTCGTAGTAGCTAGGTCCGTCAGTATAATTTCATCTGTGTTCTGATTATGTTCCCCACGGCTCAATATCTTTCAAAACATTCTCATCCTTTCATTGATTCTGATTTCAGATTATACTATAAGTTATGCCATAATCAATGCAACAGCACAAAATTTTGCGCTTACCTATCATAAATTTGTTCTCTAACACAAAAGGAGACTGCATACATGATTTCATTTAAACCTCTTCGTATTTGGATGGCAGGTCAAGGAAAAGAAAAAACAGACCTAGCCAAAGATTTAGGTCTAAATGCTCGTACATACCAACGCATCTGGAAAGATGGAAATGTAACTACGGAAACCATCGACCGTATTTGTGAATGTTACAACCTACCGATTGAAAAAGTTGTTATTCGCATTCCAAATAAAAAACAAAAAAGTTCTACATAAAAAGTGAATATGTAAACCAAAATGGTATACAAAAATTGAGTTTCTAACTACGTGGAAACTACAATCCCACATTTCTAACCATACTCCCCTATTATACCTAATATTTTGATAATAGTAAATTTTATTCTCATCTCATCACTATCCCGCTTTTATGTTTACTTTAAACGTGACAAATCTAAAGCTTTTTTCCCTTCTTTCACATGCAGTACGAACCAATTGTAAATTTCTTCTCATTTACATCGTATTCCTGCGGATTCATATAGCCTACTACAGAAATCATCATTTTAGCCAACTCAGTAAAATAGGATTTTGGTAACTGCCGATTGTATTGGAAAGTAAGAAATAATGGATCATGAAGAAAAGAAATGCTTACTCATTTTTCAGTTCACCCTCACAATATGAAAGAAAATATAACATATGCAAGGTGTCTACATTTGTAATCTCATCCGAATTTCTTTGGATGATCTTTTGTTTTAGATATAGGTCCTTGATATAAATATTAGATTTATCCTTTTGATATACCCTTACTATCCCTTTCTTACTATCTATTTTTTCCATCTATAACAGTGTCTCTTCTTCGGAAGCAAACAATCGATCTTCCATCATTCATCTAAAAAATTTCCCCAAAAAAGATAAACCCATAATCAAAGCAATTACAACGCAAGTCCAGAACAACATCTTATCTTGTTTTTCAAATTGTTTTTTATTCATGTTTATCACCTAAATGATGTTATATATAAGATCAAAAAGAATATTTCTTCTTTATTATAATACATTCTACAAAATCAAATAAGAGGTACAGCGTTTTTCTCACGTATTTGTTCATGATGCAAAAAACAAACTGCACAACTTTCTAATGCAGTTTGTTTTTTATTTTGAGTAAGCTGATTTTTCATTTTTGGAGTTTATCTAATTCCTTCTGGTAAGTATCTGAAGAATCACAAACCTGGGAAATATATGTCTGAAGAGCATTTTTGTATTTTTTTATAAATAACGTATTAGTTGGAGAAAAACCATATTCTTCTTTAGCAGTCATCATTTTATTATAATAAGCCGAACATGATAAACGTTTGCTGTATGGAGAGTGATCATTTGCTAATATTAGAAAGTTACCCTCTGCACCAGGAATATACTGAATAGTGAACTTTTCCCCTTGATTAGGATACTGATATCCGTCTTCGGGATCTGGATAAATATTGAAGTTTGTATCTTCAAAAGTCGTTTTGATCGTTTTATTTTCTGCTATGCGAATCAGAACATGATAACGAGAGATGGGCACATCATTATAAGTGCTATTAGTCAATTCGATTTCTGTAATCAAAGCATCTGCTTTTGTACCATTCGCCTTAAGAAAAGCGTTATTCATTTCGGTTCCAAAAACAAGAAATCCTATGCAAGCTAGGATGATAGTGATAGAAACGCCTATACCCCACTTATCACCTATAAAATTGATTATGAATGAACAGCACGCCAAACCAGCGAACAAAAAAACAAAAAATAAAATAAATCGGTACTCTATTAAAAAGCCAATCACACTTGAAAGAATACTCATTTACTGATTCACCACCTTTTAAATAAGAGCAAGAAATTCAGTTTATGAATTATTAATAAAACAATACTTTCCTCTTTACAGAAAATCAATCGAGTGTATAAATAGATTATACAAACTTAACATTCTAAATCTTGATCTTTTAAATAACTTACTTTCTTACTCCTTTTCATGAAAAGATAGAAAAAACTATTTACTTCGATTTCTGAGAATGATATAGTAAAAATCAATTGATAATGATTATCAATATCATTTATAGGAGTGATACCACCCAATGACTTATCCCCATGGGATGTTTAATGCTGATTTTATATCTACACAAGAAATTAGGGAATCAAATGCACGCTCCTATCCAAGACGTATCCCCATTGCAATCAAAAAAGCAAAAGGGATTTTTGTGACAGATGTAGAGGGGACAAATTATTATGACTGCCTATCTGGAGCTGGGACGCTCGCGCTAGGGCATAATCATCCCATCATCAAAGAAGCTATCCGAAATGTATTGGAGAATGATCTTCCATTACACGCACTCGATATTATGACACCAATCAAAAATGAGTTTATAGAAGAATTGTTTTCGAGTTTGCCCACAGAATTTGCTTCTCGTGCCAAAATCCAATTTTGCGGACCAACTGGTGCTGATGCAGTGGAAGCGGCGATCAAACTGGTAAAAACAGCAACGGGAAGTCGCAGTATATTTTCCTTTCATGGTGCTTATCACGGGATGACACATGGTGCGCTGAGCTTGACTGGTAACTTAGGACCAAAACAATCCGTGTCCAATCTCATGCCTGACGTCCATTTTCTTCCTTATCCTTATCCCTATCGTTGTCCATTTGGTCAAGGTAGTGAACTAAGCGAACAAATTAGCCAACATTACATTGAACATCTTTTGGACGATCCTGAAAGTGGCATAACTAAACCAGCCGGACTCATCATGGAGATCATACAAGGTGAAGGAGGAGTAATCCCAGCACCAGATAATTGGATTCGGAAAATTCGTTCCATTACAAAGAAACGAAAAATTCCACTAATCGTGGATGAAGTACAGACTGGATTTGGACGTACAGGAAAACTATTTGCCTTTGAACATGCGGAAATAATCCCTGATGTATTGATATTATCCAAAGCAATTGGAGGTTCCCTTCCTTTATCTGTTGTTGTATATGACAAAGATTTGGATCAATGGAATCCAGGTGCACATGCAGGAACATTTCGTGGAAATCAAATGGCTATGGCAACAGGAACAGCAACCATAAAATATATTCGAGCAAACAATTTGGAAAAACACGCAGAAAACATGGGAGATAGATTCATGTCCCATTTGAAAGAGATTCAACACAGTAGTTCCTGTATTGGGGAGATTCGTGGAAAGGGATTAATGATTGGGATCGAGATCGTGAATAAACAACTCCAACCTAATGCCTTAAATAGTTATCCGCCACATTCAGAACTAGCACGCCAAATCCAACAGGAATGTTTGAAAAAAGGATTGATAGTAGAATTGGGTGGTAGGTTTGGAAGTGTCGTTCGCTTCTTACCTCCTTTGGTTATCACGGAAGAACAAGTCGACGCAATCTGTGAGATTTTTGCTAAATCTATCCAAGATATAGAAATCAAACTCTAACACAGGGCCAGTAGGAGGTTTTTACAATACAAATAAAAGAAAAAAACAAAATATTCAAAGAACAACTCTTTTTTCATCCTTCTTTCGAAACATGGTCCCATTATCAGGATGCAATGACTCAAACTCATGCTATCCTTTTCGAACAATTCGCCAAACTCACGCAACCGTTTAGCGGTATTACGGTTTCTGAGTTAGAACAAAAGATAGATCAATATAGCGTTTGTCCAGATGATGGTTCAGCGCTTTCGGAAGTTTTAACACTAGTAGGACAAAATGTTTTAAAGCATTCTGTAGCAGTACATCATCCTGCTTGCATTGCACATCTACACTGTCCTCCTATGATTCCTGCATTAGCTGCTGAAGTAATAATCAATGCGAGTAATCAATCCATGGATTCATGGGATCAAAGTCCAGCCGCCACGATCATTGAAAAAAAACTGGTTGCTTGGCTGTGTGATTTGATTGGTTATAACCAATCAGTTGCTGATGGTATTTTTACAAGTGGAGGAACACAATCCAACTTTATGGGCCTACTTTTGGCAAGAGAACGGTATTGTAAGGAGAAATGGGGTTGGGATGTACAAAAACAAGGGCTTCCACCTGAAGCTAATAAGTTACGCATATTATGTTCTAGCAAAGCACATTTTACGGTAAAACAATCAGCCGCTTTGCTTGGTTTGGGTGAAGAAGCAGTTGTGCTCATCGAAACAGATAAGGATATGCAATTAAGTCTTTCTGATCTAGACAAAAAAATATCTGAAATCACCAAACAAGGACTATTCCCTTTTGCGCTTGTAGCTACTGCTGGTTCTACTGATTTTGGAGCCATAGATCCAATTTTAGGTTGTGCAACTCGAGCAATAAAACATGACATGTGGTTTCATGTGGATGCTGCTTACGGAGGAGCTGTCATGTTAAGTGAGCATTATAAACATTTACTTGACCATATTCAGTTGGCTGATTCCATTACAGTGGATTTTCATAAGCTTTTTTATCAACCTATCAGTTGCGGGGCTTTCTTAATTAAAAATCAAGACCATTTTCAATTGATTAAATCCAACACTGCTTATCTAAATCCAGAAGAAAATGAGCTAGAGGGCATTCCCGATCTTGTCACCAAATCGATTCAGACGACACGAAGATTTGACGCGCTAAAACTATGGGTTTCTCTACAGGCAATTGGACGTACTGCATTTGCAGAATTAATTGAATACACTCTATCATTGGCTCAAAAAACAGCACAACTTATTTCAAACGAGCCATTGTTGGAGTTAGTAAATAAGAATCCCACATTAAATGCGATCGTTTTCCGGTATATTGGGTCATCTGTTCCAACATCCTCTGTTGAATTAAATCACTTGCAAACGTTGATACGAAAAAATTTATGGGAAAGCGGAAAAGTGGTATTAGCACAAACAAAAGTGGATAGTTCTACCTATTTAAAATTTACCATGCTCAATCCCAATATGACAATGAAAGATGTTCACATGATCTTAGACCAAATAAAAAAAATGGGTAACGATATAGAATCTCAAAAAAGAAAGGATGACTACCATGTCTAAAATAATAGCTGAGCAAACAACTATGGCAAATTTCATGAACTGTTACCTAAGAGAAATAAAGAACTACGCAAAACTCGAAAAAGATAAATCTCAAAATCATCCTTTATATTGGCTATTCTCCGTTTGCCAGACGGATATTTTGGTAGTTTGTCCTCAACTCCATCAAGGTATAGATATCATCGTACCAGTTTCTTATTGGTCTCCAACTGGACGGCATTTATTCCAATATCCATGGCACTACTTCACTCCCACAACAGAATTACTCCCTTTGGATTTGGTAACATTGATAACAGTTATTACAAAAGAATTATCCATCACAAATAATAGGAATGGCTCCCTAGAAAATATTGTTTCAGGAGTCATTCAAAGTTCTCAACATACAGCTTATTATATCTCCAAACGAAAATCAGATTTTAACGAACTATATAGTTCTGCGTTCCGATTTATTGAAGCAGAACAATCGTTGATTTTTGGCCACCCTATGCACCCTACTCCAAAAAGTAGAGAAGGGTTATCCGCTATCGAAAAACATATTTACTCCCCTGAAGAAAAAGGAAAGTTTCCTTTGCACTTCTTTCGAGTTCATTTATCCATCATAAAAGAGACATCTTCATTGGAGATGACAACGACTCAGTTATTAAAAGAAGAATTCCTTCATGATGAGGAGTTAGGGGAAGAATTCAAAAATTTATATTTGAAAGATGATGGGTACGCTATCCTGCCCATCCATCCTTTGCAAGCAAATCTATTACTCTCCTCTCCTACAGTGAATGAGTGGATAGATCAAAAGTTACTAGAGAACCTTGGAACGCATGGACGAGCATATTATCCGACCTCTTCTATCCGAACCATGTACCATCCTCAAGCTCGTTTTATGCTTAAAGGTTCGTTGCCCATTAAAATTACTAACTCTGTAAGAGTGAACAAATTAAAAGAACTCGAACGAGGAGTAGAAATTTCGAAGCTACTACAAACAAAATTAGGCGAAGAACTAAACCGTAAATATCCAACATTTCAAATCATCAAAGACCCTGCTTTTATTACAATTCAATCACCAAATACCAAAGAAGAATCAGGATTCGAATTAATTTTACGAGAAAATCCATTTCCCGAATCAAAAGATGCTAATATTTCGCTGATTGCTGGATTGGGTCAAGACTCGATAAATGGTGGCAAAAACAGATTGTCTACGATTATCCATGAGATTGCTCAAAGAGAACAACGTAGCACGGCTGATATAAGTCTGGAGTGGTTTAAGAAATACCTTTCTATTTCCTTTGAACCTATTATGTGGTTATACCATCAACACGGAATCGCCTTGGAAGCTCATCAACAAAATAGTTTAGTAGCATTGGAAAATGGCTATCCACACCGCTTTTATTATCGTGACAATCAGGGATATTACTATTGTGAGTCTACCATCTCACATTTACAAAAAATATTACCTTCTATTAATGAAAAAAGCCAAACCATGTGCCCTGATCATGTTGCTGATGAACGACTGCTCTACTACCTCTTTATTAATCATCTTTTTGGTTTGATCCAAGCTTTTGGAAATAGCGAACTGATAGAAGAAAAAAAACTACTTGCATTGTTACGAAATGCTTTATTTGATCTACCACCAGCTCCACAAACCAATTCGAAGTTAACCCAATTTTTATTGAAAGAAGCTCAACTTCCTTGCAAAGCAAATCTATTAACTAGATTGTATGATATGGATGAATTAGTAGGTCCATTGGAAAGTCAGTCTATCTATGTCCAACTGGATAACCCTTTAATCAAAGGAGTAAAGATCGATCATGGCGAATCATCCTCATCTCACGGATTTCAGCCTATTTGACATGGAACAAAAAAAAGCGATCTCCTTTCGTCAAGTGAATGTTACACAAGATTTAGATATGCTCTTTGGATGGATGCATGAGCCTCATGTCATACCATTTTGGAATTTAGCAGTCTCCTATGATGCCTATAAAAAACACTTGCAACAATTTCTAAACGATCCACATCAAATGCTGCACATTGGATCATTAAACGAAGTTCCAATGAGTTATTGGGAAACCTATTGGGCCAAGGATGACATCATTGGGGAAACATATCATGTTCACTCGTCCGATCAAGGAATTCATCTATTACTTGGGCCTCCTGATTATATCGGAAAAGGCTATGCCTTACCTTTGTTGAAAACCATGATCTATCGTCTATTTCTTTATGAAAAAACAGAAAAAATTATCGCAGAACCAGATATACGAAATGAAAAAATGATTTATATTTTTAAAAAGTGTGGATTTGAGGTCCAAACGATAGTAAAACTACCAGATAAACATGCAGCACTTATGTTCTGTTATCGGGAGCCATTTTTAAAGAGGTGGAAATATGTCTAGTTATACCATGAAAGAAGCAAATTCCAATTCTTCGATATTGGATCTCATTGGCGTTGGGATTGGTCCCTTTAATCTTGGATTGGCTAGTATGTTAACAAAGGTAGAACAGATAACTTCCTTATTTTTTGATCAGAACGATCGATTTGAATGGCATCCTGGATTGCTAATGAACGGAACTACATTACAAGTCCCTTTTTTTGCAGATTTAGTTACAATGGCTGATCCAACAAGTCCTTACTCCTATTTGAACTATTTAAAAACCCAAAACAGACTGTACCACTTCTATTTCCTTGAGCAATTTCATATTCCACGTGTGGAATACAATCACTACTGCCAGTGGGTATCCAAACAACTACCTCACTGTCGCTTTGGTCAACGGGTTAACCAAATAACATGGCATCAAGAAGGATCGCAAGATTACTTTTCTGTTCAAGTAGAAGACGTAAAAAACGGGAGCATAACCATATATAAGGCCAAAAACATAGTAATCGGTGTTGGAAGTACACCACAACTTGGACCATCGTTTCAATCACTTGATTCTGATCAATTTTTTCATTCTGCATCCTTTCTCTATCATCGTAACCGCTGCAGAGAAGCAAAATCCATCACTGTGATTGGATCTGGGCAGAGTGCAGCTGAAGTTTTTTATTCTCTGTTACAAGAACAAGATCAGTATAACTATCGCCTGGATTGGTTTACTCGTTCTGAAGGTTTTTTTCCCATGGAATACTCTAAGTTAGGTTTAGAACATTTCTCAGCTGATTATATCGATTATTTCCACTCTCTTCCCCAAGAAAAAAGAGATAATCGATTACAAAAACAAGATCTTTTATATAAAGGAATAAGCGCAGGAACAATTTCTGACATCTACAACCTTCTATACGAGCGTACCTCATGCAATAACGAAGTCCCTGTTTGTCTACTTTCACAAGTAGAGATCCAACAGATAAAAAAAATATCTCATGATGAAGAAAAACATTTCCGACTATCTTGTTTCCATCAAGAAGAGAATAAAAACTTTACTCACGAAAGCGAATTGATTATTTGTGCTACAGGTTATAAACGCGAAATACCAAAGTGTATTACTGAATTGAAAACATTAATACGTACAGATGAAAAAAAACGATTTGTGGTTCAGCGTGATTACCGATTGGCCCTGCAAATAGAGACTGAATGTTCTATTTTTGTTCAAAATAATGAACTACACAGTCACGGTGTTGGTTCACCTGATCTTGGACTTGGTTCATATCGAAACGCCACTATTATTAATAGTATCAGCGGAAAAACCATTTACCCTGTCTCCCATAAAACTGTGTTCCAACAATTTGGTATACCTCTAGAAACCAAAGTTAAGGAGAGTCATTCATGAACAACCAGAAAATCAGTTCTATTCTCTCAGCTGAAACATGGGTAACTGTATCTCGTAATTTGCTTACAAAAATGATTGCAGAATTTATGTATGAAGAAATCATCACACCTAAATGTATAGACACCAGAGAGAGTATCGCTGTTTATCAGCTCACCTTAAAGAATGAAGTCACCTATACATTCGAGGCAAAATCGAGGGTATTTGATAGTTATCATGTTTTCTCTGAATCTATTCGACGTCATCATTCAGGTCTTACTACCCAAGCGACCAATCCGATTCAATTTATATTAGATCTGCAAAGTACCATTGGCATGACATCTAGTACGACCGCTCATCTTATCCGAGAATACAATCATACCCTTATTGCAGATGCACATATCTGGAAACAAAAGCAACATCAAGAGCAATCGCTTACTCAAATGGAATACAGTGAAATAGAAGGAGAAATGGATGGACATCCTTGGATTACCTACAACAAAGGGAGAATTGGATTTGGTTATCAAGATTATCTAGCTTATGCCCCCGAACAAAAACAATTAATCCAACTCGCTTGGATAGGTGTCCATAAAAAAAGAGCTGATTTTCAGGCAATCGATGGGATGACTTATCGTGGTCTAATCCAAGAGGAGTTAGATGAGCAGCAAATTACGCTATTCGAAGAACAATTAATCCAACGAAAAGTAGATCCGAAAAACTACTACATGTTGCCGGTTCACGACTGGCAATGGGATAACTATATCATTCCATTTTTCGCAGAGGAACTAGCCAAGAAATATATTATCTATCTTGGTACTGGTAAAGATCATTACCTTCCGCAGCAGTCGATCCGAACCTTTGTTAACCAAAACGAGAAAAAGCGTCATCATATTAAATTGCCAATGAGTATTTTAAATACTTTGGTATACCGTGGCTTGCCAAATGAACGCACTGTACTTGCACCAAAAATCACATCTTATATTACGAATATTCACAAAAAAGATACCTTCTTAAACACAGAATGCCGTGTCATTCTACCAGGTGAGATCGCAAGTATTAATTATGATCATCCTTATTATTCTTCTATGGAGGATGTTCCTTATCATTATCAGGAATTGTTAGGCTGTATCTGGCGTGAAAGCATTTATTCCTATTTAAATCCAGCAGAGAAGCCCATAACCCTAGCTTCTCTCTTGCATGTGGATAAAGAAGGAATACCTTTTATAACCAAACTTCAGCAGCAATCAGGATTATCATGGGATGAATGGTTAAATCGTTTATTTACAGTTATTCTTCATCCGCTATTACATTATTTGTACCGTTACGGTGTAGTATTTTCACCGCATGGACAAAATACCATCCTCGTATTGAATGATTCTATACCGTATCGACTAGCTATCAAAGATTTTGTAGATGATGTCAATATAAGCCAACAAGCCCTTCCTGAGCTTGCTGACATCCCTGTAGCTCTAAAAAAAATACTTCGTAGTGAAAATCCAGAAGGTCTTTGCCAATTTATTTTTACAGGCCTGTTTATCTGTCATATGCGATATTTATCCGATCTTCTAGAAACGCATCACTCCTACTCAGAAGCTATATTTTGGAGAAATATTCGTCAAGTTATTTTAGACTACCAAAATCGTTTTCCAGAATGGGAAGATCGCTATCGTTTGTTTGATTTACTCCGGCCTAAATTTACCAAACTCTGTCTAAATCGTAATCGCATGTTGGATGATGGTTATGAAAATGGAGAAGACAGACCTCATGCTTCTGAGTATGGTTTTGTGAACAATATATTGAGCAAATATTAGTTGATACACCGAAAATGAGATAAAAATAAAGAGACCTCTCTCCAATGAAATAAGGTCTCTTTTCTATTTGTACTCTATTATAAACGCTATAGATCACCAATTACTTCTCCAGATTTATCGATCTGTTTTCTTGATTTCAAAATGGTGGATTTTATTTTCCATTGATTATCTTCTTTCACTAAAGTGTGTTCCGCTAACATACGATTATCCTTAAAAGGAGCACTATTATTATTTATTGTATCTTGCTCTACTTCTACTACAGCATATTCTTCTGATACAGAAACAATATTAAAACTTTTTATTGTTGCTTTCAAATCGTATTCAGAAAAGTACTGCTTCATTGCATTTTCCGTTTGAATATACCCTTCTGGATTCGCATCTTTTGCGATCGTATCCATATATCCGGAAAGATCTTCATCATTCATGGTTTGTAAATTATGTTCGATCACCTGTTTTATTTCTGCTTCCACATTTCCTTTCCCACCAACATTACAAGCTGTAACAAAAAACAACATCGCAAAGAGAAGAAAAACACCTAAATTTGATTTTTTTGTTCATCCTAACTCCCTCTCACTTTACAAAAATATCTGAAATGAATGTATCCTTACCATTCAATTATATAATAGTTAATAATTGAATTCACTTCATTTTCTTACTAAGTGAGCAAAGTTAGATACCAAAGTACATTATTTATTTAAATAGCAGATGATTGTGCTTTACGAACTCGGAAATAATAAAATAGAAACAAGAGAACATGCAAAATCGCTAAAGTTAAAAAGATATTACTAAAGATATACCCATTATTTGCGAAAGTAAATGGATTCCAAAATACAGTTGATCCATTATCCAAAACTCTACTCAATATTGCGGTCCCCACTCCTTGCGAAATGAAAGTAAACATCTGCATAAGCCCCATTCCCAATCCAGCTTGATCCTTTGGAAGAGTTTGAGAGGTAGAATTGGACAATACGATTAACATGAATGATTGTCCAACAGTACCAAAGACTAAAAACATAGCGACGAACCATGCCGAACTTTCAATAAATGTAGAAAGTAGGATAAAGCATAAGAATAAAGAGCTTGCAGCGATCAAATAAAGATTTTTATTCCCTCTCGTATCTGCTAATTTCCCACCTACACGCCCCAAAATAACAGATGCCACAGCAGCTGGGACCATCGCAAAGCCGACCCAAGAAGCAGGAAATTTTTGTACCTCTGTTAACAATAAGGGAACTAAAAAATATAGGCCTATCCCAATCCCATTAATAAGAAAGGCAAGAATAATATGGAGAGTATATGCCTTATTCAAAAATAATTTTGGTGAGATAAATGGATTCTTGGTGACACGTATTCTTCCAATAAAAATGGACATCATGAAAATAGCTACTATTGCTAACCACCATACTCCATTGGTCACACTGATCATGATACATATAATAGCGATAGACAATAAACTGCCACCTAGCCAATCAAATTTATCATGACTTTTTTCTTCTTCTTCATTTAAATATTTTCTGTAGAAAGGTAGCGTAAACAAGATCAGCAAAGAAACAGCAAAGAGCCAATGCCAATCTACCATGCTCGCAATAAACGAAGATACAACTGGACCCAACACACCTCCTAAAGCAAGTCCTACCGCCATCATCCCCAATGCTTTCCCTCGATTTTCTGGGGAAAAATAACGTATAGGGATTAATATAGCAACAGCAGGAATGGTACCAGCTCCTATAGCTTGTAGGCATCTACCGACAAGAGCCATCCAAAATGTCTGTGAAATTAATCCTATCAATGATCCTATCGCAAAAATAATGATACCTACTGTTAGCAAATCCTTCAATTTAAAACGATCTGCTAACTTTCCATACGTCACGGTCCCAATCGCATAAATAATCCCATAAGAAGAAGAAAGCCAACTGACTTGCGATATAGAAAGATGGAATTCTTTACTAATCTGTGGAAGTACATACATGAACATAAGAACACTCATCGAGGATAGCATCACGGTAAACATAACAATGCGCATCAATATTTCGCCAGTATGTTCTGAAACTTTGGTTTCCATACTCAAAACCTCCATGTTGTGGTTAAAAAGAGAGGAATACTCAAAAATCATCACTCCCTTTTTTTACTTTGATGTTTTTACCAAATCGAATAAAAATAGTGTTGTATGTCTTGAATAAGCATTCAGGAACTTCTAATGCTGCAAAGTGTCCACGTCGACCAGACTCAGATCAATGAACAATATCGGATTGCTGTTCTGCTAAGTAGCATATAGATCGAATCAAATCATGAGCAAACACCGCCACACTTAGAGGTATATTTAAAATTATCGTCTGTACTGACTGTCTTTATATCTAAAATAGGATTGAAATTATCCCTACATTTACATATTTACAGTTCCTCTCCTCTTGTCTCCAAAAGTGCATTACCAGACATCTGTTTTATCATCCGGGTCATGTCATTTTTCTCTTCATCAGTATAGCCAACCGAAATTGATCTAGACCAATAAGCTAATTTAGTTTTAATGAACGTACGCATTTCCAATCCTTTTGCAGTCAATGTAACCAAATAGGCTCTACTATCTTTTGGAGAACGTATCCTTTTTACATAACCTAGTTTCTCTAATCGACCAATTGCTCGAGCAGTAGCAGCTTTGTTAATAAAAAGGTTGGATGACAGTTGTTCTTGTGAAATTCCATCTTCTTCATGCAGATTCACTAAAAAGATGTATTCAGATGAGTGAACATCATAATCTTTTAATTCTCGATTGAGATAGATTTGAAATTGTCGATGTAATACAGAAATCCACTTTGCAACACTTTCTTTTTGTTCCATTGAATTTTCTCCTTATTTAGTTGACTACTCAACTTTAAATCGAGTATACATTTACATAGTCGAGTTGTCAACTATCTAGATGTATACTCGATTTTTATTTTTTGCTGTTCTCGTGTAAGATAAGAGTAGAAGAAAAGAATTGAAACTAGGAGAGACATATCTAGAAAATGGACATAGTCACATCAACCGTTTTAAACTTACTCTTGGTAATGGTACTGGTTTTACTAAATGGTTTCTTTGTCGCAGCAGAATTTGCGCTTGTTAAAGTTCGTTCCACTCGTATCGCTCAAATCATGACCAAAAAAGGAAAAAGAGCTCAACTTGTTTTAAAAAATTTGGATGCCTATCTCTCTGCTACTCAACTTGGGATAACGCTAGCTTCTCTCGGATTGGGTTGGGTTGGAGAACCTACGCTTGCAAAGATTTTAGAACCTATATTCCACTATTTTCATCTTCCGGCGTGGATAAATCATACAATCTCGTTTGTCATTGCTTTTTCCATTATTACCTTTCTGCATATTGTCCTAGGCGAAATGGCGCCAAAATCATTAGCTATTCGCCGTTCTGAATCCACAACCTTATGGACGGTAACTCCATTGCATTGGTTCTATGTCATATTTAAACCATTTATTGTTGCCCTTAATGGTTCAGCCAATCAAATTCTCAAATGGGCAGGGATTGAACTTCAGGACGATCACCAACAAGTCCACACAGAAGAAGAAATCCGTATGGTCATAGAAGAAAGCCATCGGAGTGGTATCATTGATAAAGCAGAGCTCACCCTTTTTGATAATGTTTTCGAATTTGCAGATCGCGTCGTTCGAGAAATTATGGTTCCTCGTGTGAGAATAGTAGGCTTAGATACAAACGAATCTCCGGAAGTACATTTGGAAACAATGCTCCATACCAAACTTACACGATTTCCAGTCTACGATGGGGATAAAGACCAGATTATAGGAGTTGTATTGCTTCGTGATTTCTTTGAAGCGATGGTAAAAGAGAAAAAAAATGTATCTATCCAAACTTTGATGCGTCCTGTTCACTTTATTCCTGAAACGATCGAAGTAAAAGATGCATTTATGCAAATGCAAAAAGAAAAAAGTCACATGGCTATTGTTGTAGATGAATATGGCGGCATTTCAGGATTAGTGACCACAGAAGATATCATTGAAGAGATTTTCGGAGAGATACAAGATGAATATGACAATGAGCGACCTTTTTTTCAAGATACAGAGAAAGGTGTCTCGATTGAAGCTAGGTTATTAATCGATGATGTGAATAAATATTTTGATCTACAAATTGAAGATGAGGAAAATGATACTATTGGTGGTTGGCTATTCTCTCAATTTGAAAGAATTCCAAGTGTTGGGGAAAAGCTAACTTGGAATGGAACAACGTTTATGATTGAAAAAGTTAGAAAGCAGAGTATTGAACGGATATTAGTAAAAAAAACGGAACTTCCTAGTCCCGACTAACAAAAAGGGCATCGAATATTCGATGCTTTTTTTGTATCCATCTCTTCATCCAAAGGTACATCTGCAAAAATCCATGTTTCGAAGTGATTTATGTCCATTTGGTTTAAAACGAGAGAGATCACTCGATAAAGAACAATATAGCAGTTGTGGCCAAACTGAATAACCTTAAGTTTGACCACAAGGTTTTTTCACCTGAAAGCAGTGAAATAGACAAACACAAATACAACAGCTGCTAGTACTCCACAACCGAGAGAACCGATCATCCTCCCTGCTCTATCAAAACCACCCGACAGCAATAGCAACACAAAAAAAGCTATTATGCTGCCGAGGAGCATCTTGTTTGACATCCCATTCTCCTCACTCGCAAAACCACTAGCTACTTGCTTGTATTTTACATGAAAACAAACAAAAATTTCTACCTTCTATATTTGTACCATCTTTTATAAAATTCACCTAAAGGATGTATTTTGTAGATTTATCTAGTATTTTTTTCGAATTTTCTCCATTCTCCAAAACGAATTATTCCTTTTGTAATTGACCTAACATTTGAAAGATCTGACCTCTATGGTGGGATTCATGTTCGATTAAATGATAAACAACCCACTCAGGTGTAACATTGTATTGATCAAGTATCCTCGGTTTACGCCACCCTTCTAAATCGATAGAGCGAAAAGATGCGAGAAATACTTCACGAACTTTTTGAAGGCGATCCACATGTTCTTCTAAACTTTGACCTTGTATGTGGGTCAATGAACCATCTTTCGTACTTACCTCGAATGGAAATAAAGCGCTTATCTGCGAATCCCATTCTTTGCATAACACTTCCTCATACAACCAATCAGCCTCAATCATAGCAATATGGTAGAGCAAAGATCCGATGGATTGCCTGCCATCCTTATTTGTATCAAGGATTTTTTGATTGATTCCAGTTAATTTTAAAAGGAGTGTACGGCGTACATCCTCAAGAGCCCATAACCATCGACCCATTTCTACTGGATATCCTGTTAACGAAGATATCTTCAAAACTTTTTTGTTCATAATAGAATATTCTCCTTCATTAAAAGAGTTCGAGAGACTGTACACTTCTTTGTATAATAGAAAAGTAGAAAAAACAAATAAGCGAAAGGAGAAATGAAAAATTAAATTTCAATACGAAATACATCATGAGGTAAAAACAGAGTATCATCCATCGCTTGATTTTATTTTTACTTATATTCAATCCATGGATGAAACTCAGCAAACATTTTGTATTTTAGAAGACCAAACAGGAAGTTATGTCCAATGTTTAGGTGATAACCAGTTGCAAATCGTAGAATATCGAAAAATTACAGAAAACAATTATTATCACTATATTTTAGGTAAAATTCAACAAAGGAAGAAACAAAGCTGGCTGAACAATCTCATGAATAAATTCATGATAGAAAGCAAAAACCCAAAAGAAAATGAAGTTTTGGATACATCTAGTACCATAAAAATATTCCAATCCTTCTATGAAAGCCATTCTATTCCAGAAGAATTCACATTACGGGATATCAGCAAATATTTATAAGAGTTTAAATGTAAAATATGTTCTTTCATCATCTTAAGATTAGAGAACTCGATATATTATTGAGGTGAATGATGAAAACAAAGATCATCCATACCATCGCTATCCTTGGTTGGGTTCCATCATTTTTATACACCTTATGTACGCTGATGCCGCTCAAGCAAGACAGGTAGTCGAAGAGATATTATATATTTTAACCAAAAGGAGATGTAAGTTTGTAACCGTTCAAGAGTTACAAAAACAGGGTACTTCAAAATGATTTTTTTCATCCTATTCTTTCACAATTCCTACAAAACCCCAGACAAACCTCCATCAATATTTATAGAAGTTCCTGTAACATAAGATGCCGCATCAGAAACTAGGAAGGTTATCACTTTTGCCGCTTCTGCTGTATCGCCAATCCGACCAAGCGGAATATGATGCTCGGGTTTGGCAGAAAATTGTTCCCAGTTTAGTTCTGGTGCTTGTTTTTTCCAACGTTTTTCAATTTGATCACTCCGAATTAACCCAATACAAACCGTATTTACACGTATATTATCTGGTCCTAAGTCTTTACTCATGGCTTTGGTTAGCGCCATACCAGCTGCACGACTGACTGTGGTAGGCAAGGATGACGCTGTTGGTGTTTTTGCTATTACAGCAGTTACATGAACAATAGAGCCACCTTCTACTTGACGCATATAAGAAAGTGCATGTCGGGAGCAGTGAATGGCACCAAACAGTTTTAGATCTAAATCTTGTTGCCATAGATCTGTCTCTACTTGCTCAAATGCATGTGCAGCAGAAGTTCCGGCATTGTTAATTAAAATATCTAGTCTTCCAAAGTATTTCGCTGTTTGTTCGACAGCTTTTTGGCAATCCTCTTTTTTACTCATATCTGCTACTATATAAAACGCTTGTCCGCCTGTTGTTTTTTCAATATGTTTTACTGCAAACTCCAATTGTGCTTGATCTCTAGCGCAAATTGCTACTTTTGCTCCTTCTTGTGCCAGATGAATCGCTGTTTCTAGTCCAATCCCTCTACTACCACCTGTTACAAGTGCTACTTTTCCTGTTAACCCTAAATCCATGATCATCTCTCCATTTCCATAAAGTAAAAAAACGATTACAGATCTCTCCTTCCATCATAGCAAAGAGGTGTGAAATTTATATATTTTTATCAAAATCAATTAGATTTTTTAAGATATCAATCCAAACTTACTATGTCCACATGGTATCTTACATCATTATAATTGAATCTTTTCTTGGTAGAGCTGTAACTTCTACTGCGTTCGGCATCTCCATCATTCATCGAATGAACGAAATATGTTTAAAGGGATTAGGTTAGAATAGTCAATGGTTCCACATAAACAAAAAAAGCGGTCAATCGATCGCCTTTTTCATGTTTCTTCTAGTTTGACTCATTCGATTTTGATATTAGTAACAATAAAAGAAAACAAAGACTTCTTTGTGTGCAAACCCTACTCGGAAGTCTTGTGTGTATTTTATTTGAAAAAGAATCCTTTGAAAGCAAACGCTATATTTTGTGGTCTTTCAGCTAATCGACGCATAAAGTACCCAAACCAATCCACCCCAAAAGGGATATATACTCGCATTTTATACCCTTCTTGCACTAAACGTTGTTGCAGTTCGGTACGAAAACCATATAACATTTGGAATTCAAATTGGTCTCGCGATATATGATTTTCTTTTGCAAACGCTTTTACTTTATCGATGATATGATGGTCGTGGGTAGCAATCGCTGTATAACTACCACTTAACATATGATCCTTAATTATTTGCATATAATTATCATCAATTTTTGCTTTCTCTTGATAAGCTACTTCAGGGGATTCTTGGTATGCCCCTTTTACTAAGCGTAGAGAAATTCCTTGTAAATCATTTATATCCTGCTCTGCTCGATGCAGATATGCTTGTATAACGGTACCAACATTATCATAGGTTTTACGCAGTTCACTTAAAATATCAAGGGTAATCTGACAGTGTGCGTGATCCTCCATGTCAATCCGAACAAAATTGTTATGTTTATTTGCTACTTCTAAAATCTGGCGCATATTATCCAAACAAAAATCTTTATCAATATCCAACCCAAGCTGTGTCATTTTAACAGAAAGATTGCTATTTAATCCTTTCTCCGCAATAGCTTCTAAAGTTTGAATATTATATTCAGTAGCCTCTATTGCCTCTGTACGACTTGATACAAATTCCCCTAAATGATCCAGCGTACAGACCAAGCCTTTCTCGTTTAATTCCCTAACTTTTCTCATGGCACTTTCAATACTAGTACCAGCTACAACTTGACTGGCTCCAAATCGGAGCCCCCATTTTTTAGCAGCTTTATTAAGTAATTGATTTCGTGATACATGGAGAAAAACATTTTTCGAAACATCTGCTAGCATGGATGATTCCCCCAAATCACCTTAAAATTTTATGATCTTCCTTTTTCCACGTGATGGTTACTTCTTTCTCAGGATAAGCATCTTGTAACCTCTCATGAGAAGCATGAATCGTAATCGGTTGCTTAAAGCTTTCTACTTGAACAATTTGTTTCGCACCTGCATACGTAATATCTCGTATCGTCGCTGGAGCTTGAAAAACATCCACATTTTCATAAATGGTCATATAAGGAAACAATGCATAGTTTTGAAATACTGTATTTACTGGTCGCAAAGTGGTTGTTTTTCCACATCCTCGGATCTAGAATAGATAAAAACTCCCCTTGGTGAATGTCAAGTGAAACGTAATATACCGTAGGATGATCTCCATAAAGCTTCGTTATATCTTTTAGTTAAATGATAGAAGAAGATATCGTCTATCTCCCCCCTTTATTGTCCGGTTTGTTTATTCCATTGTTCGTTCCAATTTTCCCGATTTTTATTAATGAGATTGTAATCAGAAAAATACAGATCATCCAACTTTCCATCTTTGCCAAAAGGCATTCTAGATGCGATTTTTTCGGATAGCTTTACGTTTTTATTGACAGGGGCTAGATAGAGTTGATCAGCAATTCCTTGTTGTGCTTTTTCGCTGATCGCTTCATCTAGAAATTTTAACGCAAGTTCTTTATTAGCTGAACCTTTTACGATGTGCCAATAACTACCAGCACCAATGGAACCTTCTTTTGGTATGACAAACTCCATGGGGACACCTTGATCCTTCAATGCCCATACCGGCCCACCATAATGTGCCGTCTCTCACTCTATTACATCTTCTATTTAAATCTCATTTGAACTGATACTACAACAAATACCACTTCTTGATATATATCCTACGCTTTAAATAATTAAAATATATATTTTATATTAGTAATCTAGGTTATGAAGTGATTACATCATGAAGAGATATAGTATGTTTTATAAAAGTATCGAAGTCTAAGAAGGAAATATATCAAATGAAAAACAACAGTAAAAAATAAATTACAAATTTCATTTTATCCCTTTTTAGACCGCCCTCTATGTATTAGAGCAAATCAACTTCTGCTTAAAACAATATTCATTGTTCTCTCTAAAATGGTATATATGGGCTATTTATTTCTAATATTCAATATTCTTAATGAAAAATTTAATACTTCTTCAATCATCGAGAAATGTATATTACAATAAAAGGGAAGCTTTTGGGCAATTCAAAGCTTCTGGTATTAGGTATAATAAAATAGGAATACCAATGGAAAGAAACGTAATCACTTCAAGTTAAATTTCTTCCGCTTATAGGAAAGATTATTGGTTTACATTTGGTAAATTAATAAATTGGAGGAAAGATAATAGGAACAGTAGGAGGAGATACCAGATGCCGAAACTGAAAGACAAAGAGAAATTACCATGGGACGATCTGTATGGTCCTAACTTAGCGTACATACTCGGTCAATTCGAGCAATACACCAAAGATCCTGAATCAGTGGATCCTGCATTAAAAGAGCTTTTTGAACAGTGGGGGTCTCCAACCGAACCATCACCTGATAGTCAAACAAATGTAGTTTCACCTACTGATTTACGAAAAGTGATATCTGCAGAAAAAATGGTACAATACATCCGAACATATGGTCATCAGTCTGCAAATCTAAATCCTTTGGCCAAAAAAGAGCCTTCTCTACCTGACTTTGCAAAATATGGATTAAGGGAAGAGGATTTAAATCAAATTCCCGCAGATATTATTTGGACAGGTTCATCCCATACCATCAAAACAGCTTTAGATGTCATTCAGCATTTACAACGTGTGTATACTGAATCATTAGCATTTGAGTTCAGCCATGTACATCAGCAAGAAGAACGTGAGTGGCTTTATTCAAAAATAGAATCACGGTCTTTTTACCCTGATTTTTCGACCGAAAAACGAAAGAATTTATTAAACAGATTGATGGAAGTAGACGAATTTGAGAAGTTTCTTCAACGAACTTTTACTGGACAGAAGCGATTCTCCATTGAAGGGGTAGATCTATTAGTACCTATGGTGGATGAATTAATCAATCTAAGTAACCAAGAAGGTGTTCGTCATGTGATGATGGGTATGGCACATCGAGGACGATTGAACGTCTTAGCTCATGTGCTTGGAAAACCATATGAGAAGATTTTCTCAGAATTTCATCATTCTACAAATAAAGAAGTGGTGCCTTCTGAAGGATCAATGGGCATTAACTATGGATGGACTGGAGATGTAAAATATCACTTAGGTGGAGATCGAGATATAGATGGTAGTAATACACTGCACACACATTTAACACTAGCAAATAATCCTAGCCATCTTGAATTTGTTAATCCTGTAGTAGAAGGTTTTACGCGTGCCGTTCAGGAAGATCGAAGCAAAGCAGGTTATCCCATACACGATACGACAAAAGGATTGGCTTTGCTTATTCATGGTGATGCTGCATTTCCTGGAGAAGGGGTAGTAACAGAGACATTAAACCTCAGCCAGTTAACAGGATATCGCACAGGTGGTACGATTCATATTATCGCGAACAATCAACTTGGATTTACAACCAATCATTATGATTCTCGTTCCACTGCTTATTCTAGTGATCCAGCTAAAGGATTTGAAATACCTGTCATTCATGTAAATGCAGACGACCCAGAAGCATGTCTTGCAGCTATCCATTTAGCTTTTGAATACCGCACTCGTTTCCAAAAAGACTTTTTGATTGATCTAATTGGATATCGGAGATTTGGACATAACGAAATGGATGATCCCACTGTCACACAACCCTTAATGTATGAAATCATCCAAAATCACCCAAGTATTTGTGAACAGTATGCTAAAAAACTGAGTTCAGAAAATCTGATTCCACAAGACATAATCGAAAAATCGGGAGAAAAAATCAAGGATAAACTTCAAGCAGCATATCAAAAAATGCAAACCGATCAAGATTTACTCTTAGACGAATTGATAAGTCCATCTGGATCAGGTGTAGAGCTCCCATCCATCCATACTGGAGTTCCAGTTGAATCTCTTCAAGCGATCAACCAATCATTATTAGAACGCCCAGAAACCTTTACTCCCTATCCCAAACTGGAGCGGATGTTATCCAGAAGGATCCATTTATTAAATGAGGAAGAAAAAGTAGATTGGGCTCTAGCAGAAACATTGGCATTTGCGACTATTTTAAACGATGCGACTGCGATCCGTTTTACTGGACAAGATACAGAAAGAGGAACATTTGCGCACCGTCATCTCGTATTGCATGATAGCAAAACAGGAAAAACCTTTTGTCCTCTTCATGCGATTCCTCAAGCAAAGGCAGCATTTGCAATCCATAATAGTCCTTTATCAGAGGCTTCCGTACTCGGTTTTGAATACGGCTATAATTATTTTGCTGAGAAAACACTTGCTATCTGGGAAGCTCAGTATGGCGATTTTGCAAATGCCGGGCAAGTAATCATGGATCAATTTATTTCAGCTGGCAGAGCAAAATGGAGGCAAAAGTCTAGTTTGGTGTTATTGTTACCTCATGGATATGAAGGACAAGGTCCTGAACACTCCAGCGCTCGATTGGAACGTTACTTACAATTAGCAGCAGAAAATAATATGGTTGTTGCTAACATGACGAGTGCTGCTCAATATTTTCATATTTTGCGACGTCAAGCAGCTATTACTGGCCAAGAAGAAGCTCGTCCTTTAATCATAATGGCTCCAAAGAGTCTGATTCGAAGTAAACGAACAATTTCCCCTAGTTCTGAATTAGAGTCCGGTTCATTTCAGGTAATCAAAGAAGAATCAGGATTAGGATCAAAAACGAATGAAGTCAAACGATTAGTGCTATGCAGTGGCAAAATAGCTATTGACTTATCAGCAGAAGTCGAAACAGTATCATCCGATTCTCCTGAAAAACTGGATTGGTTACATATCTTAAGAGTAGAGCAGTTGTATCCATTTCCAAATGTAGAACTAACAGCCATCTTGCAGAGGTTCAAAAATTTACAAGAAATAGTTTGGGTGCAAGAAGAGCCAAAGAACATGGGTGCATGGACATACATGGAGCCAAGAATCCGGGAATTGTTGCCTAGTACAACTACTCTTCGATATATTGGACGGCCAGATCGATCCAGCCCAGCCACAGGTAAAGCCAATGTACACGATAGAGAACAACTACAAATCATAAAAGAAGCACTGCGACAAGAAAAATAAAAATATAAACAGGAGGGGTAAATCGTGACCGAGGTAAAAGTACCAAACTTAGCAGAATCCATTACAGAAGGAACAATATCCAATTGGTTGGTCAAAGAAGGAGACCATGTCAAACAAGGTGATGTGCTGCTTGAACTCGAAACAGATAAAGTAAATATGGAAGTATCCGCAGAACAAGCTGGAGTAGTTAAAAAAATTATAAAACAATCAGGTGAAAATGTAGAAGTTGGTGAGGTAATCGCTCACCTTGATGAAAGTGCTAGTGAAGATGCTCCTTCTCCGGCACCAGAAAATCAAACCGTTTCTGCTCCAACAAATGAAGATACAACTTCGAACCAAGAAAAGCAAGATGGAAGCAAAAAGAGAAACATCAGTCCAGCTTCTCCAGCATTGAGAAAACTAGCAAGAGAAAAAGGCGTTCATGTAGATGACATCCAATCAGGACGACTAACAAAGCAAGATGTGGAATCAAGTAGTAAACAAGAACAAAGACAAGAAACAAAACCTACCCCTACACCAGCAAAACAAGATGCGACAAATACTAGCGATCCAACGAAACCAGAAGAACGCAAGCGAATGACTCGTAGACAACAGACTATAGCAAAGAACTTGGTACAAGCACAACATAATGCAGCCATGCTCACTACTTTTAACGAAGTAGATATGTCAAAGGTTATCGATATCCGCAAACGTAGAAAGCAATCTTTCTTTGATAAACATGAAGTAAATCTTGGGTTCATGTCCTTTTTCAGCAAAGCAGTAGTAGGGGCCTTAAAAGCATTCCCAATACTCAATTCAGAAATAGATGATCAAGAGATTGTTTATAAAAAATACTATGATATTGGAATTGCAGTGGCTAACGATGAAGGGCTTGTTGTACCAGTAGTGCGAAACGTAGATTCCCTGACTTTTGTAGAAATAGAACGTCAGATTGCCTCTTTAGCTCAAAAAGCTCGAACAAATAAATTAACCTTGAACGACTTAAAAGGTGGCACTTTTACCATTACTAATGGAGGGGTATTTGGTTCCCTATTCTCTACTCCTATCTTAAATGCTCCACAAGTGGGCATCTTAGGAATGCATACGATCCAAACACGACCTGTAACCGTTGATGGAGATAAACTCGAGCATCATCCCATGATGTACATTGCCCTCTCCTATGATCATCGCATCGTAGATGGTAGAGAAGCAGTTGGTTTCTTGGCAATGATTAAAAAGTTATTAGAAGAGCCAGAGCTATTATTGCTGGAAGGTTAATTTGCTCAATGGATGAGAACCATTATTAAAATAAAACAGGTCTACGAATCCTATATGAATTCGTAGACCTGTTTGCTTTTCCTGAATGTTACACCAAACCCAAGTCTTTTCGCGGATCTCCTACCATCGTGCTTGGATCAATGATTTTGTCAAACTCATCTTCTGTAATATATCCACTCGCAATAGCCGCTTCTCGAAGAGTTATACTTTGAGCATGCGCTTGATGGGCAATCGCGGAAGCTTTGTCATAACCGATAACAGGACTGAGAGATGTAACAAGCATGAGTGACTCATTTACATATTTCTCAATGCCCTTCTTGTCTAAGGTTATTCCTTCTACACTATACTTACGCCAGTTTTGACATACATCTGCTAGAATAAGGCTAGAATGCAACACGTTTTTTGTAATAATTGGTCTCATTGTACTCAGTTCAAAATTACCTTGAGAACCTGCAACAGCAACTGCATTGTCATTACCAATCACTTGAATACAAACCATGATCAATGCTTCTTCTTGTGTTGGATTTACTTTCCCAGGCATAATAGATGACCCTGGTTCATTTGCAGGCAACTGTAACTCATGGATACCAGCTCTAGGGCCACTCCCAAGCCAACGAATATCGTTAGCAATTTTCATAAGTGCAACTGCTAATGATCGTAAAGCCGCACTAGCATTCACCATTGCGTCCAACGAAGCTTGTGCTGCATATTTATTGGGTGCAGTCACAAAAGGATGTTCCGTAAGGCGGGCAATCTCGGCAGCAATACTCACACCAAATCCAGAGAGTGTATTTATTCCTGTACCAACAGCAGTCCCACCTGCAGCAAGCTGATAAAGTCCAGACATGGAATTTTTGATCAGTTGCAGTGCATCTTTTAGCTGCGTAACATAACCAGACCACTCTTGGCCAACCGTTAAAGGAGTAGCATCTTGAAGATGAGTTCGTCCGATCTTAACGACATCTACCCACCCTACTGCCTTCTCCCACATCACATCGATCAGTGCTTCTATTCGAGGAATCAAGCGATTCGAAAATTCGAGCACAGTAGCAATGTGCATTGCGGTTTGAAACGTATCGTTAGAAGACTGCGACATATTGACATGATCGTTTGGATGAATGGGATTTTTCGTTCCTAACTTCCCCCCTACCTTTTGAATCGCACGATTGGAAATGACTTCATTTATGTTCATATTGGTCTGTGTACCAGAACCAGTTTGCCAAACATACAAAGGAAATTCATTATCCAGTTGACCCGAAATCACTTCATCTGCAACATTTATGATAAGTTCAGCTTTATCCTCAGACAAAATACCTGCTTCTTTGTTTACTACGGCTGCTGCTTTCTTCACATATCCGTATGCATGATTAACGATCAGCGGCATACGGTCTTCTCCAATAGAAAAATGCAGCAACGAACGCTCCGTCTGTGCTCCCCACAAACGATCGGCGGATACTTTTATCGGTCCCATTGAATCTGTTTCAATTCGATATTTATCTCCTTCTACTAAGTCTCCTGCTTTGTATGTAATATTTTCTTTGTGTTTCATAAATGACTCCTTCTATCTCATTTACTCTTGATTCTATCCATTTCTCACAAAGTATAAGTACCCTGCTTATTTAACATTATATACTACCGTTAAATAAGCAGGGTACTCACATCTACAAGTTAAATTCTCCTATTGGAGTTTGTCTCTATTATAGGTATGTACCCACGCATTCGCTGACTACATTTTTATCAACATTAATCTTTGCGTTCATTATAATACTTTACAGAGTACATAGACCCTTCGGACACCATATTATTATCCCCTTCATCGCGAGGATGCGGGTTGCCTATTTTTGCTTGAAGATCTTGGTTGTAGTGATCTTTATCTTGATCAGGGACATGATCAAAAAAGTTTCTTATTCTGTTTTCGATTCTTCTTCGATTCGTTTTGTTCGATAAAAGATAGGTTGCGAAACCAACCGTAGACAAAGTGAATCCTGCCAGAAAAGCTTTCTTTTGTGTAAACATCTTATCCCTCCTCTATATAGGTTTACCCTCTCTATTGTTTTTCAATCCTAATATGCAAACTCGTTATTAATGATCAATAAAAAGAAACGAAATTATGATTAAATATGAATAACGAATACAATACCAACATGTTGGAGGAAGTATGAATGAATAACCTAAACGTATTATTTCGCAAGAGAATCGGGATATCAGAACATCAAGAAATTACATTTGAAACATTGGATGATGTGCTTGCCAAAACAGCAAAAACGATTCCTTTTGAAAATCTTTGCATTATGAACAAAAAGACATACGATATCACAGAAGAGAATGTGATACACAAAATATTAGTAAAAAAGGAAGGCGGTCTGTGTTATGAATTAAACTCTCTTTTTTATTTGTTTTTGATTGAAAATGAATTTCACGCCTTTCTCGCACGCGGAGTAGTTTACGATAATGAAGCCCAACATTTCCAACAACTAGGGAAAAACCATGTCACTATCCTATGCATCCATAATGGACAAACTTATCTAATCGATACTGGTTTTGGAGGAAATTTACCATTAAAACCCGTCCCGTTAACTGGAGAAGTAGTTGTTTCGAGTAATGGTGAATTCCGAGTCAAGAAAAAGAAAACAGAACTTGGTGATTATATTTTTGAACAAAAATTAAAATACAAAGATAAAGATTGGAGAATAGGTTATGCTTTTGATTCACAAAAAACGATAACAGATATATCTGAATTTCAAGAGATCCAGAACATTATTGCTGACCATCCAAAATCAACATTTAATAAAAACCCCTTAATCACAAGACTAACCGATAGAGGAAATGTAACATTGACAAATACATCGTTCACACAATGGATTGATGGAACGCCTACAAAAACAAAAATAGACCAAACTAGCTTTAAAAGTCATCTCGAACAGTATTTTGGCATGTGACCTTAAAACGACGAGATACAAAACTTATTTCATTCTTCCTTCTTAACCTTAATCTTCACATATCCACTAAAATATTAAAAACTCTTCTATACAAGAAGAGTTTTTTTGTGCCCCTCTACTTATATTAAAGTGGCGGGACGCGGCGGACGCGGCGGATCCGGCAGGTCCGGTGGGTTCGCTTCCCGTGGATCGTACTCGGGTGGAACCAGCCACTGGTACCCGGTGTTCATCTGGAACAACAACGGAGAGCCGAGCGCCTGGAACTGGCTCGTGCTGTTCCTCGTGTCTCTGTTCATCCTCGCGGTCGTGATCTTCCTCGTTTGGGTCTTCAAGAAGATCTTCTTCCCCAGGAAGCGGAACGTGTCGAGGGTTCGCCACACGCGGACGATCCAGAGGCCGGCGACCAGCACCAGCAGGCTGATCAAGTCGACCAACTCGCCTGCCGGCACGCATGAGTACCAGTCGACGGTGCACAAGGATCCCTTCAAGAAGTTGTAAGGGGATCCGCCCTGTACACAGGCCGTTGTCACTCGAAAGTTCGAGTGACAACGGCCCCACTTATTTTTAATGATAAATTCGTTATCGTATTTTAAAAATAAGAGATACAATTCATGCAAGAGACAAATAAGAGTTATCGATTGTCTCAAAAAAACAGAAATTTCAATCTTCTTTCCTTCTATCCTTTTCTAGTTATCTCTCCCTATTTTCACGTATCCTTCTAAAAGATAAAACTCCTCTGGAATACAGGAGTTTTCTTTACATTCATCTATTTATTATTAAGCTTCTCAGCTAATTACCGGGGACAGAGTATTGGCTTGATCTAACTATGATCAACCAACTCTGTCACATCCATCTAGTATGTGTTGCGTACTGTATCTATGAAGTACCATTACACATACACGTCAAGCGTGTGTTTCAGGAATAGCTTGAGGTTACCCCCTCGCCCCTTCAACCTGTTCGATCAGTTCGGCCAGCCGGTTGCAAATCCCCATGAGGATAGTAGCCGTATGCCTCGCAATCTGGGCCTTCCGGCGATTCTCGCGATACCGGTTCGGATAGAGTTCGGCCTGAGAGCTACTCTTGAGATTCTGTACACCGATGCCCTCGAACTGGCTAGCCTGGTGGCATTCGGCACACCAATGGTTGGTCGCCATCTCGAGAATGTCTCGCAGAACCTCTACATTCCAGCTGCTCCAAGAATACCGAGAGGCAGTCCTGTTGACTTCCTTCAGCTGCTCGTAGAACTCCATCTGACGAATGCGGTAGTGAGCTTCTACTTCAGTCATCATCATCTCCTGCATGGTAGGGGTAACCCTCGTCCATGTGTAGCTGCTGATTCGCTCTACTTCCTGCTCCTTTTTCTGAGAAGAAGTTTTACGAACAGCACTCGCAGTGATGATGTTTCCAGTCACCTTCATGAACAGGTTCCGGCGCCAATCCTGACCGTTGATGTTGTCGGTCACCTTAACTCCTTGATTGAATTAGATGGGGTCTTTCTTGCCTCTCATTATATTATAAATTTCCACTGTTTTGTAAGTTCTATTCACGAAATTTTTGGAGCTGCTCGCATTCCAAGATAACAATAAATAGTGCCATCTTGTAAAGGCAAAAATACAACAGGTATAAAATCTTGACCTGGAACTGCCCCAGCAAAAACGGTTGTAGTTACTGGTATCAGTTCTATTTTTAGCGGAGGAGCTGGGTCTTTTCTTCCATCCACCGTTTTGTATATCAAATATGGAGTATTGTCATCAATTAATACCGTAATGTCAAGGCCTTGACGTTTGTATGTCCCTGCATATGGTGTCATATCTACTGTAGGAGGTTGTGGTAGCGGTAAAAATGGCTTGTTTGGTATTTTTATACCAGCTATTTCCCAAAACAGCTCTTGAAAGAGCATCGAATGAAGAAGATTTGATTTTCCCCCATTGGTCACAAGTGCAATGGCAACACCAGTTTCAGGGGCAATACGCAAGTATGCGTTCTGACCAATTGTCGCTCCGTCGTGACCAAATACTGGAATGTCGCCCCAATCGTATATCATCCAGCCAAGTCCCCATCCCTCATTTCCTGATGTCCACTTATCAGGAGATTCCATCTCCAGCCGTTGCATCGCTATGACCGATTCATCTGTCAATATATGAGTACCGTCAGACGTTACACCACCTTCAAGATGCATTTGAGCCAATCGAACAAGATCAGCAGCAGTAGCACACAATGCTCCACCACTCGGCCCGGATGAACGTGGTAAAAGATTCCAAAATGGCATCGGTTCTGGTTCTTGACCATCTTCACCTGAGTGTCCCATCGCTGATCGAAAACGTAAAACTTCCTCTGGCAATGTTACAGTGTGAGTGAGTCCAAGTGGTGAGAGGAGCCGATCTCTTAAAGCATCATCCCAAGACTGACCTGTCACTACCTCTACGATTCGACCCAAAACATTGTATCCAACACTGCTGTAAGAAACGATCGTTCCTGGAATACTATCTAAGGTTAAATCGCTACACGCCTTGACATAACGAGCCAAACAATCATTCCCACGTCCGGTGTCTATTGTATAATCACTAGTTAGACCACTGGTATGACTGAATAATTGACGAATCGTAATCGCTTCAGCACCAAAAATGTTTAATTCTGGAAAAATATCTTTCACCAGTGTATTTAGCTTTAACTCTCCTGAATCAACGAGCTGCATCACCAAGATAGCCGTATATACTTTCGAGATCGATCCAATTTGGAACAACGAATCGGTAGTCGCTTCTACACCTGTTCCTTTATGCAACACCCCATTAGCCAATGAATGAATTTTCCCATCTACTAATACAGCAAGTGATGCTCCTGGTACGCGATAGGTTTTACATAGATCGCTCAACCGTTTTTGCCAATGTTCATAGCGAAATGAATAACACTCTACTCTTCTAAAATTCTTCATATTCTTTCTCCTTATTCTTTGTTTTTCATTCACTCTTCTTAAATATGTTACAATCGCTTTTTAAACGGAATATAAACAGTAAATAGCGCTTTATATAAACCATCATTCTAAATATTAATAATAAAAAGAAATATATTTTTTCTAAATAAAAGCTTTTCTTTTGATTCTATTTAATATACTATTAAGAATATTAAATAGTGGAGGTGACGAATATGAAGAAAAAATCTCTAAAAGTGAAAACGTCTTCAAAAACCAAAGCTGTTTCCGTTATTGTGGAAGGTCTCAAATTCTAAAAAGCTCATACTTATTGAAAAAAGCAAGCTCTGAACAGCTTGCTTTCTTATTGAAGATGTAGGAAAGGAGTGGATCCTTTATTATGAAGAAATCAATCATAAAACCTATGCTCTCCAAACATTTATATGCTAGAAATACAATAGATGGGCAAATCATAATCCGATCACATGAATTAATTGAATTGGAGTCTTTAGATAATGTTCAGGTAGCAGCAATGAAGTTAATGACCGGAGAATATACAACCAATGAAATTTATAAATTTTTATTATCAAACGGATATGAGATGGATGAAGAAGAGTTATCTGATCTTATCGAAACACTTCAAGAATATTCTTTAGTAGTGGATCAGACAGAAATTGATCTGAATCATATTATTTCTGATTCGAGTAAAGAACGCTATGCTAGACAAATTTCTTTATTTTCCGGAATGACAAATGGATATAAAAATGCATATGAAATACAAAAAAAAATTGAGAGCTCGCATGTTGCTATTGTTGGTCTTGGAGGAGTCGGCTCCTATGCACTTTATGCATTTGCTGCAATGGGTGTGGGTACGATTACAGCCTGTGACTTTGATACGGTTGATCTAAGTAATCTCAGTCGGCAAATACTTTACCACGAGCAAGATGTAGGAAAAAAGAAAGTCGAAGTTGCTAAGCAACGAGCGAAAGAGATAAACAGTCAAACAAAATACCATTTTTTCCAACGTCAAATTACATCAACTAAAGACTTAACAGAGATCGCCCAAGGCTCTGATATTGTTTTACTAGCAGCAGATACTCCTAGAGGAAAAATAACGCACTGGATGAATGAAGCTAGCTATCAACTGAGCATCCCATTTCTAACTGCTGGCACTTCTATGACTACACAGGTTTGTGGTCCGCTGATTGTTCCAGGAAAAACGCTTTGCTTTGATTGTAGTATGCCAGAGAAAACATTAGAAACTCATCCCATAGTTCAATTTATTAATCAACGTTACGAAGGCGCTTTAATTGATCCCTATAATGCGATTGTAGCTAGTTTGGGTGTTTTAGAAATCATGAAACATCTAACTGGTTTTTCTGAATCACGACTATACAATCATAGATATATCCTCGATTTACATACGTTAGAATCATCATTTGTTGAAATAAAACCAAAAACGAGTAGGAACAGATGCCCTCTTTGTGAATAGTACTTAGTGTATCGGCAGTTTGATAAAAAATAACAGGGTCTGTTCCACATATCCGAAAAGCAGCCCTGTTTCTCTTTTGTCTTGTTTTTTAATTCTTATTTGGAAGAGTAACAGTAAAAGTAGAACCCAACCCCAGCTTGCTTTCTACAGTAATCTTCCCTTTATGCATGTCCACCATTTTTTTTACAATGGAAAGCCCTAAACCACTGCCTTGATTAGCAGGCTTTCGCGATCGATCTGTTTTAAAAAAACGCTCAAAAATATAGATTTGATCCTCTTGAGATATCCCAATTCCTGTATCGGATATTACCCCTACAATGTCTTCGCCATCTTGGCGTATAGCAATGCTCATATTTCCGCCTTTGGGTGTAAATTTAATACTATTATGTATTAAATTTATCCAAATTTGGCCCATCATATCTTTATCTGCTCGTATTTCCAACTCTTCCAACATGATATCCATGTTCATGTTTTTATCGGACCACTGAGGCTCACAAGCTAGAATAATGCTTCTTAACTGCTTATCCAACCGATAAATTTCTGGTTCAAACTTCATGGTGTCTGCTTCCAAAGATGCTAATCTTAGCAAACTATCGCTCATTTTAGATAACCGAACACTTTCAGATTCAATGATATCAAGATAATGTATTCTATTTTCTGGACTTAACTGACTATTTCGCAACGTCTGTGCAAAACCATGGATAGAGGTAAGTGGAGATTGAATTTCATGAGATACGTTTGCTATAAATTCTTTTCGCATTTTTTCCATCTTACTCAACTCGATCGCCATTTGATTCACACTTTCCACCAGCTCTCCAAATGGCCCAAGTTCCTTCCCGTTCGTATCCAATTCAACCTCATAATTACCAGAAGAAATTTTTTTTTGAGCATGAATGATAGAATCAAATAATCCCTTTGTTGGACGATCAAATCTTGCTGCAATCTTTATCAAGATTGCTCCGATCATCAAACCAAGCAACGAATTGATAACCTGAACGACTAGTGCAGAAGGAAATATTTCTATTGTTGTATAGAGAAATGAAGTTAGAAAAAAAGCTGCGGTTAAACACCCGATAAAAAGAATTAACACAATCATAATGCCTGCTATGTTCTGGACAGAATATTTATTCATGATCCTACCTCTATACGGTAACCCAGCCCTCGTATTGTTATTATCTTAATTGACTGCTCCCTAACGGAGAAACGTTCCCGCAACCGATTTACATGTACATCCAACGTTCTCTCGTTTCCTTTATAATCATAACCCCAGATGTCTTCAATCAATTGATCACGTGAAAAAGTCTTACCTGGATGACTCGCAAGTTTATATAAAAGTTCAAACTCTTTGAGCGGTAGGGTTATAGGCATATTATCGATTTTAACTTCATATGTACTTCGATTCATAAACAACTCTCCAACTTGAATGATTTTGGAAGCCATTATTTGATATCGTTTTAACAATGCATAAACCCTTGCAACTAGTTCTCGTCGATCAAATGGTTTCACTAAATAATCATCCGTTCCCAATTGAAAACCTTTTACTTTTTCGTCGGTTTCCCCAAGAACAGTCAGCATAAGTAAGGGGATATCATAATATTTACGCAGTTCTAAACATAATTCCCATCCATCCATATTTGGCATCATTATGTCAAGAATGGCCATATCCACTTTGATTGTCTCTAACTTTGATAATGCTTCCATTCCATCTGAAGCAGGAACAATAGAAAATCCTTCTTCTTGTAAAATAATTCCGATTAATTTGCGGATGTTTGGATCATCGTCTACAACTAATATTTTTTGCATAGTCAACGCCACCCCACTTTCTTTCCTAAAGCTTTATTCGGGAAATTCATTTAAAAGATAGTGATAAATGATCAAGTACAGTTTCTCATAGAGATATAAACAGAATGTAAACAACAAGTACAATGTCAAATCATCGTAATATTACTGTACTAAAAAATTATTGCAGTTCGCCAAAACTTAGTAACTTCATTACCTTTCTTGCTCCCCTTTTTTGATGCTTGTCATATAAGCTTTGACTTTATACAAACAAAAAAAGATGGAGAATCCTCCATCTCTAATCGTATTCACCTCACAGGGCAAGCGCCTGTTGCACATTCTTCATTTTCCAATTCAAAATCTTCGCCAACATCTTCAAATCGTTCTAATAATCTATAATCAAAAGACTTCATATTTGCTTTCATTTCTTCGTATTTTTCTTTTGTAATACTCTCATACGGTGCTAGTTCATAAGAATGACCATCTAGTTTTAGAAATGATACGGCAACCATCTCATCCCAGTGTGTATAAATGTTATCAGCAACTGTTTCCCATTCTCCATCTTTCACGGAAATCGTATTGGATGAGTTATGCTCAGTATAATTGTCTTGAAAACTATAGTACGTATTCAATTGCTCTATTGCAGAAACGTCGTATTTGGTTCGTGTAACTGGAGAAGAGATAGGAAACTCAATGACTTTGGTATCGACAGGTATATATCGTTGTGTACCACTTTCATCTGTAATCGTTATCCCTTGTCCAACTTCATTATGAACAGACCATCCTAGTTCCTCTGCGACTTTGCACAATGGATCTGTCGAATTTATTCTCACTCGGCGAATGAAATATGGAGAATGAGTATGATGCAGTCCAGACGATACTCCTCCAGCAACTTGTGAAATTGTTCCCTCGGGTTTTACTGCTGTTGTCAACAAAGGACGTGGGGTTCCTAAAGAATCCGCGTATTCATCAGCTGCCAATCGAGCAGCACCTCGCATTTGTTGTTGCAAAAGTTGTTCTTGTTCTTCATTGTATCCTAGTGCTTCCATTGCATCTTTCCAACCCGTTATGGAGCACCCAATTAGTCTATCTCGTTTTTGAATAGCATCCCATTTATATAGCTCTAAATCGACGTTCGTCATCCGATAACCCGCTCGTGCAGAAAGTTTTTGTGCTTCTAAAAGCCCATGGAGATCTAACTTGCCTGTTTTCACAAAGGACATCATATTAATTGTTGTTAAATTACAAAGACCACGTGAATCAAGCAATATTTCCACACATGGATTCACGCCTTGGAAATTTGGACGTCTTTTTCTCGCAGCTTCTGCATTAACAAAACATGGTTCTCCTTCATTCTCTAATACATCAAACTGCCATTTCAAACGATCCCATGTTGGTTTTTCTTCGTAAAAAATACTGTTATTACTCATATAACGGTGACTTTTATCTGGATATTGCCAAAGATTTTGTTTCGCGACAATCGTCTCATCATCTTTTGCATCCAGCAATGCGATTTCACTAGTACGTCGTACCCCGCCAATGACCACATTTTGACCAATAATATTACAAATATCTAGTAAATGGATGGGTCTTAGTTGTCCATTTTTTGGCTTTGCTGTAAATCTATCAGTTGTAAGTACATCATGTATCTTCTCAAACATTACTTTTAAAGAAGCATGTCCTGATGCAGTACCACCAAACGTTTTTAGTCGTTCTCCTTTTGGACGGACATCATTATAATTTATAATTACGGCTTCAATGCTACGATAATCTTTATTCCAAAAGAGTTTGAAATACAAAGACAATGCTTGTACCCAGCCTTCTTTTGAATCTCCAACTTTGATCTCAGCAACATTTCCTGTAAAAACAATCGAGGTATGGTCTGTTCGTGCATGTTTTGGTGTTGCTTTATATGGTGAATGTATCAGCTGAAGGTTATCTCGAACTTTAGGGAATTTCGCAACATCCGATTGAAGAATTCGAAATCCAACTCCTGTACCAACCATCAGCAAATAAAATAAATCATCAATGGCTTCAAAGTCGTCCATTACAACAAAACTACAGTTAAAATTGGCCATAGGATATTTTTTTGCAGCCTCCGTACCACCAATCCAAAGTGTTCTGCCAGAGAGAAATTGACGAAGATGAAACATATTATCAAAAAGATATTCCGCTTCTTGTTGGGTTGTCTCCTCAACCAAAGAACAATTATATTCAACCGCTCTTTTGCACGTTTCTTTCCATGTCTCTCTTCGCTTTTCTTCTGGTAACCAGCGTGAATATGTACGTAAATACACAAATCTAGAGTATGCTGTCATTTGTTCCGGGAATTCATCGTATTGTGCTAAAAATTTATCGGTTAACTTCATTTTCATCCGTTTCCTTCCATTTCCTTTTCCATAGGTATGTTAAATTTATCTGATTAAAATCAACAAAACATGAGTCGTTTAAGTTTTATATAAACCATATGTAGTCCTATTAGAGTATAACTCATACTACATATGGTGTGAAGAGGTAAATTCGACATGAAAATTCTGCACCTTTGAAACGGAAGGAAACCAGACCTTTCTACGGCTTTTTTCATGATAAATATTTTTTATTGCCATGGTTCGCCTGGCTGTAGTAGAAGCTCGTTTGTCTTAAAACGATAGGATGAAATAGGAATACAGATGAAAGGAATACTTTTCATAAATAAAACGAGCTGATCAGTTATTACACAAATCAGCTCGTTTTATTTATTATTTCCCCAAACAATAAATAATGTTGTCCATTGTACTCTACAAATGAGATACAGAAACTCTAATTACACTCCATTTGGCTAACAAACTGCCATAGGATAGTCTGCAAAACGATTTACTAGATACAAACCTATCAAAATAGCTAGAATAGATTTGCTCGTAATGGATATTGTCCACTGAATCAAAGTAGAAACAGAGTAAAAATAACGAACGAATAGACTGATCATGGTCGTCAAAGTGAATAACGAGAAGTATATAGGTGTGTAAACAAAAAGGACAGCGAAAGCACTAGCATTGGAGTTGATACCAATATCACATTGGTTAAAATAAAAAAATGTACCTATGGAAACAAGAACAGTAAAAATAAGAAGAAAGAGAAACTCCAAAACTCCATTAAACTGATGGTTCTTCTGACGGCTCATCTATTATCTCCTATATACTTTATCGATTCTCCATTCTCCATTGGAGTGGATTCCTTGTTTAATAGAAACTCCAAAAAAGAATGAAATCATCAATCCATCTAATTCTTGGTATCATTGCGTACTTTTTCTTCAAAGACTTATCTATCGGAAAAATGTTATTGTCGGAGTTCAGAGTGATTGACTCAATCCGAACGAGATCCTGACTGAGATGGTTTCCCAGTCTGAAAGGATTACAGCGCCACGCAGGACACTGCCCATGCGAGGATCATCATGGCGACAGCGGCGATCTTGAACAGAAACTTCACGAGAGCTTCCTAAAGGGTTTGGACCTTATCATCTTGTACTGATACGTACTATTATTATAACAACTTTAAGAAGTAAGCGAGCGATTTAATTAAAAAGTCCATAAATACTCCATTCGTAACCATATCTGTATTTATTCAAACTTAGAATATGAGGATTGATGTCAACAAAAAAAGAAAGCCTCCCATGCTATGTTCTAAAGAATGGAGACTTTCTTTTATTAAGACCAAATCAGTTTTTTATAAACAGCTTGATCAATAGTAGGGAAACACAACCTACTATCTAAATGCCTCTTAAAGGACGGTACTCTGGTTGCCACATAGCAGTTTGAACCGCTTGTTCGATATTACTTGGATGATTTCTAGCCACTCTGTCCTCGATAGCAGCTTGCACCACTCGGGTAGCAACGACTACAGACACTTCACGCAGTTTTTCCACTGGAGGCAAGAGAGAAGAACCTAGTCCTGTTATTTCTACCATTTCTGCTACTGCTCCTGCTGCCGCAGCTAACATATTGTCAGTCACCCGCTTTGCTTGTGACACAATGGTTCCTAACCCGATTCCAGGGAAGACAAATGCGTTATTAGCCTGACCAATTTGATAAACGATACCATTGTAAGTGATGGGTTGAAAAGGACTTCCTGTAGCAATAAGTGCTCTGCCTTCCGTCCAATTTAGCAAATTAACTGGGATCGCTTCCGAGGAACTTGTAGGATTGGACATTGGCAAAATGATAGGTTGATCCGTATGAGCCGCCATCTCTCGTATAATCTCTTCTGTAAACGCGCCTCCAACTGTCGAAGTTCCAATCAAAATAGTTGGATGTACCTGTCGTATAACCTCATCAAAAGAAATATTGCCTTCTGTTCCATTATGATCCCAATGACTGACTTCATGAGTAGATCGAGCATAAGGACGTTGAAAATCAGCAAGACTTTCCATGTTCTCTACTTGTAATCCAAACTTATCAATACACCAAAACTTGCGGTTTGCATCCTCTCTTGATAGATCATTGCGTACCATTGCATCACGAATCTGTTCTACGATTCCAATCCCAGCTGACCCAGCACCAAAAACGACAATCCGGTGTTGTTCTAACGGAATCCCAGATGCTCGAACCGCAGATAATACAACAGCTAAGGACACGGCACCAGTTCCTTGAATATCATCATTAAACGTACAAAGTTTATCTTGATATCGCTCTAAAATAGGACGAGCATTAGGCTGAGCAAAATCCTCCCAGTGTAACATTGCTTTAGGAAACATCCGATGTGCAGTGTTTACATAAGCATCGATAAAAGCATCATATCGCTCTCCACGTACTCTAGGATGTCTACGTCCGATATACAAAGGATTATTTAATAAACTTTCGCGATTGGTTCCAACATCTAAAATCACCGGAAGAACTCTACTCGGATCAATACCTCCAGCTGCTGTATATACGGTGAGTTTGCCAATGGCGATATCAATACCGCCAATCCCCCAATCTCCAATACCTAAAATTCTCTCTCCATCTGTAGCAACAATCAAATCAATATCTTCTGGATTGACTCTCAAATTGCGGAATGCCTCTTCAATACCATCTGGATCATCAATAGAAAGATATATTCCATGAGGTCCACGATATACTTGGCTGTAACGCTGGATCGCTAATCCTATTGTTGGTGTATATACAATCGGCAACATTTCGCTTATATGCTCAGAAACTAATCGATAAAACAAAATTTCATTTCGTGCTCGTAATAAACTTAGATACACATATTTGCTAAGATCATCAGACTGCTCTTTAAACTGCTCATATGAACGGGATACTTGTTCTTCAATAGTCAAGACTGATGGTGGAAGTAACCCATTTAGTCCAAGTGATTGCCGTTCCTCCATTGAAAAAGCTACCCCTTTATTTAACCTTGGGGACTTTAAAATACTATGACCTCGTAGTGTTGTTTCTTGGTGATCATACATAAGTGTTCCTCCAATAGAAACCTATTTTGAGTAAAATTATTTTCCCCTAGCATACCTAAAATCATCAAAAGAATGGAGAAAACATACATGATTTTTTGTATTGTTATAAGTGGAATCAACCAAAAGAATTACCTATAACTACCATAAACAAGTATATCCTCCTATCACCTACTTTAGATAATAAGAAACCGAAAGTGTATTTTGCTATTCTTTAAATATTTAACTCGCTGATTTAAATCACCAAGTGAGTTTTTTTGAATAGTATCCTTATTCCACTATATGACTTATTTATTTATACTAAACACTATATAGATAATAAGGAGAAAATTATACATGTACAAACTTCGTTCTTTGCTTTGCATTCTTATCTTTTCAATCTGTCTAGTAGCTTGCTCTAAGCCAACAGCTCCAAAAACACATAAAGAAAATTCCAATCCTATATCATCTGAGCAATTAGCAAAAGAAATGGCCCTTTTTTTACCGACTGGAGCAAAATGGACTTCGCCCAAGTACGGAAATAACCGAACACCTTTTTTTGTTGCCGATCTCGATGGTGATCAACAAGAGGAAGGGATTGGTTTATTTAAACAAAATCACCAAATGGGAATAATTATCATCAAAAAAGAGGCACAAACATGGAAAAAAATCACCCAAGAAACGTTCACCGGAAATCATTTTCAACTAGGAGGAGCTGGCGATCTAACTGGAGATCAAACAGCTGAGATTGTCCTTAGCATAGAAGGAGAAACGGAATTCGAAGCAACAACCAAAGTACTTCAGTGGAACAAACAAAAAATGATTCCTATCCTTGAGCAAGAAACTACTGCTACCGTCTTTGATGATTTGGATCAAGATCAACAAACAGAATTAATACTCTATCAGAAAGAGGACATGCACACAAAGGCCGTTCTTTATGAACCACATCAACAAAAACTAAAGGTGAAAGATACCAAAAAAATAGAAGGTACCATTGTGATGAGTTACATCACTGTAGGGAGAGTTCAAAAAAATCGACTTGGCATTGTGGCTGATATCTCCATTGGTGCTCACAGCGGAAAAGCTGGGATTTTTTATATCGAAAATAGTAAATTACACGACGCCTTTGACTACCTTGATAACGAGCAGAACCACCGTCTCTATAATGTGAAGAGTCAAGATATCAATCATGATGGCATCCTCGATATCGCCTATACAGACATGGCCATGAATACCGGAACCCTTTCCAATGCCGAGCAACCAACCATCTATCGCTGGTATAATTGGAAAGAAGAGAACAAACTAAACTTAGTTTATCAACAATATGAAGATTACCTACTCGGTCTACGTATAACGTATCCTCCCGAATGGAGAGATAAAATACAAGCATCATTAGACCCTCAAACCCATGCCATAACCTTTGGCATACCCTTAGCCCAAAACAAGCTGACTCTTCTTGTAATCGCAGAGATTTCAGCCGTTAAAAAATCAGACTGGCCTAGTCTAAAGCAAAATCTTGATGCCTACAAGTCTCTTGGTACGTTTGATTATTCCGTCTTATACAATCAAAACGATGTTGTTTATATAACAAAAATCTATAACGAAAAAGTCGCCCAGCAGATGAACGGAACAACTACTTATCTTAAAGCCAAACAATCTGGAATGATTCCCACTCATTCTAGCCTCAAACAATGGGTAAAGATATACCGTGAAGCACAAAAGGATTATTTGCATTTACCAGAGTTTCCATAAATTGAACGAACTTCTCTCTTTACTTAAAGAACTTATGGTTCTGTTTTCTGCATCACAACTACACTTAATCAATAAAAAATAAATACTTTCAAATTATGTTTATAACTTAATTAAAACAGAGTTGTTAGATTTATCTCTACAACTCTGTTTTTTCCTGATAAATGGATTTTCTCTTTCACTGATGACTAACAATCGAAGCGCAACACTACTATCAAGGGTCAATCGTAATGATGGAGAATGCTATTTTCGAGCAGTTACAATAGGTTGATAAAAACCTGTTTCTTCTGGCATGTGCCATTTTACATCAAATAATCCAATTTTGTTTAGGATGTCACAAAGCTCTTGCCTTAATAAAGCTCTGTAAGTAGTCTTCGTGTGTTTTGTCAGCCATTGTCCGTCTACTTCTTTCATAATAAAATGATTTATCGCATAAATATTTCTCTTTTCTGACCAATCCCAAACTTGAAAAGTAATAACTCTACCATCCTCAAAAATACGTGGCTGTGTAGATACAGGTTTACTTTTTACTATTGAATCATAGTCCCTAATTGTAAGAACAAGTAAGCCATTACCCTGAAGCTTATCTTTTAAGTTTTGTGAAGCACTGAGCAAATCTTCGTCTGTTAAAAGATGGGGAATTGCATTATCAGCTGATAAAACGACATCGAATTTCCCAGCGATGCTTTTAGCTAATGAACGAAAATCTGCTCTTCCAAAATCGATATTTACTTGAAATAAAGCAGCTTCTCTTTTCGCACGTGAGACTGATTTCAAACTTAGATCAGTAGCAGTCACTTTAAACCCCTTTTTCGCTAATCCAATCGCTTGAGTGCCAATTCCACAGGAACAATCTAATAAGGAAAGTTGTTCTGGGTTTTTATTCCCAAATTTAGAAAGAATGAATTCACTTAACACTTCACCCTGCCGTAAAACTGCTTTTTTCCAGTCTGAGTAAATCAAATGATAATCATCAGCCATTTCATCATAAAAGTTTTCAGTTGATGTCTCCATATTCACATCTCTCATCTAAATTTAGTTACAAACTTTAATCATTTCCATCATCACAAAAGTTTTTGAACAAGGTTTTCTTTTCCATCACCATTTTACTTATTATTTATACAAATTTATTGCTCGGTTCAAGTATTGGAATCGAACTAAAGTTTTTTATTCTGCTACTAATCTCTGCTTATCTGTCCAGAATCGAAATCCTGTCACACCTTAATAAAAGATCTACATAAAGTGTCCTTTTAACATGATTAGATTGATCCACTTAGAAAAAAGCATGGTCTATTTGTAGTATTTTTTAAAGTAAATCTGATCCTTCTCCGTTACAGGTGAATACTCTCCTTAACATTTTTTATCATGTACAATATTAAATCGTCATCAGCATAAATCTTCACACCGGGATTAAGTTGATTGTTATGATAGGTAAGACCTCTCCCGTCTGGTATATATCCTCTTTTTGCATATAGCCTTTGTGCTTGTCCATAATGAATATGCATTCCGACTCCTACCCCTACAACCCCATATTTTTCAAATGCAATTTGTTCGATATATTCCATTAATTGATTTCCAATGCCCAATCGTCGAAATGGTTTAATGACATTAAAGTCATTAATTTCCGGGATGCCATTTTCAACAAAGCAAGGATATTTAGCTCTAGCAAGTAAATGCAAGCTTCCCGCAAAATCTTCATTATGAAAAGCTAACAAAGTAATACGGTTCCCAGTTTGATTTTCTTTCCAACACTGTTCGATATATTCGAAAGGCTTTCTAATGTCATGTTCGCGAAATACTTTGTAGACATTAGAAATGTCCTCTTGTTTCATTTTTCGGATTTGGATAGAATGATCCATCATGTATCACCTTATTTTATGTTCTCTTTGATTTTCTTTTATCAGACTAACAATATTTAATCTTATCCCTATTTGTTGAAATTGGAAATTAGGTATGATAAGATATCTCTAATTTGATAATGGGAGTTGAAAAATGTATGTAATGTTTTCTTGCTACTAAAATAAAACAATAAAAGCACATTCCGCTTGTTTTATTTTCTATATGCAAGAAAGTTACTACATCTTTCACTCAAATCATATACCTAAATCTAACACCACACGTGGGTTAGGTTTATTGTATTTCATTTTGAGCCACAAGAAAGTAACTTTCTTGTGGCTTTTCTCTTTTTATTTTAAGGAGGATGATTTTATGTCTTTGATTCATGTTACTAATCTGATGTTTGCCTATGAAAACAGTTACGATAACATATTTGAAAATGTGAGTTTCCAAATAGATACCGATTGGAAATTAGGATTTACCGGAAGAAATGGGAGAGGTAAGACAACTTTTCTCAATTTATTGCTTGGTAAATTAGAATATAGCGGCAAAATTTCAACTGGTGTTGATTTTGAATATTTCCCTTATCCTGTCGAAAATCAACAAATGCTTACCCTTCATGTAATCGAAGAAATATTTCCAGACTACCTCCACTGGGAATTAATACGTGAATTTTCCTTACTTCACCTTTCCGAGGATGTCTTATATCAACCATTCGAAACATTATCCAATGGAGAACAGACGAAAGCATTGTTGGCTGCTTTGTTTCTTAAAGAAAATAGTTTTTTATTAATTGATGAACCTACCAACCATCTGGATAGCCATGCAAGAAAAATAGTAAGTGATTATCTACAGACCAAAAAAGGGTTCATTTTAGTGTCTCATGACAGATCCTTTCTCGATAACTGCGTAGATCACATCCTTTCCATCAATAAGACCAGCATTGAAATTCAAAAAGGTAATTTCAGCACATGGTGGGATAATAAAAAGAGACAAGATAACTACGAGCTTGCAGAAAATGAAAAATTAAAAAAGGACATCAAACGTTTGTCGAATTCGGCAAACCAAAAAAGCAATTGGTCACATAAAGTGGAAAAAACGAAAAATGGAACGAAAAACTCTGGTTCCAAAGTAGATAAAGGATATATCGGTCACAAAGCTGCTAAGATGATGCAACGCTCTAAATCAATTGAACAAAGACAACTATCGGCTATGGAAGACAAGTCTAAGCTACTCAAAAATATTGAAAACGCAGACAGCTTAAAGATTTCACAACTTATTCATCATAAAAATCAACTGGCTGAACTTGAAAAAGTCTCTATATATTACGGCGAAAAAGTGGTTTGCAAAGATATTAGTTTTACGATTGAACAAGGGGAACGAATCTCGCTTTCTGGGAAAAATGGTTCTGGAAAATCAAGTATCATCAAACTTATTTGTGGAGAAAACATGGACTACACTGGTATTTTTAGAAAAGGAAATCAACTGAAAATATCTTATGTCTCCCAAGATACCTCGCATTTACAGGGTAATTTAACAGACTATGCCAAAAATAACGGGATTGATGAAAGTTTGTTTAAGTCTATTTTAAGGAAACTTGATTTTTCCAGAGTTCAATTTGAAAAAGATATTGCGACTTTCAGCGGAGGACAAAAGAAAAAAGTTTTGATTGCAAAAAGTCTTTGTGAGAAAGTTCATTTACATATTTGGGATGAGCCACTTAATTTCATTGATGTCATCTCTCGTATGCAAATTGAAGATCTGTTACTCGAATACTCGCCAACCATTCTTTTTGTGGAACATGACCGTGAGTTTTGCAAAAATATTGCTACTAAAACCATCGAACTTTAGTAGGAAAATTCAAGGTTGAATCTGTAACAAACAACAAACTTTCTCAGTAAAACTTAAATAACACTTTAAAACTCAATTTAGTTATTTTTCTTTCCATGTTTACAATTTAATGTTTCTCCCAAAGATTCGCAAAGGTTGTCGAATTATTAAGATCACTGGATAAGAACAAAAGGGGCAACTATTCATCAAATAGTTGCCCTACTGATATTAATCTTGATGTTTTTCCATTTCGAACTTAAGAGAATAAGACTAAAGCAAATTTAGGATACCAGCAACTCCAACATACAAAAGTATCTTTCTTCTCTATTGGGTAACTTTCCTATCACAATGAAAAATCCTTATACTCCTGTTTTAACAACCCATATACGACCGAATCACGATATTCCCCATTTTGGTTCATCACTTCTCTTAACACTCCTTCCTGAATAAATCCCAATCTTTTCGGTATCGCTCTGCTTTTCTCATTTTCAGGATCGCATCGAATTTCCAAACGGTTCAATTCATATTCCTCAAAACAAATATGCATTACTTTTTGACAACATTGGGTCATAATTCCCTTTCCTTGATGTTTTTCATCAAGCCAATAACCAATGGCAGTCATTTTTGCAGTCCAATCAATCGGATGAATCCCAATCATTCCGATAAAGTCCCCTTGAAAGTAAATACCACTTTGAAACCCTTTGTTCTCAGCAAATTGTAGAAGCCATCTTTGGATTACTGCTTTATAGTCTTCTAGCGATTTCATATGTTCCACCCAAGGAAGGAATTTACCTAAATAGGGACGAGAACGCTCTACTAATTGAAAAATGACTGGACTGTCCTTCTGCTGCATTAATCGTAGTTGAACTTCGGAATTCACTCGAATAGAAAACATAACATCCCCCTAACGAAAAAAATAAAAATCTATGCTTACACAAAAGCCTATTTAGACTGTCTCTTATCCATCTTAATCAACATTTCCCATCTATATCTCAATCCAATTTTGAACTCTAAGATTTTGAAAAGCTTCCCACTCATTGGATCCAATGAAGTAAAATCCGGACCAATGGATGCCATAAAAACGCGATTGGGAATCCATACATAATGTAGTGATCTCATAAGGAGAATGATCCAAACAGGTGACTTCTATGCCTATTGGAAATAAAGTTAATTGTAGCAACTCTGATTGTACAATCATCTCTTCTATGTCGTTTCCAAAAATACCACCAAGAGATACATAAGAAGACCATTTATCCGAACTCCAAAGATCCATTTTGATTCCTACATAAGAGCGGAGAAATTTTTCTACACTAGAAAAAGACTCTATTTGAAATCCTTGTTTTTTCGCATCAAGAATCGTTTGCTCCCATTGTTGCCTTGCCTCTTGATTCTTATTGCGCCCTATAAACCACCCTGCTTTCTGCAGACTATGTTTTAGTTGATCTTGTGTAGGTGTCACTATCCTCTGTGATTTTACAAGACTTTCTTTCTGTATTTTTAGGATAAATGAATTAGCTATCTCTTTTTTCTTTTCAGAAATAAAACCTTGATTCATTAGATTTTGAAAAGCTTCCCATTCATTGGACCCTAGAAAAAAACACTCTTCCAACCAAACAGCAAAAAAGTGGGATTGGGCATCCATACAGATAGGCATAGAATCATAAGGGATTCCAGTAACTTTTAGACTGGAATATTTCATCCCAATTGGAAATAACAATTGTCCTCGGTTTTTTGATAAATCAATGATTTGTTTGATATATCCACCATTCCATTTGGTAGAAAAGATAGCGGATCGTTCATCATCATTCCAAAGCTCCATCTCAATCCCGATGTATGATTTCAAAAATGCTTCTATTTTTGGATTTTCAATTACTTCGAATCCTTCTTTTTCCAAAAGGGAAGCTCTATCTTGCCACTCTTTCTTCGCTTCTTGATCTTGACTACGCCCCGGATACCAACCTGCATCTTTAAGATTATGTTTTATTTGATCTAATGTAACTGGCTTCATACAAAAGCTCCATTTCAAATATAATTTGGAGGAATGTAAAACAGATCATCACAAAAATTCTACTTTTTATTCTCTATTTTAAGAGTTTCATCTATCACGATAACGAAGAAACAAAATCAAGTAAATATAAAGTCAATTATTTAGTTAAGTAAACTTCACATTTTCAATCAAACAATATGCAAATAACTCTATTTTATATTAAAAAAATCGCCTGAATTCCAAGAATCCAGACGATCACTGTCTCAAAATAGTAAAATAGTAACTCTACTTGAGCAATTTCCCTAACAGAAATATCCAAATCAAAGGTTAAGAAACACAAAGTAACCTCTTCACTTCTAGTAAAAGGGAACCTTCTTGCGCTTCTCTTTATCCCCACCTGCATAATTTCAGGTCTGTTGACTATTCAGATAACTTCTGATATTTCCATTTCCAAATTCCTTTCGCCAAATTAAACTGTCTTAAGACAAATATGATAATCATTTGCAAAAAAGATGATAAGCGATATAATAATTATTATATTAATAATATTCCGAATTATATTGTTTGTTTTCATTGTGTTTGATATAAGAAAAATAAATTCCATTCTCTTTGAATAAAGCTGACTCATCTACTGATAGATGAAGTTGTTTTCATTAATGAAATAATAACAAGATCTAATTCTCATTGTTAAATTTTCGAATATTAATATAATTATTCTAAAAAATTGAGATCTCCTGAAATGCTAGATGATCTTGAGGGGATTTTGATAAATAACGAAATTCAAATCTTATTTCCATTCAAAGCAGCTGAAGGGAGAAACGCACTTAATGCATGTCAATGAAAACGTAAAATGCATTCGCACTCAGGTAGCAATTGTAGGAGCTGGTCCTGCTGGTCTAATACTAGCTCTCCTACTCCAAAAAGAAGGAATAGACAGTATTATTGTTGAACGTCAGTCCCGATCCCATGTGGAAACTAGAGCACGAGCCGGATTAATTGAGCACCATATTGTAGAATTTCTACAACATCATGGTTTTTCAGAAGGTCTGGATCTTAACGGTATACCGCATACAACGTGTGAATTTAGACAAAATGGGCGCAGATATAAAATTCCATATGGTGATCGGGTCGGTGGATCTCATTATGTGTATCCTCAGCAATTTGTAGTACAAGACTTGATTAGGTTGTTTATTTCTCGTGGAGGAAAAATATTATTCTCCCATCCGGCTGTCAAGATAGAAGGATTAGAAGATAATCTCCCGGTAGTTACCTGTTCCTACCAAGATGATGACTCTCGTAATTTACTATTACATATTCAAGCTGACTATCTAGCAGGATGTGATGGATTTCATGGCATATCTCGATCCTCGATTCCTATCACTCATGTAAAGACAATCACGAAACAATACGGAATTGGATGGCTAGCCATTCTTGCTGAAGTACCTTCCTCAACAGAAAAGCTGGTATATGCACTACACAAATCAGGGTTTGCAGGTCAGATGCCGCGAACTTCTCAAATCACTCGTTTCTATTTGGAGTGCCCCCCAAGTGATCTATCATCGGATTGGCCTGATGACCGGATTTGGAGTGAATTAGACAAACGTTTGGCGGTTGAGGGTGATAACAAATTAATCCATGGCCCAATCATTGAAAAAAGAGTTCTCAACATGCGAAGTTTTGTGATGGAGCCTATGCAGTACAAAAACCTTCTCCTTGCTGGTGACGCTGCACACATTATTACCCCTGTGGGAGCGAAAGGCATGAATCTAGCAATTGCAGACGCTGATGTCCTTTCTCAAGGACTAATTCAATATTATCGAAACCAAGACAAAAGCTTACTAAAGGAGTATTCTAACATCCGACTGCCTCATATATGGAAGACACAAGAATTCTCTGATTGGATGATACGATTGATTCACCATACTGCTGACACTGACGAAAACAAGTACCAAGCTTTTTCCAACCGCTTACGTCAAGCTAGACTTGAAAGATTACAACAATCCGACACATATGCAAAACTGTTCGCGGAAGATTACGTGGGTTTATGGAAACCATAAAACATAATATTCCACACGAACGGAGCATTTGAAGAAAATTGTTAGCTAATAAATTTAAGTAGAAGGAAGTATACCTCCAATGGAAATAAATCAACTTCACTTAAATAAAATTGGAAATCTCATTGTTCAAACAACGGCATCTATCACAAAATTAATTGAAATACTATACAATGTTCAATTAAAAGTAGAACTCATAAATCAACAAGAAATGATCCATTGTCCAAAATTATTGAAAAAACATCATAAGGAAAAGTTTGAAAAACCTATATTGCGAGAGATCTGTTTAGTAGATACTCATTTTAGTCCATTCATTTATGCAGAAACACTCTTTTATAAGGATAATGCAAGTTTTGATATCATTCATGATCTTTATCATACAAACACACCAATCGGCAAGATCATCGAAAAACACAAATTGGAATTTTATCGAGAAATTTTAGATTTCGGCGTAGTTCAAGATTCGAATATAGCTAGTCATCTCGGATTAAATGATGATGATTCGATGATTTACAAAGTTTGTAATACCATACATCAAGGAAAAAACCTGTTTTTAATTTGCGAATATTTCCCAATTGATCGCTTGAACCTTTCAAAATGAATATAAATAGTGGTCCGAGTGAAACGAAAACTACCTGTTTCCTACTGAGTTTTGGGAAACAGGTAGTTTAGGTATGTTGTGTGCAGCCTAAAACATTACGAAATTTTTAAGTAGATACGATTTCCAGAAGGGTCTGCGGTTACAATTGAACCTTTATTTTCAGTGATTGATGCACCGATGTTCTTTAGTTGGTTCACAATATGCTCTCTCTTTTCTTCGCTCGGAAGGATTAAACTGAAGTTCTCAAGACCAACACTGTTATTTGATGGTGGTGGTGCTCCTACACCGTTCCATGTATTTAAACCAATATGATGATGGTATTTTCCAGTAGAAATGAAAAGTGCTTGATCTCCATATCGATGTACCACATTAAATCCAAGACCTTGAGTATAGAATTCTTCCGTCTTTTTTAGTTCGGAAACATGTAAATGAATATGTCCCATAACAGTTCCATCTGGCAGACCGTTCCAACCATCTCCTTGCTCCTCAGCTAGAAGGCTTTCTGCATCTAATGGCATTGTTGTCATTTCTACGTTACCGTTATGCCAAACCCATTTGGAAGAGTCTCGGTCACTATAAATTTCAATACCATTTCCATCAGGATCAGCTAAATATAGGGCTTCACTTACAAGGTGGTCAGATGCACCTTGTAGGGGATATCCAACTTGTATAAAGTGTTTTAATATTTTGCCTAAATCAGCACGAGTAGGTAATAAAAGAGCAAAATGATATAGCCCTGTTGTACGTGATTGTTTCGGTATAACGTTTTCTGGTTGTTCAATTGATAACACACTGGTTTTACCATCTGTCGTTAAATAAGCTGTGGTTTTGGACTGCTCTAAAATTTTAAAACCGATTATTTCTTGATAGAATCGAAGTGATCGTTCTAAGTTTTCTACTTTAAGTTTCACATGACCTACAAATGTATTCGGTTTACGATGAAAAATCATCATTCTCACTCCTGTTTGCAACTACTTGAAATGTAAAACTTATTATCTAAACAAATGACCAAAATAACCAATAAAAACACCTCAGAACCTGTCATTTGACCTTATTCTTGACATTCTGCAAGGAATTTAACATAACATAGCTCTCAACATAATCACTGTAAACCATTCATTCTATTAAACCCAACCATATTCTACTGATCATAAAGACCCCAAACTATCAAAAAAACCATTATATTCGTTATGGTTCTTATAGCTTCCCCTACTTCACTATCGGCAAACGACAATGTTTAGTTACTTTATATAAGTAAGTTTATTCGCATTAGGAAGTTTCGTCAAGTAAGTATATTCCTTGACTAATTCAAAAACAACCAAAATCCCTAACTTGCGAGCCTTCCTTACTATCCAATCGATAGATAAGGTTCTATGATAATCCTCATCTCGTCCAACTTATGTCTTTCTTTTTTAACAATCATCATCTTACCCTCTCCTTTCTATATCCATGTGCTAATTTGAATATAGTGTTAAAAATTCTGAGCAATGTTCCAATTCTATTTCTATAAGCTTCCCGAATGAAAGCAAAACTCGTATTCAATTGTTTGCAAAAAAGAAAAGCCACACTTCATAAATGTGGCTCCCATTATCGGTAGGATGAATCCATTATCCAGAAATCCTTTCCTATTTAGCAAATGTAAACAAACTTTTTTGACCTTGAAATGTTTAGGAGAAGAGAGATGTACTATGCAAAGGCTGAATTTTTGCTTTTGGATCCATATATGCTTTTGCATTGTTTACAGCAGTAGGACCTTCTCCAAAACCTGTGACAATAAGCTTTACTTTTCCATCATAGGTACAAACGTCTCCTGCTGCATAAACTCCTGGTAGTCTGGTCTCTTGTTTAGAATTTACTACAATTGCATTCTTTTCGATTGTGAGCCCCCAATCTTTCATTGGGCCTAACGATGATACAAATCCATAATTTACAATGATATCGTCTACAACAATACTTTCTTTTTTCGCATCTTTCGTATGCTTGATGACAATTTGTATAATCGAATCTTTTCCTTTTAATTCTATTGGAACATATGGGGTTTTTATCTCTATTGATGATTTCATCAAGTTCTCTATGCTGTGTTCTTGGGCTCTAAATTTATCGCGGCGATGAATTACTGTCACTTTTTCAGCAATTGGCTCTAACATAAGTGCCCAATCAATAGCTGAATCTCCTCCTCCCAAAATAGCGACTTTCTTGCCTGCAAACCGATTCATATCTTTTACGAAGTAATGAAGATTCATGTTTTCATATTGTGCTGCCTCTTCTAATTCTAGTTTTCGAGGCTGGAAAGCTCCATTACCAGCTGTAATAATAATGGTTTTTGAATAATGACTTGCACGATTAGTGGTTAGTTTAAAGATCCCATCCGCTTGTTTCTCTAATTGTTCCACAGATTCTTCTAGACATAATGTTGGCTCGAATTGCTGCATTTGTACTTTTAAATTATGGACTAACTCTTGTGCTCGGATCTTGGGAAAACCAGCGACATCATAAATATATTTTTCTGGATAAAGCGCTGTTAATTGTCCACCTAATTGAGGAAGACTTTCAATAATTTTCACTTTCGCTTGTCTTATCCCTGCATAAAAAGCTGTAAACAGGCCAGTAGGTCCTCCACCAATAATGGTAATATCATAAATCTCCCTTTGATGTGTCAATTTCGCTCACCTCTTCTACTCATTATTCCCAGCTCGTTAGTAATTGAGAACTATTCTGCCAAACTTCTGAAGATAGATTGCTGTTAACTGCATCGAAATAACGCGATTGGAGATTAGGCCTTGTAATATATTCCGATACATTTTTCTCATTTAATTTAACAAAACATGCTTCCCTAATCTCATTTTCTTGTTTTATGATCTCCCCACTAACATACTTTGCTCGAAACACAATGCACAGTACATTCATTTCAAGATTTTGATAGACTCCTGTTACTCCCAAAGGCTTGATCAAAACCCCTGTTTCCTCTCTGACTTCTCTGTGTACTGCTGTGTGTATGGATTCATGTTCTTCTACATTTCCACCCGGAAATTCCCATGTGTCTGATCTTAGATGTGTTTTTACCAGTAAAACTTCTCCTAAATCGTTTTCAACATATGCACAAACGGAGATAATCATTTTGAATTCACTCCATTCTTTTCTTATAAAAGAGAAAAAATGACACTACCAAAGATATGCTCAATATAAAATGAAAATTTTTCATGTATATGGAAGGTTATGAAATTTGTAATCTGTTCAAACTCAAATGAACTTCCCTTATTCTATCTCAAATATATCATAGTGATAGACAAGAAATGAGGATCTAGTCCGTCAAATTTGCCAGATGATTCAACCTCTGTAATACAATCCCCTGATAACGTAGAATCGTGACGAGATTTTATTTCATCTCGTTTATTTTTTTAAATAAAAAGAAGCCTCTTCATATTTACGAAGATAGTCAAAATCAGACGCTACTTTTCTCCATCTTTCAGATGCCATTAAAACCTGTGTGCAATAGCGGTATCTTCTAGATCTCACTGAATCATATTTGTTTACTAATCCAAATCGCCTCACAACTTTTACTCATTGCAACATACCATACCGTATGGTATTATTCAGTATAAAGAGATCCCAAAACTGAAATTTTAGACATCGTATACAGAATAGCTGCTAGATTAACCAATCTATATCACTCCTCATCCATTTAGTAGAACTCAAATCGAAAGAAGGAGATTCATTTGTATCCAAAAACAACCAACGTTTTTGATAAGAGATATGTGAATCTGCATTCAATAGCTTCATTTTGTAAAACACAGGAGCGTGAAATAGATAAAAGTATTCCTTTGAATCTTACTTTATTTAGAGAAGGAGTAAGCTGATGAAACAATTCAGGCGCTTTATGACGGTATTTCTAGGCATATTAATTCTACTATTGTTCCTCCCCTCCCTCACTGAAGCCGCTAATACAAGTTACTATGTGCCTCCAGATTCAGGAGATATGGTTCCAAAAGAAGAGACGGATGAGAAGAGCGAATCCATGTTTCGAAAGTATGGTAAATCTACTTTTATCCTTGACTACAAGACTTCTTTTGAAGAAAAAGAATTAAGTGATTGTCAACCAGGAGGAGGATTATTATCGTCCATTCCCATCATAGGCGCTCTTGAAATGGGTGGATGTGCGCTAGGAGTAGCAACAGACAAAATAGGGTTCTCAATAGAAAAATATTTTGATCTTTCTTTCTACCTTAACATATTTAATACGATGTTCTGGCAACAATTTCTTATTATTACTTACTTTATTGTAAAATGGATCTCTTGGGCATTCAGCATGGAAATTATTACTTATATTTTAGATGCATATAAAGTAGCAATGAAAAATCTAGAAAAGTCTATTTGGGAACCCTTTATGTATCTAATGTGGACAGTTGCTGTTGCTTGGATGGTTTACTATTGGATTTCCGGAAAAAAAACACAGCTATGGACGACCTTCCTAAACTCGCTCATTATCATTGCGTTATCTACTTCCATTTTTGCGAATTTGCCAACTTTTTTGCAAAGTGTTAGCAATGCTAGCACGAATGTCTCGATTTTGATCTTAGCTGGTTTAATAGATAGTGAGACACAAGAAAAAGTCTCAAAAGATTTGACAAAATCAAATGCTGAGAAGCATAGAAAAATTGCATTGAATACCATGGAAGAGGGTCTCGACGGGATTTTTATCGATTTACCCTATATGTTGATTAACTTTGGTTCTCCTGAACTCGCTAACAAACTCCCTTGGCAAAAAGTGTTAGATCCACCTCTAGGGAAAGATCGAAATGATGTATTGCAAGATGCTTATGACAACTGGAGTAGAAAGTGTCCTACCTCTAAAGCACCGAGTGGTGGTACAGCGAAATTGCTTTATAATTACGAACAAGCACTGAAGAGAGAAAAGGGAGAAAAGGTGGATATAGCTCCTGAGTGTGCTTTTATGCATAAAATGAAATGGATGACTGCAGATAAAGCTCCACAACGACTTTCCCATTCCATCATCATCATGATGTTTTCTTTTGTTGCGATGATGTGTTTCGCCTATATCGCTTTTTTGACGATTATCTGGCAGTTCATCGCCCTTGGAAGAGGTCTGTTGGCGGCTGTTTATCTGTTAATCAGTTTATGGCCAGGATATGGTATGAAGGAAGCAGCAATGTGGGGTTGGTCAATGATCCAAGCTTTATTTATGAAAGTATTTTATACGATCGTTCTGGCGATTTACATCAAAATGGTAACAGCTCTTGCATCTAAAGCAGATGACATCGGATTTCTTAATATCTGGTTACTTGCTATTGGCATGTTTATCGGATTGATTATAGCAATGAGAGAATTGCGTACAAGATTATCCAATATCCCACTTGGTAATGGTATGTTCCTCCAAGGTACTTCCAATGAAGCAGAACTAGTAATGAGTAAAATTGGAGGTGCGGTGAAAACAACAGCAGGAATTGGCTCAGCAGTTGCTTTGACTGCAGCGGGTATGCCACACGGCGCAAGGGTTGCTATGACAGTAGCAACCAAAGGCGTGAAAGGGGCAATCAAACAAGAAGCAACCAATCAATTAGGTGGAGGAAAAGATAGTATAGCTTCGAAAATACAAAAAAACAGAGCAGAGAAATTAGAAAAGCAAGACGCTCAGATAGCCTATCAAAAACGAACAGATGGATTACTCCCAGAAGATAAGGCAATGGCCAATCATATTTACGACGTATCTGGTATAGATGTTACGACTCCAGAAGGAAGAACGATGCTGAATCAAGTAGCACCTCAATTTGCGAAAAATAATTCCGCAACATTGGGTAGAATCGATCAACACACCCTAGCGCAGCAAATGACTCGGGAAATGCCAAAGCATATGCCACCTCCCGGTTCCTTGGAACTTGAGATGCTCTCACGGAGGTTTGGAGCTGAAAATGTAGAGTTGTGGCAAGAAGCTGCAAGTTATGAGTGGAAATCCGTTGAGAATAAATTAGATGCCTATAACAATCTAAGTCTGAAAGAAAAAACAACAACTCCAAAACCTAGTATGACGAATTCTGGTGTCCAAAAGCAATTTGAGAAGCTTCAGTTGGGTAACCGCCTACATGAGAACTCTGCCCAAGTACGTGTAGATGCGAAAAATGCAATAGGTGATGAGGTATATGCAAGCTTTAGTCAATTAAAATATCAAATGCAGAAAAACGAGATAGGTGTTAAAGTTTATGACAATTTCAAGAAACAAGTTGCTAATTCTGGTACGGTAGTGTTGGATCTGAATCAAATTCAAATACCACCTATAGGGAAAATAGGTGCTTTTGGGAATGAATCGTTAAATGTAAAAGTCACTGGCAACTTCAAACAGCATCTACCCAACACAGCAGAAGAAGCTCAAAAAATGTTGGATTTGGTTCAAAAACAAATTTATGAACAATTACGTACTGAAGGTTATCAAGCAGATAAGATTACCCAACCCATCAATCTGAAAGTCGATATGCCCATTGGTGGCGGAGGAACTTTTGGAACCCAGAAAGTGGATGTGCAAGTAAGCAGTATCAATATGACAAGATCAGGGGATTCCAACGTTGAATTTGATGCAGGTGTTCTACGAAATCAAATTAACCAGATTTTGAGATCAGCTCCCACAACTCAAAGTATCCCTCTACCTAACGGTAAAACCGATTTACAAGTGACGATGGACTTAGCTAACTTTGTTGCCACGCAAAGTGGAATGAAAAAACCAACAGAATCAATAGAACTATCAACTCGAATGTCGAGTGATCTCATAATCGCATCCGATCATATGGCAAATGAAATCCAGAAAAGGCTCAACTTTGTTAGAAGTAATCCCACTGCTAATCTAGACGCGTTTGCATCATCTGATACATTAAACAAATTCATGAAGCAGAATGAAGAACAACTACAGAAACAAATAGAGCGGGTACGCCATGCCATGAATGTTCAAGCAAGCATAGCTGCAACGATGCGCGAACGACTTGAAGAAGATATGGAGAATATTATTAAGTCCTTTAAAAAGGTAAGCCAATGGCAAAAAGAGATGAAAAAAAAACACAATACCCCTTCTAACCCACCAAGCGATGGCAGCATCGCTACGAAAATGTAAGGAGGTTTTTAAATGACGGAATATCAAGATCCAAAAAAGAATCTTTCCTTTAAACAAAAATTGGTAGAGGGATTGGAAGAATTCAAACATCAAGCTACACTGTGGTTTGAAGATATTAAAGGGAATAAGAAAAAACTAATCCCTATCATAGTCGTAACCATTATTGGTATCTTTGGTTTTATCCGTGGACTGATTCTCATGGTGTTCTTTTAGCATCTGTTGTCATCTGGCTGGAGTTTCCATCATCATTTTTGCGGACTTAAAATAGATAAAATATAAAAAAATACAAGTTATCACTAGATAGCTTGTATTTTTCATCTCTTCCACTCTTAAATATAAGAAACATCGCTATCCTGCGAATACAACAATCAACCAATTATAGTCGACCTGTCATTTTTCAATCCAAAAAAGATGACTACAGGTTAAACCCGTGGTCATCTGTATCATAATATATCGATGTACAATATATAACTTTGAGACAATACTTGCTTCTCTTCAGCCGCTGATGTTGATGCCTAAGCCGATCAGAATGACCGCAATTACATAAAGTATCCCTGCAAAATGGCGACCGCGCGTCGCCCAAAGGGCAATGATCGCTCCAGAAAGATACAAACATCCAACAAACAGGCCAGTCGCAAACCTAGCTCCCTGCTCAAACCAAATTGCAACGATCAATGCGAATCCACCGAGAATCCAGCATATCGTGCTGTAATGTAACATCAACGGGACAAGCCTTCTGATAAGCACTTCTATCCTCTCATCCGAGCGGAAATACTCCTCAAACGGACGAACCATGCGCCGCTGGATTATCATGCCATGAATCACAGCGATACCGATTCCGATAACAGCAGCCACTATTAAAGCTATATCTTGCCAATTCATGTTCATACACCTCTTTATAGTATCTTTTTAATATTCTTAAAAGTTAAGTCTGAAAATTTCCAGTTAGCTCGTGTCATCTAGGAAGTGAAAATTTGGAAATATAAGCCTTTTGGCTCATTCTTAATGAGCATAAATGATCCAATGGGAGTAACATGTGGAGAATCATCTGGATTAACCGTTGCAAAAGAATAACTAAATGACTTAGAAGCAATATCTCTCCAAAAACCCCAGTGATCGGATGGATGCATAACATTCCCTCTTCTCATGAATTTGATTGTTTGACTATTTATAACTGTTCTTTCTGCCTCTTATAATACCATACGGTATGGTATTATAAGAGGTGTAAATTTTTATTTGCACTCCTTTTGATCACCATTCGCGATGAAGAAACAAACTGTTCACTCCATGCATATACACGATCTGTAAATGCTTTTTCTCTAATTATTTCAGACTCGAACAGACCGCTTAAAAATCTCTAACTTTCTTCCTTGCATACCAAAAGGTATGATATATTGATCCAAAAGGAGCGAAGAAATGAATAATAAAACTAAACTTTCATGGTTACATGAAGGTTTTGCTGTGCTTGAACAAGCAGGACCTGATCAATTAACAATTGATGAACTTTGTCGTAGATTAAATCTTACAAAAGGATCATTTTATCATCACTTCAAAAATCGCCAAGATTATATCCATTCCCTACTCCAACTTTGGGAAGAAGACCGGACCCAAGGAGTAATTGTATTAAGTCAAAGTGAAGAAAGTCCCCGAGAAAAACTCAATCGCTTAACAAAGCTTGTTACTAGCTTGGCAGATAGTACGCTTGAAGTGAAAATTCGCGCTTGGGCATCTCATGATGAAACCATTCGCTCCTATCAACAACGTGTAGATGAAAGTAGAATAAATTATGCTAAGGAATTATGTGAGAATGTATATAAAGATAGTGTAGATGGTGAATTATTAGCTAAAATCTATTACACCTTATATATTGGATCACAACATTTATTTCCGCCTATGAAGGGGAAGGATCTATTTCAAATATATAAAGCAATAAGTAAATACATCCAAAAGGGCTCCAAAAAGATATAAAAATCCCTTTTATCCGTTTGATTGTGCCAAAACGGAATAAATATGTGATATTTCACAGCTTAAAATAGGTGTGCTCATGAATTCTTTGCGCCTCTCCTTTTTTATCATTTTTCCACTTGAAAGAATACCCAAATTAATTATATTATCTAGATAATGAGGTAATAATTTTGTTCGAGGAGAGTCTTTTATGTTTGTGGTAGTTCTTAACTAGTAATTTCATATCGGTTTGTAAGCAAACCTATTTCATGGCATAAAAAGCTATGTTTATTTGTTGTGGGTGGCTTCTATCGAAGAATAGTTAAGAACGAAAGGGACCAATTGAAGTCTAGGATTCTATCCTAATACGTCATGACCTGTGCTGTATTCAGCATTCTTTTGATTAGACGTTTTTATGGAGAGTACCCTATTTTAAAGACAGAAAATGAACCTAGTTCATTTTCTGTCTTTTTTGTTGCCTCAAAAAATAAAGGAGCAGGATTTTAAAACAAATACAACGATTAACAGACTAAATAATAAGTCTTTATCACTTTGAATTTCCCATAAAACAAAAATAACTGATTTTTACAAAGAAAGGTGAATCAAATATGCTACTCGAGACAAATCGACTGTTATTAAGAACGCTTGAGCTTGACTTATTAGAAGCAGCAACTCAACGTGATACAAAGGAAATCGAAGCTTTAGGATACAAAACCAACGGTGAGTGGCCTGAACCTGAATTTGCCGAAGCGTTGCCCTATTTTCGAGAACTTCTGATTAAAAACAATGGGACAAAGGGATTTGATTCTTGGATCGCACTCAAGAAGGACACCAAAGAAATAGTAGGTAGTGTCGGTTTTTTAGGTAATCCCGCTTCTGACGGTTTAATTGAAATCGGATTTGGTACAAATCAAAGTCATCGTCGAAAAGGTTATTGTTTTGAAGCTGTTCAAAAATTATTAAGCTGGGCATGGACTCAAAAGGAGATCAAAGGTATCGTTTCAAGATGCGAGCCTGATAATATTGGTTCCAAAAACATATTAGTCAAACTAGGTTTCCAACTAGATCATGAAGATGCAGGATTCCTTTATTGGACATATCGTGGAGAGCAGTACCATTTATAATTAATTTATTAAAAGAACAGGAGATTTCTATGGATATATTAATTAGACAAGAGCTCACTGAAGAATATAAAACGACTGAAGATGTGATTAAAAAAGCCTTTTTAAATGAAAGATATAGTAACAAGAAAGAGCATTTACTTGTAAATCGCATTCGAAAATCAGATGCATTTATTCCTGAACTTTCATTAGTCACAATCAATCAAAACAAAGAAATTGTTGGCCACATTCTTTTATCCAAAATTACAATCGTAGATAACGATAAAGTTGTAGATTCTTTGACGCTTGCCCCAGTGGCTATTGCACCTTTGTATCAACGAAAAGGAATTGGAAGCCTATTAATTCAGGATGCATTGAAAAAAGCAAAAAAAAATTGGATATGATTCTGTTATTGTTTTAGGACATAAAGACTATTATCCAAAATTCGGATTCAAACAAGCTCATTTATGGAATATACGAGCTTCGTTTCAAGTGCCGGATGAATTTTTCATGGCTTTAGAATTAACGGAGAATTCTCTTGAAAATGTGCAAGGTGTTGTTCGTTATTCAGAAGTTTTTTCCGAATAAAGCTATGGGAATCCACTACAACGAAAATTCATTAATACAAAACCACCTTTTATTGTAGATCAACAGGTGGTTTTGTGTCGTTTGATTTTAAAATTCTCTGTATTCAATAATTCCAGGTTCTTATGGTATAAAAATGTAATAAAATGATTAGGTTGAACAATCATGTTCTCTACTTAATTAATAGAGATATAAATGACCAATAGAAAAGAAAAAAATCCAATCCTTCGAGACATATCAATATATCGATTTTAGTCTATATGACTGTTCACAATGAATATGTCTTTTATGCTGTCTGAGTGATCGTAATAAATCGGTCAGATACTGCTCTAGGTTTACTTGATCCTTTTCTAGCAGTTTCTACTTGATTTGTCCAGCTCTCCATGCCGTTAGGTTTTTCAAACCTATTTTCAGCTTCGAGGCTATGCAGTTGAGGCAGATGAAGATGTGTAGAAAAACTCCTAACTTATTGAACACGCTTCTCAACGATTAGGATACGAAAATAATTTGTTTTTAACAATATAATCCAACTTTAGTTGACTATTCAACCTAATTGATGGTATACTTTTTCATATGGTTGACTAGTATACTATATGAATAGAAGGATACTTATGAAAAAAGAAAGCATTGCTAGATGGATTTCCGTGCTACATCGTCAATTTCAAATTTACCTGAACAGAGAGTTAAAAGATTACGATATTAATTCATCTGAATACATCTTTTTGGTTAATCTGTATGAAAAAGATGGTATTTCCCAAGAGCGGCTGTCCACCAATCTATTTATAAACAAAGCTGCTACAGCGCGTGCAATTGGACGACTTGAAAAGCTCGGTTATGTAAAAAGAACCCGGGATCCAAATGACAGCAGAGCGTATTTGGTCACATTAACTACTAAAGGATTAGAGATGCGCAATTTTATTAAAACCAAACTGAATTATTGGACTCAAACGATTTCATCCGGCTTAACAACAGCAGAAGCGGATGACTTAGTCCAAAAGATAAAAAAGATGACGATGAATGCACTGGATGAAATAAAAGGAGACGAATGAGAAGTTAAGTTGAACTTACCTCTGTCAAAATAGACAGATGATAAAAGAGGAGGTCTTCTGTCTAAGCATAAGTTTGCAGGATTGTGAGGAGTTCTTCATTGTATAAATTTCCCTATACTTCCTCTTGTTGAACCGGTATTCCAGCTGATTTTAATGTTTTATTCCAAGAACCGGGACAGATAAGTTCCATAGCTTGGCAAATCTATTTTTTAGTATAATCTTTTATAGAAGTTTATACTAAAATAACCTCCTCTTCTTTCTGTTATATTTTTAGCTTTATTAAGTGAATCTATTAAATCTTGATTTGTATATTTGAAGGTCGACTAAAATGTGCAATTATCTATTAGAAAGAGATATCTTTCATTTTATCTAGAACATCCAACCGAAGAAAGCAGAAACCCTTTCCTAATTAATGCCAAGAGGCTTCTTCGATAATACGAGAAATTAGATACCTATATTTCTCTTGATACTCCAATATTTATATCGCTTATTCTTACGATAAAACGAATATGAAATGATTGCAAAATAATACATTCTTTCAAGGATAGCTCAATTTAAGCTTTATATATAGAATTCTATGGATAAATAATTTAAATATTGGAATCATCCCCTGGCTAGTTGACCAAGGGATATTTTTGTTCAGACAAACTAATTCAAAATCTATAATGTGTATACAGCGATTTATAACTTAAACAAATTGCCAAGACAATCTGAATTATCTGAATAGGCTTAAATAGTTTTTTATTATGATCACTATTATTCATCCCGCTTGGAATCATTTCTTGAGATTACAATTTCTTGATAAATTCTCAGATGAGTCACAAGATCAACTAGTTATAACAACATCAAAACACACAAACATCTATCAAAAATAAAGGCGAAGTGATCCATATGAAAAAAATAACTGGCAGTCTTATGATGGTGGCTCTCTTTATAACATCACTCAATTTACGTCTAGCAATAAATTCAATTTCACCTATTTTAGAAAACATACGAAATGATTTAGGTATGAGTGCTTCTATAGCAAGTTTATTGACCTCCATCCCAGTTTTATGTATGGGAATCTTCTCTCCAATAGCTGCGAAATTAGGAAATCGTTGGGGAATAGAACGTGTTATCGGATGGTCGTTAGCGTTTATTGGTTTTGGAACCATTCTACGGTTCTTTTCAAACTCGACGCTTTTTTTGTTACTCACAGCATTCATTGCAGGAGTAGGAATTGCTGCTGTAGGACCACTATTATCAGGATTTATTAAACGTTACTTTCAAACAAAAGTTCCTTCCATGATTGCTATTTACACAGTTGCACTTACGATTGGAGCTGCACTTGCCTCTGGTTTGACTGCACCATTACAAACAAGTCTAAACTGGCAAGGAGCATTGGCGATTTGGGCGATTTTTGCAATCATCGCAGTACCTGTTTGGTGGTTATTTGTTTTACATCGGATAAAAAAAACTACTAACCAACCTTCCGTTCAACAAGAAGTAAAAATGCCTTGGGGAAATAAAACTGCATGGCTTTTGACACTATCATTCGGACTTATGGCAATGTTGTTTTATTCGGTAACTGCATGGTTACCACCTATTATTCAAAACATGGGATACAGTAAAATGTACGCTGGTAATGTGCTAACTATTTTTGTAGTCGTTCAAATTCCAGTTAGTTTGCTACTTCCGGTACTTCTCAAGCGAATTCCATCTCGTTTGACTTGGCTACTAATTGCATCATCTATGGAATTAATAGGTTTCCTTATGATATTATTCGCTTTTGAACCATGGATTGCAGCTCTATTTATTGGTATTGGTGCTGGATCATTGTTTCCACTTAATTTGCTACTTCCTATTGATGCCACTAAAAATGCCCAAGAAGCTGCTTCATGGGCAGCGATGACTCAATCAATAGGTTATATAATTGGATCAGCAGGGCCTATCCTACTTGGTTGGATTCATGATTCTACAAAAAGCTTCTCATTAGCGATAATAGGAATGGCTATGATTGCTGTAATAATGATGGTAGTTCAAATACTAGCTTCAATTGGACAAGCAAAAGATAAAGATAAAAATAAAACATTAGTTGCCTAGGTGACCTATGAACATCCGTTTGTTTTTTCCAAGCTAATGGAATCTATTTATACCTATATTTCAGCGACTATTAATAAAAAAGCTATACAGTTAAAATAATTATAAATAGAATAAAAGGATTGTAATAAAAAATTACTGCTATTTTTATAGAAAAGAGGCCCATCATGACACAAGAAAACAGAACAGGCATTCGGTATGTAGCCTCTGCATTTCTTTTATGGGGAATTCTCCCACTTTACTGGCACTACATGAACAATGTGCCTGCTCTACAAATACTTGCTAATCGCATTTTTTGGTCTTTCCTGTTTATTGCCATTCTCCTCACCATAAAGAACCAATGGTTTCAAGTAAAACAAGCCTTACAAGATTGGAAAGTGGTTTTCTCTATTTTAGGTTGCTCTATTTTCATCAGTGCTAATTGGTTTATATATATTTGGGCTGTAAATAATGGCCATGTTATTGAGACAAGTTTAGGGTATTATATTAATCCACTCATCAGCATTGCTTTCGGAACGATCTTTCTACAAGAACGATTAAAAAGATGGCAATGGATCGCATTGGTTTTAGCTTTGATAGGTGTCATTATTCAGACCATCGAATTTGGGCAGGTCCCCTGGATAGCACTCTCTTTATCCTTTACATTTGCATTATATGGACTTTCAAAAAAACTACTAAAAGTAGAAGCTATCATTTCCCTTGCATTGGAAACTATGATGGTTGCCCCATTTGCTTTGGGATATTTGTTGTATTTAGAAGGAAGTGGTACTGGTTCGTTTAGTCAAATTCCACTACCTAGTGTGGTTTTACTTATCTTTTCAGGGGTAATCACAGCAATACCACTTCTCTGGTTTGCTCAAGGAGCAAAAAGAGTTCCGTTATCAACAATAGGATTTTTGCAATACTTAGCTCCGACGATTGCTTTAATTCTTGGCGTTTTCTTTTTTCATGAGAGTTTTACTAGGTCCGATTGGATAAGTTTTGGATTCATTTGGATAGCTATTTTTATCTACACTCTTTCGCAGATAAATGGGATACAAAAATGGTTCAAAAAGAAGAAGTTAGTAATGAACAGCCAATAATTTTGTTTCTATATTGTTCATGAAGCCCTTATAAAGGGCTTTTTTTATCCTATGTTTGGGTACAAGGGAAGACTATTTTAATTCTTGCCCTGTTAGCGGGCTTTTCTCTTTGGTAGATCACAGAATATTGTGTAGTTTCATGTAAAAAGTCCATTTATCTCGTGAATTTTAATGCTCTCCTGACTTTTCTTGCAAAAATCAATGGTTTTTCAACAGATTCGATATTAACATAAATCAAACGAGGATTATCAAACAACCACTCGTTGTGTATAGATGATACTTTTATTCCCTGATTGCGAAGTACAGAAATAAATTTCTCGACTTCTTTTTGTAACAGTGCAATTCTCCCTAAACATAACGCTCTGCCACTTCTCTTATTTTTTGACTCAAAAGAGAAAGAAGAAGTGACACCAAATCTCTTGCCCAAAATTGTTGCTTTTATTTGATCGCGTGATATTGTAACCACACATTTCCCACCCGCAAAACCAGCTTTTCCACCTATAATCTTAGCAAACTTACGGCAGAGTGTTTCATTATTGCTCATCATAGATTAATTACCTCCTGTTCACTTATAGGATATGAGTTTGTGAACAGGTTTGAATCGACACATGCCTACTCCGAAACAAAGATACAATCATATTTTCAGGTTGATAACTGGTGCTCCTATAACGATTTTTTAACTAGCTTTACATTATTCTAGATTGCATCACCATGTATTCATACACATCGAAAAATTGACCAGTAAATGGCAAAACAAAACAGATAGCCAAACTCATAAATCATCACTCTCAAAAGTAAATAAAAAAGCGGTGATATACACCATATTATTTAATAATAATTGTCTACTTTCAGGCGTATTTAAAAAAATAAGAAAAAAAGAACCATATGGAGTAAGCAGAATATAATGTCCAGTGACAAAGTTAACTATAATTCGAGGTGGAAACATGAGTACAAAAAAGCAAAGACATACACATGAATTTTTAGGTAGTACAAAGTTAGCAGAACAGGGACAAGATAGGCATAATCACCGCTTTGCAGGAGTTACAAGCCAAGCTATTCCGATAAAAGGCGGAAATCATGTTCATAAAATAATAGCGAATACAGACTTTCTCAATCATCTACACCAAGTTATTATTACAACAGGTCCTGCTATACCTATCGGAAACGGGAAACACATTCATGTTGCAAAAGGTTCTACAACTTTTAATGATGGTCATATTCATAATTTTATATTTGGAACACTTATCGATCGACCTCTTGTATAGATTCACAAAAGGAAAAGCAACCAATGAAAAATTTAGGTTGCTTTTCCTTTTTTATCGCGACAAGGGGACGGTTCTCTTGTCGCATTACACATCTATTAATTTCAGAGTTGATAGATGGAATCAGTTATCACCACAGAATAAAAGATTTGTCATATACATGATATAAAATACTATTCTATCATTTTGAAATTATAAGTATCATTTGCATTTCAATACATCATTTTTCATTACCTTTTCACCCTATTTATCTGTTTTATGTGATAAAATATTCGAAAAAAAGAAAAGGAAATTTGGATCATATGAAAAATACTTTTTCTAAAAATCTAGTAATTTCTACTTTTTTATGGATTGTCTGTATCTTTTTTGTAAATGGATTTGAAAAGGTACTTTTGATACCTGTATTTCTCTTGATACCAGTACTTATATCACTTATTCCTACAATAAAACGAAATGGGAATCATTCCAATTATCACAGACTCCTTTTAACCTATCACCCTTACATAGCAGTAACTATAGGAATAGCGCTTTCATTTTCAACAAATATGGCATCAGGGATGCTATCTATACTTTGGACAATATATACACTAGCTTTATTTTTGTATGGTGTACGACGCTTTATGGAGCGTGGTGGGTATGTACTCGAAGAAAATGCAGTGGATACAAGCTTTCTGCATGCTCTATTTGGTGGAATTACCCTCAGTGTGTATTGCTTTACTGAAGATAAAGTAACAGATCATATTCTGTTGACAACTACACTATATCTTTTTTTTACAGCCATTTTATCTAATTTGTTCATTGGCCTTTTGGGACGTGTTTTACCCCTTGATCGAAGAATTGGAACTGGTTATCGATGGACAGTCAAAGGTATCATGATAAGCACTCTTGTTGTTGGAATTGGCATGCTTACAACCAATTCTTGGGCTCAAAACATAGGTTTATGGATTTACACTTTGTGTATGATCACTTATTGTTTATTCGTATTCTTCCATATGGAAAAAAAGAATTTCATCACCAATCTTTGCATTCGATTATCTGCACTTACATTAGTTGCAACCTCTATTTTGGCTATCATAAATGGTGTATTTCAATTACAAGGATATACATGGATCAATCCAGAACAATGGCTATGGTATCATGAAATCCCTATTGCTGTTGGATTTACATTAGGAATATTTGGATGGTATTATCGAAAGCCGATAGAGAAAAACAATTTATACCAACTCCCTCAAACCAATATAAATGGAGAATCCTATATCGGTAATGATTTCTTACAACGAAATGGATATGAAGATCAAATCGTATCTCATGCTGGTATTGTATCTAACTTGGAAAAGTTCAAAAGAAGTGACCTTATTATAGATCTACTACATCCAAAAGTAATATCTTTTCTTGAAAATACAGCATTATATGATGTTTCCATTCAAGCACGGTGGGCAAAGTCCGCTTGGCTATTTGAAAAATTTCATAAAGCATATTCGAATAAAATACAACAATCAAATATACCCTCTCCTCATGAGGGCATTATACAGCTTGACAGCAAAATTGTTAGTGTGATTAATCATGAGCAATATTGGAATAGAAAATTAAATGCTTGGGTTTGCAGTTATAAGAACACAGGTGAGACTTATATTACTGGTATTTATTCTGATCATGAACATAATGGCGAACGTTATATACACTTCACTATGCCAATACCTAAATTCAATCGAGCAACTATCTATCGGCTGGAACACGGTGTAGATGGATCTCTACAAATAACTTCCGTTCCAAGAAGAGGAGGAACCGGTGACGAGGGTCATTATATCATGACAAAAAACTTTTCTATTCGTTTTCCTTTCAATGAAAATTTCCTTATTTGGATTGATGAATATGGAAGATTACAAGTTACCCATCGTTTTTGGTTTTTTGGAGTAAAAGTCCTTAATATCGAATATGAAATGATTGCAAAATAATACTGCTATTTATCGAACTCCACTTGAACTGTATATAGGAATTCTATGAAATATCCCCTGACTAATTTATCAGGGGATATTTTGGTCCGATTCTTGGTCATCATTAGAAAGATGGTGATGAGGAGGAAACTTAAACTCGGATCTATTTATGGAGTGAATGATTTAGTTGTTTGTTTTGCACTTGTTACTATGTTGTTTCAAGAAATCGATCACGGTTTGATGTGAAGCAACGCCTCCACGAGCTCCCATAATGGTAACAGCTCTTGCTGCCGCTGCATTAGCAAATCGAGCAACTTCTTGTAAATCATCTGTTTGATTTAGAGCATAGAGAAATGAACTGCAAAACGTATCTCCCGCACCAGTAACATCCACCGTTTCTACAGAAATTCCAGGTACCTCAATCTGTTGCTCTCGAGTATGAACTTTGCAACCTTTTTCTGCAAATGTGACCACTACTATCTCCGTTCCGTAATCTAGCAATCGTGAGATTCCTTCTTCATAAGATAGGTCATTTCGATATACATCAAAACCATTCTTATTAAAGAATACAATGTCCATCTCTTTTAAAAATTCTTCATCACCAGGTTCTAGATGAGCTACATCTAGGTCATAGATCATTTTTGCACCACTAGCCCTGATCTTTCTGATGATATCGATTGCATTCATATCACCACAATGCCAATTTCTGATCTCGATGATAGCTGTGTAAACATATTTCGCTTTACACATAGCATCCACGATCTCAGGTGTAATCTCAAAATGTTGAATACCTAAGGTAGGTATAAAAATGGTATGCTCGTCTTCCGTGAGAATGATGATATTTTTAGCATCTGGTAATGTATCGTCATACAATACATAACGATCGTCTATCCCTCTCTGTCGAAGATCCTCACGTAATATCTGTGTAATATTTCCGCTATTAAGAAGAGCAAGAAAATGAACAGATTCCCCATAACCAGCATACACACTAGCTGCATTTGCTATCATACCACCCATGTGTTTATCCAACGTTTCCACTAATACTTTATCTCTCATATTCGGCCAATAAGGTGCTCGATAATATTCATCTAAGGCCACATCTCCAACAAAAAAAGCATACTCTCGTTCCATACTTACCTCCATTTCCCAACTTCTTTCATAAAATGTTGGACATGCTCTACACTCACGTCGCCATCATCCTTGTAAGTATCCTTAAGATAACTACCAACAATAGCAGCATCCGTCTGAGAAAGTTGAACAGCGGCATTCTCAGCAGTCACACCTGCTCCTACAATCAATGGGAAATCATCACCGATAATCGCTCGGAATTTCTGTATTTTGCCGAAGTCCGTTTCAATACCAGTTCCTGAGCCTGTCACAACGATCCCATCACAACGTTGTGTAGCAAGTCTTAAGTCTGTTTCTAAAGAGCGTCCAGATAAATAGGGTTGGTATTTAAAGCGGACACCTCCTAACACATACACTTGACTCTGTCTACGCATTTGACTAATAAATTCATCAAACCCTTTATCCTCTTCTACTGTCAAATGTCCTGCAATCGAATCTATCTGTATGAAATGGGCTCCATATTTATTAGCCAGTTCAAATGATTTGCGATCATCATCGAGTACATTTACACCATAAATAATCTCTTTGCGTTCATGATGAATATATTTCAAAACTTCCTCTACATTTTCCACGTTACCAAAATAGTTTTCAATAATTACTGCATCTATGCCATGATGAATGAGTTGATCAATCTCCTTTTTGGCAATCTCAACCTTTTGCTCATCATTTGTTCCTTTTAAATGAATCATTGCCATGATCGGCTTTTTCACATGAAATAAATCCAAAAAGCCCTTTTTATTCCTTTTCATTGCTTCCACCTCGAATAAAAGCTTTCTTCTGATGACTTAGAGCATCTACTAGATCTCTTCGATGAATGATATTCCCTTTTAATCCTAGTTCTTTTGCAATCTCGCCAATCTGAGGCTCTTTGATCCTAGCTTCTTTTATTACCTCAGCGTTCCAAAATATATTATCTGCTGTATCATCTGCGATGATCTGCTTATTTGCCATAGCCACTACTCTAGTAAAATGGTCAGCAACAAACTCCATATCATGAGTTATGGTAATAACGCTTCTACCCTCATCTTGCAGGGCATCCATCATATTAGAAAGCGTTTTCAATCCTTGTAAATCTTGTCCTGCTGTCGGTTCATCTAAAATAATATAAGGCGTTTCCATTGCTAATACGACAGCAATCGTGATAAACTTACGCAATGAATAGGGAACATCCAAAGGATTCATTTTTAAATAATCCTGGATACCTGTCAGTTCAACAGCTCGATCTCTGCGTCGATCTATGTCTTTTTGATCTAATTTTCTATATTTGAGCATATATTCAACTTCCATCGCCACGGTACTGTTGAATATTTGTTCATCGGGATTTTGAAAAACATAACCCACATAGGCGGAAATTTGAGCTGTTGTTCTCTCTTTGGTGTTGTTACCATCAACGATGACATCACCTGTAGTCGGTTTGTTTAGCCGATTCATCAGCTTGACTGCGGTGGTTTTACCTGCTCCATTTTGACCAATGATAGCAACTCGTTCACCATTGTTGATCACGAGATTAAGATTTTCATTTGCAATATATCCATTGGGGTATGCGAACGTTACGTCTTTCAATTCAATCATCGTTCTTTCCCCCTTTTAAAATCTGCTCAAGAGCTTGTGATTTTGTAATGGGAATGGAATCCATTGCCATATTTTTCTCTCGCATCTCATGACCTAGCAGTGCCACAGATGGAATCGATATACCTCTTTCCATTAAATCCTTACGTGAAAGTATATCTGCTGGAGACCCATAGCTTGCGATTTGGCCTTTCTCAAACACCAAAACTTCATCTGCATATTCTGCAATCAATTCTACCTTATGTTCGACAAGTAAAATCGTTTTTTTCTGCTCTTTCAACATATGAATGATCTCAAACACTTCCGCTGTACTACTTGGATCAAGCTGAGAAGTAGGTTCGTCTATCACCAGAATGTCATGATTCATTACGATAATAGATGCAAAAGCAACCCTTTGACGCTGACCTCCAGAAAGATTATTAGGATTCTTCTTAATCAAATCTTCTAATTTCAACCATTTGACAACTTGAATCGTACGTTCGATCATTTCATCTTTGTCTACCCCTAAATTTTCAAGTCCTAGGGCGATTTCTTCAAAAACAGTCTCTTTTACACCGCTAATCTGCGAAAATGGATTTTGGAAAATATATCCAATCTCTGTAGATAACTGATGATTTTCCCATTCCCGGATGTCTTTTCCCTCTATCAAAACTTGGCCCATCAGTTCCCCTTGATAAAAATGCGGTATAAATCCTCTCACGAGGTTGCACAGAGTTGTTTTCCCACCCCTATTTGCACCAATAATTCCATAGAGTTTTCCTTTTTCAAATGAATAAGTAACATCGTTTAGTGCCCACTCACTTGCAAGCGGGTATTGATAAGAAACCTGTTTTAGTTCGATATAACTCATGCCATCAACCTCCAAACGACAAATCCAATAAAAGCAATATTAGCGGCAATCAAAATTGCTTTCTCCCCAACAGGTAGGGATCGAAGATGACATAAGTGAGTGTTTTTAATCGGCATAGAAAATGCTCTCGCATCCATCGCAATTGCTTTTTCTTCTGCATTTGAAATTGCTCCTAAAAACAATGGACCTAAGATTGGAATAAATGCCTTAATCCGTTGGCGTATATTTCCCTCTGTTTCAATTCCCCTTGCACGTTGGGAATCCAAAATCACTTTTGACATTTCTCCCAAATCAATTATCGATTGAAAAGAAGAAAGGATAACATAAGAAATCACTCGTGACGCTCCCAGCTTTTCTATCATATACATGAAATCTTTCGCTCGAGTGACAATGCTATATAAGATGATCGCCCCGCATATTGCTACGACTAAAGTAGAAAATTGTAGGCCGCTATCTACTCCTTCTTGGGTGATGTTGATAAACCAGAGTTTATATAGCAGATTTTCTCCTGGTATAAACAATGCCCTTAACACAAAGAGTAACAAACCCACCATTAAACCAAATCGCAAATACAAGCGAGTGAAACGTTTGAAACAACCTGCTACAAGCGCTACTAAGAAATAGAAAATAATGATCATAACATTCCATTTCCAACTCTGTACCGTAATCGGGATAATGAATAGGATGATGAGTAGATTCAATTTGCTCAGTGGATTCATATCTAATATCCAATTATTTGTAAGTTGCGGTTTTTTAAAGGAATAGGCAAATTCATAATCCATTCGAACGTTCCTTTCACTATATTTAAAAGCACAAACATTCCCTTATCGTCAGATTCCTTTGGTGTCTGCTTTTTCTTTGATGAATAACTTACCTTGAGGGAGCTTGACTAATGTTTTGGCAGGAATCCGTTGTAATATAAGGAATACAATGATTACTGTAGGAATTTTATCAAGAATATCTGCAAAAAACTCTGTGATAAATACTCCTGTATTCGCGGAAAAACCCATTTGCATGAGAATTCCTGTAATAGCACCTGTCGTTCCAGCACCAAGCCCACCAAAGAACCAATAGGTAATTCTAGAACCTAATCCTCCTCCTACAATCGCAAAAGCGAGCGCTGAAAGTGTCGTTTTCCATAGGCTATTAAAAACACCTCTCTTGGCTAAGAAACCAGCAAGTAATCCAAACAATACATTAAGAATGATATAAGCCATATTGGTTGGATTCGTAATAGAATTCAATATATTGGAGATCGCTCCAACAATTGCACCTGGAATCCCTCCGCACAAGGCTCCGACTGCAATCGTTCCAATTGAATCAAGATAAATGGGAAGCTTTAATAATAAGATAATTTGTCCGCATATAAAGTTAACTGCAACGCCAATTGGAATTAAAAAAATGGTTAATTTGTGCGATTGTTTCATGGTAAATCCCTCCTTGATGTCATTAAAAAATGGACTCAGTTCTACTATATGTTTGCTGAAATCTACTTTATCTTATTTGTTTACGCCACCTCCTTTCCATAATCAGCACTCCAATAAATTCCGACAAAACAATCCGTTTCTACTCTGCAAAATTTAAATCATTATTGATACTTGTCATGATTTTCACTTCCACACTAGGTGCGCAAATAATTTTGACCTTTTCTATCTCCACATCATTTCCATCGAAAATGCTGCCCTCTACTTTCATCAGCGCAACTTCGGATTCATCAACTTTCAATAGTTCCCTGATCTGCGGCGTAATCCCCTCTGGAACTAGTTTTATTTCTGCACGTTTTGGGAAAATATGATAATCATTTCTGAATACATGGTATAAAGACTCCTTTTCAAAGTCATAACGATCTAACCCTGGAAACAAATAGAGAGGTATATGAGAGATATCAACCATCAAATAATTGACTGTGTCATCTCTTTTCACGCCTCTTGCTCGAACTAATTTATAGTATTCCTTTCCATCTAATGAGACTTTTTTTTGTTCCAACACCTTGGATGAAGGAGTTTCTTTTCTATTTTTTAACCCATCTGTAAAACCACCGAAGTTGGTCATCGTATAATTGATAGGTCTTAACAAAACAAAGGTGCCTTTCCCTTGTATTTGTTGAACTAATCCTTCATTCACTAACAAAGCAATTGCCTTTCGTATCGTTCCTCTAGTAGATTGTAGCGCTTTCATTAATTCCGTTTCAGAAGGAATTGCCTCTCCATTTTTGTATTCTCCGTTTAAAATTCGACTTCTCAGTTTGCTATAAACTTGAATATACAAAGGAACAAAATCATCTTTATTAAGCAATCTATAACACTCCACTTCCATTGTAAATAAAATTCATATAGTCATCCACTCGTGTGTACAAGTTCATTTTAACTTAATACTATTATATAAGTCAATCCTATCTTATAGGGTAGGGATTCACTATGTATCATGCAAAAGGAAACGCTCTATAACGTGAAAAAAAGACTTGTTTTTCTAGAAAAAATGAAGAAATCTAAACAAACTACCTTGCTTGGCTGTCCAGTGTCCTGTAGTAGGATAGATTCGTCATTTCCTTTCTATCTGTTGCCCGACTCAGGTTCACTCATCTGTCTGTTGACTCTCTTTACCTACTAACTGTACTATTACCTTATAACACTAATACAAAAATACCAAATCAATAGGAAATGGGTAAGAGAGGGGAAATACAAATTGGCTGTTTGGTGGGTTTTGTTTCAGAAAGAATTTCGACTCACACGTCTATTTTGGATCGTGAATTTACTAGTTTTATTAACCATCGGGATAGGAGGTATCTACTTAGCTAATAGCTCTCACTCCGGGATAGCAAGTTTATCACTATTTGTTCTAATAATCTGGCACCATTTTTATCTGTTAGCATATCTCCTATTTAATCTGTACGAAGAAGAAATACATGGTTCCTTATGGTTACAATCCCCTCAATCAGGATGGATCTTACTTTCCGCCAAATTTTTTGCAGGGGTTATCCTTATGTTTCTATCATTACTACTAACATTCACATTTTTCTGGACAACCTTGCATTTTGATTTTTCAACAACAAATAATAACTCATTTTTGGCTGTCACTACACAACTATTTAAGCAACATGCCATTGAACTGTTTATTTTCATCCCATTTCGTTCTCTACTTCTCGCTTCCCTTGGATTTTTGTTTTACTTCATTGGAAATCTACTTCGAGACAAGCTGAAAGCATGGAGATGGACATTTATCCTCGTCTTATTTGTAAGTTGTCTACTACTCATTCGTCTTTTACATGGAATTTCAACAGCAAACCCAATCTTTCATTTTGGCTCAATAAACTTATTAGACGTAACAAAAATAATTTCTACCGAATTAGCACCGAATTCCCCTTTTCTACATTTGTTTCAAAATATATTTGGACAACCATTATACTGGAGTGATTTGTTGTACGGTCTTCTCCTAACAATTGCTTGTTTTTTTACTGTGGGGTGGATGCTAGACCGGAAAGTTGAGGTGTAAAACACGATGGGAAAAGATTTCTCTAGTAAAACTCCTATTTATTTGCAAATTATTCAACACATCTGCAGCCAAATTATACGCGGTGATCTTCAACCAGGGGAAAAACTCCCTTCTGTTCGAGAAATGGCCTTGAAAATGGGAGTTAATCCAAACACTATTCAAAGAGTTTATATGGAATTAGAACGAGAGTCGTTAGCGGAAGCTCGCCGAGGGCAAGGGACCTTTGTCACTGAAAACAGAGATCGATTGCAACAACTCCGTCTTGACTTAAAACATGATCGAATCAAAACATTTATTGCTGATATGACAGAAATGGGTTTTACTACAGAAGAAATTTCCTTAGGATTAGTTGAATACTTTGCTAAATCATTAAATGAGGGGGACAAGTAGATGGTGGATCCTGTAATTACATTTGAACATGTTACCAAAATGATATACAACAAAAAGATCATCCATGATATTCATTTCCAACTTCCAAAAGGAAAAATTATCGGAATGGTAGGACCGAATGGTTCTGGTAAATCAACTATTTTAAAATTAATGGCTGGATTGATTCTCCCTAGCAAAGGTAACATATCGTTATATGGTAATCACATTACACGTCGAAGTTCACAATCTATAGCATATTTACCAGAAAAAAGTGGATACTATCCGTTTTATACTGTTCGTGAGACCATTTCCTACCACAATCGTATCTATAAAGACTTTAATTTAGAAAAAGCAACTGACATGATAAAGTTTATGAGGTTAAATGCAAACGAAAAAGTTTCTTCTCTTTCAAAAGGACATGTGAGTCGGCTTAAAATCGTGTTAGCTCTATCTAGACAAGCCCCACTTATCTTACTTGATGAGCCACTTACTGGGCTTGATCCTATGATGAGAGCATCTATTATAAAAGGATTAATTGCTTTTCTGGATATTCCAGAACAAACTATTGTGATTACTACTCATGAAGTAATGGAAATAGAGCCCTTGTTAGATATGGTTCTAGCCATTCGAAATGGTGAAATAATTAAATTTGATGACTTAGATAATATAAGAGAATTAGCGGGTGGAAATTTACTAGATTGGATGACGAATACTTATACTTAAAACAAGCCAACCATGAGAATAGAACTCAGGGTTGGTTTTTTTGTATATCCGTAGTTACAGCAACACTATTCAAATACAAATGGATTCAACTTTAAAAATAAATAAAAAACAGATTGACTTATCCTGGTGATCGAGTGTACTATTTATGTAGTTCACTAATACACAAATAATGGAGGATTTTTAAATGAGAGATAAAAAAACCGCTCAACTCGAAAAATTAGTCCAATACCAACATCCTGAAAAAATAATAAACTATATCCAAAATATGAACAAAGAAAAAATCGCTAACCTTTTTGGGTTAGAAATAGATTCATATTTAGCAATAAAAAAAATATTCGACCAAAATGTATTACAAGCAGCCCAAGAATTACTAGATGATTCTTCTTTTGCCAAGCAGATAGATCAACTTCCTTTTTTAGCTGGATCCAAAATAATGGCTATTGGAGATAGCATTACAGATGACAGTAATTCTTGGTTTGAAATCCTTAAACAAATATTACATTTGCATCGACCAAAAGATTCATTCATTTTTATAAACAATGGTGTTACAGGTTATACCAGTGGTCAGCTACTCCGAAATATTACAACATATATTCAGCAAAAGCCGGATTGGGTATTCTGTCTCGTTGGCGGAAATGATGTCTTGCGAATTGGAAATGCGGTTGGAAAAAATTATGTAAGTGTAGACGAAACCACAAAAAACTTATCTGCTATCAGAGATATTACCCAAATACAAACACAAGCTACCTGGGTATGGATGACACCACCACAAATTATAGAGAACCGCGCTAGTGCAAACCCCTATTTCCAACAACTCCAATTAAGTTGGTCTAATGATGACCTTCAGGATATCAGAGAACGTATTCTCCAGTTCCCTGAATTTGTAATTGATATTCAAGACAGTTTCGGTAGCCCTGTAGACCCTGATTGGATGCTTGAAGATGGGATTCATCCATCACTAGAAGGACAAAAACAGATTGTAAAATCGGTAGTGAATAGACTAACCAGTTAGTTTCACATGCCAAAATTACTTTAATGGAAGAAGAGATGAAGCTGCATAAGGAGGAGTCAATATGAAACTTATCGTTTTCGGAGGGACTGGGGGTACTGGAAAAGAAGTTTTAAAACAGTCTCTGGAAGCAGGGCATGAAGTAACTGCAATCGTCAGAAATCCTCATGAACTCAAAATGAAACATAAATTATTACAGATAGTAAAAGGAGATGTATTAGATGTCTCTACAATCCAATCATACATGGAAAAACAAGATGCGGTTGTCTCTTGTTTAGGAGTTAAGAAACGTGAACCAACTTCCCTCTACTCCAGAGGAAGCTCCCATATTTTGCAGCTAATGCAAGAATATCATGTGAATCGATTTATTTGTCTATCTTCATCAGGTCTTGAAATTCCAGCTGATCTACCTTTTTACCAGAAATGGGTCATCTATTCGATCATTCAGCCTATGTATAAGTATGCTTATGCGGACATGAAACAAATGGAGGAAATAGTAAAAAAAAGTGGAGTAAATTGGACGATCATACGCCCTCCAAGATTGACAAACGGTCCCATTACTACTAATTATCGTACATCCCTAAATAAACACCTTGCCAAAGCTCAAGGCATTTCACGCTCTGATCTCGCCCATCTCATGTTAACTATGATAGAAGATACAAAAACATTTCAAACCACAATAGAGGTATCTTATTAAATACAGCTCGTAACGTAGGAAAATCCTTATCTTTTCAAGTATTGGGATCTCTCTCTTAAGTGTACTATTTACACATTACACTAATACATTTTTTCGGAGGTACTGCTATGGTGCAATCCAATTGCATTGAACTAAACGAAGTCCAGAAGAAATATGGCAAAAAAATCGTTTTACAAAATACATCATTACAGATAAACCATTCGGAAATCTTTTGTCTACTGGGGCCATCTGGCTCCGGTAAAACAACAATGGTGAAACTTATTTCAGGCATTGACACCGCAAATAAAGGAGAAGTTCATGTACTAGGAAAGAAAATGCCAGATCTAGAGCTGTTTCATCAAATAGGCTACATGGCACAAGCCGATGCATTGTATAACGAATTAACAGGAATGGAAAATCTAGAATTTTTCGCCTCCCTATATGGTCTACAGGGTACAAAGCAAACAGATCGAATAATGGAAGTGATGGAACTTGTGAACCTCACTTCCGATCTTAAAACACTAGTAAAGAAATATTCGGGAGGAATGAGACGTCGACTTTCGCTTGCCATTGCTCTATTACATGCTCCTTCTATCCTTATATTGGACGAACCAACAGTTGGTATTGATCCAATATTAAGACAATCTATTTGGAAAGAACTCCGTAAATTAAGCCAATCTGGCACTACTATTCTCGTAACAACTCATGTAATGGATGAAGCAGAACGTTGTGATCGACTCGGTATGATATACAAAGGGCAATTAATCGCTGTTGATACACCCCAACAACTAAAGCAACAAATTGGAGTCACATCACTGGAAGAAGCATTTTTGTTCTATGGAGGAGGGGATAAAAAATGAGAATCCGATCATTAGTTCTTAGAATAGTACGTGAATTCATACGAGACAAAAGATCTCTTGCATTAATTATCGTTGCGCCTATCATGATATTAACCCTTATGTCCTTCATATTAACTGGTGAGGAATACCAACCAAAATTAAATGTAATAGGTCTATCTCCTTCTCTTACCAAAAAACTAGAATCAAGTGGTGCAAAATTATATAAAAAAACAACAGTCCAAGCCGATCGAGCACTTAAAAATAGAGAGATCGACGCTATCTTAACTGCAAATATGCAAACGATAAATATCAAGTTGGAAGGCAGCGATCCTGCTAAAAACAAATTTGTTCTTCGTTTCGTACAAACTAGCCTGCAAAGTAAAATGCCATCAGAGATAAGGATCATCCTTTCTGTTACTTATTTGCACGGGTCTAAAGATATGAGCTCCTTTGATGCAGATGGCCCTATTTTAATTGGTTTCTTTTCCTTTTTCTTTGTTTTTATTATTTCTGGAGTATCATTTTTACGTGAACGAACTAGCGGAACACTCGAACGGTTATTGGCTACTCCTTTGAGACGCTGGGAGTTAGTAATCGGATATGTATTTGGATTTGGAATCTTCATGACGATCCAGGCATGTTTGATTACATGGTATTCTACCCAAGTTCTGGATATGATGATGGTCGGTTCGTTTAGCTATCTATTACTTGTTACTCTATTGTTAGCTATATCTGCTTTAACCCTTGGAACTCTTTTGTCTTCTTTTGCTAACAACGAGCTCCAGATGGTGCAATTTATTCCTTTGGTAATTGTGCCTCAAGTTATTTTTTCTGGTCTCTTTCCATTAGATGGCATGAATCCAGGAATTCGTTATCTTAGTCTGTTCATGCCACTTCGATATGGTGCAGATGCATTAACTGACATTATGATCCGAGGAAAAGGATGGTCTGATATTTCCACTGATGTCTTTGCGCTTATCACATTTGCATTGATTTTCATTCTCTTAAATATTCTTGTCTTGCGTAAATATAGAAAAATATAAAATCATTCCACCAGGTCATTTAGAAAGGAAGATGTATATGAAGCGAATTACAGTAGTGGAAAGAAAGTGGTGGCTTTCTTTTCATCTTCTTTTTGTTGTAGGTCTTCTTGGTCACATCATGGCATTTCTTGTACTAAGCATAGCAACTCTAATCAATCCAAATTTTACTACATTGAATGCTAGTTATATAGGTATGCATTTCATGGAGAAGTCACTAGTTCCTATCTCTGCATTAGGTACTGTTATTACAGGCATATATCTGTCTGTAAGGACAAAATGGGGATTATTTGATTTTTATTGGATTATTGTAAAAGAAATCCTAACGGTGATATCGATTGCAATTGGAATACTTGGAATCAAATTTTGGACTCTAAAAGCGATTACGATCCTTGCTGATAAAGGCACACAAGCTAATGCAGACCCCGTTTTTGTAGTAAATAATGAATATCTTTTCATTGGTATTCTAATCAATTTCATTTCTCTAACAGCAATGGTTATCATTTCTGTATTTAAGCCTTGGGGCCAACAAAAAAAGCCTCTTCAGCCTACTAGATAGATTTTTTCAAAAAAATAGAAAGAGGTTATATACATGTATGATCTTATTTATCGTATTGATCAAAGTCTTATGTTGCTATTGATCCTCTTATGGGCTTTTGTAACAAATCGTTTTAGCAGACTTCCCTATCGCAAGTCGAAACTAAATTTAAAACGAAGTATTCATCGCTTACTTGTCGTAGTGTATGTCACGCTCATCATCACAGTTGGGAAAATGATCACGGTTGTGTTGCTGAGTACCTATGGCTGGTTGTTTATTGAAGAAAGAATGATGCTTGTTTTACCTCTGCTCATCCCATCGACGCTCTCTGTTCTATTGTTAACACTTCCAAATATAATAAAAATTTCTAAAGATAGTGCAGATAACTCCCAAATACCACTTGATGAAAGTGACCAAGTTGCATTAACCACAGCAAATTTGGTTGTACCTGTACAAGCCACTCTTCTTAGTTCTTTGATCGGTTACTATTTCTCGCTTTTTCAGTATTCTTTTTCTCTGACCTTCCTTCATTCCTTCTATATATGGTTTATTTTCGCAATCGCAATCTCACTATTATGGACATTACAAAATCGACGAAACAAATTATTCATACAATCTGGCTATAGTACAAATACAAAAAAAAGACTCTCCCGAATCGTCACATCCATTTTAGTCGTGTTACTAGTAGCAGGAAGTTGGTTTGTTTACTATACACAGGCATCTGCCCTTCCCAAGCAATACAACATGGGCATCAATCAATCCGAAGAGTCGCAAACAAACTCCCAGCACCATCATGTGATGAATGAGAATAAATCTGCTAAAACCCAGAGCCTTACTGATTTCAAAGGCCCCCAAAAAGGAAAACCTGATCATCAATTTCACCTTGTTGCTCAAAAAAAGAAACTCAAACTTCGTTCTGGTAAAACCATAGATGCATGGACTTTCAACGGAAAAGCTCCAGGTCCAGAGCTACAAGTTAAACAAGGTGATTTAGTAGAAGTTATTTTGAAAAACAAAGATATTCCAGAAGGAGTAACCATTCACTGGCATGGATATAATGTTCCCAATGCTGAAGATGGTGTCGCTGGTGTAACACAAAACTCCATTAAACCTGGTAAAACTTATATTTATCGATTTCAGGCAAAGCAAACGGGAACCTATTGGTATCACTCGCATCAGCAGTCTGCAAGCGCTGTTTCAAAAGGATTATTTGGTTCTTTGGTAGTTCTACCTAAAGATCATGAAAAACAGATTACAAAAGATATTACTGTCGTTTATCATGCTTGGCAAACATCTCAAAGTACCGATCTCATTCCATCCTTTGGTTTATCTGATAACTTAGAAAAACAAATAATTCAACCAGGTATTCCTGTCCGGCTCCGACTAATCAATACAGGTGACGAACCACAAATTTTCCAATTAACAGGTTCCTCATTCAAGGTCATGTCTATTGATGGAAATAACATACAATCTCCTACGAATATCAAAAATAAACAATTGTTAATAGGAGCTGGTGGACGATATGATATTCTGTTTACGATGCCTGAAAATCCAGTTAGACTTTCTAGTCATGACGGACTAGGAAAATTAACACCTGGTATACTTTTTATTACTAATCTCCAAAATCAAAAATCACCAGTTATTGATCCAAAAGCGCCTATTTTTGATCCATCGAACTATGGTACTTCTACAACTACTCCATTTATAAGTACAAGTAAATTTGATCGTAATTACTTACTTGTTTTGGATAATAGGCTTGGCTTTTATGATGGAAAAATCCATGCATTATTTACAATCAATGGTCGTGTTTTTCCTGATACACCAATGTTAATGGTCAAACAAGGAGAACTAGTAAAAACAACCTTTGTAAATCGCGGAGCGGTGGATCATCCTATGCATCTACATGGCCATACCATGCTCGTACTATCTCGCAATAGGAAATCCATAACGGGAAGCCCTTGGTGGACCGATACACTAAATGTAGCACCTGGTGAAACGTATGAAATTGCGTTTAAAGCGGATAATCCAGGAATTTGGATGGATCATTGTCACAACCTTACCCATGCAACAGTTGGGATGACCATGCATTTGGGCTATGAAGGAATTACTACTCCTTTCCAAGCAGGTTCTTCTACCCCAAATCAACCTGAATAACACAAAAATCACACAATCCTTAAAATCAGGATCGTGTGGTTTTCTGTAAAATCACCTCTTTCGCTTAAACATAACATTTTATCCAGTAATTCATAGATCGCATGTTGATTTCCATCACTCGGAAGGAGTCCATCACAATTCTTTTTGTAATCCTGCAATAATATACTTATATACCGTTTTACTTTAAGAGGTATAAATACAAGTTTCTTTTATATGTAAAAATCAAAATGAGAAGAAAAGTGCTGAAAAAAGATTTTTTAGGAGGATCGATCGGACAACCCCCTTTTGGAACGTAGCGCACTCCTTAATGTACATAAACCACAGGTGTAATTCTCGTGACTATGGTTAATAATATTCAAAATATTCCGTTATATACAACCAGCTACAGAGGACAAAGCTAATGAGATGGAAGCAATGAGTTGGGATTAGAGGGGAATTAGAAAAATTTTCAGATACAGTCCCTCAATCTGCATTTGGTGGTTGTACCACATAAATATATAACTTGTAACTCTTGATCCTTTTCCATTACTTCTGAACACAGAGAATAGTACTTTAAATACAACTAGCCAGGCACTATCCGCAGAACTAGATTTTATTCTAGGGTTACTATCGTTTGAAACCTTCTAATTCACGATTGATCTTTTCGTATAACTCCAGCAACCAAGGTGAACCTTCTTTATAAGTAAATGGAGGCTTTTTAACTCTCATATCATTAGGACTCAAAATTACTTTTATATTCTTAATATGAACATCATGTGCTAGCACAAATAACTCTTCAATTGCTTCATCTCCAATAGCTAAACATCCAATCGAAAGTGCCTTTCCATGAATAAAGATATCTCCTCCTAGTTTATTTCGTCCATCCAATTCAGCTTTTTTGCGATCGTAAATATTCGGATAACTTACTTTCATAGAAAGATAATAAGTACTATTAGGGTTAAGCCACGTTATTTGATAAATCCCTTCAGGAACTTGTTTGTCACCTTCTCGGAGTTTAGGTCCAGTGTCTCCACTAGCAGCTAAGATTGGATAAGCGTGAATAAAGTGCCATTTATTTTCTTGGAGAGCCCATACTTCTAATATTTTTTCTTCTTTAAATCCTAGAAGTGCAATTTTAATTTTGTTAGATGGATACTCAACTCCTGCTTGTTTAAAATAATCTTCTAACTTCTCCCTATTTTCTGTACCTATCTCTGTGATTACATCTGAAACGGTTTGAGTACCAACTATTTTTAAATAATATGGCATCCATAATGATCTCCCGTATATGTATAAACTCAAAATACTCAAAAAAATAAATATAGTTCCTAACATAATGAATATTAGCATTTTCTTTGATACCATTGGTTGCTTCTCCTTTTCTAAAAACATAATTTACATATAAATACTTAGTAATAATCATAATATAGTCATTATTTAATAAAGAAATAAAAACATTTATGAAGGAACATATGGTAAACCGCATAAAGACTAGCTATATCTTTAACGGGGGTAAAAATGTTGGTTGCTGATGGAAAACGAACCGATACAAAATAGATATCGATTCATTTCTGTGATATCTATTTTTGAATATACTATGAACTAATAACTAGAATTTCAATACGGCTACCGAAAATGAATGCAATACTATTATCACCAGCCTTGTAAATAAGCTCATTTCCATCTTCATATTGCCCTACTTGATCAGGTTTACCTAATGCTTTTTGTACCTCTTGTTCGGTGATATCTTGAAGTTTTTCATCTGAACTGTAGAGTTCGACTACCTTGTCATTTTTTAATACGAAATATGCTTTTCGGTTCTCATAATACATTTGATTGACATCTTCTTCATCTTCAGTTCCCCATTGTTTGTTGATTTCATCACGGGAGGAACCAAGACTAAATCCGTCACTATTAATAGTTTTACCTTCAATAGCTAGTTGTTTTACTTGCTGAATAAGTTGTTGCTTATTTAATTCAGAATATGATTCTTCTGTACCTGATGGAGGAGAAGTAGGTTGAGATGATTTAGATGAATTCTGGTTTGAATTTTCACTCTGAATTACTTGTGGAGCTGTATTATTCCTATTTTTATCCTGCGTTTCTAAGGTGTTTGTTTTTACTGGTACATTTATCGTACATCCTGTCAAACCCACTATCGTTATCACTAGAATCATAACAATCATATTTATCTTCATCGGTCAATCTCCTTAGCTATTGTTTTGTTTTTTTAGTATAAAGAACAAAACAATAGCTAAAAAGGGTAAAAAGAAAAAAATTATTTCCTCTTTTTCTACTTGTGACACTATAACAGGCCCAGTAACAGATGAAGTAGAGAGCCGAACGCCAAGTTGATCTCAATAAATTTATCCATAAGATCTTAAAACAATATAAAAGGAATACCAAGAAGATTTAAAATGAGACTATCTCTTTGATTCACAAAGATCGAATCAAGTTACAACTCGAGTGGAGTCCAATTAGGGGTAGAACCAGCAAATGGCTACTGAGGGGCAGCGAAACCATATAATGGAAAAAGAGCCGATTTTTATTTTTAATCGGCTCTTTTCTTCATACGTTAGTAAATTCCTTAGCTTTAATTAAAGCTTCACGATATACGATTTCTGGGAATTTTGTAATCCTCAATAATTCAATAGCATTTCTTGTTTTGGAAGGACCTACTTTGATTAAATAATCAAATATAATCTCGTCATTTATTATCTGTTCTCTAAAATGATAATTGTCATATTTTGTTGATAACTTATCGGTAAGTTCTAGATCATGGGTTGCTGCCATAATTTTTGTCTCATTATAATCACTTAAATAATTTAATACAGATTCAGCTGCAGCAATCCTTTCAATGGTATTGGTGCCTTTAAAAATTTCATCTAAAAATAAGTACGTGAATATATCTTTATTGTTCTCTCTTATATCAAATATCCTCTTTAATGCGTATATTTCACTTAAAAAATAACTTTGTCCTTTCTCAATATCATCAGACATTGCCATAGAGGAATAAACTAATCCTCTTCGTAAAGTGATCTTCTTACTGGTACTAGTATTTAAAGCCTGTGATAGTACGATATTAATTGCTATCGTTTTGATAAATGTAGACTTTCCTGAAGCATTGGACCCAGTAAGAAGAATATTTTTATGAAAGTCAAAATCATTTCCAACTGGTTTATTCAATAAAGGATGGTATGCATCTTGTATGATTAGTGTTGTATTATTTTCGTATTTTGGTAAGCAGTAATATGGTAGTGTTTTTCTCCATAATGCTATTGAATAGCAACAGTCAATATCCCCTACTTTCCTCCATGCTGTCTCGTATATATCTCTATTGTTATTTAAAACATTTAATATGTAACGAAAAATAAAATAATCAATTAAGAATATAGATTTAAGAAACGTGAATAGTTGAAGTACTAGATTACTCCCGTTACCATCGTCCTGTAATAAGAATTGGCTAATAAAAGTCGCCTTTTTTAATTTATTTGTTTGCTTTATACATTCATTATCACTATTTAACTTTGCTACTTTTCTGGATGTTGATATAACATGTAAACAATAAAATAGACTGTTGAACTTTACTTCATTTTTAGAACGATTACGGTAAAAAAGGGCAGTGTTCACAAATGTGCTTACTAAGAATATCGATAAACCAATCGGGAGTGAAAAAAACATGGTTATCATTCCAACAATAGGAAGAACGCCGAGTATAAAATATATTTTATCGACTTTATAATCGAGTTTACCAGAAAAATATTGGGATGAATTTGCATAGGTTAGTTTCCCTAAACTAGATAAAATTAGCGATAATTTGTTCCTATATTCCCTGTTTTGATTCATTTTTTCTATTATTTTTTCATTAAATAAATGCTCCTCATGAGCTTTTTTCAATCTGTAAAACAAGAATTCTTCCCCGACAGAAGTAAATGTATAATTCACTTTTTCGAATATTTTATCCATGTTTAAGTCATTCCAAGTAATATCATCTACACGATAATCATCCTTAGAGCTCTTTTTTGCATTTTCATAAAAATATTTAAACGTTTCATGATAATTTATTGGATGATCTAATTTAGTATTTCTATCCCATAAAGATAAAACTAAGTTTCTTTTTCTATGAGCATTGTACATATTAACTAGAATAGTGACTCCTGAAACAGCGATAATTAAGTAAAGGTAGACCATGTTATACTTCTCCAATGTTTTATTGTTTTCTTGATTCAATAAAGCTTACAAATACCCAACCAAGGATACTGTTTATCGTTTCTTAAACCAATCAACTTTCAATTTTGAAACATCTTTTCAATCAGCTTCTACTCCAATCCAGAGAATCTCCGGAGACGATTATTTGCAGTGATCTCGAAGAGCTTTCCGATCAGTTCATCAACTGTGTTCCGAACCCCTCCGACTCGATCAGGAAAGGGACATGCAGCAGAAGATACTCTCATGATGTATGGATATGATGTTGCAGATGGGAGCAAAGTCCCACGGATTGATGGGGAATCGCTCATCCAGCTTGACAGATCTTTGGATTTTTCCACTCGAACTGACTTGTTTTGCGTTTACTTTCATCTTAATGAATAAAAGCCTTTAAAACAATCTTATTCTTACTTTAAACATAATAAGTTCCTATTTTCATTTTGGAGTTGGAACTTCGGGTATTTTTAGATACTTCTTGTTTGAAAAATCTGATCTGTTTACTCGAAAACATAAATAAGTACCGACTTTCGTACTTCTAGGAACTTTTGAAAGGTTGACATCATGATGAAACAACAATGGCAACAACAGGAACTGATTGAGCAGTTCACGATAATTGGGAGCGAACAAAAACTGATTGATTCCAAATCCAATCATATGAAAATAGGGTTCATTGCTCTTCTTAAGTATTTTCAGCAATGTCAAATCCGTGTGAATCAAAAGAAGGATCGTATCGTTCCATTCCCCTTTTCCTTTAAAGAGACACTAACTATGCACACAGAAAACATGAGAAAAAGAATGCTACCTATTTATTTGAATCAAGCCGGAAAAAGAAATACATGGATCGTGGGATATGCAAGATACTCAAAAAGTATTCTGATCAAGTAGGCAATCGCTTGAAGTGCATTCGAAATTAGCAATAACAGAGGCACCAAAAGAATTTAATCGAGTGATTTCTTCCTTCCCTGTATAACGAAACGAACCGATTAAAAATAGAAATCGGTCCATTTTCCATTTCACACCTTATTATAGTTGTACTACTCACACCTATTTGTTCTGTTACTTGTATTACTGTAAACCATACTTCTCACAGCCTAAAAGAAAGTTCTACAGCAACATTGTTTAAAATAAATGTTGCTATAGAAAATCTCCTTAATGTAAAAATAGAATACCGCTTTAAACCGACATACTTATTAGTGAGGTGAGAAATGAATATTGAAATTCGGAATGGTTATGAAAAAAACCTGAAACAAAAACGGTGGCCTAAAGATACCATAGCAGCGGGTTGTCGTCATACCATTGGGCTTAAATCAAACGGTACAGTGACGGCTGTGGGTGACAATAAATATGGTCAATGTAATGTAAGCGGTTGGCTCGATATTGTGACGGTCGCTGCTGGTAATGTTCATATGGCGAAGAATACGGGTAATGCTCATACAATTGGGCTTAAATCGGACGGTACTGTGGTGGCTGCGGGATGGAATAAGCATGATCAATGCGATGTAAACGACTGGAGCAATATTGTGGCGGTTGCGGCGGGTTGGTGTCGTACCATTGGGCTTAAATCGGATGGTTCGGTGGTAGCTGCGGGCCGAAATAATGAAGGGGAATGCAATGTAAACGGCTGGAATGATATTGTGGCGGTCGCGGCGGGTGACTGGCATACCATCGGTCTTAAATTGGACGGCACGGCGGTTGCTGTGGGTAATAATCGGTATGGTCAATGCAATGTAAGCGGCTGGTGTGATATTGTAGTGGTTGCGGCAGGTTACCTTCATACCATTGGGCTTAAATCGGACGGCACAGTGGAGGCTGTGGGTTTGAATAAGCATGACCAATGCAATGTAAGCGGCTGGTGTGATATTGTGGCGATAGCGGTGGGTAGTAATCATACAATCGGGCTTAAATCGGACGGCACGGCGGTTGCTGTGGGTAATAATCGATTTGGCCAATGCAACGTAAGCGGCTGGCGCGATATTGTGGCGGTTGCGGCGGGTTGCGCTCATACTCTCGGTCTTAAATCGGACGGCACGGTGATTGCTGTGGGTGATAATGAATATGGCCAATGCAACGTAAGCGGCTGGTGCGACATCCAACTGCCCGGCAATTAGTTTCCGGTGAGAATACTATGAGAAATCCAAATGATGGTTAGTGACAGCGACCTAGGAAACTAGGTCGCTTTTTGTATTTTGTAAAACTAAACTCTCCTACTTGTAGCAGGAGAGTCGGATTCGGATCAATGCAACCATATTTCCCTTAAATTTATATTTCTCAACTTAAGAAAATACAGAGCTATATTTCGTTTTTCAAAGGGTGCATATGACATGTATAATGTATATCCATTTTTCCTATGCAAAGTGAAAACTTGATGGAGTGGAATGGGAGTCCAGATTAGTTATAGGAAATTTTGAATTAGATATAATTGAAGCTCAGTCATGTGACTTAATTGTGAATAGGATTCTGGCGATAATGGGAAAATAAGGAGTGTTAAAAACTCATACTTTTATTTGAGGTGAATAATGTCTGATCTATTAGAAACTATTCTAAGAACCATATTATCTGTAAGCTTACTCATGATAAGCATTCATATAATTGGAAAACAAGTCATTTCACATATGACTTATTTACATTATATTGTTCATATCGCTTTAGGTTCAATTGCAGCTAACCTTGCTTTTGAAACAAAGCTTAACTTTTTTAATCTAACCGTTTCTTTTGTCATCTTTGTAGGTATTTCCGTTCTATTGTCTCATCTTGCCTTAAAAAGTCGTACTTTAAAAAAATGGATTATTGGAAAACCTATTACCCTTATCGATAAAGGAAAAATTCTTGAAAAAAATCTATCTAAAATCAATATGAGCTTAGAAGTATTGACTGAAAATCTAAGAAAAAAAGATATTTTTGATATGAATGAGGTAGAATGCGCAGTGCTGGAAATGGATGGTGGACTATCCGTTTTAAAAAAAGCAATATATCTTCCAGTTACTTGCAACGACTTAGCATTGCAAAAAGCTGACATCTCTTTTCCAATAGAATTGATTGTAGATGGAGAAATTATATTCGAAAATTTAACAAGAAAAAATTTGACGATGAATTGGTTAGAAAAAGAGTTGGTTAAGCGAAAATTGGTACACAAAGATGTTAACTACATGATACTTGGTACAAATAATCAACTGTATATTGATCTATATCAAGATCACTTGAAATAGTAACTATACAGGATCTCTGTAATCTGGCTCGATCTAAATAATCTCTTCACACGTTTTGCTAACAGCCTTTTCTCCTAACACTCACAATATCTCCAAAACCTCGTCAAATCCTCTAGCCTAACAATGAAGCCTTCCTTGCTATGCATACCGATAGAAAAACAAAAGACGCTTCAACAACCTATTCCACATTAAATGTATAGTATATATCCATTTCCCCCTGTGGATGAACCACTACTCTTTCAAGTAGCGTTCTAAACGCATGATGCAAATTTTGACCATCATTGTTCAACACAAGGAAATCTAAATCATTTCGTATTTGATAATCGTTATTAGAACAGTATAAATTTTGTTTTTTTCATAACCGGTGAACATCTTACTGTTTTAGAGTCTGTATCCCCGACATGGAGAAATTTCTAAACTTGATTCTTCTTGTTTGATTCTCCTATAAATCCTTCTTCGGAATGGAGATAAAGACACTTGTTCCTTTCCCTACTTTACTTTCAACCCTTATCGAACCCTTGTGTTCTTCCACTAACTTTTTCACAATCGTTAACCCTATTCCACTTCCACCTAGTTTACGACTTCTTGATTTATCTACTCGATAAAATCTTTCGAAAATCTTCGATACTTCAGAGTCCGGGATACCAATTCCTGTATCTCTAATCAGAATTGTTGCATCATTGTCTCCTTCTGTTACTTTCACAATCACAGTACCACCAGAAGAGGTAAATTTAAGAGAGTTCGATAATATATTGATTAGTATTTGCGCGATACGATTTCGATCCGCAAATACGACAACACATTCAGGAATTTGCGTAACTAACTCCACATTTTTTAGTATAAAATTGGTCTCCATTGTTCGAACACTCTGCTGTATAATTTCAACTAGATTCTCCTTCCGTTTATGAAGAGTAAATCCAGGAGATTCTAGGTTAGTTAATTGTTCTAAATCACCCACTAGATGAATCAATCGTTCCAATTCCTCTTGACATGAATGAATTCGTACTGGCGTCGGTTCCCAAATCCCGTCTTCAAATGCTTCCATATGACTTTTCAATGTGGCTAGAGGAGTTCGAAGCTCATGAGCAACATCAGATGTTAGATTCCTTCTTAGTACTTCATGTTTTTGTAATTGCTCCGTTAGATGATTTAATGTCTGACCTAAATGTGCCAGCTCATCAGTTCCCTCTACTTTCACACGAGAATTCCAATTTCCTAATGCCATTTGTTCCGCAATTTTCCTCATCTCAATCATAGGAGCAGTCATACGTTTCGCTATATAAAAACTAATGCAAACAGCAAGCAAAATAGTTCCTACTGCCGTCCAAATAGTGGATTCAATCAGTGCTTGCTCAAAGTGGTAATTGTAATAAGTAATGTGAGGATCAGGTAATGGAAATTTCTTTTGGAAAAGAGAAATATGATAATGCATTTCTATTAAATAAATAATACTAGCTAAGCCCACCATCCCAGACGCTACCGCAATAAACGTCCATGCTAATCGCTTTTTCATCGTTTTTAAGATTTCCCTCCAACAAAGCGATAACCAAAACCATAAACAGCAATCACATAGAAAGGTTTTTTGGGATCTTTTTCTATTTTTTGACGGAGATTTTTTACATGTTGGTCAATGGTACGATCATCTCCTGCATAACTAAAACCAAAAACTTTTTCGATCAATTCTTCCCGAGAAAACGGACGATCTGGGTGACGCGCCAGTACGAGCAATAATTTAAACTCAGCAGGAGTAAGATGGACCACTTCCCCATTTTTTAAAACGATTTGCTTATCCATATCAATTACAAGATCCCCATTTTGAAAACTGACTCTTGAAGTGAGTAAATCATGGCTAGATCGACGTAAAATTGCTTTTACTCTCGCTACTACTTCTTTTGGGCTAAAAGGCTTGACTACATAATCATCTGCTCCGATTGATAACCCTTTGATCCGATCTCTTTCCGAAACTTTTGCAGTCAACATAAGAATCGGAACAGGTGATAGCTCCCGTGTTTTTTGGCAAATCATTTCTCCAGTTACATCTGGTAACATCAAATCAAGGATAATAAAATCCAATGTTTCTTGCTCGATAACTTTTAGGGCCTCTTTACCATTGGCTGCTTCCAAAATAGTAAATCCTTCTTTGGAAAGATAAGAAGTTAAAACTTCACGTATTTTTTCCTCATCATCAACGATTAGTATAGCTCTATTCATTTCTTTCACCCATCTCATCCAAAATAAAAAGAAAAAAGAGCTGAATGCTCGAACATCCAGATCCAGTAAAATATATGCATTGACCACTCCCACGCGTGAACGCGGGGATTCTTGGGTAATCTTCGGTACTCCGAAGAAATTTACCAAGCTCAGACCGCGAGCCCCGCGGCGATTAATCTCCTACCTTCTTGGACGATGTTTTTCGCTGCATTGATGTCCCGATCATGATGTTCCTTACAGTTTGGGCATGTCCATTCTCGCAGATGGAGTTTTTTGACTTCTTTGTTTTTGTATCCACAGGAAGAGCAACGCTGACTGGATGGGAATGACTTTCCAACTCTCACTAGCGTTCTCCCATATTCTTTGGCTTTGTATTCCAGCATAGAAATAAATTCCGACCACGATGCATCTGTGATCGATTTTGCTAGGTTGTGGTTTTGGACCATGTTTTTCACTTGTAAGTTTTCGATACTGATGACTTGGTTTTCGTTCACCAGTTTCGTCGACAGTTTATGTAAAAAGTCATGGCGTGCGTTGGTGATTTTTTCATGAATACGTGCGACTTTAATTCGCGCTTTGTGCCAATTGGAACCATCTTTTTTTCGTCGTGACAAGACTTGCCCAGCTTGTGCTAATTTTTGTTCATAGCGGCGAAAAAAATGACTAGGATTCACTTTGCTCCCGTCATCGAAGATCGCAAAGTCTTTGAGTCCCAAATCGACCCCAATCTCTTCTTTTCGCGCTGGAACAGCTCGTATATAGCTTCCTTCGCAGAGAATCGATACTTTATATTTCCCTGTCGAAGTACAACGAATGGTCGCGGACAAAATACGACCGCTGATTTCTCTTGATTTTACAAACTTCACCCAACCCAGTTTTGGCAGTTTGATTTTATTTCCATTGATTTCAATCGTAGGACGACTGTTTTTCGGGTAGTTGCATTGGCTGGTGTATGCTTGGACTCGATTTTTTCGGCTTTTGAACCGAGGAGCATCATTTTGCTTCTGGAAAAAACGAGAAAAAGCAGCTGCAAAATGTTTTAACGTGTTTTGTAACGAAGTGGAATCCACTTCTTTTAGCCAAATGAGCTCTCGTTTCTGTTCCGTGAGTAGTTTAGAGCAATTTGCGTAGGTCAATCCTTTTCCCGTTCCTTGGTACGCTTCGTTCCATTGACCGAGAAAATGATTAAATATGAATCGGCTGCACCCAATCGATTTGTTTATTAACGTTGTTTGTTCTTTGGTTGGTCGAAGTCGGAATAGAAATGCCTTGTGCATGGGCTCACCTTCTTTGCTGATTTTCGATATACTGCTCGACTACTTCTAATGTAGCTGTCCCGACCGTTGCGACAAAGTAGGAGTTTGTCCATAGCGAAGGAATTCTTGATTTTAGGTGTGGGAACTCCTGCCTTAGCACTCGGGATGTATAGCCTTTGAGATGCTTGACTACTTTATGTATGCCAAATTGAGGATCGCATTGAATGAGTAAGTGAACATGATCAGGCATGATTTTCATGTTAGAAATCGTTGCTTCCAATTCTATCGCTTTTTGGAAAAACAGCTTTTAGACGATCCTCTACAGGTGGAACCAAAACTTTCCGTCGATACTTCGGGCAGAAAACAACATGATATTTGCAGTCATATACGATATTTCGATTACTTTGAACTGTTCTCACTTTCATCACCTATTGCTAATTTCATAACAATTATTAGATACATTCAAGCAATCTAATCTAAAGAGTAAAAAAACGTCAGGCTTGCGAGAGGGGAAAATTACCCTTCCCTCGCCTAACGTGAGCTTTCATCCCCATAGCTGAAGCTAGGGGTTTTCTCGCTCGCAAAGATATAATGTTTTACGCTTTTAATTTGGAAACCCACACATTATCGTAGACCATATCCAAATAACGATCGCCTCTATCTGGTAAAATGGTGACTATGTTAGTTGGAGCTTTCAGTGAAGGAATCAGTTTTTGCACAGCAGCGATCACTGATCCAGAAGAACCTCCAGCGAAAACACCTTCTTTTTGTAATAATACCTTACATCCTTGTACAGAATCATAATCATTCACCCAAATTACATCATCCATTTCTTCTGGCTGAAAGATTTCCGGGACACGACTTGATCCAATTCCAGGTATTTCTCTAGAGGCAGGAGGAGCATTAAAAATAACGGAACCTACAGCATCTACTGCAACTACTTTCAATTTGGGATATTTTTCACGGAGTCTTCTTGCTGTCCCCAATATACTTCCAGTAGTACTTACCGCAGCAATTAAGATATCGATCCTTTCTTCTACTTGTTGAAGAATCTCTCTTCCGATCCCATGATAATGCGCTTTCCAATTATTTTCATTTGCATATTGATTGATCCAATAACTGTTAGGGATTTTTTGGGTTAATTCTTTTACTTTGTTAATTCTTGTTTTCAAATATCCTCCTTGGTCATCTGGATTCTTTACCATAACCACATTTGCTCCTAAAGTCTGCATCATTTTTAAATTGGTTTTGGAGATTTTTGGATCTACTACACATGTAAAAGATAGATCATAAATTCGAGCCATCATTGCTAAGGCAATACCAAGGTTTCCTGAAGAACTTTCAATTAAATGGGTATTTTTCCGGATCAAACCATCTTGTATTCCTTGTTCAATGAAAAATCGAGCAGGTCGATCTTTCATGCTCCCTCCAGGATTCATAAATTCTAACTTTGCCATAACATTTACATGTGTTTGTGGAAATAATTTCTCCAATCGTACAACAGGAGTATTTCCAATACAATCTTTAATGGAGCTTGGAATCGATGAATCTTTTTTTTCTTGTAACTCTATCATGTAAGTAATCCTCCTAAAATGCTTTTTTCTAAGCCTCACATAGATATATACTTTCTGAATAATGACGCAATTTTTCTGACCACTGATTGCAAAGTTGATTCCATTCCTTTCGATTTACTAGAGGTGATTTTAATAAATCGAGAGGAATTCCTAAGTTTAACAATCTACCTTCCACAATAGAACGAGTGACTCCAGCTGGTACTGTTTGACCTACTGAAACAATCTTTTTCAATTCCGAAATCGTACAATTAGGGTGTCGCACAAGGACTTGATTCGAATCAGGGCGTAAGCAAGTTCCATTGGGGAACCGATTTACTTGGTAATCTCGATTATAAGTTGCGACAATTCGATGCCATGTGTGAAGTCTAGCTAGTAAGTCTCTCTTTCCCGTTTTTGCATACACAAAATGCTTTCTACCACTTGACTCTACTACTTCTACGATGGGCAACTCTTTTTGCACTGTGGATATCCAGCAGAGAGTAGAATCCTGCTTCACTTGTTCCAGCCAACTCCCTGATGATACGAGATGTTCCCAAGCATCCAGCTTTACATCTGATGAATCTACTAGTTGGATCGGAACCCGCTTACAACCCAACATTCCCAAAGCAGTAGTACGATGAGCACCATCTAGTATCAGATATTTATTTTCTGGTATAGCCATTGCAAGTAACGGATTTCGTAACTTGCCCTCCCTTTGAATCGCTTTGAGTGTTGTGATGGATCGAACCTTTTCTGTCGGTTCGTGCAAACGAATTTTTTCGATGTTCACCAGTTTAAGCGAAGATAAAATATGGATGGGAAACCCTCCTTGAAATAAAAAGTTTAAAAGACTAATTTCCGGATCGATTAAGCCGTATTTTCGTCCATAATCTTGCATTTCTTTGTTTCTGTTGGATATATTTCAATCTTACTGCACCGGCTATTGGTGCAATGGTAAGTACACTGAGTAGAATCCAAAAAAACTCTGGTTTATGTAGACGCACAAAATAATCATGAAGCATTCCACCAAAAAGATTTCCTAGAGACCCACCAATCGCCATTGCCATATTCGAAAAACCAAAATAAGCAGCTAAGGATTCTTTTGGAGCAATATGAGCAACATAACTTTGAAAAGCAGGTAAGAGCATCATTGATCCAAAAGAAAGGCCTCCTAAAATCAATGCAATGGTCCAAACAGAAATTCCAAATACGATTGGCATGTGAGCAAGAAACAGCACCACATAGGACAAGATAAAAATACGTTTTAGGCTTTTGTTGTTTGAAAATCTGGATATAGGCCATTGAAAAAAAACGACTAAGATGGTTACAAAGGAAAAAATCCATCCAGAAGAACCCGTTGCCTGATTAGCTGCAATCGGTAAAGTTAAATACAGCTGTTGGTAGAGAAAGTGAAAAGGCATGAGACTCAACGTAACGAACAGAAAAGATTTATGGCGAAAAATCTTTGTACTTTCTCGAATCCATGAGTCCTGTTTTTTCAAAACGGTATGATCGGGAAGAAAGAGAACCAACACACTCATCAATCCAAAAAGTACTCCCGAAAAAATAGACAACAGCAGAAATTGTTCGGTTTGAAAATAAAGACCAGCAAGTGGACCCAATACAGTTCCTGTATTTTCTATGACATTTAATAGAGAAAACGCATCTTTGTGTTGCTCAGATGGAGTGAATGACGTGAGGGATGCCCTCAATGCTGGACTAAACATTGCTCCTCCTAGTCCACTTAATCCAGCAGCAAGCAAAACCAAAGATGGATTGGTAGCCAATCCCATTCCGATAAATCCTAAGCCTCGTAATAGAAAACCACATAGAGCAACGGGCTTATAACCCAATCGATCTGCTAAAAAACCACCAACTACCATTAACCCCTGCTGACTCATAATCCGAATGGCAAGGATGACACCGACGAAGGAAACCGAGAATCCCACGGATTTACTAAAGTAAGTGGAGATAAATGGGACAAACAGGAAGAAGGTAAAAAACGCAATGAACTGGATGATTAAAATCAGCCATGTCGCAAAACCAAATCGATAGGGAAACCTTCTTTGTAACATCTCAGTAAAAAACCACCTCTTTCCAAGTTTGTTAGGATTTTATTTCCAACACACGACTATCGTAGCGGAAGATTATGAGGAATTAATGAAGGAAATCCAAGTTCACATTTTTTTCATACGATTCAAAAAAATAATTACAAATTGCTATTTACTCATGTTTAAATGTATAGAACAAAAAAATGACTGAATTTCCGTTGTGGACCCTCAAGTCATTTCACTTTAAAAATCGAATTTATTTATTTTTATTTTCTTAAAAGGAATGATTATTCAAATACATCCTCCACTCTTCACTGTAAAAAGATGAAATGAAAAGCCTATACATCCATCACAATATTTCTATTAAATCTTTAGGTTTCTTACAGTATAAATTTAATATAGATATTAGAGCTCCATATCTTCATTAAACCTACACAATTTTCAAGTAAGATGGTCTGGGATCAGAATGCAACAAATGGACCTAAATAAACTTAAAAATCCCGATATTATATGAAAGGAAAAAGCATGATTAATTGATCTTTCATTATGGCGTTCAGTAGTGTAGACCAATGTATGTGACGAAATTCTTATAAAAATCAGAAAGGAGATCATTTTATAGAATTTATTTTTGAGTTCTATTCCTAGCTTTTTATGATTTTAAAAAACTATAGATTCACCTTTATAATAATTTAGATAATATTTACATTAATCTATGAAAATAACATTTAAAGATCATAAAATAAGAGGAGTGATTACATTGAATAAGCATTCACATCATGATCATCAGCATAATGATGATCATGAACACATGAAACATCAACATCACGAACATCATGAGCATCTACACAAAAATCATCAGCACAAAAGTCATGATGATCACTCTTCTTCTAAAAATCATGATCATCATAGTAGCCATGGTCACCATGCGCATATGATTGATGATTTTAAGAAGCGCTTTTATATTTCCATCGCAATAACCATACCGATTCTACTTTTATCCCACATGATTCAATCTTTTTTAAATGTAGATTGGAAATTTCCTTTCGATATTTATATCTTATTTTTGTTATCTACTTTTGTTTTCTTTTATGGAGGTTATCCTTTTTTAAAAGGGGCAATCGACGAATTAAAACAAAAGATACCAGGAATGATGACACTTATAGCTTTAGCTATTACAGTCGCTTATGTATACAGCACGTTCATTGTGTTCGGTTTATCTGGAATGGATTTTTTCTGGGAGCTAGCAACGCTAATTGACATTATGCTTCTTGGTCACTGGATTGAAATGAAATCCATTATGGGCGCATCAAATGCGCTGGAAGAGTTAGTCAAACTCATGCCAACAGAAGCTCATCGCATCGATGAAAAAGGTAATATGAAGGATGTTCCCGTTTCCGTGTTGAAACCAGGAGATCATGTACTTGTAAAACCAGGTGAAAAGATCCCAGTAGATGGTGAGATCCTAGAAGGAAAATCTTCCATCAATGAGGCTATGTTAACAGGAGAATCTGTTCCTGTTATAAAACAAGTCGGAGATGAAGCAATTGGGGGTTCCATTAATGGTGAAGGTGCCTTGATGGTAGCCGTAAAAAAAATCGGGCATGAAACGTACTTGTCTCAAGTAATTAATCTCGTGAAAGAAGCACAAGCTTCCAAATCACGGACACAAGATCTTTCCAACCGAGCTGCTAAATGGTTATTTTATGTAGCCTTGATTGCAGGGGTAGGAACTTTTCTCGTTTGGCTGTTCTTGGGTGCTAGTTTATCATTTGCTTTAGAACGTATGGTAACTGTCATGGTAATCTCTTGTCCTCATGCTTTAGGACTTGCAGCTCCGTTAGTAGTAGCAGTGTCAACCGCGATTTCTGCAAAGAAGGGATTGCTTATACGAAATAGAGTCCACTTTGAAGATGCATGGAAAATTAAAGCTGTTGTATTTGATAAAACTGGTACGTTAACCAAGGGAGAATTCGGTGTAACTGACATTCTATTGAATTCCAACTTAACAGAAGAAGAGTTGTTGAAGCTAGCTGGCTCTCTTGAAGCACAATCCGAACATCCTATTGCAAAGGGAATTGTAAAGGAATTAGAAAACAGGAATTTGTCTATCATCAAACCTGACAAATTTGAATCTCTTACAGGTAAAGGATTACACGGCATAGTAAATGGCAAGGAAGTAAAGGTAGTGAGCCCAGGGTATTTGAGAGAAGAAAACATTTCTTTCAAGCAAGAGAACTTTCAACGATTAGCAGATCAAGGGAAAACAGTTGTATTTGTGATCGTCAATAATGAATTAAAAGGCATGATTGCACTCTCCGACATGGTACGGGAAAGTGCAAAGGAAGCCCTCCAACAGTTAAAAAAGGTTGGCGTTCAGTCCTTTATGTTAACTGGAGATAATAAGCAAGCTGCTGACTACGTTGGAAAACAACTGGGGATTTCTGAAGTGTATGCGGAAGTACTTCCTCATCAAAAGTCTGATAAAATCGAGGAAATCAAAAGAAGGGGCTTGTCCGTTGCAATGACTGGAGATGGTGTAAATGATGCTCCTGCACTAGCAAAATCAGATCTAGGAATCGCAATTGGCACAGGTACTGATGTTGCAATAGAAACAGCTGATGTTATCTTAGTTAAAAGCGATCCAAAAGATGTTCCTATTATTATTGAACTTTCTAGAGCAACCTATAGAAAAATGGTGCAAAATCTCTGGTGGGCAGCTGGATATAACATCGCAACCATCCCATTAGCAGCAGGAATTTTGTATAAACAAGGAATCTTACTTAGTCCAGCAATTGGGGCAGTATTAATGAGCTTAAGTACTGTTATTGTTGCTATCAATGCAAAGCTTCTTAAGATTTGATCAAGTAGAAAAATAGCGCTTTGAAATGAACAAAAGGTTGGAATAATCTTCTATTATTCCAACCTCTTTGCTTATGTTGTTGACAGATTGATACGATAATATGAGAATTTTTATTATATTCGTTATTTCATCAGTTTGTGCATAGTGACTAGAAGCTCATCAATCACTTCTTGGTCTCCTTCTTGGAAACGTTCAATCACACAACTTTTCATATGTTGTTCCAAGAGCAACTTCCCTACACTATTTAGAGAGGATTGAATAGAAGCAATTTGGTTTAACACATCATCACAATACGTATCCTTTTCAATCATTCCTTTTACACCACGTACTTGTCCTTCGATTCGATTTAGTCGATTTATTAAATTTTTCTTGATCTTATCAGAATGATGGCTTTTGCGTTCATTGGGAAGATGACAGGATACATGCGAAAGTTTTTCTACTTGGTTATTCATCTCGTTTCACTCCTTCTCCTTTATTATAACATAGACCCCTATCCTATATGAAAAGTGCAGAAATGCCCTAATTTTCGTTTGTAAAACCTCACTACCCGGCGTCATTTATACATTGATACTTGTTTGATTTATTTAAGATGATTATTTTTAATTAAAGCACATCATATCCTTGATCTTCAATTGCTTCCTTAATTTGCTCTAAATTTACTTTCTTTTCATCATACTCTACTTTTACTGTGTCGTTAGCCAAGTTCACTTTTCCTTTTGATCCAATCTCACGCAATGCACCTTCAATAGATACTACACAATGATTACAACTCATACCTTCTACTTTCAACTCTACATTAGACATCATTTCGCTCTCCTTTTTTTACACGTTTATTTGGTTAGAAGACAAATCTTTCGATTATCTTCCTCTTTTTTTGTCTCTTTATGATTAATAGTATACCCCCCTATACTATTTAAGTCAACCCTCTTTTTCAAAATACAATAAAAGGATTTATTCTGATTTAGATAAAAACCTATCGCAGTATTGGATAGGTTTTTATCTGGAATTATTGATTAATTTGTATTCTTTGGTGTACGCACGAACAACAAAGTCAAGAATGCACCGATTAACGCTATTATTGCGGCTCCTACAAATGCTGCATGAAATCCAGTATTTAAGGCAACAACTTGTACTGCTCCTTGATTTAATTGTCCTTGTGTCCAAGTTGCTGCTACTGCAACAATCGCCGCTAAACCTAACGCGGATCCAATTTGATAACTTGTATTCGAAAGACCGGAAGCTAAACCTGTTTCCTCTGGTTTCGCACCAGCCATCGAAGCCATCGTAGCAGGGATATAAGCCAGAGACATTCCCAATGCCCCTAATAAGGAAGCTGGTAATACATTTACTACAAAGTTTCCATCTGTTGGGGTTGTTGTAGCAAACAAGAACAAGGAAACTGCGAGTAAAATCATTCCGATTACAATGTTACTTTTCATTCCAAAACGCTGTACCAATCGACCAGTAACTCCAACCATCAAGACCATAATAAGAACAGTCATCGGTACAAGTGCCAATCCTCCTGCAAAAGCGGAAAATTTAAGAACTTGTTGCAAGTAAAGATTGAGGTAGAACCATAGTGGGATCCAAGATCCTGCAAGTAACACGAGTGAGATATTTCCAGCCAATAAGTTAGGCGCTTTAAATATGTGTAATGGAACAAGTGGTTCTTTCTTTTTCGATTGAATCACGAAGAAAATAATGAGCAATACAGCTGCTACAATCAACAATCCAATAGTTTGGGTTGATCCCCATCCTACATGCTCTGCAGAAACGATCGCATATACGGCGATGATCAGTGCAGCAGTAATGGCTAGAGCTCCTGCAATATCTACGCTTCCCTTACGACGAGTCCCTATAGGAAAGACCATCATACTAAATATCAAAGCAAAGATTCCAATTGGGATATTAATCAAAAATACCCAGTTCCAACTTAACCATTCGGTAATAACTCCTCCAAAAAACACTCCTGCTGTACCACCTGCTGCTGCCGATGCTCCCCAAACACCTAGGGCTTTTGTTAATTCTTTTGGTTGACCTCCAAACAAATGCATCAAAATCGTAAGTGCTGCTGGTGCGATAAACGCCGAACCTAATCCCTGAACAGCACGACCGATATTCATCGATGCCTCAGACCAAGCCAAACCTGCTAGCAGAGATCCAATAGAAAGAATCGTAAATCCGAGCATAAACATTCGTCGTTGACCAAATAAATCCGACAGTCGGCCACCTAATAAGAGTAACCCCCCAAAAACAACTACATAAGCATTAAATACCCACTGCAAGCTACTTTGCGTATACCCGAGAGCCTCTTTTATAGCAGGTAAAGCTACCCCAATAATGGAAGTGTCCATAATTACGATAAATTGTGCCAAAGCCAGTAAAAATAATGCTTTCCACCTGCGTGGATCTGGTAATGATGCGGATTTTGTTGACATTGTTTTCTCCAACTTTCTTATTCTTATAATTTTTATTACTATACTACCCTATCCTATATTAATGGGTATAAGATTGGAAGATCAGCAGCACGGCATGTTGCTGTCTCCCATCCATACTTTCTACTTTTTCATGTATAATTTTATTTTTTCGTAATTTGATTAATATCTTCATAGTTATTAGAAAAACCAACGAATACATGATCATCGACGACAATAGTTGGTACAATTTGTTTTCCTGTTAGATCATAAACCTCCTGAGGATAATCAGGATTTGTAGTACAATCTTTTTCCGTAAACACAACTCCATTTTCTTGGAAATAGCGCTTGGCATCATGGCAATCGGAACAGGTCGGAATCGTATAAATCACTACATTTGGTTGTCTCATTTGTTTCTCCTTTTGATCCATTTTTTTGTTCCTTACATTACTAATTTAATTCTCGATATACTCTATAGGGGTATATCGGATTTAAAATTTTTTTACCTTATTGGGTATAAGATCAAATTACATTGTACCCTTTGTCTTCAATTGCTGCTTTCAATACCTCTAAACTCACATGTTTTTCATCGTATTCAACAATCACGGTTTTATTTGGTAAGTCTACTTCTACATTTGTATGAAAGGGGGTCAATGCTCCTTTGACGATCATGGCACAATGCTGAGAACCCATTCCTTTTACTTGTAATACTTCTTTTTTCATGATGATCCCTCCATGAGTATCGAATTTGGATAATATGATTTCATTTGGGGGTATGCCTTTCGTGTTAAGAGCAACTCATTTCTAATCTCTTATGTAGCTGCGATACTGCTCTTTTCCTTTTCGCGGTCCCCTTTATGGTTATAAATATAGCATACCCCCTTACCCTATGTAAAGGTTTTTTTATTATTTTTTAAAATAAATTTTTTTTTACTAAATACACAAATAGAACATAGGGTAATGGAGATAGGAAAGACCTAGAAAGCAAAATTTATCTAGGTCTATGCTATTCTTAATGTCCCATTCCTTCGTGTCCTTCCCCACTAGCAGAGACAATTTCTAACATTTCATCAATCATCCCTTGCGAGGAAAATGGGATAGATTTCTCTGTGCCTATGATAAATCCATGATTATAAGGTCCCTCGGTAGGTTCTGTCTTGTATTTTGGTTGTAAACCCATTAAATATCCATGGATTAAGGAAGATAACTCTGTTTCTTGCAAAAGCAACATAGGAGCATGTTTTCCTAAATGAGCAAATGGAGCACTTGCTATCCCAGCATCTACTTGATCCGTCTTCACAAAGGTTAAACCATGACCAGGTTGATTTACACCCCAACCAAAACCAGTCGAAGCATCTTTGAACCTAGCAAAAGCGATAGCATTTGCTTCTGGTGTCTCCCCTGAAATCCTAGTTACTTTGCCATAAGCTTGTAGCTGTTGTTCTACTTTTTTGGAAACTACACTTTCCGGACCTAACAAATAAATGGTCGCTTTGTTTTTTCGTTGTTTCAATGCATTCATGGTAGCTTGTGGGATCGAATTTTTACTGACGTACAAAAGAGGTTCCGGCATATGCGCAATCCAATTGGCTGCTGGAAGTGTATAATCAGATGAATCCATCGATCCAACAACGATACCATTCGGGAACTTCCCACCACTAACTTTGGCATAGTACGCATCAAATTCATTTGCCATTTGTGCAGGTTCGTTTCCCTTGATCTGGTCTACTTTCCAACCTTGTTTCTCTAATTGCTCTCGCACACTATCAGCAAAATCACCCACTAAAATAACTTGAACTCCCTTGTTCATTTTACTTCCAGTCGGCTTTAAACGTTGTAGTTCTTGCAAAGTCGTTTTAGGAATTTGATTTTTTTCTGCATACAAAAGCGGACCATTATTTGGGTGATGAACCAAGGTAACAGCTGGTAGATTCACTTTCCAATCACCTATAACTCCGATTAACACTGCACTGGGGCGATTCCCATCACTAGTCGCTGGCCAAATAATTTGTGATGTCTCTATCGCCACTTGGATTGGATCATCTTGATTAATCCGAGTAATATTTTTGGTATTCACATTGATGCGACCTTTCGTCGCAGATGGATTTGTATTGGAATCACTCATCCCATGGTTGGAATGATCGGTCGAATTTGCCTCTTTTTTCCCCGCACATCCAACTAAGATAAGAGAAAATACGAGAATACATACAAAAACAGAAGAAAACCACTTTGATCGAAACATGATGATGCAACCTCCTTTGGAAACTGGATTTATCGTAAACAACAATTGTGTAGAAATGATGAAATTGATTTAGCAAAGCAAAAATCCCCAGCCTTAAGGAGCTGGAGCAATATAATTATTTTATTTGATATGCGGTTCATGAGAGGCAACTGTATCTGGCTCTACCAAAAATGAAAAACCTCTAGATACTTCAAAAAAACCTATCGGATACAAATCCCATAGGTTTATAGATTAATTATAGGTTGTGTAACTTTTCTTTATCTTTTCACACGTTGAAGACGCAAGGCATTGAGTACAACTGATACAGAACTCAGGGCCATCGCTGCACCTGCTAACCATGGAGCGAGGAAACCGAGGGCTGCAATCGGAATACCAATCACGTTATAGGCCAGTGCCCAGAATAGGTTTTGCTTAATATTGCGCATCGTTTTTCGGCTCATGAATATCGCATCAGCAATGCTAGTCAAATCGCCACGCATCAAAGTTACATCTGCGGCTTCCATCGCGACATCGGTACCTGTACCAATCGCCATCCCAATATCGGCTGTTGCAAGGGCCGGTGCATCGTTGATCCCGTCTCCAACCATCGCCACTTTCTTGCCTTCTGCTTGCAGCTTTTTCACTTCTTCTGCTTTTCCTTCTGGCAATACTTCAGCTAATACACGATCTACTCCCACTTCTTGCCCAATTGCCCCAGCGGTACGCTGGTTGTCCCCAGTAATCATGATTACTTCTAAACCTAGTTCTTTCAAACGGCGAATCGCTTCTTGGGACGTATCTTTGACGGTATCTGCTACCGCTACCAATCCTGCATACTGACCATCAATCGCTACTAACATCGCAGTTTTCCCTGATTCTTCTAGTTCTGCCATCTTCGATTCGATCGCAGCTACATCAATACCATGTTTGGCCATCAGCTTTCTTGTTCCAACAAGTAATTCTTTCTTCTCAACTACTGCTCGAATACCGTAACCAGGAATCGCTTCAAAATCTTCTGTATCCGGCATCGTAATGCCTTTTTCTTTCACTCCTTCTACAATCGCTTCTGCCAATGGGTGTTCGGAGTTTTTCTCTGCTGCACCCACCATAGTCAAGAAGTGGCTTTCATTTATGCCATCTGCAACACGAACATCCGTTAAGACCGGTTTTCCGTTGGTGATGGTTCCTGTTTTATCCAAGACAACCGTATTGATTTGATGAGTGGATTCCAGGTGCTCCCCACCTTTAAACAACACTCCCCACTCTGCTGCGCGGCCAGATCCTGCCATGATCGAGGTAGGAGTAGCCAATCCAAGGGCACAAGGACAAGCAATAACGAGAACAGCGATCGCTTTTTCGAGTGCACTTGCAAACTCTCCAGGTGCAACAGCAAAATACCAGATCAAGAAGGTGACAACGGCAATTCCCACTACAATTGGAACAAATACTCCTGAGATTTGGTCTGCTACCCGTTGGATTGGAGCTTTGGAGCCTTGTGCTTCTTCTACTACTTGAATAATTTGAGCAAGTGCAGTATCTTTCCCCACTTTGGTTGCTTTCACCATTAGACGACCGTTTTTGTTGATAGTAGCACCGATCACTGCGTCACCAATGCGTTTTTCAATCGGAATACTTTCTCCGGTTAACATGGATTCATCTACCGCAGAGGTTCCTTCTACCACTTCTCCATCAACAGGAATCTTTTCTCCTGGTTTGACGATCAGTACATCCCCAGTTACCACTTCTTCAATCGGAACTTGTACTTCTTCTCCGTTTCTTACCACTAATGCCGTTTTCGCTTGTAAGCCCATTAATTTTTTGATTGCTTCGGAAGAACGACCTTTGGCACGTGCTTCAAACAATTTCCCAAGAATAATGAGGGTGATCAACACAGCGCTGGTTTCATAATACAATTCGACTTGGTGATGCGATTCTTGACCAATGTTAGCAAAAGTCAGGTACAAACTATAGAAATATGCAGCTGATGTGCCAAGCGCGACCAACACATCCATATTAGCGCTTTTGTTTCGCAGCGCTTTGTATGCTCCTACATAGAAGTGTCCACCAATGATAAATTGTACGGGAGTAGCTAATACCAATTGGAACCATGGGTTCATAAAAATGTCAGGTAACCAGATAAACGAAGTGAACGAAAAGTGACTGACCATCGCCCATAACAAAGGCAAGGACAACAAACCGGATACGATAAATTTGCGGGTTTGTTTTTTTATTTCTTTTTGCCGGTGATCGGAGTCATTTCCTGCTGCTTCTTTGAGCTGTGCTTTGTATCCGATCTTTTCGACTTTTTGAATCATGTCTTTTGTTTGGACTTCACTGGGCGAATACTCCACATGGGCCGTTTCCAAAGCAAAGTTCACTGTTGCTTTGGATACACCAGGAAGTTTGTTCAACCCTTTTTCAATACGATTGGCACAAGCTGCACACGTCATACCTGTCAATTTTAGCTCTACCGTTTCTTTTACTGTTCCATAACCGAGAGAAGAAATTTTTGCTTCCAACTCGCTAACATCCGTTTTAGAATCATCATAGGAAACCGTAGCGGTTTCTAAGGCAAAGTTGACATTGGCATCGGACACCCCTGGTATTTTTTTCAAACCTTTCTCTATACGATTTGCACAGGCTGCGCACGTCATACCTGTAATTTTCATCTTTTGCTGTGTTGCCATGAATGGGGCTCCTTTCATCTTTTATACCCTATAGGGGTATAATGGACGGAAAATTTTTTTACCCCTATAGGGTATAAAGCCTTAGCTTACATCATAACCTTCGTTTCCAATAGCTTCTTTTATTATGTTATAACTTCATTAGTCTTTTCATAGTCGGAAGTACTTTATCCATTATTTCATCATCTTCTTTTTCATATCCAACTATACAACTTCGTAAATGGCCTTCTATAAGAACGTTACTTGCACTACGGAGAGCCGATTGGACCGCAGAAATTTGGTTTATTACATCATCACAATATGTCTTTTTGTCAATTAACTTCTTTATTCCTCGAACCTGTCCTTCAATTCGATTCAGGCGAGAGGTTAAATTATGTTTTACATTTTTAGAATGTTGACTCTCCCTTGTACTAGAGCAACATATTTCTTCTGAATGATCAGGAGTTTGTAGCTCTTTCATAATGTTTTCCCCTTTCTGGATTTAAATATAGCATACCCCCTCACCCTATGTAAAGTGTTTTTAAAAATAAAATTTTTCTATACAGAAAAAGACCTTCATAAAAATCGATATGGAGGCACACAATGCCAAGTCATGTCGTCCATACTATTTGCAATTCATACAAAATGACATCCACAAGTAGGATCAGTCCATTTTGTATTTCCTTGTCACAAAGGATACTCCCTCCCATCTTGTCTTCTGTGAAATATACTACACCAAACTTACCCAATGAACAGGTGTTTCACCCCATAAAATGGTATATCTCCTCCTAGATGTTAGTTAATCAACACAACATGAACACAAGTATAATATTCTGTCTAGTATGAGCAAAAACCCGAATCAAAGATTATTCACTTATGATTCGAGTTTTTTGTCAAAATTCACTATTCAATTGGCAGACTTCCGCAAGTAAAAGAGGATCAATATTACCACCACTAACAATAACACCAATTCTCTTCTTTTGTATCGGGAAACGATTTGCTAGTAAAGCTGCTAAAGTAACAGCTGCAGAAGGTTCCATTATTATTTTTAGTCTAGTCACAGCAAAATAAATGGCTCGCATAATCTCATCGTCTGTAACCGTGACAATATCTTCTACATGTTCTTGAATAATCGGGAAAGTAAGTGTGCCAGGAGTAGTTGCACGTAAACCATCCGCAATAGTATTAGATGGATCAATACTTATTCGATTTCTCTTTCTTAAAGAAATCAATGTATCATTAGCACTTTCTGGCTCCACACCAAAAATGCGAGTTTTGCTATTAAAACCATGTGCTGCAATAGAAGTACCAGAGATTAACCCTCCACCTCCAATAGGAACAACAATAGTATCTAGCGACTCTACTTCTTGGAGCAACTCAAGAGCCGCTGTACCTGCTCCTGCTATAACTCTAGGATCATCGTATGGCGGAATCAAACTCATCCCTTTTTCTTCTGAGAAACGACTAGCTATCTCTTCTCGATTTTCGCGAAACCGATCATAAAAAATAGATTCCCCACCATATCCTTTAGCTGCTTCCTTTTTAATGGAAGGAGAATCTGAGGGCATACAATTCACTGCATGAACGCCTAACAATTTGGAAGCTAAAGCTACGGCTTGAGCATGATTCCCAGAAGAAAAAGCGATAACTCCTTTTTCTTTCTCTTCTTTCGTTAATTGACAGATAGTATTGTATGCGCCTCTAAACTTAAAGGCACCCCCTCGCTGGAAATTTTCGCACTTTAAAAATATCTCGTATCCTGTGATATTGTTTAATGTTTTCGAAGTCATCACAGGTGTATGATGAACTACCCTATCAATTCGTTCTAATGCTTGTCTAACAGACGAATAATCAACTTTTAACGACAATTTTAAACCACCTGTCCCTTTTTTATAGGTATAAGCATCCTATTCAATATAATACGCTTTGTGATTATTACATTACAAAATTATATTCATATTACTATTAACGTAATCTGGCAGTCGATACTGCTTATAAAGCAAATTCACTTATTTGTTTATGATACATGCAAGGTATTCACTCACCTAAATACAGAGCTGAATACCTCTTTCATTCATGGAAGGCTGATCATTAACAACCAGCATGATAGTCATATTGGTTGTTTAGATGAATGAAAGCGAGGGATATTGCCATGCTGATCAAACACCTGGATATTTCCAAGACAAAGGTATCCAGAAAGAGCATTTATATCTTCTATATCATCATAAAAACAGAGGGGAAAAACAAAAAAACCTGACCAGCGATAACCGATCAGGCAATTGAGAGAGTTTTGATGTTAGAACAGAGTATATCACAAGTGATGGGAAATCCTCGCTTTTTTATTATTATCAGTTGTTTTCCTTGAAGATGGTGATCCGAGATAACTCCATAAGTGGCCACAGTGATATATTGGTGTGTATTTCTGGATACAAACCAATCTGATACGGAAAATGCTAAACACCTTAATCGAAGAGCCAATAAGCACCGTTAAATTCGTTTGCATCCGCATTATTTACATTTTTTCTATCTGTATGGCTGTATTTTGTACTTACCTTGGACTTATCCCATGCCCATCAAGTTAAAAAAGCAGTGTGAGTTAGAACCTCTTTAGGTTCTAACTCACTTTTTCGGCTTAGAATTTACATTTCATTTGGATGCCATTCTGGTTTTAGAATTCGGTACAATCCTACATCACACCGAGTTCCATCGACCTTTTTCAGATAGGCTTCTAGAATACCCTCTTTTTTAAATCCTAGTTTTAGAACCATTCGTTCCGAACTGTCGTTCCCTTCCATTACTGTCAACTGAATCCTGTAGGCGTTAAGTTCTTGAATTGCATAATGTACTAGCAACTTCAAGGCTTTAGAAGCATACCCTCTTCCCCAAAATTTTTGGGCGAAAAAGACCCAACCAATCTCTACTCGTTCGCTTTCTTGGTTGAATCCAAGTAGGGATACACTTCCAACTACTTGTCCAGATTGATTTACTACAACGAATGGGAGTCGTTCACCACGATCCCTTTCGTTAATCGCCTTTTGTACTAGAAGGTCAATTTCGACTTGGGAATTCGGAACCGTCGGAAGACGCAACCATTTCCAAACCTCAGGGTTGTTACCAACTGAATCCCAAAGTTCTGATGAATGTTCCTTCGATAGGGGTACCAATTTTACTTGGTTACCATCTAGCATCGGATATTCTGAATGCATCACTACTCCTATAGGTGTGATCGGCATTTCTATACTTCTAAGCACAATCAGAATAACATTAGATTTATTATTAAACAATCTGGTAAATATGACATTCATCTAAAGGCAATGGATTCAAACATCTAACACACTTACATCCATCTCGAATTCCACTATTTCAAATCTGCCAAATCCTATACTTCTGCCATCAGCAAGCCCAACAAGTGTCCCAGCTTCATTAACAACAGCTTGCATTTGCTGAGGACTAACAACTGTTGCATCCCACATAATTGTAAAAGAAACATTCCAACCAATGGAGGCTGCAACTCGATAACGAATGTTACGAGATTTTGTGTTTGGATTGCGAACTGATGCAATGTGTAAATAAACTGGTTCTGTTGAATCTTGTGTTAATTCTTCTTTATTTATCATGTTATTAAGGGGGTCATCCGAGATAAGTCCAATTTTGTTATTGCCTTGATAGGCATGTAGCGCTACCCCTACTATAATTAATCCGTTGATTTACGAGTAATTACCCAAAATATCAGGGCGATGACACTAAAGGAAGCTCCCAAAAGACAGACACCATTCCATCCAAATTTATCATACATATTTGTTGAGGTTATTGAACCTATGGCACTACCGATTGAATAAAAAGTCATGTATGCAGCAGTAAGTCTACTTCTTGCTTCAGGACGTACTGCCAAAATAAAACTTTGGTTGGTAACATGTACAGCCTGGACAGCGAGGTCTAGAAGAATGATTCCAATCACCAATGCAAGTAGAGAGTAGTTTATAAGGTCGATGAGAGCCCATGAGAAAACTAATAACAAAAGCGCAATTCCTGTGGTTCTTTGTCCTAACCCTCGATCTGCAAACTGTCCAGCTTTCGCAGCTGCAATAGCTCCAGCTATTCCAGCGATGCCGAAAGCTCCAATAATCGTATGGGAAAGAGAGTGTGGTGGTGCACTCAGAGGTAACACCAAGGAAGTCCATAGGGTACTAAAAGTAGCGAATATAAATAATGCTAAAGTGCCTCGAATAAGTAGAATCCTTTCCTCAGCAAATAATAAGAGTACAGAGCGCAATAACTTCGGATAAGATAAAGAAGATTGCCTAAATGGTTCATTTGGCAGTTTTTGTGAAAGTAAGAAAATGATAAAAAGCATAAATCCAGCAGACGTAAAATAAACCGCACGCCACCCTCCTAAATCTGAAACGATACCAGAAATGGTTCGAGCTAAAAGAATACCTATCACAATTCCACTAGTCACAAAACCAACGATACTTCCACGTTCAGATGGAGAAGATAGAGTGGATGCATATGCAACGATGGTTTGTGTAATCGTCGCTAGTACCCCAACGATAGCGATTCCGAGGAAAAAGATAATCTCAGAAGGTGAGAAGCAAATGACAACTAGAGCAACACTCATCATAAACATTTGACTTAGAATAAGGCGGCGAGGGCTTATTAAATCCCCAAGTGGGACTAGGAATATCAGACCTATAGCATAAAAGATTTGAGTAACAGTAATTACAATCCCGATGGTGGAGGGATGAATATGAAAATCATTTGCTATCGAATCAAGTAGCGGATGAGCATAATAGATATTTGCAACAGCTAACCCACAAGCGATTGCTAATAATACTTTCATATAAGGTGTGATAACAGATTCGGTAGCAGATGTTAAAAAAATTGTTTCCGTATCTTTGTGATTCATTAGATTGGTTGATATTTTTTTGGCACGCATACTATTTTTCCCCTTCCTAAATTTCATACTAATCAGTATGAAATTTCCCCCAAAGAATAAATCATATTAATTCGTGTGTCAAGTGAATCACATGCGATTTCCATGGTGAATAGGTAGTATATATGTTCCCGATTTGACATCAAAGGTCGTTTTTGTTAATATATTTCGTACCGAACAGTACGTTTTCATCCGAGACATTTGAATATCTATTAATGAAAATATCGGGAGAATGGTTAACTTGATTAGAAAATAAAGGAGGGAAAATAGTATGGGGCGAAAACGTGAATTCGATGAGGAAAAAGCATTAGATGCCGCGATGCAGGTTTTTTGGAAGAAAGGCTATCACGCTACATCATTGACTGATCTGACTACAAATATGGAATTGCAACGACCAAGCATCTATTCAGCCTTTGGTGACAAAGAAAAATTGTTTGAAGCAGCACTGCGTAACTATACAAAATTACATATTTCTAACATTCGTTCAAAACTTCAATATAACAAGTCGGTAAAAGATACAATACGTTTGTTTTTTGAGGACTTAGTCGAAGAAAAATGCCAAGGGAATCAGAATAAGGGATGCTTTTGTATCAATACCATGGTAGAACTTGCTCCGCATGATGAAAAGTTTGAAATTTTAACAAGGGAGCACCAAATGTATCTTTCTGTCATTTTTCAAGAAATGATACAAAACGGGATACAATCAGGTGAATTTCATAGGGACTTAGATGCCAAAGCCTTAGCGCAAACCTTAGTTGTTTCTTTGATTGGGATTACTGTTTTGATGAAATCACGTCCTGAACGTTCCTTTATTGATAATGCTATAATTAGTACACTATCATTATTGAAATAAGGCAGGAGGCAAAGACAGAGGTCACTTATATTTATGGGACAAACTATGATGTGCGACTTGAAAGTCATCTCTGTAATGATTTTCTATGACCAACTAAAGGCAATTGTAGTAATAGGTACAGTTTTCTGGATACCTTGATAAAAGTCAATCATATCAACATTTCTTAGCTCTACATGTGGTTAGTAACTGTGTTCATAAATCAATGTTCATTTACTAAGGGTCCCGCCGTCAAAACGCGGAATTTCCCCTCTAGGGATATAAGTTAGTCTTTGGGCTTAATTCATGTTCAATGGATGAAGAGAATCTAGAGAAGTAGGTTTGCAAGCGAATGAATACTCTCCTAGAAAATTGATGTACTCCCAATTAAGGGTAAGGTACCGATTCACACATGAGGGACCACTCTGGAAAATATATGAATCTATCGTGCCGCTTTTGAACTTATCTCGGACGGATCCCCTCATTGTCAAACGATGAGTGTCGTTTTGTTATATGATACATGTTGTAATACATAAATTCTAATGAGAGGTGGAGAAATATGCAAAATTATAAAAATCACGCTCAGATAGTTCCTGTATTTCATTATTTTTTAGCCCCATTAGCTCTACTAACTACTCTGTCAGCTATTGTTTATTGGGTGTGGTCTATGACTAATGAAGGGCCATGGATTCCTGCATCCCTTATTCTTCTGGTCGCATTAATCACAACTATCGGACTTTTCTTTGCACGACTGTTTGCAACGAAGGTTCAAGATCGTGCGATTCGTGCTGAAGAGAGCTTACGCCATTACATCTTAACCGGAAAGCAAATGGATTCTTATTTAACAATAAAACAAATCGTTGCCTTACGTTTTGCTTCAGATGAAGAATTTCCCCATTTGTGCAGGGAAACTATCGAAGAAAATCTGACTCCTAAAGAAATCAAACAAGAGATAAAAAACTGGAGAGCAGATCATAATCGTGTTTAGTAGGCCCAGTGACAGGATTTCTACCATAGACCGCAAAGTAGAATTATATTTATTTATATAAGAAATTATCTCCCTTGTAAGTTATAACCATAAGACAAAAAGACCAGCTTTTTTATATTAGAGCTGGTTTAACTTATTTAACATTGCTCAGTGTCCCCTGACGTCCCAGTTTCCCTTAAAGCGGCTTATTTGCTATTTTTTATGCGGAAGTTTACCCTATTATTTTTCTATTTAAATACAATGCCCCGTGTGATTAGTCACGCGGGCATTGCACACCACTTCGCCAGTTATTTTAATGAAATGGCAGGGGTTACCTCATGTGTGTGTAAAAGGATGTCAAACCAACTACTTAATAGTCCATTTATATGTGGAGGTTCTGTTTGGGGATCATAGTAAGGGCCAATCGCACGTACTTTTGTTGGGGTGTTAAGCCACGCTTTGACCGATTCTGGCTTTTTCACATGCAGGTCCAGAATATACATATCCAGTTTAGCTTTACTAAGAACTGCTTCCACAAAATCTGAGGGAGGGAACGAAATAGGATTCTGTCCTAATCCATAATGAAAAGTTAAACCAATAGAAACATAATCTTTTCCAAAGTAATCCCGAAGGTAACTGCCCTGACTATATCCGCTCTTGAGCATGTTATTATTAGCTGTATGTCCAATTCCACCCCAATAGACAATCTTGTTACCAGTATGTTTGTGCCATAAGATGATATTTTTTGCAAATCGTTGGTCGATGGAAAGATTATCTATGCCTTGATGTTCATAAAATTCCAAGATAAAACGGGCATACTGAATCGCGAGTTCATAACCGTTGTAAGTAGGGAGATTACATATAAGTATATAGACCTGTTGAGCATGATCGATGAAAGCTTGTTTGTTTTGCTGTTTGGAGTACCATTTAGCATGCTCATCCATGTCACGAGAAGGACGGAGTATCGAAAAGTGGGTTTTGAGCTCTTCCATCCGTTCTGGTGCGGTTGACTGTACATAGTCAAACACAACATCAAATGCTTCCAAATGGATTGGCCCTGAGTAACCACCAAATATTTGTAGACTATCAGATGGATTTTGTTGATTGTATGATCGCATCCACAGAATCACTTCAAGTACTTCTTCTGTTTGCAAAGGCCCCCAAGCTCTAGAGAGCAATATTCTAGGATCGCCATTACCTGTTCGCAAATACTCATTTAGCTGGATAGCTAAAGCCCAGTGCATTTCCAAGACAAGCGAACGGAAGTTTAAAGACTCAACTAGAAATCTTAATGCTTGATGCTTGATGATGTAAAGCTGATGAGCGTTACGGGCACCTCGGGTTGACTCTCCAAACCCAATGATTTTTGAATCAGATACCATAGGACCTAATGCTGCTAGATCAATTAAAGAATCTTCAGACTCCATAGTGATAAGGGAATGAGCATGATCCCTAATCCACTCGATCACCTCACCTCTACGATCTAAGTCGGATTGTACTTTCCTCATAAATGATCACCCTTGTTCTTGAATGTCGCATTCCACAGTTTCTTGAATTAATTTGATGATTAAGATAACTATTCTCAATAGGAATAAATATCTGCCCGTGTTTCTCAATAACCTTTTTGTTCTTTCCTGATAACTCCTGAAAATAAGTGTTCACATATGATTCGACATCTTCTAGTTTACATTCCTGTAGTCCAATAACTTTTGAGCAATAAATTTCTTTAATGGAAGATAATATTCCTTCCATATATCATCTATTTTCACTTTGATAGCTCCTCTCTGATTTTATTCCGTATACTTATAAAATCATTATAAAATAGAATTGATAAAATACTTCCATCACAAAAAACATTAAAACAAACTGTACTTTTTTGCATCTTTTTTATTTTGGTTCGTCATCATCTGTGAAACCAAAAATAAAAAACGATGAGATCACAAAATGAACAACAAACAATTATTAACTTATAATCAAAAAAGAGAAATCCAACAAATAGCTGTAGTAACACCTGATATCGAAAAAACGATGAAAGCATGGGTGGATAACTTAGGCATTGGTCCATGGATTGTAGTAACAGTGAACGGAAAATCACTTAACTACATGCATTATCAAGGGGCATTAGCGGAAGTGCCATTTGAATTTATCATCGCCATGGCAAATGTAAGTAATAATCAATTCGAATTGATTCAACCAGTATCTGGTCCTACCATCTATGAGGAATTTTTGAGAGATACTGGGGAAGGACTGCATCATATCAAAGAAAAAATCGCTGATAAAACAGTACTGTTATCGACGCTAGAAAAATATAAAACAAAAAGTTTAAAGATTACCCAAGATGGTAGTTTTGGAGAAGATGTACACTATTATTTAAATACAGAAGATAAGCTAGGATTTTCATACGAACTTGGAAATTCTCCAGATATGGAACTCCCACCAGATATGTACACCATTTATCCTTCTGAAAAAGAATAATATTTGTTTTACAATGGCCTTCATTTTAGAGAGGCCTTTTTATTTTTTGAGGAATCTCTCTTGAAAAGTAAAGCAAGGAGATTGAGGGATCACCGTAGCATTTCGGGAAAAACACACACCGAGACATATTTTAGACACAATTCAACCGACTACCTACACATTAAGGTAAATAATCGGTTGAATTGTATTACTCTTTTCTAGTACTATTTGGATGCAAAAGCCAATGCGTCAAAAGAAAAATATCTATGCTCCAAATGCCGAAAAATACACAAAAAGGGAGAGCGTTCCCCTATTACCATCCTTAATCCCTTGGATGAAGAAGAGTTTTTTTGTGGAGAATGTGTAGAAGTGATTAAAGGGGATAATGCCACCACTATTCCAGATGAACACAAGTATAGATGCTCTGTTTGTACAACAGAAAAAGACAAAATCAAAGATATCCCTGTCAAAGTAGCTAACAACGTGAGGGAAATGGGTACATTATGTACGAATTATTTTAATCTCACCTTTAGACCAAAGAAGAAAAAATGCCACAGGATCAATGAAATTTCGATCAAGAGTCTGATAACTAAAGGCTCTTTTTGTTTTTTTAAAAAAAGATATGACTCAAGTCAAATTTAATAAGATTGCTATATACTCAAATTTGAGTATAATGAATTTGGAAGTAGTTTATTTTCTTATATACAGATGTGAAAGAGAGGAACTTGAAAATGAACCAACAGAAATCAAAAACGAGCTGGACGCTGCTGGCGCTGCTACTCGGTATTTTTATGACCGCACTCGACCAGACGATCGTCTCTACGGCAATGCCGACGATCGTCAAAGAACTCGGCGGACTCGACAAGTTCGTGTGGGTGTTTTCCGCATACATGATTGCCTCCGTCGTCTTCACACCGATTTTTGGCAAACTATCCGACATGTACGGACGAAAGCTGTTTTTTGTATTCGGCCTCATACTTTTCATGATCGGCTCGGCACTTTGTGCAACAGCTGATAATATGACGCAATTAATCGTATTTCGCGCGATGCAAGGCATCGGCGGCGGCGCGTTGATGCCGATCGCTTTTACAATCATCTTCGACATTTTCCAGCCGGAGAAACGAGGAAAAATGAACGGTCTGTTAGGCGCGGTCTTCGGTCTTTCGAGTGTATTCGGACCAAGCATTGGCGGATATTTCACAGATTACCTGAACTGGAAATGGATATTTCTCATCAATCTGCCAATCGGCATCATCGCTACGGTTGTGCTGCTGGTGTTCTATCACGAATCGAAAAAACACAACAAACAGAAAATCGACTATATAGGCGCCGTAACGCTTATGGTTTCTGTGTTAAGCCTTATGTTCGCACTTGAGCTTGGAGGAAAAAATTATGCCTGGGGCTCTTGGCAGATCGTCTCTTTATTTGTTGTATCTGCTGTATTTGTCGCACTCTTCCTATTTGTAGAAGCGAAAGTTGCTTCCGATCCGATCGTGAAACTATCCCTATTTCAGAGCAAGTTGTTCACTACCAGCCAGATCCTCAGCTTCATTTACGGTGCCGTCATGATGGTCGGAGCATCCTATATCCCACTCTTCATTCAGGGCGTCAAAAGCGGCTCCGCCAGTACTGCAGGTACAATCATGACACCTATGATGCTTGGCGTAGTTTTCAGCTCCGTATTCGGAGGTCGCTTCTTGAGCAGATTCAGCTATCGCACACTTATGATCATCTCCACCCTTGTGGTCCTAATTGGTGTATCGCTGCTGAGCACGATGAGCGCGGACACGTCAAATCTCATGATCACCACCTATATGGTAGTCATCGGTCTCGGCATTGGCGTCAACTACCCAGTGCTCAACATGTCAGCTCTGCATGACATTCAGCCGCAATATAAAGGAGCAGCGACATCACTCGTCATTTTCTTCCGAACGATCGGCTCTGCGCTTGGTGTCACTGTGTTCGGCGTCATCCAGTCGAACAGCTTGCACAGCCGCATTCCTGCTCCGTTCGTGGAGCACATCGGCGATGGCCGTGGCTTGTTGCAGCCCGAGTTCCAAGAGCAAATCCCGGCTCCTGCGTTGAAGCAGTTACTCGCTGCACTCGCAGACTCCATTATCGTCGTGTTCCAATGGGAAATACTGCTTCCCATTGCCGCTTTTTTCATCGCAATAATGATGACCAAAGCCGGTATTCATCAGACGCGGCAAGGGAAGCAAAGCGCTACCAATCCTGCACATAGCGAACGTCCATCGTTCCAGTCGAGGTAGGTGAGCAAACATGTCTATGAAACTTCTGATTCTCGGCCTCCTTCTTGAAAAAGATATGCATCCTTATGAAATCAGGCAGCTTCTAAAAGAACGTCATCTACTCAAGTTCATTAAAGTCAAGGACGGTTCGCTTTATTATGCAGTCGACCAACTCAAGAAAGATGCTTGCATTGAGATTGTCAACATCATGAAAGAATCCAATCGACCAGACCGCACGATTTACCGTATCACGGATCATGGACGGAAGCTGTTTCAGGTGCTGCTGATAAAGCAATTTTCAACGGATACAACGCTCGAAAACCCGTTGTACACCTCCCTTCCATTCGCTTTCCATGGCGATCAAGCAAAAATTGCTGAGCTGATCACGCACAAGCTGGAAGTAGCAGAGCAGCTAACAGCGCAAATGCGCATTGTCTACGAGGAACACATCCATACTGTACCAAAATCGGTGCTGCATCTGATGGCAGGCTGTTACATGCACGCCAAGACCGAAGCAAAATGGCTGCGTCGCCTGTTGCAAGATGCGAAGCAAGGCCGGCTTGGCGTCATAGGGGAAGCATGGGACCTGGACGCCGATGACAACTAACACAAAAAATGCCTCTGTCACCAACGAAACCGTTGTAACAGAGGCATTTTCCCTTAACTGCTTTTGGTTATTACTTGTTAGAAAAAGAATCCACAAAGACGGTGAATAATCCTAAGCTTCCCACTGGAGGTCTACTTATTTTGTAAGTCTTTTGATGAAAAATATCCCGGTAGCAATTTATTGATCGTTGTTATTTCAAAATCTCCTTTTACGTTTGCCAAAATGATCGGTGTATCATCTTCACAAAATTCGGCAAGGATTTGTCTGCACGCACCGCATGGTGCAATCGGTCCTTCTGTGTCTCCTACAACCGCGATCGCCTGGATCTTCTTTACTCCTTCTGAAACTGCCTTAAACACTGCCGTCCGTTCTGCACAGTTTGTCAGTCCGTAGGAGGCGTTTTCAATATTACATCCGCGATAGATCGTATTGTCAGCAGTCAGCAGCGCTGCTCCTACTTTGAAGTTGGAATATGGGACATAAGCATGTTTACTCGCCGATATTGCTTCATCAATAAGTTGTTTCCATTCCATCATTGACCATCCTCTTCTGTTTTTTGAGCAGGCTAGTCCGATATTACCCTATTAATCCGTTATTATGGTATGAATTAATTTAGGAGCCTCCGCTTTGTCTGATATCGAAATATTTTCATAAATCTTTGCTTTTACATCTTCCACATCTTCACGATTTGCATAGATGGTAACCAATGGTTCACCTTCTTTTACAGCATCGCCAACTTTTTTACGCAATAGTAAGCCAACTGCTAAATCAATCTCATCTTCTTTTGTTGCACGACCTGCGCCTAAAAGCATTGCAGCGATACCAATCTCATCTGCCACCATGTTAGAAACAACCCCTGATGCCTTAGCAGGTACATCCAGTACATATTTAGCTTGCGGTAATTTTTCTGGATGATCTACTATCGAGCTATCTCCACCTTGGTTACGCAAAAACTCTTTGAATTTTTCAATGGCTTTTCCGTTTTTCATCACTTCTTTTAACATTTCACGCGCTTCTTCTAACGTGTCTGCTTTTTTTGCAAGTACAACCATTTGACTTCCTAATACAAGTACCAATTCGGTTAAGTCTTCTGGACCTTCTCCTCTTAATGTATCTATTGCTTCCTTCACTTCCAGAGCATTACCAATCGCAAAACCTAGAGGCTGTGACATATCGGATATAACAGCCATGGTTTGACGACCAACATCTTTTCCGATTCGCACCATTGCATGTGCTAATTCTTTCGCATCGTCTTCTGTCTTCATGAATGCGCCTGCACCTGTCTTCACATCAAGGACAATTGAATTCGCACCAGCCGCAATTTTTTTACTCATTATCGAACTTGCGATTAAGGGAATGGAATTTACCGTTCCTGTCACATCACGGAGTGCATACATCTTTTTGTCTGCAGGTGTTAAATTTCCACTTTGTCCTATAATGGCAACCTTATTGCGGTTTACGATATCAATAAATTGCTCTTTCGTAATTTCAACATGAAATCCTTCTACTGCTTCTAATTTATCTATGGTGCCACCTGTATGTCCTAAACCTCGTCCAGACATTTTCGCAACGGGAACATCTAAAGCAGCTACCAATGGTCCTAAAACTAATGTAGTTGTATCGCCAACTCCACCTGTGGAATGTTTATCTACTTTCATCCCTTCAATCGCGGATAAATCAACTGTTTCTCCTGATTCCACCATAGCCATCGTTAAATCAGCACGCTCACGATCAGACATATCTTGAAAAAAAATAGCCATTGCAAGAGCACTTGCTTGATAATCAGGTATGGTTCCGTCCGTATACCCTTGAATAAAAAATTGAATTTCCTCTTTTGTTAGTTCTTTTCCATCACGTTTTTTCGCGATAATATCTACCATTCTCATCCGATCACCACTCCTTTTATAGTCTTAACCTACAGTTTGAATCGTGGGATAATAGCAAGCTCAGACGATGGAGGTTTCTATCTCTCACAAGTCTGAAAAATTTTCCAAAAACACTTTACAAACATATATTCTGTTGTTAAACTACCAACAGTTGCTCTTTGAAAAGTGGATAGTATATTAGGTTGTGCGAACCAAGCGTTTTGCACGTAAAATGCTATGCGTACCGAAAAATGGCTAGACTGAAAAGCGAAAACCAAGCAATAAGTCTATTCTATGACAAAAGCAACAAAAACTCTTTTCAACCGTGGGGCTCACGGAGTTAGCTTGGTAAATGAAGTAGTCAGAAGGCTACCGTCCCAAGAATCCCATGGCTTCAGCCATGTGGAGTGTCAAATGATTAAACCAACAATTGTTGCGGATAAAAAGCTCACTAACGTCGCTCCGAAAAGTAACTTCAATCCAAACTTTGCTACCACATTTCCTTGTTTTTCATGTAAGCTTTTAACCGCACCAGCAATAATTCCAATGGAAGAGAAGTTTGCGAATGAAACAAGGAACACGGATATAATAGCAGTGGTTCTTTCTGTGAAGTTAAAGTTTCCTTGAGTTAAATTTGTCATAGCTACAAATTCATTGGATACAAGTTTCGTCGCCATTATATTACCAGCGTTCACTGCTTCATGCCAAGGAACTCCGATAATAAAAGCAAATGGTGCAAAGATATAACCAAGGAGTTCTTGGAATGAAATACCAATTATTCCTTTAAACACAGCATTGATGAAAGCAATTAAAGCAATGAATCCAATCAGCATAGCTGCTACCGTAATAGCTACTTTAAAGCCATCTATTATATACTCTCCTAATACTTCAAAAAAGCTCTTTTTCTTTTCCTCTTGTACCTCTAACATATCTTCTTCTTCTGTAACTTCATATGGATTGATAATCGAAGCGATAATAAATCCACCAAACAAATTAAGCACTAAAGCGGTTACAACATAGTGCGGTTTTAATAAAACCATATAGGATCCAACGATAGACATCGAAACTGTCGACATCGCAGACGCACATAATGTATATAATCTTCTTTCCGAAAGTAAACCTAACTGTTTCTTAACGGAAATAAACACTTCCGATTGTCCTAAAATTGCGGAAGCCACAGCATTGAATGATTCCAGTTTCCCCATGCCATTTACTTTACTTAAAGCTAAACCAATATATTTCACAATAAACGGCAACACTTTTATGTGCTGTAAAATACCAATTAAAGCCGAAATAAACACAATTGGCATTAATACACTTAAAAAGAAGGAAAATTCTTTTTGATTTGCCAAACCGCCAAATACAAAATTAATTCCTTCACCAGCATATTTTAACAATAGCCCAAAACCATCTGCGACTCCAGTGATAAGTACATTTCCCACACTCGTATTCAATAGAACAAAACCTAAAATAAACTGCACTATCACCATGGTGATAATCGGACGATATTTGACTTTTTTTCTATTATTACTAGCAAGCCATGTGATACCTAAAATAATTATGAGTCCGATAATACCTATTACATACTTCATAAAATTTACTCCCCTTTTTGTATCCGCTTACATATTTTTTTAAAAAAATTATATTCGTCAACCATTTATGAATCTATTTCTGCCCATGATTTTGATGAATTAGTAATTATCTGTAGCACTTTCTTTTCCATTTAAGACAATCGCAACACTTGCACTTGCACCGATTCTCGAAGCTCCAGCTTCCACCATTTTCACTGCATCTTCTCGCGTGCGAATGCCACCAGATGCTTTTACCCCAACGTTTTCTCCGACCGTTCGGCGCATCAATGCAATATCTTCCGCAGTTGCTCCACCTGTGGAAAATCCAGTTGAAGTTTTGACAAAATCAGCACCAGCTTTTACAGCTACTTGGCAAGCACGAACTTTTTCTTCCTCTGTTAACAAACAAGTTTCCATAATAACTTTTACAAGTGCCTTTCCTTTTGCAGCTTGTACCACTTCGTCAATATCCTTTTCAACAAGTTCATAATCTCCATCTTTTAATGCTCCGACATTGATTACCATATCTACTTCCGTAGCACCTTTTGCAATTACATCTTTGGTTTCAAATACTTTTGTCTCTGTAGTATTTGCACCTAAAGGAAATCCAATAACTGTGCAAACATCTACATCATGTCCTGCTAATTTTTCAGCAGCTAATTTTACCCAGATAGGATTCACACAAACAGAAGCAAAATTATATTTCTTCGCTTCCTCTAAAAGTTTTAAGACATCATTTTTTGTAGTATCCGGTTTCAAAGCTGTATGATCAATTAACTTTGCAATGTTCATTTTCTTTACTCCTCATCTCTTATACCAACTTCATTCTAACTTCGCATTGAACAAATGTAAACACTCGTTTGAAATTTTGTTCATGGTTTTTTATGAAAAATATATTATCTACTAACTATCTTGTTACCATTTTTATCTTTCGTTATTATTTTTATCAGATTATCTACTCTTCCAATAAAAAAAGGCCTCTCTATTTCATTACTTTTGAGAGAACCTGCTATCTTTCACGTTTTTATAATTTAGTAACTCTTTTGCGGTATGCTGATCTATAATCAACACATTCGCGTACCCTCCGCTTAACGCACCATCAATCGCTTGTACTTTTTTAGAGCCCCCAGCAACAAGAATGGAACTTTTTTTTAAGCGTAACTCTGCTAAATCAATACCAATGGTGCGCTGATTAATTTCCTCGCTGCAAATATTACCGTCACCATCAAAGAAGCGTGAACAAATATCACCAACAGCTTGCTCTTTCAATAAACTCATTTCTTGTTTATCAAAATAACCTAATCGAAATAATAAAGTTTCGTCTTGAACTGTTCCGACCGTAAAAATTGCAATATTCGCTTGTTTTCCCATTTCAATAATATGGCGAATATGTCGATCCTGTTCTACTAATTCTTTTGTAACAGCGTTGTCAAATATAACTGGAAGCGGTAAGTTTCGTGGTGTTGATTGAAAGGCATCCGAAAACAAAGTAATTGTTTCATTTGCATATGTATTCACACTGGAATGACTAATACCTCCTTTCAATTGAACAACCTCTACGCCTTTTACAGTCTGAGGCACCATTTTTCTGGCGATTTCATACATCGTTGTCCCCCAGCTCACACCAACGATATCACCATTGGTAACAGACTTCGCCAAATATTCAGCAGCATACTTACTAATGTATTCTGTAATGGCTGTATACTCTGGTGTTGGTGAAAATACAACATGTGCTTCTATTAAATGATATTTTTCACGAAGTAGATTTCCTATATTATCTAAATCTGCAAATGGATCCGCTATGTTAATTTGAACGAACCCTTTTTCTTTCGCATATTTTAACAATCTAGAGATCGTTGGTCTGGAGATATTCAATTTATTAGCAATTTCTTGTTGGCTGTAATCGGATTGGTAGTATAATCTTGCAACTTCCACACTTAATTGCTGTTTCTCTTTGTCCATAGTAACCATTTAGAAATCCTTTCTGCATTTTTATCTCCTTACATGCCATTATACTCCTACGCATTATAACCCAAAAGTTCGATTAGCGAATTAATAGCCGACATTTTAAGATTATCCATCTTCTATTATTAGTTTTAAAAGATATTCACCTGCTTATCATACAAATAAAACATGTACTTGGATGCTAGATTCGTAACATATGCGCAAAATTCCGCTAAATATATTCTAGCAACCTCCTTTTCTTCCCTTAACAGGCTAATAATACAACGAAAACGAAGGTTTTTAAGACTTCGTTTTCTTGTCAAATAAATTCCCGCAAGTTTTCAGCAGAAATATAATTAGATAATTTCTTTTCTATTTTATTGCTGAAACACACCGCTTTATAAGGAAAATCAAGATAGAATGCTAATCTTCGTTGATGTTTAGACTCTGTCTAAATTATTTTCTAACGAATCAGAAGATTTATTTTTCATAATAGGAATCATAACCAACCCACCAAGTAAAAAAAGTATACTTGCAGCTGAATAGATAGATACGAGCGAATAGGTGCTTTTCAAAACGCCAGCACATGACATCGATAACACCATCATGCCCACGAACATCGGATTAAGCAATCCATTCACTCGACCAACAATGGAGGCATGCGACCATTTTAAGATCATGGTACTAATCCCAATATGAATACATGGTAATACGAGACCATTTATAAATTGTGTGATCAGCGTTATCGAAACACTAGTTGAATATCCAATGATAATTGTACAAAGCGCACAAGTCACCATTCCAAATGCTAACAAATATTGTGGTTGGATGCGTTTTGCGATAACAGCAATAACCCCGCCTCCTATCAGCATCGCTCCACCGCTTACCATCAACATATACTGTAAAAATTCTTCCGGTTTTCCTAATCTCTCTGTAACAATGAACAAGTTGAGCGTTTGAATAACGCCAACAGCCAAACCCGCCAAAGCGAATGAAACTCCAAGCATTCTGAGCATGGGACTCTTCCATACATAACGAAAACCTTCCACAAATTCGCTTCGAAATTGGTTCTTTCCCATTTTCGAAGCAGGTTTAAGCTTATCTTTTGGTAATCGTATAAGTACAAGAGCCGAAAACAAAAATACAAATCCCATTACTGTAATGGATATTTCCAGTCCGAAATTGCTGTAAAAAAACGTTCCCAACATTGGACCAAGAATCGAAAAAGTAGCCATTACCGACTGATATAACGCCATCATCTGCTGTACTTGATCTTCGGAAACATGCTCTTTAATTAGTCGCATTCCTGACGGTTGCGAGAACTGAGACAAAATAGCCGAGATAAACGTAACAAAGTATACCGACTCCCATGTACCAAAATGTATCGCAAACAAAACCAGAAATACAGAAACGGAGGAAAGCAAATCACACCAAATCATTGTCTTTCTTGGCATCCAACGATCTGCAAATGTTCCACCAATAAAGGAAAATACAAAAATTGGGGCAAATTCAGCTATGCTAATTAACGATATTGCATAGGGATCGTTGTTTGTTTTATCCGCAACATACAGCAATATAGCGAAGTTCCTCACCCATATCCCTATCTGCAAAAGTATGTTTGATAATAATATGGTTTGTATAAATCGATTGCCGATCAAACCGGGTGTCTTTACAGCTTCTTGTTTTGAATTCATTTTTATTCACACTCCTTTTTAGATAATCCTTTCACCTAATCCTGTTCGCCTTTCTCTGAAACCTGATTTTCCCAATTGGTAAAAGCTTTATCAATCTCTTTCACTAGTTTCATACATGTCTTAAACCCAAACACTTACCCATCATCAGCTTCACCATTTTACTTTATCTATCCACTCCTCAAATGTTACTATCATAATCGTACAACATTTACGCAATCTTTCGGTTTATCAGCAAAAACACTTGATTTTCATGCATTTTTTTCATCTAATATTGTTGCTGTACTTTAAGCTTATACTTCAAAGAATGGAGAATCTGATGAATAGCATCTTTACACCAAAACAGATTGCCGAACAACTAAATATCAGCACAACAACCTTACGCAGGTATGAAGAGCTAGACTTGATACCTGATGTTCCTAGAACAATCAGCAACCGTAGATACTATACACCTACTCATGTCCAAGCCTTTGCCACCATTCGTGCACTGATAAAGGGATATGATATTCCTGTTGCCTATGAAGTAATGAAAAAAATAAAACATGGGGATATAGTAGAGGCAATTTGGCTAATCAATCAACAGTTACACGATATTCACATGGAAAAACAGAGAGTGGAATCCATCTTGGGCATGATCCAACAAACCGATTTCTCTAAATACAAAAACAATAAGATAACAGATGCGATGACTATCGGGGAAGTAGCAAAAATATGCGGTGTCAATTCTTCCGCCATTCGGCATTGGGAAAAAGAAGGACTAATCCGATCAGAAAGAAATATCCAAAATGGATATCGAATATTTACATCTCATGAATTAAGAAAAATCATCGTGATCAGCAGTTTGAGAAAAACAGTTTACTTCATAGAAAACATGAAGCAGCTACTTGATGATCTCGACACAAGAAACTTAGAAAGCGTCAAAATATCCTTTCAGCGTGCTTTAAAAAAACTGAATGATCAATTAACCAAACAATATGAAGCAATTGCTACCATGATGAAATACATACAAATGAAACATCAAAAAAGCATTCATAATCAATGATGGATGCTTTTTTGAGTTTCATGTTATGGATTTTCTAAAATCAAGAGAAGCACCTTTATTAAGTTCCATAATTGTCCAACTTTAGTCATTCGTTAACTAACTTGACGAATAGAGCAAGTGCTTGTCCTACTCCAGATCGATAATTCGACGATCTCCTTAAAATCATGGATTTGCAAATTTAATTCAGCAAGTCATTTTTGCTTCCAGTCAGGACAGGATTTCAATTTAAGAACGTGTAAATCTTATCAAGAAAAATTGGCTCTTGTTTAGTGAATGTCGATATGATTTTTTTGGTTTATCCTAATGTCATCTGGTTCATTTATCCGCATAGATTAGGGGACTGCTAATCCTCTAATATTTTTTTTATTCTTTTTTATATCATTGTGTTACAAAGGATGTTACCAATTAATGACTAACCTTTACTCTGCCAGTGTAACTTACTACATGGTTTGACCCTTACTGTGACAACTCTATTTTACTATAATCTATATAGGATTTTCATTAGACATTATTACTATAATAGCTTGAATAACTTTTGTAACCACACGATAAATCGTGCGGGAAACTAGAGATGGTATAAGAACAACCATGTAAATAAATAAACTCAGGAAAATCTTCTATAGTACAAATAGAGACTATCTATCACCATTGTCTCCTCCATCTATAAGTTACATTTTGATGCTTTATTTTCTCTTTTCTTACACACCTACCGTTAACCTTAGTGCTGCTGAATAACTAAGCTAGACCCTTCCTTCCACGCTTTCATTTTCACCCTCCCACCAATCGGAAAGGTAAACATGGGGCTGGTATGACCAAAGTCTACATTTGCTAGTATGGGTAAACCACTTAGCTCTTTCTTAGAAGTTATTATCTTTTGTAAGAGCTCGTTTGTTACAACACTTTTACGTTGAAATCTCCCAATAAGAATGCCTTTAACACCTTCGAAATCTGGTTGATGGATAAGAGATTGCAAATCTCGATCAAAAATATCTGGAAAGGTAAGGTAGTCGTCTTCTAAGAACAGAATGCTATCTTCCAGAGATGGCATGTATTTCGTTCCTTGAAGTAGGTTTAATGTGCATAGATTCCCTCCTATGCTCACTCCCTCTGCTTCTCCTTCTTGAATAACATTCCAACCACTATTCGCATGAAAAGTTCTATTTTCTTGATCCAAATACCATGCATCGTCACTCCAATCGGTTGAAGAGTTCACAGTAAATGAATCTCCCCTCATAAGACACTTTTGAAAATAATCAATGGTATATTCCATTCCTTTTTTCATTCCAAACGTAGAAAAATGCGGGCCAGAATACGTAACAAGGCCTGTTTTGGCATAAATAGCATTTGCGAGAGCAGTAATATCCGAGTACCCCACAAGTACCTTTGGATTTTGCTTAATCAGTTGATAATCCAAATATGTTAATAATTGATTACAGTTATATCCTCCAATCGTCGTGATAATTCCATCCACAGTCTCATCAGCAAAAGCATCATGAAGATCCTTGATCTTCTCCTCTATAGAAGAGGAACCAAAAGCATCCATTACAGATGCATGTTGTGAAATTGAGACAGTAAATCCTAGATTTCTTAATCTTTGCATAGCGATTTCTATCGTTTCTTTTGATAAAATAGAAAAGCTTTTGGATGGAGAAACAACTCGGATATGATTTCCTACTTGAATTTTTTTAGAGATTAACATGATCCAGCAACCCTTCCCCTTTTTTATTGTAAGCAATGTAATTTTAAGTCTATCTATGTTTATGCTTGTGCAATGATAATAGCTGCCTCTTCCTCTCCATTACCAAAGAACTAGGTAATGGAACATGTTCAATTAAAATGTATCTATCAAACTACGATCCCAGATAATTTCTTTTACAATCATTGTTTCACCTGTCCTTTCATTAAAATAAGCCTGCTTTTTTGATTATATTGATGTGGGTTATTTTCAACTATATAGGATTTTATTTGTAGTGGGGACTTTGAACATCACTCCTCGAAGTATGTTCAGAGTCCTTCTCGTCAAAACGGAGTCTACCCGGCCAGCAGCTTTTCGATCGTCTGGAAGTCCTTCCGGCAATAGTGACACTGGCGGGAGTCATCTTGCGTGACCAATGTGGCTGCCTTTATTTAGACATAATATCGATCTAAACGAATAATGAATTAGGACAAGTGATGTTGTATATGAACAATCAAAAAATACCACCCGCATGAGTGGCGATTACTTTGTATTTAATATTTTTGCTTTCTCTGATTGGAATTCTTCTTCCGTTAAAATCCCTTGATTCTTCAACTCTCCAAGCTCTTTTAATTGTTGTATAACTGTCTCTGTTCTGTTCTCGTCTATTACTGATTGGTCTTGTGACGCTATCTGATCTTTTGTAGATTTTAGTTTATTATTCTCATTGATGTAATCTGATACCCGATCAAGAAAGATAGGAAGAATGTCTAATTCTACATTTGTGATTTTAATCTTTTTCTCACCGAAGTAAACAACAATATCCCCCGTCATTATCCCTGGAATTTCTTGCATATAAGATATTTCATCATATAGAACATATTTAACCTCGAGTGAGAAAATTCCCTTTTTGATAAAAATCAAACGCCTATCTGTTGCCACTAATATCCCTTTCCCGCCGATCAAATTTTTTGGAATTTCGCCTTCCCATAAGATATTTGGTAGCTCTTTTGCTTCTTTTCTTCCAAGAAACTTGCTACCAATGCTCCTTCTCATAAGTCTTTTGATCTCTTCGTATGTCAACATGAGCTCCACCCTTAAAAATATTTAGGAATGCTCTCAATATATCATATACAGCTGATTCTCAATACAAAAAAACAACCTACTTTGAATGGTATTATTCCAATATAACATCCGACGAGGGGCATAGCTAATCCTAAAACAACCATAAAGATTATAAATCCAATCGAAAGTTTAATTGAAGGTTTTGGTGAAGCTGAGAATTTCTCCTCTTGACCAACTGGAAGTGGACCCATCGAAAGGAGAAGATTGCATTAGACAAGAGATGGTGAGACACCGCTCTGGAAACCACTGGAGCGGTGCTACTAATGAAATCCGGAAGCAATCACAATATTTCGATATAACCATTTGTTCCATTTACTCGAATACGTTGCCCATCTTTTATCAACGTGGTGGCATTTTCTACTCCGACAACTGCTGGCAAGCCATATTCACGTGCAATAACAGCTCCATGTGTCATCAGTCCGCCAACTTCGGTGACGAGACCTTTAATCGATACAAACAATGGTGTCCAGCTAGGGTCGGTAAAAGTTGTAACCAGTATATCTCCTTCTTCTAAATTTGCATCTTCCATCTTTAAGATGACACGTGCTCTGCCTTCTATAACTCCGGAAGAAACCGGCAGACCGACAATAGCTTCAGCGGGGAGATTTTCTCGTTTGTATTCACCTACAATGATTTCACCATCAGACGTGATAACACGTGGAGGAGTTAGCTTCTCATATCGTTTGTACTCGTCTTTTCGTTTGTCGATGATCTGGTAATCCAGTTTATTTGTGCGTACGACTTCGCGAAGTTCTTCAAAAGTGAGATAGTATATATCTTCTTTTTCATGAATAACTTTGGTATCTACAAGCTGTTCAGCTTCTTTCAGTAAAGCCTGTTTATAAACGAAATAGCGATTAATCATGCTGTATTTTGGATACTCTCGATAACCAATGAAATTCCGGATTAGGCTGATCATTCGCTTTGTCTTTTTGGCTTTTCGTTTACCATCCGGTAACTGCTTTAATCGATCTAATAGTTCTCGTTCTTTTTTCATGGCTTCTTGTTGTCCTTGCTCGAATTTCCGCTTGCTAGCATTCGGTCCAAAATTTTTGATGTTACTGAGGATCATGGGGATGAGTGTAGTTGGTCTTTCACTCCAACGAGTATTGGTAATATCGATTTCTCCGGTACATCGCATTCCGTATTTGTTGAGATAAGTATGGATGGCGTCTTGGGTTTCCTGTCCGCCATCAAACTTAACCAGTTCATCCAAAAAGTTATCCTCTTTTACATGTTGTAAATAATCAATTACTTCTGGATAAGGACGAATCACATCGGCAACATCCAATAGCGCCAAACCCATTTCCGAAGTAATATTGTTTGGTACAGATAGAGAAAACGTGTCTGCTACATTTTTCTCATCTAACCACTTCTTCATTTTTTTATTGATCCATGATGAAGCATATACAGCAACCATAATCGCACCCAAACTTTGTGGGTTGAATAAAATCTTCCTCAATTGCTGGTAATCTTCTAGAATATAATCAAATAAATCCAATCCTGATTTCATTTGAATGTTTTGTTTTAACTCTTCTATCGATGTTTCACTACTCTTTATCAAATCAGGAATGATTGTTGGATCGTTTTGGATGTAGATCTTCGCGATTTGTACTAGAAACCCCCAAGACATACCTGCATTGTTTTTTCGAAGACTCAGAACCTTTTTACCATTAGGTAATGGCTTTATAAATTTTTTTCGCTTCACGATGGTCGTAAGTGCGTCTTTTATGAGCGGATCGGATTGTCCCATTGCATGTAATAAAATTTTTCTGCTAATAGGTGAAGCCAGATCATGTGTATAATCGATAAACATTCTTCCTCCTGCTATGTTTTGTGGTTGATCAGGTGTTAAAAAATGAAAGAGAGATATTCCTAATGGTTTGATCGGTTCTGTCATCATCTGCTGATGACCAATCGAAACATAGACATGGTTCTCTTTATCTTTTGCTTCTGGAATGGGATATAAAGTAGTGATGGGTCTACTTTGTACAATATAAAACGTATCATCAACCAGACACCATTCGATATCTTGTGGGCAACCAAAATAAGCTTCGATCTGTCTGCCTATGTGTGCAAGCTGTAAAATTTGTCGTTCGGTAAGTGTTTGCGTCTTTTGCAGATCAGGATCAATCTCCTGCGTTTCTGTACCTCCTTCTTTCCGTCCATAGATAGCCAGTTTTTTGGTTGCGATCATCTTATCAACGATTTTATCTTCTTTGACCTTATAGCAATCGGCAGATACCAAGCCGGAGACAAGAGCCTCTCCTAGTCCAAAACTAGCATCGATTGATAGCAGCTTTCGATTGGAAGTAATCGGATCAGCAGTAAATAATATTCCTGAAGCCTGTGGGAAAACCATCTTTTGGACGATAACAGATAGATAAACTTGGCTGTGATCAAACCCGTTTTGGATTCGGTAAATTACGGCCCGATCCGTAAATAGGGAAGCCCAACATTTGCTTATGTGTCGCAATATTTCATCTTTCCCGATAATATTTAAATAGGTGTCCTGTTGTCCTGCGAAAGAAGCATGTGGTAAATCTTCGGCAGTTGCACTGGAACGCACCGCATAAGCATGCTCGTCGCCAAACTGAGAAAGATAGTGAGCAACAGCTTTCACAACATCGGAGGGAATATCAATTTGCTCGATGATTTGCCGAAACTTCCTGCTGATTTCGCCAATTTGATCACGATCTTCTACTTTTAGCAGTGCTAATTTATCCAACAATGCTTGAAACGTTTCGTTTTGTTCGAGGGCTTTTTGATATCCCAGTGTGGTAACACAAAATCCTTCTGGCACTAGTATTCCTTGAACCTTCGATAATTCCCCTAAATTTAACCCTTTTCCGCCAACGAGCAAAAGCTGTTTTTTTTCCATTTCCTGAAAACCGAGAACCAAAGAACTCATTATATATCTCTCCTAACCAGTACTTTTCTTTTGGTTTCTTTGATATATTTAAGTGCTTTGTTTTGATTCTAGAATGATGGCATCCTCTTTTTCTTCTTCCTATTTCATTTGCTTTCAGTGACTATCGACATCTTTCTTGTTAAATGAATAGTTAGAATTATACTCCTTATCATAATATTAACATATGGTGGTGAACAGTCTGAATATTCACCTAAACATGCATAACACGTACAGTAGAGAGAGTATATTTTTTAAAATGAACAATAGAAGGGTTATGGAAAGATTTCATTTTCATATTTTAAAAAAATAACAATAGATAGTGATAAAACAGATTGTGCCTCTATAACCAGAGATTCAATCTGTTTTACTAAAGTGTTTAAGTATATTTCTTTCTCCTTACATATTGTTGTAGGTATAAATGAAATTCCTTCGTGGTGAAAGTTGTTGTTCTGTTTTTATTGAATAAAGGGAAAGTAAACACATAATGTATTTCTCCACAGATTTGTCTAGTACTTGACTTCACTTTTGGTGTGAAACGTTTATAAGGATGTATGCCTTAAAGTAACTTTGGATTTTGTTTGATTAGGATATTAGAGTAATGGATTGCAGTTATTCCCTCGAGTATGGGTGTATGAAAGTTCAATACGATTCAATATGATGTGTTTTTGTAATAATTAAATCTCACTGATCAGTCCATCTATTCCTTTGCTCATTTCGGAGCCTACTCCATTCATTACTTCTCAGTATTCATCGATTGATGCTGTTGTAGTTTTTCTTTAATGGATTGCACTGAATTCAGATCATTCATTGTAAATGAAAACGAACTTAACGGATTTTGATTATATGGATTCTCATGATTTTGTGGAAATGTTGCATAATAGTTAACAGTAATGTTGGTTTCCATTGTCTGGAGTTTCGAAATTTGGGAGAACTGATAGATTTGTTCCGCCTTCTGCTCTATGCTCTGATTCCCGTCCAATAAATGTACATAGAAGGATGTATGGGAGGGAATCTTCTTTAGTTTATTTGGATAATCTTTTACTGATCCTGTATAACTCACAAGATTATTATTGGTACTATGATACGATACGTTCACTTGCATTATCATATTTTTGATCTTCAAACGTGATTGCACAAGTCGCTGGAGGTCGTAGGTCATATATTGCTCCAAATAATCATTATAATACGATCCCCCATAACTGCGATGATAGTTAACAGTAAACACAATTTCGGGATTGGACTGAGGTGAAGCTTCTGCGGTAAAAAGTTCTCTATTACAATCTTTCTCTTCCTGCTTCGTTAGAGCAATACATTTCTTTTTGGCTGGTTTTATAACAAATGATTCCTTATATTGTTCCTCTAACTCCTTTTTTGCAGTTTGTTCAAACTCCTTTAGATTCACAGGCTTTCTCCATTCATTCTGTGAGCAAGCTACAAGTAAAAACATAACCACCAATAAACCGTTCACAAACCATTTCTTTCGATTCATTTAAAATCCCCCATGCTTTGTGTTTCATGTTGTAATTTTTTAGAATAAGGAGATATTGTAAATCACCATTTTTTCATTGGGAAGCTACTCAAAATCATCAATGAAATCGGACAATCTCCTTTCCATATCATAAAAAGTTTCCCTTGACCAAAGATTTACCAAATCCACTTTCTACCCATGGACAATCCCCACCACATATCTGTACACTTGATACGAAACATATATCATTTCCACAAAAAAGCTACCAATCAGAAGAAATAATCAGTAGCTTTTCTCTCTATGTTAATTTCCCTTATTTTTGCCTCCGGAAAGCGCGGTCGGGTAACCCGTCCACACCATCCGGTGACGACTATCGCTGCACTGTCTCTTCCATCCGATCAGCCAGCCACAATCCTAGAGAACGTCGGAATCGTGCTTTTTTAATAGCACTGTAAATGTCCGGCTTCTTCGGAAACTCGGGGTTTCCTAGAAGCAATTCCAACGTGCTGAGATCATGAGGATCATTGTCGAAGAGAAGGTTCGAGACTGGTTTGTCCAAACGGACTTGGTCATACGCCAAGTTATAACCCCACAGCGTACGATCCTTGTTCCGTTGGATAAACAGTTCCATCTCCATCATGATGTCGAGCCGTGACTTTACATTGGGGTGAGCACAGTCTAGTGACCCGTTTTTCGTTGGGAGATTCGCCTCCAGGTTGAGAAGAACATGTGGCAAATACTCTTGGTTGAACTCAGAGGAGAAAACATAATACTCCTCCTCCGGAGAAACAAGACTGATGGAAATCAGCTCGTCTCCACTCATCACTGCACCAAAATAGATGCCCTCGCGAATAGATTGAAGATTCATCGCGTCACGTTTCCTTCTCATTTTGAACGACCGCCGATAGTCGTCATTACTGCTATTTTAATATAGATTAATGCTTTTCGAAAATATATTAAAAAAACAAACAACAACTAAATATCACTCCATTAGTGAAATTGGTTGTAAAGTAGAAGTATAATCTATAAAAACGGCTAAACTTATCTTTGGCTCTCGTGAAGAAACGACGTTTTTATATTACTTATGTTCTTCTGGTTGAATCCATATTTCATTCGGTTCATTTATTCGAATAGATTAGGGGATTGCCAATCCTCTTGCCTCTTTCCGTTTTACCCTTTTTCACATAAGTGTGTTACCAATCAGAGCTTTACACTCACTTTCTATGAAAGAAAGAACAACAACTAATTAAATTTCTGACAATTCGTATTTTGACCCAAAAGGGCTATTCTTTGTTACTTTCACTTTATGCAGAAGCAAAAATTGAGATAGATGAAGTTACGAATAGACCTTATATACGATCATTAAAATTAAGCAAGAAATGCTAACAAAAAAGGACTTCTGTTATAGTAGGCAGAAGTCCTTTTCTCATATGCCCTTAATTCCCATGCGTTCATATGCATTTTAGATGATTTACTTTCTATTGCTATTATTACAGTGTTCCATTTGGATCAGTCCAATTGAAAAAGAAGTACTTTCGATACTATGATCCATTTTTCACCTTTTTGATGAGAGAAATAATCCCTTCCATAATGATTACTGCGATTAGTGAGAGTCCGAATAATGGCATAGCTACCCCTAAAACAACCATAAAGATAATAAATCCAATCGAAAGTTTACTTGATGTTTTTGGTGGTGCCGAAAATTTCCCCTCTTTTTTTCGAGATAACCATGTTTTCATTCCCCAGAAAATAACGAATAGAAAAGCAAGACAAACCAATAAGTTCATCAGCTTATTCGGCCATCCAAATAAATGACCTTCATGTAACGGTATCCCCCATGTAAACCATTTTGCTAAAATGCCATAATCTTGATAGCTTACTTTTGAAATCATATTTCCACTATATTGATCGAAATAGGCCGTCATTTCCTCATATGGGCTAACGTCTAAACCAGTGATTCCCGTATTACTACCCTTCGATACGGTATAAACGCCATCTTCAGTCGCTGGATAAAGAATAGAATAAGGTTTCGAAATGCGAGATTGCTCAACCTTATGGATCAATTGTTCCACATTTATCCTGCTGTCACTTAACATACTTGAGTTAGGAGACATATCACCATGATGTGCATGAGATTTGCTGGAAGTAGGTGCCTCATTTTTACGAGTAGCCCATGGAATTTCACTCCTATCCGAAGTTGGCGGCTGTTGTTTTAATGTTGGGATTCCAATAGACGAATACTTTTGAGCTGCTGAATAGATCAAATCGCCCATAAATGCGGACCAAGGCAATCCGGTAAAAATAACGATTATCATAGGAATGGTAATAATAGTCCCCGCTAAGGCATGCAATTTTTTACTTTTTTGCCGCTTCGTTGGGTTCGGAATCTTTCTTAATGCTTTTCCTTTAAATGTCATATAAATACCAGTAAGCAGCATAAAGATTGCCCAGCATGCAGCTAATTCCACTAAGTAATTTACAATCGTTCCACCAATAAACAGAGAACTATGTGTTTCTCTCATCATATTTGAAAATGTATATTTTGCACTTTGACTACCAACTATTTCATAACTATCATCCAGGAATACATATTTTTGGTCGCCATTTTCATTTGTCATGGTTAAGCGTGTATTAAACGGATCATCTAATAAAATAACTTTCGAGACCGAATATCCTTTGTATTGCTCTACCGTCTTTTCAATACCTTCATCTATCGTTAATTGTTCTGTTATTTCGCTTTTTCCAAAAAATAAGTCATGGTAAGCTTTCTTTTCTACATCTGTATAAAATAAATATCCAATGCCACTTAGTGTAAGGGTAATCAGTAATGGTGTGATAAATAATGCTGCATAAAAATGCCACCGCCAAATTACATTGTACAAACGATTTCCATTTTGTTTCTCTTGGTTTTCTTGATTCATATCTCTTTCTATCCACTCCTTTTTTTCTTCCAGTAATAAATATAACCAAGTAACAAAAACATGAAAATGGCCCTAGTGAGCTATTTTGATATTCTTAATCAATCATGAACATCTCAAAATTCCCTGAATGAAAATCTTTCTCTTAGTGCATGTGCATATGATCTGATGGATTATAGATAGGTAAGGTAGGATTCAGGTATATCGCCAATATAAGAAGAATGGTCAAACCCAAAAGGATAGTAAATAAGAGGCACATATAATAGAGGTGACCAAGGAATAGTTTCCCTTGAACTTTGGAGGAATCTGAAATTTCTTTTCGTATCAACGAAATCATTAGAATACAACTTAGGGTAAAGACAAAAATAAGATAAGCAAGTGTGATAATTGGTGACTCATTTCGAATCATGACACCTAGCATTACACCCATCATCCCACCCATGATTCCCGCCAGCAATCCATCTAAAGAAGCAATAAAATGGATTGGTTTTCCTGTACAAAAACCTACTAACATACCAATAAATATAGTAATCTCTGTTGCTCCAAACATTTCCCCAATAAGTGCACCAAGAATGGTGCCTAGCAACAAACTGGATACCATTGCTATACCCATCGAAATCATCATACCTGTCATTAGCGTTAGAGATTTTTTATGTTGATGTGTGAGAATGATTACATAAGTGGTAAATCCAATTAAAGTCAGGAATCCAAGAGAAATAACATACAATTCGCAACTTCCCCTTTTCCTATAAATTTGCACTTCCCCTTCATTTTGTATGAGTTAGAAAACATGATATTGATCCGTTATCCTTGTTTGATATGGATAACGGATCAACTGTCCATTTAAACCGCAACAGAAACAAGAAGTTGTTACGGTCTGTTCTGTCCCGAGAATTGCTCTTAACCAAAAAAGGAAAAAAGCAATTCTTTCGATCGAATAAACACACTCCACTCCATTTTCTGTAACAGTAAATTGGCCATCGGAATCTTCTCTGAAACAGATGAGTTTGTCATTTTGAGTCAAAGCAATCGTATGCATGAAACTCCTACCATCCACATGTAATATTGTATATATTTTATTCATTTTTAATAATAGCTCTAATTAGTTATTTTGTAGGAGATATCCCTTATAACTAAAATTTTTCAAATCACAGCCATTGAAAACGCTTGGATTCTATAGAAAAATAATTCTGCTTGTCTTGTGACCTATCCTGTACTACCCCATCACAATTTATTTCATTTCAAGACAAAACGTATATTGGTGAAAATTCCATCTACTTGTTATAATGAAACCATAGAATTATGGGCAAATTGCCACCTCGATCAAGGAGTCTCCCGTGAAGGTTGTTCTCGCTCGCACCGCCATCGCTGCCAAGCAGTTCGCCGCGACCACTGAGGTCGCCGGCACTGTCGAGGCCGAGTACGGCACCGTGGTCATCAAAGGCACGAAGGTGACCCTCGCTCACCACACCGGACAGTACGCAGGGCAGCTGCCCCCATCCGCCCGTACCGACGTCCCCGTGCTGGGAGACAAGGACATCATCCTTATCTCTCACATCGATGGTGACACCGTCGGAGGAGTCGCGTCCCTGATGGGACGCAAGCCGGAGAACCCCGAGTTCTGGAAGGCCATCGCTTTTTTGGACGAGCAGGGTCCCCACCACTTGCACGAAATCGTGGATCCGCAGTTGCGCCGTCTGGTGATGGCGTACAACGGGTTCTACCTCCAGCACTTCTTCTCTCTTGGTAACATCGATAATGTCACCGACGTCACTGCTGAGGTGGAGAAGCACATCACTGCTCTTGAGCGCATTTTGAGCGGCGACGAGGAGTTCATCTTCTCGTGCATCGATGCTTGGAAGGCCAACGAAGCCGCCATCGAGCAATGCCTCGAGCTTGAGGAGGCTGGTACCATGCGGGTGTTCATTTCCGATGGTCCGTTCTGCAACGGTGCGTACTACAGCCCCCGGCTGGAGCAGATCATTCCGGCAGTGGTAACGCGGAACACCGCCACCGGCGCCATTATCGTGTCCTTCGCTGACGGTGGACAGCAGGTCTCTGCCTGCGAGATCGTCCAGTCTCTCTGGGGACCGGAGGCCGGTGGGCACGCTGGTATCGCGGGGTCACCTCGCGGCAAGAAGATGAACCACGACCACCTGTACAATGTCGTGGCACTAGTACTGGAGCGCCTGCACGGCAAATGATCTCAGCCCCCGCTGCCCTGAAGGGCAGCGGGGGCAACCCCGGGCATTGTGGTAACTCTCGTAAACCAGAGAAACACCGCAACTGTCCGGCCCGCATATAATGTATTTCCTATATATAAAAGAACCATCAATCTCCATACATGAACGATGACCTAAAAAGTGGACAAAAATAAAAAACCTAAGCAGCTATAGATGACTCTGCATTGATCAAGGGTCATCTTATTTAGTGTCCATTGATAACGCTCGGAATTATAATACTCGATGTTAGATCGGAAATTTAGAGTTATTTCTTTCAGAGGCAGATAGACACCTGATTTGGTTTAATAATCATCATGAAAAAAATCAAAGAAGAAGTTACAAAACATTACACACTACTTTTCAATTTCCAATTTTCCAACGATCCCGCAATACAACAGGTGATCCAAATCCCGAAGCATGGATGGATCGGTTTGTGCAAAGAATCCTGGTTTCGCGAAAGCTTCTTTAAACATCTGAATATAAAACAGAATCGAATCCAGCAAAATGTCTGGATGCATAGATCCTTCCTTTTTTCCTTCTTCTATTAACTTCTCGAAAAAAGGGAGGATTCTTTTTTGATAAAATTCATCCATATGTGCTTTCATTACTGAGATAAGTACAACATGGTTGATCCAAACAAAGCAAAAAAAAGCATTCCCGTTCCGCACTCATTATTGGGAAGGCGAATGAATATGCTTCGTTTCTGTTGAGATAACATTAAAGACCTCCAGTCATTTTCCATTAAATGGGGAGATGGCCCCAAAATTGGTCTTTGCTCCCTCTTCCCCTTACTGGCAATAGTTAGAGCCGTGATTGTGTTCCGATCACGGCTCTAACAAGTTCACAGCGTATTTAAGGTTACCTACGTCTTATCGAAAGTTATTGGTAATAAACGTCATAAAATCCTCATCTGATGATTCTTTTCTCATGTTATTCAGAAACTCTGCATCTCCTCCAGCAAGATATCGAAAACGGTTTGTTTGATCTGTAGCAGCTTCATAAATCACCTTAGCTATGAATTCTGGTTTGGAGACATTGGTCTGAAAACTTTCCAATTGCTTTTTCATTACTGTGTCGACATAGGATTTATAGGTTTCTAATGAGTCGTCTGATAACACATCCAAGGAACGTCCTGTAAAATTCGTGGCAACGTTTCCTGGTTCCACAACTTTCACTTTGATATTGTGAGCGGCAAGTTCATAGAAAAGCGATTCCGAAAACCCTTCAATAGCCCATTTGCTCGCATGATAAAGAGTTAAAAATGGAAAGGCGACTTTTCCGCCAATAGATGAAATGTTAATAATCGTGGCTTCTTTATTTGTTCGGAAGTGAGGCAAGATAGCTTGGATGGTATGGAAAACACCAAACACATTTACATCAAATTGCCTTTTCATCTGTAAGTCTGTAGCAGCTTCAAATGGACCAAATGTAGAATAACCGGCATTGTTTAACAAAACGTCGATTTTCCCGAAATGTTCAATTCCTTTTGTGATGGCATCTTGAATCGTTTCTTTTTGCTCGACATCCAGCTTTGTCACTAAGACACGATCCAAACGATCCAATTCTGTTTCCTTCTCTGGAGATCGCATGGTGGCCACCACATTCCATCCTTGCTCCGAAAAATAGTTGGCTGCTGCTCTTCCGATACCCGAAGAAGCTCCTGTTATTAAAATCGTCTTCATCTTACTCTCCCCCTTGGTGGTTTTATCACAGAAAGTATACAATACATTTTAAACAAAGTAAACTAAATTATCGTTTTTAGTTTACTTTGTTTAAAATGTTTATTATGTATGTTGATTTGATATAATGATAATGTAGAGAAAGGAGGCTCCTTTTTATGAAAAAATCAGCAAGTGCTGACAAATACATCGAAAAGATAAAACCAATTATAAGAAAAACCAGGTTTAGTCAACTAAAAATAGATGATATCGCAAGGTACATGGACATTAGTAAAGCAACACTATATAAGAATTTTTCTACAAGAGACGAGATCTTACATACGGTCGTAGCACATTATATAGACTACCTTTCTGAAGCAGATGCCATTGTTCAAGATGAAAATGTATCATTTACCGAGCGCTTCCAGAAGACTTTTGAACAATCGTTAAAATGTGTTATCTATGTATCTGATTTGTTTTTAAACGACCTCAAAGAAACCTATCCATATTTGTTTGAAAATCTTTTACTAGCTCAACAAAATCGCAACAAAAACCTAGAGGTTTTCTTTGAAGCCGGTATGGATAAAGGGATATTTAACCGGATAAATGCTCCATTGTTTATGGTTCAAGACGATGCAGTTCTTCGCCGTATTATGGTACCTTCGTTTTCCATCAAGTATGATCTAACATTAAAACAAGCACTTATCGACTTTTACCAAATGAAAAAGTATCAGCTGTTTAAACCAGAATACCTCGATACAGTTGATGATTTTGTTATTGAAAAGGAGATTGTTCAAATCTTATCGACAATCACATGAATAAACATCTTTTAATGGAAAAAATAAAGCCAGTAACGCAAGATATTCGTAGCGTTATCTCCGTCATGTTATTGCCAGTAATAAATAAGGCAGACATTGCAACAGTTGCCGAACTCGCTGAACATAGTGATATTAACATCACTCGTCGATACTCAAAATCCACTATTATCGAGTTAGAACAAGCGATTGAAAGTCATTTTGGTTTCCTTATCCCTATTAAGGCCCAATGACAGGGTTGCTGTTCTAGTCCGCAAGAATATTTCCTATTAATGTAAAACAAAGAACCAGCCTCGATATTTAGCTGGTTCTTCTCTATTAAGATGGTTCCTGTTGGATCTGTCACAAAATCAAAGAAACATAAGAACAATTATGTTTACTCATTAGCAAATCTAACAATCAAAACAGCCCATATAGGAAACATCATTTATTGATTCGGGTAGCGAATGGAATGAAACATAAATGATTTGTTTAGTCCTAAAACCAACAACCGTGCGACAAAATGCAATTTACCCAAAAAAATGTGATTTATCTGACGGACTAGAGGCAGAAACCGTCTCACTATCCCTATATTGTCAGCGAGAAAGTTGATAATTTTTTACTTTAATAAATCCATATCCATATCTTGTTATTTTAAAAAAACTTATTTTATAATTTCCCGAAGATGGAATATTATACTTTACGCTATGAGATGATTGGGAACGACCAGTGTAATGAGCTTTGCAGTTTGTTGGATTTGAACCTTGGTAAATGCAAACATCATATGAAGATTTATCTTTATCAGCATAACTCACATCCTTATATGTATAGGTACCTTTAGAAAGATAAAAACTACCAGTAGTATAATAGGTATTAAACTCAGCCCAACCCGATTTGCTTGCGAACGATTCATTCACTTGGAAACTCAAAACTGCAACCATAGACAAAACAAATACAAAAATAAAGTGGATTTTTTTGATCATGTGTAACCTCATCCTTATTAATATATTAGCAGTGTTGATTGAAACAAATATGCACCCTGTTATCCCTTTTGTTCATAAATGAAAAAATGTTAAATCAAAACTTGTAATATTTTTTATTATATAAAATCATTTTTGTTTGCAGCAAGTTCACTGCCTATTACTTTCCCTTTTAAGGGAACTCCCTTTACACTTTTTCAGAGAAAAAATGGTTGTTTAGTCGCTGTATGGCTTAGGAGCAACAAATGATTTTGTTTCTTTTAAATATGCTTGGGCTCCGTCAATCTGCCCCTCAAACTCTACGGTCAATGTGTATGGTTTTCCTTCACTGAATTTTTTAATTGAAAAGTAAGCTTCACAATAATGCAAATCTGGATCGCAATCTACAGAAGAGGATTTTATACTATCAACATGAAAGCTCCAAGTTCCATCCACCTTCATCGATTCGGGAATATCAATAAGTTGGGCACTTGTTACATATGCAGCATCCATCTCAGTGGAGTCTACTTCCCCTACTTTAATATGTGGTTCCAATTCTTCATCTGGTTTGTTCGTTGGTGTAGAATCTTGATTCGAATTTGATGAATTCTGGTTTGAATTTTCAATCGGAATTTCTTGTGGAGCTGTATTGTTCCTATTTTTATCCTGTGTTTCTGAGGTGTTCGTTTTTACTGGTATATTTATCGTACATCCTGTCAAACTCATGATCGTTATCACTAACATCATACCAATCAACTTTATCTTCATCTGTCAATCTCCTTAAATATTGTTTTATGTTTTTTTAGTATAAAGAACGAAGTGTTAGCTAAAAAGTGAAAAAAGGAAAAAAATATTTCCTCTTTTTCTACTTGACCTAGTGACAGAGTTCCTACCATAGACCGCAAAGTAGCATCATGATTTTTCTGAACTCATTATTTATATTTAATAATTTGAGCTGTGGTACTTAAGTTACCACGTGCTTTACACGGGTTCAAAGATACCGCCTTGTGAACGCTCAGAAGATCTTCTTCATTACATCTTCTTTTCCTGATCCTTCCGCTGCTTCACCAACTCCCGAATACTTGGTAAGCTTCATTTTACGATTGATGTAACTCTGGCCATCTTTCAATTGAATTGTGTGTATTTATATGAAAATTATAATTATTATGTCATTTCCTTATAATAAAATAGGCCTCTATTTCCCTCTGAGACGAATGGAAATAATGATAATGATGGGATTGTATTACTTGGCAATATTTATCGAAATCCGAGCTTCTAAGCCTGTATTATGCGAAAGTATAAATTACCATCCATTCCAATTGGTATGAATTAACTGTTTTCAGGTGTTTGGAGAATAATACCAAAATCAGTCCTCGTTTCCTTTACCCCTAAAAGGAATTCTCCTTTCATTTGCCTTCTAGTTCATTCTATCAAAATAAAAATGAACCATTGAGTAGTTTTTAATATTTCTAATTTTTTGCGGGGAAACTTACATGTATGGTACTTAGGGGACGGAAGAGTGGTATCACAACTCTGCTACCCGACCGTTGGATAAAAAACGGGGCCGGGTGGCCTTCCTGATTGGAAAGACCACCCGGCTTGGCGAACTCGATCTGTTGATCAGCGGCGATGACGAAAATACTTCACCAACTTTTCGATGCCGCTACACACATGCGCGAGGAAGATGGCAAGATAGCACACCAAGAATGCGAGAGAAATGGCGACATACACATACCCCACATAAGGGTCATTATTCATGATTCCTCCAGAGAGTTCAACTGTATCTATAGGTTAAATGATTTTATCTGTATTATCAAATAAAAACTTGAAAGAAAAGAAAAAGCCCTTATACAAAAAGGGCATTTTCCTATGAATCGCGTGGATCTCCCATTTGATTCCCTCCTATAAGAGGTATGGTATGGGCTAAAATCCATGTCCAGTAAGGTCTATTCCGGTTTTCGTTCGTTTGCTCCCTAAACTCCAATACTCCAATTTTATCAAAATAAAACGGGTAAAAAGATCATGGAATGATATCGTTTCCTCTCTTCGAATTAGATGAATAACAGTAAAAAACACATGGCCTCTATGCACTTAGAGATCATGTGTTTTTTTAGGTAACAGGGTTAAGATATATTTTCGTAATAACTCAGTACGCTTTTGACGGTTGTATCTCAAGATGATCCAACGCTCAATGATCCATTGCAAGAACACAAAAAAAATAAGAATTTATGGGCGACTAAATTTTACATGACCACCATCACGATCAAACCAGCCTCTAAAAGCCCAATTTATCCATCCACCATCTCCTTTATTGGTAAATTCTCCATCTTCAAAAGCCCAAATTCCATAAACGACACTATCATATGTTGCTGAAGCATAAAATTTAACTCCGTTAAAATGATCTTCATACTCTTGGCTCAAGTTAAAAGCCATTACATTGTATTGTTGACCAGCAGCATAAAATGTTTGTTCCATTAAATTTTTCACAAATCCCGACCGATTATCATCCGATTTAATTGCATCTTTAATGGCATTTGCTATTCCAAGTACATCTAGACTAACATCAAGACCTACATCTGCAGACATAACTTTCACCTCTTTCATAAAAGATTAGTAGACAAAAGAGAGAACTGCATCTCTATTTCAAATATTATCATTATGACTAAAAAATGTAAAATTAATAATAAATAGGATTATTTAAGAAAAAGAGTATTATATAAGATATTTTAGTATAAAAACAAGTCTTGATAACAGAAAAGCTTTTTTAGAGTTTGACAATTCAGGGAGTGGATATGCAAAAATGCTGTATTTTCACCATCAACTCCATGTCCGGTTCGTACTCTAGTCCGAAAGATAGATTCCGGTATATGATCATAATTTCAAAAGCATTTAATCTCTTAGTGTTTAGAGATTAAATGCTTTTTCGTGGAGATCAAAAGTGACCAGATCACTCTCGTCACCAAAGATCCTAACGAGTGGTTCCTGAGCTTCGGTTACTATGAGAACGAAGCATTCGCAAGTTCATTCGGCATGACCAAGTCGAGCTTCATTCGAAACTCAAGGCGAGAGAATGATCTAAAAATGAAAATCGTACAACTCCTCCATTAAGGTAAAAAACCTTTCTGGCTCAAGTAGACCTGATCTTCAGCAAATACTTTCCGCAATCTGTCATATACCACCCGATACGCAGTAGGATTATACCACTTTGCTAAACCCAGTTCTTCGTACATCAAAGAAATACCTAAATTATTCGTACGCCTCCCCCCACTTCCGTCTCCCATAAAATAATCATCTACACACACACGGTTTGTTACTTTCACTAATTCGTTTGGGAAAGCTTCGGTACTCGGTAAGACAGGGGCAATTGTTGCTTGGGTTGGTACACCTGCATCCGCCAATAATTTTAGTGTTCTTAACCTAGCAGAAATCGGTGGAGCATTGGGTGTAAAATGTTTTCGAATGTCTTCTCGATCCGTCTCGATCGTCATGCTGACTCGCACTCGATCTTTTAAACCAAGAAGCAAATCAATGTCTCTATGAACAAGAGGACTTCTGGTCTGCACAAATAAAAAGTCAGGCTGATTTTCTACCACTACTTTCAATAGAGACCTTGTGACCTCTTCCTTTAATTCAATTGGTTGATAAGGGTCGGTACTGGATGACATAAAGATGGTTACCTTTCCTTTTTTCTTGGCTCTTGTAAGCTCTTTTTGAAGGAGTTCTGCCGCACCCATTTTTATATTGATCCACGTTCCCCATTCCTCTTTACTAAATGTAGACACTGGCATTTGACGTACGTAGCAGTAAGAACACCCAAAAGTACAACCTGTGTAGGGATTGAGGGAATGACTGTAACCAGAAAGGAATCCGGTGCCTTTATTCATAAGTGTTTTTGGGTATTTGTAAAAAATTATATTTTTCACACCAAATCCTCCAACTCACTCTATCAGCTCCATATATCTTGCTAGTTTCCCATAAACTTCAACAACTGAATATTCCGTCATATATGAACTCAATGTCATATGTTTCTATAAAGATTGAGAGTTGTTCTACCATCTTTCTCTATCTAGAATTTAAAGATGAATCGCTAATTTCTACTTTGCATCATGAAAGATAATCCCTAAACCATATCTCATTCCAGACAGAATGGTGCTTACTCCATGTCGAAGTGTAGTTTTATAATACCTGCGGGTTCCCGAAACAGGTCGATGATTGGTCGGAAAGATAAGAGCTTCTCCTTGTTTCAAAGTAATCACATGTCCCCTGCTTTGTGCACGTGGTCGTTGTTCTATTAATAGAGATTCCCCACCAGTATAATCTTTTTCTCGTTGATTCAATGCAAATAAAACTTGGAATGGAAAATAAATTTCTCCGTATAAATCTTGATGCAAACAATTATATCCACCAGCTTCATATTTTAAAATGAGTGGTGTAGGATGCACCTGTTCTTTTTGATGACATTGCTCTAGAAAATCCGAATGATTGGTTGGATAGATGGCATCTTTACCTAAATAATTCAGCCACCGGTTAGCTGCTATTGCAAGTTCACTATAAAAATTTGTTCGTAATTGCTGCAAAATAGCAGGAAGAGGAGCCCGAAAATATTTATACTCTCCCCTGCCAAATCGATACCTTTCCATGTTAATTGTGCTTCGAAAATAGGATGCCTCTGTATACATACGGATAATTTCTTGACACTCGTGCTCGTCCAACAAAACTGGAATTTTGGCATAGCCTTGATCATCTAATGTTTGATGAATAACACTCCAGTTCAAGGATGCAATACGATCTTCTATAGAATTAGGCATTTGTAGTCTTCCTTTCTACATTTGATCGTTCTTTTTCCAAAGACAGTAATTTCATTTTCATTTTCAATCCGCCTCGATAACCTGTTAGTGCACCATTCTTACCAATAACACGATGACAAGGAACAGCTATTAAAACTGAATTTGCACCGATAGCCGATCCCACTGAGCGTACTGCGTTTGGTTTTCCAATATGATTTGCAATATCGGAATAAGAGTAAGTTTGTCCATAAGGAATATTACATAATGCATCCCAAATAGATAATTGGAATGGTGTACCATGCAGGTCAACAGGTATTGTAAAGGTTTGACGTTCTCCTTGAAAGTACTCCATCAATTCATTTGCATAAGGTTTTACTTTTTCTTCATCTTGTACCAATACGTAATTCGGAAGATGTTGAAGAGTCCAATAAAATAACTCATCAGATGATTGATTTTGAGAACCAACATAACAAAGTCCTTTTTCCGTTGCAGCAAGATAAATATCCCAATTTCCGTGAATCAAATGTGTCCAATATACCAGTTGGTTATTCTTTGATGTGTTCATGCTCTGATCCCTCCATCAAGTTTTTAGTTATTTAGTTGGCGATATGCTGTGGGAGTATATCCCGTTTTTTGCTTAAATAAGGTCCCGAAATATGCCATATTGGAAATACCTACTGCAAGGGCAATATCCATCACGGAAAAACCGGATGCAGTAAGATATTCCATGGCTTTTGAAATTCTTATTTCTTGTATATATTCCGTTGGAGAAATGCTTTTTATTTGTTTGAATGTTCGTTGCAAATGAAAGGGGCTTCCATGAAATAAATCGGCTAGTATTTGCAACGTGAGATGTTCAGCAAAATTTGTATCAATGTATGTTGCAACTTGGTCCACCCATTCTTCAGCTGGTAACTGCTTGTCAGTTGGTTTGCATCTTTTACATGGGCGATAATCTTCATCTAAAGCTTGTTGTGGATTTTCGAAAATCTTTACATTTTCCTTTTTGGGTGGTCGTGACTTACATGATGGACGACAAAAAATTCCTCTAGTTTGGACTCCATAATAAAATTTCTTATCATAAGATGTATCATTGTCCATAATTGCTTGCCATTGTTCCATTGATAAATTCCCATCTGTCATCGCTTCTTCTTTCATATGATCACCTCGTTTACACAGTATACTCCCACTCATGGAGGGAATGTAAGTGCTTACGGATGAAAGAGCAAGATATCGAAAATGAATTATATTATGGTTTCACTATGATCTTCTTATCTAAAATAAAGTCAAAAAATCCAGCAGAAGGTATTCTACTGGTTACTATATTTCTATATTAAATTACAGTTTTTTCTTTGGTTAGTGATTGGATATTGTTGAATCACAAAAAATACCTAAAATTTTAATAGTTATGCAGATATTCGGAAGCTCTTATATGGTCTATCTCTTTCCGCATGAAATTGGTTGGTATCCTAAAAAATGCACATCGATTTCTTCATTAAAATCATTGTTTATAACCATTTCTGGAGTTATCACGGATTAATAAATCCGGATAATGATAAAATTTTGCAGAGAGGCTTCTAATTCATAGAACTAGAACCAGCAACTGATAAAGAATGATGAAAAACATGTTACTAAAAAAAGAAGAACATGGAACTTCACTTCGGCTTCTTGGAAAAGAGTCCTTTAAGAGCAAAAGCTACATTTTGTGGTCTTTCTGCCAACCGTCGCATAAAATATCCAAACCAATCATTGCCGAAAGGAATGTAAACACGCATTTTGTACCCTTCTTGAACCAAGCTTAGTTGGATATCTGTTCTAAATCCGTATAACATCTGAAATTCAAATTGGTCACGTGGAATATGATGTTTTTGAGCGAATTCTTTTACTTTGGCAATGATATGATAATCATGAGAAGCAATTGCCGTATAGCTTCCGCTCAGCAAATGCGCTTCAATGATTCTCATATAATTTACATCAATGTATTCTTTCTCTTGATAAGCAACTTCAGGATATTCTTTGTAAGCTCCTTTGACTAAACGAAGAGAAGTCCCTTTTAACTCTTCCACGTCTTGGTTAGCTCGAAATAAATAGGCCTGAATCACGGTTCCTACATTATCATATGTTTGACGTAATTCTCTCAGGATATCTAACGTGATTTGACAATGCGCGTAATCTTCCATATCAATTCGGACAAAATTGTTGTGTTGCTTGGCTGTCTCTAGAATTTGGCGCATATTTCTAACGCAAAAATTTCGGTCAATATCCAATCCCAGTTGGGTCATTTTTACAGATAAATTACTATTCACTCCAGCTTTGGCGATGGCTTCTAACGTCCTTACGTTATATTCTGTTGCTTCTATCGCTTCTTCTCTACTTGAAACAAATTCCCCCAAATGATCCATTGTACAAATCAAGCCCTTTTTATTTAACTCTTGAGCTTTTTTAACAGCACTATCGATCGTATCTCCAGCCACAACTTGAGAAGCTCCAAATCTAAGGCCCCATTTTTTCGCTGCTTTATTTAACCCTTTACTTTGGGAAGCGTAAAGGAAAATATATTTTGAAACCGCTGCTAACATGGATTATCCCCCCGAGATGATATGTTCCTATATGAATGGAATAATTTTATAGTGGGCAACTCGAAAGAAGTTGCCCACCTTTTCCTTAAACGCTAGTAGTTTTCGCCTGCTATTTTTATACTTTAAGATAACTAACTGTCTTCTTTTTTTGCTTTAAAATAGGTATCTCGATCCAATCCTATATATTCAGGCCCAAAAATGGTCAATCCTTTGTCACTCTCCCACACTTTCGGTGCTGGAAAAGTCACTACCGCTACATCCATCTCCGTTGTACAATTAGGGTTAAGAATGGGTATCCCTGTTTTTCTGTCAAGAATCACGATTAGTTCAGGAATGATGGATACAATCTCTTCTCCACGTTTCGCTATCATATATTCATTTCTAAACCAAATGTTTAGTGAAGTATTTTTTCTATCATTATTTATCGATCTTACAGTTATACTGCCTTCTATAAATCCACCTGTATCTACCCACGTTGCATCCGATACAATTCCTTCTATTAAAAGTTCCCCTTTACCAGCTAAGATAACGGAATTTACAGGGGAATCACCTTGATCATTTGCCAACCTCATGGCTCTTCCTACCCGTTCAGCTTGTGTCAAAGTTCCAGAAATAACAGAATTTTTTAACTTCTCTCCTTTTATCGGATGATCACACACCCCTGAAAAGTTACCTGAAATGGTAGCAAATGAGCGTGCAATTTGTTCGGCACGATCATGATTAACTGCTGTTTCCACTATTACTGTGTCTCCATATTTATTCGCTAAGGAAAAGGGAGTAATGGAAACATCAAAAATGTTAAAAGTAGTATGAGCAAGGTCAGGGACAGCTCGTCCAGCTGGATCAGCATCTATTAACGGGACACCCAAGCTTGCTGCTGTTTCCATTGCCCAAGCTGTATTTCCTCCCAACTCAGTAGCTATGACGGCTTGGATCGGTTCGCCAAGGTATTCCTGTAGTGCCCTAGCCGCAATTGTTGAGACATTCTCCTTAATGATTGGAAGATTTTCTAGCCGTTTAGAAACTTCTTTTGATGGTGGAGCAACAGATCCCACATAATATGGTGATGCAATCAACCAATTATCTTTCACTTCGTCCAGAGTCAGGATGGTAACCTGTTTGCCTGCCTTGTACAACTCACGAACTAATGCAAGACCTTCATCCAGACTTCCACCTCCTCCTGTTCCGTAAATACAGGCTCCATATAATATGTCTTCCACCTCTTGTAAATGTAACGTTCTCAACTATGAATTTCTCCTCCCCAATTTCACTCTCACCTTTACTCCAAAACTTCACCTTCCGTTTCTGGAATAAACAGAATGGTAATAAGAGTAATTACCACAAATGCTTGTACAAATGAAATCGTCTGCCCAAAAGCCCACCCCATACCGATAACCATACCGATAATAGATGGCGCAAACGCATTAGCCCAGCGTTGAGCAGCTGCACCGAAGCTATAGCCAGCAGAGCGAGAATTCGTTGGGTAAATTTCACCGAACCAAGCATTCCAAACGCCCCATGCACCTAAACTGAAAAACGATAAACCAAAATAGAAAGCATACATTTGAACCATACTGGATGAAAATGCAAATCCAAATCCACAAATGACAGTTAACAATACAAATATAATCATGATTTTTTTACGTCCATATCGACCTGTTAAGGAAGAAGCAACTAGATAACTCGGAATTTGGAAAACCGTGGACAATGCAAGAAATGTTAAGCTATCAGATAAAGCTAAACCACGTTGTGCTAGTAAGGTCGGAAGCCATGTATATAAACCCCAGTATCCAAAGGCAAAAGCAAAGTTTACAATGGTTTGATAGGTTGTTAACTTTAACAGTTTTCGTTTAAAAATCGAGGTGTAATTTCCTTTTTCGATGGGCTGAATCCATAATGTTTGCTTCTCTTCCAGTTTAATCTGTCCGTTACTTAAATAAGTGATGGATTGCTTCGCTTCTTTCTGTTTCCCTTTCCCTGCCAACCAATAGGGAGATTCAGGAATTTTCCGTAGCAATATAGCCCATAAACCAACAAGCGAACTTAAAATAAGAACAGCACGCCATCCACCAATCAGACCTTCTCTATCTAATAAAAGTGATGTAACACCAAGTGCCATCAAAGTACCTATAGGCCATCCTGCTGAAAGATAAACAATTCCTCGGCCACGTTGTTTTACAGGCAGCATTTCTTCAAAATACGGATATCCTGCTACCATGACTCCTCCTAAAGCTAAACCAGCTATAAATCGTAAGGCATAGAGCATTTCAAAATTTACCGAAAAGGCACTAACTGCGGAAACGATGCTAAATCCGAGTAGACTAATGATCAAGGAATTTTTTCTTCCAATCCTGTCGGAAATAATCCCCCACATGTATGCTCCTGGAATCATCCCAAAATAAATAGAACCGATAAGAGACCCAACTTGTAGATCCGATAATTGAAATTCCCCTGCTATATTGGGGCTGATAAAAATAATCAACATCATTTCCCAAGCTTCTATAACTGAAATGATAAAGAGGACAATACCTACAAAAAAATGCTTTTTTGTAAACGGCATGTGGTTAAAGAGTTCTCCCACTCTTACTATTTGATCCGTGTCTCTCCTGACTTTTTCATTCATCTGCCATGTCACTCCCTTTTACTCCATTAGTCTCAACCAAGTAATACACACCTACCTGTAGAATAAACCCATACTCTCACTAGCAGCTGTTCCACCTCCTTTAAGCAGGTTCAGCTCATGTAACTGTATAGTACTAAATGCGCTTCTCTATGTTTTCTTCCCATTCTTTACGAGCAGATGAGAGACCCATCAAGTCATATGTTCCTTCATCAAGAACTACACCGTAAACTTCTTTCGCTTGATGTACGGTAATGTATTCATTTTTGACATCTTCCACAACTTTCGTAATCGGTCTGGCAAACGGATGTCCATATCCTCCCCCACTACCAGTAACCAATTTAAGTACATCTCCTTTATTTAATGGATATCGCGCATAAACGCCATATGGGCCATCTACCACACCGTTTTTCTTCATAACATAAAATTGATTCGGAGAACCATCTTTCCCTTCGTTGAATCCCCACGGAACATATTTATGACGACCAAAAGTAACTGTCGCAAATTGTCCGTCCGTTAAAGCTTGGTAGGATCGAATAACACCTGCACCGCCAATAAATTCACCTGCACCCTCACCATCAGCATTTAGCGAATATTCATCCACCATCACTCCATAACGAGCTTCCGCTATTTCAACCGGTACATTGTATGTTTCACCATCCCCTATACAAAATTGTCCTCTTGCACCATCTTGATCATTCCCAGCTCCCCATCCACCTAATGATGGTTCCACGATTAAAAATGGATTTTTTGTATCTGGGTGATTCCCAGATAGTGTTACCGCACATACAGAAAGAAAATGACCCGCAGGCAACTTGGACGGAATGACAGGAGCCAGAGCTTTCCAGACAAGGTCTCCCCCCATCGAACCACTCTCCCAATATACGGACATCGGGGCAGGTCGTTCGGCAGAAAAAATCGAGCCTGGATCTGTAATAATTTCCAATGGGCGAAACACACCATCATTTATATGCTGATCATCATTCGTGATGGCTAAAAATACCGTGCGTACATCCGAAACTAAGGTCGTGTATGAACAATTGATTGGACCAGGAACTTGCGGATGACTGCCTCTGAAATCGCATACAAAATTGTCATCTGTAATCGTTACCTTTACTTGAACTTGAAAAGGACCATTGCCAAGTCCATCCGTGTCAATATAATCCTCTGCATAATAATCACCGTTAGGAAGGGATTGAATGATGCTTCTGGAAATGATCTCACCTTGGTCCAATAAATGTTTTGTTGTTTGTAGCACTGTCTCTTTTCCATATTTTCTACACAGTTCTAGAAAGCGCCTTTCACCGATTCTCAAGGAAGCGATTTGCGCCCACATATCGCTTAGGGAGAGCTCAGGGAGACGTACATTTGCTTGGATGATATCGACTAAAGCTTGATTCAATTTACCTTCCTCAAAGAGCTTCACACAAGGAAATTGCAACCCCTCTTGGTAAATTTCCGTCGCATCATTTGTAAACGAACCTGGATCTTTTCCTCCAACCTCGGTCCAGTGTGCTTTGTTTGCAGAAAATGCTACGAGTTCCTCTTCATAAAAGATAGGCATAACGAGACCCACATCGGATAGATGGGAACCCCCACCATTGTAAGAATCATTGATGATAATAATATCTCCAGGCTTTAGGTCATCTTGAAATTTTTTCACTGTTTCTTTTACCATAAAGCTAAGCATTCCAATAAAACCTGCGACACCGTTTCCTTGTGTGAGCAAATCACCTTTAGCATCTGTAAGGCCCGTTGCATAGTCAAGAACTTCATAAATAATGGGGCTCATCGATGTTCTTCCTAATGTATAAAACATTTCTTCCCCGACGGCGGTTAGTGAATCTTTTACGATTTCCAGTGTGAATGGATCAATTTTCGTATTTTGCATTTTCCATCCCCCTATTGTAAATCAGTAAATTCCCGTAACTATCTATTTCTAACTCCTGTGTTGGATACAAAAGGATAGAAGACATAAGATCCTCAATTACCGATGGTCCTGAAATCTTCATTCCAGGTGCTAATTCATTACGGCTGTATACGTTCGTCTTCACCCAACCAGTTTCTTCATAAAAAACATTACGTATTTCTTTCAATGGTGCATGTTTCTCTGTTGTCTCTTTTATTTTTTTGATTTCCGGTTTGTTCACACGTCCGAAAGCGGTAAGGTGAAGATTGACAACTTCCACTTGTGTTTCAGGAAGTTGGAATGTATAGGTTTTCTCATGCAGTGTATGGAATGAAGCAATGATTTGCTGAATCATTTCAGGACTCCAGTTTTCATTTGGTATCGGCACTTTTACCGTGTGTTCCTGACCAACATATCGCATATCAGCATACTTGGAAAAAATAATATTTGTTTCTTCCATTCCTTCTTGTACGTACTGCTTGATAGCCTGTTCTTCCAAATGGCTCCACTCTATATTCATCTCGTCTAGATTTGTACCATCTAACAGTTTTACATATGTTTTAATAAAATCTTGACGCAAATCGGTCATTAACATTCCCCATGCGGAGAAAACTGCGGAAGCTACAGGTATAACCACTCTACGAATACCTAGTTCCTTTGCAAGAAAAGTGGCATGGAGTGGTCCTCCTCCCCCAAACGCAACCATCGTAAAGTCACGTGGATCATATCCCTTCCGGACAGAAATAAGTTTTAATGCATTTAACATATTGGAGTTAGCTAAACGAATAATCCCGAGTGCTGCCTCTTCTACTTTCAAATCAAAATGGTTTGCAATCTTCCCTTCCATTACTTCTTTTACCTTTTGCAAATCTACCGGATAAGTGAAGTTCTTTGGAGAAAGTCGTCCTGTAATTAAATTAGCATCCGTAATAGTTGGCTCTTCTCCTCCTTGTCCATATGCAACTGGACCTGGAACCGCACCTGCTGAATGTGGACCCACACGTAACGAGCCGGCGGGATCAAGCCAAGCAATCGATCCTCCCCCGTTTCCAATTTCCACAATGTCTACGACTGGAACTTTCAGCGGATACCCTGCCCATTTCTCTGTTCTTTCGATATGGTAATCCGTAGTGATTTTTACCTGTCCATTTTCGATTAAGGAACATTTTGCTGTTGTTCCACCAACATCAAATGCAATCAGATTTTTCTCTCCAATAATTTCTCCTAAAATAGCAGAGCCAAAAACTCCCGCAACAGGACCGGATTCGACCATATTAATCGGGGCTTCTTTTGCCAAACTAAATGTAGTGGTTCCTCCGTTTGACTGCATAATATACTTTTTGGCCGTGACATCCTTGTCTGCCAGCTTCTCTTCTAAACGATTAATATAAGAAGAGGCAATTGGTTTCACATATGAATTCATAACGACTGTATTCGTCCGTTCATATTCACGCCATTCTTTTGTCATTTCATATGAAGCGGTAATGGAAACTTCCGGCCAAAGCTCTTTAACCATCTCTACGGCTTCTTTTTCATGAACAGGATTTCGATATGAATGTAAAAAAGCAATTGCAACCGCTTCCAATTCTTCGTTTTTAAACTCGGTTATAATCTCTTTTAGCTGTTCTTTATCCAACTGTGTAACAATTTCACCTTTATAATTCAAACGCTCTTCTACTTCTTTTCTTAAATAACGCGGCACAATAGGTACTGGTTTTTGATAGCGGACGTTAAATAAATCAGGACGATTCCCTCGGGCAATTTCTAGGACATCACGAAAGCCTTTTGTTGTAATAAGACCTGTCTTTACCCCTTTTCGTTCCGTCAATGCATTAATAATCACTGTTGTTCCATGAATAAATGTTTCTATTTCTTCTAATGAAATTTGACTTTCTTTTAAAACATTTAGTACTCCTTCTTCAAAGCGAGGCGGTGTCGTACTGCTTTTAGCAAATCCAACCTCACCATTTTCCTTCACATACACAAGATCAGTAAATGTTCCTCCGACATCTGTTGCTACTCTCATCTTCTCACCTCTAGCTACTTATTTTTTTAAAAAAACACAGCATGCCGTTGAGTCCAAATGCGGAATACCACAATTACTCCTATACTTTAGATCGCAAATTTTATCGCTTTAGCGAAGTTAAACTTTCTTCCATTATTAAAAAAGAATAGGTGTTAACACACATAACAAAATCGACTCTTTCTCTAAAGGATTTTCATAATCATGTGGAATCTGGGAAGGGAAATGAATAGATTCTCCTTCCGTTACATCAAATTCTTCACCATCCACCTTAAAGCGGACGAGACCTTTTAATACATAATAAAATTCTTCACCAGCATGACTATAATCGTTATCTTTTTGCTGATTAGGCTGGAGGACGACAACAAGCGGTTCAAGGGTTCGGCTTGAAAAATTACCACTAAGTCGAATATAGGATGTATCTGAACCCTCAATACGAAACTTTTTTTGTTCACTCTTTTTCACATAAAACTTTGTACTGCTAATAGGTTTGTCAAAAAAATAAGAAATGTCTACTTCAAACGCATCAGCAATTTTCTTCAAAGATGTAATAGTTAACGAAGAAGAACCACGTTCGATCATGGATAAAAAACTGCTTGATAGCTCGGTTTTTTCACTTAATTCTTTCAACGTTAATTTACGATCCATTCGTAAACTTTTGATCTTTTCATGTACTTCATCCATTACTTGTTGATCTTCCTTTCAGCTCGGCATATTCAATATATTGAATTTCGTTTAATATATTGAATACAATGTATTAGATCTTTTATTTGTTGTCAATATGTTCTTGAATTAAAATTGGTTTTTTGTTTTTGTGCAAGAAATTCATCTGTACTTAGTTTTAAATCAAGCCTTAGATTATAGGGCGCTGGATTAATTTTGATTGACAGATATTAGCTGAATTACATCAAGTTATAAACAAGAAACGAGAGACATTTCACCGTTATCTGTAATGTATACAACTAACCGCCTTTTGGAGGTTTTATACTTCCCCTTTTAAAAATTGGTGAATATCCCTAACCCATATCCTATTTTTACTTTTATATCTTGCTACCCGAATTGGAGCCGGGAAAAGATCACTCAAGCCGGATCTTCAGGAGAAGTTTTTACCTCTAACACACTGTCAGGGAATTGTTCCTAACCAACGCATTGTCTATTCCCGCACTTTGGACTCTAATTACCCCTTGCCAATCACCATGCAAGGAAAGGCTTCGTTATCCTGAACAAAATCAATACCACGCCCGTGACCTTGGTCATGAGCGTGGTATCTGTTAATCAGTTGTAAATGGCCTTGCTGGATGGTAAAAATGTGCTGTCACTAATCATGCTTTGCCCATCCCTTACGATACTAGGTTATTTATTTAACCCATATTGATGGAATTGGTATAGGTCCATTCTATCTGTTGTAATATTCACCCTTAAAAATAAAACTAAAAAGTGTTCATTTAATACTTCTATTTATACTTTTCACTTCTCTTCTCTATCTTTTCCTGCAATCCCATAAATGATGATTTCAAAAACTTTATCATAATCATTAGGATCACTCAATAAAAGGCTATCTTTAGAAGTAAGATCTCTTCTAAATAATTCAAACACATTCATGATTAATGAAATGGATAAATTGGAATTTATATAGCCATCTTCTTTCCCTTGTTCTATCAATTTTTGAAGCATATGGCTACTAGTTTTCTGATGTGTCTCGATCAGATATTCTTGTATGATAGGTTCTGACATAATAAATGCTAGAAAGTCGGCATGAAAATCATTCAATGATTCTGTCTGATTAAAAATAAGAGACTGTATCTTGTCAGGAAAAGATTCGCCGCCCTCTACGATCCTCTTAAACCTTCCCATTTGCTGTTCAACTACTTTTCTAACAACTTCGAAAATCAAACCCTCTTTGCCATTGAAGTGATTGTATATGGTTACTACAGATACATTCGCTTTCGTAGCAATATCACGGATACTCACTTTATTTGGATGATATTGTTGAAATAAGCTTATAGCCGCAGATAAAATAGCATCTTTCTTTTTTCCGCCCTTTTGTTGCTGATTATCCACTAATCATGCCACCTTCTCTTTATAAATAAAAGATACGAAAATCTATTGTATTTTCATTGTCTTCCTTATATCATAAGTGTAACAATTATATAAATTTGTTTCAAATGTTAAATCAATGATATGGAATTACTTTACTTTTTCTTTATACAAACAAAAGACATTTGAGTGCCATTTCTATCGAAATAGCTGCCTCATGAAAGGAAAATAATATGCCTAAGCGAAAAATGGTAATCCAAGAAGGATATATTTTAGGCAAGTATCCTTATTTGTGCTTTGGAGAAGGTCCTCCTCTTGTTGTTTTAAGAGGTATTATGCCATCGAACGAAAATTCAAAGGGAATCGCGCGTTGGGCAGAATTGCGAATGCTTAAACCGTATGCACAACACTTTACCGTTTATTCCATTAGTCGAAGACCTGAACTTCCCTCTGGTACAACAATAGCAGACCTAGCCGAAGATTATGCTGAGGCAATTCAAAGTGAATTTAGCTGCCCAGTTGATATTTTAGGATTCTCCACTTCTGGAACAATTGCACTACAATTAGCTGTAGATCATTCTGTTTTACTGCGACGATTAATTGTTGCTGGAACCGCTTTTAAACTTGGACAAATCGGAAAAGAAGTTCAAAGAAAATATGCTGAATCGCTTATAAAAGGTAGATATCGTGAAGCGTCTAAATCACTTGCTCCTATACTAGCAAAATCAAAAATTGGTCAATGTATGATGGGGACAACGATGTGGATAACAGAGCCTCTAGGTCGAGCAGAACAGTATACAGATATGATAGTCACTTTAGCAGCCGAGGATACTTTTGATATCGGGGATAGGTTAAAAGAAATTGCTGTACCGACTTTGATAATCGGAGGAGAATATGACTTTGTTTACCCATTAGAATTGGTGGTACAAACAGCAAAACAAATTCCGCAATCACAACTCATAATTTACCCTAAATGTTTGCACAATCATATTTTCACTCATAAACGCTTTATTCCTGATACGAATGTATTCCTTCTAAAAAACGATCTCAAAGGATAAGAAAGGTTTGAATGAAATTTTTATCTTTCCTCCTAAATGGAAATCAAATCAAATGGTTATCTTTTTCAATCCAGAGGGAATCAACGAGAGTTCTCTAACCGCTGATCTACTCCCTCTCTGCTAGATGGAGTGAGTAGCCACTGCTGAGCAGTCACTTCGGGGCAAAGTGCCCTCGCCAAAAACATTAGGCGATCAACACTCACTCCCTTTTTGTACCCACACCGCTCAATCGTGGAAACCTGAGTATGATTAAGCGGTAGTCCCAGCTCAGTTACTAGATTGCCAAGTTGAACTTGACTTAGACCTTTTGCAAGTCTCATCGCCTCCACATTTACAGCAACTTTCAAGGTGGGAGATTGCCTCAGTAGATCCCTCTCATTGGAATTGAAGAGAGTTTCATCCGACCACCCGCTTTTGAGAGGGGTGAGCAGAACTCTAGGGGTAGTTTTCAGGGCGATAACGAACAGCATGAAATCGTCGACCGACACCTGTACATACCCGTTGTTATGCCAACCCTGTTCGATCTTATCAATTGGATAGTCAACACGAAACTAGACAACTTTTTGTAAAAGATAATTGTTTGTAATCCTCTAAGCTTACATATACCAATGTTCCTGAAAAAACGGTTATTTTCAAAGTTTGGATATCCTACTGAATTAAAATATACAATTCCAAGAAACTAATATTATTGAATTTTCCTATTTTTTAAAAATTATCCAAAATACTTCACTATTATGATCAAACATCAATTTTGCTTCTCGTTGTTTGATTATTTTCTTTGGTTTGTACATGATCTCACCTCTCTTTCAAGTTATGAGAATGATTTATAAAAATAAGAAATCACTTATATAAACCTTGTTTTAATCTATGTTATATTTTAAATAAGTCTCATTTAGCATTGCGAAAAAGAGCACTGCTGCACAGTAGTATTAGTGGACCAATCCGTGGTCAATGAGTCTAATAACAGGAGGCATTCAATGTCGGAGATTCAGGTTCAGATCAAGCCCGACAAGGGAAACAGCTCCAGCACGGTGGACATCACCTTCGGGACCGGCTGCGTCCATTTCTTCCCTGATGACGTCAAGGATGTCATCCCCGACTACGGCACCACCACCACAATCAAGGGGGGAGGTCTCTCTTTGATCATCGACCATCAGAACAACTGTTTCCAGGTAGAGAAGATGACATGGTACGGTTGTGTGAGTTCGATCTCGACTCGTCTGGACGACCCCGACGCCTTCAGTCAGCCGTTGCTCACAGGCCCCGACTGGTGGACGTTCGACGAGAGCGGTGAAGTGGTTCCCGTCGCCTGATCCTGTGCTCGTCTCTCCACATGGAGACCTTGTCCTGCACGGCTCTAAGAAGAATTCGTGCAGGACAACAAGTTCACAATTGACTGATTATTCATGATATATTATTTGGCTATTTTCTTGCCCCCTTACGTTTTGAATGATTCTCACTTTGTTTTCTTTTATCATTAGACCAGCCACTAATCGTAAAGCAAACTCAATCGTTCGATCTTTCGTTAATATAAAGGCTTAAAAGAAAACCAGTACTGTAACTATATGTACTGGTTTTCTTGTTGGAATCGAACCCTATTCCATATTCCATTAGAACGAAAGGTTAACATATTGATTTATTTTACCTTTTACTGAAGTTTTACTGAAATTACCGTCTTGTAGAACAACTTTCATTGGCATTCCATGAATGGGTCTCATCATCATATTAGGAGAAATCTTTGAACCTGGAATCAAAGCGAAACGAAACCGTTGTAGAAGTCTTGCCAGAACTACCTTCATTTCCTGTGTAGCAAAATTCCAACCAATACACATATGTTGTCCTGCACTAAAAGGAAGATATTCGTATGGTGATCGTTTGATGGAACTCCAGCGTTCTGGTTTAAAACGATCAGGTTCCTCGTAAAGATCAGGTAACCGATGAGTGATCATTTGATTGAAGAAGACATTGGTTCCTTTGGGGATCGTAAAACCGCCTAACTCACATGATCGAGAAGTAATCCGTACGCCAATTCCTGCAGGAGGTAACAGACGAAGACTCTCTTTTATCACACCATCTAGTAACGATAAAGAAGCAAGTTTTTCGAGAGTTGGATCACTTCCCTTTAGTACTCCATCTAACTCTTCTAAGAGATTTGTTAGGATATTCGGGTGCTGACTGAGTAGAAAGATCGACCAAGTTAAGGCATTAGCTGTTGTCTCATGACCTGCTACATATAGGGTAAAAGCATGACCAACAAGTTCTTCATCACTCAGCTGAGTACCATCCTCATCACGAGCCTGTACGAGCGATGCAAGTACATCTGTTGCATTTGTTTCCAATCGTTTTCTTGCAATCATTGCTCGAATTTTCGTATCCAATTGTTCCGCACAGTGTACGGCTTGGTGATATGGAGTCCCTGGAATATTAACAGGAATAAGGGTAATCCATAGCATAGATTTTGTCATCTTATGAATGTACTCACCCATTTGATCCAGTTCTTCTTCGTTATATAATCCAAACAAGGTCTTTACAGCAATTCGCTGTGTCAATTTTTTCATTTCATGATTCAATTCGATTTGAGCTTTTTTTTCCCAATCATCTCCAAGTAGATCAGTTAGTTGAACCATATCGTTGCAGTAGGATACAATTTGTTGTCGGTGAAAAGCGGGTTGCATGAGTCGACGATGTTTTTTGTGTTTTTCTCCTGTCATTAAAATTAAATTATTATAAAACATTCTTCCAAGTAGAGAATCTTCTGGTACCTTTAATAGAGAAGAACTAATTTCAAACAAATCAGGATCAGTCAATATCTGTTGGTTATATTCAGGACCAAAAGCAAATACATAGGTGGGACTATCTCCTTGACCCAGCGCAACGATTTTTCCATACTCATCATATAACCAACGGGAATAGGTAAAAGGGTTGCGATAGAATCGAAGCATATTCATACGCCATCCAAATAAGGATCGTGGACCAGATATATATTTCGAGTCATCTGTACTATTTATGCGGTTTTTATCCCTCATAAGGGCACCTCTTTTGATTGAAATGAATTAATTTAGTACGTATTATTCATTTTATGCTAGAATAAACAGAAAGAGAATATGTTTTGAATAAAAATTATTATAAATATACAAATCATTCATTTGCGAGGTGGAGAGCGTATGGACGGATACATACTACGTACGGAAAAGAAAAAAGAACAAATTTTAAGAACTGCATTTGATTTACTCTGTAACTACGGTGCAAAAAAGATGAGTATTGCAGAGGTTGCCAAAAAAGCAAATGTTTCACCCGTAACCATCTACAATTATTTTGAAAGTAAAGACCAACTAATTCGTAGTACCTTGTTTTTTATCATGGAAAATAGGATAGCAGAGTATGAAACTATCCTATCGCAAGATATTCCTTTTCATAAAAAAATGAAACGCATCATGATCGATCAAGAAGAAACAGCGAAAAATATACAGATAAACTCACTACAAAGTCACTTGGACAATGTTGTTGTCAAAGCATTTATGGAAGAGTTTTATCAAAAGAAAACACGCCCATTTTTCACAAAGCTAGTGAACGAAGGAAAAAAAGAAGGTTCTATTCATCCTGATGTTTCGTTGGAATCGATACTGTTTTATATTCACATGTTTAAAGAAGCTTTAGCGAAACCGGGATTTTTTGCACAAACCAATCCATCCATGCTTCGAGATTTAGATCATTTGTTGTACTATGGTCTCATTGGGAGACCCCAAACAGAAAAATAATCACATAAGAAATGCTATGCACTCCTATATTTTAAAAATTGTACTACTTTCTCTTTCATGCTTTCATGATGTTCACTTGCCAAATCGGCTGCCCTCTGCCCTGAAAGAATTAACTCTGTAAGCTGAATGTGTTTCTAGGTGAATGAGGAGTAAAAAATAAAGAATTAAGACATTCGATAAGTGACCATGTTGATCGAAAAAATCAGCATGGTCACCAAATTCAGAATGATATTAATTGCTAGTTTTTAATGGGTGGATGTGCAAAATCGATATCTCCGCATTTAAGCGATCCGCGATTCTCCACCCTAAGTTTCCTTCTGAGTGGATACTGGACTTGTTTGATTGTTCATGAGCGATCTTATGACACTTATTTATACTAATTTTGGTAAATCAACAGACCTGATAATCAACAGCTAAAGCAACTATGTAACAAAAAAAAGACAGGCAAATGAAAAATTACCTGTCCTTACATCCTATTTATTCTATACAAATTTACATTTAAAGTTTCGTTATTAGCTTTGCAAATAAAGCGGCTCGAACCGGGAGTTGATCAATCAATATATGCTCATGTTCTGCATGTATTCCATCCCCTATAGCTCCTAATCCATCTAAAGTAGGAATACCCAAAGCTGCGGTAAAGTTTCCATCGCTTCCTCCGCCTACAAATGCTTCTGTCAATGTCAGTCCCAATTCATCGCCACATTCCTTGGCTACATGGAATAACTCCTCTGTTTGACGGGTTCTCTCCATTGGTGGCCGATTGACACCACCTTCAATCTCCAAAGTGATCCCTTTAAGATGAGGTTTAGCTTGATGGATCATGTGTGAGATGCGCTTTGCCTCTAGCAAATTGCTCATACGTACATCTATATGAATCTCTGCTTTTTCAGCTACTACATTGATACGATTTCCACCATTTGCAATTCCAGCATTAACCGTAGTTCCTTTTTCATAATCTGTAAGGGATTGTAAAAACAAAATCTGATGAGCCATCTCCTCAACGGCACTAATCCCATCAGCATGATGATTACCAGCATGGGAGGCTTTACCTGTAATAGTCATTTTGTATACACTGGTTCCTTTACGCCCTGTTTTAAGAGCTCCTGTTTGTGTTACTGCTGGCTCTGGGACCAATGTTACTTTACTATTCTTAGCTTCCTGTTCTATCAAACTTCTAGATGTATGACTACCAATTTCCTCATCAGAAGTGCACATCAATACAATTTTTTTATTCAATGGCATATCCAATTCCTTGCAAGCTTTTATTGCCCAAATAGCTTGGATAATACCACTTTTCATATCTAATATCCCAGGACCAAAAGCTTTATTACCTTCCATCCGATAAGAGAGTCTGCCTACATCCCAAACTGTATCAAAATGAGTAAGTATCAAAATCTGCTCTTCACCTTGACCATACACAGACCTTAAATGATTCCCTGTTCCTTCTTGTAAAATCACATCTGGTTGGACACCTAAATGTTTTCGAATCAAAAATTGTAATATATCTCCACATAAATCAACCTGTTTCTTATCAAAGGATGGGGATTCAGATTTGACCAGTAGTTCCAAATCAGATAAAATATCTCCTCGGTGGATATGCATGTACTCGAAAATTTTATCCATCATAACAACCTCTTATTTTTTTCAGTGTGAAGCCTTCTAAAACAATCGGGCAGGATTGTTTTAGAAAGGTCCCCAATTTATCATAACGCCAATTGCAAGGAAAATCATACCAAGCACTACCCAAATGGCTGTAAGCGGCAACATAAATCTCAACCATTTTCCATAAGAAATTCCACTTGTTGCAAGTACAGCCATCAATACTCCAGAAGTAGGATTAATACAGTTTACAAATCCTTCTCCAAACATCAGTGCTTGCACTGCTACTTGACGAGTTATACCAATAACATCTGCCAATGGTGCAAAAATCGGCATCAGTACGACAGACTCCCCTGATCCTGAAGAGATCAAGAAGTGTATTAATCCACTTCCTATAAACATTCCGATTGCAGCCGCTACTGATGAGAGAGGTTCCAAAACAGTTGCCAATCCATATACAATCGTATCTAATAATTTCCCATCTTCCAAAATCACGACAACTGCACGAGCCATACCAACAATCAATGCTCCATAAACCAACTTTTGGCATCCCTGCAAAAATGTTTTTGCTATTTCATTTGCGGACATTTTTGCAATAAGACCAACTCCGATGGCCATAAATATAAAGGTGGCGGTCATTTCTTTTGTGTCCCACTCTAAGTAAAAAGTACAAGCGATAAAGGCAGTCAACACAACGGTTGTAAACGCAATAATGAATTTATGGCGTGCTGTAAATGGTGCATTTTGATCCAATTTTTCTTCAGAGCTTCCAAGAGCTCCTGGAAATGCATTGGCTCCTAGAATACTTTTGGATGGATCTTTTCTCAGCTTTTTTACATACATACAGATATATATAATAGTTACAGCCACCACGGCTAGGTAGATAATAATCCGAAATTCAATCCCCGAGAATAAAGGTAGATCAGCAATTTCTTGAGATAATCCAAGGGTTACAGGTGATGTTACAGGGGCATTAAATCCAGCATATGTTCCTAGGTATATCAATGCTACCCCAACGATGGCATCTAGTTTCATGGCTCGAGCCAGCATAATTCCTAAAGGAATAAATGCAATTACTGAGTTTACTATGACTGCTGTGGTTCCCAATATTGAAAACACGAAGCATATGATAACAATTAATAATGTTTCATGATTCCTAAGCTTATGGACTAACCGAGAAATTCCAACATTCAGTGCTCCTGTTTTTTCAATTACATGTAAGGCACCACCAGTAAATAGAACTAGAAAAATAATGGGAGCACCTTTTACCATACCCTCTTGGATCGCTACAAAAAAATCAACAAAATCAATATGGTTTGCTTCTACTGCATGGTATGTTCCAGGAACGGTAATTTCTCTATCTCCTAATTCTTTACGATCATATTCACCAGCTGGCACTAAATAGGTAGCCACTGCACAAATAACTAGGACAATAAAGAGTAATACATATGCATCTGGTCTTTTCTTGAGGCGCGAAGATTTTTCTTTTTTTATTGTTGCTGACTGCATGCACTACTTCCCCCATTTCGTTTATCCTCTTATGAACTCTTCTTTTATAACTGTATATTTTTCTATCATTGATAAATTTGGGAGGTAACCAATCCCTGAAGTGGTTGGTACAGCAATGGTGCCATCCTTGTCCACTTTCACCTCTGGCTGAATCAAGTCTTCATACCAATATCGAGATGAACCTGCGGTGTCCCCAGGTAGTGTGAAGTTAGAGAGAGAAGCAATCGCAATATTATGAGCGCGACCAATTCCGGATTCTAACATTCCACCACACCAAACAGGAATTCCTTTTTCTTGACATAAATCATGGATTTTTCGAGTTTCTGTCAGTCCACCCACTCGACCAATCTTCAAATTAATGATTTTGGTGCTACCTAAATCAATCGCCTTTTTGGCATCTTCATAACCGCAAACGCTTTCATCTAAGCATATAGGAGTTTTTATTTGTTTTTGTAAAGTAGCATGGTCAATCATATCGTTGTATGCTAGTGGTTGCTCAATCATCATCAGTTGCAAGTCATCTAATTCTTTAAAAATCGATAGATCATTCAACGTATAAGCAGAGTTGGCATCTGCCATCATAGCAATATTTCCGAATTTTTGACGAAGAGCATGTAATACTTCTACATCTTTGCCTGGTTTAATTTTGATTTTCATTCGCTTATAGCCTTGATTTAAATAATCCTCAACCAAGTGAAAAAGTGGATCTAGACTTTCTTGAATTCCAATACTTATGCCAACCTCTATTTGCTTTTTGGTTCCACCTAGAACGGTAGCAAGTGGAAGGTTTTGCTGTTTGGCATATAAATCCCAAATGGATCCTTCCAAGGCAGACTTCGCCATAAAATTGCGTCGAATAGGTAAAAACATTTGACTAATTTCATCAGGATGTTTGATCTCATAATGATCAAAAAAGATTGGGATCAAGAAATCTTTCAACAAATGCGAAGCTGTTTGCACAGTCTCTTCGTTATAGTACGGAGCATTGTTCACAACACATTCACCATAACCAACATAACCATCTGCATATGCTTCTAACAGTAAAAATTCTCGCATTATTTGTGTGCCGAAACTGGTTTGAAAAGGAGATTTTAATTGCATTTTCATTCTTCGGATTACAATTTTCTCTACTTTTATCAATTTGTTCACCTCAAAACGTTAATTTAGTTACCTTATACATTCACCTCCTTACAGATGATGTAATACAATGGCCAGTTAAGGAGTGCCCTTTGCTGATAGGAACGGTAACTAGAAAAGAAATGGCAACTTAAGCGGATTGTATTTACTCCAAAAACATATCAAACCTAGAGTATAGTTGCTCTAACTGCTTCCTTCTCGATTGAATCTGACCTTCCATCTTCATTTTAATTCCAGCTAAAAATAGATTTAGTAAGCTAAGGATAGAAGCGATTGCAGTTGAACCAGACTCTAGATGAGTTTTGGTTGTAAATGTAAGATCAGCAATGCGACCAAATGGAGATAATATATGATCTGTGATGGAAATTAATTTGATTCCTCGCTGTTTGGCATAGTTAGCTAAATCCAGCGATTCATGATTATAACGTGGAAATGAGATAACAAATACAACTGATCGCTCTGTTAACGAAAGTAACTTGGGCAAAGTTTGGGAGATATCTGTGCTCATTATCACCTGATCACGAATTTCACTCAGACAAGAAGCAAACCAATGAGCTGCAACATAAGAAGTACGACGACCAACTATCAGTATTTGATCTGCTTGTATCAGTAAGTCAACTGCTTGCAATAAATCCTCTTGATTTAAATGGGATACCATCTCACGCAAAGTAGTTATATCTTTTTCTATAATTTTGGCGAATGGATCAACTGTATCTGTTGGAGAAGCCTCTGATTCCTTTGAATATTCTAAATTCTGCCCAATTACATCTTGCTGGATACTTGCTTGCATTTCCGAAAATCCATTGAATCCCAAGGCATAAGACAGACGAATCACAGTGGTCTGACTCACTACTGCTTCTCTACCAATCTGTTCAGCGGTATAAAATGCAGCCTTATCTAAATGACTGAGAATGTACTCAGCTACTTTTTTTTGTCCAGATGATAGATTGCTATAGCTATTTTTTATCAATTGATGAAACGTTACATTTTTCATAACTATCTCCTTGAAGCATTAAATGCTTCACAATTTAAAAAAGAAGCACCAAATACTTCCTTTGGATTTATTAAAAATATATCATAGGAAAATACTTTTGTACATCACATTATTAAATGTGATTATATTTTTTAAACTGTTTTTGGCTGATCACCGGCATCTTTAGTTAACAGAAAAATAGAAAGAAAAACACTTGCAACCGTTAAGCTGGAAGTCGCTCTTTCGATCCCGAGCCTCTTCTCGGTGATCCTTGCTTGGTATTGTTAAAAACCGAGAGAAGCGTCCTTTGTGTTCTTTACAACAGACGCGGAAGGCATGTATAACGAGCGGATTAGGAATAATTTCTCTCAAATTATCACATCTTTTTTCTTTCAAGTAAAAAATAGCCAGAAGGTAAATAGAAAATTCCCCATGGAACAGTGAATGATTAGCGTGTGTCTATCCTTTAAATCGAAAATGCTTTATGAAAATAAATATAATGTAATGGTATTTTAGCTGATTCCATCTTATCCTCCGAATCATAAGATACATTTAAAGGAGGGGAACAAATGGACAAAGCAGCAAAATTGAGACAATTAATTGATTCGAAAAACCTAGAATTTATTATGGAGGCTCATAATGGCTTATCTGCGAAAATAGTGGAAGAAACTGGTTTTAAGGGAATATGGGCTAGTGGGGTATCTATTTCTGCTGCCTTGGGAGTAAGAGACAATAATGAAGCCTCATGGACTCAAGTGTTAGATGTATTAGAATTTATGAGTGATGCTACAACCATTCCTATTTTATTGGACGGAGATACAGGATATGGAAATTTCAATAATGCTAGAAGATTGGTAAAGAAACTCGAGCAACGTAATATAGCAGGGGTTTGTATCGAAGATAAGCTGTTTCCAAAAACCAATTCCTTTATTAACAGCAAAACTCAGCAGCTTGCTGATATAAATGAATTTTGCGGCAAGTTAAAAGCAATGAAGGACACACAAAACAACAAAGACTTTATTGTTGTGGCAAGAGTAGAAGCTTTTATTGCAGGATGGGGTTTAAAGGAGGCATTGCATCGCGCAGAAGCTTACCATCAAGCAGGAGCAGATGCTATTCTGATTCATAGCATGCGATCAGATACAAAAGAAATTGAATTATTTATGAAAGAGTGGAGTGATCGACACCCCATTGTCATTGTTCCCACCAAATACTATTCTACTCCGACAAAACGCTTTCATGAATTAGGAATTAGCCTTGCCATCTGGGCCAATCATAATCTTAGGACATCGATTAACGCCATGCAGAAAATATCCAAGCAAATTTACGAAGATAAAAGCCTGATTCATGTAGAACGTAATGTTGTTACGATAGAAGAGGTTTTCAGGCTTCAAGAAGTGGAGGAGCTTAAAGAGGCGGAGAAAAAGTATCTTCCACCGCAGGAGTGATCATATGCTAGATACAAAAAAATTTGGAAGAGAACTAAAAAGACTTGGATTTCACTTTTACAGCGGAGTTCCTTGTTCGTTTTTAGAAAATTTAATTAATTATTCCATTAACAATTTTGAGCACATTACAGCTGCAAACGAAGGGGATGCGATTGCCATAGCATCTGGTGCTTATTTGGGAGGGAAAAAAGCGGTTGTTTTCATGCAAAATTCTGGACTTGCCAACGCAGTTTCTCCCTTAGTATCCCTCAACTATCCGTTTCAGATTCCGTTACTTGGATTTGTCAGTCTACGAGGTGCACCAGACATACAAGATGAACCACAACATGAGTTGATGGGAAAAATCACAACACAACTATTAGAATTGATGCAAGTCAAATGGATGTATCTGGCTGATGATATAAAAAAAGCCCAGCACCAACTATTACAAGCTAATCAATTTATCAATAAAAATCAACCTTTCTTTTTCGTTGTCAAAAAAGGAACTTTTGAGGAAGAACCTTTAAAGGAACAAGTACTTTCATTTAGCTCAAATCAAACAAAAAAAATGAAAACCAGAACTGATCAAATGCCTACTAGGCTTGAAGTATTAACTGCTATACATGCATTACAAAACAGCCAAGCCATCCTAATTGCTACAACTGGAAAAACAGGTCGGGAACTGTATGAAATCGATGATGCCTGTAATCATCTATATATGGTGGGCTCTATGGGGTGTGTCAGTTCTCTTGGATTAGGTTTAGCACTTTCCCAAAAAAATAGGGACATTATTATCATCGATGGGGACGGGTCATTGCTCATGCATATGGGGAATTTAGCAACAAATGGGCACTACCATCCAGACAACATGCTTCATATTCTCCTCGATAACCATTCCCATGATTCGACTGGAGGACAAAGAACAGTATCACATAATGTTAATTTCGTAGATATTAGTGCTGCTTGTGGTTACAAGAAATCAATTTATATCCACAACGTTGAGGAATTAAAAGCATCCATCAGCGAGTGGAAAAAAACGAAAGGTTTGACTTTTCTGTACATGCGTATTGCAAAAGGTTCGAAAAAGCAATTGAGCCGACCTAAAATCAAACCATATGAAGTAAAAGAACGGTTGCAGAACTTTATTAAGAATGATCCTCAGTTATTTACTAAGGGGGAGAATACATGCAAATCGTAAAGAAAAATATCCTCTTGAATCCTGGCCCTGCTACCACTACAGACAGTGTGAAATACGCACAAGTAATTCCTGATATTTGCCCTCGTGAAGCCGAGTTTGGGAAACTGATGGACAATGTATCCACTGAATTAACTAGATTGGCAGCAGAAGCAGAACATTACACAACTGTATTATTTGGCGGTTCTGGAACTGCAGGGGTTGAATCTATATTAAGTTCTGTTGTGAATGATGGTAGTGTACTTATTATCAATAATGGTGCATATGGGAAGCGAATGTGTGAAATTGCCCAAACTTATGGTTTAAACTTTGTTGAATTTAAAAGCCCTCCCAACAATCAAATTGATTTGACTGCGCTAGAAACTCTTTTACAGACTTCCTCTTGTAAATTTTCACATCTCGCAGTCGTTCATAATGAGACCACTACAGGTCTTTTAAATGACATAGAGAAAATCGGAAAACTTTGCAGGAAATATCAATTGGATTTCATTGTTGATGCTATGAGTTCGTTTGGAGCCATTCCGATCCAAATGAAAGAAATGAACATTAGCTTCTTAGGGGCAAGTTCCAACAAAAATGTCCAAGGTATGGCCGGTATCGCTTTTGTTATCGCTGAAAAAGGTAAATTGGAAAGTTTACAAAAAAGTAAACCGAGAAGCTATTACTTGAATCTGTATGCCCAATATAAGTATTTTGCAAAAACCCATCAAATGAGGTTTACACCACCAGTCCAAACACTCTACGCACTCAAACAAGCAATTATCGAATTGAACAAAGAAGGAATCATGGGAAGGTACGAGAGATATGCAAAGTCATGGGAAACTTTAATCACAGGATTAGAGAGGCTTAGACTGGCATATCTTGTTCCCAAAAAACATCACTCAAAAATCGTTACTGCTGTCCTTGAACCAGATTGTTATGGTTACGATTTCAACCAAATGCATGATTACTTTTACCATAAAGGATTTACAATATATCCTGGTAAAATCGAATCCTTAAAAACATTTCGGATTGCAAACATCGGAGATATTAACTACAAGGATATGGAAGCTTTTTTGGAACTTCTCGAAAAATATCTTATCAATATTGGATATTTTTCCCGAAAGGGACATGACCAATGAAAAAGATAAGCACATCTGTTAAAGTGCCAGCAGCTAATAAGTTATTTAAATATTCATTCATGAGAAAGTCTAACCAATTAGCGCCTCACTTGCCAGAGACACATAAACTGACACCGATTTCTTTTGAGAATATGATCAAAAAATATGGCTCCGTGATTGTGAAACCAATCAATAGCAGAGGCGGGTTTGGCGTTATTCAAGTAACCCCGTGGAAAAATCACTATTTCCAAATACACATCGAGACTTCCAAGACATTGGTATATGGACTGGAAACTGCTTATCGTGATATACAAAAATTAATCGGTACTCGTAAATATATCATACAACGTCGAATTCCTCTCCCAAAGATTAATGATCGTCCTTTTGATATGAGGATAATTGTGCAGCGCAAAAAGAATTCAAATGTATGGGCAGTGACTGGAAGAGCGGCCAAAGTCGCAGGCAAGGGCTACTTCGTTACTAACAATACAAGAAGTAAGGGGAAGATGTTGCCAGTGGAAACCGCGATTCAAGCATCTACCCTAAGAAACTTTTCTTCAAAAGCCCTTTTGTCCAAAATCAAACACGTTGCTTTACTTTCAGCCAAACGCCTTCAGTCATTATTCCCCCACCATCGTATTTATGGATTAGATATAGGGTTCGATCAACATGGTCATGTATGGATTATTGAAGCAAATTTATTCCCCGCATTATCCCATTTTCGTAAACTTGGGGACATGAACATGTATCGCCGAATCATAGTTTACAGATAGTCACAATTGGGATGAAAAAGAGCATAAATTAAGTTTTTTATGGTGAAGGCCGGGAAGAAATCTTAAAGAATCTGTAAGCTGTGAATCATTTTGGGTATATTTGTCAAGTTGGCTGTAACGTCCTTTGTGTTCTTTACAACAGACATGTGTATCGAGCGATTTTGGAACAAAATATTAGTAAATTTGCTCATCTGGAGTTGTAGAAATTGAGTTATAAAAACCCTATGAAGGAAGAATTTGATACTTATTCTCAAACCAATTAAAAATAAAATAAACTCATAAAATAGCATTCTGTAAGTTTTATGCAGAATGCTTTTTATGAGTTTATTCAATCATTGATAGAATTTCCCTAATTAATCCAAATATGCTTATCCTATTGCATAACTCCCTACTTGGATTATTTGTTATGAGTGTGACTGGTTTGGATCTTAATGTTTTTAGCACAAAAATTGCATCCTCATAGTTTCTTGAATCGTCCACAAAACCTAGACTTTCATTGCTTCAACCGTATCATATCCATTTTCCTGCAAGATATAAGCCATCGCTTTACTAAACAATCCAATTCCTCTTCCCTCATGGTTGGCCAAATAAAACAATGACCCTTTTCATGCTCCTGATGCATGGTATCACCCCTTTGCCATCTACTAGTTTGCTCATGACTCTCACTTCTTTTCAAATCTATTGTTCGTTACAAAAATGATCATCTATCTGATACAATTAATACATCTACATACTGTAAACGTTGCATAATTACATTAATAATCGAACCTTTCCAAATCTCTTCCCACCTTGTGCGAGCAGACATCCCCATGATGATTTGAGTAATCTGATACTGTTCACATACTTCCACAATCTGTTCCGCTACCTTTCTGGATTTTGCTTCTTGCAAAATAAAGGTGGCCTCAAGCTGTTCTGCTAGCTTTCTCATCTTCTCCAATTCTTTTTTCTGTTGATCATTCATTTTTGACGGGTAGATATGCAAAATAGATATTTCCGCATTTAACCGATCCGCAATTCTCCAGCCTCGGCGAATCAATTTCTCCGCATTTGGCCCATATTGAATACAAACCAGTATTTTCTCATGTGTTCCCGTTGGTTGCTCAATCCCTAGTTCCGTTCGTTCTTTTTCTAACCTCAAATCAATATCATCTGCTACTTCTCTCAATGATAACTCTTGTAAGGCAACCAAATTTCCTCGACGAAAAAAATGATTTAAGGCTCGTTCAATCTTATCTTTACTATATACTTTTCCTTCTTGAATTCGGTCGCGAAGGGTCTCAGGGCTCACATCAATGACTTCTACTTCATCTGCTTCTCGTAACATGGCATCCGGAACTCGTTCGTTTACTTGAATCCCTGTAATACGTTCCACGATATCTCGAACACTCTCTAGATGTTGGATATTTACTGCCGTCCACACATGAATACCAGCTTCTAGTATCTCTCCGATATCTTCATATCTTTTCTTATTTTTAGAACCAGGGACATTGGTATGTGCTAGTTCATCCACGATAACTACTTCCGGATTTCGTTTTAGAATACCCTCAACATCTAGCTCTTGTAGTTCTTTGCCTTTATAATGGATTGTTTTCTTTGGGATAATTTCTAAGTCTTTGATTTCTGCCGCAGTTGTTTCACGACTATGTGTCTCGATTAATCCAACTACGACATCGATCCCTTTCTCCTTTAAATCATGAGCATCTCGAAGCATATGAAAGGTTTTCCCAACACCAGAGGCCGCCCCAATGTACATCTTCAGGCGGCCTCTTTGCATTTTTTCGATTTTTGCTAAGATCTCTTCTGGACTTAATCGCTTATAATGGCTTCCACTTTGTAAACTGCTCATGTTTACCAATCCCTTTATTTCCCCTTAGATAGCATCCATTTTTGTAAATCCATGTTTAATGCCAAAACATTGACATGAGGATCACCAAAAATACCAAGTACTCTACCTTCTGTATGTTTCTTCACTAATTGCTCCAATTTCTGTACAGATACTCCCGTTGCCTTTGACACAGCAGGAATTTGGAAACGAGCAGCAGCAGGGCTGATATCGGGATCAAGCCCAGAGCCTGAATTTGTGATGAGATCCAATGGGATATCACCTATCGATTTCTCTGGATTTTTTGCTAGCCATTCTTTTGCTGCTTGCTCGGTTCGCTTGATCATCTCTTGATTGGATGGGGCATAGTTTGGTGTACCAGAAGATGCTGCATCATAGTGAATAGAAGATATACGCCCATGAAAATACTTTGAATTAGTAAAAGACTGTCCAATTAACTCGGAACCAACCGCTTTTCCTTTGTCATTGTACACAATACTCCCATTTGCTTGCTTAGGGAATAGAACTTGCGAAACCCCTGTCATTGCAAGTGGATATCCAAGTCCAAACAAAACGACCATCACGATTGCTAAACGAATTGCTTTCATCTCACCTATTCCTCCTCTAGACAAATAACCCGATCAACAAGTCAATCAACTTAATACCAACAAATGGGGCGATGACACCACCCAAGCCATAGATAAGTAAATTACGACGTAATAGCTGGACGGCAGGCATTGGTTTGTATGCGATCCCTTTCATGGCGAGCGGAATCAAGATAGGAATAATGATCGCATTAAAGATCAATGCCGATAAAATAGCACTGGTTGGTGATGCAAGATGCATAAAGTTTAAGGCACTCATTTGCGGGATGGTGATCATAAACATCGCTGGTAGAATCGCAAAATATTTCGCAATGTCATTCGCAATACTAAATGTCGTCAATGCTCCACGAGTCATCAACAATTGTTTCCCAATCGATACGACTTCGATAATTTTGGTTGGATCAGAATCAAGATCAACCATATTGGCAGCTTCTTTCGCAGCGATGGTTCCACTATTCATAGCCAACCCCACATCTGCTTGGGCAAGTGCAGGTGCGTCATTTGTACCATCGCCTGTCATTGCTACTAGTTTTCCTTGCGCTTGTTCTTCTCGGATTACCCGAATTTTGTCTTCTGGTTTACTTTCTGCAATAAAATCATCTACCCCAGCTTCTTTGGCAATCGTAGCTGCGGTTAGGGGATTATCCCCTGTACACATAATGGTCTTGATTCCCATTTTCCTCAGTTCTGCAAATCGCTCCTGCATCCCAGGTTTTACCGTATCTTTCAAATAAATGAGTCCTACAATTTTGTTCCCAATGGAAACTGCAAGTGGGGTACCACCTTTCCCTGCAATCTCGTCGCTTTTCGCTTTTAAATCATCTGGAACTTGTCCACCTTGCTCTTGTACAAGCTTTTGAACCGCATCCACCGCGCCTTTTCGATATGAATTCCCATTCCCATCCATACCGCTGATTCTTGTCTCAGCTGCAAAAGGAATAAACGCTGCTTGCTCATATCGAGCTGGATCAACTACCAAACCCTGTTCCTTTGCAAGTTCCAACACAGAACGCCCTTCTGGTGTTTCATCTTTCAAAGAAGCAAGCACAGCACCTTCCTGTGCTTCTCCTTCTGTCGCTTCCCCAACAGGAATAAACTGAGCCGCCATCCGGTTCCCAAAGGTGATCGTACCGGTTTTATCTAAAATCATGGTGTTAATATCACCTGCTGCTTCGACTGCTTTCCCCGACATGGCCAATACATTAAATCGTGTAACACGATCCATTCCAGCGATCCCAATGGCAGATAGCAAACCTCCAATGGTCGTTGGGATCAAACAAACCAATAAAGCAATCAGTGTTGCGATCTGCAGTTTCACACCCACATACCCTGCAATCGGTAAGAGTGTTACAACCACCATCAAGAAAATTAACGTCAGGGTAATCAGCAAAGTGTTTAACGCTAGTTCATTAGGTGTTTTTTGCCTGGATGCGCCTTCGACCAAAGAAATCATTTTATCTAAGAAGGATTCACCTGGATCAGCAGTGATTTTTACTTGGATGGAGTCACTCACTACTTTAGTTCCACCTGTTACCGAACTAAAATCGCCTCCCGCTTCTTTGATTACGGGTGCAGATTCACCTGTAATAGCTGATTCATCGATAGAAGCCAGTCCTTCGATAATCTCCCCATCTCCAGGGATTAAGTCCCCTGTTTCTACTAAAACTACATCTCCTTTGCGTAAATCAGTAGAGGAAACTTGTTCGATTTCTCCTTTGCTATTCAATCGTTTGGCAATGGTATCTGCCTTGGTCTTTTTTAAGGAGTCTGCTTGGGCTTTTCCACGCCCTTCTGCAAGTGCTTCAGCAAAGTTAGCAAATAAGATAGTAAATAACAAAATAATAAACACAGCAATGGTGTAACTAAGTTGATCTTGCACACCAAAATATTTTGGCATCAAAATCATGAGGAGGGTAATAACAGTACCGATTTCTACCACAAACATCACGGGATTTCGCATCATGATCAGTGGATTTAATTTCTTTACACTGTCCACTATCGCTTGTCTGATAATAGAGACTTGAAACAGCGATTGTTTTCTCGTTTGAGCTGCCATTGTTTGTATCTCTCCCTGTCTATCGGATTGTCAAGAACTCTGCAATTGGTCCTAATACAAGTACTGGGAAAAAGGTCAGTGCTCCGACAATCAACACTGTTCCGATTAGAATCACGCCAAAAGTCACATTGTCCGTGCGAAAAGTACCAATCGTTTCTGGAACAGGTTGCTTTTTCATCAACGAACTAGCGACTGCCAACATCGCGATGATAGATAAATATCGACCAAGTAACATTACAATCCCAGCGGAGATATTCCAAAAGGGGGTATTGTCTCCTAACCCTTCAAATCCAGAGCCATTATTCGCTGCCGATGACGCATATTGATAAATCACTTGTGTGATCCCATGAAATCCAGGATTACTAATAGCATCCGTACCAAGATGGGTCAAAAAGGCGATTGCGGATGGACCCAAGATCAACAAGGGATGAATCAGAAGCGCAATAACGATGAGCTTCATCTCTTTTGGTTCGATTTTCCTTCCTAAAAATTCTGGTGTTCTCCCTACCATCAGTCCTGCTAAGAAAACAGCAAGAATGGCATACATCAACATGTTGACAAACCCAACCCCATCCCCGCCAAAGATATTGTTGAACATCATCAACGTAAGGGGAACTAACCCTCCAATTGGAGTTAAGGTATCATGCATGCTATTTACCGTACCTGTCGTTGCAGCAGTAGTTACAGCAGTAAACAGACTACTTTGGGCAATCCCAAATCGTGCTTCTTTCCCTTCCATACTTCCTTGTTCATGAGAAAATCCTAGTTTGTTTAATGCTGCATTTCCTGTTTGTTCCGATTGATAAACGATACCTAGCATGACGATAAGCACAGCAAACATCGTCCCGAAAATAATCCAACCTTGTTTTTTGCTTTTCACCATACGACCATAGGTGAGAGGGAGAGCAGCTGTTATACTCCACATGGATAAAATTTCAATGATGTTTGTTAGTACATTGGGATTTTCAAATGGATGTGCGGAATTTACTCCAAAGAAACCGCCGCCATTTGTTCCAATGTGTTTGATTGCTTCCAGCGAAGCCACTGGACCTAAAGCAATGTTTTGTACTTTGCCTGCTAATGTTGTAACCGTTGTTCCAGCATCTAAGGTTTGTGGTACCCCAAGACCCACTAGAAGTAGGGTAACAATAACCGATAGTGGCAATAGCACACGCACATTCGCTCGAACATAGTCTTGATAGAAATTCCCAATTAACTTCCCTTTGGTGGATAACGCTCGCATAATCGTAATCCCAACAGCCAATCCCGTTGCCGCAGACGTAAACATCATCATCGTGACAAAAATCATCTGCGATAAAATAGAAAGCCCAGTCTCTCCGCTATAATCTTGTAAGTTCGTATTGGTCATAAAACTAATGACTGTATTAAAAGTAAGAGTTTGTTCCATATTGCCAATCTTGGCCGGGTTGAGCGGTAAAAACTGTTGAAATCTTAAAATCAAATAGGAAATTCCGATCAAAGCTATATTCGATGCGATCAAAGATAGTACATATTTTTTCCAATTCGTTTCTTCTACATTTTTGATCCCAGCTATTCGATATATGATCTTTTCAAATGGAAAAAAGAACCTATCCAGCTTTGTTTTTTCTTTTGCAAAAGCTAGATAAAGGTATTTGCTTAATGGAATAGCGATTATTATGAGTAAAAGGATTACGATGAGAAACTGAAGTACAGCGTTACCCATTTTCCAAGACCTCCATCATTCTCGTTTCACTTAAAATTTTTCAGGATAAAGTAGGACATAGACAAGATATACAAATACAAGCACAGTGATCACACCAATAAACCAAATCATGATGATTCTCCTCCATCTTCGATCTTGCTACACCAGCGTGTAAATCCAACCAATAAAACAAAAACTACAGCCAATAATAAAATCATCGTGATATCTAACATGTTCACCCTCCTAATTGGAAGTATTCTTCTCTCCATTGGATAAAATCTGTCACTACTAGATTTTTCAAATTAACCTAAAATCAATCAAAATTTAAAGAAAAAGCATTTTTTGAACACAAAAAACCAACAGGTGGCTATCCTGTTGGTTTTTAGGCACAACTAATAACCCTCCTTTCTGGACGCTTACGAGGTTAGCTGACGGATTCGGATGCAGAAAGTCACCCTACTCTTTTAAAGTTTTAGTAATGATAAAAGAGATTCACCCCAAGTAATACTTAGTGGTTCCCCCGTTCCCTAAGGATTCAGCGCATATAGGGAAAAGATTGTTTTTATGAAATTGAAGTAATCATACTCCTGAGATATAAGTATGTAAACATCCGTTTAAGACGAAAAACAGGCAAAAAAGAATGGCCTCATTTGATGTAAGCGCTTTAAATGGGAGTTCTCTCGCTCGCTCTTTCGTTTTTGAATTTTTTATATTTTTGATGTAACTATATCGGATAGATAGAAACATAGAGGAGAGAAGGGATTAAATCCATGAAAACATTAGAGTCAAAAAAACAGGGTTATAGAGGATCTTAATAGCGCGTAAATCTAATGTGGATCAAATGAGGCTATAAACAAAAATAAAAAGCCAAAAGTCCTTATATATCAAGGAAAATTCGCTCTCGTTTAGTGAGTGTCGATTATACTTCCATAACTAATCCAGTTTGATCACTGAGTTCATCTGTGTATCTTTTAAGTGAATTATGTGTGCAGAGTAAAGAGTAATTTATATTGCTTTTTACTCTTGTTTACTCGTGTTATCAAAAGTGTGTGACCAAAGATGTGACCCAACAGTAGTAGCTTGTCAATGTGGTAATAATTGTGATCATGGCCAGTTATAGTTTTTTAGAATAGATTAAGAACTGTTCTCATCGAACTGATTCTTTTTTTATTATAGTGCTCTTGAGAAAGGTCTTGATGACACGTTTTTAGGGTATGAGAGAATCTTTGTAGCTTATCTACCAAAAATGATTCCTGCATAAGCAGATGCTGTCTCGATATAGTTGCTCATTCGAAGAGAATCCACTATCTTCTGTTGTACTTCTGGTGTTAATTTCTCAAGTCTCGCCACCTTCTTTCACCACCTTGACTTGCTTATAAAAAGACATCCAGCAATGAAAGCTGAATGTCTTTATGTTCTGATCGCTATCAATCGAGCCAATCGATTAGAATATATATTGATGCCAAAAGTGATATCTCCTTCCGCATCGTAACGAATGACACCCGTATTGAGCATGAGCGGTCCCATTTCTTCGTGAATGCCAGCAATACCAAATGCTTCGCCAAAATGCTGCCCGTGCAAGTATATACTGGTAAAAGAAACGAACTTCCCGGCTCTCTCATCCAATGTTAGATCCTTGATAAAACGGATGAACTCTGTTGCTAAGATGCAGTCCTAATTCAGGTGGAGATACTGATGAGATCGCCAACCGCCTTAATCCGGATAAACAATGCATTACCTGGCAAATAAGCGAGTGGAATATCCTCTACAGAGACGATCGAAATGGTGCTTTTATCAGCCCCCGCTCTGATTGCTTCTTCGGTAGCCAGTTTTCTGGCATCCTCGATTGCTTCTTCTCGACTCATCTGATCCAAACTATAACTTCTTTCTATTTCTCCGCTCACTTGACCTAATGCTGCACCTATTGCATTGGCTGCACCATAATGATCAGGTCGAATAACATTCGAAATCCCTTTTAACATATGAGGAACAATAATGCTACCGCCACCTGATAATATTAGCGGGGTTTCTTTCGAGCTTGTTTTCATCTGATCGATCGCGTCTTCCAGCATTTCGGTCATTTTAGAAAACACTTGCTTACAGAAGCTCGCTGGCAGATGTTCCACTTGTTCCTTATAATCTTCAAATGCATGTCCTAAACGTGTTACGATGTCGGAGGCCGTTAGTTCATCACCTCCGAAAAGGATCGCTTTTTGTGTGATTTTATAACCGACGCTATCTGGTCCAATTGTGAAATCATCCTTTGTCTCACGAATATGAGTACCGCCGCCTAAGCCAATGGATAAAATATCTGGCATTCGAAAATTTGTGTTCACACCGCCAATGTTAACGGATAAAGACGACTGTCTGGGAAATCCATTGGATAAAACACCAATATCACTTGTCGTTCCACCAACATCTAGTACAATCGCATCTTGTAATCCTGATAAATGAGCCGAGCCTCGGATAGAGTTGGTAGGACCACAACCCATCGTTAAAATAGGATAACGAAGGGCGTAAGACTCATTCATTAGAGTTCCATCGTTTTGACTAAAGTACATTTCCGCTTTTATATCTAGTTCCTTTAAAGCCTCAGCGAATCCATCCACAATCATTTTACCTGTCTTCCTTAATGCCGCATTTATAATTGTCGCATTTTCACGTTCCAAAAAACCGATACTGCCAATTTCATGAGATAATGAGATCGGAATATCTCCAAGTTCCTCTCTCACCCACTCTGCAACGACTAGTTCTTGTTCTTTATTGACCGGGGCAAAAACACCTGTTATGGCGATGCATTCAGCCGTTCCTTTTACTTCTCTGCAAAACTTCAGCACTTCTTCTTTCTTCAGCTCACTAATCAGACGTCCGTCAAATTCATACCCACCTGAAATAATGGTAGAAGCCACCTCAATTTCTTCTCGCAGATCGTGTGGCCAGTCCGTGAATGAGGGAATAGACGTGGTTGCAGGCAAACCAATTCGTATTACACCCACTTTATTGAGTCGCTTCCGTTCGACAACCGCATTGGTACAATGGGTAGTTCCAAGCATCGCAAAGGTAATGCTGCTGGTTGCAATCTTGTTTTCCTTGACTACTTTGCTAATCGCATTAAAAATTCCGCTTTCCACATCTTTTGTCGTCGGGACTTTAACCGTATGAACCACTTGTAAATGGTTGTCTAGTAAAGCGGCATCCGTATTCGTACCTCCAACATCTATTCCCAACCGATACATCGTTTATCTCTCCTTCTGTAATTCTTCCACTGGAATGTAGTCAAAATGATAGCCAAAATAGCGCGGACCGGCCGTCTCAATTCCTTTTGGCGTTCTCCATTTTTCATGACAAGGAAAAGCAACTACCGCTACTCGGGCACCATACTTCATTCGTTCTGTTGTAATCGGATACCCTGTTTCTGTATCTAGTACGGTGATTAGATCGGGAGTGGTGCACAATAACTTCTCTTCTTCCTTCGCTACGAGATGCTCATTTTGAAAATAGATGGTAAAGGTTTTTCCATAATCCTCTCGAATCCCCTCAAACTTAGCTATTCCTCTCGTAAAACCGCTGTTAAGCCCCCGTTCGATATCGACAATTTTGCCTTCAAATAACCGATATCCCCTTAATTCCTCCAACATTTTATTAATTCTTGCTTGTTCTTTTAACTGAGGATCCAACAGATAATCACCAATCCTCTCAGCTAAAGTAAGTGTGTCTGGAATTACCGACGTCTTTATCTGTTTTCCTAACATACTATAATCACATACGGATGAACTTCCTCCCATTTCAATCGTGAGAACTCGTGCCAATCTTTCTGCCCACACACCATCTCGCGGATACAGGACAACCGTGTTCCCTTTTTCATCAGCCATTGTAACAGGCGATGGCTGATAACCGTCCAAATGAAAAGTCACCATCTGTGCTTCTGGGAAAGCGCGGCCCATGGCATCTGCGTCTAACATCGTCAATCCTTTTTTGGCTGCGGCAATGATCGGGAACAAAGAGTTGATTCCTCCTATTTCAATGGGCATTACCACATCCACTTTTCTACCTATTACTTTTTCTAACGCTTCGAGTGCAGCTGTCATTTCATGTTCAGAAGGTATTTTTTCAATTGTCACAGTAGGAGCGCCCATCCCTGAAACTGGAACCACCAATTGATCATCCTCTAATTCATCTATTGTAATTAACCTGACAGGCCCATATTTGCGAATGGCTTCTTTTGCCATCAATTTTCCAATATAGGGATCTCCACCACCGCCTGTTCCTAAAACGGCTGCACCCAAAGCGATTTTTTCAATTGCAACTTCATCAATGTATCTCATTTCCCAGACACCTCATATTTTCATTGATTGCTATCTACTTGTTGCATGGAATCTTTATCAATTAATAATTTCCCTAAAACTGTTTGAACAATGAACCCAGTCAAAAAGCCGTCAAGGGATGAGACATTGGTAAGAGTAAATAAGGCCAAGCCCGTTGGAGATGCTAGGGTCAGATAATTAATCAGCATTCCTATCCCCCATGCAATGATCGAACGAGGTACAACTGACTTAGCCTCTAGTTGAAGGTCATATCGTTGGAACTCTCGTTTCACAATGAAATATTCCGATGCATAAATACCGCCTATCGGTGCAATCACAATCGCCAAAATATTTAAAAATGGAATAAATTGATCATAGATACCAAAAACAGCTAAGCTTGTAGCTATCAAACCTAAAATAAATGTTAACCATTGTTTTGAAATTTTCGAGAAAATTAGAGAAAAACCGAGCGAAGAAGAGTATAAATTCGTAGTATTGGTAGTCCATTGTGCCAGCGTTAATACAAGTATCCCTGGAATAGCCATTCCAAGAATGATAAAAATTTTCATCAAATCGTCAGTCCCCATAACCCTTGACAATAAAATAGCAAGCACAATCATAAAGCTATTGCCGAGAAAAATACCAAAAAAAGTCGCAATGATCGTATCTTTTTTACTTTTCGACCAACGAGAGATATCTGGCTGTGTCGTTGCTCCTACAATAAAAATACTAATGACAAGTGAAATCGCGCTACCGAACGTAAAACTGCCTGTATGCGGAAAATCAACGGGCAACGAATAGTTTTTAAGTGTTAAAAAGAGGGTTAACAGCATTAATCCTACTAGAAGTGGCACTGACCAAACACTTAATTTTTCTATGGCACGTATCCGATAATGGCTGTCGTCATCATCAGCAGCCCACCAATTATAGAAAGTATTTTTACGCCAAGGTTTATATGAAAAACTTCTAGTAATACAGTTTGTGCGTTGGTTGCAAAAAAGCCTACTTGTACACCAAACCACCCGAGTAAGGAAATACCGATAACAATGGAAAATACTCGAGCCCCATACTTTCCAAAAACATAACTTGTAATCATGGACGTAGAAAGGTTGGTAGAAGATCCAACAATTGCACATATCGTACATAAACTAGCTAGAAGAAACGACCCGACACAAACCGATATAATCGCTTGACTTAGCGGCATGCCTTTAGCTAATTCGGCTCCTAGGATAACCGAAGATAAATCAACCCCAATGGCTATTAATACCAAAAACATGGAATACCAAGATCGCTGTAATTCTTTTGGTACTGCCTCTCTTGCGTAGTCTGAACCAAATTGTTCCTTTTGCACAATGTCTCCCCCTTAAAAAGTTACTATATTTTCTACTTGAGCAAAAATGGATACAAAAAATAATAAGCGAAGATATTCTTGACTGCAGCGTTTTTGTGTTCTTTACAACAAATGCGGAAGGCACGCATATCGAGCGGCATTTGGAACAATACGTTAGTGGATTTCCTCATCTAGAGTGTAATTTTAAGTTTGATAGAACCCATTAGGATAGTTCTTCTTTTATATTGTCTGTGGTGATTCCATTCCAATAGACGCGCCAGACTTGCTCGACACGCTTTTTAAACTTGTCAACAGGATAAATTAACAATTCCCAAAAGATACCGTCAATTAAACAAAGAAAGGAAGCAATTAAATCATCGACTGATTGATCTTTTACTACTCCCTGAGTTATTCCTTGTGAAAAAATGTCTTTAAGTATATTACAAAGTATATCTTCCATCTCACTAAAGGTTATCTTCAGTTCATCCGTTAAAGCAGGAGGAAGGAAAATGGTAAATTTCGCAAACAACATCGTTTTTTCGGGACTACTTAATTGGTAATGACAAAGCTCTTTTATAATTTGATGAAGCTTGTCCTTAACTGATCCATTTGTTAAATTGTCGATGGAATCCTTGATATATAGGTAATAATCTTGCAACAAATCTTTGTAAACAACCATAAAGAGGTCTTCCTTACTTTTGTAAAAAGCGTAAATGGAAGGGGTTTTGATCCCAACCTCTTTCGCAATGCTGGAGAGAGTTGTACGTTCATAACCTTTCTCTGCCAATTGCCTGCAGGCAACTTCTTTAATTTTGTTTTTCGTCATCTAACCACCACCTAACTAATTTAGTTAGGCTTATCTTATTCGTTTTTTTGATAATAATCAATATTTGGATGTATTTGTCAGTCGAGTAAGTCATATTCCTCTGAAGCCATTTCCTTCTTGAGGAAATAACACATACCCATCAAGCTAAAAAACAGTCCCTCTAAAATAAAAAACAGAAAGCCAAAACCCCTTATATATCAAGGGGTTTTGGCTTTCGTTAAATGAGTGTCGATTATACTTCCATATTAAATATAGGTGTTTCCTTGGGTTTACTCTGGGTCACATAAGTGCATGAAGTCCCGTGTTTCAAGGGTTTGTGTTCACTTATGTGTATGTGGGAGAGCCCAAGGATTTTTAGTGTGTGGGCAAAATGTGGTCAATTGGGTTGGGTGTGTCAGGAAAGACTTATCTCTTTATTTGATGATTCCTTTAAAAGTTTATCCGGAATTGTTTCATTCATTCTTTGGAGTAATAATTTAAACGTTTCCCTGTCTAAGAAATTCTAAAGTCAGTAATTTCTATTCAGATGATGTTCTCTCTTCTGCACTTTGTGCCCAAGTAGAAACCTTGTCAGCAAGTTCATCGAACGACTCAGAAAAAGGATAATTTCTATCAAAAATATGATTCACCTCATTATAATGCATGTTTATAAACTCGTTTAATTCTTGAAAAGCTCTATTCAACTCTTGAATTTTGTCTTTTGCTTTTTCTTCCATTTTTCATTCTCCTCATCTTGGATTTAATTGTCTCATCGAAACAAGCAGACAAAAACTACCTGTCTAATTCATTTTAAATATAATTCTTAAGCTCTTGCTTTGGATTAGTAATCAAATTGCAATTCAATTTATTTTTGTAAAACACACTTATCTCTTAATTGCTTTTAAAAATGTTAGCAAAAAAATAGGCCATATGCAAAATTTCATTGTTTTAGGAATCATAATAATCATTGTATCAGGAAAGAAGTTAGAACTAAAACTAAATAATCATCAATCACATTAATACATCGAATTGAATGTTATCAGATAATGCGGCACTCTTAATTCTATATCATCTAACTTTTAATCAAGTATTTGTTTGCTATTAAAGTAGCTTCAATATATTTTCCAACTGTAAATACCCTGTGAAGAGGTGCAGGATAAATTGTATGTTTATTGAAAGTTAAATTTGCACGTCTCCAATAGTGAAGTTGTGTAATTGCGTCTTCAATTTCAGTTTCCTCCCATTCGTTCCCCATAGATAGGTACTCTACCAGATTCGGTTGAACAATTGGTTCTTTAGGGTTTGTAACTTTGGTGAAAAGGGTTGCTACTTGAGCAGTGTCAGATTTTTGGGATAAGCTATAATATACTCCGTCATGTGAAATAAAAAGACCAGTATCAAAGCAATAATCTTTTCCTACCACTCGATTATGATAATCTGATACATATTCCCCCGTAGTCATCCTTACAATACGAAGTCTTCCTCTTTGATTCTGTAATTCCGGTCTATTGAATTTCCAATTTCCTGAGATTAAATGTTTGTCTTGAACAGAAGGATAAAGCCTTGAAAGTGGCATACGGTCGAAAAGCACATACCATATACCTGATTGCTGCTTTAACACATCAACTATAGACTTTTCAATAAATGATTCCTTTTGTTGTGCTAAGTTACTAACAGACAAACTTCTGGTTAAACCATCTTTTTCTGTTATTAGTTCGGGTAAAGAACGCCAAACTCCATCATCACCTTCAATTCTAAAAGAAACCACACCATCATTATATTTGGATAAGAGGACTCTATTCTGATTGGAATACTTATTCGTAGTAAACGCGCTAATAAATAGCCAGTTCTTTTTTTGATCTGCCTTTTTAAGATTATTTGTAAACATTCCAAGATCACTTAACAAGTCTAGCAATACACTTTTGGATCTATGTTCTGGATTTTTTTCATTTTCAGGATATATAAATTGGGTTAATTGTCCTAATTCACGAAAAGATACACGAAGTGCATTTTTAGGATCTAAAGAAGGATTAGCAATCCAAGTATTTTTATGATTTATTTCTACAATAGAAGCGTCTACAGCTGAGATATCCTTTATTTTTCTTTTCATTGCTGAAATCGAACGGTGTGGATAATCTGGATCAAGATCAAAAACAACTCCACTATCCTGCACATGTTGGAAATTTAACAGAAAATCCCCTTTGTCGGATGTAACTTTAAACTTGCTACTATCAAGAGATTGAATTCCTTTTTTTATCTTATCTGTCTGTCTTAATAAACTATCATACATAAATTCAGACATGTGACAGTTTATCGTAATAGAACTAGCATCATTTCTTACAACAGGAAATGGTTCATAACCATGACCTTTCTCCTTAATTTTCAGGCTTCTAAACTTTGGTATTTGGTTAAGATCAGGAAACACTTGTTTAAAAATATCCAGAAGTTGTTTTCTTTCAGACAAACCCATTCCCCCTGTTGCAACTTGACCATTCAATGAAGATGCGTACATTGTAGGGTTATATAGTAGAAGTGCACAGATATCATTGTTTATATCTTGATACTTAGATGGATCATTTAATAACTCATTTATATCAAATGGATGTTCCAAGAACACATTCAGATTTTTTATATAATTGTGATCACTCCAAGTTAAAAAAGCTTCCTTTTCATTACTTTTCTTCTCTATTGTTAAAGGTATAAATGGACTTAATCCCTGACTTGCAATCCGTAACAAAACAGACCCATTCGATTCTCTACTAACCTGCAATGGGGTTGTAATAGGTGTCAATACATATCGATGAGTAGTTGGATGAATATATAAATATAGTTTATTTGGTTCTTTTGCTCTAGAATGAATACTAAATTCGATGCCATACGAAAAACCTTTGTATGGGCAAGTCATACAGCCATAACTTTTCCCTTTCAGCTTTAAAGGATAAAAAGAAAGCTCCCTATCAAATAGTTGAATCCCCATATTCGTTTCTTTATCTTTACTATAGTGCATTGCTTGAAATGGTTTAGCCTGTAAGGCAAATTCACGAGCAATATATGCTGGTAACCAAGTATAAATATTACCTTTCGTTAGCCCCAGTTCTTCCCAATCAGTTACTTTTTCTACTCTCCTCCATTCAACATCATCCATGTTCAAAGTATCTGTCACACCAAGCTTCTTAAGATGTCTCTGAAAATGATAGGTAAGAACATCTGGCTTTATCATACTAAAAGACACAATCATAGGCTTTACACCATGATAATTAGCTTCATCTAGTCCCATATAAAGCATATCGGGATACTGGCTTGTTAGCTCATTACGTAAACGGGTTAAAATACCTATTTTTATATGATTTCCAGATTTAGAGTCTGGCCATAATACTTTCTTCCATGATTTTGGAAGATAAAAATAATATATAGGCTCCGAAGGCCAATCAAACTCAGTAACATCAAAAACCATGGGTTCTAATTCATGTTGATCATTGATCATGGTATTCCAACTCCTTTTTACCTTCTTCCACTTGAAGCATTTTTTCCAGAGAATCAATAAAAGGTCCATACAATTCTTGAAATAACTCATTTTTTCTGTGTGGGAAGAACAACCGATACCAAGTCTCTAATAGTGAGGGAACATCAATATCAGAAGTAAAGCTTTTATCAATATAGATCACACGGGCAGGAGACCCATCACGAATAAGCCGTCCTATCATCTGCCAAATAGGTACAAACAAATACCATGCCAAATGTAGCCGATCAGTATCCGATAAACTGCTCCAATAGTCCGGTTTTGCGTACATTGTAGAAAATATAGCGTTGCATCGACGTCTCAGTTCAGACAATGCATCTTTCCCTACAAATCCTTGCCTTTTAATCGTTTCAGTTATATTAAAAACCCTTCCATGTAAATAAGACAAAATATAGCTTATATCTTTTGGAGGTGGGTAAGGACGACTAAGGAAAAAAACTGTCCCATATTTTGCTTCATTACTTGTCCCCAATAAATTAACCCCACGATTCATTGCGGATATTGGAGCAAGAAGAACATCGGTCTCTTTTGCAATTCTTTCAAGCTGATTCCTCGTAATTTGAACGTTTGGATGTGTCACTTTCCTTGCTAATGCCTTAAAGTTCCACTTCTGTTTCTCTAATTGCTGATCATCAATAAGGGTAAGAGTATCTTCATATGAATTAGAAACAAGCATTACTCCTTTTTCTTTTTCCCAAGAATGCATCTCTGCATCAATTAAGCTAGGTAATTGAGTAGCAACTTGTCGCAATGCTATTTTTCTCAATTCTGGTGGTTGCCCAGATATTCGAATAAAGCTACCTGTATTATCAACCAATGGCAAAAACTTCTGCTCGAGGGTTGATACCTTTTTATTTGATGTTAATAGCCATGTATGCGGGGTTTTCAAAGCATAGTGAGACGGTATTGGGGCCAATGTGGTTCCTGAAAGTAAAACAACACCTGGTCCTCTGCTTTCTCCACAATACATAAATAAGTCAGGTAACCGATAAAGCAATGTGCTCCCAATCGTTGAATACTCGATCAGTTTAAACACAAATCCATTTTGATTACTATCTTCAACAAGCCTGTAACCATACTTATAACCTAAAATAGGAGTAGGAAGATGTGGAAGGAGACGATATTTTTGGATTGTCGATGGAAGTTTTAAATTCAGCTCTGGTACATAACTTAATAGATAGGGATAATTATTGGTAATATAAGCAAAACTTGCTTCGAACCTGCACAACCATAAATAAAAACGCCACTCACTTTCCAATTGAACTACCTCATACTGATTCAAAATTTTTGTTACTCCCGAAAAGGAGTACAAATCTATTTTTTTATCAAGGAATAGTTCAATTTTATCTAACCAATTAGGTAGTTTTCTCCATACTTTTTCTTCTCTATATGGATACTCATTCCACGTTTGAAGAATCTCTATAAATTTGGTTGCATCTTTTTCTGATGAAAATAGTTTAGTGACTTTGTTAACTATTTTTTTGTACCAGAAGTGTTTAAAAGCTATTGAACTTTTTAGTTTTCGTTTTAATTTTGGGGATTTCAAGATAACTTGAAATAGATTTCGTGCAGAATCAGCTAATGCATCGCACTTTCTGGCATATGTTGTTATAAATTCACCATCAGGCTCATAGAACCCATGAATCGCCTCACGTACCTTCCTAACAAAATTTTCGATTAGATATCCACCATCTCCAAATAGGCTTAGATCATTGATAAATTGTTCATCAAACGTTTTTTGGACAGCATCCGCTTCATCAACGAAAACAACATCCAACTCTTCATAAAAAAGCTCATATATACTTGGATTATCTTTTCTAAGATTCTTGGGGATGGATGAATGGAGTAAACTAGCTGGAGTTGCAATCCAAATATCTGCTTTATCCAGCATTGCTTGTTGCTTATATATACCGCAATGTGTTGCCATAGGACATAGTAAAGTCATACTTTTAGTCTTTGTTTTGTATAATCGTTGGCAAGGATAATCATTATTAATCGTTTCATCTCCAGCTAATGCTTCTGCCAAACATACAGAAGAGATATCTTCAAAACTATCGTCATTGGCAATATCCTCTATAGAGAGATTCGGGCTAGATAAACGTTCTTGTTCATGTTTCTGACGTTCTGTTTTCCCAATAATAGTCGCAACTCTTAATCCCAAAGCTCTCAGTTCTTCTGTACGTTTCAAAAGATTTGCAACACTCGATTCAATAAATCCTGCTTTAATTTTCTTTTTTGTCACAAGTTCATAAGTAACTGCCAACATCCATGTAGATTTACCTGCACTCAATCTTCCAAGGATATGTATCAAATTAGAAAAATCCAAAGTCATTTGTTGCTGGTTAAGTGATACTAAGTTAAGCCTTTTGAGTCTTTCCACATAACTTGGCTCATAGCCGTTCTGTTGAAGAACTTTGTCCATTTTCTGACCAATTTTGAGCCAATCTAAATTTGCAGAAAGAGTGATCTTCTTCTTTTTATTTCTTTTTTTCACTTCTGTTTGTTTGTCATCTACCAAACGTTCCGGTATTTCAAGACTATATAATTCATCTCTTGTTGGGCGATTATACATATATCTTTCTTCTGGTTTAGCAAATTCTATTAGTGTCTCAACTCGTAGTATTTTCTTTTGTAAGGCAGATTGATAATATTTTATTCTACTCGAACAACAAACAGGATCAACTTTCCGATTCTCTAATCGACCTTCCCTACTAATTGTATACAAGCAATATTTCTCTTCTACTGCTCTGTACTCTTCTAACGCCTTATTCCATATAGATTTATTTTGAAAATGATTGATAAGCAACCGCAATCGACGAAAATCATCAATATCTTCCTTATTTGGTAGAACCAATCTTTCCCAACCTTCAAATAAAATACTATAATCTTCAGCATCCCATTCTTGTAAGCCATTTATATAACATGTAAATAAAGTAAATTCTGTTTGCAAAAAAACATCACGCTTTTTTTTGCCCTCTTTCGTATCGTCGAAAGGTAATGCCTTAAAATAATTCGACCCACTTATTCCTTCAAGAAATGGAATAAAGTCTAACCGACTCATATAGATTTCTCCTTCTCCCCTAACTCTCGGAATAGCTGATTTTCCGAAACAACCTGAATTCGAAATTTGCTAATTTGAGTGTTTACTTGTTTCAAATAACTAGCATAGCCGTACTCATTAGGAACCACAAATTTTGCTTCATCGGTTTGAAAAGGTTCACGTTTCAAATCACTTAAGTGGTTAATGTACCCTACTAAATGCCGTGGTTGTCTAAAACATTTGACATCTAAATCTAGATTGCCATTTTCTAAAAAAATTCGTATATCAAACTCATCTTTATTAGGGTATAGTTCCACTTTATATTTCTCAGATAATCGTTGGTAAATCCTATTTTCTGGCAGTCCTGGTACTAAGATAAATCTATGGATACCTGAAAGTAGACGATATACTTGATCTTCTGAAGAAAAATCAAATTCGTCTGGTGATTGGAGTGACCATTTAGATAAGTAGTATCCTTCCATTTCATTACATACATTAGATCGTCCACATCGCCATTGACCATTGTATTTTTTTAAACTCCATCCACAGTATGGACACTTTTTATACATATACCATTCATCAAAAGGCTCATAACAAGACAAATATTGCTTTCTTATAAAACTATCTACTATCTTCCCAGCAGTTTCCGTTAATGTTTTTTGATTAATGACTGCCAAATCAGGATTTGTTAATAAACTTCTAAAAAGAACATATCCATGTTGCTCATCTTCCTCACGACAATAGGATAAAACTTTTAATACTGGACGTTCTTGAAAATCCTCTGGTAAACCGTAGGCTTCAAGAAACCATTCTGCTTCACGGCTCAACCCACCTTCTTCCCATAAGGGCGATACTGGATCAAATATATCATTTTCACTTAACCATTGTTCTGAAGGTTCTATCAAATAACGTAACCACTCATTTATACCCAAAGCTGGATATTTACCCTTTTGTATTAGGTACTTAGTTAAACGTTTTCGTGCCACTGTAACTATATCAGGCATAACTAATTTATCTGAGTTTAAATAAGCATTAAACTGGATAAGTGCTCTTACCTGTATATAGATTAATTCATGTAATTGATTCAACACTACAACATCCCTTAAGATTTTATTTAGAACGAATCGGATGAATCCTACTCAAATATTCGACGGAATTCCTATTCATCCTCTGTTGATACCACTTAAGACACTATGAAACAAATTACTTAATAAGTTCAATGCATTTCTTATGGAATCCCCATCATGCCAAATGATTTAAGTGATCGAGTAAATATTAGTTCAATTGTTTTCAAAAAAGAAAGCAACAGGTGAAAGAAGTTCACCTGCCGCTTAAGTACTAAACCAATCGAGAATAATCATGACTAGAATCCAATTATCGAGGAAGACAAACTCATCCTTAATCCACTAGAATGACTATTTGAAAAATTCCTTCCAGATATATCTTTTATAGAATTTGCAACATTTTGCTTAAATGGTATTCCTGAATTAGGAAATATAGTTCGTTTATTGAATCAAAATTATATTGGCAAGTCTTTTACTTCCCCAAATAGTAAATGTCGATCTCTTGGCTTCATTCTAAAACAGTGTCCTTTATCTTTATAACCCGTTCCGTCAGACTTTACCCTTCCTCTCCAATCATAAGTGACAATCCCCTGTTGAATTAATGATGTGAATTGATTAAATATCGGACTTTGTGTAAGTTGAACTGAAACATATTTAAAATGTATTTTTCCATCGATAATTTCCTCATCTACTAATAGCCACATTGTTTTTGGATGCTTCGCCAATAACCGCTCTTTTAAACCGGAGAATCTCCAATTACATGTATCCTCTTCCTGACCATTCATAAGATATTTCTGATGAACGAGTTGTTTTTCCTCATCAACACCTAAAAATAATCCCTGATTATTAGGTGTATTTTTGACAGTTACATAAAGATCATAAAAATCTGGATATCTAGCAGTAGAATACCCATATCTGAGCATCATATCTGCTGCTTTAGTAATTTTGCTAATATCCCAATCTGGTGCTTTACTAAATAAAGTATCCATATTCTTAGTTTTCAATCTCTTGGTCTTAAGTTCAATTTTTCCCATATAGTCCGCAGTAATCAAGTTATTTGGTTTAACTCCTAAAGCCTTCTCTAATGTTAATCCAGCATCTTTTGGGTTGGGTTTGTGTGGTGAAATGCTCTCGATCCAGCCAATTCCTTTTAATATAGATATTTTCTTTCTTAATTCTTCTACTAGAGTATCATCATAATCTCCAAAGAAAGAACGAATAGATTCCTCAAAACACTCATGCTCTAGTAAAGGAATAGCAACTAGTTTATTACTATAAACTGTAAAATAAACCAGATCACCACTATTTACAATGCTTTTGAAAGAATATATCCAAAATCTTGGGTCACCTTGTTTTGTTTTTGGACGGTATAGACTAACTTGCCTTTCTTCAATCATTGCGGGGCTAATAATAGTTATTTGTCGATATTCTTTTTCACCTTGTGTTAAAGTATCGTAATCAATAATGTCATTTTCCTTTAAAATTACCCTTAGTCCTTCCGATGCATCTATTATACTTTTCTTTAACATGGTTTCTGTCATACGAATTAATGTAAATTCATTTCTACAGTACTTTTGTATAATCTGTATCAGATTTTGTTCCTGTGTATTCGGCAAAAAGTATGCATTCATATATGTCTCCTTTTCTTATTCGTTCTTTAAATGATGCTTTACCAAGGTAACTTTTAGTGATAGGTTGGAATCTTCACACAAATATATTGATTAAATTTAAACTTACTATAATGTATAGACCACAATAAAAAGCCAGATCACGAAAAAAACCCCTGGACTTTAATCTTCTTTTTTAATATAATAGCAGCAGTAATATTTTACTAAAGGATGAGAGATTTAATGAAACCTATAGCAATTGATTTATTTTGTGGAGCTGGAGGTATGAGCGAAGGAATCCTTCAAGCTGGCTTCCATATCGTATTTTCAAATGACATCAATGAATACGTTGAAAAAACTTATACTTATAGACATGAACAACTTGGTTTAGTTCATGGTATCAATACTTTTTTCAAAAGAGCTGACATAAGAGATTTAAACAAACAAATCATTGTTAACTCTGTACTAAGCCTTGAATTGTTTAAAGGTAAGGAATTTCCTACAATTGATGCTATTTTTGGTGGACCTCCTTGCCAAGGTTTTAGTCGTGCGGGTTTAAGACGACGAGATGATCCCAGAAACATGCTATTCAAAGAGTATTTGCGAATTATCAATGAGATAAGGCCTAAGTATGTTGTAATGGAAAACGTAGAAGGATTCATGGATACCTGCCTAGATGGATACATCGGGGTTAAAGGTAGAGATTATCCAGATAATAGTTTACTACCAAACATACTTATGCAAGAGTTTAAAGATATCAAATATAAAGCTCTCCAACCGAGAATTTTAGATGCATCAGATTTCGGTGTCCCACAACGTAGAAAAAGGGTAATATTCATCGCTTATCTCGATGATGAGAATATTCCCAATTATCCAGAGCCAACAACTCCAAAAGAAACGGATAAAATTTCTGTCTTAGAAGCCATTGGTGATTTAATTGTTGATCCAGAAATTAAGAAACAGCTGATCAAATCAGATTCAATTTACCAAATCGAATCCCGATCTGGAAGAACCAAAAAAGTATCTGGCAACTCAATTCCTAATTTTGATCATCAATATAATCATGAACTCGCCAAACACAGCAGTATAATCAAAGAGCGCTTCTCTCTATTTATACAGGGGGAAACTACTTCCTCTCTCATCAAGAGGATTAATAACAACGGTATTGACCTCAGCAACTGTCCTCATTTAGTAGGTGAATGTAAACGACTTCTAAATGATCAATATACTACAGATGAAATTATTGATAAGTTTAAAGAAGGCAATCTAGACCGAGAGTTAATTAACGCTCTCCTCACAAAGAAAAGTAATCGTTATAGAATGGCTAGTCATTTAGTTGCCCCAACTATGGTAACATTGCCTGATGACTTTCTAGTTCCCTTTGAAAATCGTATACCAACTGTCAGAGAAATGGCAAGACTTCAATCTTTTGATGACAGCTTCATATTTCTCGGAAAGAGAACAACAGGTGGACAAAGGAGAAAGCAAGAAGTACCACAGTACACTCAAGTTGGCAATGCCGTTCCACCTCTTTTAGCTAAAGCTATTGCAATGGAAATAAAAAAAGCTACCAAAGCAAAGAGGGTACACCTAATTACCTAGGGGTGCCTTTTTTGCTTTTTCACTTGTTGACCCTTTCTGGAAAATCCAACAAATCATTTTTCACCATAAAATATTCTCAAAATATTTTCTTGATCAGGGACATTCGTTTGTTTAAATGATCGAATAAATGCTTCTTTATCATAGGATATTGGTTTCAAACTAACTCGAATGGATTCCCCTTCTATCTCCAATAAAACATATCTAGCAAAACTCTGATGATTACATCCTAATGCCTCAGGACTGACAAAAACTGTTTGATTGAACTGAAAATGATAGGACTCATGAAGATGCCCAAAAAGTACCGCATCAACATATGTTGTATCTTGAAAAATCTTCTTTACTTCATTCATTGGGACTGGATACTGATTACTTGTAGAAGTATACGGGTTTTCACTAATAGGCACATTCAATTTCTCTGGCTTGATGTGAAAATGTGTAAATAGGAGATTTTGGTTTTCAAATTCGCACATAATAGTACGTGGTAATTGTAAGAGTTTTGGAATAAATTCTGGTCTAAGTTGATCTGCTATCCATTGATGATGAGACTTCTCTTGTATATATGGGTACTGCTCTTTTTTTATCAAAGCCATAACCGCTTCCTCATGATTGCCTAAAATCATAGAAACATTTTCTCTTGAGAATAAGGTCTCCAAAACTTCATTTGTATTTGGTCCTATAGCAATCATATCCCCCAAACAGTAAATATGATCAATATGGGGATGCTTGTCATCAATCTCTCGCAAAACAGCTTCTAAAGCAGGATAATTTCCATGGATGTCCGTTATAACGACAATGGTATGCAATTTTTCACCACATTTCTACCTTAGGGTACCTGTAAATAAATCATTATCGAATAAAAATACCCCAGTTGCTTTGTAACCACTCAATCTCATAAAAAAATCGTTGTGGGACTACACTACACTTCTCAATATCTGTTTTTATCCACCAAGGGGCTTCTACTGTCCATAGTAATCGAAGTGCCCATCCTAAGTCGTTCAACTCAAAAGATGGAAACCATCCTTGGTAACCTTTTAAAAAAGCAGCTAACTTCCCCTCATCTAAACCATTTTCATCGATGCAACCTGATAATGTTGCACGAGCCACGTCTAGTTCTGGGTACACATATCTCATTCGATCAAAATCTAAGATTGCTGAGAGATGATCATCTTGAAAAAGCATATTATCAAGATGTAAATCCCAGTGAGCCCAACCACGAGGACAAAGTTGAAATAGGGTAAAATCAAGGTGATCCAAGATCTCTCATTGTTGCTCCAGTGCAGACAAAATTCGAGGGGTGCACTCTCCTTCTTTTGCTTGTTTGTATTGTTTTTCCCACTCATCCTGAATGTGTTCTTTGGATGGTGACCAATGAAAGTCACTGGCAGGTAGTTTACGAAAAGCAGCATGCATTTTACCTAATTCATAACCAAGAGACTGCATTTGTTTCACAGTTGCATGACTAGGCTTTACAAACTCTCCTTTACACACCTCCATGAATGAAAACAAAACTCCGTCTGGAGTTGTTAAAATATATTCTCCATTCCAAGTGTGGATTTTCGGACAAAGGACTCCTTGGTGTTGAAGTGTATTTTGGATCGCTAAAGCTTTTTTGACGTATGAAAGCTTTCCCAAGTACCGTTGTTGATGATACTGTTTTACAAATAATTTTTCGCCATTGGATAAGGTAACGATCCATTTTAAATTTTTACATCCTCGAAAAATCGGTTCCTCAGACTGGACTTCTACTGAAAACGTCGATTCCATTGTGAGAAAAATAGATCCTTGAATTGCTTTGATTTTTTCCTCACCTCCATTAAGCCCTTTTCGATAACATTTCTTCTAAGTCATGAATCCAACTACTTGTAGGTTGATGGTTTTGATGAGCAGATAGTAACCAATATTTTTCTTTAGCGTAGGTGCATGCAGCAAGAATTCATCCACATCTTTTGATCTTGGATTTTTTATTGAAAAAACAGTTGCCAACTAAGAGCAACATATGGGCGGCCAAGTACATCCAATTTGAAAAAATCTCTTTTCCTAATTTACTTACATTTCATTATAATATAATTTGTTCCTAATATTTGAAACTTCTATTTGAAAGGAGGATTACAATGAGGAATTTGTATAAACGAAAGTGGATTTGGATTAGCAGTGCCCTGTTTCTTCTAATTGGGATCACTATATTCATCCGTTCTCTCCCCATATATGAGGCCGAGGGAACTAGTATGGAACCTAGTATAAAAGAGAAAGAAGTCTACTATGCGAAAACAAAGGATACCTATTCACGAGGAGATATTGTCGTTTTTCATTCCAAGGAAGAGGGATACGACTTTATCAAACGAGTGGTTGGTCTTGGAGGTGAAACCATACAGATAAAAAACAATCAAGTATATATCAATGGATCAAAACTAATTGAATCCTATCTCAAAAAGAGCATTGATATGGAAGATACGGAACGAGTCAATATCCCTCAAGGACATGTTTTTGTTTTAGGAGATGATCGATCCAATAGTTATGATAGTCGACAAATAGGATCTATATCTATCACCGATATCATCGGATTTATTACACCATAGAAAGAGTGACCATATGATTTCTACTTTAAAAAAGTATTGGATTAGTATGTTAAAGGAACCACGAAATACAGTTCATGAAGCTTTGATAGAAGGGACAAAAGGAACAACCATCCTCTTGATTATCCTTTTTGGAGCAACTCTTTTCATCAGCGCTGCTGTTTCCCGTGATCTGGGAGATACCACTCCTACTTTAGTTATTCTCCTATTATCTTTGATCCTTGGGCCTATTATTGGAGCAATCACATGGGGATTACTTTTCTGTTTGACTTATGTAGGTTCCCGGCTATTTCAAGGGTACGCAACATTGGAAGAAACGCGAAAGGCTATCAGCTGGGCAACGATTGCTTATAGTACAAAGCTGGTTATTTATATCCCCTCCCTTCTCATTTTTCGTGGTGAAATGTTTTCAAGTGAACAACCCATTATCCAAAGCTCAGGATTTGTGACATTCCTATTCCTCCTATTTTTATTGCTTGACATTGCCTTTACTATCTATTTCTTTATTGTGGCCTCCAAAGTAGTCGCTGAAATGAATCGTTTTTCGCCATGGAAAGGATTTGGATCGATTTTCTTAATCATAGGAGCTACATTGTTTCTTCTTTTGAGTATAGGATATGTGATTAACCTATGAAAAAAAGTTGGAAATCAATTCTACGTTCCAAAACAGGAAGTCTCACCATAGAGTATGTCATTTTATTAGGTGTTGGCGCTTTAATAGCTAGCCTATTATTATTTGCCTTACGTGATGATTCTATTGTTCAAACCTTGAAAAATCAGGTAAAAGCCTCGATTATTGGCCAGTTAACGGAACAAAGGGATCAAGTAAATACAAAAAAGGATGATACAAACTCATCTGTCATCAACGATTATTCTTCCCTCTCCACTAATAAGCAATGGAAAGATTCTGATGGTCAACCAATAAATCAATCATCCATAAATAATACTGGAGGCGATGGAGCAGTTTCCAATTGGTTGACATCTACGTGGAAAAATACATCCAATTGGTTTAAAGAACAAGGAAAACAGTATTGGGAAACAGATATAAAAGGAGCATTTCTTGATCCTGTTGGATACATAAGTAACACAATCGGTTGGAAAGACATCAAAGAATCGGCTAGTCAATTGTGGAACAATCCAAATAATTATTTCCATCAAGTATGGGAAAGCAGTGCAACTCTACTCAAACAAGCTGGGAAAGATCCACTAGGAGCTGCCTGGGCTCTCATCTATGATCATCAAACCTTCATGCAAGCAGTTAATGGAAAAGACGAAAAAGGTAAACCACTTACCATTTGGAATCGATTGTTTAAAGTAACTGATTCTCTTCCACTCCCAACAAAGATAACCAAAATCTTCTCATTGGAAGACAAGCTATTTGTTCATAAAAAAGGATGTGCCTGCCCCACTGAATTAGGAGATAAAAAAGAGAGTAACAAACCGAGCAGTGATCCCATACCTAAATCCAAGAAACAAATCCAAGCTGAACTTGATAAGTCACTAGATGAAAAATTAAACGATTTAGGAATCAAAGGAAATAGAAAAGAACGTCTTAATAATGGAGTTGCATCAAATCTTAATCCGAATACAGGAAAAGTTTCCATTGACCCAAATGATCTAACAAATGTGAGTGTAATAAACTCAAAAGGTGAATCCGTTTCTGTAAAATTCAACAAGGAATATTTCGGAAAAGAAAAAGAAGTGACGATTAATGGAAATGGAGAAAAAGAGAAAATTCCAATTACCAATGAAGGATTTCCGGATTTGAAAAAATGGACAGATTATGAACTTGAGCTCGATGAAAAACATTACAAATTAAAAGATAAAGATCAATTCCTCTTATCCAATGTATCCTTATATGATCAAATCCTTCGAGAAGAACTAAAAGGAAACAAGAGTACCAAAACGGAATTGACCAATACGGCTATTGATCTACTCACAAATGGTGGACAATCGAAACTAAAAACAAAATATAAAAGTTATTTAGAAAAAACTGGACTAAAAAAGGAACTGTCCATATCTGAGAAAGAATTAAATGATATTATGAACGGAAAAGGTTCTCAGACTTTGAAAAAGAGATTAGAATCCAATCCAAACTTAATTAATAAGATAGAAAAAGCAAATTTAGATTATGTTAAAAAAGGTGTCGATCCTTTAGGATATACTTGGCATCATCACCAAGACAAAGGTAAAATGCAATTAGTAAAATCAAAAGTACATGGTGCTATTATCCATTTAGGCGGAGCCGAGATCTGGGGTTTAAGTAGGAAAAAGTAAGGAGTGCTTTCATGTTATCTGAGAAAGATAAAACAGGTGTATTAACAGTATTAGGACAAGAAAAAGAAAAAGCGCTATCTTTATTCAAAAAATTAGCAAATACCCAATTTGGGGAAAATACAAAACTTCTCATGTGTGAAGCAGAAAAATTTGATGTAGGATTTGGATTCTCTATAAAACCCTATGCCAATCTCTATGACGAAGTACCGATTATAGATGAGAATGGAAAAGAACAATATATAATGGATGGCTATGGTTCATTTTCTATCGCCTTCGATGAAGCAGTAGATTGGGAAGAATTAGAGTCGTCTGGTGACCCAGATGAATTTTTTGAAGATGTCGAGCCTATTTTTCTCCATTGGTTGCATGAACTTTGGACATCTGTAGGTAATCGAACATTAAAAATACCTTTGTATTTACTTTTTCATGGAGACTACCCAAATTACTACAACATAAATACAGGAAAATATGAACAAGATTAGTTTTTGTAGTCCTATTCGGAAACGGTTTATGTTAGTAAAAGATCCTCGTAGATTATCTAATAAATGAATTACTAATAAAACGCTGTGTTTATAGAAACGGCGTTTTTTCATTAAAACTTATAAGGAATAATTCATGAAAAACTATTTATATAATCAGTTATTGGAATAATAGTCATAGGATAGTACGGACAAAGTAAACATTTGCCAGTCTGGGTAAACCTCTTAGTTCTTTCTTAGAATCTATTTTCCTTGTTGTAATCCTTACTTCATTAAAAGTGAAAAATGTTTTAAAAACCACTCTGTTGCCAACTTCTCAATAACAGATAAGTGGTCTGTAAAACTGTGAATCGCACCTTGAATCAATTCCAACTTAGAGTCTTTCGATAACCATTTCATTCCTTGTCGGCTTAGTTGGTATAAGTCCCATTCTTCCTCATCTCCATCACCATTCAGAATCAATACTGGACATTTTACATTTGTAAGTAATTCCTTTTGGTCTATTAACTCAAAATCCAAAAGCATTTGCTTATCGATGATGACCTTCCTATGCTTTTGATTTTTTGTGATATAGCCTCTTTCCTTTAGTTCTTGTAATTCTTCTTTTGTTAAATGTTTATTCCAATCGTATTTCATTGGACCTGTTAATGCACCTGTCAAAACTATCGTGGCAATCTGATCTGTGTAACATTCTAAGCACACTCTACTACCAAGACTATGACCATAAAGAGCAATATGACTAAACCCTATGGATTTTACAAAGGTAATTGCATCATGTAGATCATCGATCTGTGTGGACATGGTTAATCTTTCATCATCACTTTCCCCGCAGCCACTAAAATCAAAAGCTAAGACACTGTAACCTAACTGCTGAAAAGCATTAGCAAATCTATCAAATCTTCCCCTAGAGGATTTATCCGAAGTAAAACCATGGCACATGATAATAATGTATTCGGGAGATGATGGATAAAAGTTACCTACCAACGTTAGATTTCGGGAATTTTTAAAGGTTACTTTTTGCATGCTTGTTCTCCTTTTTATATCTCATGGATGAATAACTTTCCTAAATGAAGAGAAAAAACAAAAGTTTGTTTACTTGAAAACTAGTAATATCATAACAAAAAAAGAGACTTATAAAATCCCTATAAGTCCCTCTTGATACTATAAATTATGCACTAATTCCTTCTCTTCCCAACCAAAACTATCAAACCATCTATTTTCTTTATAATTTCCAATAGCTCTAGAAATGTAAGGTATCACATTTGACGGCAGATTGTTTAACGGAAAGAACCGCAGATCATCACATTTATGAGGTTCCAAGTTTTGTATTTCCCCACTCCAATCTTTTACAATTGCAAAGAAGTCCACTCTTTCATCTGCCGCTTTGCGATGCATAACACCAACTATTTTTACATTTTCTTCTGCGACTTCTACTCCAGCTTCTTCTTTCACTTCGCGAACAGCAGCTTCTTTGACCGTTTCTCCTCCGTCCAGATGTCCTGCGACTACACTGTAGTTTCCATCTTCATATCCTGTGTTATAACGGCGAAGAAGAAGGATCTCCTCGTTTTTTATAAAAAACAAATGAATGGTTACAGGTGCAGTAAATCGTTCTTTACTCATTACTATCATCTCCAGAATTCTCCTGATTTGTATTGGCTATTTTACCAATAGTTTGTTTATTCTGTCTACTGTTTCGCTGTGAAGTGTAGTGCCACTAGCTCTAACACTCTGTTCTATTTGCTCAGGACGACTTGCTCCAACAATTGCACTTGCTATTGCTGTGTCACGAAGAGTCCATGCTAATACTAATTGAATCAAAGATAGGCCTTCTTGTTCAGCAATAATTTTTAATTCTGCAACAATACGTCTGTTTTTCTCATTAATCATTTTGGGTAAAGACTTTCTTTGGATAGGTGTCTTTTTCCCATTCATATACTTACCAGCTAAAACGCCTTGAGCTAATGGTGAGTATACCATTTGACCAATACCTAATTTATTGCAGATGGGAATGATCTCTGATTCAATATTTCTATTAAACATGTTGTATTTCGCTTGATTTACAATCATACGGTCTAGCAAATACTGGTCTGCTAAAACACATGCTTGCTGTATTTGCTCCGTTGTCCACTCACTTACACCTAGGTATAATACTTTTCCTTGTCTCATCAAATCATTCATTGCTGTTAATGTTTCAAGTACGGGAGTGTCCTCATCAAATCGATGGCAATAATAGATGTCAATGTAATCAACACCTAATCTTTTTAAACTTCTATTGCATTGCTCAACTATGTGTTTCCTAGATAATCCACGATCATTTGCTCCATTACCCATTGGCCAGAACAATTTTGTGCTTAAAACAAATGATTCTCTCGAAAGCTCACTGAGTGCTTTTCCTAAGATACGCTCTGCCTCGCCCCTTTCATATACATTTGCAGTATCAAATGAATTAATACCCAAATCAAACGCCTTAAATATCGTTGAAATGGAATCATTTTCTGATGCATACCCACCAAAGGTGAGCCAGCTACCTAAACTTAATTCACTTACTTTCAAACCAGATAGTCCAACTCTTCGATATTTCATAGAATCCCTCGCTTAAATCAATTCTGGATTATTAATAAGGCTCCACTTCCCTTGATTTTGCAACCAAAGATCAATTGATCTAGATAATCGATCATCCAAACTATCTGTTAATTTTTTGTTGATTAAATCATTTTGGATATCGTTAATTAAATTAGCCATCAATTGCTGCCATTTCGATAAACTATCTTGAATGCGAGATCTCAATTCTTTAATATGTCCTTGTTCTAAAATTAATAAATCTTCTAATTTTTCTCCTCGAAGGAACTTGCGCAAAGAGTTCTCCTCTTGAGATGTTGGTTCAAGTGTGTACACTAGATACTCCAAAAGATACTGACTAATTTCTCTGTGTCTTCTCATATAATCGTAGTACTTTTGTTTTTCAACTGGATTAGCTACCTTGTATAAGCTCTTAATGGTATACATAATCCCAAAGTTACTATCGATCCACATTTGAGAAGCCAAACTTAATTCACCAACTCTATAATCCAGAAAATGAATAGTATATCTCCCCATATTCGTATCAGGATTCCCTTCATTCTGGATGAGAGATACATTTTTCTTTCTTTCCGTGAGCTTTACCATTCTGGAATAGGGTGTGTTGGTTAATACCTCCATCGACGCCAGCATATAAGAAACAATTGAATATACAGGTTGTCCAGTTTTATGTTCATTGATAAAGTCTTCATCATGCAACAGTCGATCATACAATTCTTCATAAGACATATCACCAATATCAACTGGTTTCATTAATGCGTCTGTCCGTTCCAAGAAAGCTAGATTTTCACGAATATCGTCAAATCCCTCCATAAGCTGATCAAACATGATAAAGCCGATTCGCAATTGAATTCCTAATGCACTTAAAAGTCTTAGGGCAATGATATTTTGTTCTGGCCTGGTCCCTTTTCCATAACGTTTCAACTGAGCTTCCGATCCCGATTCTACCCCAATAATAACTCGATCTGTTCCTGCCTGAGCGCAATAATGCCACATTTTTAGCCGTTCCACATTCCACTCTACACTGTTTTTAGGGATATATACGGAATCAGCTCTAGCAGCTAAATCAAAACGAATTTTATCTGGACGTTGTAAGATGCCTTCACAAAATTGTATTACTCGTTCTGCTTCCCTTCCATCCGGCAATTCACCTATGAATTCCTCGTCGGCTAAGTAAATATGAGGCTTGATTCCTAGTTCATTTCCAGAGCGTATTAAATCATCGATTTGTTTCAATAGATTTCTAGAAGATAACGGTCTCCAAGACCTTAACTTATGATCCCTGGGACAGAAAGTACAACGCGAATAATCACATCCTCTACTTGCTTCCAAAGTGAGAGCACCTCTGTATTTGGCTACATCTTTAAGTGTGTCTAATGCTGGTGTTGGGACTTCATTCATATTTACTGTAATAGCTTGATTATGAACGACCTTCCCTGTTTCAGAGTTAAGGTATGATATACCATTGACATCTTTTAATGCTTTTCGCCCACGAATATGAAGTGATAAATCTCGCAGTGCATATTCTCCTTCTTTGTTACAGATTAGTAGTTCAGGATACTTGTTAAAGAATTGCTCTGGATTGAATGAAGGAATCACATTCCCAGCTATGATAAGAGAATCCAACTCTTTCGCTTTTTTTGCAGCAAACAACTTATCCAGTAGCGAAAAAGCAAGTAATTTTTGACCAAAATTAACACTCATGCCAATTAGATCTGGCTGTAGTTCTAATGCTTTCTTCACTATCTCATCGATGGTAATACCCATCTGCATATCCAATATATGAACTTGTGCTACCTGTTGTTTTCTTAAGTACGATGAAAGAGTACCTATACTTAAGTTCAATCTAGGGATAGGAAAGTTATCAATCACACATAAATTAATAAGAAGCATGGTGGGCATTTTCAGAAGTCTTAAGAGTTTATCGTTATAAGCAAAGGTATACCATGGTATAGGCTCATCTATTCCTTGATGCCAATCGGAATTATACCTTTGCAATAATACATTTGAGCGTAAATCTTGAAATGGGGAGAAAACGATTACATTTTTGTCCAATAAAACAATATAACAAGTGATGTTGTCTGTTTCTCCTGAAATGATAATCTCTTGATATCTAATTCCAAGAATTCCTTCAAACCATTCTTTTATCTGTTCTTTTAGCTCACTGGGACTTAACCATATTTGGTTGGCAATACTTTTCACTTTCTTATCAAACAATTCGATTTTGTTTCTTTCTAAATAACTACAAGGCATTTACATTCACTCCTACAGATATCGATATGTTAATCTCTTCTCAAAAAAAGAAGGAAGAAAATTATCCAAAAAGTAGCGTACACAAGGCTGCTGCATAGCAAGGTTTTGTATTTCTTTTTCTAATTCTTCGTGAATCGGATAGAAGTCGTTATTCCCTTTGTTAATTTCTATCTTCGCTTTACAATAAGCATCAATTTGATCAGCCATATCTACAATGTTTATGGAATTCTCGTCTACATCTAGAAAGATTTAGATACTCAGAAACCATTTTTTCAGGTACCATTCTAGTAATTTCGTTGTTAGCTATTCCTTTCAACTTTTGAAAAGATGTCTTTACTGATTCATGTCTTTTTACTGGAGCAATAACATGGGTTAGTATGGCATCTGAAGAATCATGATAAAGTGCTAATGTGATTACTTTCTCAACATTTACATCCTCGTTGTATATGTTTTTTTTAATCAAACATAGAGCATGAGCGATAAGAGAGACAAAATGGCTATGTTGTGCCACATCTTCTGTATGTATGCAATATGATCCGCTCCATCTTGGAGTAAACCTTAAGCGGTATAACAGAGCATAAAGTTGATTTGACATACGCATCACCTACTTTTTAATTCGAAATACAAATTCTTTAAAAACTACAAACTAAGCAATTGCAACAAATAACGCTCTTGTTCTTGAATCTTCCCTAATTCAAATGCAAAAATATAAGTTGTGATAGCAGAATGAAAACGAAGAACATCATTTGCTTTTGCCTTTTTAATAAAGCTAAAAAGTCGCTCCATTTTTACCCGATTCATTGTTTTCATGGTAAGTTTCAAATGCAGATGACCATATTTTAGGAGAACATAGATAGATTCAATAATAGATGATCGCGTTTTGGCTTCTCTTAATCTAGTGATTAAGGGAACATAATGCTCTCCTTCTCCACACAAATAAACGAAATATTCGGCTAATTCTTTAGCCAATTCTAATGTTTCGGTTAGTTCAACATTTGATGTTTTGGATTCATAGATATTCACTCGTCAGCAATCTCCTTCCCCAATTAAGTCAAAGGTGGCATTCAAACAGAACAATGCTTTAAAAACTTTTCCCACGAACCACTATCTTGCCATTGGACAATGTTTTATGAATTTCACTCATGGACAGGGTTAATGTCCCATTGCTTGTTTCCAAACAAACCTTGATCTTTTCTTTTGGCCTTTTACGTTTCATGGATAGTGAGAATGGAATCTTATGCTCTAATGATCTTCCACTTGTATCTAGAGATACATTCTTCTTCATATCAGCTTTCATGATATTCACCTTGTTTCTTTTGTTTTTTGGTTAAGGAAGGCAATAAATCTTTGTTAATCGGATTTATTGTTCTTATTGCTCTTTGGATTTGAGCCTTTCTTTCCATAAATAAAGCTGCCTTTAATTGGCTTCTCTGTACCAAAATCTTCTCTTCGATTTCTTTTTGATACTTAACCAAAGCCAAAGTTATTAAGTTTTTCAGATCATCATCAATTGGTAGAACCTGATTTTCTTTGTTCATCATATACCTTCCCCTCGATTAAAAAGTTGTAGTTCTGGTGAAACACTTTAATAGAAAAAGATAAAACAACTGATTTGTTTTAAATTTAAACGTCAAGAAAAAGAATATTAAAAAAATATATATAGCAAATTCTGATATATTGCTATATATTAGGACTGTAAATGCATGGATATTAATTATTTTTCGATATGCATCTTTTCATTTTTGCTTCATTTAGAGCATTTCTTGTTAAAATCTTAAATATATTATAAAATATTCAGAAAATAATATCAATTTTAATATTATTGCATGTATCTTTAATGGAAAAATTCAAATGGTACGATATGTAGCAAATCAGATCAAAAATTTAAAATTTATTCACCTATCTTTTAAATAACTTCAATTGGAGTGAGTTTAATTGCTTAAATTCATCTACAATCAGGAAAAAATGGGAGAAATTTTTCGTCAAACACGTAAGGATCAGGGGTATCGTCAACGAGAAGTAGCAAAAGCCACTGGCCTTTCAGAAGCAACTGTCAGCAATATAGAAAATGGGAGCCACAAAGCGAAAGAGGATAATATTGTATGTTACGCGGAATTTTTGGGAATAAAAAATGAGCTTTTCGGAATTGTTAGTGAGATAGAACAAAGAGAAAAGCAAGCCAAGATAGATTTGCTTGAGATTGAAGAGATAGTGGTTGCTAACCCCGATAAAGCACTTGAGAGATTGAAGCAATTAAAGCAGTATTATGATATTGATACAAAAAGTACTCTTGCTCCTATTGGACATTATCTTTTTGGAAGGTACTATTTCGAAAAAAAACAATGGAGCCAGTCCCAAAAACATCTTCTTGAATCAATTAAACTTATTGATGAAAAGTTGACTGAACACCCCGAACTAAGACTCTCGAATATCAAATCAGCATGTTACAATGAACTTGGAAGTATTGCACATTTCCTAAATCAATCCCAAGAATCTTTGCAGTATGTCACTGAAGGAATAGAATGTTTTGTTGAAGATGGGAAAAGAAGATATCGTATTTACTTCCTGTTACTTAACAAAGCCATTTACCTTGAAGGTTTAAATCGAAAAGAAGAAGCGTTAAAAGCTCTTGAAGAATTAAAAATCGCAATATCAAAAATAGAAACCACTTCGGAAGTATTCCAAAATGTCAGAACTTCTGTTATCGTAAAAATGTACAGAATGTATGCGGAACTTTTAAATGATTTGGAAATGCCACACAAAGCTCTCGAAGATTGTGAAAGAGGAATAAGGATAGCATGGTTAAATAATGATTTTGATCGAGTTTTTACATTATGGACAACATTAGGCACGATTCATTACAATATAGGGGATTATGAAAACACAGAAAAATTTTACTTTAAAGCGTTGGATATCCGACCAAAAGTAAAAGAAGAATTTCTTTATCCATTTAATTATGTTAATCTTGGAACATTACTGATTCAACAAAATAAATTGCAAGATGCTAAGCAATATATTGAAGATGCCATTGAAATTAGCAGAATATATAAAGATGATCTTGCACTGACTGAATCTTTGATGGCAATGGGAAAATGGTACATTCAGCAAAAACTGTATACAGATGCAATTGATCTGTATAAACAAGCTGAAGAGATTGCCCAACAAAATAGTTTTCATTCAAAAGAATCCGAGATATTAACCAACTTATGTATCTGTTTTGAAGAGATTTCTGATGAAATCGAATTCCAGAAGCATACGGTACAATTATTTCGAATTAGAAAGAAATTAATAGGAAGGAGGGTATAATTATGATGAATCGCGTAGATCCACCAGAAAACTAAAATTTATACCCTTTACAACAAGAGACTCAAGGAAATATCGGGTCTCTTGTTTGTTATTTATGTTACCAAATACATCTCATTCATAACTTTCTATTTTCGTAAAGGATTTTACAAATAAGCCAGCTTCGTTGATGTTTTGTTTCATTCGTCTCGAGCAGCAGATTTGGGGGGATTATTTAAAAGAAGTTGCAATGTGCAGTAAAAAGGATTAAGGAGGTATTTCCTCTCCTTCAAAAAATATTTTCGTTTTATCTTCTGTAAAACAAACCTGATAAAGACTTGCCCAATCAATATCTGGTCCATCCCATAAATACTTTAAATTTCCTCCTCGGAAATAGTTAATCAGCACCTTAATCATGGAATGGGATACAAGCAATTGTTCTGTCCAGCATGCTGCTTTAAAATTTTATCAATAAAAGATGCTAATCTCCTTTGCATATCATGAAAAGTTTCTCCTTTTGTTTCCTTTGCTTCAAAATGTTCTGGGTGTTCATTCATGAGTAGTAATTCTTCAGGGAATAAATCTAGAATTTCACTCCACTTTCTACCTTCCCAACTTGCAAAATCCATTTCCATGAGATGATCTGATCACTTCCATTTCTCGATCTTTTCTCAAATGAAGCGCAGTAGAAAAAGCACGATTACTTGAACTAGAATAAATGGAATCAAAGGAGATGTTTTGTAATCGCTTTGCTAATTGCTGAGCCTGCTCCAAACCAGCATCGTCAACAGGGTTAATTCCCAAAATATTGTAATTGGAGTTGTTCCGATGAAAAAAGTATTGCTGTGTTATCTTCCTTAGCAGTAGCCGCTTGCGCAATGTTACCAGCTTCAGCATTAGCAGCGCCTCAACACCAACAGAAGAAACTTTCTTGTGTTACCTTGTATGAGCACATTCATTTCAAAGGCCGCTCTATTAAGTTCTGCTCCAATGATAAAACCTTAGTAAACAACAATTGGAATGATCTCGCCTCATCTGCTAAGGTTTCAAAAGGTGACGGAGTCGTGTTATATGAGCACATCAACTACGAAGGGCATAAATTGAAATTGAAGCCTGGTAAATACTCCGATTTCACAAAGAAAAAGCTAAGCAAGAATAGATCATGGAACAATGTAGTTTCCTCGCTCCGTATAAAATAGATAGTAATATAGAAAACCACATGATCCTAAATATATAGAGGTCATGTGGTTCTTTTATGACAAAACCATTTCCATTTATTGGTCAAATTCACTTCGTTACACGGTTGCTGGTTTTGCTCCTATATCGAAATCGAAGCTCTTGGAATCGTTAATTATGCAACGAACTCAGATTAATAGAAACTATTCAGCATAAATGTAACCCCACACTTTTACATGTGGATGTGAGGTTTGAATTCTATTCGCCATTTTTCTTATCACTTTTTATGGAGGAGACTAGGGACATTTACTCTTGCCATCTCCACTCGTGCTGTCCCACCATATAAATTTTCTATAGTAGCATTTGCAGTAGCGATATACAAATCACGACCATCTTCCCCGCCCAATGTACAAGAAACTACTATATGTCCTTCCGTAGCAGTCTTAACAATATCTGTTGTAATGCCTTCTTGTGTAATACGACGAACTTCACTCCGGTAAGGCATCGTAACCCATATGGCTCCTTCTGCATCTAAAACAAGCCCATCCATTATATCCAGTTCTTCTTCAAATTGAACAATGACTCTACGATTAGATAATGTACCATCTTCCTTTACATCAAAAGCATTCAATCTTAATCCAAAGAGTTCTGATACAATTAATGTCTCGCCATCTGCAGTAAGTTGTATACCATTAGGAAAGATCAAATCCTCTTTATCTACCTCTACTGTGCCATCTGGATGTACAATGATCAGGTGAGAAGGAATAGGTGGGCCACCTGCAAAAAGATCATAACCAAATTGACTTATATAAGCCCTTCCTTCTGGGCTTACCCACATATCATTTGCTTCATATGCTTTATCCTGAAAACTAGCCACTATTTCGGTACTGCCATCCGCTTTGATCCGACGTAACGTACAATCATCCATTCCAACTACCAATGGATCACCATGAAGTGGAAAACCTAATCCAGAAGGCTTCACATCCAGGGAAGCTACAATATTCAACTGCTCCCCATCAGGACTCATCCGATAAACTTTCTTAGCGGCAAAATCAGAAAACCATACCTCATTATGGTGCCAACGGAAACCTTCCAAATATCCGAATCCTTCACGAATGATATCTGCTTTTTTAGGCATAGGCATATAAGTCTCCTTAAAATTTTATTTTTTATAAACAATAATAATCATTATACAATAAAATAGAATAATCCAAGCTATGAAAACAGGTATTTTCTGATTGTATTTAATTGGCCCAGTGATAGGGTTACTGCTCTAGTCCGCCAGATAAACCCCAGTATATGGTTGCGTTGCCTTTCAGTCGCCAGATACTGTTTTCTATGCCTAATAGCTTCGTCATATTTCCGTACCCCTCCTAATGAAAATATCACCTGTGTGCATTTTTCAACTCCAAAATTAAATTTACATTGAACAAAAAAAGTAGGTTAGATACCTTTACAACCTTAAAATCTACCACATAAGATATATAGCTACTGATACTCCAATGATAGGAAGTGATTCGATGCTAATTTTCTTATTTGTAATTGCCCTTAAATTCATTTTACCTCGTATCGGATTTGGCAAAGGTTTCATTTAATTGATGTTATGTTGATATGCTAGTCTGTCATGAACGGAAACCATTTACATTATCTCTCACACTATAAAATGTTCTCTCATATAGAGGACATTTTGCTATTTCCTCAGTAGTCTACTTTTACAATCGCCATAATCTCAAAAATATTCCACCTCAATTGGCGGCTTTTCATCATCAAGCTCCGAAATATCTTCTAACGCCATGAAAGCAAAGTTTTTTTCTTACTGTTCTACATACTCAGATCATTGCAGCAACATCTACTTGCAAAATATCTAATATACACCATTATGAGTGTGTTTTATTCATACGGTTAGTACGTTATTCGATATATGCTTTGACTTGATCAAGAAGATCCACCAGCAATCCCCTCTTCTAAATGGTTCGCTTCTTGAGTTTATCCAATTGATCGATCCATTTCTTTAGTTTGTAAGACTTCGCACGTCGGAACCAAAGTCCATCTGCATTTGGATTCTTATCTTTACTAAAGTTGTACTGTGGATTGTAGTACAATCTTCGAGCATACACCGTGTTCCAAATGACTTTCCCACTACCAAAAACGGTATTGCGTATGCCTGATTGAATCAAGTTCCCTATATCTTGGGGAGCATAGTAGTTACTATCTTTCAACACCTCTTGATCCAACAATACCTGCCCCTCTTTGCCTAACTTTCGAAACTTAGGTGGGATCTTGCCTAAATCCAAGCGAATCCTCATTTCAACTCCACCTCGATATGATGGACCACAACATCATCTGTCCAAAATTCATTCACACGATTGACTTCATATCTTCTTCCGTTAAACGTAATACGAGATCGTTCTGCAGGTCGGAGAAAAGGAATGGAACAATCACAACAGAAGGGTGAAGCAAGATCATACGAATTTGTTTTGCACCTACTGCTGAAACAGCTCCGCTCGTGAAATCATATGCAGACTTCATACGAACAGAAGGAACCGTGATAATTTCCACTTCATCTAAGCGAGAAACGATCTGATTCAGAGATCGTGTCCTTGGCATATCTACATTGATCTCACGAGTAATTCCTGTTGCTTCTTTCAACAACTTTCGTAGAGCAGGTGTAAGATACAATACACGCCCTTCTTCTGGCACTTCTGCATCATCCATTTGTTCCATGTAGGTATCGAATGTAGCAAGAATGTTAGCAGACGTAATGGCAGTAGTATCCGTAGTGCCACCAAGAGCAGTGAACTCTGCTAACAGTTTGGATGCCATGTACTTATCCATTTCGGGAATCTTTTCTTTGGTATTGAACACAATGATCACCACACGCTGTTCCTCTGAAACAGATGCACCTTTGAGAAGCTTTGTTTTCTCTCTGATGTGCTCTGTTTTTGCCCTGATCCTATCCAAACTCGCAACCACATCGAATCGTTTCATCAAGCTATCTATGGCTTTTATCCGTTGATTAATATCTGCCTCTTTGGTCTCTTTCTTGCCAGTTGCAGTTACCATGGTTTCTGTTACTTCACCACGAGCAATACTTGTTAGTAACTCCAATGCTTCGTCTGCGTCCATAATGCGTTTATCTACTTTTGATTTCATGCCTTCTTCTATATACATTTTAATACTAAGCTTTTCTAAGTTTTGACTACCTTGTACATTCGGTTTTTTGTATCCTGCACGTTTAGCAGCTTCAGTTGCATTTCCTGTTTCAGTGTAATAATCACAAAATGCCTGCTGTTAGGGAGTTAGTTTCACATCATTTCACCCAACCTCCAGAGTATAAAAATACCACTCCAAATGAGTGGCGATTACTTTGTATTAAATATTTTTGCTTTCTCGGGATGGAATTCTTCTTCCGTTAAAACCTCTGGATTCTTCAACTATCCAAGCTCTTTTAATTTCCGTATAACAGTCTCTGTTCTGTCCTCGTCTTTTAGTGGTCAGTCTTTTGACTCTAACCGAGTAAGAAACATACGAAGAACAGTTCTATCTACACGTTTGATTTTAGCCTTTTCCTCACCAGCGTAAACAACAATTTCCCCCGTCGTTATTCTTGGAATTTCCTCAATATAAGATACTTCTTCATGTAGAAAATATTTAACCTTGAGTGAGAAAATCCCCTTATTGATAAAAATCAAACGTTTATCCGTTACCACTAATATTCCGTTCCCACCTACCAAATTTTTTGGGATTTCGTCTTCCCATAAGATACTTGGTAGCTCTTTCACTTCTTTTCTTCCAAGAAACCTGCTGCCAATGCTAGTTTTCAGAAGTCTTTTGATCTCTTCGTAAGTCAACCTGATGCCCTCCTGTTTATGTATACTCCCAATATATCATAGGCAACTGATTTCCGTTACAAGTAATAACCTAATTAAAAGGGTATTATTTCATGACGACATTTCATAAAAGACTTTGCCTTCTCTTTCATAAACAACAATCAACAATAGTTAATTTAGGGATCATCCACATAAGACCAATCTACATCTAGTAGTTTAGAAAAAGGTATCTTCTTTATATGACTTCATTACTGAGCTTGAAATATTTATTTTACTTCATACTGGTAATATCTTCAGGAAAAATAAACAACAAGAGCGACTAGGCTTCTTTGAGTAGCTATAAATTAGTTTCCTTTTTATTTATCAGTTGCTGAGCCTCAGGATCAATAATAACTTCCCCTAGCTCCTCAAAAGCCTGAATGAACGTTTTTTCTTCATCCGTTCGTTCTTCTTTGGAATGGAGTTGATCTGCTAGGGAAGCAGATGCTACGAGAAATTGTTGCAATGATTCTCCTAATATTTCTGTTGCTTTTTTATACTTATACTTAATTCAAAAAGCAGAGGCTTATTATGGATTGGGAGTTGTTGATGCTTCTGTTTGCTATGCACAAGGTGCTTTTCAACTTGCAAACTCCATTGGCTCTAGTAAGATAATAAGTAAAGTGAAAGATCTACACCGAAAATTGTTACAATCCCCTTGGAGAAAGGATCAGTATGTTACTGATTTAAGCGACATACTCACTGGTGAAAAATGAAAACAATCCTTCTTACAGCAAGCTCAAGCGTCTTATTGTTGATCCTATGGCTGATCTTCTACATTAAGGGAAAACGGTTTGCACTGAGGAATCGGTTACATAAAGCTGATGCAATCGTTGTACTCGCAGGTACGCGGGGAAATATCAAATTTTTAGACAGTAAAATTCAGACAGCTATCTCTTTGTACCACAGAGAGTGGGCTCCTTACATCGTTTGTAGCGGCAGATTTAGTGCGAAAGTAGCAGATTCTGGAGAACCTAACCTTATCCCTTTAGAGGATCTTCAAGATGCTGCTAGAAATGGACGGATTCAGGAAAAAGATATTGCGAAGGCAGCTGAAACATGGGATGTAAATCTTGGTGCCAACTATTTACGAAATAAAGCTTTGGCTATGGGGGTTCCTGCGGACTCGATTCTAGTGGAAGATCAATCATTGCATACTCGTGAAAACGCGGAATATGTGCTTAATCTGCTAAAGGAACATAATTTCACTCACATCATCTTAGTGACCTCTCCATTCCATCAACTACGCACCTATCTTACATTCAAGAAGGTTTATGATTTACATGGCATAAAGATCACGAATTTCTCTGATACAAATGGATGGCATCCAGCCACTTGGTTTCTATCGAGTAAAAATCGTCACATTGTTCAGGGTGAAATCGAACGAATTAAACTGTATAGAGCGAAAGGCGATCTTTAGCTCTATACGAATTAATTATGAGATGTCCTAAAGAAAATCGTGTAGCTGGGGATCAGAAGAAATTTAACCAAATGAATATCGAATTTTTCGAAGTTCACAAGAAAATAGAGGAAAGTAACGAATGAAAGATCTATGAAGTTGCAGGTCCATCTTTCACCGCCTATTAAAACTTCATAACTTTTAAATTCATAAAAAATGACCTTAACCATTATTTATGATCAGGGTTGTAATTCAAGGTTACAAAGGGGAGATTCCCTCTCCTTCAAAAAATATTTTCGTCTTATTTTCTGTAAAACAAACTTGATAAAGACTTGCCCAATGAATATCTGGTCCATCCCATAAATACTTTAAATTTCCTCCTCGGAGATAGTTAATCAGCACCTTAATCGTAATGGAATGAGATACAAGTAAAATGTTTTGTCCAGCATGCTGCTTTAAAATCTTATCAATAAAAGATGCTAATCTGCTTTGCATATCATGAAAAGTTTCTCCTTTTGTTTTCTTTGCCTCAAAATGTTCTGGGTGTTCATTCATAAGTAGTAATTCTTCAGGGAATAAATCTTGAATTTCACTCCACTTTCTACCTTCCCAACATGCAAAATCCATTTCCATGAGATTATCTGATTTGTTTACTTCTATTTCTCGATCTTTTCTCAAATGGAGTGCAGTAGAAAATGCACGGTTACTTGAACTAGAATAAATGGAATCAAAGGTAATATTTTGTAATCGTATTGCCAATTGCTGAGCCTGCTCCACACCATCATCTGTCAACGGAGAATCTAGTCTTCCTTGTAAACGTCCTTCTAAATTCCATTTTGTTTGTCCATGTCTTACGATATAAATAGTGGTATCCAATAAAATCATACCTTTCTTAAGAATGCATAATAGGTCAATAAATATATCGAAAATTGATAGTTACAAGTACCTATTATAACAGTAAGGGGAGATCTTCTCTTTTCAAATCCATTCTTGATGAATTGATAATAAAATGGAATATGAAGGAAATGCACAATAAGATTTCATTCCCCTTTATAGTCAAAGGAGATTTAAAATGAATAAAGAGCTTTATTTTACCTACAAATGGAAATACGAAAAAGAAGATCTAAAATTTTGTCCACGTTGCGGTCACCATTTCTCTCTAGAAGACATACATATTCCCAACCAGCCTCAACTCATTTGTCATCATTGTCAATTTATCTTTTACTTAGATCCAAAGCTGGCAGTTGTAGCAGTTGTTCTGAATAGAAAAAAAGACAAAGTACTACTTCTTCAGAGAAACGAAGAACCTGGGAAAGGCTTATGGGCGTTTCCAGGAGGACATGTGGAACGTGGGGATGATCTATTCGAGACAATAAAAAAGGAAGTGAAAGAAGAAACAGGTCTTTCTGTAGAAGTAAAAGAAATTGTTGATACATTCTCTTCTCCTAAAGATGGATTGATACAATTGACCTACGAAGCCATTGCTAATAGCGAAGAAGTCGTGGTTAATATTGAAAGTACGAAAGGTCGTTTTTTCTATTTTGATGAAATTCCTTGGAATAACCTTGCATTCTCTTCCACTGAAAAGCTATTACGCGTATGTATAGATAAGAATAAATAGTAGATGATATCAAACGATAATTGTTCACATCTTTAAGGCAATTACTCCAAAATAGGAGAAACTGCCTTATTTGTTTTATAAAAATAATTTCCTCCATGTTTGAGGTCCTACAATACCATCGACCAATAGCCCTTCACTCTTCTGGAAAGTTTCAACAGCCTCTTTGGTCTTTGATCCAAAAACTCCATCCACAGCAAGCCCACCTAAGAGGCAAACCAATTTTTAAACGCTGTACAAGGGAGGAGATTTTTTATTGCTTATATCCTTGCAATATATACTGGGATGAGAAAAGGAGAAATACTTGGACTCAAATGGAAAAATTGCGATCTTGAAAACGCAAGATTAAGCGTGAGTTAAACATTATTCAAAGTGAAAGAAGGCCTTGTATTTCAGGAGCCGAAAACAAAAGGATCGAAACGCACCATTTCATTGCCTAGCTTTGCTGTTCAATGTTTTAAGAAACATAAAGCACTTCAAAATGAATTGAAACTAAAATCCGGAGATGCATATGAGGATACTGATCTGGTTGTTGCAAGTGGTTTAGGAAGACCAATTGATCCTGCTGATATCAATCGTGATATGAAATATGTGATCAAAAAGAATAATCTTCCTCCTATTTCTTTTCATGATTTGAGACATACTCATGCCACAACTTTGCTATTACTTGGTGAAAATCCAAAAGTCGTTTCTGAACGATTGGGACATGCCAATGTAGGGATCACACTAGATACCTATAGCCATGTACTCCCTGATATGCAAAAAGATCTTGCTAAAAATTTTGATCAGGCTATGAAAAAATTAGAGTCAAAAAAAGAGGGTTTTAAGAGCGTGTAAATCTAATGTGGTCAAATGAGAATTTAAACAAAAACGAAAAGCCAAAACCCCTTATATATCAAGGAAAATTGGCTCTCATTTAGTGAGTGTCGATTATACTTCCATAACGATTAAAATCTATCGCTTTCGATTCAGTTAGTGTCATTTCGTTGATTCTAGTACATATTTTCAACATTGATCGTGTCGGTTAGTGCGACTAATTCCTGATAGTGTTTAGTAGTTTGTTGTCAAAAATGTTAGCAGAAATCAAGGGAAGGTAGGAAAAAAAGAACTCCAGCACTATCACAAGATAAAAAAACTAAAGTATCACTATTTAAATTATATCAAACACCTTTGTGGGTACACACCTGACACTCTTATATGTTAAAGTGTCCCAAGTTCCAAGATCCTTCCCATTTTCCCTTTTTACCTTTTAAATTCCTGTAACTGATATAGCGCAGTCATTTTGTATACTTCCTGCACTTTAATTTTCCTGAACTTCAACAATAATTTCAAGCCACTCCTAATTTGAAGTGGCAGTTTATTAATCCTTTTTACACAAGTACTTCTTCAGGAGATCTTTGAGTAATGTGAAGTGGTGGTGGTACTAACCAACCTTTTTTCTTCATCATCTTTAACATCTTACCTCCGTATTGAGCATCAATCATATGAAATTGACCAAATAACATAGCAATATCTTCACGTGTAGCTTTTCCCATTGCCTGAGAACAAGCCACTAAGCCAGTTGCCAAGGATCTCATTTGATTATGCAACTGTGTTTTTTTGGTAAGAAGGGGATGTGGTACTCTATTGGTTTCTGCTGATTTATTGGTATACTCCACCATTGGACCCTCAGCCCTTATGATTTCGGTACACTCTACATACTGACTGTACGCATCGCAATTTGTGGCCAATGCATCTACATCCACATTGGTCATGAGATCCACTTCTTTCAACTCTTTAACCAAGCTATTCCACTTAGACCTTGCTACTTTATCCAGACAGCTAGGACATTTTATTTTATCTGTTTTGGGTTTAATTTCGTTTTCTAATCACTGGTTTATCTCTGTTTTAGTTAGATGTTTTCTCTTATCTATCAAATGAAGATGTATTGGTTTCGCATTCCTCCCCATTTATCATCATACCTCCTACTTCGTGATAATTTAAGATAATCTAGATCAGGCTAGTAAAAATACATATAAATTACGATAATAAAAGACGCCTACAAAATTAAGATTTGTGGCGTCTTTTTATGTTGAAGTACATTTTTTTCAGCAGGCGGGCGACAATACTGATGTCGCCCACCTGTCTCACTAACTCATAGCGGTGACCGTCGCGATCCCGACGTTATCGCTTCATGTTCTCCTCGATGCTCATCTGGAGCGCCTGCAGGATGGGCTGCGAGAGCTGCGAGAGCTGCGAGAGCTCCCACTTGACCATGTTAAGAAGGTCCCTGTTCTCCCAGATCTCGACGAGGTCGTCGGATCCGGGAGAGATCTGCTGCACCTGCTCACGAGTGAGCGAGAGCAGTCCGTTGACGAGGATGCTCATCGCGAGCGCCTGCAGGATGGGCTGCGAGAGCTGCGAGAGCTCCCACTTGACCATGTTAAGAAGGTCCCTGTTCTCCCAGATCTCGACGAGATCGTCGGATCCGGGAGAGATCTGCTGCACCTGCTCACGAGTGAGCGAGAGCAGTCCGTTGACGAGGTTGTCGTTGGACATGATCGCGGCCAGATCCGACATAACGGTTCCTCCGGTTGTGAGACAATGGTGTTGTGGTAATCCACTTAATTGAATTATACATAAAATTAAATTTCATATCAATTAACATTAGACGAAACTGTATTTATTATTAGGAAACAATCCATCCCTTTTGCATTTTTTCGGGAATTTTGTGTGAAGAAAAGGGGACGGCGGTCTATAGAAATTTTATTTCTAGCGATTCCCCCCTACTCCATTTTTATTTACTTATATTTCTAAATATTCCATCAAACCAAACAGTCTTTCTATTATGACAAGTAGAACACATCGATTGCCAATTGGTAGAATCCCAGAACAGCTCTCGATCTCCTTTATGTGGAGTAATATGATCCACTACCGTAGCTGGTACTACTCTACCATTACGCTCACACTCCACACACAGAGGATGATGACGTAGGTATGTGGTACGTGCTTTCTTCCTCCTGTGTAATAGGCAAACCAATTTTTAAACGTTGTACAAGGCAGGAGATTTTTTATCGCTTATATCCTTGCAATCTATACTGGGATGAGAAAGGGAGAAATACTTGGACTCAAATGGAAAAACTGCGATCTTGAAAACGCAAGATTAAGCGTAAGCCAAACATCATTATCCAAGGTAAAAGAAGGGCTCGTATTTCAGGAACCGAAAACCAAAGGATCGAAACGCACCATTTCATTGCCCAGTTTTGCTGTTCAATGTCTAAAAAAACATAAAGCACTTCAAGATGAACTGAAACTAAAATTCGGGAATGCATATGAGGATAATGATCTAGTTGTTGCAAGTGGTTTAGGAAGACCAATTGATCCCGCTGATATCAATCGTGATATGAAGTATGTGATCAAAAAATATAATCTGCCACCTATTTCTTTTCATGATTTGAGACATACTCATGCCACAACTTTGCTATTACTTGGTGAGAATCCGAAAGTCGTTTCTGAACGATTGGGACATGCAAATGTAGGGATTACATTAGATACGTATAGCCATGTACTCCCTGATATGCAAAAAGATCTTGCTAAAAATTTTGATCAAGCTATGAAAAAATTAGAGTCAAAAAGAGAGGGTTTTAAGAGCGTATAAATCTAATGTGGTCAAAATGTGGTCAAATGAGGTTTTAAACAAAAACGAAAAGCCAAAACCCCTTATATATCAAGGAAAATTGGCTCTCGTTTAGTGAGTGTCGATTATACTTCCATAATAATTGGTAAGATCATAGGACGTCGGCGGGTGCGTTCGTAAAGGAATTTGCTTAAGGAGTCACGAATGCTCGTTTTAAGCGATGCCCATTCACTTACTTGTTCTTTCATACATTTTTCCATTGTCTGGTTGACTACATTGTTGGCGTCTTCCAGCAGTCTCTCTGATTCGCGTACATAGACAAATCCGCGGGAGATAATATCTGGACCAGATAAAATGGTTCCATTTGCTTTACTTAGGGTAAGAACAACAACTAAAATACCGTCTTGGGAAAGGAGTTTTCGATCTCTTAAGACGATGTTTCCAACATCTCCAACACCAAGTCCATCAATAAGGACTTTTCCTGTTGAAATCTTAGGACCATACCTCGCTTTACCACCTGAAAATTCTACTGTATCTCCATTATCGCAGATAAAAATATTATCGGTTTTTACACCGACTGATTCGGCTAGTTGGGCGTGAGCGCGGAGCATCCGGTACTCACCATGAATTGGAATGAAAAATTTAGGACGAATAAGATTGAGCATTAATTTAAGATCTTCTTGTGCACCGTGTCCGGACACGTGGACATGGGAGGTTGCACTATATACGACTTCTGCACCAATACGGAACAATTGATCAATGGTACGACCAATACTTCTTTCATTTCCAGGGATCGGAGTTGCAGCAATGACAACTGTGTCACCAGGAAGAATCTCAATCTTCCGGTGAGAAGCATTTGCCATTCTCGTAAGCGCTGACATCGCCTCTCCTTGGCTACCAGTAGAGATCACAGCTACTCGATGAGCAGGGAGACGATTGATCTCATCTGGCTCGATGATCAGATCTTTTGGAATATCCAAATATCCCAAATCAGATGCGATATTCACCACATTTACCATACTGCGCCCTACTACAGCAAGTTTTCTGCCATGATGATAGGCAGCATTCACTACTTGTTGAATCCGATGGATATTGGAAGCAAAGGTAGCAACAATGACACGTTGCTTGGATTTGCGAAATACTTCCATCAGATTGTCGCCTACGGAGCGTTCGGTACCAATGAAACCTGGACGTTCTGCATTGGTACTGTCAGATAATAAACAAAGTACGCCTCGTCTCCCAATCTCAGCCATTTTGTGGAAGTCACTATTGTTATCGTTTACAGGCGTCATATCAAACTTAAAGTCACCTGTATGTACAACAAGTCCTTCTGGCGTATCCACACAAACTCCCACTGAATCAGGAATACTGTGGTTTGTATAGAAGAAGCTTGCTTTTAATCGACCGAGTTGAATCTCTGATTGATTGGTAACTACATGACGTTTCACATCATGCACATGTGCTTCCCGTAACTTGTGTTCAATTAGCCCCATGGTGAGTTGTGTAGCGTAGATTGGTGCTTTCACTTGTTTTAAGATATAGGCTAATCCGCCGATATGATCTTCGTGTCCGTGTGTAAGAATAATACCTCTTAATTTGCTCTGATTTTCGATGAGGTAAGATATGTCTGGAATAACGATGTCGATCCCCAGCATATCTTCCTCAGGAAACATTAGTCCTGAATCAATTACCACGATGTCATCTTCATATTGGACAACATACATGTTTTTTCCGATTTCACCCAACCCACCGAGCGCAAATACGTGTAACTTGCCTCGCTGGTTCTTTGTCAAAAAACTTACCTCCTGTATATGTTTTTGTTGTTCACCCTATAACCGCACAAATCTCACTTGGTATTCATTATATACGATTTGAAAAAGGCTATGCAAGATAGCAGCACAGAAAAACAAAAATGTCACATATAGGGGAGAGATGCACCTTAAATGGTGTATTCCAAAAGAAATTCAGAAATATTGGAGAGTTAATCCTTTGAACATTGCAGGAAAAAATAAAACGAACAATGTTGACCAAAATAAACAGGGAAAAGTAAGATTGGCTTAGATATCATTTTCCAATTGAACAGCCCCCTCCTATTCTTCTCTGGAGGGGACCTCTATCACGGCAGCTTAGGTAAGCAGCCAATGTTCAGACACTTCTTCTTCGTAGATCTCAAATACTTCTTTGAGATCTACGAATCCAAGTACTTGGACAGCACGAAGCAGATCCAAGACATTTCTATTTGCGTTTTTTGCAGCATCTCTTCTAGCTGCACTTTTTGCTCTCTCTACCAATGCTGCTTGAATTTCTAGAGAACTCGAACCAGAGTCCCAGAACACAGAGTAACCCATTTGGATGTTATAGCTGTATTCCATCTCTCTTGATTCGATCTCCTCCAAGAGTCGCAGAAGCAACTCCTGAATTTTCTGGATCATCCCTTCGACTGGCAGACTCGTAGATGCTTGTTTTACAGCTTCCAGAAGCCTTAGTGCACGGCATGCATTCATGAGTACCACAAAGAACGCCACCCGCTCTGTCTCCATTCCATCTAGAGTGGGAAGTTGTCCACTTCCCTTTCTCTTCAAGAGTTTCTGGAGTTGCTCATAAGAACGAGTAAAACTCTCATAATGCCCGAACTCCGCATGCAGAGAGACATACTTTCTCTTGAAAGCAACCTTCGACAAAATAACTTTTCTGTCGTTTCTCTCTTTTTTATCTTTGCATATTACGAGAAGAAGTGGGATGAGTGAGATCAAAAGCAGTGGGATAACAGTGAGCCACATGGCAGCTCCCAAATAACCCCACATCACACTCGAATAAAATGTCCCAATCACTCCACCCAATTGAATCATGAAGCCTGAGGTGGCAAACGCAGCACCATGTTTTTTCGGGTTAACCTTTCGGCTGATCGCCTCTGTGATGCTAAGAGTGTTTCCGCAGATGGCGATCCCCATCAAGATTCCAGCTAGCAACATGATAGGCAAAGAACGCCCCATCCAGATCATGATCAAACACAAAATCATGATCAAATTGCTACCCATCATGATAGGGAAATAGCCCTTTGGGCTACTAGCAAACCGAGGCATTACCGTCAAGGCTACTGCCGCATTTCCTACTGTAGCCATTGCCAAAATCAATCCAGGCTGGTTCAACCAGTAACTGGCAAACCAAGCGAGAAATGATGAATACGCAGCAACTACACCTAGCCCAGGAAGAGCAAGGATAAAAGCATCCTTTTGAGTGATCCCTTTTACACTGCAAGCGGAGTGCACTGCATGAATGAGCTTTTTCGCCCTTTGTCTCAAAGTCACACTAGGCTTAGAGATAAGAGCAAGACCAGAGTACACCAAAACAACAGAAGAAATCCCTAGGACAATAACAACTTGCCAAAGGATTGTCATTTTGGCTAGCCACAGACCAGCGGCCATAGCAAGTCCCGATCCCAGATAAATGCAAGTACCTGCGAAGGCGCTCGCACGAGCCTGGTTCTTGCGTGAAACACTTTTTCTCACTACGAGAAAGATTGAGTTAACCACGAGAGCGTAGGCAATTCCGTGCAGTACACGCACTACTGCGAGAGCAAATGTTCCATCCGCAAAGGGATATCCACAGAGTGTAGCTGCCATGATCGGCAAACTCCACAACAGAAGCTTTTTTTCCCCAACTTTGTCAGTAATCCTTCCGAAGAAAAGCCTACCGAACATGACGGTCATCATGTAGGCTGTCATGACCACACTGGCGCTTTCTGCACTCAACAAAATGTGGAGGGACTGGGCGATTATATCTTGAATCGCTGAGACCGCTAGCACCTGTCCGATAATCAGGAGGGAAAGTCCCATCATCTTACGAGTGGGTTTCAAAGATCTAGTCCAGTTCACCAGAACTCCAAGTAATTGAATGAATGTCTTTCATTCATATTAACTTAATTTTCTGGCCGCGTGCAAAAAATCTAATAATAAAAAAAGATCCGTAACTACGGATCTTTTTTTATTATTGTACAAGTTCATGAAACCAAACATCTACTTTTTGTTTCTCATCCTCAGTCATCTCTACCAAAGGCAAGCGTACTGTTGGATTCATGAGTCCTTTTTTTGCCAAAGTATATTTTAAAGGAGATGGGCTTGATGTTAAAAATATCCCTTCAAATACAGGTTGGTATTGTTGATGAAGTTTTGCTGCTTTTTTCACATCACCTGATAAATAAGCATTTATCATTTCTTTCATTTCTAGACCAACGAGATGACTCGCCACACTTACGATACCATCCCCACCTGCAGCCAATACAGGGAGAGTTAGGCTATCATCTCCACTATAGACCACTACATCATCAGGAACAGATGCAATCACTTTTGTTATTTGTGAAAGATCGCCGCTAGCTTCTTTAATTGCCACCACATTGTCTAACTCTGCTAAACGAATCATGGTTTCCGCAGTCATATTTGCACCTGTTCTCCCAGGTACATTATAGAGCATCACTGGAAGTGTCGTAGCATTAGCAATCGCTACAAAATGTTGATATATGCCTTCTTGCGAAGGTTTATTATAGTAAGGTACTACCCCCATCACACCATCTACACCAGTCTCTGCTGCCATACGAGTAAATTGAACGGTTTCTGCTGTATTGTTACTACCAATACCAGCAATAATCTTGATACGATTGGCAACTTTTTTAACAGTAAAAGTGAACAGGGCTAGTTTTTCATCTTTGGTCAATGTAGGAGATTCAGCGGTTGTTCCAGATACAACAATCGTATCTGTACCAGTTTGAATGAGATGTTCAATAAGGGCACCTTGTGCATCCCAATCGATTTCACCTTCTGGTTTGAATGGGGTACACATCGCAGTTAATAGGCGTCCAAATAACATATTTCAACCTCCTCCGTCAGTATTTATGAAGTTCGAATTTACGATGCAATGCACGAATTGCTTTTACCATGTCATCTCCAGGCACAAGTACCCAAATCGTGGTATGAGAATCAGCAGACTGAAGAACTTTTACATCCTCTTCTGTCAATGCTTCTAAAATTTTCGCCATAACTCCTGGCACCCCAGCAATGCCTGCTCCAACAACAGATACTTTTGCACAAGATGGATAGAGTTCAGGCTCCAATCCCATTTCGATCAATAATGATTTGGCCAGCTCTCCGAGTGGATCACTTACCGTATATGCAATACTGCTTGGAGTAACACTAATAAAGTCTACACTTATCCCATTTGATGCCATCTTTCGAAATACATCCAAATGTTGGTCTAAGTGATCTGCTGGTATTCGGATCTGAGTAACATTTGGCATCTGGGTAATTCCCGTGATGAGACGATCTGATATCTCAGCCAATCCTACCCGCTCAGGACGGCTTACTACTAGTGTTCCAATCCCATCCGATAAGGTAGATCTCACTCGGATCGGAACATTCGTCTGCATCGCTATCTCTACTGCACGAGGGTGGACGACCTTAGCTCCTTGGAATGCAAGGTTACACATTTCGGTGTAGGTTACCATTTCCAGAGAAGTAGCCTCTTCTACAATCCGCGGATCAGCAGTAAGTACACCTTCTACATCAGTGAAAATATCTACATATTCAGCCTGTAATGCGACTCCAAGTGCTGTTGCAGTCGTATCGCTACCTCCACGGCCCAATGTAGTAATTTCACCATCTGCAGTTTGACCTTGAAACCCAGCAACTATCACTACTCTACCTTGCTTTAGTTCTTCTTGTAACCGTTTCGGGTTCAAAGATACGATTTGCGCATTGCTGTGTTGATTATTGGTTATGATACCCGCTTGTCCACCAGTGAGTACGATATTTTCGATCCCGTGATGGGTCAAAAGACTACTTAAAACACTCGCAGATATAATTTCTCCACAACTTAGCAAAAGATCTTGCTCTCTGGAGGAAAGATTTTTTAACTGCTCCCCTTTTGTCAGGCCCAAAAGTGTGTCTGTAGCATATGGCTCGCCTTTTCTTCCCATAGCCGAGACCACTACAACTACTTGATAATCTTCTGTCAAAGCAGATTGTATGTGATGCAAGACACGTTCTCTCATCTGAGACGTTGCCACAGAAGTACCACCAAACTTCTGTACGATTACTTTCATATTAATCCCTTCTTATTCGTTTATCCTCTACCAATGCTTCTGCGATTTGTACTGCGTTGGATGCTGCTCCTTTTAATAAGTTATCAGATACGACCCACATGTTGAGCCCTTTTGGATGTGCCAAGTCCCGGCGCAATCGCCCAATAAAGACTTCATCATGTCCTGCAGCATCGAGCGGCATCGGGTATACCTGCTGTTCTAAATCGTCTTGCATGACAATACCAGGAAAACTTTCTAATAATGATCGTACATCACAAAGCTGGTAATCTTCTTTCAATTCTACATATACCGCTTCACTATGCCCACGGTAAACAGGAATGCGTACACAGGTGGGTGTGATACCAAGACGATCATCACCTAATATTTTCTTCGTTTCTTGCACCATTTTCATTTCTTCAAAAGTAAAACCGTTATCCATACCAACATCTATTTGTGGAATAGCATTAAATGCGATGGGATAATGTTGGTCCAATTTTCCTACTGGTAAAAGATTGGACACTGGTTCTTCGCCCACCAACATCGCAGCTGCTTGAGCACGCAACTCCTCGATAGCTTGGGAACCTGCCCCTGATACAGCTTGATAAGTAGAAACAATTATACGCTCAAGTCCATATTGATCTTGCAATGGTTTTAAAGCAACCACCATCTGGATGGTTGAACAGTTAGGATTCGCAATAATTCCTTGGTGATCCGATAATGCTTCGCGGTTTACTTCGGGTACAACCAAAGGTACATTTTCATCCATACGAAATGCACTCGAATTATCTATCACGACAGCGCCACGTTTGACAGCTTCAGGAGCAAGAAACTTACTTACCCCTCCACCAGCACTGAACAATGCAATATCCACACCTTCAAATGAATCTGGCGTAGCCTCTAATACAGTAACTGCCTTTCCTTGAAATTGAACAGTTGCTCCAGCAGATCTGGCAGAAGCTAGTGGAATCAATTTTCCTACTGGAAACTCACGTTTCTCCAAGGATTGTATCATTTGTTGTCCTACTGCTCCAGTCGCCCCTACAACAGCTACGGTATAAGTCACAAGTTTTTCCTCCTACAAATAAAGGGTAAGTCCCCTCTTGGGGACTAATTATAACTATTCCTATTATGAAGGGAAGTAACGGTATTTTTCAACTAGTAAAGGTTGAATTTGTTTTCCTTCCATTGCAGCTTCGCATGTATTGGGGATTAGTTCCATACGAGAAACACAAGATTTAGGCTTCTTTTCTGGAGCATCTTGCCCAAATGGAACAAAATAAATATCTTTGGCAGCGAGTAACTTAGCAAGGTTGGCAGCATTTAATCCAAGAGCGTCATTCGTAGAAATAGCCAAGATGACAGGACGATGATTACGCATCATAGCTTTTGCAGCCATTAATACTGGGCCATCTGTTAATGCATTCGCAAGCCTTGCTAAGCTATTCCCTGTACATGGAGCAACTACATAACAATCTAATATTCCAGAAGGTCCAAGTGGTTCTGTTTCTTGAATAGTAGTATAAGGATCTCGACCGGTAATATCTTTAATTTTACTTTTCCAATCTTCAGCTGTACCGAATCGGCTATCTACATTGGCCACTGTATGAGACATAATAGGTATAATATTGGCTCCCAGTGAGACTAGACGTTTCATCTGAGGAAGCACTTCATCATGGGTACAATGAGATCCTGTTAATCCAAATCCAATTGTTTTTCCTTCTAAACTCATTGTCCTACCTCCTTGGCAATCTCTTCCATCATTAACTGACGAATCGTTGTGGCAAGAATGCGACCTGCTGTCTTGGGTGCTACAATGCCAGGAAGACTAGGGCATAAAATGGCCTTTAAACCTCGCTTTTCAGCATATTGATAATCGATCCCTCCGGGTTTTGAAGCAATATCAATCATCACTGCATCATGACGAACACGAGCTAAAACAGATGCAGTAAGTACTTGGGCAGGAATTGTATTAAATATAAGTTCTGCTTCTTCTACATAGTCTTCTAATTCATGTAAGTAAAAAGGCGTAACACCCATTTCAAATGCTCTTGCATAATCGGACGAATCTGATATTCCCACTTTTACTCGGGCACCAATCGATTGCAATGTTCTAGCCAATGTGATCCCGACTCTTCCTAGACCAAGGACCAGTGTATTGGAGTTATGAATGGTTATATTTGTGTTTTGGATCGCCATCATAATGGCACCCTCTACAGTCGGAATAGAATTATAAATGGCAACATCGTCTCTTTGCATCAGCTCGAGAAAAGAAATTTGATATTCAGAACATAAATTTTTGAGATATGGTCTTGCCAACCCCGTGAAAATAATGGCATGCTTTGGCAATGCCTTCATATGTTCCTCTGTAAGAATAAGTGTCTTGGTTGTAAAAATACTGCTAACTTCTCCTTTATCGTCTGTACCAATAACAGGAAGTACTACCACGTCTGCTCTAGCGAGTATTGCAGGTTCGAAATCTTTTTGCATTGTACCACTTAGGGGAGTATGCAAATTGTCAAATCCAATTAATGTGATATTTGCTCTCATTTTGATAAAACTTTTAATTACTTCCAGTTGCCTAGCATCTCCGCCAATAAAAATAAAGTGTTTATCTGTCAGCATCCGTTCAACCCCTTTCCCCACATGATGTACTTATATTCGTATGGGGTATTGCCGGTTACCCATTAGCCTATTTTTTCCTTTTTATGATTCCATCAAATAGGTATGTTGCTGAATAATAATAAGTTCTGGGCCTACTTTTTGTATGCTGGACCAACTTAGAGACAACTCGGTTGTTTTGCGACGGAAAATAGAATTTCCCAGGGGCAATACAATATTTTTTATTTCCCCTGTTTTTGGATCAATCACCAAATCAGAACGGTGAAATGTCCCCAGCTTTTCACCTGTATCCATATTGACACATTCTTTTTCAATAAATTTACTCCAACGCATCGCCATCACCTCTTACTACTAAAGATATGGGACAAAGGAAAGATTCAGTCGTAGAAAAACAAAAAGCTGCCCATGAAAGACAGCTTTTTGTTCTACTGAAGAGGTAACTTTTTTTCACTAAGAAATTTTTTCAAATACAATCTTTTGGGATGTACCAACATTTTTGCCATCATCTGTGTCCAGCTATCCTTTTTCTTTCCAGCTGTCCTTTGCTTATAATAAGCCACCATATCTTGATTGTAATCACGGAGATAGGTACACATTTTTCCGTCTGACATATATTCTTCTTCATGATAGATTGCCTCCATGGGCAATCTTTGTTTTTTGTCTGTACGGTAATCAATATAACCTACACACAAGCCAAACAGCGGAACAACATAGTCTGGTATTTTTAACAAGGATGACACTTCGTATAAATGATTACGCAATCCTCCTATGTAACAAATACCAAGCCCCATGGATTCCGCAGCAATAGCAGCATTTTGTGCAGCAAGTGCGGCATCGATCACACCTACCGTATAGAGTTCTGTTGAAGATAGACTCTCTTCTATATCAACCTCTTGTATTTCTTCCATCTGTGCAGCCATTTGCAAACGATGCAAGTCTAGACAAAATACGAAAAAATGACCGTTCTTTGCCACATATGCCTGATTTCCAGCTAAACGAGCCAATTCAGCCTTTTTATTTCTATCTTTAATACCAATAATCGAGTAAGCTTGAACAAAACTCGATGTAGATGCTGCTTGTGCACTTTTTACAATCCATTCAATTTGATCATCTGATAATGCGATATCTTGAAAAGAACGAATAGATCGATGATCAAAGAGCATTTTTATCATGTCATTCATTATTCATACCCCTTTTACAAATTATAAAAATACCACCTTATAGGTGGTATTCTGACTCCATGATTATTTTAATATGATACCAAAGTTTAATCTTCTTTTGTCTCTAGTAAGTCATCTAGTTGACCTTTCATCATTTCCAAGCCAAATGTAAAGATATACATTGTTAAATGAAAATGAAAATCTTCTACTTCTTCCTCTTCCCCATTCTGCAAGATAGAGGTGATCTGATTGAGATGTGCTTGTGTTAATAAGGAATGAATTCGCTTTCCATTTTGGAGACACCACTTGATTAGTTGGACCATTTGCTTACGATCATTGGGAGAAAACGACGTTAATTTTTCATGGAGATTGCTATCTTCGCACGAATGAAGCAAATGCCAAGCTAGATATTTTACAGCTTCCAATTCTCTTCCTCGCATGAATGCAATGTTAACTCATCAAGAGATCCAATTTTTTGATCCAATGCTCTCCCTAAAATAAATATACTCCCATTTGACATATCAAAGATTTCTGTATGAAGAAGGTTTAATTTGATCGTTCCGCCATTAACAAGATGTAGTTTTATTTCTTTGTTCGCTAACTGTTGTGTAGAAGTTGTTTGGAATTTCTTAAATTTACATCCCATATCTCTCACCTTTCTCTGTTAATTTGTAGATCAAAATCAACTAACAGAAACGTTTCATTCTAAAAAAATGATCGATTTTCTCAGGAAATCCAAAATAAATATATGAAAATGTTGATAAATCCAGTAAACGTAAGATCTTACCTTTAGTATAAGAGCTAGAAATAGCAAATTCAATATATTACAAAAACAAGATAATTCTTTTATGTATTACGGTAATTCGAGAAAAAATGTGTTAAAATCAATGGTTTTAATGCTTAATTCCCATACTTCACGATAAATTCTGAATTGACAATTAGTCCAAATTTAAACATTATTAAAAGAAATGCCTTTATTAGAGGTGATTTCATATGGACATTTCTAAAATTGGTTCTTATATTCGCAAAGCTCGTAAAGAAAGAGGCATGACATTAGATGATCTAGCCGATAATTATATTCCCCGTGCAACCCTGTCTTCTATAGAAAGAGGTATCACTCGTAATCCAACAAAAATAAACTATCTCCTACGCAAACTTGATCTTCATTTATCAGAACTTACACAGCAAGAGCAATCCGAGCAAGAAGAAAAATATTTAGATTTACTGTCACTAGAGAATAAAATAAATCGAGATCCTAGCTCGGTTTTAAAAAAATTAGCCCAATTAACCGAAAGATATCAAGGAGCATTACTCGATTTTTTAAAGGGTCGATGTTACTTTAAGCTAAATCAAGAAGATAAATCAACCGCTTATTTCAAAGAATCACTTAAAAACTTAGAAAAAGAAATTGATTCAGGAAAAACAAATTTAAAACCATATTGTTTAAACCATCTAGCAATCATCGCTTTTCATAAAAACAATTATGAACAGGCTTTGCAATTTACGAACGAAGGATTGTCCGCTTTTGATCGAAATGGAGAACGAAAATACCTCTACACTACTCTTTTATCTAATCGTTCTATTTATCTGTACAATCTAGGCAGAACAGAAGACGCACTTAAAACAATTGAACAAATCAAAGCAGATTCTTTTGACCTTAATATGGATACCGTTATAGGCATGTATGATTTTCAAGCTGAATTAAACTTGAAAATTCAAATGTATGAAGAAGCATTCGCTTGCGCCAAAAAAGGATTAGAATTAGCATTAATCAACGATAACTATGAAAGACAAATGGAATTATATATCACTCTTTCTAATATATACAAACAACGCAACTATCCCCTGCATGCAGAAAAATGTTTATTAACAGCTATCGGCCTAGAGAATAGCATCTCAAAAAGACATCAACTTGTTCTGCAAGCCTACCTCCAGCTAGGAATTCTTTACCAAGAACAAAACAGATATAGTCGTTCTCAAAAAGTATTAAAGAAAACAATTAGGATTGCGAATAAACAGAATAACATGTTAGAATACACCAAAACAATGTTACAACTAGCAAAAACATGCCAACTAGATACGTCATACAATCAAGCAATCCATTACTACAAGGAGGTACTCCAACATGCCATGGATCACACAACAAAACTTCAATCTCTATCTGGGCTTGCTGAAGTCTATTTACAACTTGATGATAATGAAAATTATCTTAAATACTCCAAACAATACTTTACAAGTATCAAAAGTTTCTGAAAGGAGGACATTTCATGTGCTATGGTACTCATCCTTCTGGGGATTAATTCGAAAAGAACCGTTTCCTTCTAGACAAATGGGAAACGGTTCTTTTATAAACTTTATTCATACCCAGTTAGTCTCTATGTTTAGCTGGTAAATATATTTGTTCATTGGGGACTTGCAAATGATCCAATTGATCCTTTTGAATCATGTGGCGTTGTTCCTCAACAAAATCAGATATATCTTCGATCTCTATGATCCAATCTTTTACATACTTTTGTAAACTTTCTCCTTTCAATCCAAGTTGAATTGCTTTTCGATCCAGCTTATTGCCAAATGGATCATGATCTGGGTCCCATTGCAATCGGACAGATGATTCTTTCAATACTTTTTTCCATTTATCTTGTGTTCCATATGATGTTTGATAACTGCTATGAACTGCTGACTGTAATATCTCCTCAAATCCCTCTCGTCTCAGCCGAATCGCTAGCGTAACTTCTTGATCTGCCTTCATTCCCCAACCAGACCGAAACATCATCCACAGAAAATTCGGTTTGATCCAACTCATCCGATTCATGGAAAATTCTCCACCAAATGTTTGCTGTTCTACAGCGTATGCTGCTATTTTGGGACAGTATGCTTGATATACAACAATAGATGTATCATCATAGGTAGCCAGAATATGTTTGCCACTTTCCGGCCATGTTTTTTTAACGTAAGAAAATTAGTTGGTTTAATAAATCTCATGCTGTCACTCCTAATTTTGGCAATACAAACATTGTAACTTAAATACGAAAAACATCCTAACTATACCTCTATTAGGATGTTGATATTTTTTGTATGTGAAATAGTTTGATTACGGGGGAAGGCTGAGCCTCAATCTAGACCTGAGGTGAGGAATAATCCCTTCGATCCCTATGATGTGACCAGACGGTATCTTACCATTATGGTCTAGCTAATGGGTAGGTTCCTCGCTCGAAGAATCATCACTTTGAATCGAGGCTTTCCGGCTTGATCTCATCGTCCCAGTTCATCTTTGTTACGCCGATCGGAATGTGGGTTACCCACTTGATGAGCGCACGACGATTCGCGATGAGGCCAAGAACAGCTCCGATGAACACTACAACTTTGCGCATTGGACTCCTTCGGGAGATCGACTACTGGATTTTATTATAGCATGAATCCTATTCTTGCATCTGTCCACTGAAGAGAACTTTATCATCAAGATGCAGTACCCCATCTTTGATCGTATAAACATGGTCACATAAGTCTAATACCCTCTCATCATGTGTAACCATAATTCCTGCCTTTCCTTTCCGTTTCACTTCACTAGCTAGCATCTCCACCACTTCTCGACCACGTTTGGAATCCAGACTTGCAGTTGGTTCATCAGCTAGTATGATTTCAGGATCATTCATCCATGCTCGTGCAATTGCAACACGCTGTTTTTCTCCACCAGATAATTGTGCGGGAAAATGGTGTGTACGGTGAGATAAACCTAATTCTTTTAGCAAACGATCCGCCCTTTGTTTCATTCCTTTACTATTACTTGCTAATTTACCTATCAATAGTAATTGATCCAAAACAGATAGGTAAGGAATGAGATTGGATGCCTGAAACACAAAGCCAATTTTTTGTAATCTTAGTTGCGCTCTTTCTTTTTCCGAAAGCTTCGTAATTTCTACATTATCAAGATAAACATTGCCATTCGTCGGAGATAACAGGAGACCTGCCATGGATAAAAGCGTACTTTTCCCAGATCCGGAAGGACCTATGATCGCTACAAATTCTCCAGCTTTTACTTCCAAGGAAACATCTTTGAGAGCCGCTGTTTGATTGGTTTTTTCGCCATATACTTTACTAACTCGTTCGAAAGCCAACATATGATTCATCATTCAACCCTCCCAATTGCATCAATTGCTTCTACTTTGGAAATATGGTATACCGACAACAAAGCTCCTACCAAAGATACAACGATCATTAGCACTGAGAATCCAACAGAAGTATTCGTTTCTAAGAGAAAAGGAACACTATCTGGTAAAACAAAGGCGGAACCATAAGTCAATCCAATACTTACAACCACTGTTACAATAGAAATACTCAAGATCTGAGCAACTACACTTTGAGCCAAAAACTTCGTATTAGCACCGATTGCCTTTAACACACCAAATTGATGTGACTTTTGAAGTGTAATAACATAGAAAAATACTGCTTGAATAAAAGAAGCTATGACAAATAAAAAGGCAATCATCATTTGTAATGACCCTTGCTCTTCTTTATAACCTGGTGTACTTTCTAATACTTGTTCTTTAGGGACGAATTCCAGTTGCTGATCTATTTTTATTTTACTATCTGTTTCGCGAAGCACAATGGCTTGAAAAGTATCTTTCTTTGTCCATGCCTTCCAACTGCTTAGGTTCATAAAAATAACAGGAGAATGGCTATAAGATTTATTTTTGGTAAAACCCACTACTTTCCATTTGGATGAAGTGTCGGTGTCGACGATCCAATCACCTATATTAATGCCTTCCTGTTGAAGAGATTGATCCACAACAACTTCTCGTTTTTCGTTGTTATTCATCGATTTCCCTTGTATCACAACTGGCATCAGAAATTCTTTCGGATCTACAGCAAAAACGGTGATATCGATTTTTTTGGATTTGCCGATTTTACTTATAGCAGCCATTTTTACTCCAAGCGGCGTTGCTTGTCCTTCTTTAACCTGTTGCTCAACAGATTTCCATTGCACCATATTGACTTGTGAACGATTTATTTTGCTTTCTGCCTCTGATTGCAAGATGAAAGAATTTGCGTTGATCTGCTGAATAGCAGAGGCATTGTCCGCAGACAATCCATTTGCTAATCCTGCAATCATAAATACTAACCAAGTAATCAATACCATAATGAAACCAATTAGAAAATAACGTAACTTGGCATACATCATTTCCCGAATCGCTAGAAACATGTTCTTGCACCTCTCTTTCTAGCTCGATTATAAGAAGTGCACATGAACATGAGATGAATATCATATTACAGTCTTGGAAGTGTCACGATAAAAGTAGTTCCTACTTGAGGAACGCTGGACACCTGAATACTACCTTTATGTAAAGAAATGATTTTATGCACAATGGATAACCCAAGTCCACTACCTCCAACTTTATTTGTTCGGGATTTATCTGTTTTGTAAAAACGTTCAAATACATGTGATATATCTTCTTTCGATATTCCTACCCCTGTATCTGTAACACGAACTTGTATTTCCTCTACAGATATTGGTAGTATTTCAAAACGGATCGTACCGCCTTCATCCGTAAATTTTATACCGTTGGTCAGTAAGTTTATCCATACTTGATAAAGAAGTTTAGCATCTGCATTTATCAGCGTGGATGGTAAATCCAACTCGATCGCTAACCCTTTCGCTCTCCATTGCCACTGCAACATGGTTACAACTTGGTTGATCTGCTCCGCCAAATCAAATGGACTTCGTTGTAATAGATTTTTTTCACTTTCTAGTGAGGCCAACGTCAGAAGTTGCTTGCTTAGTATAGACAATCTTTCGCTCTCAAGTTCAATGATGGATAAGTATTGTTTCTTCGTCTCATTTGGCAAATCATTTGATTGAAGAGTTTTAGAAAATCCTTGTATAGACGTAAGTGGTGATTGAATTTCATGTGAAACATTCGACACAAACTCTTGTCTCATCTTTTCCAATTGCTCAATACTAGCCGTCATTCCTGAAAAACTTTTTGCTAGGATTCCTAATTCATCTTTCCGATTAACAGGCAATTGAATATGGAAATCTCCTTCTGCAATTTTTCTAGTCGCTTTGGTTAATGTTCGTATAGGTCTTACAATGTAATAGGTACCAATAAATACAAACAAAATACTCAATCCAATAGTCAAAAGCAACAAAACAGAAAAAAAGATGCGCATTTCTCCAAATTGAGTACCTATATCCGGGCGAACAAATAGAGCAGATCTTCCTTCTATGCCATGAAGCGGCACGCCAATCGTATTGATTAAGGCATCATCAAAAAAACCTGTGATAAACACTCCTGTTGGAAATCTCAGCACTCCATGATATGTTTTTCCTGATAGGACTTCTCGAATCACGGATGCTGGTAGAGATGTTTCATCAAATGGCCTCCCGAAAAAAACAGGCTTTTGTCCCTCTTGATAATATGCGATTTGAAAACCCAAATTTGCAATATGATCGAAGTAATTAGGAAAATCTAACCCCTTATTATTTTCATAGTAATTAGCAATAGTTTGTGTGATTTCAGTTATCTTTTGATCATTGTATGGTTTTAAATTACTTTGGTAATACCAGTTACTTAGAACAAAAGCAAGGCATCCACTAACCAGCATAATGCATACAGTGGTCAGTGCAAACCGCAAGTACAAAGTTTTCACGCTTGGAAGACCTCCAATTTATATCCTACTCCCCGAACCGTTTTGATTATAAAGTCGTTTGTCTTATTCGCGAAACGTTCTCGCAATCGTTTGATGTGTACATCAACAGTTCGTTCATCTCCTACAAACTCCATCCCCCATATCAACTGAATAAGTTCTTCTCTCGTAAAAACGCGATTAGGATGACTCGCTAATTGAGACAGCAATTCAAATTCTTTAAACGGCAATAATATCGTATTTCCATCACATCTCACTTCATAACTTTTTCGGTCAATTACAGTATGTCCGATTAAAATAGAATCTGAATGCAAAACCTGATAACGGCGAAGCAATGCTTTTACACGAAACAGTATTTCCTTTGGTTCAAAAGGTTTGACCATATAATCATCCGTACCTAATTCAAAGCCTCGTTCTTTATCTTGTAACTGATCTTTCGCTGTCAACATCAAGATCGGTATATCATATGTAGTCCTAATTTTCCTGCATAAATCAAAACCATTCATGCGAGGCATCATAATATCAATAATGGCTAATTTTATATTCTCCCTCTGTAGAATATTTAGTGCTTGCTCTCCATCCTCAGCCTCCCAAACTACATATCCTTCTGTGTGTAAATGAAAACGAACCAACTCCCGAATATGTGAATCATCATCAACAACTAAAAGTTGTAACATTTTGCAACCCATCCTTCAAGTGAGCATTTGCACTGTCGATTGATTACTTCCCTTATATCATTAGCATAAGACAATAGAAAAAGCACCAATTTGGTGCTTCCCAGTATTCCTTTAGACCCTATTTTCAAACTCTTCTTTGCATAGCTCTTTCAAGTGGTGAGATATTATCATTTCAATGTCTTCAGGTGTTAGTATGTCCGGTTTTAGAATCCGATGAATCGCCAAACCATCCACTAAACCATACAAACGATCTATTTCTAATTTCATATCTACTTCTGATTTTAGCCACTTGGATTCTTTCAATATATGGAGAGCCCATTCCATCCCCTTGTACATATCCATATACATTTTGTCGATCAATTTGCGCATTTCATTGTTACTTAGTGCTTTAGCATTAAAGGACAGCCAAACTTGTAACTCCATGTGTTCTTCCTCATTTGACGGTATGAAAAATAAAACTATTCTTTTAGCTGCGTCAAAAGGTGATCCTTCGAATTGCTGGACTCTATTTTTTATACGTTCTTCCATTCGTTCTATGATGAGTTCCATGGAAAAATACAGTAGTTCAGATTGATTGGTAAAATAGTGTCGCATCGTACTTACAGATAAATTCGCTTCCTCTGCAATGTTTCGTACAGTAGCTTTTTCAATTCCACTTTTTAAGATCACCTTCCAAACAGCTTGGGCTACTTTTTCCTTTTGTTTTTGGTGATCAACGATTTTAGGCATACATTCCAAATCCTTTTTTGTACAATTGTACCAGTAAGACATTTTGGATTCTATGTTAAACAAGCAATTTACTTGCCGCTTGTAGGAGAAATCATCCCAGCTGCCTTTTTTCGCGCTATTTCCATTGGTCCTAAAGCAAAGAACCTCATCCATATAGAAGTGAAAGTAATTTGGAAAAACATAATTATTATCCAAATTCCAATGATGGTAATAGAATTTACCTTTCCACCAAGCGACATTCCCCAACCATAAAAAATGATAGAACAAAGAATGTTTTGTAACACATAGCAACTAAGCGACATTTTCCCTGTTTGTCCAAGCCATCTCCATAACACCCATTTTTCTTGTTTCTCGACCAAATGAGCAAGCAAACCCATGTACCCAATCGATAATACAGGAGCAAAAACATACCGAACAATAATATCAAAATAACCACCAGGTACCAATAGAAGCATATTTAACGGTATTCCTACCAGCAAACCAAACTTCAACATTTTGCTGCGAATCTTTCTGCCCTTTTCATCTGAAGAAAAGGCTCCCTTTCTCATGAGAAGTACTCCAGTAAGAAATAAAAATATATTTGAACTAAATGCTAGAATCAGCTCAAACCGAAGTTCAACAAAATTATTCAATCGATAGAAAACTTGCTCTAGCCATGTTCCGTTTTGATAGAGGGATATCACTTCTGTTGCATCTCCACCAGTAATCTGAGCTCCACTGAATTGCAAATATAGAATTCCTAGATAGACCAAAACATGAATACTCCCAAAGCCAATCATCGCTCTTTTTATAGACTTCTCTCCTGCCTTGACGATAAAAGCCACAATAATTGCTGTCAAAGCATAACTCATCAAGATGTCATATTCCATAACCAGCATGAAATGTAAGAAACCTTCTACCATTAGGATAATGGAGATCCAAATATACATACCTGGCCATGGATTCCCTTTTCGTACAGATTGTTGATATTTGAGTTCAAGACCTACTCCAAACATGATAGCTAATAATCCAAGAAATTTACCATTTACTAAAAAAAGGACAATGGTAGAGATAAAAGTATCTAGCGATGACCACCAAACCTTATTTGGGTCTGTCAGCATAGCGTTTAAATCACCTAAATGGGCAAAAATCCAAATATTCGTTCCCAATGTACCCAAAATAGCAAAACCTCTTAAAATATCTAATATTTTAATTCTATTTTGTTTTTGTGTATTCATATATTCCACCCCTGTTTTATTTCGGCATGATCGTCCTATAAAAAATAATAGCACGATCGTGCGATAAAAACAAAGGTTTTTTCAAAATATACACAATACCCCAGAGAATAAATATTCTCTGGGGTAGGAAAGACACTTACTATATATTGTGCTTCAGGTACTGGTATTGCACGATAAGTAAATCTAACTCTCGACTAATGGGTAAAACGGTAGGATCCAACAATCTACTTGGTTCTCCCCTCACAGATTGATGTAACTTTTTGCGTACTCGCTCCAACTCTTTTTCTAAACGCTTCAGTGGACGTACATCTTCCATGGAAAGATCCCCCTGCCTTAGCATAGAATAAGGTAAATTGGTAGCTATACACTTCTTCTCTAAGCTTTGACCCATATATATCTTCTCTATACTTATACGCCAGTGTGACCAAATCCACCTGCTCCACGAACGGTACTGACCAATTCTTTTACTTGTTCCAAGTGAACCTTTGCTACTTCTTGAAAAACAAGTTGAGCAATCCGGTCTCCTCGATTTACTCGAAAAGGTTTGTCCCCGAAATTGACCATAATCACTTTTATTTCTCCACGATAATCTGCATCAATGGTTCCTGGAGAATTTAGCATGGAGATGCCATGTTTAAATGCTAGGCCACTTCTCGGACGAACTTGTGCTTCTAAATGTTCTGGCATCGCAATGCAAATCCCTGTAGGAACTAGCTTCCATTCTCCTGGCTGAAGTAAAAGTTCCTCCGTAACAGCAGCACATAAATCAAAACCACTAGCACCTGTAGACATTTTTTCTGGTAAGGATATATCTTCGTTTCCAGGTATACGACAAATTTGTACGGTAAGCATATCAGTAATACTCCTTTTATTACAAACTATATGGTGGGTAATTTTCCACTTGGTGAAATGAGGGCCAATGAATAGGAAGACTGGAAAATTCGCTTTGCCATTTTATTGACATCCTCCAATGTTACTTTTTCTACTTGGCCAATAATCTCATCGAGAGTTTGATGTTTTTTTAATAATAATTCATTTCGTCCCAAACGACTCATTCGATTATTGGTACTTTCTAATCCTAACATCATACTGCCTTTTAATTGTTCTTGTGCTTTTATCAATTCTTGCTCCAAAACACCGCAATCTGCCACTTGATTAATAACATCATAAATCACATTACATACTTCTTGTTCTTGACCATGCTTTGTACCTGCATAAATGGCAAACAATCCATTATATCGATGAGCAGAGTGATAGGAGTAAACAGAATACGCTAATCCTCTTTCTTCTCGGACTTCTTGAAACAAACGCGAACTCATATTGCCACCAAGAATATTATTTAATAGAATCAACGGATAGATCTGCTGATCTTTTAGAGACACTCCTTGATAGCCAATACAAAGGTGCGTTTGCTCTGTTGTTTTTTGTTTTGCTATTACCTGTGGTGTAAAGAGGGGAGTCGTATCGTCTAAAATATTTTCCTCACCTTGCTGATGAGAAAAATACTGCTCTACTTGCTGGACATAATCGTTGGGGAGATTTCCAGCAAGTGCTATCACCACATTATGTGGATTGTAGTAACTTTTTCGATAAGCGATAAGCTGATCTCTTGTAAAAGAAGAAACATTATCCATTGTTCCAATAACAGGATAGCCAAGAGGATGTTCAGAAAAAGATATTTCTGATAGCATATCATGAATCAAATCGTCTGGTGTATCTTCTACCATCGATATCTCTTCTAAGACTACCTTTTTTTCTTTTTCTATCTCTAATTCATCAAATGTAGAGTGAAAAAACATATCTGCTAAAAGGTCTAGGGACATAGAAAAATGTTGATCTAACACTTTTGCATAGTAGCACGTTACTTCTTTTGAAGTGAATGCATTGACTTGACCACCAAATTGATCAAATCCTTCTGCAATTTGTCTTGCTGTTCGTGTAGTTGTGCCTTTAAAAAGCATATGTTCCATAAAGTGAGATATCCCATTTACTTGTTTGGATTCTCCTTCAGAACCTGCACCTACCCAGATTCCTAATGCAATAGAACGCACATGAGGAATCTCCTCTGCTACAATGCGTATTCCATTTTTTAAAGTATGTATAAGAATTGAAAAAACCTCCTAGCTTGCACTACTTGATTCCAAATTCAAGAAGTATTTTCACTATATCAGATTAAAGATAAACGCTCAACGGGCGTTGATACGTTTGGAAGAAAGCACTTCCGAAACCGTTGTGAGGGCTAAATCTTTTTGCTTAATTTCCTGAATAATCCTTGGCAAAGCTTTTACGGTCCGATCAGTTGGATGCATCAAAATCAAGTTTCCAGGTTCGACTTTTGTCCTGATTTTCTGTACCATTGAATTAGAAGAAGTCGTTTTTCGCCAATCAATCGTATCCAATGTCCAAAGAACGGTTCCTAAATGAAAATCATATGCTACTTGGACTACTTTGTTATTGTAATCTCCAGCAGGCGGGGCAAACCAACTACTTGGATGATGAAATACTTGTTTGATTACTTCTTCTGTCCTTCCAATTTCTCTTTGCATTCTATCTGCGGGAACCTGACTCATCATTCTATGGGTATACCCATGATTCCCGATTTCATGCCCTGATTTTTCCAATGCTAAACCTTCTTTGCGATGGCTATTTAACCAAGTGCCATCTAAAAAAAAAGTAACTTTAATCTTCTCTTTTTGAAAAATTTCGAGCATTTCAGATAGATACTCTGTTCCCCATGCGACATTGACCATCAGAGCAACTGCTTTTTGCTGTTCATTGCCACGGTAGATCGGTCCGATTCCTAAATCCTTTAAATCTACGGCAGGCTTTACTATTCGATACACCCATTGGATCTCTTTCGAATGAGTTCGTTTTGTTTTTTCTAATGTTTTTTGTTTGTCTACTACTATTCCATCCATACCGGGAACTAACTTCCAGACACGATCATTTCGAGCATTAATAGGTGCAACTTCATGCTTGGGAGCTTCTCTATTGATCTTTGCCTGCAGCTCCAAATCATCTGTAACAAAAACTGGGATGACTGTTTGTTTCCGAAGGGAAGATACATACAAAGATATAGGAGACGAATAACAAATAAAAATACTAACCATAACTGCAAAAACACCTACAAAATAAACATTCTTTTTCAAAGCTTGTCATCTCCTTTCTTCTTTTATTTATGAGAGGAAAAAGGAAAAATGCTTTGATTGTCTCATTTTAACAATGCTATACTTACAAAGTAGTTGCTTTACTTTGAAAAATGGAGTTTCCATGTCCCAAAAATCCAATAAAGAAAAAATTTTGGATGTGCTTTTTCAATCCAACACTGGACTAACTTTGCAACAGATTGCTGATAGGACGGGACTCAATACAGAAAATATCAGAAAACAACTCCATCCATTTCGGAAATCTGGGACAGTAAAGACCGCTACTGTAGCTAAAGGGAGAAAAACCCACTTCTTCTATGTTGACCCTGAGGTCCGTAGAATTCAAGAGAAAATCAAGGAAGTCCTCGAACGATCTTCTGGACTCTCCATCCGAGAACTTAGTGCACGATTGGATATGGAACAAGAAGCTCTCAGCCTACATCTCAATAGATTGCAAAAAGATGGTCTAGTGGTGGAGTGCGAAAATGACCCAATCCTCTATGCCCTATCCTCTCAAGTAAAACAACCTTCCTCTCTACACCCCACACAAGTAAGGATTGTAAGCGAACTAGAAAAATCCTCTTGGCTATCTGTACGTGAACTCGAGGAAAACATTGGGGAGAGTAAGTTTGCCATTTATCATCATCTCGATCAATTGCAAAAGATGCAGGAAGTAGTAAGTACAGGATCAGGAAGTAAAAGTGACCCTCGACTCTACTCCTTGTCTTCCAAAGCAAATGATGAAATCCCTGCTTCACAAGTACAAAAAAAGATCCTAGATGTGCTAGAACGGACCTCCAATCTCACAATAGGGGTGCTTCAAGAGAAAATCGGGGTGGGTAGATACGCTATTGACAAGAATCTGCGTCCATTGGTGCAAGATGGGATAGTTGTATTTAGTGAGGAATCACTAGGCTACTGTCTAGCTTCAAAGGTAAAGAAGACCTTCCCGCTCAATCCTGCTCAAAAAAGGAGCTTGAAGACACACTTGGCACAAAACCCTGATCTGAGCCTCCAACAGCTCTCTAAGGTAACAGGGCTTTCTTACAACGCTATTCAACAGTTCCTGATTCTCTTGGAATTGTATAAGACATACAAAGCAGGACTCATGTGGGTTCGAGAAGATCAAATGAAACAATACAGCACTCAGTCGATGGTAGAATTGCACAGAACAGGACTAGTCAAAAGAGAAACCAGAAACCAATACATCTACTATGCACTCTCTCCATCTGGGTTGCACCAGCTATGAGTTGAGAGCAGCTCAATTTTTGCTATAACACCCTCCATCCCATAATCACATGAAAAGTGATAGAAATAGGATGGAGGGTGCTCCAAAATAAAAAGAGACAGATTTACCATTTTTGGCATATCTGACTCCTATCTTTACTTTGATGCTTCTTTTTTCCTCGCTTCTTCCTCTTTTAGCAACACTTTGCGTGAGAGGTTCACACGACCTTGATCATCTATTTCTGTCACTTTTACCATGATCTGATCTCCGATAGAGACAACATCTTGTACTTTAGCAACACGTTCTAATGCTAGTTGAGAAATATGTACCAAACCTTCTTTACCAGGGAAAAGTTCCACAAACGCACCAAACTTTTCTACGCGTTTTACATTACCTAGGTATGTTTGACCTACTTCTACTTCGCGTACAAGATCTTCAATGATCTTTCTTGCCTTTTCATTTTGCTCACTATCAGAAGAAGCGATATAGATACGACCATCTTGCTCGATATCGATCTTTACTCCGGTTTCTTCGATAATTTTGTTGATCACACGACCACTTGGACCGATTACATCGCGAATCTTATCTGGATGAATGCGCATCGTCAAGATTTTTGGTGCAAAGCTGGATAGCTCTTTACTTGGTTCTTTAATCGTAGCTTCCATATTGTCTAAAATTGTTAATCTTGCAGCACTTGCTTGTTGCAGAGCTTTTTCCAAGATAGGACGATCAATACCTGCTATCTTGATATCCATTTGAAGCGCAGTAACACCTTTTCTTGTTCCTGCAACTTTAAAATCCATATCGCCAAGATGATCTTCCATCCCTTGAATATCAGTTAAGATACTAACCAAATCGCCTTCTTTTACTAATCCCATGGCTATTCCCGCAACAGGGGACTTAATTGGTACACCTGCATGCATCAAAGCCAATGTAGAAGCACAAATACTTGCCTGAGAGGAAGAACCATTGGATTCTAATACTTCGGAAACCAATCGGATCGTATATGGAAATTCATCTTCACTAGGAATCACTTGCTCTAAAGCCCGTTCTCCAAGAGCACCATGGCCTATTTCTCTTCGACCAGGGGAACGCATAGGTCTTGCTTCTCCAACACTAAATGGCGGAAAATTGTAATGATGCATAAAACGCTTGGATTCTTCTAAATCCAAACCATCTAGTATTTGTACATCTCCAAGTGCACCCAATGTACAAATACTCAATACCTGTGTTTGTCCACGACGGAATAAACCAGAACCATGTGTACGTGGTAAAAGATTAATCTCGCTTGAAAGCGGCCGAATTTCTTCCGTTGTACGACCGTCTGGTCTTTTTCCTTCTTCTAAAATCAGCCGTCGTACTTCTTCTTTGACAATCATATCCAGTGTTTTATAGAAATCTTTCTCTAGTAAAGTAAACTCTTCTTCAGGCAACTGTTCCTGCAATGTTTCGATAGTAGTTTTTTTCACTTCATCGATTGCTTCTTGTCTTGCTAGTTTCTCTGTCACTTGAATCGCCGCAATTAATTCTTTTGTGGCTAAATCACGCACACGATTCTCTGCATCCTCATTAATGGAAGCAAGAACAGGAACCATTTTTTCTTTTCCACACTTTGAAACAATCTCTTCTTGAACTTGAACCATTTTTTTGATTTCATCATGTCCAAGTAATATTGCTTCTAACATAATAGCTTCAGGTATTTCTTTCGATCCTGCTTCTACCATATTAATGCCGTCTTTTGTTCCAGCAACTACCAAATGCAGATCAGACTGTTCCATTTGTGCAACAGTAGGATTAATAATTAATTTACCATCTACTCGTCCGACAATTACACCTGCGATAGGACCCGCGAATGGTATAGAAGAGATAGAAAGGGCAAGAGATGCTCCTATCATAGCAGCAACTTCTGTAGAACAGTCTTGGTCAACAGACATCACTGTTGTAACAACTTGAACCTCATGTCGAAAACCTTCAGGAAACAAAGGACGAATAGGACGGTCAATTAACCGACTTGCTAAAATCGCTTTTTCACTTGGACGTCCTTCTCTTTTAATAAAACCACCAGGTATCTTTCCGACAGCATACAGTCTTTCTTCATAATTCACAGTCAGTGGGAAAAAATCCAGCTCTTTGGGTTCTTTCGAAGTGACAACTGTAGCAAGTACAGCAGAATCTCCGTATCTTACCATGACTGATGCATTTGCTAAAGCAGCATACTTCCCAATTTCAAATGAGAGTTTTCGCCCACCAAGTTCCGTTTCAAACAGTTGAGACTCCACTTTATTGCCTCCTTACAAGACGTATAACATTTTTCTATTCTTGTTTTTTATTAGTATTTCCTGCTTATCCGATTTTCAAAAGGTACAAAAAAACGGGGTGTAATACCCCGCAGTTTTCCTATCTACGTAATCCAAGTTTTTGAATTAACTCGCGATAACGTGCAACATCCTTATCTTTTAAATAAGTAAGCAAGTTACGACGTTGACCGACCATCTTAAGCAAACCACGACGTGAATGGTGATCTTTTTTATGATCGCGCAAGTGTGAGTTCAACTCATTAATGCGATGAGTTAAAATTGCTACTTGAACTTCAGGAGATCCCGTATCACTCTCATGGGTTTTATACTCATTAATAATCTCACGTTTTTTCTCAAGAGAAATTGTCATCTTTCTTTCACCTCCACTAATTTCAGTCAACCCCAATAACCCAGTGCACCGTTGAGGCAAACGGAAAACCGAGTCATGGTTCCTAAGCCATTATAGCGTAAAGGAAGTTCCTTGTAAATGTTTGCTGATAAGAATCAGACAAAGCTATTTTGTCTTTCATCGAAAAACAACGACTTGTCCTTTATCCATTGAATAGCCTGATCACGATCTAATTTGATCTGGGCTACCAATGCTTCCACAGATGTAAATTTTACTTCTCTTCGCAAATAATACAAAAGCTCTAGTTTTAATGTTTCTCCATATAAATCCAGATGAGAAGGTTGATGAAGAAGATGAACCTCTAATTTGGTCTTCGCCGCTGATTCATCAAAAGTAGGTCTAACTCCTACATTCATCACACCATAAGCTGTTGTATTTTTGTTTACAACACGCACAACATAAACTCCGTGAGCAGGAAGATAATAAGGTTGCTCGGGTTCTACATTAGCTGTAGGAAAACCGATTTGACGACCACGTTTATCTCCATGTACCACTTTTCCTTGGATTCGGTAAGGTCTGCCCAACAATTCAGTAGTTAATTGAATATCACCTGAAGTAAGGGATTGACGTATTCTCGTGCTACTGACTGCTTGGTCTCTTATGATAACAGGATCTACAATTTTCACATCAAAAGACCCTTTTCCTAAATGAGCCAAATCCGTAGCTTTTCCCAACCCTTTGTGCCCAAAAGTGAAATTAAAACCAGTCGTTACAGCAGATACTTGTAGTGGTACTAATACATTTGTAATAAAACTTTCCTTTTCCAAATTTGCAAAAGTCGGATTAAAGGTAACAACATATACTCGTTCGATTCCGAGTGCTTCTAATTGAGATAACTTCTCTTTTAGTGGTGTTAAGTATCCGTCAAAGGTGGTTTTGCCCAGCACTTCTCTTGGATGTGGAGAAAATGTCATAACTGCTGGAACAATATCTAATTTGTTTGCTTTTTCTATGGCTTGATCGATCACTGCTTGGTGTCCAAGGTGTAATCCATCAAAAAAACCTATAGCTAAACTAGTTGGTTTAACAAGGAGATTGTCCATGTTAAATGGATAAGTAATTTCTATGGTTTTCATTATTCATGCACATCCCGAAATACTTTTACTGGTCTTAATTCTTGATGATGAATCTCGTAAATAGCACAAAACCTACCCGCATCGTCATAGAGACGAACCAAAGATGAAGCAGGTATTTCATTCGTTGGTTCCCATTCAAATACAATCCCATCTAACACACGCTTGCCGTCTTCCTGATCTACCACAAGGGCTGGAAGATGACATAATGCTTCATCCATTGCAACCATTGATTCAGCAAATGTACCTTTTTCTTTGGATTCTTCTAACTCCTCAAATGTATAGCAATCTACACTTTGAAATGGACCACTTTGTACTCTAGTTAACTTACTCATATGAGCAGGATACCCCATATATTTACCAATATCTACACATAAAGTACGAATATAAGTACCTTTTGAACATGTGACATCAAAAGAAAATATATTTTGATGTTCTGTCTGTTCCATAAACAAATGATAGATAAAAACTTGTCTTGCTGGTCGATCTACTACACGGCCTTTTCGAGCCAAATCATACAAACGCTCACCTTTTATTTTCACAGCAGAATACATAGGCGGAACTTGTTCTATCCTGCCTTGAAACTGTTTCATTACTTCTTTCAACGGAAACGAAGTAGATTGAACTTCGGCCTGATCGATGATGTTTCCTGTATGATCTTCTGTATCCGTAGCGGTACCAAGTGTCATTGTTCCTTGATATCGTTTGGGTAGATCTTGGATGTATTCCACTACTCTTGTGGCTTGTCCTAAGCAGATAGGCAACACGCCTTCCACCTCAGGATCGAGTGTTCCTGTATGACCTACCCGCTTTTGACCAGCTAATCTCCTTATTCGACTCACAACATCGTGAGATGTAAGCCCTTTGGGTTTCCACACAGGTATAATACCATGTAATGTCATTCTTTCACGCCCTTAAAAGCTTCCTTCACTTTCTCTAATACTGCACCTATCACTTCATCCATTTGTCCATTTATTGTACATCCAGCTGCTCTCGCATGCCCACCCCCACCCATTTCAAGGGCAACAGCAGCTACATCAATAATTTGGCGTGAACGCATACTCACCTTAATATGATTTTCATCACTCGGGCGGAATAAAATGCCAACATCAACACCTTCAATATTACGGGCAAAATTAACCAATCCATCGTTATCTTCTTCTTCAGAAACGAGGTAAGCTACTTTTCCGTTTAACGTAATTTGCATCGTCGCTAAAGAAGTTTTCAACTGTTCCAGATAACGTACACTGATTGTTTCCAACAAACGATCAGCTAATTGATACGATTCCGCCCCCTGTTCCAACAGATTTGCTGCAATACGCATAACATTGGACGAAGTATTGGAATAACGAAATCCACCCGTATCTGTTAACAATCCTGCATATAAGACAGTAGCGAGACTTCTAGATATCGGAATATCTAGGTAGACTGCCCAATCATAAAGCATTTCTGCTGTTGCAGCAGCATCCGCTTTGACGATATTTATTTTACCAAATTCATCATTGGTTCCATGGTGATCAATATTTATGATTACAGAGTGATCGGCAAAAAGCTGCTGACAATTCCCTATTCGGGAAATATCAGCAGCATCCACTGCAATAATAACAGAAAAACGATCCTTCACTTGAGACGGCAATAGAATATTTTCTGCTCCTGGTAAAAAAGACAGTTTTTCTGGAACAGGTGATTCATTTACAAGCGTCACTGGAATACCTAGCGATTGAACCATACTACCAACAGCCAATGTTGAACCAATCGCATCTCCATCTGGATTCACATGTGATACAACTAGGATTTGACTAGCATTTTTAAGTGTTTGAGTAGCACTTGTCCAATCTAGCATATTGCATCTCCTAATCTTCGTCTCTTACATCATGTAGCAAACGTGTTATTTGATCACTATGGTCGAGTGAATGGTCTACGGAAAAATGGATATCAGGTACATGTCGTAATTGAATACGACGACCAACCTCAGAGCGAATAAAACCTTTGGCTTTTTCTAGAGCACCAATAGACTCATCTTTCTCAGATTGACTACCTAAGATACTCACATAAACTTTAGCTTGCTGTAGATCACCACTCATTTCTACTGCTGTTATAGTAACAAAACCGATACGAGGATCTTTTATTTCTTGTTGAATAATTTGGCTAAGCTCTTTTTTGATCTGTTCGCCAACGCGGCTCACACGGATGCGTGCCAAGGGCGACACCTCCTACACAAAAGTGATGTCAATATGAAAGATCATCATTTCATCTGTCGCTTCTAAGAGTTTTACAGCTCGCTGAAGCTCTTTTTCTACCACATGCTTAGCTGTTGCTACCCCAACAATGGCAAGCTCAAACACTTGGCGATCATCTTGTCTTCCAACTTCTGAAACGGAGAGATTCCATTTGTTCTTGATTCGAGTCAGAACGGACTGAATTACTCTTCTTTTGTCTTTGAGTGAAAGGGATGTGGGAATTTGCCCTTCACACGTTAGTAATCCAATAAACAATTACGTACGTGCCACCTCTTCAATGACATAAACCTCGATCAAGTCTCCTTCTTTCATATCATTATAACCTTCTAATGTAATTCCACATTCATAACCTTGAGCGACTTCTTTTGCATCATCTTTAAAGCGTTTTAAGGTATCCAAACTACCTTCATGAACAACAATTCCGTCACGGATCAGTCTTGCTTTTCCATCACGTACTACTTTGCCATCGATAACATAGCATCCTGCAATGGTTCCAACACGTGACACTTTAAAGATCTGTCTAACTTCAGCAGTACCTACTACTTTTTCTTCATACTCAGGATCAAGTAATCCCGTCATTGCTGCTTCGATCTCTTCTATTGCTTTGTAAATAACTCGATGCAATCGAATTTCTACATTTTCTTGCTCCGCTGTTGCACGTGCATTTGGCTCAGGACGTACATTAAAGCCAATGATGATCGCATTGGAAGCAGAAGCGAGGATCACATCAGATTCCGTAATTGCTCCAACTGCGGTGTGGATGATTTTTACACGAGCACCTTCGATATCAATCTTTTCTAAGGACCCTTTCATCGCTTCCGCTGAACCATGTACGTCTGCTTTAATAATAACATTTAATTCCTTCACTTCACCCTCTTGAATTTGTTTAAATAAATCGTCAAGGGTTACACGTGTACGAGCTCCGCGTTCTTCTTCTTTTTGTTTTTGATTACGCTTATCTGCGATAGCACGAGCTTTTTTCTCGTCATCAAATACCATAACTGGATCTCCAGCACTTGGAACATCAGGAAGACCTAAAATTTCAACTGGTGTAGATGGTGGTGCTACTTTAACTCGTCGTCCATGATCATTGATCATCGCACGGATTTTACCAAAGTAGTTACCAGCTACGATACCGTCTCCTACCTTTAGTGTACCATTTTGAATGAGTACTGTGGCAACTGCACCTCGTCCTTTATCCAATTCTGACTCAATGACAACTCCACGAGCCCGTTTATCGGGATTCGCCTTAAGTTCTTGCACCTCAGATACTAATAGTATCATCTCCAGAAGATCTTCCATACCTTCTCCGTTGATGGCAGAGACTGGAACAAAAATCGTGTCACCGCCCCAATCTTCTGATACCAAACCATATTCTGTTAGTTGCTGCTTAATACGATCTGGATTTGCATCTAATTTATCCATTTTGTTCACTGCTACAATAATCGGCACATTTGCAGCTTTTGCATGGTTAATCGCCTCGATCGTTTGTGGCATTACACCATCATCAGCAGCAACAACAAGGATCGTTATATCTGTTACCTCTGCACCGCGTGCACGCATAGTAGTAAACGCTGCGTGTCCAGGAGTATCAAGGAAAGTGATTTTCTTCCCATTAATTTCTACTTGATAGGCACCAATATGCTGGGTTATTCCTCCAGCTTCTCCTGAAGTTACATTGGTACTACGAATTTTATCCAGCAACGTTGTTTTACCATGGTCAACGTGACCCATGATGGTTACAACTGGTGGACGCTCTAGTAAGCTTTCTTCTGAATCCACTTCTTCGATCTCTTCAATATTGGACTCATCAAATTCTTCTTTGTATTGAACCTGTACCCCAAATTCTTCTGCTACTAATGCCATTGTATCAACATCAATCTCTTGGTTAATCGTAGCCATAATACCAATAGGAATTAATTTACGAATAACTTCTGAAGCTTCTTTTCTCAATAACTTTGCAAACTCACCTACTGACAATGGCCCAGATACAGTGATTTCTTTTGGAAGTACTGGCGCTTGCTTCTCCCTATTTTGGGATGATCGCCTATCATTTCTTCTCCGATTTCCTCTACCTTTTGGGCCTCTTCCCTTCGAAAAATTACTGGTATTTCGTGTCTGCTTATTTTTCTTAATAGGTTCTTGATTGGCCCGAGAAGAAGGTTGGCCTTTTTCTTGAATTTCTTCTGTCGAATTATTGTTTGTTTGTTCCATAGACTTCGCCGCCCCATGTTGTACAGTTTGTTTCTGGCTTTTCGGTTTCTCCTGTTTTGCAGATGTAGAACCCTGCTTGAATTTATTCACAAACTCTTCCACTTTTTTCGTTGCAGTTTCGTCCATGACACTCATGTGATTATTAACAGGAATGCCTACTTTTTCAAGAATATTAATAACTTCTTTACTACTCATATCTTTCTCTTTGGCATACTCGTATACACGGATTTTCGTCATCCGTTCACCCCCATTAGTTACGTAACGAGCCCCCTTAGCATCTGACAGAACCCTAAATCTGTTACTGCCATAACGACTCGTTCGCCTTTTCCTAATGCAGTCCCAAGGTCATATCGGGTACCTACTTGTAGCAACGGAACTTGATAAGAATTACACTTATCTGTGAATTTTTTTGTTGTATTTTTTCCTGCATCTGTTGCCAAAATAACCAATTTTGCTTGACCATTGCGTACCGCTTGAAGAACAAGCTCTTCTCCCGATGTTAATTTACGTGCTCTTTGTGCTAAACCTAACACCTGAAAGAAATTATTCTTCATGTGAAACTCCCTCTGCATACTCCCTAAGCTGATCATACAAAGTAGAATCTATCTTCGTTTGAAAAATTCGTTCAAGTGACTTTTTCTTTTGAGCAAGATCGATATATTCAACCTTGGCACAAAGGTAGGCTCCTCGTCCCGATTTTTTACCAGTTGGGTCTATCAACACTTCATTATCTGGTGTTCTCACAATACGAATTAGGCTCTTTTTAGAAAACATTTCTTGTGAAACAATGCATTTGCGCATTGGAATCTTTTTTTTCTTCACTCGTTCTCATCCTCTGAAATAGCAGACGATAGTTCTACTCCTGCTTCAGACTCACTCTTGATGTCAATTTTCCAATTTGTCAGTTTAGCTGCTAACCGGGCATTTTGCCCTTCCTTACCAATGGCTAGAGATAACTGATGATCAGGAACCATAACACGAGCCATTTTTTCTTCTTCGAATATATCAACCGAAGTAACTTTAGATGGGCTCAAACTAGCAGCAATCCATTCTGTTAAATCATCGGAAAATCGAATAATGTCAATCTTTTCACCCCGAAGTTCATTCACTATCGTTTGTACTCGAACTCCTTTGTGACCTACGCAAGCACCTACAGCATCTACATTGGGATCACGTGAAGTAACAGCTACTTTGGAACGCTGCCCCGCTTCACGGGCAATTGATTTTATTTCGATTACACCATCAAATATTTCAGGCACTTCTAATTCAAACAAACGCTTTAATAAACCTGGATGTGTACGAGATACAAAGATTTGAGGTCCTTTTGTAGATTTCTCCACTTTGGTGATAAAGGTTTTAACCCGATCTCCATGTTTAAAACGCTCTCCTGGCATCGTTTCAGAATGTGGGAGCAATGCTTCTACTCTCCCAAGATCAATAAAATAGTTACGATTATCTGAACGTTGCACAATTCCTGTTACAATATCTTCTTCACGATCGATAAAATTAGAATAGATGATATTTCTTTCTGCTTCACGAATTCGTTGTGTAACCACTTGTTTCGCAGTTTGTGCTGCAATACGACCGAAGTCGGCAGGAGTTACTTCGATTTCCACAACATCATCCAACGTATAATTCGGGTTGATTTCTTTTGCGGCCTCTAAAGATATTTCCAACCGAGGATCAAGGGCCTCTTCCACAACTGATTTACGTGCAAAAACACGGACTCTACCCGATTCTCTGTTAATATCTACCCTAACGTTTTGTGCAGAATGAAAATTTCGTTTGTACCCAGAAATTAATGCTGCTTCAATTGCATCGATCAAAATATCTTTGCTGATACCTTTTTCTTTCTCTAATTGACCGAGCGCTTCGATGAACTCCGCATTCACCGGCCTAATCCTCCCTTCATTATGAAAAAACCACGCTTAACCTAGCATTTGCTATTTTGTTTCGGGGAATAGACTGTGATTTTACAACAATCAAGTCTGGTGTAACCTCTTCTAATATCCCTTCAAACGAGCGCTGGCCATCAATAGGTTCATATGTACTTACGTGGACGGTTTTTCCAATTGCTTTTTGATAATCTGATTCTTTTTTTAATGGCCTTTCTGCACCTGGTGAAGATACCTCTAAGTAGTAGTTCCCAGGTATTGGATCATTCTGATCTAATGCAATACTTAGTTGTTCACTAGCTTTCGCACAATCATCCAAATCGACTGGTTTTTCTATCCCATCGATAAATACCCGTAAAAACCAATTTGGTCCTTCTTTTTTATATTCCACATCAACCAATTCTAGATCCAACTCTTGGAGAAGTGGAACGGCAATCTTTTCTACTTGATCTACCACTTGTCGACTCAAGAATACTACCTCCATAAGTAGCTTTTAAAATGCAAAGAGTGGGTGTTTACCCACTCTTTCACAGGAGCCTATCTAATAATCACCCATTCCTTAGAAAAGCACTTCACCTGAAGTGTTTCTAAAGGTGAAGAATTCACATCTGCAAAAACAAATGTAGTAACTGTGTGTAGTATTGCCAAAAAGATTATAACACAATCGTTTCTTCTGAGGCAAATGTATCCTATTTTCTGTGGCACAAAAAGAGAGGTGGATTTCTCCTACCTCTTGGTTGATAAAAAAGGAAAGAACTATGTTGTTTTTACTAAAACGGATTGAATAATGTACCTTTGTGGAGCTGGACCTATCCAGTTAAAGGGATAGCAAGTAGTAAGGGTTAGAATTTGTTTCCCTTTATGAGAAACAATAACGGTTCGGTCGTCTTCTGTTGTTATCCACATTTTTACGATTTTATAAGTAAATATCCCTGCGCTGGTCTTGGTAACCAATTGGTCACCAACTTTCAGTTTTCCCACATTACGAAATACCGTATCTCTATGCCCGCTTAATACCGAGTTATCCTTTTCACCTGGAAGTACACTTTGCGCAAAGTGACCTACACCTTTTTCCAATTCATCTGGGTCTGTTCCCTCAATAATAGGTAAAATAGCACTTAATTTAGGAATAATTAGATCCCCAACTTTATCGCCAGATTTAGGTCTTGTCGGATATAAAATTTTTTTATCCACACTAGATTGATTTTTTGCTTCAGCCATTACTTCATTTATATCCGATTTTTTAACCGAACCACCTATAAATAATTGAGGAACATAAGTGAACAAGGTATATCCCATCATACACACTCCTACTACAATAAGTAAGAGTGATGTTTTTCTCATTCTCTATTTCTTCACTTTTCTACGAATAAGTAATCCAAGAGATGCAAGGCCTGCACCAATTAAACCAGCAAATGGTAAAGGAGTAGCTGTTTTTGGAAGTTTTCCACCATTAACAGTTGTAGGTTCCTCAGTTGTCGTAGTAGTAACAGTTTCTTTCACTGGCGTATTATTTTGAGCAACGATTACTGGAGATCCACCATTGGTGTTAGGTACGGTAACTACCCCACCGTTGTCCTCAGAACCATCTACCCCGCCATTATTGGAAGATCCACCATTGTTGGTGTTTCCACCGTTGTTGGTGTTTCCACCGTTGTCAGTGTTTCCACCGTTGTCAGTGTTTCCACCATCATCGGAGCTTCCACCATCATCGGAGCTTCCACCGTCATCGGAGCTTCCACCGTCATCGGAGCTCCCACCATCATCGGTGCTTCCACCATCATCGGTGCTTCCACCGTCATCGGTGCTTCCACCATCATCGGTGCTTCCACCGTCATCGGTGCTTCCACCGTCATCGGTGCTTCCACCGTCATCGGTGCTCCCACCGTCATCGGTGCTTCCACCGTCATCGGTGCTCCCACCGTCATCGGTGCTTCCACCGTCATCAGAGCTTCCACCGTCATCAGAGCTTCCACCGTCATCAGAGCTTCCACCGTCATCAGAGCTTCCACCGTCATCGGTGCTTCCGCCGTCATCGGAGCTTCCACCGTCATCGGTGCTTCCACCGTTTGTCTCACCACAGTTAACGCCTTCACAAGGAGGCTTATCTGTAGGAGGTTTTGGAACTTCTACTTTTATTTTTGCATCTAGATCCACTAAATTTTTATTTGCTGCTAATGCCGCTGGGCTTAGAGCAAAAACAGACAAACCTAAAACAAAACATCCTGTTACTACTTTTCTCTTCAAAAATATCAACCTTTCCTGTGCTCTATTCCCTTTTCCAACCATAATTGTATGAAATAATTCTCTTTATCTGTCTATTTTCATCTTAGTTGTCAGTGAAATAAGTGTCAATCAAATTATCAATGTTTAATAAATTTGTTATAAGTTATAACTTTTTCAGATAGAAGGTAGATATTCTCTCTTCTAAATCTTAGATCTTTTTATAACAATTAACTGAAATTGTCACAAATCATCTGCAATTATACAAAAGAGTACCAAAAAAAACTTATTTCCAGAAAGCTTTAAAAAATTACTTCTTATAAAAAAGATATGCGATGTTCTTCCTTCTTTAACTAAGATAAACTACCAGTGAAAGAAGATTATAAAAGATGAAAACCAACTTTTATTTAGAAATAATCAATCCACATTGGATCAGCACGGAGAACTTATACTGAAAAAGAAGCAATACCATCATAACGAACAATGGAGTACAAGAACAATGGGGGATTAGTGAATCTGCCTTAGCACTCCTTCATACTTCCCATCATGATTATATATTTGATCCAATGAATAAAGATGGCTTGATTCTATATGGATGTGATTCCATTTTGATGATGTCATGTCCTATTTCGATTCATTGAAATATAGAGCATACAACCAAGTATGTATTACTCCCTCGATTTGCAAAAGTAACTACTACAGATCCTAAAAAAGGAACACAAGATTATCCAGAACTTACGCTTGAATTAAGAAAAGATTATTATCAAAAACAAATTTTTGAATTTGCCCTAAAAGCAAAAACCTTCTTTTTCAATCCAAACCAAAGCAAATAACAGATGAATTTGATAGGAAGATGTATCTCCAATTTTGGGATGAATACAACCAACTACTTCTTGGCAAGCATCAAAAAACCTCCTCATAACATGAGAAGGTTTTTCTTATTCTTACTTCTGTATTAATGTTAAAATTTGATCCGCGTTCACTTCTTGACTTTCTCCTGAACGACGTGATTTTAGTTCAATGAGATTTTCAGTTGCTTTAGAACCTACTACTATACGTTTTGGGATTCCAATGAGATCAGCATCTTTGAACTTAACACCGGCTCTTTCAGGACGATCATCAAATAAAACTTCTACACCAGCATGCAGGAGATCTTTATACAGCTTTTCAGCCAAATTGCGCTGAGTTTCGTCTTTCATATTCACTGCGATCAAATGAACTGCATATGGAGAGATGGCTTCAGGCCAGATGATCCCTCCTTCATCATGATGTTGTTCCACAACAGCTGAAAGGGTACGAGAGATTCCAATGCCATAACAACCCATGATATACATTTGTTCTCTACCATTGGCATCGAGGAATGTTCCTTTCATTGCATCACTATACTTTGTGCCAAGTTTAAAAATATGTCCAACCTCGACCCCTTTTTGGAAACGAATAATTCCACCGCATCGTGGACATTTGTCTCCTTCTTCGATTGTACGTAAGTCGGCATATTTACTCACTTCAAAGTCTCGACCTTCCACCGCGTGCAAGAAATGATAGTCATCTTGATTTGCACCAATATGCCATTGGGCAAAACCGCGAAGCGCTTGATCCGCAAGAATCGTTATTTTTTCCTTCACGTTCACTGGTCCCAAAGAACCTGGACTTGCTCCCGTTACGTTTCGAATCGTTTGCTCATCTGCCATGAAGCAAGTACTTGCTTCCATAATATTTTTTACTTTTACTTCATTTACTTCATGATCACCACGTACCAAAACCATAACAGGCTGCTCATCCACTATAAATAAAAGAGTTTTTACTAAAGCGTTTGGTCCTACTTGCAAGAATGTAGCAAGTTGATCAATGGTTTTAATATTTGGAGTATGGATTTTTTCGATTGGTGCAACTGTTTCATCGTTAGCTGAGCTAGTCTCATCTATTACAATTTCTGCCATTTCAATATTGGCAGAATAATCACATGAGGTACAAATGGCAATCTTATCTTCCCCAGCTTCAGAGAATACCATAAATTCATGTGTGCCTTTGCCACCAATAGAACCGGAATCAGCCTCAACCGATCCAAATTCCAAACCGCAACGAGTAAAGATATTGACATATGCCTGATACATATCTTGATAGATCTCATCAAGTGATTCGCGATCTGCATGAAAAGAATACGCATCTTTCATTATGAATTCCCTGCCACGTAGCAATCCTGATCTTGGTCGCTTTTCATCACGGAATTTCGTTTGAATTTGATAAAGGGTCATTGGTAGTTTTTTATAAGTGTTTACTGCATTACGAACTAGATCGGTAATTGTCTCTTCATGTGTTGGTCCTAAGATAAACCGACGGTCATGACGATCTTGTAACTTAACTAGTTCTGGTCCATATGTATCATATCGTCCAGACTCTTGCCAAAGCTCAGCAGGATTAAGTGCTGGCATCAAAAGTTCCTGCGATCCAATACGATCCATCTCTTCTCGAACAATCGTTGAGATCTTATTTAACACACGCTGAGCAAGAGGTAAGTAAGTGTATACTCCTGCTGCTACTTGTCTAATAAAACCTGCACGAAGCAAAAGCTGATGACTAATCATTTCTGCTTCGGCAACACTCCTAAGTGTAGGAATAAGCGCAGTCTTCTGTCTCAAAATCCTTCCTCATTTCTAGGTCAAAATATTTTCCTAAAATCGTTTATCGTGACAAATACCATTAATAGAATCAACATAGCAAACCCAACAAGATGGACATAACTCTCTTTACTTGGGTTAATTGGACGTCCTCTAACTCCTTCAATAATGATAAAGATAAGTCTACTACCATCTAGCGCAGGAATAGGAAGTAGATTAAAAATACCTAGATTCAAACTCAGTAATGCTGTCCACTTGATTAATGCAACAAAGCCAGCATCTGCTGCTTTCCCAGTCAAATATCCCATTTGTGCTGGTCCACCCAGACTATCGATCGAAATTTGGCCTGTTACAAGCTTGCCAAAACCATCCAATATAATGACAGACCAATTATAAGTTTGTTTAAAACCTTCTCTGACTGTCTCCATCATTGTTGCTTTGCGCATCATTTGCCTTTGATCAAACATTGTTCCTATGATATATACTTCGCCTTGTTTTTGTGGAGCAATATTGACTTGCAGATCTTGATTACCACGTTTAACAACAAAAGGTACAGCTTTCCCTTTCGAATTAATTAACTCTACCCGAAGCATATCGATGGTACTTACACGCTTATTGTTCACTGTTTGAATAACGTCACCAGGCTTCAAGCCAGCTTTCTCTGCAGGGGAGTTTTTGGTAACCATACTAATAGGAAGCTTTGCTTCCACGCCAATCACTGCTGTGTATACTCCAAATAAGATGATCGTCAAAATGATATTAAATATAGGTCCGGCTAAAATGGTAAGAGCTTTTTGCCAAACTGTTTTCGAACTAAATTGACGATCAATGGGAGCTATTTGCATCTCATTCTTTTTATTGAGATGAATAAAAGCTTCGCGGTGCAACGGATATCTCACTTGTTCCCCAGATTCGTCGAGTAAAATAGTTACAAAAAGATCTTTTTCTGTATCCATCTCGACAAGTTTTCCTGTCACCAATTCGCCTTTTACTTCACGAGGATCAATCAACCATACATCCGTTACTAAATTTTGCTTCATATCTAAATGTATGATAGATTCTGGTTTGATATCAATTATCTCTGGGTCTTCTCCAGCCATACGAACGAAACCACCTAATGGAAGAAGACGAATTGCATACAATGTCTCTCCTTTTCGCTTAGAGAAAACAACGGGACCAAAACCAATAGCAAATTCACGCACTAAGATCCCTGCTCTTTTTGCAAAAAGAAAATGACCAAGTTCGTGCACGAAAACCAAAATACTTAACACTAGAATAAACGAAACCACTGTTTGCAGTATGTGCACCAACATCACCACCTATAAGGTTAATTGACGAGCAAATTCACGTGCCCACTGGTCTGCGTGTTTAATTTCTTCTAATTGTGGGTTTTTTATCGAATCATGAGTTTCTAACGTTTTTTCTATCATAGCCTCTATACCCAAAAAAGGAATAGTTTTCTTTAGAAATTTCTCTACTGCGATTTCATTAGCAGCATTTAAAACAGTCGGCATTGTACCACCAGCTTTTCCCGCTTCAAAGGCCATAGCGAGACATGGAAAACGAGATACATCAGGTTCTAGAAAAGTTAGTTGTTTGATATCACTCAAGGACAATGGCGGCATGGATAATGTTAATCTTTGAGGATAAGACATGGCATATTGAATGGGTACTTTCATATCTGGTGTACCTAATTGTGCCATCACTGCTCCATCTTGAAATTCTACCATAGAGTGTATAATACTTTGTGGATGAACCAAAACTTCTATCTGATCATAGGAGAAGGAAAACAACCAATGTGCTTCCATTACCTCTAATCCTTTGTTAATCATCGTTGCTGTATCAATGGTAACTTTGGCCCCCATTGCCCAGTTCGGATGCTTTAAGGCCATCTCTGGTGTAGCAGTGGCTAATTGATCTCTTGTAAAATCACGAAAAGCTCCACCTGAAGCTGTTAAAATCAATTTGCGAACATCTTCATTTCTCTCACCATTAAGGCATTGAAAAATTGCGGAATGCTCACTATCGATTGGTAAGATATCAACTTTTTTTTGTTTGGCTCTCTCCATTACTAAATGACCAGCCGTTACCAATGTTTCTTTGTTTGCGAGTCCTATTCGTTTTCCAGCTTCGATAGCTGCTAATGTAGGTTCTAGCCCTCTACTACCAACCAAAGAAGATACAACATAGGTAGCATCTGAGTGAGTTGCTACTTCAATAAGTCCTTCTTCACCCCATACTACTTTTATAGAATCAGGCAGCGCTTGAGCTACTTTTTCAGCTAAATCTTTCGTAGCCATAGAAATCATATGAGGTTTAAAAGTTAGTGCTTGTTGAATCATTTCTTCGACATTGCTACCTGCAGCAAGCGCGACTACTTGAAAATGATTAGGATGTTGTTTTACCACATCCAATGTACTAGTTCCTATTGATCCCGTTGAGCCTAAGATAGCTATTTTCTCTAGCATTTAAGTTCTCCTCTTCATTCCAATAACAACGCTCTTACTAAAATGTACTTGTAAAAATTTGCAGGATAAGAAAAGTAAAAATTAAACTATCAAAACGATCGAGTACACCACCATGTCCTGGTAAAATCCGACCTGAATCTTTTGCTCCAGTAGAACGTTTGATTGCAGACTCGACTAAATCACCTAACTGACCAACTACCGAGATGAGTAATCCTAGTATAATTGCATAGCCCATTGTCCAAATCTGCGGACAAAAATAACTAAAAAAGCCACTAACAATTACTCCTAGCAAAATCCCTCCAATAGAACCCTCAACAGTCTTATTCGGACTTATGGATGGCCACAACTTACGTTTACCTAAATTTTTCCCTGTAAAATACGCACCTGTATCATTAGCCCAGATAATGAGCAGAACAAATAAAGACCATATTAACCCATCTGGATGCCAAATCATTTGAATCATATAAGAAAATCCTAAACCTATGTATATCGTACCAATAAATAAGTGCGCCATTTGATAAATATCAAATTGATTACGAGAAAATACCAATAAAGCAAGAAAAATAACCAAACCCAATATGATGATGTTTGTGTACTCAAACAATGCTACTGAATCTAACCCAAACTGTGTTTTTAAACCAGAAACGATAATAAGCCAAACGAACAGTAACCCAAGAATTACTTGTGGTTTACGATAGGAAAAACCGAAAAGTCGACAGTATTCCAAAAAACAAATAGATGCTAGTATCGAAATAAGCACGGAATACCACCAAGAGCCTAGCCATAGAATGAGCAAAAAGAAGATTGCTCCTAGTACTCCTGAAATGATACGTTCTTTCATAATTGCCGACAGGACCACCTTTAAAGTTTTGGTGTAGAGGAATGTCGGCATTTCTCAGTTTCCGAACTGAGAGCAACGATCCTCTCCTGTCCTCCCTCCTTTACAGGAATTGCTAGATACATATCCATTTTTATTGCGACCGAATCATGTATCCTGTTATACTATCGTTTTTGTTACTCCTATATAATCTAAACTCTTAAGTATCTGTACTACAGGGATCCATACCTCCTTGATCTTCGTTGATACTCTCCGATTGCTTTTATGAACATCTCCTTAGAAAAATCGGGCCACAGTGCTTCAGTAAACCAAAACTCACTATAAGCTATTTGCCATAACAAAAAATTACTTATCCTTATTTCACCACTTGAACGGATAACAAGATCTGGGTCTGGCAAACCTTTTGTCAGGAGACGATCACTCACCACTTGTTCAGAGATATCTTCTTTACTAATATTTCCTAATTCGACGTCATCTATAATCTGATGTATCATAGCTAGAATCTCATCTCGAGAACCATAATTAATGGCAAAATTAAGAATCATCCCAGTATTGTGCTTTGTCTTCTCTTCGAATTGAGATAGTGCTTCTTGGGTAAAGGTAGGTGTTTGTTTCTTTTCACCAAGCATCTGCACCCGAACATTACGATCCACAAGCTCTTGTAAATCTGTTTTTAAAAATTCAACAGGGAGTTTCATGAGATATTCCACTTCTTCTTTTGGTCTTTTCCAATTTTCAGTCGAAAAAGAATAAAAAGTAAGAACTTCGATCCCCAAATCATTTGCGACTCGTATTGTTTCTCTTACTCTTCTCATTCCAGCAGCGTGTCCTGCTGTCCGTGGTAAACCTCTTTTTTTAGCCCAACGTCCATTCCCATCCGTAATAATTGCAACATGCTTTGGCAATGCTTGTTTATCGATCACATCTGCAAATCCATCGCCTTGATTACGCTGGTTGAACAGGCGCTTCAATCCTAACCGCATATTTATACCTCCACCACTGATAATCGCCACTGTGGATATGAAAAGGTGTAGTCGAAAACCCCCTCAAATAGGAGGGAGTTTTCCATTACCCAATGTTAAATTTCCATGATTTCTTTTTCTTTATCTGCTACTATCTTATCAATCTCTTTGACAAATTGATCTGTTACTTTTTGTATTTCATCTTGACCACGGCGAGAAGAATCTTCATTCACTTCACCATTTTTTTCAAGTTTTTTCAACTCGTCATTTGCTTCCCGTCGAACATTCCGAATGGCTACTTTTGCTTCTTCACCCATTTTTCTTGCCATTTTCACCAAATCTCCACGACGTTCTTCTGTTAATGGAGGAATACTTATACGAATAGCAGCACCATCATTGTTTGGAGTCAACCCGAGTTCCGATTTTAGGATTGACTTTTCAATTTGTGCTACTGCTGTCTTATCCCAAGGTTGAATGTAAAGCGTACGAGGATCAGGAGTACTAATATTTGCAAGTTGATTTACTGGTGTAGGACTTCCATAATAATCTACCATCACTTTGTCCAATAGAGCAGGATTAGCACGACCTGCACGTAAGGACATTAAATCTCTTTTTAATACCTGTACAGCTTTGTCCATCTTTTCTTGCATCGTTGATTTCACTTCATTAATCATGCGTGGTTCCCCCTTACAACAGTTCCTATGTACTCTCCCATTAATACGCGACGGATATTACCTTCTGTTGTTATATTGAACACGATCAATGGAATATTGTTATCCATACATAAGGATGAAGCTGTTGAATCCATTACAGCTAAACCTTTATTCAATACTTCTAAGAAGGTGAGTGTGTCATACTTCTCTGCATTTGGATCCAGTCTTGGGTCTGTGTTATATACACCATCTACATTATTTTTCGCCATGAGGATTACTTCTGCCTCTATTTCTGCAGCACGAAGAGCAGCAGTTGTATCAGTGGAAAAATAAGGATTTCCATTACCTGCCGCAAAAATAACAACTCGTCCCTTCTCCAAATGGCGAATAGCTCTGCGTCGAATATAAGGCTCAGCAATTTGCCTCATTTCAATCGAACTTTGAACTCTCGTAGCTACATCCATCGACTCCAATGAATCTTGCAATGCGAGTGAATTCATTACAGTTGCTAACATGCCCATATAGTCAGCAGTTGCACGATCCATCCCACGTTTTGTTCCAGCGATACCCCTCCAAATATTTCCTCCGCCTACTACAATCGCGACCTCGACACCCAATTGAATGATCTCTTTGATCTGACGGGAAATAGAAGTTAATACCGCTGAATCAATCCCATAACCTTGTTCACCAGCTAGTGCTTCTCCACTTAATTTTAAGACAACACGTTTATATTTGGGAGTGCTCATACGATCCCCACATTTCTGTCAGTAGTTGAAAAAGGGGATACACGAAATGTGCTCCCCATATCGCTTTAACCTTTGTTTACTTGAGACATAACTTCTTCTACAAAGTTATCTTGGCGTTTTTCGATACCTTCTCCTAGTTCAAAACGAACAAAACGACGAATGGTGATATTTTCTCCAATCCGTGCAATTTGTTCTTTTACTAATTGATCGATTGTCTTCTCATTATCTTTTACAAAAACTTGATCAAGAAGGCAAATTTCTTTGAAATGTTTCACCAATCGACCTTCAACCATTTTATCTACAATATTTGCAGGTTTTCCTTCTTGAAGCGCTTGTTGTTTCAACATTTCACGTTCTTTTTCTACTTCTTCTTCTGCAACTTCTTCGCGACGAACATATTTTGGGTTCATTGCTGCAATTTGCATGGCGATATCTTTTACAAATCCAACAAATTCAGGTGTTTTTGCTACGAAATCGGTTTCGCAGTTTACTTCTACCAACACACCAATACGACCACCAGCATGTATGTAAGACTCAACAACACCTTCAGCAGCTACACGATCTGCTTTTTTAGAAGCCCCAGCGATCCCTTTTTCACGAAGATATTCAATTGCTTTTTCCATATCTCCATTTGTTTCTGTAAGCGCTTTTTTACAATCCATCATCCCAGCGCCAGTTTTTTGTCTCAATTCTTTAACCATTGAAGCAGAAATAGCCATCTCTTGCCACTACCTTTCACTCTAACTAATCAATTGAAAATTTCTATTATGAACAATGCCTATAGGAGTAGAATTTCTAATAAAAAGGGGTGGATCTACCACCCCTACGCACATAAACTTACGAAGCTGAACTTTGTTGCTCGCCTTGTCTTCCTTCAATAATCGCATCAGCGATTTTAGCAGTAAACAGACGTACAGCACGGATAGCATCATCGTTGCCCGGGATGACATAATCTACTTCATCCGGGTCACAGTTAGTATCTACGATGGAGATGATCGGAATGTTTAATTTGCGAGCTTCTGCAACAGCAATCCGTTCTTTACGAGGATCTATAATAAAGATTGCATCAGGAAGTTTTTTCATATTTTTAATGCCGCCCAAGAATTTCTCTAGACGAGCTTGTTCTTTTTTCAAGAGAACAACTTCTTTTTTAGGTAGTACTTCAAAAGTACCGTCTTCTTCCATGCGCTCTAATTCATGAAGACGTTGAATACGTTTTTGAATCGTACCGAAGTTGGTTAACGTTCCACCTAACCAACGATGATTCACAAAAAACATATCAGAACGAATAGCTTCATCTTTTACTGCTTCTTGTGCTTGTTTCTTTGTTCCAACAAATAATACATTACCGCCATCACGAGAAAGATCACGTACGAATTGGTAAGCTTGCTCCATCATTTTCACTGTTTTTTGAAGATCAATGATGTAAATACCATTACGTTCGGTAAAAATAAAACGACTCATTTTAGGGTTCCAACGACGTGTCTGATGACCGAAGTGAACACCTGCTTCTAATAATTGCTTCATGGATACAACTGCCATGAATCCAGCCTCCTTATGGTTTTTATCCTCCGCCAAGGATCATCGAGAAATCAGCAACCAAATAAATTGGCACCACTGCTCACTCCTTTGGCGTGTGTTTTACACCAATGACGAATATATCACACAATGTAAAGAGCTTGCAAGGCTAAGTTAGTAACTTAGTGTAAATTACTGGGAGGATTTTTTTGAGCGAATTCTTCTTTGTCTAAAAGTAAGTTGCCCAAATACGACATGGCATGAGTATGACCAGCATTCGAAGCTTTTTCCAGCCACATAATACCTTCTGCCTCATTCTGTGGCAAAGTAAAGCCTTCTACCAAACGCCATCCCAATTGGTACATTGATTCTGAACTTCCTGCATCAGATGCCTTTTTCAACCAGTGCTCTCCTAATTCTTGATTATATGGCAGACCACTTGCATCTAGATATCTCCAACCCAAACTATCCATTGCATCTAAATTTCCACCCTCAGCAGCGCGGGTAAGTAGTTGTTCTGCTTCTTGCAGATCATTATTAGAAAGAGTTCCTTTTAAAATCGCCCATGCAAGAGAGCACATCGCATATGTATTTCCTTTGTTAGCTGCTTCTCGCAGTAACCGCTCCCCCTCTGGAATATTTTGAGTGATACCTTTTCCATCTAATAGTCTCCACCCTAAAGCACTTAGTGCGGGATCATAGTTAAGAGAAATAGCTTTTTTTAACCACATTTCCCCTTCTTGTTCATTATGAGATAAACCTGCGCCATCCAATAAACGCCATCCTAAATTATGCATTGCTTTTACATTACCTAATTCAGCTGATTTTCGTAACCATTTTTCACCATCAGACATTACTGGACCACCCATTGGTTGAGCAGCTCCCAAATTTGATTGATCACTCATGTATCTCCAACTCCTTTATTAACATTATTACAACAAATATTATTATCACAAAAATAGAGAAAATGGTAGACAAATAGAGAAAAATCATCCATTAAGCTGATTCTATTTTGCTAAAAATACAAAAAACATGCACTTTTCAACAATCCTATCTTTTGCATGACAAAATTGCTATCCATTGATTAAAATATAATTATCATAATTATCATCCAATAGCTAGTTGTTATTTAATTTGCAAAGGAGAAGGTGAAAAGATTTGAGAAAATTCAATGTCGCAGCAGCTATTCTAGGCTGCTCCTTACTTACCATCACCAGTTTCTCCATTTCATCTGCAAATGCGGTGAATAAAAAAATTAGTTCTATCCCCAAAAACCAGTGGAAAATTGCAGGAACTGTTAAAGGAGAAGGAGACGTAAGTAAAAAATTCTCTATTGGGCCTAGTAATCTTAAAGCTTTAAAAATGGGAGAGGACATGAAATTCGAATTAAAATCGAATGATCATAATCTCCATTATTCTTTAAAAATCCCAGTAAAAAAGGATGCAAAAGGTGGAGTACTTTACCAATATCAATCATCTGGTGAAGAAGAAGCAGGTTACTTTCGAGTAGAAAAGCAAACTTACGATGCGAAAAATGATAGCATCTCAGCTGAAGTCTCGGGTGGAGGAAACTTTATCGTATATACCCAAGACGCTACATTAGAAAGTCCCAACAGCTTAGCACCAGATACAACTGCTCCATCTTCAAAAATTGCTAGTGCTACAACTAGTACTATTACCACTACTCCACCAGCTATCTTCTACATCCCTCATCAAGATGATGAAACATTATCGATGGGTGTCGGGATAACTCAACACTTAGATGCTGGTAGAGAAGTAATTGCTGTTCTTTACACGGATGGCGCTGGATCTGTTGCCCAAAAAATATTGAACGGGGAAGTAGGTTCTAGTTGGTGGGGTGGTACTCATAACCCTGTAAAAGAGGGATATGGGCATATAGATAACCCGAAATTTTCATCATCCAGAACCAATGAGTTAAAGTCAGCATTAATGCAATTGGGAGTAAAACCAGAGAATATCCATATCCGAAACTTATCATCTGATGGAATCCTTACTTTGAATGAAGTCAAACAGTTGGTACTGGAATATGAATCCAAATATCCAAAAGCGAGTCACAAAGCAATGTCTCAACACGATGGCTCCTTATCCCATGCCCTTAGTGGACAAGCCTTAGTGGATTTGTACAAACAAAAAGCTATTTCCGACGCTCGACTATATGTATCACGAAATGATTTTACCAGAGTTACTGTTGGGTCACTGGTCACACCTACGACAAACCAAGCCTTTCGAATTAAAAAGGCAGCAATGGTATACCAAGCCTGGAATCCAGTTGTAGAGTCTTTTGCTATTGGCTATCATAGTGTATCTACACAATTCAACTCTCTGTTAGCAAAAATACAAAACAGACAGCATACACCAACCCAATAAAAAAGAAGCCTGTATTAGGCTTCTTTTTTATAATATATACTGACTCAAGTCCCGATCAGAAACGATGCTACGTAGTCGCTCGTTCACATACTCTGGAGTGATAACAATCTCTTCTAATGTAATATCTGGTGCTTCAAAAGAAAGTTCCTCTAACAAACGCTCCAAAATGGTATGCAATCTTCTGGCTCCGATATTTTCTGTTTGACTATTAACATTTGCAGCTAAACTAGCAATCTCACGTATAGCTGGTTCAGTAAATGTCACTTTGATCCCTTCTGTTTCTAATAGTGCAGTATATTGTTTTAAGAGTGCATTTTTAGGTTCTGTCAAAATACGAACAAAATCATCCGTAGTAAGATCTTTTAATTCCACTCTTATCGGGAATCTCCCTTGAAGTTCTGGTATTAAATCAGATGGTTTTGCTACATGAAAAGCACCTGCTGCGATAAATAGAATATGATCGGTACGAATCGAACCATACTTGGTAACAACAGTCGATCCTTCTACAATGGGCAAGATATCTCGTTGCACCCCTTCACGCGAAACATCAGGACCATGATTATCCTTGCCAGCAATCTTATCTATTTCATCCAAGAAAATGATACCTGACTGCTCCACTCTCTCCAATGCTTCTTGTGTTACTTGATCCATATCAATCAATTTCTGTCCTTCTTCTTGGATCAAAACCTCTCTTGCCTCTTTTACTGGTAATCGGCGCTTTTTCTTCTTCTTTGGCATGATATTCCCAAACATTTCTTGCATATTCATACCCATTTGGTCTCCGCCCATACCAGCAAACATGTCAAACATCGACCCTATCTGCTCTTCAATTTCGAGTTCGACTAATTGATCTTCTAGTTCTCCATTTCGCAGTTTCTGAGCCATTTGGTTGCGCTCCAAACGTAGGGTTGCACTTTCTTCTCTAGAAGGTTCTTCTTTGGGTTGATTGGATTGAAATAGCATCTCAATCGGATTCTTAAAGGAGGAAGCTGTTTTTTTATCTGGCACCAAAAGTTCTACTAAACGCTCATCTGCTAAGATTTTGGCTTGCTCCGTTACTTTTGACAATTTTTCTCCTTTGACCATCCGAATAGCTGTTTCGGTAAGATCTCGAATCATCGATTCTACATCTCGACCAACATACCCTACTTCTGTAAACTTAGTAGCTTCTAATTTAATAAAAGGAGCTCCTACTAATTTTGCAAGACGACGTGCAATCTCTGTTTTACCTACACCAGTAGGTCCTACCATCAAAATATTTTTGGGTACAATTTCTTCTTTCAAATCTATTGGCAATAAACTTCGACGGTATCTATTTCGTAGTGCGATAGCGACAGACCGCTTCGCTTGATTTTGACCTACTATATGTTTGTTTAACTCTGTAACAATTTCCCTTGGCGTGAGCATGTTTTAAGCCTCCTCAACGATGATTTGATCATTGGTAAACACACAAACTTCACTCGCAATAGTTAAAGAGGCTTTTGCAATTTCTTTCGCAGTTAAATCCGGTGCATAACGTTTTAACGCACGACCAGCTGACAGAGCATAGCTTCCGCCTGATCCAATAGCTAAGACATCATCGTCCGGCTCGATAACTTCTCCATTTCCAGAGACTAAAAGTAATTGTTCTTTATTCAAAACAATGAGCATGGCTTCGAGTGACTTCAACATTTTATCTGTACGCCATTCTTTCGCTAATTCAACAGCTGCTCGAGTTAGCGATCCTTGATATTCTTCTAATTTGCCCTCGAATTTTTCAAACAAAGTGATAGCATCTGCTACTGATCCAGCAAATCCTGCCACCACTTGGCCGCGATAAAGCCTTCGAATTTTCTTTGCTCCGTGTTTCATGATCATTTGATTACCAAATGTAACTTGACCATCACCTGCAATCGCAGCTGCTCCGTTATGGCGTATCGCAAAGATAGTAGTTGCATGAAATTGCTCCATTAAATCTCTACTCCCTATCTATTATGAGATGATCGCATGATCGGACTGAATATTGATCTCACTCGCTATTTGTTCTAATTCGACTAATGCACGCTCTGCATACTGTTCCGCTCGTTCTCGTTTTCCTCGCATGGGAGATTCCAAAGAAGCAAAAAGACCGAAATTAGCATTCATTGGTTGAAAATGCTTCGCATCTGTTGTGGTTATGTAATGAGCCAAACTACCCATTGCTGTAGTAGCAGGAAGAGTTATGAGTTGTTCCCCTTTTGCAAGCCGTGCTGCATTGATTCCTGCCAAGAGACCTGCAGCAGCAGATTCTACATACCCTTCTACTCCTGTAATCTGGCCTGCGAAAAATAAATCTTCTCGTCCACGAAATTGATAAGTCGGATAAAGCAATCGAGGAGAATTTAAAAAGGTATTACGATGCATGACACCATATCGAACAATCTCAGCATTCTCTAAACCGGGAATCATCTGAAGCACCTCTTTTTGAGGCCCCCACTTCAAATGTGTCTGAAATCCAACTAGGTTAAACAATGTACCTGCACTATTGTCCTGTCTTAGTTGAACAACTGCAAATGGTCGTTTCCCAGTACGTGGATCTGTCAGACCAACTGGCTTCATTGGTCCAAATAATAATGTTTTCTTACCTCGACGTGCCATTACTTCTACTGGCATACAACCTTCAAAGTAAATCTCTTTTTCAAATTCCTTTAAAGGAGCCACTTCAGCAGAGAGGAGTGCATCATAAAATCGATTAAACTCTCCTTCGTTCATCGGACAATTAAGATATGCAGCCTCTCCTTTATCATAGCGAGATTGGAGAAATACTTTTTCCATATCTATGCTATCTTTTTCTACAATGGGAGCAGCAGCATCATAAAAATATAAATATTCTTCTCCTGTCAATGCTTGCAGTTCAGTGGACAAATCAGGTGATGTTAGTGGTCCAGTAGCTACCACGGTTATACCCGAAGGTAATGTTGTTACCTCCTCCTTGACTACTTCTATGAGAGGATGCTCGGATAAAGTACGGGTAATAGTCTGAGAAAATGCTTCTCTATCTACAGCAAGTGCTCCACCAGCTGGTACCGCATGTAAATCAGCGCTTTTTATGATCAAAGATGTTAATTTACGCATCTCTTCTTTTAATATTCCTACCGCATTAGTAAGTCCGTCAGCCCGTAAAGAATTACTACAGACCAACTCTGCAAATTGATCCCCGCGATGTGCAGGTGTTTTGCGAACTGGTCGCATCTCGATCAATTTAACTGGTATTCCACGAGAAGCGATTTGCCAAGCAGCTTCACTTCCAGCAAGCCCTGCACCAATTACTGTAACCCTAGTCATGTTCAATTTTTCTCCTCTTCGTAATCACACTGGGTGCATACAATAAATGTATCTTTCTTTTTCTTTTTTTCCACCATCATACCCTTACACTTAGGGCATGGGCGCGGTACTGGTTTATCCCAGGAGACAAAATCACAGTCTGGATAACGAGTGCACCCATAAAACAAGCGATTTTTCTTACTTTTACGTTCTACTACTTCTCCCTCATGACATGCAGGACAAGTAACTCCTGTTGATTTAACGATTGCTTTCGTATTTCGACATTCCGGAAATCCTGAACAAGCTAAAAACTTACCAAATCGGCCATGTTTGTATACCATGACCTTGCCACACTTTTCACAGATCTCATCGGATTCTTCGTCAGCAATCTCCACCTCGGCCATCTCTTCCTCTGCTACAGATAAGCGACTCTGGAATGGCTTATAGAATTGGGCTAACAACTTCACCCAGTCGATTTGTCCATCTTCTACTTGATCCAAATCTTCCTCCATATGGGCAGTAAAAGTGACATCCAAAATCTCTGGGAAAAATTCTTCCATCATACTAAGAACAATTTCACCCAGTTCCGAAGGAATAAATCGTTTATCTTCCATCAATACATATCCACGTTTTTGAATCGTATCAAGAGTAGGAGCATAGGTACTCGGTCGACCAATCCCTTTTTCCTCTAATGTTTTGACCAATCTAGCTTCCGTATAACGAGGAGGAGGCTGGGTAAAGTGTTGCTTTGGATCAATTTTTTTCTTGGTTAAGCTTTGTTTTGGTTCCAAAGCAGGTAGAAATTTTTCTTCTTCCTGTTTCTTTTCATCTGTTCCCTCAATATATACCTTCATAAACCCTTGGAATTTTATTTTTGATCCTGTTGCACGGAAAGTTGCAGTCCCTGCTTGAATATCTGCAGTTACTGCGTCCAAAATAGCAGATGCCATCTGACTCGCAACAAATCTTTCCCAAATGAGCTTATATAACCGAAATTGATCCCGCTTCAAATATTCCTTCACTTCTGAAGGAGTACGCAACACAGAGGAAGGACGAACTGCTTCATGTGCATCTTGCGCATTTGCTTTTTTCGGTGAGATTTTGCTTCCTTTGGAAACATAAGAATCTCCAAATGTTTGACGAATATAATTCATGGCCTCTTCTTTTGCACTATCACTCACACGAGTAGAATCGGTACGCATGTAGGTGATCAGACCTACACTTCCTGTCTTTTTACCCAGTTCGATACCTTCATACAGCTGCTGAGCTATAGCCATCGTTTTTTGCGGACGAAAATTAAGCTTTCGAGCTGCCTCCTGCTGCAAGGTACTTGTAATAAAGGGAAGAGCTGGATTTCGTTTTCGTTCTGTTAGCCGAACGTCTGAAACAATAAATCTTTTCCCTTTGATTGCTGATAAAAGTTTTTCTACATCTGCCTCTTTTTTTAGTTCCGTTTTCTTATTTTCGTATCCATAAAACTGAGCAGTTATTGTTTCTTTTCCGGTTGATAAATGAGCCGTAACCGTCCAATACTCTTCTGGTTTGAAGTTACGTATCTCTTTCTCCCGATCAATCACCAATTTTACAGCTATAGACTGAACACGACCTGCGCTTAAACCTCGTTTTACTTTTTTCCACAATAAAGGGCTTATTCCATACCCTACTAATCGATCGAGGATTCTCCGAGCTTGTTGAGCATTTACTAAATCCATATTAATGGGACGTGGTTGTTTAAATGCATCCTTTACCGCTTGTTTGGTAATCTCACGAAATACTACACGACAGCTCTCGCTAGGATCAATATTTAAGCTATTGGCCAAATGCCACGCAATTGCTTCGCCTTCACGATCAGGGTCAGCTGCGAGAAAAACGCGTTTTACACGTTTTTTGGCATCTTTTAATTGTTTCATTACATCGCCTTTGCCACGAACCGTAATATATTTAGGTTGAAAATTTTGTTCTACATCAACACCTAGTTGGCTTTTTGGCAAATCTCGAACATGGCCCATTGATGCCTTTACGATATATCCTTTACCCAAGTATTTGCTGATTGTTTTTGCTTTTGCTGGGGACTCTACGATCACCAACGAGTCGGCCATCGGGGGCCCTCCTTCCTCGCCTTTCATTCATAACTGTTAAGATACCAGACCAAACATAAGTTGTGCAACAACAGATATGCCTTTTATGTATTTTTTTTGTAGATCAGAAAGCCTTTTTTTGTCTACCGAAGTGCATTTAAACTCTTTTTGTATCATATATCACGAGACAACCAGTTTATTTACGTAATGTGCACCAGGTAGTTGAGAAATACATCCTTTTAATTCTAAGGATAGCAAAGAAGTATGCAAATCGCTAATTGATATTTTTCCAACTACACTTTCCATTAACGTCGTAATCTGTACAGGTTCATCTGTTATGAAGGTAAGAATTTCTTCTTCTGTATCTGTTAGAGATACTGCTACTGCAATCTCTTGTTTTGCTTCTGATATTGGATCTGTTCGCCATTTCGGCAACTCTTCTACTATATCATCAACTGACTGTACACATTTCGCTCCTTGTTGAATCAAAGAGAGCGTTCCCTTGCTACCTGGTGATTGGATAGGACCTGGAATAGCAAAAACTTCTCGGCCTTGCTCCATGCTAAATTCAGCAGTGATTAGTGATCCGCTTCGCTCAGCAGCTTCTACCACAACGGTACCATAAGATAAACCACTTATGATCCGATTACGTTGAGGAAATAGCCCAGGGTGCCCAGGTGTACCTGAAGGATACTCAGAAATTACGAGACCCGACTCAATAAGTTGTTTGTACAATTTATGATGAAATTTGGGATAAATTTCATCGATACCTGTACCCAAAACTGCAATTGTACTTCCGCCAGCTGCCAAAACACTTTGATGAGCAATCCCATCAATACCAGCAGCCATTCCACTTACAATCGTCCAACCAGCTTGAGAAAGCTCACGACTCAATTGTTCCGTCACTCTTTTTCCATAGGTGCTCGCTTTTCGTGTACCAACCATTGCGAGACATTTGGTCGAGAGTAATTTTCGATTTCCGAGTAAATACAAAACCCATGGTGCTTGCGGAAGCTCACGCAAAAGCGGAGGATAGTCTTCATCTAAAATTGTCAGTGTATCAATATTTTTTTGACTTAGCTCTTGAAATACTTTTTCTCTATAAACTCCAGACCAATTATCGCGAATAACCTGAGCTACTTTTGCAGGCAAGTGACACACCATATTATCCGGTATTTTGCCTCCTTCCCATCCCAACTGAATCAACCGCCCAATTGTCGCCCATCCAACTCCTGATAAATGATGAATAGCAATGAATGATTCTCGCAGCAATAGCGAAGCCTCCTTTGAAACGGAAAAAGAACCTTTACAGGTTCCTCTTTCCTGCTAATTGCTTTTTACGACAAAATCGTATCATAATCCTTTTCATGTCTAAACTTCAGATTAGATTTTGTCAAGCGAGGGAGTACTAGTTTGGCTAACACTTTCAAAAGGCGGCTACTTCGTTATCAAATGAGTAGCCAATTAGTGTTTATCAGCTGAAAAAACAATGCCAGCATCTTTTCTGGCTGTTTCTACTATCTGCATGACAGCAAGGCTGTGATCCAGCAATTGATAGCATGTGGTTGTATCGCCAGCTTGGTAAATCTGATGAAATGTCTGCATTTCGTAAAATAGCTGATTGGCATTTGTCTGGTTATTCCACTCCATCTTTTGATCTGGTACATCTAGCATCACTTTTCTACACTCACCAACGCTGCTTTCCACATGTAAATAGCCGTTTTCCCCTTGAATCATTGCAAAATGCATACTATTGGAATCTTTGCTTCCTACTAATTCAGCTATAAAATCTTTATATCTTAAAACCAGTACACCAGACGTGTCAATGCCATTGGAATGTTTGTTAGCCATATAAGTTACCAATGCCGGTTTTCCAAATAAATGTACCACAAAGTGTAAATTATAAATATTTATATCCATAAGTGCTCCACCAGAATATACTGGATTAAATATATTTGGTGTATCACCAGTTAGCAACTGCTGATACCTACTGGAGTACTTGCTATAATTACACTGAACAAGTTTGATTGGTCCAAGTTTTGATATATTCTCCTTAATAAATTGATAATTTGGTAAATGAATCGTTGTAATTGCTTCGAATAACAGCAGATTTTTGCTTTTTGCTAACGCAATAAGTACTTCTAATTCCTGAACCGTAGAGGTAAATGGTTTTTCACAAATTACATGTTTACCTTTTTGTAACGCTTGGTATGAGTGTGTATAATGCAAACTATTTGGGGATGCAACATACACAACATCAATACTCGGATCCATCAGCATAGCATCTAGTCCGGTATAAATAGTAGTGATCTTGTGTTTTTCAGCTAATGCTCTTGCTGTTTCCTCTTTCCGTGAGTACATGGCAATACATTGTATATCTTCTAACTCTTGGATCGCAGGCATCATGCTGTCTACGATCGGTCCTGTGCCTATCGTTGCAATATTCAACTTACACACCCTATTTCTATCGATGGAAAACATCTTTTTGGTATGCCTTTTTCAGTAGATGAGTTCCCTATGTTTGAAATTTTCCTATAGAAAAAGGAACCACTATCGGGTTCCTTTTTCAGACAATTAGCTTTTTACTACAAATTCATCCAATAATCCTTTTGCCTCTAACAAGTTTACAAGCGTTTCGCCAATAACAGCAGGAGTAGATGCTACAGATACACCACAACGCTCCAAAGTAGCAATCTTCTCAGCAGCTGTTCCTTTACCACCGGAAATAATCGCACCAGCATGGCCCATACGTTTTCCAGGAGGTGCAGTTTGTCCACCGATAAATCCAACCACAGGTTTGGTCATGTTTTCTTTGATCCATTCTGCTGCTTCTTCTTCTGCGGTTCCACCAATTTCACCAATCATAATAACTGCTTTGGTTTCTGGATCATTTTCAAATGCTTCTAATACATCAATAAAGTTAGTTCCGTTTACTGGGTCTCCACCAATACCAACAGCAGTAGATTGTCCAATACCACGTGTGCTCAACTGATGCACTGCTTCATAAGTTAAGGTACCGGAACGAGAAACGATACCAACATGACCTTTTTTGTGAATATATCCAGGCATAATACCGATCTTACACTCATCAGGGGTAATAACTCCAGGACAGTTAGGTCCAATCAAACGAGTTTTCTTGCCTTCAAGATAACGACGCACTTTTACCATGTCCAAAACTGGGATACCTTCTGTAATACATACAACAAGATCAAGTTCTGCATCGATCGCTTCCATGATCGCGTCTGCAGCAAATGGAGCTGCTACATAAATAACAGAAGCGGTAGCACCAGTTGCAGCTACTGCATCTACAACCGTATTGAAGACAGGAAGACCTTCAACCGTCGTACCACCTTTACCAGGTGTTACACCACCTACTACTTGAGTTCCATACGCAAGTGCTTGTTGGGTATGAAACAAACCCACTGCTCCGGTGATCCCTTGTGTGATCACTTTTGTGTCTTTATTAACAAAAATACTCACCTTGCATGCTCCTCTCTATCCAACCTATTTCACTAACTCGACGATTTTTTGTGCACCATCAGCCATGGAATCTGCTGCTACAATTGCAAGACCGGACTCATTTAACATTTTCTTACCAAGCTCTACATTCGTTCCTTCTAAACGAACGACGAGAGGACGATCCAATTCCACTTGTTTTGCAGCTTGGATGACACCATCTGCAATAACATCACATTTCATGATTCCACCAAAGATATTCACGAAGATACCTTTGACTTTTTCATCTGACAAAATGATTTTGAAAGCTTCTGTCACTTTCTCAGCAGTTGCACCGCCCCCAACATCCAAGAAGTTAGCTGGGTCGCCGCTGTAATGTTTAATGATGTCCATTGTTGCCATTGCAAGTCCAGCACCATTTACCATGCAGCCAATGTTTCCATCTAGGGCAATATAACTCAAATCATATTTGGAAGCCTCGATCTCTTTTGCATCTTCTTCGTCTAAATCGCGGAGTGCTACGATATCTTTTTGACGATACAACGCATTGGAGTCAAAGTTTAATTTTGCGTCTAAGGCCATTACACGACCATCAGTCGTTGTAACAAGCGGATTTATTTCTGCTATTGCACAATCCTTTTCTACAAATACTCGATAGAGAGCAAGCATAAATTTCACAGCTTCTCTTACTTTTTCTTTTGGAATATTAATCCGATTTGCTAGGCGATTAGCTTGAAACGGTAGTAAACCTACAGCAGGATCCACCACTTCTTTAAAGATTTTTTCAGGAGTTTTTTCTGCTACTTCTTCGATTTCGGTTCCACCTTCTTCAGAACCCATCATCACAACAGAGTTTGTAGAACGATCAATAACAACACCGATATAGTATTCTTTTTCAATAGGGCAGCCTTCTTCAATAAGAAGACGTTTGATTTCCTTGCCCTCTGGACCAGTTTGATGTGTAACTAGTACTTTTCCAATTAATTCATTTGCAAATTCACGTACTTCATCTAAGCTTTTTGCTAGTTTTACTCCACCAGCTTTTCCACGACCACCTGCATGGATCTGTGCTTTTACCACCCATAGGTTGCCACCTAAGGATTGCGCTGCTTGTACTGCCTCATCAGCATTAAAAGCAACATATCCATTTGGTACTTGGACGCCAAATTTCTTTAGCACTTCTTTTCCTTGGTACTCATGTACGTTCATGCTCCATCCTCCAGTCCATAGATAAAAAGCCAATCAGGGTATATATGTAAGGGGCAAATAGAAATCATCCGCCGAGTTTTTCTCCCTTGGCTCCCTTGCAAGTATAGCTTATCTGTGAAAGCTTGCCAAGAGAAAAAGGACACCTGATGATGGTGTCCTTACATCATTAATTTTACGATTGTAGCAATGATAAATATGCCGAAGAGTAATCCACCAAATACCCCAGCGGATACCATAAAATCGAGGAACTCATTCTCTTTGTTTTCATTTGAATCATCATGTGCCTGCACTTGTGCACTCATCAAAAGGACCTCCCCTCTTACAACAGGCTTAGTATACCAAAAAAAAGGAAGGAATACATCTTAATCTGGCTACATCCAACTTCTCCCTTTCACAGGCTTCTAAGGAGCAAAAAATAAGAGATGACAAAAAGAAGGAAGATGAGTACAATAGAACACAGGTTCGCTATTCGATACAGGAATCCCACCAATTGTAAAAATACAGAGCACAAAAAGTTCACCATGTGGGTCTCCTAAAAAGGAGAGTTATTGATGAAATGGTATGATGCTAAGCAAAAATATGGATTTGGTTTGTTTCACAGTAATTACAAAAGCAAAGACTACAGTGTAAGAGTCAAGAAGAAAAAAGAAGAACGCGAAATCAAACAATTAGAGCGAGAACAATATGAACGAGATATCCAGCAAGCTATGTCGTTAGGTAATAAAGGTAAAAATAAAATCAAAAGCAAACAAGCCTATCCATCTTGATGGGCTTTATTATATGCTTTGGATTGATCAAGCAGATACATAAATTCTTGACTCATCTCGTTCCAACCTTGATCTTCCATCCAATAAATAACATCAATCATGTATGGCTTTTTATCAGGATGATCCTCTTGGTAAGCACGATAAATAAGTGATTCCATTCGTGACATCATCTGATAACCAAGTGTCAAACAATCCATATCGTCATCAGCCAAAGGCAGTACATACTGCAATCGCTTTTTTTCTAGTTCCCACATATGTAAAATACGTTGTTTGGTAAAGCTCAAATGATAATCCCCATCCTTAAGTGATTTATTCATCCGATTATTATCCATTTTTATATTTATTTGAAGACTCAAACGAATTTCTTTGCCCCATACTCAAATATTGTAGCACAAATTAGAATTTATGAATAAAAAGGAAATTAGACAGGAGATCTTCGTATATTCCATTCATAACAAACTTCTTATCATAGAAGAAAGTAAAAAAACGATAAAAGAGTTATCTCCATTATCTCAAAATTAAAACCGCCTTAAAAGCCAAATCGGCTAATAAAGGCGGTTATTTATCGTTTATTCATTATTTACATTTGGGTGCCGGTCACAGATTGCTCTGCGACCGGCGCTCCAGTTATCCTGGACGGATCTCGACTAGTTGGTAGCTAGGAGATCTACTTCACGACAGTCCCACCGTAGGTGGGAGACGCCGACGGAGCCTTCGTCTCCGCGTTCGGCTGCCCCGTGATCGCCGGCGTAGCGGGCTGCGGTGCCGGCTCGGTGAGCGGGACGTTGGTGGCACCTGCGGGAGGGGACCGGACATGTCGATCGCGGAACCGCCGTTGAAACCAGCCATGGATTCATCTCCTGAAGGTATGATGCGAACATTTGTTCACATCGAGTAATTTTACTATAACAATACTTCAAAGCTTTTGAGAAGAGCTCTGAATAAATATGTAATTTTCAATCAATTAATTAGAATTTGCTTTTTCACCTCTGTCTTGAAAATTCCTCACACTGATTAATCCAACCATGCTTATGCATTAGTGACTACCTTCCTTTAGCAAGACAGACTTGATCATAAAACATTATAATTTTTGGAAAAGGTAGCATTTCTACAAAATTGCCCGTATAATCATAATTAAGACAAGTATTGGTCGCCGAAAGGCACACGGAAAGGTCGAGGTCCCATCATGATTGGTGCCATTCTCTTCGCTCTCATCCCCCTGCTCCCGCAGCGTGAGATCGATGAAAATGACGACCAGCTCAAGTCCGCCTGCAACGAGGCGTTCTTCCAGCTGACTCAGACGGTTGACCTCCCGTTCCGCGGAGAGATCGACGGCAAGTACTACTACGAAAAGGGTCAGATGACACTTCGCGCTCAGCTCGAATACATCGTGAACTACGTGTTCCAGCAGCGCATGCACCCGGAAGAAGCGGCTCAGCTCATCGAGCGCAACGAGAAGCTCTTCTCGGCGCTTCACGTCATCAACGACCGACTGCAGGCCATGCCTGTGATCACCCCCGCTCCCACCACTCCCTCCGGAGAGGTGAGCAGCAGGATCCGTGACATCTTCGGATAACACTGGATCTATGGTCGCCCGAGCATCGTACATCACGTACGAAGCTTGGGCGCCGCGCATTTTAAGGAGGTTTTTCCCTTGAACGTACATTTTGCTACTGAACATCAATACATCTTTTCTCATCACCATATCCAGCATGTCCTTCTCATCTGGGACAAAGAAACACGAAAAGATATATATATAGTAGAAACAGAAACACCCGATACACTCACCCTCCGGTATCCAGGGGAAACATATCGGGAACGTATATTGGATGAACTTGAACCTTACTTCTTTCAAGTCCTTTTGTCAGAGGATCAAAAGGAAATACCTGTTATACTTGGAGCAACTTTTGCTTTTCACGATCAAACTGTCGGTATGTATTATACGAAAAAAGAGATAAACAGCATCCCTTATTTCTTCTTTTTGAGAGAAAGCGAACTCATGGATATTCCAGAGCAATCATATGGACAAGTCATTCAACAATTCCGATCTACTCATCCACATATGCTATAGACTGGGCGTACTTCCCTCATCTTCTTTGATAATGTGAGTTAAAACGATCGCGGTCTCTGTTGCCAAAACGAGGGAAGGATTGTTTTTCTTTTTTCGCAGTTCTAACGCTTCTTCGAACCGAAGGATCGCATTTTCAAACTCCCCTAACTCCAGTAAACATTTCCCCATATGTTGTAAGGCAAAATCCCGGTACTTCTCTAAGTCTTTGTAACTGCTTATCGCTAGCGCTTGTTCAAAACAAGCAAGAGCAGCTTCATGTCTTTCATCGTATTTAAAAGCTTCACCAAGCCGAATAAGAGCACGAAGTTCTCCTTGTAAATCTTCTTCTTGTTTCGTTAAATCCAGTGCTTTTTCCAAATACTGAACCGCTTTTGTCGTTTGGTACAATACCCGATAACCATTACCTAAATAACTGTATAGGTAAATCAGTACTTGGGGATCCACTTTTGGTTCTTGCAATATTTGCCGTAAATATGTATTGGCTTCCTCTATTACTGCCTTTAATTCTTCTTCATCTACTGGTTGTTCTCGCAGAAATTGTGAAGGATTGTATTGCATATAATGTGATAAGTTAGGCAGTTTTTCTTTCAGTTTGGATAATTTCATTTTTTGACCCCTTCCCCTCTTTATTATAGCACGAATATGGGTGACCTTACCTTATTAGGAAGCATAAACATAGGAAGGAAAACCAGTCAGAGAGGAGCTTTTGGGCATGATATCCATCAGTTTCTTTATGATTGTAAAAAATGAAGAAAAGGTAATTCACTTTGTTTGGAATCTTCAAAGAGATTTAGTGTGAAGTGTCCAATCGTCTCCATTCTATCGCATACGTCCCCTCTTATCCCACACATCTTAATTTAGCAAGTAAGAGATAATATCTTTATTTGTAACTCGTAAAGATGCTGGAATATCCTCACGATTAGAATGCAGACAAAAATAAAAATTTTCGGCTTTATCCTGGTATAAATGGTTTTGTAAAATATTTTTTTCATTCGAAAATCCACTTATGATTTGTCTATAAAATTCTTCCTGAGTTACCATATCCATTGAACTTAAGTGAAATGTTCCTTTTAGCTCTTTTTCCATAATATAACGTAGTTGTTTTGCTAGAAGTGCATCTGAAAGATTATTACATACAAGATTGCTATATACATCTATTTCTTTATTCTCTTTTATACTTTCTTTGATTAAGTTCAATCTAGGAGAAGTTTTTCCCCATATTGCGGGGATTCGAATGATTATCACTTGCTCATCCAAAATTTCTTTCAGCATATTTTCGCATTTTATTTTAAATTTCCCATAATCTGATTCAGCAATAGGTGTATCTGTTTCTGTGTGAGGCCTTGAAAAATCCCCATCAAATACATTTGTGGTAGAAAAATAATACAAACGGCTACTCGTATTTCTTAACACCTTCACTAACTCTTTATGAAATCTAAATTGATTGTCAAAATCCCCTCTTAAGCAAGAAATCACAAAGTCGGGTTTTATTACTTGTATCATTTCTTTCATCTTCTCAATTTGCTGAACATCTAACTGGAATTGATGATCGAAGGGGAGACTGGATAACGAAGAAGAAGAGTATGTTCCATATAATTTATACCCGTCTTTCCATTCATGGATTAAAGCACTACCTACAAGCCCGCTTGCACCAAGAACAAGGACCTTACCCATAATTCCTCCTCTTTAACATAGGTATCTGCCATTCAATTAAAAATAACACCTGCTAGTCTCAAATAGGGAGGCAATTTTTTTGGTTATTACTTTCCCTTGAGATCATCGATTTAAATTATATCGATTAACTGCATTTTACCAAAACAATAACTATAATCCTGAAAAACGATTAATTCATATTATTTAGAATCACATCACATAAAACTTCGTAAAATGTAACTTCTACGAAATATGAACCACAAAGTAGATTCAACTACCAGTAATTTTTAAATAAATTTTTCTGTTCCGCTGTCCTTCAAAGTATCTTATATTAATTCTCTCAACTTCATTGGGACATTTCCGAAATTTCATGCAGTTTTGATGCCTATTGGCTTCGAGAGGATTTTTATTAACATGCAAAAAAAAAATAATTATCTTAATGTTTTTGTCACGCTTCTTTTCACCATTTTTCATTACAATGAAGATATTCCCATCAAGGGAGGAAAGGGGTTTTTACATTGAATCGATTCTTTTCCTTTTTGTTTGTTTTTTCTTTGATCGGCAGTTTATTCTCTTTAAACCCTATCACTTATGCACAAGAAGATACCAAAACTTCTACCTACACTGTATCCCCCTTTGAACAAGAAGTATTTGATCTAGTAAATGAAGAACGAAAAAAACAGAATGTAAAACCACTTATTTTGAGTTTAAAAGTGAGTAAACTAGCACGTGAAAAGTCAGAGGATATGCGGGATAAAGATTATTTTGACCATCATTCACCCACTTACGGAGATCCTTGTGAACATATGAAAAAACAAGGAGTTGGCAACGGTTATTGTGGAGAAAACATCGCAGCGGGAAGTGCTACTCCCAAAGAAGTGATGGAACGTTGGATGAAAAGCGAGGGTCATCGAGCGAATATTTTAAATAAAAACTATACGCATATTGGTGTTGGGTATGCAAAAGGTGGAAGATACGGCACCTACTGGACTCAACAATTTTATGGTGAGCAGTGATTCTTTCACTGCTTTTTTTATGCAGATAAAAGGAAAATGCAGTGCGGGGTACCTGCGAACAGGTACCCCGGGTGATCACGAAGATGACATGGCTCGCAACAGGTAACAGCAAAGACTGTGGTGAGTCTTTACGCAACCTGTCTTCCCAAGAGCTTCGGAAAGAGGAACGACAAGGACTTGAGTCCGTTCCCCTTCTTCCGCTTCACCCCCAAAACGGTTGTGCAGTGCCTCCAGGGCTTACGAGGAGCGGACGATATACCAAGCGCTCGGGTTTGCTCCACTTGATCTTGTGGCCTAGTTCTTCATCGACCTCACGAAGAGCGGCGATGCTGACTTCCTCTCCTGTATCCACCATCCCTGAGGGATTGGAGATACAGATCGACGCACCAGGTACACGAGGTTGCATCACGAAAACGACATATTCCTCCCCTTCGCACTGAAGGATCGCAAGAGTGTCGACCGTGTCACCCCGCAGGTGAGCTGCAATGGGAGGGAGCTCTGTCCCATCTGGATCAACCGCCCAAGCCGATAGATAGATCATCTTCGGCTCAGTCGGCTTCCCCCACTGAAGAACGTGATGAATGTCCACCTTCCTGACATTCATTCCTGCCGTATCCATGCGCTCTACCCACTGGGTGAACAGAGCTGATCGTCGCACCTCTTCTTCTGTAATATTTGTTACACCTGGACCGAGAGTAACGATGATTTCTTGAGACATGATGGCCTTCTGTGAGTGTGTCGTGATCGAACAACTCCATTACTACAATCATCTTTCATAGAATGACTTTTCCATATAAATGACTGAATTCATTAAAATAATAGAATATAGAGGAGAAAATAAGCTTGAAATCTAATTAAGTATAGTATCCAAGTTATTGATCATAATGTTGTCAGAAATTATGTAACTTGTATTCCCCAAAGAAAGCTTAACCTTCTGCGACCAAAGTCTTAGATAAAGATAAACCTTTGGATCGTTTTTCATCCTTTCGATCTGCCGTATGCTAATACCAACACAACAAAAGGAGGGAAACAACATGAAGAAGTTTGCAGGAATCAGCCTTTTGATTATCGGTGCCATTGTATTGCTCTGCCAATTTGGACATTTATTCCTCTTGGTACTCATGGCAGGTCTTGCATTTATTGGTGCTAGAAAATTAAAACACGCACGTACCAAGCAAGAAAGAAATATCGCTTATCTCTTTTTCGGAATAGCAGCATTATGCGGTTTGTTTAATATACCGTTTCTACTTACGCTGCTGATCAGCGGTGCTTTCCTTTATGTTGGTTGGAAACTAATCGACCAACCCACCAGCGAAGTTTTTGCTACATCAACAGCAACCAAGCCTTCATTCGACAAAAGCTTTGACGCGGATTGGCAAGCATTTGTAAATAAAAATAAAAACAACTAAGGGTTATACTTGAAGGGAGAGAAAGAAATGGGACGTTTTCGTCGGTTTTTTAAATCCACGTATCGACAGGTGATGAGTGATATAGAAAATCCAGAATCCATGTTGAAACAGTATTTAAAAGAGATGGAGAAAGAAATTATTGTTGTCAAAGATGTGATTAGCAAACAGATTGGATACTTACAAAACTTTGAAAATCAACATAAAGAAGCACAATTATTAGTAATCAAACGTGAAAAGCAGGCAGAAATAGCAGCTAAAGCAGGAGAAGATGCATTAGCAAAGAAAGCGACTGCTGAAAAAATACACTACCAAGCAAAGATTGAAGAGTATGCGACCTATATTCAAGAAACAGAAACAGGCATTGCAGATTTAAAAGAAAAACTCTATACCTTAGAGCGTGAGTATCTCAACTTAGTGGATAAGAAAAATAGTTTAATTGCTCGAATAAGCCGTGCCAAAGCACAAAATAGCATTGATCAAACCCTACAGTCTCTTCAATCAGAAGAAATCTTAAATGATTTTCAAAGAATCCATGATGAGATTAACCATCTAAGTGGACAAAAAGAAGTGACCAAACCAAATGAAATCGATGAATTAGATGAAATTGACTTGCGTATTAGCAAATTAAAAGCATCTGAATAGCAAAAAAAGCAGAGATAATCTCCTCTGCTTTTTGCTATTCTACCGTAGTAATCAACCACAAACGATAAAGCAAATATATGCCCAAATAGGAAGCCGAAATCAAGAAAAACGGATTCAAGAATAATCCATGGATACTTGTCATATAAACTTCATGATCACGAATAACGCTATAAATACCTAAGGAAGCAATACTGCTAAAAACCATGAAGGACAATACGGCAATACCATTAAAAATTATTTTTGTTTTGGGCCATACCCATTGAACTAAATAGAAGAGAAGCGGGACAAATATATTCCCTAGTACTATTAATAGTTTCATGCTCTCATCACCTACTATCATTGTTTGCTATCATTTTGTTTCGCATACAATGTAATAGATGAAAGGAAATCAGCGATTATCGAAATCAACTTGATGCAATGGAATTTGTTTGGTTTTCTTTTTCCATTTATAGATGAAAAATAGAAGTAAAAATAATGGAATGCTAATATAGGATACTAGTACACCTTGCCAATCAATTTGCTGACCTGTAAATGCTTGTACATTTTGACCAATGATGATTACCAAACAGAAAATACCGGCAAATAACGGTCCAAATGGATACCATTTTGCCCGATATGGCAAAGAATTCAAATCTTTCCCTTGAGCTACCCATGCTTTCCGAAAACGATAATGGCTAATGGCAATACCTAGCCAAGCTAAAAATCCTGATAATCCCGAGGCATTAAGCAACCACAAATAAACCTTTCCATCTCCAAAGATAGAAGATAAGAATGTGAGCCCTCCAACCAAAACAGTAAACAATAATGCTACAACAGGAACGCCTCTTCTATTCACTTTTCCTAGACTCTTTGGTGCTTGCTTTTCTTTTGAAAGATTCCACAGCATACGAGTACAAGCATAGATAGCGGAATTACCCGCTGAGAGAACAGCTGTCAAGACAATAAAATTAACGAAAGAAGCTGCGCCTTCAAACCCAAGATTGAAAAAAACAATCGTAAAAGGACTAAGCGCAATTTCGTCTCCACCTAATAGTCGTGGATCATTTGAAGGAATAAGAAATCCAATGACAAGTAATGCAAGCACATAAAACAAAAGTATGCGCCAAAAGATTTGTTTGACTGCTTTTGGTAAAGATTTTTCAGGATTTTTACTCTCTCCAGCAGTTACTCCTACTAATTCGGTACCTTGGAAAGAGAATCCCGCAACAATAAGCAATTGAAACAACGTGAAATAACCGCCATGAAATGCACCAGATCCTGCATGAATATTTGAAAATCCGACTGCAGAACCTCCAATCACACCAAAAATCATTAGTATTCCTACAATAATAAAAACAATAATAGCTACTACTTTAATTAATGCAAACCAAAACTCTGATTCTCCAAAGCCCCTAACAGAGATTAGATTAAAAACAACAAATACAAATAAAAATAACAAGCTCCATAAATAGGAAGGTACGGTGGGAAACCAAAATTTCATCAAAAGGGCACCCGCAGATAATTCAACTGCAATTGTGACTGCCCAGTTATACCAGTAATTCCATCCAAGGGCAAAACCTAGAGCTGGATCAACAAAACGCGAAGCATATGTACTGAACGAACCAGTAACAGGCATGAAGCTTGCCATTTCCCCAAGACTAGTCATCAAAAAAAAGACCATGAATCCTATAACTGCATAAGCTAAAATCGCACCACCTGCACCCGCTTGATGAATGGCTGTCCCACTAGCTAAGAACAAACCAGTTCCAATGGATCCACCTATCGCCAACATAGAAATGTGGCGAGAAGACAGATCACGACGTAGATCGTTCTCTCCCAAATCAACACCTCCAAAGAATCCATTAAAAAAACCGCTTTGAAAGCGGTTGCTTCTATACATAGGATATCGATTCATGATTCTAATTTCAACATTTGTCAAAAAATACTATTGTTATTTTATGGGTATAACATATTTCTTTTTATTTTTCCCATTTCTGGATCATCTATGATTGGTCTTCCGGAGGCAGATACAGCTCTTTCTCTTCCCCACTTACGAATAGCCCGTATTTGTTCTGGACTTGTTTGGGACAATGGTACGACATTTTGGAAACTTTTGCGAAACAGATCTACGGTAATAGAATTATCCCCATTTAAAAATGCTTGTTTTACTACATCACGTACAGCAGATTCAATGTCTGCTCCTGCAAATCCATCTGATAGACGAACCAACTCATCCAATAATCGATCATCTAAACTTCGTTTTAAACCTCGATGAATATAAATATTAATGATATCTTTTCGTTCTTCAGGAGTAGGTAAATCCACAAAAAACAGCTCATCAAAACGTCCTCGACGCAACAATTCTGGTGGAAGTTTCGATACATCATTGGCAGTAGCAACAACAAATACACGGGAACGAGCTTCTTGCAACCAAAATAAAAACTGTCCAACCAAGCGATTGGTGACTCCCGTATTATCGCCTTGCGTTCCAGCTAAACCTTTTTCAATCTCATCAATCCACAACACACAAGGAGAGACATGATCTGCTGTACTCAGGGCATCTTTCAATCTACCTTCTGATTGCCCTACATATTGGCCGAATATAGTAGCGAAGTCCAAGCGATATAACGGCATATTCCAACTTACAGAAATAGCTTTGGCAGATAATGATTTTCCGCAACCTGGAACCCCTACTAAAAGCACTCCCCGTGGAGGTCGAATCCCTCTTTCTCTCAAATCAGCAGTCAATAATGGTCTTTCATGATCCAACCATTTTCGTAAACCTTCTAAACCTCCAACAGTTAGATCCTGATCTCGGACAAAAATACGCTCTAATCCGGAGATATCAGAAAAAACACTATCTTTCACTTGAGTTAATTCTGCAAGATCTTCTTTTTCGATACTCCCTTTCGCCAGTAAGGTTGCGATTACATTCTCTGCTTCGATCTGACTTATTCCTGACAAAATAGCTGCCGCTTCTTTTTCATCTTTGTCAGTCCAGCTAATAGGGATTTGCCCTTTATAAGGTCCTATTTGTTCTCGTATAATCAATAACATTTCATCTTCAGTAGGGACATCAAGAGTCACAGACATCCCTAAACGCGCCAATGGATTCCACACTGGATTTGAAGTTACCACTACGACAGAACCGCCAGTCTCTGCTGCAAGCATTGCTACATCATAAAAATAACGGGCAGTAGGGGTGTCGTCTTCTAGATCCGAAACTTCGGTAAGTACATAGGTAAGGTTCTGTCTCTGAGCAAACTGACTACTGATAAAATCAATAGCACCCATAATAGATCGATCTTCACTAATAGTACGATGATGAACTAAATCTCGCATTCCTTGTGAAAGAGTATGCACATAAGCAGGTATATTGATCTTTTGAGCCAGGTTCCTAATGACTTCAAGAACACGTGAACGTTCTGAACTACGAATCGATATAAAAGGGATACGTGCTTTTAAGTATCTTTCCAGAACATCCGTAAAACCTTTGAGATCGCTCATTAGAATATAATTCTCCTCTTCGTTTTCCCCATTGGAATCGGGGCTTCATTTGTCTCTGGTTGTTTGACTAGTATAGGGGTATGTTGAACCACTCGAATCAATCTACTATTTGAACCTTTTTTGACCTCTTCGAGCAAGTAATTTTGTAAATTTTGAGCATTTTTTTCAATTTCCTCACTAAACTTCTTCGTTATTTCATCTGGAAATGTTGGCGAAGTTACAAAACGAAACAGGTAACTGATTTGGCGACGCAGGGCAAGTATAGCTTGTACGACGTTGTTTTCTTCTCCTTGTGCTCTGCCAAGCTCTTTACCAAATTGATCAACTGCTCGTTGTAACCGTGCAGAAACTGCCTCACTCATTTTTTGTGTAAAACGTTCCGCAACCCCTTTTGTCCAAGGCACTTTCCCTTTCGATATTGCAACCACTAATTCTTCATCTCGCTGTCCATCGCGAAAAATTTGAAAACTGGATACCCAATCTGCATAGGTAGTTGGTGATTTCAGACCTTCGCTCATTTGTTTTTTCCTCTCTTTATAAGTTTAAATGGCGGGAGCAGATCCCATTGTGGAAATTTGGAATAGCCACCTTCGTCCTGATTTTTCTCATTGGATACAAAAACAGATTTTTTGGGATCCTCATTTGAAAGTTCATCTTTAAATACACTCATAGGTTCTTCATCTTTAAACGGATTATCATTCATCATTATCCTCCTAACGTATGACAACACGAGTCTTATCGTAATTGCGTTGTAATGTCTCTTTTACATGTAAAGGTTTTAATAGTTCCGGTAACTTTTCTGCTTTTTGATCCGCTTGTTTGAAAGCTTGTCGATAATCAACTACATCAGCTAATGTAGCTTTCATTTCATTTTGAACAAAAGTCTCAACCTCTTTCATTTGATCACGAACTGGTTTTTCTTTCATCCATTTATAAAGAAACCCTCCTGCTAATAATGCAATAACGCTAAAAATTGGGGATATAGCGATGGACGTGTACACAAAGAGACCACCCGCTAGAACTGCAGTAAGGATTAATTTTGCTTTTTTCTGTTTCATATAACCTTTTGATAAACGTAACTTCCAAATCTTTTTCATTTGTTTTTTATAAGACTCCGTCAAGGCTTTGTGCACGGAAGTCTCACAGGATTCTTCGTTATCACCATTTTGAGTATGGAAGGCCCAATTTTCCATCAAATGTATTTCTTGAACTTTTTTAGGACTGGTCAGCTCAATATCCATAGGCACTTGATTTCGAATAGATAGTGTAAGGTCATTATGTGTCTCTACAATAACATCTTTTAACATAGCCAAGGCAAAACGTTGTGAAGAAGGGGATACTTGCAAGGTTTCTGGATACATTGCCATGTTGCGAAGCAATTCTAAATAATTTTGTACAGGAGCAAATAATTCTTTTTCAGCTAATACTTTTTCCTCAAAAATATCTTTCTCCCCATTTGACTCAATCACAATTTGCATAGACCGCTCTTCTCTACGAAGTTCGAGTTCATCATCCTCATACTGAAACACCAATTTTTCTAATAAAGCATCCACTGCTTCTTCTACACGTGAAGATGGAGAAAAGTCTTGATCAAGTGCTCCTTGTAAATACCCACCAATTTCTTCATGATACTGAACAATCTGAGCAGAGTACCCTATTTCTTTCCAAGAGTTACTATTTTGAACTAAATAAGGGAACTTTTCTTCCATCGAAGGGTATTTTACACGTTGAAACAATGCATTTCGCCAATTTTTTCTCTCTTCACTCAGTAAATCTACTTTTGAAGTGAACTCGTCCATCCATTGTTCGCTCTGATCGAGAAAAGATTGACAAATGGCTAAGGGAAACACCCCATTTGTTATACCATCCATCACCATAACCAAATCACGGTCTGCTTGCATTGGATTCACTTCTTGAAAATATTGTTCGAACCATTGTCGGCACGCTTCTTGTCGATTATATCTCCTGCTGACTAACGCGAAAAATAGGGATGTTTTTTTCGGATTCCGACGCATAGCTTCTTCCAAAGCTCGCTCAGCCAATTCCCTCTGATCACTGACCCAACCTGTTAATGCAATCAATGCAGGCGCTAACCAATACTTTGGGGTAGTGATCATCATCTCTTCTGTAACATTTTTAATCACATCGGACCGCACAAGTGACAAATCAATCGCTTGCAAGATACCTGTTGCAGTACGTCTAAGTTGATCATAGTGCGCAAACTTTTGCTCAAGCTCTTGTCTTACGCGTACCAGTTTGATCTCTGCTAATTGTAAATCAATTTGTGGCATTTATATTCACTCCTTCACAACAGAAACTTCTCCATTCCTCGCAACTGCCCTGATACAATCTTTGTACACTTCAATAAATTCATAACTCGGGTGAAGTGCTAGCCCTCTGGCTTTTGCAAATTCATTAGGTACAGAGTCCGTCTTTTTTATATGGTGTATAATGGTTTGATTTCGATCAATAAGATGGACATCATAACAATCATCCAAATAACATTTTGCCAATATTCCTATCAATTGTTCTTGCTTTGGTACATCTGCAAACTGCTTCTCAAGCGATGCAAAAACAGCATCTATATCCCATTCTACTTGACTATTCACATCCAAATCAGCAACCAATTTTAAATATTCATCTGTCCTTTTCTGTCTCAATCGTTCCAACAATTCGAACTTTGATCTGATTGGACGAATGATTGTATTGTTATCCTGGCTTCTTTCTTTTAAACCTGGAATTATAGGTCGACGCAAAATAATCCGTCCTTTCTAAAAAGAACTTTCCTTCATTATATTGCAAAAAGAATAGACAAAAAAGAAAAGGTTTGTGTTTAATACCTACCTTTCTTTTTCTTGCCTATTTTAACGCAAGTCAATCATTCACTAGGAAAAACGGAGTATTTGTTTCCGCACAACAAAACAACGAGGTTTATGATTTCATTGCACCATAAACCTTGTTGTTTTGTATAAATGTGATTATTTTTGGGACCGAAGCACTATCATTATGAATTGCAATACGTCAGCTACTCCCCCAAAAGGAGGTCTACCACAGTCCAACAACCGTGCCTTGTGCAGAGGAGATTCCATTAAAGAAATTATAAAATGATTCAATATATTTAATCAATATTCTTTCTAGTTAATAACGGAACTAACCGATCAATGCGCAAATCCGTCCTTTTAAAATTACTTAGTTTCGTCTGACATCTTCTTTCTGATCCAAACTACTTATTATTAATTGACACGAACCATACAACAAGTTCATTCTAACAGCTACAGTTTTTCTAAAATACATCGAAAACAGGAAAAGAAAGTTCTTTAATGAGAAGTCCATCCTCCATCAATAACCAATTCTGTACCTGTTGTGAATCTTGATTCGTCAGAAGCCAAATACAACACTCCGTTAGCAACATCATTTGACTCGCCCAAAAAAGGAAGTGGTGTTACCGATTCAAAGTGTTTCCTGACTCCCTCATTTGCAAGTAAATCTTCAGTCATCGGAGTATGAATCATTCCAGGATATACCGAGTTTACACGAATTTTATATTTGGCATATTCTACAGCTGCACTCTTACTAATCGCACGAATGGCTCCTTTTGAAGCTGTGTAGGGATTGACTCCTCCTGCTATTAACCCGGCAACTGATGAAATATTGATAATCGAACCTCCTCCTACTTCCTTCATAATAGGAATAACATACTTCATTCCTAAGAAAGTTCCGATCATATTGACATTCAATACTCTTCTCCATTCCTCGATAACATCATCATGATTTGCAGGTGTACTAGCATTATTCACTAAAATATCTATTTTGTCATATTTTTCACAAATCTTCCTAACCAGGCTACTCCAATGTTCTTCTATAGCGATATCATGATAAAAAGAAATTGCTTCCCCTCCTTTTTTTCGAATGTCATCTGCAACTTTATGTACTTTTTGTTCTTGAATATCGATTAAAACAACGCTTGCTCCTTCATTCGCGAAAAGAACAGCCTCTGCTTTTCCTTGACCACTTGCCGCTCCTGTGATTATTGCTACTTTCCCCACTAAGCGTCCCATAAACACCATACCCCTTTAAAATGAAAGCCTATTTTTCTGAGATAAGACGTATTCAACTTCAAAGAAAAATGAATCATTAGTAGAATATATAAAACATTATAACATTTTTTTCAATTTATCTACATAATATTCTTAAAACAGATGGATCAACAAGGTTAGTAATTACTATACTCATGCAACTTACAACAAATAAACTCAGTCAACAATCTTTTATAACAATCTGTTCAAATCTTATATTTTATTTAAAATAATAAATTATAATCTTATTTTTACTAATTCCAATGTGTGAAAATGGTCCATTCTCCTTCCTGCCACCATGTAAATTGTATTGACTGCAAATAAAAGTATAGATATGGTAGAAATAGAAACAGTTAAATTCTCCGTTTTCCTTGGAATAGAGAGGGCAGTATGCCATACAACGAATCTCTTGGGATTGATTTGGGTGAGGCTTTTGAAGGTTCCTTTTTCCTGCAAGGATCCAATGATATCCTCATCTATTTCTGTCCAGGATGGTCGGAAACGCCAAAGTCCCTACAACCAGCAGCTTGTTATCTTCATCATCTTGGATACTCTGTAGTCGTTCCGAGTTATCCAGATTATTCCTCTACCATCAAGTGGACTGACTGGTGGAGTTCATACTGGACACGGTTGCTGGAGATCAGAGAGTACGGGGTCAAAAAGATTTATTTGGCAGGCTTCTCCATGGGAGGGCTCTTCAGTCTGCTAGCTTCGACACTTTCTGATCAACTCGAGCAAGATGGTAGTCTTCAAGTGATGGGGATTATCGCCATCAGTCCACCACTTACTTTGCAATGGAAGAGCAGACTCCCAACATCTGCAATTCGAGTGACTTCTTTGGATCGACCTTTGGCCCAAGGAATCAGTCGGTTTCGCCCAACGATTCCTTTTAAGCGATCAGAGATCCCCTTTGCCAAATACCGCGGATCAGACCTAGATCGTCCAATCATCTCAGTCATCGAATTGATCCGATCCATTCGTTTCACCAATCGGACACTCCAAAAATATCCTCCTCGTAAACCTACTCTCGTGTTGCTAGCAAGAAAAGATGAGGTGGTTCACAACAAAAAAACAGAACGAATCACCATGAAAAGGCTAGCACATGTGAAAATCGCGGAGGTAATGGGAGGTCATAACTGTCTTCTCGATCATTCCTGTCGGATTGTGTGTGACACAATCCACCAATTCATTACACAAACGAAGGAAAGCTGAGGAAATGACGGCTGTCACAATGGACAGCCGTCATCCATGCATTTTACCCCCATATAATACACGCTAAAAAAGAATTTACTCAAAATAAAGCGACCCTATTTTTAGGATCGCTTCCCTATTAAAATGCACACTTTTTATGCTTGTCCATTTTTAAGTCCAGATACTATGCTCTTGAAAAAGCCGATTGCATTCATGGAGTCGATCTTCCATCTCTTGTTCTGTACTAGCAACTACAACTACAGACGCCATATGGTCCACACTTGACTTTGGACCATTAAACTGTTCTCCTTGTTCTGCTAACAATCGATATTCCGTTACATAGTCAGGCCATACCTCTGCTCGAAAACCTTGAAACGTTCCTTTCTTAGGAGGCAATAAAGCTGAACCCGTTAAAACATGAGGTTTAACCTGTTTTCTCCCTCCTGCAGGCAACTCCAATGCCAAACCTAACTGTGCATAAATCCACGATTTATTCAAATTAACTCCAAACGATTGATCAATCTGAATATTAACCCGCCCCCCGCCTGTTCTGCTCGCAATTTCACAAAGGATGATTTGATCATCAGGAGTATGAAAAAACTCCGCATGAAAAGGGGTATGCTCAGGAGGAGCCATAATACGTAGGTGTTTTGTTACCCGATCCGATAATCGTTTGGACAGCTCAGTGTTTTGATCTAAGATATAACTCCCTGTAAATTTACCTTCTTCGTGAAATGATAAACATGATTCGACATATTTACTACAAGATGTAAAGATCAATTCTCCATGATAAATAAACCCATCTACATGATACAAATCACCTTCTACAAACTTTTCTACTTCCCAGTTGTGTGGAACACCCTCCATCAACAGATTCTCCAGTTGTTCCTGTGTCTCGATTACAGTTGTGCCCACAGAACCGGCACTGTCTATTGGTTTGATAACAACTGGCAATTTGTGTTTTTCTACAAACTCCAGAAGATCAAAACTGTGAATGATTTCACGATATGGCGGACAAGGTAAGCCATGACTAACAGCTAAATCTTTCATTTTAATTTTACTGCGAAAATTCCATGCACTATCCCATGTTTGTCCTTCGATTCCAAATCTATCGCGTAAATAGGCAGCACGAAGAACATCTCGTTCGGATAGGCCAATTATTGCACGATATTTATAACGATCAAATAATTCAATAGCTCTTAACTCTACGTTGGAATTGTAGCTATAGTTTGAAAATGATTCAAAATAGGCAAAGTTACTAGGAGTAAAATCTTCCGCATACTCATCAGATGTTAATAGTATTAAATCTTCGTTTAAATGATTCAACCAATCTTCATATGGAGCAAGATCACGAGAAACACGATTCAAAATTAAAATACTCATCCCATCACTCTTTTCTGAATATTTAAATTTATCTTTACCCTTGCTATACTTCCAACTTGAGAGAAACATTTATTCCCAGTATGAAGATTGTTCGAACCAATTGGCTACATGTGTAAGTCGGTTTTCTATTTGACTCTCTGTATCACCTTGCACAACAAACGATGCAATGTGATCAATACTAAATTTGGGATGATCATAACGCTGTCCCGGTTTTGCAAGCATTCGAAATTCCGTTACCCAAGAAGGGGGGCTTTCTAATGGACCAGAAATAAATTTTCCTTTTCTAGGAGGGATAAGGACATCTCCTGTCAGTACATGTTGACTTTTATTCATCACACTTGAAACTTTCTCCAAAAGATCTATCCCGCATTGTGCTTGAACCCATACCTTTGTCAAGTGAATGCCATATGCTTGTTCCAAATAGGAATCAAGGCGTCCTCCACCTGTTCTACTTGCGATCTCACACAAAAAAATCTCGTCATTTGGTGTATGAAATAACTCGGTGTGAAATGCAGTATGCTCTGGTGTATCAAGCGTCCGGAGAAGACGATTGGTAAAAGTAACAAGTCGTCCAAACATTGGATTGTCACGACTGATCAAATAACTAGCATTATACCCTCCTGATTGATATGCAAGGCATCCGCTCGCATATTTGGAAACAGAAATAAATGCAACCTCTCCTTCGGTAACGAGACCATCCACGTGATACATATCTCCCGAAATAAAAGTCTCTACTTCGGTAGCACGATAAATACCACTCTCCAAAACCGACTCTAAATCTAGCTGGTTATAAATTACTTGAATATTCTGTGATCCTGCTCCATCAATTGGTTTTATGACAACAGGATACCCATGATGCTCCACAAATGAGATCAAATCCAAGCTAGTTTGAAGGGACTTAAATTTTGGTACCGCCAATTGAGCAGTTTGTGCGATTTCTTTCATAATAATTTTGTTACGAAACTGCTGTGCACTTTCTGGTAACTGCCCATTCAGTCCAAAACGCTGTCGCAAATAACTAGCACGAAGTACATCTCTTTCTGAAATAGCGATCACAGTATGAAATTGATAACGCTCGTAAAGTTCAATCGCACGAAGCTCCACTTTACCATTGATGTCAAATTGAGGAAAGGATTCGATATAAGCATAGTCTTTTGCCGGAAAACTATCGATTACTTCCTCTGCAGTGAGGAGAAGTAACTCTTCATCCAGACCACTAAGCCATTGTTCATATTGGCAACGGTCGTGGGCAAAACGGTTGATAATTAAAATGCTCATAAAAAACCCCCTACTTTACGGAGCTAATATTTTAATAAGAAGAAACGCATTCCTTTCTGTAATATTCGTGTAAAATTTCAAATGTCTTTGTTGGTCTGATTAAAATTATACCATTTCACCAAATCGTCAATCAACTACAAATAAAAAAAGTTTTCTTAAAAAATAATAGGAAAGACCGTATCTTCTCTATAATTGGAAGATTGCGATCTTTCCTATTATTTTTTTATATCATAATGGAAGAGTAAGTGCTTTCATAAATCTTTACACTTTCTTTTTCTCTCATCATGATCATATAGTTAATATAAAGTTGCCACATTGCTTGCCACAATGGATCATGATCTGCTTTATAAACAACATTCAATCCAATTTTTCTTGCATCTTGATAATTGATCACTTGCCCGTGATTTGGATATTTTTCAATGTTGATCAATTCTTCTGCAATGCGTTTGGCTTCGTTTATTTGTCCTTTAAACATCGAACGAGATAACCATTTGACGGCTAAACGTTTGGAATGTTCAATCGATTTCAAACAGTAATCAATCAACGCAGCATCCACACCCTTTAAGAAAGGATAGTATGCTGGATTAAGTGCCTGTCCACCTGCGTGTTCTTTCTTAATCATTTCCAATCCATTTAAAAAGGCTTGAGCCGGTCGAAAAGCAAGTCCAAAGGCGGTTGGAATCGTTACTTGTGGATCAATCGGTCCAAGCTCAGAAGTATTGCTCATTAAAATTTCGTCAGCAGCTAAACTGACCAAAGTAGCTGCACTTTTCGCCGCTTGAGGAACAACCACACGAAGATGCTTGGTTTTAGCAAGTAATGTATGAACGATGATCTCCGCAGCATTTGGATCTCCACCAGGACTTTGAATCATCAAATCTACATCACTGTCTTTATCTAACGCAGTCACCATCTCACTAAAAGGTGCAATATCCTCACGAGTTATGGCACTTTCCGGATGATTAAAGTTTGCAATATATACAATGAGAGGGCGACCCGTTACCTTTTCTACTTCTTTGATAAGTGTTTGCCTAATATAACGATCACGGTGAACAGCGTGATATAACGGTTGATTTGGCGGTAGATGGGACATACTAGGAGATGAAAAATCCACGCCTACCCCCCTTTCTTAAACAGACCGATAGGGTCTTCCATATAATTTTTTGCGTTCTGGTTTTTCTTCCATTGCAACCATGTTTTTCTCAAACTCTTGGAATGATTTAACAAACATCTCAAAGTTTTTATCTGTATTTGTATCTGCGACAAATTGTTGTTTCGCTCTTAGAAGTGACTGGAACAACCCAAAAACCCCCTTTGATTATTTCATCAAACTTAGTATATGCAACCTCATAAATATGATGAACAAAAAGCGCATAAATCAACACTAAGCCAACTACTATTTTATCACGGTTCAAACAAGCTTGCACGCGTTTGGTAGAACTATCTGTTCGATTTGATGTAACAGATCCCAAATGAATTTAAAATGTATGGATTCGCTTAATATGGAATTCTCAAGGCTTTCCATCATCACCAACTGCAAGTGAAATTCGAAGAGGTTGATGGCGAACCTATCACTATCATTACCGAGACAGGACAAGAACTTTCATTTATTTAGAAAATGCATAAGCTATTGTGATTAAGCTATCTCCTAAAGTCGCTGGTACATTTGCATAACGAGTCCAAAGGTATTCCTCCAGCTTCCTTTTATCTTCTCCTTCCACTTTTCCATTCTCATAATTATATACAATCAATGGTATATCAGACCCTGCTTTTGTTAACTCGTCTACTACTACTCTTATTCTAGCATCTTGATTGTTTCCCCATGCTGTTTTATAGCGGTAAACGACAATATCGAAAGTATTTTCAAACAGCTTTTCTCTAAACAATTGTTCGTCAAAAGGCATGATCGTAATATCTGATATCCCTCTTCGCTCTATCGGTTTTAATTCTCTGGCTTTCATTAGGTGAAGGTCTTCTTTTGAACCAGTTATTAATACTCTTACTTTTTTATAGGCAAGTTCACGTTCAATCATTTGCTGAAGAACTTTCCGCTCTTCTTCTATGCTTTCCTGAAAATGTTGTTTATTCCGTTGCAAACTCTCTTTTAATTCCGCATCAAATTGTTGCTCCACATCTGTCTTCATTATATTCATGCTATCATTTATATTTTCTTTAAATTCCTTTCGGCTTTGACCGATGGTTATGGACAATACAACAGCCATGATCCCAAACAAAAAAGCAGTTACTGCAATAAAAAAATTAAATGTACTAAACAAGTTTTCTTGATCTTTTTGTAGATCTGCTTGAAATTGATCGTTGTTCTTCTCCAACATTTTCAATTTTTCATCTACAAGATTGGATTTGTCCAATTCTAATTCCAATTGATCTATTTTTTTTTGTAATAATTCTGTTTGTGTTTCTGCTCCATATACAGAATTACTCGACAACATAGTAACGAACAGATATAAAAACACAAAAAAACGAAAGAACTTGGCCAATCCGATACCTCCCAAATATGTAAATATTACATCAGCCTAGCTATAACGTATTTTACTACTATTTGCTCTATTACCGCTAGTTTGAATCATGGATACAGTTTTATGTTCAGATCCCTAAAAAAGATGCCCTGTTTAAAATACAGGGCATCTTTTTATTGAATAAAATCTTCGGGTTGCAATTTTATTAAATCTTCTTTTTGTATATTTGCCTGATTACCTAAACGAACAGATTGTTTCCTTACTGCATGCTCAAATAAATTGCGAACAAATCTCCCATTACTCGAGTTTCCGGTTTGAATATGGGAACGGAGAATAGAAAGAATAACATTTTTACATTCCGGTGTAAGCTGGTATTGTTCACCATCTGCGATACGTAATAAGATTTGATAAAGTTCTTCTGTCGTATAGTCAGCAAATTGAAATACATTGGGAAAACGTGAGGTAAGACCTGCATTGGTTTGTAAAAAGAGATCCATATCTCTATTATAACCAGCTAAGATAACTAACAGATTTTCCCTATGATCCTCGATTGATTTAACCAACGTATCAATTGCTTCTTTGCCAAAATCACCTTCTGTTTTAGAAACCAAGGCATATGCTTCATCAATAAATAAAATACCACCTAACGCTTCATTGACGACTTCATTTACTTTTTGTGCTGTTTGTCCTATATGAGTAGCTACTAGACCACTTCGATCTGTTTCTATTAATTGCCCTGATTTTAAAACTCCAAGTTCCTTTAATGCTTGACCAATAATACGAGCAAACGTTGTTTTACCTGTACCAGGGTTGCCCTTAAAAATCATGTGGAGCGATTGTCCTGTTCCTTTAGAGAAACCTTGATCTCTTCGGAGTTTTTGGACTTTTACTTGTGCTACAAGAGAACGAATATGCTCTTTTACTTGTTTGTTACCTACTACTTTTGCAAACTCTGCCTCTAGATCAAACATTGTATCGGAAGCTTCTACACCAAAATCTTCGGAACGTAATATTTTCAATTCTTCTGGTGACTGAAAACCATTTTGTTTTAAACGTTTGGATTGTTTGCGGACAGCTTCTTGTATGACATTCCGGACAAGCCGACCATTCCCATCATCGTTTCTTCCAGCTATTTGTTTGCGTTCTAGAACAGATAACAGCGCTTTTTCCGCTACATCATCGATCTGAAATTGTTCTTTTGCAAGCGAAGTTTTCGCAATGGATAACAATTCTTCTGCAGAGTAGTCGGGGAATTGAATTTGACTTGGAAATCGTGATTTTAATCCACTATTCACCTTCATAAACTCTGTCATTTCTTTCGTGTACCCAGCAAGAATAACAATAAGATCGTCTCGATTTTCTTCCATTCCTTTGACTAAGGTATCAATTGCTTCTTTACCAAAATCATTATCTCCGCCACGAGAAAGTGCGTATGCTTCATCAATGAATAATATTCCGCCGATCGCCCTCTCGATTACTTTTCTAGTCTTAGGTGCTGTATGTCCAATAAACTCTCCTACAAGATCTTCTCTTGTCACTTCAACCAAATGTCCTTTTGATACCACTCCAAGTGCTTTGAAAATCTTTGCCACAATGCGTGCTACTGTTGTTTTACCTGTACCTGGATTACCTGTATAAATCATATGCAAGCTTTGACTCTGAACCGTTTGTCCAATTTTAGCACGTTCGATTTGGATCGCTACCATATCTTTCATTTCAAGGACAAATTCTTTTACTGGAGTTAGTCCAATCATATCATCTAACTCTGTCATTGCTTCTTTTAACAGTTTTTCTTTGTCTTGATGAGAGAGTTGTGTTGTTGTTGTAGCTAATTCTGCCGACATATCAAATTGCCATCCTTGGTGATTCTGAATCGATACAGAAGCTTGTTGATGCATTTGGTCCAGCTTTTTCTTTCTTTCTTCTTCTGTATATAACGTTTTATTCATGATATTGATACGAAAGTAAACGTCTTTCTGCTGGACTGCATAGTGATGAATTCGTTGATTAAAGAAAACTTCTAAGTACTTTTGTTCTTGAAAAGTAGTAACAGTACTATATGCTTGCTGTTTTTCTAAATAAATATCAAACCAATCAGGAAAATCACTACCACAAGAGGCAACTCGATATGTATATAGGTCTTTATCTAGATTGATCATATCCATGATTAAATTTGTATAATTTACCAAATTATTGCGAAATCGATCTAACTCGCTTCCTTTTATCATTTTTGATAACAGTAGAGATGATTTTTGAACCATGTAACCTAAAATACCTAACCATATAGGAGAGATAAGAAATAAAACAAATAAATTAAACAGGTACTCTCCTGGTAAACCGATGGAAGCAAGAAGATAGATAGCAACTATTACGAGTTTAAAAATGAGAGAGAGACTAAAGTATCCAATCCATATATGTCGTATTGGTCGCATAAATGGATAGGTAGTCATATATTCTTCTGCTCTATACTCCGCTTTTTTCTTCCATATATTCAATTCATCAGGGGAAATTTTCCGATATCCATCTGTTCGAATTCGAGTGTATAACAGCTCTGTTAATTCTCTTTTCCCTTTTTGCAATGAAGTTTGGGACAAATAAGCACCTCCTAATAAAACCATACTCGCATTAATCTTACCTTTTGCTTGGAATAGAAGCAAGATTCTAAACCAAGCAAGGCAATAGAACCTAATGTATAGACATATCAATTATTCGAGAACATAAAAGATATATATTTCAAAGAGGTGAATTGATGAAAAAGATGGTGTTATTGATCCAGCTTATCCTCTTTACCATTGTTCTCGTATGGTCAGGCATTCATCCAATTAAACGAAGCGTATGGTTTTTCGAAGTTCTTCCAGCGATCATTTTAATAGTAGTATTAATTCTTACCTATAAACGATTTCCACTCACACCTCTGTCTTACTGGGTTATCTTTTTTGGAACAATCACTATGTTAATAGGAGGACATTATACTTATGCTCGGGTTCCCTTTTTTCATGATATAAAAACTATGTTTCATTTAAAAAGAAATGACTTTGATCGATTTGGTCATATTTTCTATGGCATGGTTACCGCTGTCTTGATGCGAGAATACTTTATTCGAACAAATTTTTTTCATCGAGAAAAGTGGCTATTTGTTATTGTAGGCATGCTAAGCGTTTCATTGAGTGCTCTCTACGAAATATTTGAATTTGGTATGGCTTTTCTTTTTAAGGGGGACATCCAAAACTTCCTCGGCTATCAGGGTGATATTTTTGATTCTCATTGGGATATCATTTGTGCTTTGACAGGGGCTATTATCATTTTATGTTTAGGAAAAGTCCACAATAAACAAATCAGCTTCATCACCAAAAAGAAAAACACTCATAAAAAGAAATACAAGAAACCCAAACATCAATTACAACCGAATTAGCTTATGGATGAGATAAGTATTCTCTATGAGATGAAAAATTTACCGAATCGTTGAATGTTGAGTTCGCTTAAGTTAGGTAGTCTGTCCTCATTTAGGCAGACTACTTATTTTCCTTTTTTCTTCTATTGTCTAAAATGATAAACTAAATCAAAGCAATCTCGTACAATTCCCTTTCATACCCGATCATATCCTCATACACACTTCTCTACTCACTTTTCCTCCTATAATATTAAAACCGGATAAAAATCAGAATATTTTACTTTTTGTTAAAGATACAACAAAAATACCTTTTCATTTCTTTACCATCATCTATCCAAATTGTTCGATTATAAATTCTTCTTATGATAGGACCATTCATATAAGATAGTAATTCACTTTAAAATATTATAGAATTAGTAAGTATTATAATTTTTATATCCAATTAGGAGGTTTATATTTTGATTGCATCCAGACCTAGGCCTTGGAAATTATTACTTACTAGTGCACTATCTCTATCACTCCTTATCACACCATTTTCTATTGCATCTGCAAAACCAAAAGATACAGGAGAAACTGCCTATCAACAAGTGCAATATCTTTCCGAAAACATCGGGCCACGAGTTGCAGGTACGGTAGCTGAAAAAAATGCTAGCCAATACCTTGCTACTCAACTACAAGTACTTGGTCTACATCCAACGATTCAAAATTTCTCCTACACACGAAAAGAAGTAACATACCAATCACAAAACGTCATTGCTACAAAAAAAGGAAAATCAAACAAAGTACTTATTATCGGAGCACACTATGACTCAGTCTCCACAGGTAAGGGAGCTGATGATAACGGTTCCAGTATTGGTGTTGTATTAGAAACGCTGAAAGCCCTCTCCAAAAAGAAAACACCTTATACCGTTAAAGTGATCTTCTTTGGTGCGGAAGAAGCTGGTCTACAAGGTTCCAAGTACTATGTTTCGAAAATGACAGATGAAGAGAAGAAAAATACAGTAGGAATGATTAACTTAGATAGTTTGATCGCGGGAGATAACATGTATGTTTATGGCGATCAAGGATCACAAGGAAAATTACGTGATTTTGCACTAAAAATCGCTAAAAAACACAAAATACCAATGTCTACTAACCCTGGATTAAATCCTGAGTATCCAGCAGGCACAACTGGCGATTGGAGCGATCATTCACCATTTAAGGCTGCTGGCATCCCTTATGCATATTTCGAAGCAACCAACTGGGAAATCGGTGACTTGGATGGATATACCCAAACAGTAAAACATGGTGCAATTTGGCATACAGCAAAAGATAATTTGACCTTTTTAGAACAAGAATTCCCTGGTCGAGTACAAACTCATCTAAAATCTTTTACAACAGTTCTAACTGAATTAGTTGCAAAAGCCGACAAGGAATTACAATAAAAGAAATCCCATTCCAGAAGATGGAATGGGATTTCTTTTATTTTTATCTTCATATAAGACTCTTTCTTCTAAAACAATCTACTGTATTAACCAATCAGCTTGTTTCATCCTTTTCTTTTTTTTGCAATTGCTGCAAATAAGCATCTAAAGAATCCAATCTTTCCTCCCAAATTTGCCGAAAAGAATCAATCCAATTATAAAATTCTCGAAATGATTGAGGTTGAAGCTTGTAGATCCGTCGATTAGCTTCTGGCTGCACCTGAACAAGTCCAGCCTCACTTAGAACTTTTAAATGCTTGGAAACTTGTGGCTGCCTCAATTGGAGATACTCTGCTATTTCTCCGACTGTCAGTGGTCCTTTCCGTAGCAATTCTACAATGTGAAAACGGTTTGGTTCAGCTAGTGCTTGCAGTATTTCTTTCATATCTATAATATACCCATTAAGGAATATTCCTGTCAAGGAATGAAATTGCATGTTATGATAAAATGATACAGATTCATAAATAAACTCTACAGTCAGATCTACCTTATATTTTCTTTCCTACCAATAGATACTACAGGAGAGGTGAACAACTTGATAAAACTTAGTGTATTGGATCAATCCTTGATATCAGCTGGTGCAACAGCATTTGATGCATTCCAAAATACGATCCATCTAGCTAAAGAAACAGATAAGCTAGGGTTTCATCGATTTTGGGTCTCTGAACACCACTTCGCTAAAAATCTGGCAGGTTCTAGCCCTGAGGTTTTGATGAGTCATTTGGCTACAGTAACAAATGCCATTCGTATTGGATCAGGGGGTGTCATGCTCCCACACTATAGCGCATATAAAGTAGCAGAAAATTTCCGAGTATTAGAAGGCTTATTTCCAAATCGAATTGATATGGGACTTGGAAGAGCTCCAGGCGGAACCCATCTAGCTACAAAAGCACTGCAAGAATATAGAAGTACATATGCGGATAAATACCCACAACAACTAGATGATTTAATCACCTATCTTTATGATTTAGCTGATAAAGACTTTCGTTTTCCTTCGCTTTTTGCAACGCCAAAAATTAATACTGCACCTGAAATGTGGCTATTGGGATCAAGTGGCGGAAGCGCACTACTCGCAGCAGAACGTGGGGCTAGTTATGCTTTTGCGCAATTTATAAATGGAGAAGGCGGAGTGGATGTTGTAAAATACTACCGTGATAGATTCAAGCCTAGTATTGTTAATGAAAAACCTCAAACACTGCTGGCAATCATTGTATTTTGCGCAAATACAGAGGAAGAGGCAGAAAAACTAGCAAAGAGTGGCGATCTCGCTCTGCTTTTGCTTGAAAAAGGAGTTACTACGGAAGGGCTCCCAACCATAGAAGAAGCACAAGTTTATCCTTATACCGACTATGATCGTAATCGAATTGCTGTAAATCGAAAGCGCATGGTTGTCGGTAACCCTAGTACAGTAAAGAAGCAGATCGAAAATCTGTGTGATCAGTATGAAACAGACGAAGTAATGGTAGTATCTTTTATGAATAAATTGGACCACAAAATTCATTCCTATCAACTGCTTGCAAATGCTTTTGGTTTAACAAATAAATATAGTTAACTGCTGTTGTATCTAACTAAATTTCATAAAACGTCCATATGTAAGAATGCATTGGATTATCTAATTGTTAATATGGAAATGATGGTTTTTAAATTTGTCTAATAGGAAGTGGAATAAATGGGAGAAATGGTTACTACTTATGAAGGTTGGTATGTAAGTCATGATTTTCGAGTCATGGATTGGACAAGTTGGAAGTCAACGGATCCTTCAAAAAGAGAAAAAATCATCCAAGAATTATTAGACTTAACAGCCTCTTATGCTTCACTCGAGGACAACCAACATGGCAGTTTTGGACAATTTTCTATTCTAGGTCAAAAAGCAGATTTGCTTTTTGTTCATCTACGTCCTACTTTAGAAGAACTAAGTGAAGTAAAGAACCAATTCGATAAAACAAGTTTTGCAGAGTTTCTGCTTCCTGCTTACTCTTATATCTCAGTCGTGGAATTAAGCGGTTATCAAATGAGACCTGGAACGGACCCAGATACTGATCCACACATCCAAGCAAGGTTAAAACCAATCTTACCAAAAAGTAAATATATCAGTTTCTATCCAATGGACAAAAGAAGAGATGGAGCAGATAACTGGTACATGCTTTCTATGGAAGAACGTAAAACGATGATGAAAAGCCATGGATTAATAGGTAGATCTTATGCTGGCAAGGTAAAACAGATCATTACTGGTTCTGTTGGATTAGATGATTGGGAATGGGGCGTAACCTTGTTCGCAGAAGACCCACTTCAATTCAAAAAGATTGTTCAAGAAATGCGCTTTGATGAAGTAAGTGCCAGATTTGGAGATTTCGGTTCTTTTTATACAGGATGCCGTCTTTCCAATGATGATTTAAATAAATATCTCATTATCTAAATAAACCAAAGGTTGATCGGTATAGATCAGCCTTTTTGTCTCTCTATTTTCTACCTGTTGTCAGTATTAAAAAAAGTTATATATCACAAGTGAAGAGGCCTATAACCATCAAGTTAAAAACAAAATAATCACCCCAACTTGAAGAGATGAAAGATAGTTATGTATTTTGAATATTTTTTTGTTATAATTACAGTAAGCATCTTTCTCACTAAGAGGAGGATATGGGAACCTTGAAAGGAGGATACATGTTCGGTAAGTGTGAAGACTGTGGACAAGAGAATGTTGGCCTGTTCACTTTGGACTCCCAACCAGAGAAGCGGTACTGCAATAACTGCAAGTACAACAACGCAACTCCAGAAGAGCAGTCTCGCATCGAGTACAACCAGAACGTCTCGTACTGGGACTACTATCCCGACGCCCTCTGAAATTGAATTTCAAACTGGTTCCTGCCCCGTTGGTGTGACGGGGTACCAATCTAAAATTAATATATCGATATATAGGAACAAACTCCCTTACATCATGCAGGGAGTTTGTTCGTTGCTGTTCATTTATCTAGGTGATACCATTCACTTTAGCTTGATGGCTATGGGAAAATCTCGATGTGTAAAAGTGGGTGATCATCCGAATCATAAGATTCAGATGGTCATGATGCTCCCACAGGAGCTAGCTGTTCTTAATTCCCTTCTCCATATGTAGCATCTCCTAAGAAAAGAAAAAAGAAGGGAGAATCTATTTACCCACTACTGATTTACGTTATTTTATCCATCGTTTTTTTCGAAAAAATATACAACTTGTCTCCTATATGTAAATTAAAAAAGTCCCATATGAACAGAGGCAACACAAAATGATGTTTTCCTCTGTTACTTTATCATGGATCTTGTTTGTGTGTAAAAAATATGCTGTATCACAAACAAAACCTGACCAGCGTTAGCTGATCAGACGATAAAAAGATGTGAAGTGTTAGAACTGGTATATTCACAAGTGAGGCTCCCTTTTTTATTTCCAATCTGTGATATCAGCAACATGTATTGGCTCGCTACTGATTTGTTGCAGATTCGTCCCATCCGCATTTATTCTAAAGATCTGGTTAGTTTGACACTCCACACGCTTGAAAGCGTGGGATTCTTGAGTCGTTAGTGTCCGCAGTCCGTTTCCGTTTTGGACAACGCTCAAGTTTAGGGGTGTGCCATCACCCCGTCCCATGTAGTTAGAATGTACCCACATGGGCGGCGTACCTGTTACCAGTACGCTAGGCTGCTAAACCCGAAATTGCTTTCGCTATATTAATGGCTCCGTTTAGATCGGCATGGCAGGTGTGTCCGCACTCTTTACATCGAAACTTTAAACCACTTCGATTTGATTTTGCTTGATGACCGCATTTGCAAGTTTGGCTGGTGTATTCCGGATTTACTAATTCAAAACCAATACCAACCATTTCAGCCTTGTACTTGATGAATTCTTTGAGTTGGTAGAACGACCATGAATGTAGATTTCGGCCTTGATCCATTCTTTTTGATTTAGCAGTATTGCGAATATCAGTCAAATCTTCCATGCGAATCACTCCAACACCGTTGGCGAGTGCATGGTTAATAATTTGACGACTGATTTTGTGGTTTTGGTCTTTCATCCAGCGAGATTCTTTATCCTTTGATTTCTTGATAGCTTGCAGTTTTTTTGCTTGTCCTAGTTTCCGTCTTCTGGATGAATATCGTCTACGAGAATTAGCGACTTGAGAGCCTTTGAAGAAAAGAGAGTTCGTTCCAATACTAGCAACAGCTAGATAGCGAAGACCTAAGTCAATCCCCATGACTTTTTCATCTTGAGAGGATTCCACATTCCAACTGATCGGAATTGCAAGATACCATTTCTTTTTCTTTTGATAGAGCTTTCCAGCCCCTTGTTTCACATTTCCATTGAGGATCTTCTCTAGCCATGCTACTTGAAATGGTTCTGCTACTACTGGAACTCCTACTCGCTTTTCAAGCGCGGGGAAAGAGACAGTGTAGCATTCACTCTTCCTTTCCACCTTCAAGTTTTGATTATTGAAACTGCACCATATTTTACGGAAAGTCTTTGCATTCTGATTTTTCTTTTGAGATTTCACTTCACGAATGGTTTGATTCACAACAGCAGAAGGAAAGTTCTCATCAGAGAATTCTTTAAAAATTGTGCTCGTTGCCTTATTGGCTTCTGGATGCAACAGGAACCAGTTAGCAAAATCTGTGTTGATCTCGGTCATTCTTTGATACATTTGCTGTTTGGCCCCAGTGGGGTTATGTAGCTGCAAACGTAGTGTGATCGTAGGCATTGATTCACCCCCTTGTTTTCTGTGCTTCGACATAGCGTTTCATGGTTTCACTAGATACATTCCCTGCTGTACTAACAAAGAAAGAGCGTGTCCAAAGACTTGGCAGATGAGACAAATGTTGAAATTCTTGTCTCAATCGTCTAGAAGTCACTCCTTTCACTCTTGCCATAATATCAGATGGAGAATCAGAAGGAAGACAATTCAAGAACAAATGACAATGGTCAGGCATCACTTCCATGGCTACAATGATCCAATCATTCTCTTGACAGATCTCTGCCACTAACTGCTCGAATCGTTCTTCTACCTTATTTACCAATACCTTTCTTCGATAGCGTGGACAGAAAACAAAATGATAGTTGATTAAAGATACAGTGGTTTGAGTTCTTCTATATTCTTGCTCCATAGTTTAATTGTATTAGTTTTATTATTATACTGCAACGATAGAGACAAAAAATTGTTGCTCTAAGCATCCCCACAAAGGGGATACCGAGCAACGCCGCCTTTCATCCCACGATTGAAACCGTGGGCTTTCAGTCGGCAAAATTCTGTAATTGACATCAGATGAATTTACCGAAGCGATAGACAATGTAGAATATTTTTTTTCAAATGGTTTTCCTCCAAAGCATATTTATAGACAAAACATGCAGCATCCATGTATAGAGATTAAAGGGAATTATTGTAGATAGGGATGTTGTGAAATGAAATGGAAATGGGTACTTTTTCACAAATAATATTCAGAAAAATTATAACATAAAATAAAATCTAATTTGAATATATTTATTCATTAATAAAATCATTGTTAAAATCAGCCATGATTACTCTCATCTTTTTTGTCTAAATCAAATTTAAGCGACTTTTTCATTTTAAAATGTTATAATATTTTCCAATATACATATTATGAGGTGGAAAATGGAACATCAAAGTCATAATGTAACTTTCACCAAGCGAAGAATACTTCAGCAATGGCAACAGGAGAGAAATTGCTTACAGTACCTATTACCTTTCGCTAAAGATCAGATGGATTTTCTCACTCTAGGTTTTCAGATGATTGGACGAATGAAGCCTATTCTCGAGAAAGGATACAACGAGGATTACCCAGATGATCATCCATACATGATGAATATCATTAACTGGATGAAAACAAACGGATGGGAAGAAATGGAACTAGAATTTAAAACTTTTCTCAAAGAAGTAGACAAATACATGAAAGAAGCTCTCTAAAGATAATCCTGATATCTTTAGAGAGCTTCTTTGAATTCCTCTCAGAATTCAAGTCAAGTAGAGATTGTAGTTGCTATTGTCTGTTTTAGTGACTTTCCATTCCTGCAAGGATGCCATATATAAGCTTGATGAGAACTACATCAATATTATTTAAAAAGAGCACCTTTACAATCCATGCAGTACCCTATAAAATCTCATTTACTCGAACGCTAAAAATCTTGTTTTGTCATGTTTATCCTCTATTTTAGATTTTTAATTTAGAAAGACAAAACTGAATCTATACAATTCAAATGTATTCTCCATTACAGACTTTTGCCGACTGAAAGCCCACGGTTTGAATCGTGGGCTGAAAGACAGCGTTGCTCCAAACCCCAAAAAAAGGGGTTGCAAGAGCAACGAATATTTTGTACATTAGAACACATGATCGGTGATCATCCTACGGCTAGTAGGTTTGTTCTTTGAAAATGTTAATGGTATAGGGTTTCGGTAGCAAATGGATCTGTCTCCTACCGAGTAAAACCATTAGAGGCAGGAAGAGGACTAGAACGCTGGTAACAGGCGTTCCGCCCATGTGGGTACCCTTCTAACTGCATGGGACGGGCTGATGAGACAGCCCTGAACTTGGGAGTTGCACAAANCAGAAATGGAGTGAGTGCGCTAACTACCTAAGAATCCCACGACTTTAGTCGTGTGGAGTCTCAAAATAATACATCTCTAGTGATTCTTATCCCAAATCAGGATCAATCGTTTCCAAGTTTCTTCTCCTGGATACCCATCTGCATTGGAACCTCTCCAACCTTGTTCTTCTTGAAATTCTTGACAATTTTTTTGATCAGCTACTGTAAAGTTAGGAGTGGGTCCTTTTGTATAGTATTTCCCAAAACCGGCATTGATTAATAGGTAACCTAATTGTGTAACATACTTATTATTCGATCCCATTTTGAAATATTGCTTCCCAGGAAACTCTCGAGAAATAGCAGAAGTCGTTTTCTTTTTTGGTTTCGATTGACCTTCTGTTTTTGGTAATTGTTTTACTATCGTTTTTTCTTGAGAGGTGCTGGAAGGTGTTTGTTGGTGTCTCTGAGATTGCTTTGGGTTATTATCTTTTTTAACAGATTGGTTACTAGATTTGAAATTTTGGTGGATATTATTTCGAGGGCTGACAATTTGCTTTGTGCTATTTACTATATCCCTATCATCATCTGTAAAATGATGATATAATTTCATTCCTAAACCCACCAAAAAAATGAATAAAGATAAACAAGCTGAAACGATGAATCCTGTATATATAACTAATTTGGATTTACTCATATCGACATCCCTTTTATGAAAATCTAAAAATATTTTATATAAATATAAAAAATATGTAAATATATTTATGTTTGGTATATGAAATGGCTTTGGCTCTAGATAGCCTTATCTATATTAATAGCTCTTTTAGATATACACAGCAAGTATACTCACACTCTTTACATTGCAAGCGCAGTTCGTTTTGATTCATTTTTGCTTCATTGTTGCATTTGCAAGTTTTTATGTATGTCGGATTGACTAAAAACGAGTGCCTACGATCCTTTCTTCTTATTCTAGAAACGCTTTTACAACAAGACACCTATCATAGTAACATAAAATAAATCTTAATTTTCTCATTAGATAAAAAATTCCAAAAGAAGGATTAAGATTATAGCATAGAAACCTAATCGTCAAAAATAAGCATAGAATATAGCCATAGGATGTTTGACACTTGGGAACTCCTAATGATGAAAGAAATTTCCAAGCGTCAATACTCCATAGCTAGTCAAAAATATTGGGTTTTGATCCACTTTGCTCGTTTCAACTTCTACCTATTATCGTACTTATTATAGTCAGTTTATTTTATTTATGATTTGTAGCATTTTAGAGGATGCATATTCTAAATCGGATAGTTCCTCTTTTGTTAATGTACTTATCTTCTTACAAATTTCTGCCCAGTGTTCTTGAACTACATCTTCTCCTTTTGGTGTAATCGATAATTTCATGATACGTCTGTCTTTTTCATCTTGTTGTTTTACCACATATTTTTTTTCTTCCAATTTACAAATCAAAGTAGTTAACTGTTGTTTACAAATATCCATTTTTATTGATAACTGAGTCATCGAAATTCTTTCGTTGCATTGAATAAGGCTCTCTAAAATATGAATTTGCAGAGAAGTCAACTCCGACCGTTTGCGAGTATGAAATTTTTCATAAAACAGGGGTAAAAGTCGAACAAAATTACCTGCAATACACCCTATTTCTGCTGACATATACAAACATCCTTTTCATTTTTTTAAATGCATTGACAATTAGTAAACAATCGTTTATCATCTATTTGCACAGTATGAATTATATACATTTCAAACGTGTAAATCTACTCTCTCTGTTAGTAATATAATAAATAATTACTGACAAAAAAGCGAGAAAGAAAGGAATTAGGATTGTGTTTTAATATTTTGTTGTTTTATTATTTTTTATCTCTTTCATCTAGAAAACTTTACAAAAATTAAATATATTCATGTATTAAATATAGGTGAATTTAATGTTAGAGAGGAATGAATTTTATGACTACCACTGACTCCTCGTCACCAAATATGCAACGATTGGTACCTTGGATTGTCTATATCATTTTCTTTGCTGTATTAAACGAAACGGTTTTTAATGTTTCTACCCCAAATATCGCAAGCCAATTTAAGTTAAACCCATCTCAAGTGAGCTGGATCATTACCATATTTATTATCTTTTTTGGAATGGGATCAGTCATCTATGGGAAGCTTTCTGATGCTTTTAGTATCAAAAAGCTGATTACCTTTGGAATACTTTTGTACAGCATAAGTTCAGTTATCGGATTTGCATTCCACAATTCTTATCCTATTGTTATCGTCTCAAGAGCTTTGCAAGGTGCTGGGGCATCGGCAATACCGGCTCTAGTGATGATCATTATTGCTAGGTACTATTCAAAAGAACAGCGCGGAAAATTATTCGGGATTATTACATCTGTTGTTTCTTTTGCCATTGGAATCGGACCTGTATTAGGTGGTTATATATCTGGTACATATCATTGGTCCTATTTATTTATCATCCCAGTGTTTTCTTTAGTCGCTTTACCATTTTTCCATCGCATCTTACCAAATGAGCAGAGTAGTGGTGGAAAACTAGATATTATAGGAACCATTTTGATGGGAATAGTAGTTTCATCTCTTATCCTTTACTTGACAGAAACACATTGGTTCTATATTCCTGTCTTTTTTGTTGCTTTGATCTGGTTTATTTTCCATATCCGTCGTGTAAAAAATCCTTTTGTAGAACCTGCACTTTTCTCCAATCGTCTTTACCGGAACGCGCTCATCATTGGATTTCTGATTTTCAGCACAGTTATGGGTATGATGTTTGTTCTTCCCTTAATGTTTGATGAACTTTATCAATTAAATACACAGACGATTGGACTTATCATGTTCCCTGGTGCTTTTAGTGCTGTAATCTTTGGAACAGTGGCTGGTAATCTCACCGTAAAAAAAGGTAGCCATTTTGTCGTATACCTTGGTTTAGGCTTAATCACATTGAGTTTATTTTTACAAGCATCCGTAATCGGTTTATGGGTTTGGTTCATTGGAATGGCATTGATCATCCAATATATTGGATTTTCTTTCTTACAAACTGCACTGATAGAAAGTGTCACCAATATTTTACCTAACAAACAAATCGGAGTTGGCATGGGTTTTTACAACTTGATTTCTTTCGTATCAGGAGCCATTGGAACCGCGCTTGTTTCCAGAGCAATGGAATCGTCTATTTTAAAAATAGCGATTCATCCATTGATTTCTAATCCGAATGCATACTTGTATAGTAATATCATGTTGATCTTTACTTTGATCGTAATTGCAAGTACATTGCTTTATGTCTTCTCTTTTGGACGACAACAAGATACCATTCCTGAAGAATCTACTTCATAAAAAATAAAAAAAATTCAATGTTTATGATTGAAAATAATAAATATACATGCTACACTAATTTCATCTAACTTAGAGCGGAGGGGTTTCCATTGAAAATGGTAAGATTGCGTCTTCACACTTGTGTCGCTAACTGAATAGTGATCAAAAACTCTGTTTTTATGACAGAGTTGTGGGATTCGTCTACCTTTTTCAATAGGATACCTGAATTGGCATACAAAAAAGAGGGTACGATAAGACACATCTACCCTCTTTTTGTTGTGTTTTTTTACAGCAAAAGAAATGTATCGTTTGTTCGTTCCTGTTTATTTTCGAGGACAGACAACCCAAGTGTAATTGATTGCTTTGCGACACATCCAATAGCAAGTATGGTGCATGCATAGATGACATCACTATACAACTAAAAATTAAAAATAAAGTGAGGTATTGCTAATTGGGACAAATACAAAAAGCGATCATTGTCGGAGTAAAACTACAACATCAAGAAGATTTTGAAGCGACCATGATTGAACTTGCTGACCTTGCAACAGCTTGTGAGGTCGAAGTAGTCGGTGAGGTAGTGCAAAAACTTGAACATATTCAAGCATCTCATTACATCGGCAAAGGGAAAGTAAAAGAAGTATTGCGTCAAATCGATGAACAAGAAGCCAATCTTGTCATTTTCAATGATGAACTATCCCCTACTCAAATTCGAAACTTGGAAGCTGATTTAGATTGTAAAGTAATTGATCGGACCATTTTGATATTAGATATCTTTGCTCAGCGAGCACAAACGAAAGAAGCTCAATTGCAAGTAGCAGTAGCTCAATTACAATATATGCTTCCTCGATTGGTAGGTCTGCGAAAATCCCTCGGTCGACAAAGTGGCGGAGTTGGTACACGAAATAAAGGGATTGGGGAGAAAAAGCTAGAGTTAGACCGCAGAAATATCGAAGAACAGATCACACGTCTTAACAAAGAATTGAAACTACTAGTATCTCAGCGACAAACACAACGGAAACAACGCAAAAAAAGTGGCATTCCAGTTGTTTCCCTCGTAGGTTATACGAACGCAGGTAAATCCACGATCATGAATGCTATCGTGGAACAATCCCAACATATCCCTGCTAAACAAGTATTTGAAAAAGATATGCTATTTGCTACCTTGGAAACCGTAATTCGAAAAATACAGCTCCACGATCAGAAATCCTTTTTGCTCACAGACACGGTTGGCTTTGTTAATAAGCTTCCCCACCATTTGGTGAAAGCTTTCCGGTCTACATTAGAAGAAGTAAAAGAAGCAGATTTACTTCTCCATGTTGTTGATTTCTCTAGCCCAAACTACCAAAAAATGATCGATGTGACAAATCAAGTGTTAAAAGACATCGGAGTAGAAAATATTCCTATTGTTTATGTGTATAACAAAGCAGACTTGATCGACTTCAGCATACCTCATGTCGAAGAACATGCGATTACTCTATCTGCACAGAAACGAATTGGAATAGAAGAACTTCTACAAATAATACGCATGGAAATCTTCAAAGACTTTCAATATTATGAAATGCTGATACCGTATGATCAAAATCACTTACTTGCTCATTTAAAAAACGAGGCAAACATTTTGTCTACCAAATATGAAGAAAATGGGGCGAAAGTCATCGCGGAGTGTAGGCAAACAGATCTAGAAAAATATCTACCTTATGTAACATAACTCTGAATTCNCCCCCCCCCCCGTTCAGACTATCCATTTTATGGATAGTCTTTTTGTATTTCAAACTATCATTGGTATGGATTTGAATTTCTTTCATTAAAAAACCAATTTGTCATGGTTAAGAAACAAATAGCCCTGAACAACAGAAAAGTCATTCAGGGCTATTTTTACGAACTTGGTGGATACATATCGTTAAGCGTTTTTTGTAACAAACGAAGATCAAATCCACGCTTTAGCAATAAAACACAATTTGCATTTGCTTCCATAGCCCAAGTTATTTTTTCATGTATTTCACTCGGATGTTTGCTACTACGTATACCAATCAACTGGTAATCTTTAAAATAGGATAGATCATACATGTTTTCTACCACATCGTCACTCTCCAAATTCACTTGATTAATAAATGCATTCCAACCATTTGCTCGTAGTTTTCGCGGACAATCTTTTCCACTCCATTTATGATGTTGAACCACGTTATTAAGCGGAATTTTATGTTTGTTCATCAAAAGCTTCGCAAGCCATGCTGCATTTTCTTTTGCTTTTTCAAAGTTTCCATCTTGATTTACACAAATCTCAATGGAAAGACTTTTTCGATTTCCCGTTCCATTTGTCCCATCTCCTGCATGCCACGCTACTTCATTATCCGGAATAGACTGCCATATTTCATGATCATCTACGGTATAGTGCCAACTAGCATTTCTACTATTCCCAGATACTTGTAATCGGGCATGGGCATCTGCATCTGCACCTCTATTTGTGTTATCTGTTTCATGAATGGTGATATAGATCGGGTCTAAAGCAAGCCCTGGTCTCGTTTCTTTGTTATTAGCAGGTATAAGCTTTTGTTTGATCTCCATTCTTCTCTACTCCTTTCTCCCTACTATGATAGATTTTAGAAACGGCCCTAGGAACGGCATTTATGTACTTCCATATATTTGGGAAAAGCCTTTCTTTACTAGGTGATTTTTGAGTATCCCGCTTTGGCTTTTTGGTGATCTCACTATGATTTGGGTCAAAACTGATCTGCCTCTCTTGAAATAAGAGACAATCATCAACTAATCCAAACAGGCATCTATTACTACATTGTCATCCCGTGTATGCATCCTCGTTACTCTGAGAATTCACCCAAAGTGCAATTTTAACCCATTGAACCGTCGGTTTTGCGCCTTTCTTATCTTTCTTACTTTTGTATCTTTCCAGAGTAAAACACAAGGAAAAGAGGATGGTGGATCAATTCGGGACTAACTATATAACCTATATACAAAGTACTGGGCATGTTTCCACGATTATTTTTTATCCTCGTTTCTATCGACTATCCAGACCTACTTATTTTTATTTTCCATTTTTTGTTTTTTATTACAATAAATAAATAAATTTAGAAAATATGAACGTTTAAAGTCTAATATGGAATAATTTCAGTAATTTCATGTTTTTCAAAGATATTGATAGTATAATTGGATGAAATTCTCTTCAGAGGAACTTCATATGAAAGGATTGTAAAATATGACAAGGAAAATATACCCATTAAATGAAGCACAAAAAGGAATTTGGCATCTAGAAGTCTTTTTTCCACATACGAGTGTATCCAATATAGCAGGACGAACAAAATTGGATTACTTTAATATGTATCAGCTACAAGAAGCTGTTCGTATCTATATGAGGCATCATGATATTTTACGAACTCGCCTTACAACACAAACCGGAAAAGAACCTGTTCAATACATAGCTAATGATGAACTTTACGAACTATCCATTCATGATTTAAGCAATTATTCCAACGAAGAGGTAGAAGACTGGTTTCAAAATCAAACCCAGATACCCTTCACTCTCTTCGATTCAGCCCTAATTGAATTTGCAGCAGTTATCCAAAAGGAGCGTTTTTATCTTTATGTAAAATGCCATCATATTCTCTTAGACGGTATTTCTCTTGATTTGGTAGTTCACAAAGTAAAAAACATTTATCAAAACTTGTTAAAGAGAACACAAATAGATATAGACGAAAATAAAACGATAGATACCTATCTCGAACGTGATAAAAGATACCAACAAACTATACGCTATCAAAAAGACGAACAGTTTTGGCTGGAAGAATTGGCATCTATTCCAGATGATATTATCAATCAAGCTGACATTTTATACACCAAAAGCCTAAAAGCAAGTCGGAAAGAATTTGTTTTCACTCCTGATATGAAACAAAAAATCGAAAAGTTTTGTAGTATCTATGGGATTAGTCCTTATACTTTATTTATGTCTGCTCTTTTTTACTATTTTGCAAGAATGAATAATACAAATGAGACGATTTTGGGAACTTACTTTGGGAATCGCCAGAAAAGTGAACGTGGAGATTTGGGAATGTTCTTAAATACTGTACCTTTCTATATCCAATTTGATGAAACATCTACGGTGCTAGATTTGATCCGTAACGTCAATCGCAAGCAAATGAAATTGCTACGTCATCAAAAGTTCCCCTATCACCATGCATTGGACAAAAAAGAAAAAACTAGTCCTGGTATCAAACAAATCTTTACGATGGGTGTGGAATATCAAGAAGTTGTCTCTGATCAATCAGACATCTATTTTAGTGGGTATGACTTTCATACGATCAATTTTCATTTAAAGAAAATGATTTCGAAAGATCAATTAACACTTATCATGGATTATCGCAATGAGCTGTTTTCCCCCTCAGATATAGAAGTAATAATGGATCGATTGCTTGTACTTTTAACCGCGATGATTACATCACCAGAACAACCACTTACTCAACTATCTATTTGCTCAACCAAGGAAGAAGCTTTTCTGATCCATGAATTAAATGATACTCAGATCGATCTTCCATCTGTAGCAACTATTCATGGTCTCTTTGAAACAATTGCACAAGCATCACCTGATCATCCAGCCGTTATTACACCTCAAGTAGAACTAACCTATGAAATGCTAAATAAACGTGCAAATCAGTTAGCCCATTATCTCCGAAATCAAAGAGTAAAACCAGATGACCGTGTTGGTCTGTGTATGGATTCCTCTATTGAACGCATCATTGCAATTCTTGCCGTTCTTAAATCGGGTTGTGCATATGTGCCGATCAGTACTGACTATCCTAAACAGCGCATTCAATATATGTTAGAAGACAGTCGTGCTATTTTTGTACTCAGTCAAAGCTCCATCATACAAAAATTTAAAGATGACACAAATCAAGACACTCCATGGTTAGATGTAGATCAGTTGGATATCACAAATGAATGTACGAATAATCCCTTGTCCATCAATAAAAATACAGATTTGGCTTATATTATCTATACTTCAGGTACTACAGGTAAACCAAAAGGAGTAATGGAAGAACACATCGGATTGATAAATGCAACTATGCATTATCAGAATTTTTTCCAGATTAATCAGAATGATAAAGTAGGACAATTCTTACAGTTTGCATTTGATGGTGCTACCAAAGATCTCTGCTTAAGTCTATTTAGCGGGACAACCTTATACCTTATTCCTGAAGAGGTTAAACATGATTTTCGTGCTTTGGAGCAATTTGTCCACCATCATCAACTTACTTTCTTAGGATTGACACCATCCTATGCAAAACATGTAAACCCCCATGCAGTGCCCCATGTACGTTATTTGATCTGTGGTGGTTCTGCTAGTTCTGGAGAGTTAGTAAGCAAATGGAAAGATCGATATGTTGTGTCTTATGGTCCATCTGAATCTACTGTGGTAACCAGCATGTACCATCCAAATAGTAATATTCAGTATCGTAATGTACCTATCGGAAAACCAATAGCAAACAAAAAAGTATATATTTTTAATCAGCATCAACAATTGCAACCTATTGGCGTAGCTGGGGAACTATGTATCGGTGGAATAGGTTTGGCAAGAGGATATTTAGGAAGACTTGCATTAACGGAAGAAAAATTCATTTCTAATCCTTATCTCCCTCATGAACGTATCTACCGTACAGGTGATCTGGTAAGAGTATTACCAGATGGAAACATGGAGTATCTGGGTCGAATGGATCAGCAAGTAAAAATCCGTGGATATCGAATAGAACCCGCAGAAATAGAAGCAACGTTCCGACTACATCCAGCAATAAATGACGTCGTGATACAGACTTGGACAGACAAATCCAGCGAAAACTACTTATGTGCTTATATCCTATACAAAAAAGTCATATCCCAAAGCCAATTACAATCCTTTTTAGCAGATCGATTACCATCTTATATGATTCCAGATACCATGATGGGGATAAAGGAAATCCCATTAACTACAAATGGAAAAATAGATTATCCCTCTCTACCTAAACCACATACAGATCGTGGAAGAAGTGAGTATTCTCCACCACAATCTGCTATGGAAAAAGAACTAGTCTCTCTTTGGGAAAAAGTGTTGAAAATCGATCGTATTGGAATCCATGATTCCTTCTTTCATGTGGGTGGAAACTCACTTCATGCAATCCAATTGTTAACGCAACTGCAACAAAAATTTTCAACTCCTCTATCTAATCGCATGATTTTTGAGTATGCAACAATCCAGCGATTAGCAGCCTATTTAGATAGTTTGCAAACAGGTGATGAGCAAAAATTGCAACCCATTGCATATCAGGAATATTATCCTGTCTCACCCGCACAAAAAAGAATGTTTGTCTTACAACAAATGCAACCAGAAGCTATTCACTATAACATACCTGGAGGCATGGAAATAAAAGGATCGTTAGATGTAGAGCGCTTAGAACAAGCTTTTCAACAACTCGTCCAACGGCACGAATCTCTGCGAACTTCCTTCCATGAAGTGAATGGTGAACTGGTACAAAAAATCAATGGAGTTGGACAGGTAAACATAAAGCATGTAAACGGAACGAAGAAAGATATAAATGAAATTATGAGCTCATTTCTTCAGCCATTTTCGTTGACGGAATCCCCACTATTGCGAGTCCAATTAGTTTATATTGAAGAAAATCACCATATCTTACTTGTGGATATGCACCATATGATCTCAGATGGATCATCTATTGATATTATGCTTCACGAATTATCAGCTTTCTATAAAGATGAACAATTGGCGCCTCTTTCCATTCATTATAAAGATTACACTGCTTGGCAACGAGAATGGTTGGATTCAGCAAATTGTGATAAACAAGAGAAATACTGGTTGAAGGAGTATTCCGATATCCCTGTTCTAGATTTATCAAAGGACCATCTTGCTACTCCACTGGCACCTTATGAAGGAAATCGATTTACATTTTCATTGGGTAAAACATTACAAGATGGATTAAATCAGCTAACGATAGAGTTGAATTCAACCAAATATATGTTATTATTAGCTGCTTTTAATCTACTACTTTACAAATACAGCAATCAATCCGCAATCGTGATTGGCACACCTGTAGCAGGTCGTTCTCATCCTGATTTACATTCGATGCTAGGAATGTTTGTTAACACAGTTGCAATACGTAATGAACTTACAGATGAAGACACCCTTCTCGGGTTTATCCAACGAGTCAAAAATAAATCGATGTCCGCGTTTGATCATGCAGACTATCCATTTGAAATGCTAGTAGAAAAACTAAAATTAGATCGTGATTTTAGTCAAAACCCATTATTTCAAGTTCTATTTACGATGCAAAATTTTGGAGAACATTTACTGCAAATGGATGGACTACAGATAGATCTGCTCTCTGTCCGACCACCTGTTTCCAAATTTGACTTATCGTTAACAGCAAACGAAAGCGAAAATGATATTGTCTGCCATTTTGATTACCAAACTAGTTTGTTCGAAGCAACTACCATGGAACGATTTGCCAAACATTTTCGTCAGATTATTCATCAAATCATTCAATCACCGAACCAAACAGTAGGCAGCTTAGATATTTTGACACAGGTAGAAAAAACTCAACTTTTACATGGATGGAATCAACCTGAGGCTGCATATCCAGCTGTTTCCCTTTCACAACTATTTGAGGAACAAGTCAAAGAAACTCCAAATAACATTGCTGTGGCTTTAGGCTCGGAAGAAATGACATACCAAGAATTAGATGGAAAATCAAATCAATTGGCAAGAGAAATTCTAAGTTTTCCTTTGGAAAAAAATCCGGTCATTGGCATCATTATGGATCGTTCGTTAGATATGATCGTCAGTATCCTTGCAGTATTAAAAGCTGGAGGAGCATATTTGCCCATCGATCCTACGTATCCTACAGATCGCATTGAATACATGTTGAACGACAGCCAAGCGAACTTATTGATTGTGCCAAAACGATCATTTGTACCATCGTATTACCAAAAAGATCGAATCATATTAGAAGAGATAGTCCAAACACATAACCCAGCACATTTACCAAATATGTCTAAACCAGATGATCTCGCATACATCATTTACACCTCTGGTTCTACAGGGAAACCAAAAGGAGTTATGGTAGAACATCGGAATGTTGTTTCTTTGCTTTTTCCAGAAAAATCTTTGTATGATTTTTCTTCTTCTGATATTTGGACTTTTTTCCACTCCTATTGCTTCGATTTTTCGGTATGGGAGATGTATGGAGCATTGTTATTTGGCGGCAAGTTAATCATTGTCCCACAAGAAGTTGCAAGGGATTCTATGGCCTTTTTATCCTTGCTTTCTAAAGAAAAAGTAACGATTGTAAACCAAACACCAAGTTCATTCTATGCACTGACGGATGCCGCCTTACCAGCAGATAACATGGAACTCGCAATTCGATATGTTATTTTTGGAGGAGAAGCGCTCAACCCATCCAAACTAGGTGGATGGACAAAAAAATATCCAGAAATTCAGTTTGTAAATATGTATGGTATTACCGAGACAACTGTACATGTTACCTATAAAAAACTGACATCGTTCGATATTGCTTCCAATCGTTCTGTCATTGGTCGTCCTATCCCTACCCTACAACTGTTTGTATTGGATGCCCATCTTCAACCGGTACCAATTGGTGTAATTGGAGAATTATATGTCAGTGGATCTGGAGTAGCACGTGGATATTTACATCGACCAGAATTGACTGATTCACGCTTTATCCAAAATCCATATGATCCTTTAAAACGTATGTACAAAACTGGTGATTTGGTGCGAAGATTGCAAGATGGAGATTTGGAATATATGGGTAGATCAGACCAACAAGTAAAAATTCGAGGGCATCGTGTGGAGATCGGTGAAATTGAATCTGTCTTATTGCAACATGATCAAATCCATCATGTTGTGGTACAAAACTATCAAAATAACGAGGGCGAATCTTATTTGTGTTCGTATTTAGTTGGAGACAATATTAATACGACAGAAATAAAAACTTACTTAAATACTCGTTTACCAAAATACATGGTTCCTGCTTTTAGCATTTTGCTTGATTCCATTCCTTTAACGAAAAATGGAAAAGTCGACCATAAAGCACTTCCTAAGCCAGAGGATACTTTGATTCATCCCAATGATCAGCTATCGGCAACCACCGAAATGGAGAAAAAGCTTGTTCTACTATGGGAGAATATATTTTCCATGAAGGGAATTGGAGTAAATCAAAACTTCTTTCACTTGGGTGGAAATTCACTGAATGCCATACGCTTGGTCAATCAAATTCAACAACATTTTTCGATCACATTACCAGTGCGGACCATTTTTGATCACAGCACGATTGCTGAACTAGCTACTCATTTGGAAAAAGAAGTGATATCCGATCATCTATCGATTCCAATTGCTCCAACCGCTATATATCAGCCATTATCCTATTCACAACGTAGAATGTACTTCCTACAAGCGTTGGATCCACAATCGACCCATTACCACATCCCTGGCGGGATATGGTTAGAAGGTAAGATCGATGCAAATCGATTGGAAAAAGCTTTCTTGCAAATAATGGAGCGTCATGAAATTTTACGAACAACTTTTTTGCTAATACAAGGCGAACCTATGCAGTACATTCACACTCAAATGAATTGGAAGCTAGAAAGGGACCAAGCGTTTGAAGCACAAATCCCAGACAAAATAACTAGTTTTTCTAAAGCCTTTTCCTTGGAAACAGGACCATTATTCCGAGCAAAACTGATCCAAGTTCATCCACAGAAACATCTACTACTATTCGATATACATCATATTGTATCGGACGGTGTTTCGATCGAATTACTTCTCCAAGAATTGATTGATCATTATCGTGGCAAAAACTTGGCACAACCCACCATTCAGTATAAAGATTATGCTGTATGGCAGAATCAGCAATTTGATCAAAAAAAATTAGAAACACAAGAAGCATATTGGCTAGAAAATCTCAGCGACAAGTTACCTACATTGGATCTCCAAACAGATTTCTCAAGAACAAAAAAAGAAGACCTAGCTGGTGCCTCCATCTCTTTTGAACTCGACACAAAACTAGTCGAAAACATACAAAACTGGATGAAAAAATCAGGTTTTACTTTATATATGTGTGGACTAGCTGCCTTCAATATATTGCTGTCCACCTACACTCGTCAATCTGACATATTGGTAGGTACTCCTGTATCTGGTAGAACACATCCAGATTTGCAAAACATCATGGGACTATTTGTAAATACTATCGTATTGCGAAATCGTCCAGAAAGCCAAAAAACAATAGGTTCTTTCTTGCAAGAAGTAAAAGAACAGTCCTTACGAGCTTTCGAAAACCAAGATTACCCACTTGAGGCTTTAATCGATAAATTGCAAGTAGAAAGAGAAACTGGACGTAATCCCTTATTCGATACCATGTTTGGTGTACAAAACTTCAATAAACATGAATCCCTTGTAATTGATGGGATAAAAACGAGTGCTCTACCTGAGAAAACAAGCTATTCCAAGTTTGATCTATCTCTGTTTTTGTCCGAACAACAATCAAAAATAACGGGAACCATGCAATATCGTACTTCTCTATTTCAAAGAGAAACCATTGAACGTCTTATCCAGCACTTTATGGTGATTCTTCAAAAATTGATCGATAAGCCAAATCAATGCATTGGCGAGTTGGATTTATTGTCTGATAGGGAGAAAAAACAAATTTTGAAAAAATGGAATCAAACAAAAGCAGATTATCCAAAACATCCCATTCATCTTCTTTTTGAAAACCAAGTAAAAAAGACTCCTTATCAAATCGCAGCCGTTTATGATCAGCAATCTATCACTTATAAAGCATTAAATGCTCGTGCCAATCAACTCGCATGGACATTACGGCAAAGAGGTATTGGTCCCAACGATCGAGTAGCATTTTTAACCAATCGATCTATCTCTGTACTAGTTGGCATTTTAGCAGTCTTAAAAGCAGGTGGAGCCTATGTTCCTATTGATCCTAAACATCCAATTGATCGAATTCAGTACATGCTACAAGATTGTGGTGCAAAGTTGGTGATAGGAGAATCACTTGATGAGGAGCTTTCATTTATTATCAATGATCCTATTTGGATTGATCTGCAAGATGAGCAAAACTATCACCCTGACACATCCAATATATCAAATTGCACCCATATTACAGATTTGGCTTATATCATATATACTTCTGGAACTACTGGTAATCCAAAAGGTGTAATGGTGGAGCATATTGGTATACCAAATCTCATTTGGCATCATCAACGGATGTTTCCTTACACTTCACAAGATCGAATTGCCCAATTTGCTAGTACATCCTTTGATGCTTCTGTTTTAGAAATATTCCATGCTTTGCTATCTGGTATGACACTCGTATTGATACCTGAAACGGTTTTACTAGATATCGATAAATTTCAGCAGTATGTTCATCAACATCATGTAACATATATACTCGTTCCTCCTGTATATGCACAGTACTTAGAGAAAGAAAAATTACCTCTCATACAAAAAATATTCGTAGGAGGAGAACAAAGTCCAAAAGAACTGGCAGAAAAATGGGCAGGAAAATTTGTAAATGCATATGGTCCAACAGAAACTACGGTCGCTTCAACCAATTGGGTACATAGTGATTCAAAATCTGTATCTCGTCTTCCCATAGGAAAACCTATTGCAAATACCCAACTATATATTCTAAATAAATCACTTCATCCTCTTCCAATAGGAGCTATTGGTGAATTGTATATCGGGGGAGATGGTTTAGCTAGGGGATACTGTAACCAGCATGATTTAACAGAAGAAAAATTTCTTTCTAATCCATTTATTCCAGGTGAGCGTATTTATAAGACTGGGGATTTGGCAAGATGGCTACCTGATGGAAATATCGAGTATATGGGTAGAGTCGATCAACAAGTAAAAATACGTGGTTTCCGCGTTGAATTAGGTGAAATAGAGTCTGTTTATAAACAATTTCCTACCATTAAACAGGCCAAAGTAATCAACCAAATCGACGAACGAGGAGATACATATTTAATTGCTTTTGTTGTTGCAAGTGCTACTCTTGATCTACATGCCCTAAAAGAATTCATACAATCCAAACTACCTAATTACATGGTACCAGCATTCCAGTTGCAAATTGAAAAAATTTCTGTTAATCGCAATGGTAAAGCGGATAAGATAGCACTACACGAAATTCAAAAAGCACAGGATATATCCAAAGAAGACATTCAACTCCCTACCAACAAGACGGAACAAGAACTCTGTACAATATGGTCTGAAATTCTAGCAATCTCTAGTATAGGAATCGATCAAGACTTCTTCTCTATAGGAGGTCACTCGTTAAAAGCAATCCAATTAATGAGTAAAATACGAGAAAACTGGTCTGTTGAATTTCCATTGCGATCCATTTTTCAAAATCCTACTATTAAACAACAAGCAAAAATCATTCATTCAGACTCAGCTAACAGTAAACCTGTAACTCTTTTAAATAAAGAACAAAGAAACCATATATTCTGTTTTCCACCTATTTTTGGATGGGGAATGCTTTATAAAGGATTAGCTCGATTGTTTGACACACACAGTTTCTACGGATTTGATTTTATTTTAAGTGATGATCGCATGGGGAAATATGTGCAACATATCTTATCTATACAGCCTAATGGCCCTATTCAATTACTAGGTTACTCAGCCGGTGGAGTACTGGCTTATGAGGTAGCAAAAAAGTTAGAAGAAAAAGGCCATTCTGTTTCCGATATCATCATGCTAGACTCTCGACCATCTACCAGCCTACATGATGATGTAAAAGGTGATCCCAATCAAGTCGAACAATGGATTAAAAAGTTTGCTTCAAAAGAACCATACGCTCTTTTCTTTAGCCATTTCACCCAAAAAGAGTTGATTCATATGGTAAGTGGATATTGGTCGTACTTGGATCAAATTCAAACAACAGGAGAAACAAAGGCGACGATCCATCAAATTTTAGCAAATAACACAAACGACACCAATAATTGGTGGACCCCTCATACTCACATGTATAGAGTAAATCAAGGATTCGGGGATCATGCTGGCATGTTAGTTGGTGAAAATTTACAGAAAAATGCACAAATCCTATCTACTGTACTAACAGCTATGATAAAAGAAAAAACAGAAAAAGATGAAAAAATCCTTATTCCTCATTAACAAAACAGACCACTTGTTCAGTTACAAGTGGTCTGTTTTGTTAATTCTTTCGTTTTAGACATATTCATTATTAAACTGAACTAACGCTCCTAAATTATGAGAGAAAAACGTTATCGTTGCATAAAGCTGTATCTTTTTTTGGCATCATGTTCTATTTTCTGGTAAAAAAAATCACAAATCGATTGCAACGAAGCAGTCCAATACCAACGAATGTACATACCATAAACAGGTAGGACAATCTTGCTTGTTCTATGACTTTTACATTTTGCTAGTGTCAGACTGGATCACCTCTCAGGGGACCAATCTGTCACTGTACTCCTCTAATCAGAGGAGCTAGCAGGGTTCCCCGCTTAGGAGCGGCGGAAACTGACTACTAAGGCGGCAACTCCCGTGATCATACATCCGAGAACTGTCTCCCACTCAGATTGCAGTGTACATTGAAGTACACCAACGGAAAAGAAGACAATGCTGAGATAGCCACAGATTTCCTTCATCTATGCACTCCTTGGGAGATCAACCTACTTATTCATCTTACACCATACGAAATATTTCAGCATGATACACATAAAAAAAGCTATCGCAAAACCGACAGCCTACTTTTTTTCTCTCCAATCAAAATCGCTCATGTGTTATATCCGCATTTACCGCAAATGCAGCATTGCTGCCATCCGCAGCAGCTAAAATTAGTGCTGATGGACTAAGTTGCGAATACTCACCTGCTGCGTATATGTTTTTCTGTGAGGTACGGCCCAATGCATCCATTTCTACCTGACCGTTTTCTTTTAGTTGACAACCTAGCTGTTCCAAGAAAGGATTCGATCGATAAAACTCAGATACAATAAATCCCCCTGTCCGATCAATAATCAAACCAGAAACAAATTCAACTTTTTGTAGATGGCCATTTTCTCCATGCAGTTTTTTTATAGGGTCTGTCTCAACCAAAATGTTTCGATTCGCTAGTTCCTTATGCATGGAAGGACACATAGGATAACCATTGGTAGCCACTATCAAATCTGTAGACCAGTTATATACCAATTTAGCCATATGAAGGGCGCCTTTTTCTTTTTCGGCTAATACTATTAACGCTTGATCTCTTCTTTCCCAACCATCACAGTACGGACAACTATGAATACTAATACCATAATATTGCTCTAGAGCAGGAATAGTTGGGTGAATCTCTTGAACACCTGTGGCTAAAATGATTTTCTCTGTAAGGTACTTATTGTTACTAGTAACAATTGCATACTGATCATGATCCACTTGTTTTACCACTTGTACCACAGTATCCTTCACCAATTGGACAGAAGGATATTTGGCCAATTCTCTATGTGCGATCTGTTTGAAATCTTGTGGTTTTATTCCATCTCTAGTCAGAAAACCATGCGATTCTTGTGTTACTCGATTTCGATTTGTCCCATTATCAAAGACGATAATGTTTCTTCGTGCACGTCCTAGAACAAGCGCTGCATTTAAACCTGCGGGTCCAGCACCGATAATTGCACAATCAAAAATCATGATTTATTCCCTTTCTCCTTGGCTTTATGCTACTATCACTCTCCCATTTTGGCTCCAAATTTCTTTTCTTATACTTCGCTTAGACGTATGGAATAGTCAAAAAATATACTGCTAGAGGGGTAAAATCGAGGACTTAGTTTGTTAAACAAACCAGTTTATTATATGATGAACGACTTCTTCACTCCGAAAAAACTTTTAAAGACTTTTCTGTTTAAAAATGGCGTGACTGGTAAAATGTCCATCTAGATGCTCTTACCAGTCACTTTGGTTAACAGAGGTGACTCTACTTCTTAGGTCTTGCTCATGCCCACCCCTACGATAAGGACGACAACGAGTACGAGAAGAAGAAAGATTCCCATATTCCCCTCCGAAGGTTCCACCTGCATCTATTCCTCTTATTTTAGCATGATTGTATCTGATAATACCCAAGTTCTTCACCTAATAATTTATTCCACTATCCAACAAACATCTATCTACCCTGTCCTTTCTATATTTGCCTCTTTTCTAATAAGGGAACATTCTAAAATAAGACTAGAGATATGAAACGGTATTTTATGAATCAGAAGATAGGTTTATTAGGTCTCAACAGAAACTGCTAGAAAGCCGAACAAAAGGAAGTTTGTTATCGAAACAAGTGATTTGTTTTTTTCCATCTATTAGACAAGATTCATTCTCAACTGCACAAACCAACGAAAAAAAGAAACGAATGTTTACGGAATCAAATTTTTTTATTATTACATTCATTAGTTAGCCTTACACTACAAACAATAATCGGAATATTGTATACCATTTCTATGAATTAGCAATTCCGCTAATTCATCAACACAGATAAAGGAACTGAAATGGCAACAGAAAACCCGGAAGAGCAGCCAACGTCTACTCCAACAGACCCAACCTCATACACTCAAACTCCAAACGACATCAAGGATAGCGGGATTGCTTGGGGGAACCTTCGCTGATATCTAACTAGTTTATCAGCGAGAACAATGGCAGACTGATTTTACTTTTCGAGGTATAAATCAGTCTGCCATCCACATCATAACAAATTTTATCCCCTTCCAATCAAGCCCATAATAAACACTTATTTTATTAATAGAAGTGATCATTGTACATAATCTTTGCTAAAGTAAAAGTGACGGTAATTCCTGTCACTTATAGGGAGGAGTAATGCGAAACATCATCGCTTTCATCTGTAACCTCTTTGGATCTTGTGGACATTCGCATGTGATTACCGTGGATAGTGCTCTATATGCTGTGACGGCTTCCATCGTCGTTTATGAGCCACTTCCTGTAAATCGTGCCTGCTGATCTTCCATTTGGAATGAATCAGCGGGCACTCGGATGAAATCATTCCATATTTTCTAACAAACCCCTCGCACGTAGAGGGGTTCTATTATGAATTCTTTTTTTCCATTTTTTTAATCAAAACAAAAAACTTCAAGAGGAATTACGAGCACATGTGTGGAAAAATGAAATATAGAAAATATGTTCGGAGTGTGAGGATGATGTATGCAAAACTAATGAGTGCTAGTGTCCTTGGCGTAGATGGTTTTTTAGTGGAAGTAGAAGTGGATATCAGCAATGGTCTGCCAATGTTTGATATCGTTGGCCTTCCAGATTCTGCTGTCAGGGAAGCAAAAGAACGAGTAAGAGTTGCGATTCGTAATAGCCAAGCTAACTTTCCCCTCCAGCGCATTACTACCAATCTAGCACCAGCAGATATCAAGAAAGAAGGTTCTATCTTCGATCTAGCAATAGCTCTTGGGGTAATGATTGCTAGTGGACAAGCAGAAGTATCTCAATTTAACCAATACCTTATCGTAGGCGAGCTTGCTTTAGATGGTACGCTTCGCCCTTTATCAGGTGTTTTACCGATGGTGATGGAAGCAAAAGCAAAAGGACTAACAAAAGTATTACTACCATTGAAAAATGCCGCAGAAGCTGAATTAGTGAGTGGCATGCAAATTATTCCGGTTGAAACGTTGCAAGAAGTCTTGCTCTATTTCAAAGGAGAGTGGAAACCTAAACCGTTACCAGTCGAAGAACGAGAATTTCCCTCTATGCCTTTGCTAGATTTAGCAGACGTCCAAGGTCAAACCCATGTAAAAAGAGCGATGGAAGTAGCGGCAGCCGGATCACACAACTTATTATTAATTGGACCTCCCGGATCTGGTAAGACCATGCTAGCAAAAAGGATCTCGTCCATTCTTCCTAATATGGATATACAAGAATCATTAGAAGTAACCAAGATTTGTAGCATTGCAGGACTTATCCAAGATAGAGGTCGCTTGATTTCGGAACGTCCATTTCGCTCTCCCCATCATACAATCTCTCAAGCAGGCTTAGTTGGTGGCGGAGCAATACCAAAACCGGGAGAAATTAGTTTGTCTCATCGAGGGGTGTTATTCCTAGACGAGCTACCTGAATTTTCCAAGTCTGCATTGGAAGTGTTACGCCAACCACTGGAAGATCGCGAAGTCACCTTGGGTCGAGCTCGTGCGGTGCTCACCTTTCCTGCGGAATTTGTACTTGTTGGTTCGATGAATCCATGTCCCTGCGGATACTTTGGATATGATCAAGACCGACCTTGCACTTGCAATGCTCAACAAGTTCAACGATATCGAGCCAAAATCTCCGGTCCGTTACTTGATCGTATTGACTTGCATGTGGAAGTACCAAAAGTAGACTTTGGAACATTATCTAGCAGAGCAACCAATGAATCCTCTGCTACTGTTCGTGATCGTGTGAATCAAGCAAGGCAAATTCAAAACGAACGCTTTTCCAAATCCACTACCCTCTGCAACAGTACCATGACCCCATCGGAAATAAAGGAGTACTGTGAACTAGACTCCCAATCGCAGGAACTGCTTCGGCTTTCCTTTGATTCATTAGGATTGAGCGCACGAGCCCATGATCGAATATTAAAAGTAGCTCGTACAATAGCAGATTTAGCAGGGACAAAGGAGATTGAAGTAGCTCATATTGCAGAAGCGATTCAATATCGAACGTTGGATCGGAAGTTTTGGGAATAGATGAAGCTTTATTTAAATTATCATTTTTGCGGTTGTTTCTAAATGGGGTAGAACCTACACTTCACCTAAATATTAGAAAAATTATAAAGGAAAACGGTGCACATTATGTCATCATGCATAATGGAAACCGAAAAAAACTCCAAAATCATGAAATAAAAGAGAAGTGTTAACCTGGAATCAAAAATACAAAATTCCTATTGATAAAAATGGATTTCCTAATCATGAGAAATGAATAGATGCAGATACTAATCTTGATTCAAAATATTGGCAAGTTAAAAAAGAGGATCAATTCTTGATACTCCATCTTGAATTAGCAGATACAATGGAAAATAACTCTTCTCTCAAAAATAAGGTTAACGAAACTGCTCTAGAAACAATAAAAAATTCAAATTGGTATCGTAAAATGGATGAACTGAAAAAAATTTTCAATTTTATATACATGGAAAATACTCAGCTCATTTTATTAGATGCAGAAACATTTGCTTTAGGTTCGAGATAGCAGGCTTTACCTCATGAAAAAGTTACAGATGAAACACCATTATATTATGAAGATCGTGAACCTATTCACGATTGTATAGCAACTGGCGGATTTGATCTATATTTCGACTTCCGAAAAATCTGTTAAAACGACGAAGTGGATCAGTATTTTTTGTAGAAAAACAACTTTATGCTACATGGTTCTCCAATCTCCTATCACGAGTTAAATCAAGAAATATCAATTTAAATTCCCGATTCTTCTTGGATTTAGAGACGATGATTATATTTATAATCAAGTGACAGGAGAACGAAAAAGAGACGAATGGGAAGAAGAACGATTTAATCAGTAAGCTTAAAGCAAAAAAAGTCAGCCTCTTTCCCCTACTCTCGAGTGAATCGATTTTTCGTGGTGGCATTGGGGGTTTTAATCAAATAAACATATGAATTGATCAAATGACTCGAATTCACTATATTGCCTTGGGTCTCCCACAATCGTACTGTGTATGAAAATGTATCTCTCTACAATCGACGCTGTGAACCCACGTAATGTTCAAGTATCCTTCGATCATGTGGTAGCGGCGGACAGCTTTCAGCTTGGTGGGTGATGACACATAAGCAATTTTAACTTAACTTTGATCTCAGCCAGCTGTTGAGTTTGTGATGGAAAATCCAGAACACTCACCAATAACAGAATCAACAATAAAGACAAACCGTTGTATCATCGTCATCCCACCATTCATCTATTTCATCTGGGTTAAATTTTTCAAACAATAAAAACATCCACATTTGATGAGTCTCTTTCGCTATCCGGCACCTCGATATACCAGATTTGCGCACTAGTTTGTCAGATTGTATAATTCTATTTTTATTTATCTAAAAGCATATAGTAATGGCATTGTAACCATACCATTATCGAATTGATTGTATTATGATGGACACAGTTGCATAAAATATAATCATCAAGGGGCTGGCTCCATGAAAAAAATCTTCACTTTTCTATTCACCCTAACACTGATATGCGCCTTCGTCTTCCCTAGTTCATCTTTTGCCTCATCAGCAAAAAAACACTCCTCTCTTGTAGCATTAGGTGATTCCATTACATTTGGATACAATTTAGGCGAAAATAATAATTCTCCCTCTCCCTATGCATTTCCCTATTTGATAGGAGCTCATTTAAATAAGAACGTTGAAAACTTAGGAGTTCCTGGTTGGACATCAAATGATTTGCTACAAGCTTTAAAGACCCCAAAATTTCAAACAGCAGTAAAAAAAGCAAAAGTTATTACATTGGACATCGGTAGTAATGATATTTTAAGACTAGCTAGTCAATTTGGGTTATTAAATCCAGAAAATGCACAAAAACCTATTCGATTAACCCCAGAGCAACAAAAAAGTTTCGATCAGGCAACGCAAAAGTATTCTGAAAACCTGCCTATCATTATCCATACAATAAAACAACTTGCTCCTTCAGCAAAGATTGTGTTGTATAATCTCTACAATCCATTTCCTTCTGCATCCATTTACTTGCATCCATTTTCTGAAACCATCATTCATCCACTAAATATGATCATTGACAACAATGCGTCTACATTCCATTTAAAAGTGGCAGATGCACACTCAGCATTTCACGAAAAGCAGTATATTTTCGTTCGTTTAGCTCAAAATGATGTTCATCCAACTATGGAAGGACAGCAAGTATTAGCTAAATTAGGGGAACAGATTCTTCATAAAAAACCGAAAGTCAAAGCTAATTAGCAGGAACATCCTTAATAAATAAGGGAAAGAAAAACCTTAAACAAGATAAAAATGGAACATCTCATAGGATACTGGTTGACAAACAAAAAAAGACAACTACTTATTGTCTTTTTTTGTTAATTCCTATACTTGTATTTAGGCAAATGAACCTCTCCCACTTGCGCTAACGCTAAGAAGTGAGAGGTTCTAACCATTAGAGTCAAAGATCATTCGTGAATCGGATTTTCCTTAGATACTCGATCCGCAGATCGGAAGTCTCCCTAATTCCTCCAGAAGATACAAATACATACACGATGATAGCACTTTCGCTAATAAGAAAAATAGACGAGGAATACACCCAAATTCTAGGTCAAATTTAAAACAAAAAATCCACTGTCCAATTGATGCGAAAAATTAATTTATGTTAATATAGAATAGTTTGCTCATACCCAACCATTTGAAGGGTAAAAAGATGGCATTTTGGTCCGAACCGGATGACGAGGAAGAGGCTACGCCGACCCCTGAGTCCAAAAAGGCTGTAGCTGACGCACGAGCCCGAGAGGAAGCGACCGCTCGGCGCCACGGCGAGTACACTCCCTCGACGAATCCTCATATCTGATAACTATCAGAGCACACAGACCGGCTGGATTATCTTTGGATAAACCCAGCCGGTCACTCGTTATAAAGACTGTCTTTTAGTGATAATAAGCTGATCCATTTTTGGACAAGAAGACACTCCATTATAGAGTGGATAACCCATATTGAGTGTTCATAGTAAACATGTCATAGATAAAAGTCCTTCATCACATATCTTGATTATGAGTACATTCACTTTATCCAAAAGTGAATTTTTTACTATTTCTTTCAATAACTGGAAAAAACTTAATTTTATCATGATTTAGATACAATTTAGATTAATTTCCTTAACTTTTTGACATCTCTGTTTTTTACAATAAGAATATCTTCAAGAAAAAGGATGATAAAAGTGAAAAATTGGAAAAAATCAGCAATCGCATTTAGTTTAGCAACTGGTTTACTAATAACAGGTACCGCAATTACTACAATCCATACAACACATGCTGCTCCAAATACAAAAATCGTTTCACCTGTGCAACAACAATCGAATCAAGCAACGATCAAAAAGATTAGAAACCTTGCATCACAAGGAAAAACCGTCAATAGTGAAAAATTTGGTCTCCAATCCAAGACAAATGATATTGTAAAAAAATGGGGAAAACCAGATAGTGGTTCAGATGCAAATCATCTTTACTATGACAAAAAAGGTATTGGTTTCATTGCAGAAAAAGGGAAAGTAGTCAAAATTTATTCAGGAGATAAAAGTTATTGGGACATTACATATAAAGAAGTAAAGCAAACACTAGGTAAACCCGTGAAAGAAGTAAAAGGGGAAGATGGCGTTTATCTAACATACAAAGCTGGTAAAAACACATTGGTATTCGCTTTCTATTACAATAATGAAGGTACAGAACCATCCACCCTTGGTGAAGTAACGGTTTATTAATTTTTCAAAATATGATCTCTTTCATTTATATAAGAAACACACCCTTGATTACAGGGTGTGTTTCTTATATATTCAGTAAAGCTCCATTCGTGTATTTATTACTCTGTCCTAGTCTTCATTTAATTGAAATAGCATGTATATTAAAAAATTGAAGTATCTGAACATATCAGCACAACAAGAAAAACTCGCTTTTTATGCGTACAAGAGGGTGACATGCTGATTTCTAAATAATCAGCATGTCATGTTGTTTCGAGGATGAATAGAATATTACGCATCCAAATCCACTTCGATTACCTCAATATCTGTTAGTTTGTTATTCTTGTCATCGGAATAGACAACAATCATGTCTACTCCACTTGACTCTGGATCATCAATGGTTTGAATGTCGATTCCCATCTCTACTCCTTAGTCGAAACCACCTTCCATTTGATTTTACACTAATTATGATCTTTTGTTCCGTTCAATTTGATTGTGTCCTTTATTATCCGAAACCTTTACTTTATCAGCAATCACCTATGGATCATATGTCAAAAAGCAGCTCAAAGTTCTCAGTTATATATGGCATCGTGTTAATAGATTTTAAAAAGGACAAGTCGAAAAAAAGAGTCATTGACTTGAACGACAATGACTCTTTTTTATGGCACCAGTATCATCTATTATATGGCTTAGTATTAAACTACCAATAGAGTTTCTGCAACATTCTCTTCTTGAGCAGATACTTCATTTGCTTGATTCATGTATATAAACTAAATAGAGAAAGATTTACTACAATGCAACTAGAATAATTATGTTTTTATCTCTCTTGCTAACCCTTTAAATTGTTCTACTTGTGATTGGATAGCAACTTCAGTCGCTAAACGTTCGATACTAGAGGCTCCAAAGAATCCTGCTATTCCATTTGTTAAATGAAAAATTTCCTCTACATCCGATGGCTCCGCAATTGGACCACCATGACATAAGATCAAGATAGATGGATTTACTTTTCTTGCGGCATCGTGAATGGATTGAATTCGCTCAGCCGATTTCTCTAATGTTAAAGCAGTTTCCGCTCCAATCGAACCTTTGGTAGTCAAACCCATATGAGCTACTAAAACATCGGCACCCGCTTGAGTCATCGCCATAGCTTGTGTTTCATCAAAAACATAAGGGCAGGTGAGTAAATCGAGTTCATGTGCTTGACGAATCATCTCTACCTCTAAGTCAAAACCCATCCCTGTTTCTTCTAAATTTTGTCGGAATACACCATCTATCAGACCAACTGTAGGAAAATTTTGCACTCCATCAAAACCCATTTCTTTTAATTGGCGTAAAAAGACAGGCATTTGTCGGAAAGGATCCGTTCCACACACACCTGCTAACACAGGAGTAGATTGTACGATCGGTAAAACCTCATTTGCCATCTCCATCACGATTTGATTCGCATCTCCATATGGAAGTAACCCTGCAAGTGATCCGCGTCCTGCCATGCGGTAGCGACCAGAGTTATAAATAATGATTAGATCAGCACCGCCGCGCTCAGCAAATTTAGCTGAGATTCCACTTCCTGCCCCACAACCAAGAACCGCTTTGCCTTCCTCTACGGTGACATGAAGTTTTTCTAATGCTTCCTTACGTGCAATAAATGGCATACTTAGACCTACCTTTCGTCTTCAAGGAATTCAAGTAATTTTCCACTTACTCTGTTAGAAAACTCTTCATCGTTGATGTTGCAATCAATTTCATAGACAGGTATATTATTATGAATTTCATCTTTAATCGCCTGAAATAAAGCATCATTTGCTTCTGGGTTCCAAAAAATTCCTCTTGGGGAATCTAATTCTGAAATTCCTTTTAAAGGTAAAAAAACTGCTACTGGTCCTGATGCCCGATTTAATTTTCTTGCTAATAAAGAACCTAATCTATTATTTTCATCTGGGGTAGTACGCATTAATGTAACGTTCGAGTTCCATTCATAAAGTTGCCGGTTCTTAAATCGATCTGGTACAGTATGTATGCCCCAAAAATTAACCATATCTAAACATCCAGGTGCTATTACTTGTGGAATACCTTTTTTTGCTGCAGCATCTAAACGCGTTGGTCCAGCATTTAAAACTCCTCCAACTAAATAATCTGCTAGTTCTGTTGGAGTCACATCCAGCACACCTCTGATAAACCCTTTTTCAATAAGAGATTCCATCGTTTTCCCACCAGTACCCGTAGCATGAAACACCATCATCTCAAAACCTTCATCCTCTAACCTGCTCTTACACTTATTTACAAGTGTTGTTGTGTTTCCAAACATCGAAGCCGTTATAATCGGTTTACTTTCTATTTTAGGAACTCCAGTCTGTACCATACCAATAATTGCTCCTACTGCATTTGCATAAATCTGTGCACTAACCCGATTTAACCCTGATACATCTAGCACGGATGGAAACATTACCACATCACTAAATCCCACATATGGCACTGTATCCCCAGCAGCTACCGTGCTAACCATAACTTTTGGAACTCCGATAGGAAGTGCTCTTAATCCAGCCGTACCAATAATAGTACCGTTTGTACCACCCATCGAAAAACCAGCATGGATTTGACCTTTTTCAAACAATTTTTTCATGATGATAGCGATTCCCTTTGTCATCACATTCATCGCTATAGATTTATCTCTTCGTTTTCTTAGTTTCTCTAAAGAAGATCCACCTGCATTAGCTACTTGACTCGCAGTAACATCCACTTCTAATGTCGGCTCTCCAAGAACACCTGTATTGATGACAAGTGTACGGTAACCCCTTTGTTCGATCTCTCTTCTAACAAAGAGATAGTCATTTCCTTTCGTATCCATAGCTCCTATGACAGCAATTGTTTTAGTCATTTGCTCTTCCCTCCTCAAATAACATGAAATGGATGGAGTATTATTAAACTATATTTAATTATTATATTATTACAAATACTGCTCTTCATATAGAGAGAAAAAGAAAAATTAAAGATATTATGTCAAATATCGGAAAACGAAATACCACAAACAAAAATAAGAAAAAGAAAACCTGCCATATTTTGCAAGTTTTTAAATGTTATCGAATTTCCAAACTACTATGAACTGAATTTTTGTCAATTGGTTCAATCCAACCTAATAGATCTATGATGGACAAAGTTTTGTCAGATCAGCTAGTAATGACTTCTTGTTTCTATAAGAGCAATATCCTATCCCAACAAATCCAGAGAATGAAACCAAAGGATTCAGCTAAAATATTGGAATGTACCATCTTTTTGATTTAACAAAACTAAAATGTAAGGAGTACTCCTAATGAAGAGTTCGCCCCTGTACTATTTTTTCCATTCTTCTACTCCCGTATAAATGTTTGAACTTTTCCGGCTTCTATTTCTTTGAAATCAGGTAATTGTGTTAATGCTTTTTCTGAACCTCCAGGATTATAAAACGCCAAAAGACGAAGCGGTTCCCAACTAGAGTTATAGGTGGCGTGATAGATTCCTTTGGGGATATAGATGACATCCCCTGCTTTAATCGCAAAAAATTCTTCATCATCTATCATTTGATTGCCCTCTCCAGACAAAACATAAAGTATTTCTTCAGCATCAGGATGATTATGGCGATCATGGCCTTGATTTGGAAGTAAAATCACTTCACCAAAAGTAAGACTAGCTCCTTCATTTTGATCAGGCGTAATAAACCATTTGATTAAACCCCAATCAAAAGAATGAGTGGGCACATTATTTGGTTTAATTGTTTTCATCTGTAACTCCCCCTCGATTGATGTTATAAATTTTTTTAATATTATTTCAATTGATTATACATATATTCCTCATTTCCAGATGAAATCCTGCTATGTTTTTAAGGTTGTTCTTTCCTAAAAGCAAGTGCAGAAACAGTCGAAACAAAGTTAATCATCAATTATGAGAAGGAATTGCAGAAACAAGTAACAGCAATGAGAAATCACCATTGAGAATGGAACTACCAACCCAATCACAATGGAACAGCAGTAATGATATGAATTGTCCTTTTCCTGAATACAAAATCGGGATGCATCCCAATTCACAAGCGAGTTTAAAACAGAATCAGAAGTCAAATGAACCTCCTCTCTCTCGAATATATCCAAGTATCAATATATTACGAGAGAAAGGAGGTACTAATGTTTTCCATAGTTTGTGGTCAATCATGAAAATAGGACATTACTCTAGTGAATTTTCCTTTTTGTGTTAATCCAATAGGTGAGAGTTAGTTAGATTTCACTTCAATAAACACCAATTTTTCTCCATATTCATTTTATCGATACCCAATAAATGGATGGTAAACAAAATGATGTTAATAACCGACTAGCAAAATATTTTTAATTATTTTTTTCTAAAGATAACAATTGTTTCATCACTGTTAGCAAAATCTCGGTTGTATTTTCTACCTGACCAGAACGCCAAGCGACAAAACCATCTGGGCGGATGAGTACAGCTCCACCTTCTGAAATCCGATAGGTTTTGTGCCACTGATTTTCAGGATCTTGTAAGTTTCCTGTTTGTCCAATAGAGAATATATCGATTGGAAGATTTAGTTCAGCAGACACATCTTGTGCGGTATGGGTCCATGTACTGTCTTCATCGGTTAAAAGGACATAGTTTTTGTTAAAGAGATCAATAGTAGAAATAGGCTGTCCATTTTGTTCTAACCAGAGATGGGGGGCACGTGTTCCTGGTTTCCCATCCAATTGATCTACATAAGGTAATATACCATTGTTTTCTGGATCCGAGTGCTCTGTGATGACTGCTGATGAACGATATTGGTACCGCATAATAACATGATTATTACTAACAACAGGAGCTTTCCCCTCTTTTTTACTAACCATATTAAGCTGTCCTGTATTCGCAATCAGACCAGCTTGCTCGGTGGTAAAGAGAGAAACTGCTTTTCGTTCTATCTCATATGTGTTTAAGAGTCCAGATGAAGCTGTACCTTTTAGAACAGCAGCTAATTTCCAAGCTAAGTTATGTCCATCCGCGATTCCTGAGTTCCCACCAAAACCTCCAGTAGGTGGCATGAGATGTGCCGCATCTCCGACTAAAAAGATACGACCGACTTGAAAATGATCCGCCACCTTTACCGCTGCTTCCCAAGGTAGAACACTGATTATCTCCACATCAAGCTCAGGATTACCCACTGCTGTACGGATTAGTTGAATACAGCGCTCATCAGTAAAATCGCTCAAGCTTTCTCCCTTGGCCGGATCAAAATTCACATGAAAAGTCCAAAGATCGTCATCATAATTGATTGATACCAACGTTCCATTCGCCTCTGGATGATTAATATTACAAATGCTAAACTCATGACCCTCAACGTATGGATTCAAATTAGCACGAAAATACATATTCATATTATAACTAAGCGTTCCGCGTCCACTCATTTGGATTTCTAATGCTTGGCGAATCCTACTATTCGCACCATCGGCTGCGATCAAATATTGCGCGTAGATCGTTTCGCGAATGCCTGTTTCACGATTTTGGATGAGTGCTGTAACTCCTATTTCATCTTGAGTAAATGAAACCAATTCCATATTAAATTGAATATCTCCTTGGCGTTCTTGAATCGCCTGTAATAAGATTGGTTCCATCAAATCTTGGGTCGTGAAACTACCAATTGTTGGGCTGAGTTGGACATTTTCAGCCTCCAGCTTTTGAATCAAGTTTTTCATGGTAGAGAAATCCGCTTCAAGCAGTGTATTTGCGTGAAGCAAACGACCGCCACCTTTGTTTAAGCCTGCGCCTGCTACGCGGATCTTCTCTTCAATCTGAAAGGGGCGAAATAACTCCATCGATCGTGTATTGATTCCACGCGCTTTTGGATGAATGGATGTTCCACGATGACGCTCAATCACGCGATAATCAATGTTATGATGGCTTAAAAACAAGGCTGTTGATAAACCGACTAATCCTCCGCCTATGATCAATACTGGAATTTGTTGCTTTTTCAAGTTGATTGCCTCCAAGGTTATATGTTGTATTTTTTGTTGAATTAATAATAACCTTTGTATATGAACAGAATATGAATAATACTCTACCAAATGCAAATAGAAATGATTTGATTGAATGAATAATATTTTTTATTTTATGAAACTTTTCATATATAATGCATAGTGACATTCTTTTAAATCCAAGGAGGATTTTCATTTGAAACGCTTAAGTCAATGGCCTTTACTTACAATGATTATTGGTTATACCGCAATTTGGCTATGGGCTGCATGGTCACCAGTTGATCGTTTTGGTTGGTTTTTGGAAAATCTACTTATTATCGTTTTTCTGGTAGTGTTTGCCTTCTTACATCGTTATTTTTCTTTTACTACTTTTGCTTATTTTTGCATAATGCTCTACCTAACTCTGCACACCATCGGATCTCATTATTCCTACCAAACACCAATTGATCCTTGGCTAAAACAATGGTTTGAATTGGATCGAGCATACTATGATCGTGTTGTTCATTTTTCTTTTGGACTATTAATGGTAATTCCTATAAAAGAATGGTATCAGCAATTTTTAAATTTACCTAAGAAAATGTATGCATATATTTCTGTTCTTACTATCTTTTCTGCGGGAGCATTTTACGAATTGATTGAAATGTGGGTAACGATGATTGTTGCCCCTGAACAAGGAGCCAAGTTTATTGGAATTCAAGGAGATCAATGGGATACCCAACACGATATGGAACTAGCATTGTATGGAAGTATTTTAATGATATTGTTTACATGGGGTATAAAAAAGATAAAACAATCCCTTTTACTTTCAACCCAAGCGAAATCAAACAAGCAAGTAGAGGAAGAGGAAAAAGCATTTTCTGGATAAATCTTATCACTCTCTAGTTGTATGGTGTCCAGTCTATTTGAGTTTGATCATCTGTGGTACAATGGAGAATGTTGATTTTTTGAACTTTTGAGGTGTTACATTTTATGGACGTAAAACAAATTACTCTACAATCTTTGCTTGATCTCCCTGATAAACTTCACAATAAAGAAGACAGCAATCGAACTACTTTAGAATCTGAGGATAAGGAAAAAGATCATCAATCCTTATGGGATTATCTTGATATGTAGAACTGTTCTTTTCATTACTTTACAGAAAAAGAAATATACTTTATCCAAGCATTTCTTTTACCAAACCAATCTCGTCCACCGTAGATTGGTTTTTTGTTTTATCACTCTTCCGTTTTTCACATCTCACCAACCGTAATGATGGAGATAAAGGATAAAACACAAGTAAACTTTTGTTCAGTAAAAATGGATGGCCTGCCGAAAATCCAAATACATCAGCAGATCATGTTCGCTTAGAAAACCAAGATCACTCCTCTTCCGGCCCACCACAATGGATTCGATATTGTCAATCGAGCTGTTTTTTCTCCTTATCTTAAATTCGCTATTCATCACAAGTTTAAACGCATCCAAACTCAATTGCTTTGCCATTGATAGGCCACCAGCTTGATATACAACGCCTTCTGGAGACGCATAAAGATCAATTTCTGGCTTTAAAAGCTCGTACTGCAACCTTCTTGTTTCATTTATCTGTTTTAATGCCATCCAAACTGCTATTATCGTTCCAAGGCCACCTACCCATTGTCCTGCCGCACTCCACATATCCCAATTGGTATACCAACTTGTTGTTAGTAAAGATTTTATAATTACGGATTCCTCCTACCTATTTTCTTGATAATACAAATGATGAATATCTGTTTCAATATACTTAAAATCTAACTCCTGCATTATCAAATAGTTCAAATAAATATAGACATTGGCAATTCCTTCTGCCCATAAATGATGACCTTCATAAATATGAATATCTTTTTTAAATCTTTTGTCATATAGAAAGCCCACAAATCTTTTTAAGATAACATCTTTCTTTACACTTGGATCTTTTATATTGACGTTTAGATTTTGTTTAAACCATTTATGTGGTATTTGATTTATCGAATTTATGGTCAAAATGATATCGAATGCATTTATTTTCAAATTATGCTCTTTTAGGAAACAGTCGGTTTTCTTATATATTTCTTCGCAATCTCTTAAATGAATAACAGGATCAATAAAGTTAGCATGCTGAGAAAAAGGAGAAGTTGTTACATACGATTGGATTAATAATCGTATATCCTTACTAAGGTAAACCAAATTCTCAAAGTAAAACTCATATAACCAATTTACATATGTTTCATATTTTTTTATATTCTCTTCTTTCTCCTGATTGAATTGATAATATCTCCATGTTTGTTTGAGTAATTCGTTATACACTTCAATCCTTTTTATAAACAACTGGTCTCTAATAGTTGTTCTTTGTTGCATCATGGCAGTCTCCACCGTTTTCCTGTTCGAGACTACTGAAATCCATACAGTCCCTAATAAAGTTGCTAATCCCAAAGGGATCGTTACCAAAGCAGTGATGACTGCTGCATCCACCTCAGGGCTATAATTTTTTGATAACCAGAATGTAAGAACAAAGGAATAGATCAAACCAACGCCAATAAATGTAAAAATACTAATGAGCCATAACCATATTTTTTTATTCAAAGGAACACTCCTAATACCATTTGCTTGTCTATATTATATCAATTTTCTGACGTTATATATTTTCGTATGAAAAAGCACTAACGTGCTAGATTCATCCGAAGATAATCCCATACGCTAGTGCACTTTATGAGGAATCACATATTTGTTGTAATCTGATTTTATATTTGCTTCATGATCTAATATTCACCTTATACGATTAACTAATTTTCAGCAACTTTCCCGTCTCGATCAAAGTCTTCATCATAGAAAGTCCAATAGGCCAATATTTTTGACTTCCTAAATAAGAAGGATCATTATCTGTCCATTGATCATGAACAAGTGTCAATTTGACCACTTCCCCTGCTTGATCCAAGGAATAAGTAATACGAGACTCAAAATTTTCCGTATCAGGATTATACACTTTTCCTGTAAAATGAGTAAAACTCAATAACGAATTAGGCTTAAACGCTAATATTTTCCCATACACATGTATTGTTTGATCACCATCAGCACCAGGTCCTACATAAGCTAATGTATCTCCTACTTTAAATGTAGACTCGATTACACTGCCGAAGTACATTTGTTTGACATACTCCGGATCAACTAGCGCATTCCAAACTTGCTCCAATGTACCATCAATATATATTTCATACTTTAAATCCATTTTCACAACCCCCCTATGCGTGATACACCTACATTAAAACATAACATCACTGACAGAACGTGTCAGGGAATTTGGCATACTAGATGAAATATCTCCAGTATTCCAAAATATATACAAAATTTTCAGAATTCAATGGATATAATTAGTGTGACCGACTGCATCCGAAGATGACAGACGGCCGCTAACTCATAGCAATCAGGAAATCACCCAAAATTCTATCAAAGTCTAATATAAACAACTGAAAGATAGGAAATTTACCTTCTTAAGCCCATTGCTTGTTCCACTTCTCTCATCGTTACAGAGGCTACTTCTCTCGCTTTCGCTGCTCCTTCATCCAAAATACGATCCAGTTCCGATGTGGAGATCAGTTCTTGAAACCTAGCTTGAATAGGGCGAAGTACTTCGATGACTGCTTCTGCTGTGTCTACTTTGAGATGGCCGTAGCCTTTTCCTTCGTATTCCTGCTCTAATTGCTCGATACTTTTTCCTGTACATAAGGAGTAAATCGCCAACAGATTGGAGACTCCAGGCTTTACCTCTTTATCAAAGCGAATCGTATTATCTGAATCAGTCTGTGCACGCTTTAGCTTTTTCATAATTTCTTTTTCAGTATCCAGCAGACGAATGGTGGCATTTTGATTTGGGTCTGACTTGCTCATTTTTTTGGTAGGATCTTGCAAAGACATAATACGCGCCCCTACTTTTGGAGTACGGATTTTAGGTAGTGGAAAAACCTCTCCATACCGATGGTTAAAACGTTGTGCCAAATCGCGTGTTATCTCGATATGTTGTTTTTGATCATCCCCAACAGGAACATCGGTCGCTTTGTAAAGCAGCATATCTGCTGCCATCAATGGGGGATAAGTCAGTAGACCAGCAGGAATCGATTCTCCTTTATCTTGCGCTTTTTCTTTAAATTGAGTCATTCTCTCTAGTTCGCCGACATAAGATATAGTCTGCATGATCCATGCTAATTGAGCATGTTCTGCTACTTCGGATTGGACAAACAACGTTGTTTTTGCCGGATCAAGTCCAACAGCCAAATAGAGAGCAGCCAAATTTCTCGTATTTTCACGTAATTGGGTAGGATCTTGTGGTACGGTAATCGCATGTTGATTGACGATACAAAAAAAGCTTTGCTCTTCCTCTTGAAAATCAACAAAATGTTTGATTGCACCCAAATAATTACCCAATGTTAGTGTTCCACTTGGTTGAACTCCTGAGAATACTACTGCCATCTGATATTTCCTCCTCCAAATAAAAAAGCCCATTTCGCCCTAAAATTAGGGACGAATGGACCGCGTTGCCACCCTAGTTATTTTCCATGTAAGAAAATCACTTTGTACTCGTATCGTGAGTAAACCAAAAAAAGCTCCCAAGCCCATTCCACTTTATTCCTTTGCTTGTTTCCACCACCCACAAGCTCTCTGTAAAAGGGGGATAAAATGTACTTTTCTTGTTCCACGCTTTTTATGTATTTTGCTAAAGGATAACATCTCATAATGTATAAGTCAAAATTGGCGGCTCTAGAATAAATTCTAGAGCCCAACGCCAGTTAGTGCAACAGGACCTCGGGTGGGTAGACCATCTTTTGGAAAGTATTCAGGAATGAATCCATCTTACCCCCCAAAATCTGGATACCCTCCTCGCAGAGATTCACCACATCGCCTGTGAAGACGTGGCCCTTCATCTTGCAGTTACAGTTAATAGAGACATATGCGTCACCCGTGAAGGACAAGCAGTTGTCTCCCTTCTCTACCTCCATCGCTGAGGCTGAGAAGCACCATTCTTTCCCATCCTGAGAAAGAACACCTTCGATTTCCTGACCAACTTCCAGCGTGATGTTGATCTTCAAGGATACCTCTTCCACGAGACTGAACGTATATTATTATTATATTTGAAATAGTTAGCTATAGATAGTCGAAATAATAGTAAAATTGAAACAGCAGGTATTTATCCTTCTACCGAGAACAGAAAAGATAACTCATATCAAGAAAGGACTATGATTACTATTTTATCTCCAACCAAACATGTCGATCTTTGGCTGTTTTCCATTGATCCACAAGATTATAAAAACAACAAATTCCTTTCGATACTTTCCATCGAAGAACAAGAAAAAGCTGCAAAATTTCATTTCTCATCCGATCGGGAAAAGTTTGTGATAAGCCATGGTATCATGCGTCAATTACTCTCTTCCTACCTTGCATGTGATCCACAAGAGATTCAATACGAAAAAAACGCATATGGAAAACCATCCTTATCCTCACCTTCTTCCTATGTCCATTTTAACCTTAGTCATTCCAGTCAGTTAGGAGCCCTAGCTGTTTCCTCTCATCCGATTGGTGTTGATATTGAGTACATCCATGTTTTAGATGACTATGTATCTTTAACCAAACATTTTTTATCAGAAAAAGAAAGCAAGTACTTTCGAGATTTGGAGTCTCGTGATCAAAAAACAGCTTTTTATCGAGCTTGGACTATCAAAGAAGCCTACATTAAAGCCATCGGAATGGGACTGTCCTATCCCATTGAACAAGTAACCATGAGCATAAACGAGAGAGCGCAGTTATTGGAAGACCGATCAAACCCTAGTAATATAGATAAATGGTCTCTTTATTGTTTCGAACATGAAAATTATTTAGGTGCCTTAACCCTCCCTAAAGGATTTCATGTTGAAATAATAAAAATATAACAAAAAGATTTCTCTTTGCATTTATGAAAGAGAAATCTTTTTTGCCATTCCATTAATAATTTGTATCTGCTTGACCACCTGTTACAATCTCGACACCTGCACTTGCTCCGATTCGATTTGCTCCTGCTTCCACCATAGCTTGGACATCTGCTGCACTGCGAATACCACCAGAAGCCTTCACTCCTAATTGATCACCCACTGTTTTTCGCATCAATGCCACTGCTTCCGTAGTCGCACCGCCTGTTGAAAACCCTGTAGATGTCTTTACAAAATCTGCACCCGCTTGAATGGCAAGACTGCAAGCACGAACAATTTCTTCTTCTGACAATAAACTAGTTTCCAATATTACTTTTACTAATGCCTTTCCTCTTGCCTCTTGAACTACTGCTTGTATGTCTTTGCGAACATACTCATCATCGCCTTGCTTGAGAGCTCCAATATGAATAACCATATCCACTTCCGTAGCACCTTGCTCGATAGCTAGCTTGGTCTCAAAAACTTTTACCTCTGTCAAAGTCGCACCAAGTGGAAAACCAATAACCGTACAAACTTTTACACTTGGTGTATCCTGTAATACTTCAAATGCAGTAGCAACATGACTCGGATGAACGCAAACAGATGCAAAATGATATTTTTTTGCCTCTGTTGCTAGTTTTTGAATATCCGAAGTCGAAGCTTCTGCTTTTAATAATGTGTGATCGATCAAGCTAGCATATTCTTTCATCGAAAATATCTCCTTTTGAATTTCTCATTGACCCTTTAGCTTCTTTGCTTGGACTATAATGTTTTCTACAGTAAAACCGTACCGTTTCATCACTTCTTCACCAGGAGCAGATGCTCCATATGTAGTGACACCCATGATTTTCCCTTCGTTTCCAGTATAACGCTCCCAACCAAGGGGATATGCCATCTCAATCGCCAAGCGATGCGGAATTGATGATGGCAGTACAGCTTTTCGATATTCTTCTGACTGCTTCTCAAAAAGCTCCCAACATGGCATACTAACCACACGTGTTGCAATACCTACTTCAGCTAGCTGATGATGTGCTTCTACTGCGAGACTCACCTCTGATCCGGTAGCAATGATGATGAGTTCGGCTTTTTTTCCATCCGTTGGGTCAGTCAACACATAGGCTCCACGAGCTAATCCTTCTGCTGCTTTATCATAAGTCAGATGAGGAAGTTTTTGACGAGATAAAACAAAGGCAACAGGACCAGTCGATTGACTCATTGCATAATGATACCCCGCAACTGTTTCACTAGCATCAGCTGGTCGAATTACAGTTAGATCAGGGATGGCACGTAGAGAAGGAAGATGCTCAACTGGTTCATGGGTAGGTCCATCTTCACCAACAGCAATGCTATCATGAGTAAAAATATACATAACAGGTTGTTTCATCATAGCCGCAAGTCGAAATACAGGGCGCAAGTAATCGGAAAAAACAAAGAATGTTGCACCATATGGTCTAATTCCTCCATGCAAGGACAGTCCATTTAGAGCTGCACCCATTGCATGTTCCCGAATGCCAAACCAAATATTTCTGCCTTCATAAGTATCTTTATGAAAGATAGGAATACCTTTCATATGCGTTTTATTAGAAGACGCTAAATCTGCTGATCCTCCCATCAATGATGGAATGCGATTTGCTAAGGCGTTTAATATTACTTCTGATGCTTCACGAGTTGCTAAAGGCTTTGCATTTGCATCAAAAGTTGGGAGTTTCTTGTCCCATCCATCTGGCAGTTCTCCTGCTACTGCTTGTTTGAATTGGCGGGCTAGTTCAGGATAGGATTGTTCGTATTCATTAAGTAATTGATTCCACTCTTCTTCTTGTTTTGCACCATTTTTCATGCAAGGTTCCAGATATGTTTTCACTTCTGCTGGAACCGTAAATGCAGGATAACTCCAACCAAGTGCTTTTTTCGTTTGTTCTGTTTCGTCTGCTCCGAGCGGAGCACCATGTGCCGCTGATTTACCAGCTTTATTTGGACTTCCATAACCAATTACAGTTTTGATTTCGATCAATGTTGGATGATCCAGATCTGCTTTTGCTTCCTCTATTTTTTGCGCGATAGCAGATGGGTCGTTTCCATCCTCCACCCGTAAATATTGCCATCCATATGCGCCAAAGCGATCCGATACCTTCTCAGTAAAAGATTGATCTAAGTCACCATCCAGACAAATATCATTGGAATCATAAAGTACAATGAGTTTTCCTAAACCTAAATGTCCAGCCAAAGATGCAGCTTCAGCGGTAACCCCTTCCATCACATCCCCATCTCCACACAAAACATAGGTGTAATGATCGAGGATAGGAAAATGTTCTCGATTGTAAACCTTTGCTAAATGTGCTTCTGCCATTGCCATGCCGACTGCCATGCCAATCCCTTGTCCAAGCGGTCCAGTAGTAGCTTCAATCCCTGCTGGAAAACCATATTCTGGGTGTCCATGAGTAATGCTCCCCCATTGACGATAATTTTTCAAATCATCCATCGTCAAATTATAACCGAGTAAATGCAGGATACTATAAAGTAGTGGAGAGCCATGACCAGCGGATAATACAAATCGATCTCGATTAAACCAACTTGGATTTGCCGGATTGTGCTTTAAAAATTTCGTCCATAACGTATATGCCATTGGCGTTGCACCTAAGGGCATACCAGGATGACCAGAGTTTGCCTGTTCTACCATATCAATGGACAATGTTCGAATGGTATTCATGGTTAATTGTTCTATATCGTTGTGCTGTACCATATTATCTCATCCTTTGTATGATCCATACATGAACCCCATCGACTCTTTCCTAATAAGAGAGTGGCAATGGGGTCATATCTGTTTAGGAAACCATTTTTTCTTTGTTGTTTTTGATGATACCAAGAACAACTAATAACAGAACTACCAAAACAGGAACAGCGTAAACAAATATGGGACTTAATTTAATCAGATTTCCTAAGATAATTCCTGCTGCTCCAAAGTCTGCATCTCCAAAAGTGGTACCTTGAAATCCTAGTGACCCAAGAACAGGTAATAGGAGCGCTGGTAAGAAACTAATGATGAAACCATTGGCAAGGGAACCAAGTACTGCACCTCTTCTTCCCCCCGTTGCATTTCCAAATACTCCTGCTGTCGCACCTGTGAAGAAGTGCGGCACTAATCCTGGTACAATCACTTTCAGACCAACTAGAGGAAGTAAAAACATACTGATGATTCCAGCTACAAAACTAGCCAAGAAGCCGATAATCACAGCGTTTGGTGCAAAAGGGAATACTGCTGGACAGTCAAGAGCTGGAGTGGCGTTCGGCACTACTTTATCTGCAATCCCCTTAAACGCAGGAACGATTTCTGCAATGACCAATCGAACACCAGCAAGGACAATGTAGACACCGGCTGCAAAAGTTATGGCTTGCGTGACAGCAAATACGATAAAGTTTTGTCCTCCACTTAATTCGGACTCAATATAGGTTTTCCCCGCAGCAAAAGCTACAATGAAAAACATGATCGCCATAGTCAAGGATATCGCAACAGAAGTATCGCGTAAAAATCCTAATCCTTTTGGTACTTTCACATCTTCCGTTGATTTCTTTGGATTTCCTAAATATTTCCCAACCATTCCAGAGATAAAATAGCCTACAGATCCAAAATGACCTACAGCAATATCATCGGAACCAGTGATTTTCCTTACCGTTGGCTGTAATAGCGCAGGCATGAGCACCATCAATAAACCGAGAATGATAGAACCGATCACAACCAAAGGTACTCCTTTGATGCCACCTGTAGAAAGAATAACGCCAATCATACAAGCCATAAATAAAGTATGATGCCCAGTTAAAAAAATATAGCGAAAACGGGTAAAACGAGCCAAAAGAATGTTAACGATCATTCCAAATAGCATGATCATCGCCGTTTCTGTTGCAAATGTCTTTTGTGCTAATGCAACGATTGCTTCGTTATTCGGGATAACCCCTTGTATTTGGAAACCTTTATCAAACATCTTACTAAAGAAATCAAGTGTCCCTACGATAACACTAGCCCCAGCAGATAAAATAAAGAAACCCATTACCGTTTTCAAGGTACCTGCTACTGTATCTGCTGCGCTTTTCCGCTCTAACAACAATCCAATGAGTGCAAAAAGACCTACCAATATTGCAGGTGTACCTAAGATGTCTTTCATCAGTAAGTCAAGCATAAAACAGCCCCCTTATTCGTGCTTTTTAAGCTTCTGCAATATTTGCTTGCAATGCTTGTTTTAGCTCATCCATGTTAAACATATTTTTTAAAGAAATCGTCTTGTGGTCTCCGCTGAGCTGATCCATAATATCCCCTGATCCAATATAATAATCAGCTTGTTCCGATTTCGCTGTTGTTAAATCTGTGTGTGTAACTTCAGCATCAATGCCAAGTTCTTTCATCGCCTTTTTCACATTCAGCTCCAACATAAAACTGCTACCCAATCCTGATCCACAAACTACTAAAATTTTCATACTTTCCTACCTCCTAATGTTGTGAGTACTGAGAAATCAAATCCAATACGATTTGTTTGTCTTTTGCTTCGATGATTTCATGGACATCTGCTTCATGGGATAAAAGTTCTGATAACTGTGCCAATGCTTTTAAATGTGACTCTTTATCTACAGCAGCAAGGACAATCATGAATTGAACGGGATTATCACTTCCCTCAAAAAATACTCCCTCTTGCAAGGTAAGTAAGCTCATCCCCATTTGTTTGACACCTTGTTCTGGTCTAGCATGTGGGATCGCAATTTTAGGAGCAATCACAACATAAGGACCCAATTCCATAACATTTTTAATCATTGCGTCCACATATTTTTCTTGTATTGCACCATTGGCTAGCAATGGTTGTGATGCCAATTGAATTGCATCTTTCCAATCTTTTGGCTTTCGTTGAAGTTGGATCATATCTTCTGTCAATAAATCTTGTAGCACTGGTTTCACCCCTTTTTTGATCATCTGTTTTTCGACAGAGATATAGTGAGTCAATTCTTCTATCAGCTTTGTCTCATCTTGAATCTTGGCATGTTTTTTAATGATCTCTATCAAAACTGGAATGGAATGTTTAGAAGACCATGACTTGCGGCGTTGAACTACTAGATTAAACTGATTCAACAATGTTTCTTTTTCCATATCGGTAAGAATAGGATCGACATGAAAAACAGGAATCTCGTGGTGAATGGGAATCGTAGAGACAATAAAATCAACATCATATTCCATGCATGGATCAAATTCTCTCAAGGAAAGAATTTCTACCACATCCACGGTTGTTAATAAATTTTCAATTTGAGACTGCAACAATTGAGAAGTAGACACACCATTTCCACAAACAATCATTACTCTCTTTCTGGCTTGCGGGGTTGTCCCTTCGCGTTTGAGCCATCCGCCAAAATACATCGCTAAGAAGCCGATTTCATCTTCATTGAGCGCTTTTCCAATATAGGTTTCTAAATGATGGATAACCTTTTTTGTAAGTTCAAACACTTCTCCATATGTTTGCTGAATGCTCTCTATTAGCGGATTATCAATCACCAAATCATACTTGAGTCGATAGTAGGTTTGTTTGAGATGTTTGAGCAAATCTTCTTTGAGTTTGGGAGACTCTTGAAAAAACACACAGGCGTATCGTTGAAAATCAAATACCATGTTTTCGATAATCCATTTTAAGTTTTTTGTAACTTCGTTTTGATCCAAATCATACTGGTCCATGCGAATCGATATTCCTAGCAAGTGCATAGTCAGATAAGCTATCTCGTCTTCCGGATAAGAAAGAAGAAACATCTGACTTAATTGTTCTGCTACATGCTTGGCTACATCATATTCGGATGTCGTTTGCAAGACATCCTTTTCTTCCTCTTCAATCTGGATCGCATTCCCTTCAAGTAAGCGCTTACTAAATATCAATAGCCGAAGAGATAATTGATGATACATTTCATCCGTGATCTGAATTCCATACTTTGTTACGCTCTCTGTAATCAGCTTTTCAATAGAAGGGAAATTCGCATGAATAAACGATAGTATATTTTTTTCCGTTTCCAATGCCTCTTGATTAAACTCACCATTTATCCTCACTTGAATCTCATTCAACAGATTGTTCCAACCATTTGTAGTAAGCATATGGGATAAATAATGCAACAATGCTTTTCGTTTCTGGCTTTCTTCGCCTTCTACTATATATCCGTGTCCTCTTTGAAAGTGAAGGTTGAGTTGAAACGAAGCAAATTCTTCCTTTAATTTGTTTATTTCATGAATGGTCGTTCCTCTACTAACCTTGATCTTTTCTATTAAATCTTTAAGAAATAATGGAGTGCTCATAGTTAGAAAAGAAACAGCTAATATATTTTTTCTCTCTTTTTCCGAAAAGTAGTACTGTTGTGTATTTAAATCTTTTAATAACAAAGGTACCATTTGTTTTGTTTCATCTGGAACAAAAAGCCCTCGCGAACGAATATTGGTAATTGGCTCTAGCCCTTTGTCTGTAAGCCAATCATTTGCTTTCTGTATGTCATAGTAGAGTGTTCGTCTCGAAATATGAAGTTTATTGGTGATCTCCTCAATCGGTACATGACCATGGCTATGAACCAATTGAGCTAAGAGGTGAACACTTCGTTCATCCAATGATATCCCTCCCCTCTATCTAGACTGTGCAGAAGTTGTACGCTATATGCGTCTACTTCTATGTTACACTTTTTCTATAGATATGAAAGGGTTTACATGGTTCAAATCACGTTTCGTCTTTTGTGCAACAACTGAACTATCAGTACCACATGATCAAATTCATTTGTTTTTGTTGCATAAAAAGAATAGCTTGGTACAATCAAAGTTGCGCCAAGCTTAATCCACTTCCCTATTATTTTAGAAAATAAGCGGCAATCGTGTCTGTATCAAAGGGAGTTATCCCTTTATGAATATCAAATAACGTATCCGCTTCTTCTGGCTGATCCACTTGATTTCCTCTTGCTTTTGCATGTAAGCGGAATAGATCATAAAGATTGGGTCTTTGTAAAGTTGTGATCCATTTACCCAATTGTGCTATACTTCGTTTGTTTCGCTCTATCGTAGCTCGATCATTCAGCTCACGATTTAAACCCATATCAACCCAAAACACTTTCCTCTCCTTGGCATCAATGACTAGCGGAACTGCTATTCTAGCATTCGAGGCCAAGTCTACTTTGTCTTGAACAGTAGAAGGTTCATAGATTTTCCCCGCTGAAGCTCTTTGACGAACCATCCAACCAGCGTAACACTCTGGCAAAGACGAAAATATATGCTCACTGAAGCAATAGATAGATAAAATGATATATCTACTATCATTTCGTAGTACCGAAGGTAAATGAATATCAATAAATTCACTTGCTCCATTTGGTGCTGAAACAATGTCTCCACTGTGAACCGATTCATAAGTAGGTAATTTTAGGTTCGTAAAAGAGAGATGCTCTTTATACTGCCAGTCTTCGCTGTAAATGGATGCAGAAAGATCAATATCTACATCACCTGTATACTCTCCATTTATGTAACCTTCTTTCCACCAAAGAAAAAAGCGTATCGTATCTCCATCTGGAATGGAAAGTCTGCTTCCTCTTCCAACCGTGCGAAGCGATTGACTAGCAGAACGACTGGATAAAGGTACCATGTAATTTTGTAGTTCTGGATTGATATATACTTTTCCGAGATCTGGAAGGCTGGCAAACCGGTCTAATAATGTTTTGTTGCATAGAGAAACAATAGCGTCACAAATCGACGATTTCAAAAGAGGCAATTCATTATCGATCACAACATATTTAACTGTATTTCCTTTTGGAAAAAAGACTCGTTCTTCTGTTGATATACTTCTGTTAGCAAAATGCGATTGCAAAGTTAGCAGCAACGGAGTAGGAACTTGATCTGCTACTTTTGCAAAGGAATCTAATGTTTCCATTTTATCTTCCACCGTGCGCAAAACATGATCCAATCGACGCGCAAATTCACCTGGTCGTTCGGACAGTAAGGAATAGACTTTTTTTATATTTTTGGTGGCTAGAGCTTGTTCAATCTGACTAGAAAAAGTCCATATTGGTAACTGATTTCGTATCTTATGAAAAGCCTCTGCTACTTTTGGAAATCTCATTTGATACTCGCTTGGATGCAATATCTCTCCCAATCGAATCCAAGGTTTGCGATATCGAAGCATATCTTCTTCTATGTTGGTACACTGTTCCAACAACGCTAATAAAAATCTACGCTCGTGACGTGAAAACTTTTTAAATTTCGTAGAAGCAGCAAGGCTGATATCTCCTTCGGAAAGGGCGACAGCAAGACGCAGGACATCCGTAGCAGTTCGGAAATAAGATGCAACTTGCTCTCCCTCTATCTTTTTTAACTGGAGCAGCTGCGCAATCACAAACCCGATATTTTCTTTTAATGGAATTTGTACTGGCAGCAGTTTTTGTGAATCAGGGTGAGACGCGAGGGACAACGCAATATCTTCTCTATCTTGCAGGGAAATAGGTGTTTTGGAAGCAATGAGATTTTGAATCATTTGTTCAAATTCTTGCTCATTTCCTACATCGATCATTTTTTTCTCATTTTCTTCTTCTAACATCTCACGCTCCACGATATCAGTAGTAGATGGGAATTCGAGCGTATAATAATGGAACATAGCATTCCAAAATAAATGACTCTCTTCCATCGTCATAACCTGATCCGGAAAGTTTGGATACATGGGGTTGTATTCTTTATCATCCCCGACTATTTTCTTTAGACTGCTGAGTAAAGGCATACAAAAAGCTAAAAATTGAGCCTCCGAAAGCGTCTGACATTTTTCTATTAGCTTCATCGAAAAAATATATCCTAACTCATCTAAATTTTTCAAAAAGGTAGCAAGCATTACTTTTGGCAATTCCCCTTGTCCTTCTTCGACCATGACTTTCTGCTTTCTTCTAACATATATAGGATTAAAATCTCGTATCATCGAAATTCTCCATTTCTGTATGTAAAATAAAGAAAAAATCAGGAAAAGGATGTCCCTGACGTCTTTTTGTTAAGATAGAAGGAAGGAACATCATAGCCTGATTTTATAGTATTCTATATCGATAGATACTTATATGTCAATAACCATTAATCCTATGAAGAATAGAGAAACTCCCTTCCTGATGAAAGGGAGTTTTTTATTTTGACGTTCCTTATTTACGGCTGGACGACAGGAGACCCGTCGCCCAGTTGAGTCCGATCAAGTATCAGTTCATCGGGTGAGGATTGTAGAAGATGGCATATGCCTTCTCGACATACCTCAACTTGTAGTCCGGCAACCCACTTGACCGAATCTTGTGCTTAGGTACCCACTGGCAATCAACGTGAGCACCGCTCTCAAGCCTCACCTTGGGCTTCACGCCCTCGACCGAACCCACGAAATTGAACACTCGGCGATATTCTGTGAAGGGGAAGCGCCTGATCTGTGTCGGGGCACCTTCAAAGAAGGTCTCGTGGAAGGAAACCTTAAGTCCCGTTTCCTCGTCCACCTCACGAGCGACTGCATCCCTCGTGAGTTCGAGGGGATCGATTCCACCACCGGGCACCTCAAAGATGGATGCACCAGGGTCGTCAGGATCCCTTTCCATGACGAGTACATTTCCACGATCATCGAAGATGATCGCGGATACTACGATGTGATACCGGTGGATATCCGGGTCAGGAAGCCAGTTTCGGATTCGCTTCAAGATCCTCATGTTGCGCCTTTCTTTCAATGGAACCTGTAGCACAAAAATAACATACATTCGATTATTCTGTCACTATATTATTTTAAAAATACAGTGTCTTGCATTGAGTTTCAATTATTTTGATTATTTCACCCTCTTTGTGATGGATATAAAAATGATCTCCTTCCACCATATGCAACGAAAAATCATTCTCTGTTTGTGCTTGCCACGCTTTCAAGTGTTCTTCCCCTGCTTCTGGATCATCGGTTCCACCAAGTGCTACGATTGGGCTTTTCAACTTATTCCCAGGTAGATACTGATACGTTTCGCACATGGTGAAGTCAGCACGCAACGCTGGTAGAAACACCTGCAAAAAATCTCGGTTTTGTACTAGCTCTTCTGGTAAACCATTCATTTCTACGATTCCATCTAAAAATTCCTCATCTGGTAAGTGATGAATTTTCCTCCCTGGATCAGAGGTATGCGGTGCATGATATCCTGAGACAAAAAGATTTTCTGGTAGTGGCAGACTCATGGTTTGTAGTAATCTTGATACTTCAAAACTGACTAGTGCACCCATACTATGACCAAAGAAAGAAAATCGATTGTTCATCAAATACGGTTGAATTGCAGCTACGATATCACGTATCAGAGCATGAAAATTCGTATAGGATGGCTCTGTAAAACGAATGCCACGACCTGGCAGTTGAACGGGACAAATTTGAAAATGATCAGGTAGATATACTTGCCAATTGTTATAAAAAGCGGGGTTTCCCCCGCCATATGGAAAACAAAACAAAAGGTGTGCATCTGGCTCGATTTCTTTGGTATAAGGCAACCAAAGACTTAACATGAACTATTCCTCCTTATGAGCAACCACGTTATCTGCTGTGGCTATTGCTTGTTGTAATTTCTCTGCCAGCCTACTGCTGTGCGGTTGTTGTAACATTGTAACGTGATTTCCTTCCACTATATTGGCATGAATGGTAGAAGTAGTCCATGGTGCCCAGTTGGAAGAACCGATGGTTTGACTTTGATCTTCTGCAACGAAAAGATGAATCGGAGCATCTACAATCGAACCTAACTCATAATTTGCAAACGCAATTCCGTTTGTTAGCCACACATGATTTTTGTGTTTTTCTTCTGTAGCTGCAAATTTTCCTGATTTCAACTGCTGATCGAGAAGTACACTTTCTTCTTTGTTGAGCCAAGTAGAATCAATCATCACTAACAGTTCTACTTGACCTCCCATTTTCTCCAGTTTAGCCGTAATCAGGTGAGCTAGTACTCCACCCATAGACCATCCAATGAAGCGATAGGGTCCATTCGGCTGTATCTGCTTGATCAAGGAAAGATAATAATCTGCCATTTCTTCCATATCCGCAATAACAACTGCTTCAGCTTCGTACCCTCTGGATTGAATTCCATAAATCGTCTGATCTTTCCCCAATTGGTTTACAAGATCAGAGTAAGCCAGTATTCCTCCACCTTGTCCATGAATGAGAAACAATGGTGTTTGATTTGGATCGCCTTGTTGCATAGCGATAACAGTGTGTATGGGTTGATCGTGCTCTAAATAATAGCACAATTCAGCAATCGTAGGATATTGGAATAACAACGATAGTGGCATCGTATACTCTAGTTCTTGCTCGACTCGTGACACTATAGCAAGCGCATCAAACGAATGTCCACCTAGTTCAAAAAAGTTTTGCTGTCCATCAATAGATTGTTGTTCTAATACTTCTTCCCAAATTTGAGTCATGGAAACAATTAATTTTGTGTTATTGGAAACTGGACGATATTTTTGCAAAGAAACCTCTTCATCTTTATCTAAATTCTCTAACTGACAAAATTGCCCTAGCTTTTGACTTGGGTCTTCTATCATTTTTTCTAGCAAAGCAATGAGCTGATCTAGAAAAGCCTTCACTTCCGTTTCCGTATAACAAGGCGAAGAAAATTGGAATTTCAACATCAATTGCTCACCTGGTCCAGAAACCAAAACCAATGGTATGTTACTTTGATCTTGCACAGATAAGTCGGTTATCTGTAGGTCATCAGAAGCATTTTCTTTGGATACCGATGTAGGATAGTTTTCAAATACAAAGAGTGTTTCAAACAATGGTACACCTCGTGGTATCTCACTCCAACCTTGTATATCAACAAGTGATGCATATTCGTACTTGCGTTGTTCCGATTGTTGCAATTGGAGATGCTGTAACCAATCGATTAAACGATCATCTCCATTTACTTTTACTCTCGCCGGCAACGATTGAATAAACAATCCTACCATCTTCTCTATTCCAGACAGTTCCGCAGGTCTTCCTGAGCTGGTCATACCATAAACGATATCTTCTTGTTTGCTTTGTTGTTGGAGAAGAAAAACCCATGCACCTTGAACTACTGTGCTCATCGTCAGTTGGTGTTGTTTTGCAAAATGCTTAATCGCCTCTGTTTTTTGCTTTGACACATATCGATGGATACTTTGCGAAGTTTGCTCTCCTATACGTTTTCGTTGCAAAGTTGGCTTAGTGATTCCTTGTAACTGGGTTTCCCAAAATGTTTTCGCTTCGTCATGCGATTGTTTGGATAGCCATTTGATATAGTGCCGATATGCAGGAGCAACCTTCGGCAACTGTTGTCGATGATACAACGGTACAAGCTCTTGCATGATCAATGGAATGCTCCAACCGTCCAATAAAATATGGTGATGAGTCCATACCATGACCCCTTTACCGAGACCAAGCTGAATAAAAGCAACCCTCATAAGTGGGGCAGAAGCGAGGTCAAAAGGATCTACTTGATCTTTTTTCATCCAGTTGGATAAGAAAACTCGCTGTTCTTCTGGTGCAATGTGTTGCCAATCCATTTGTTTCACTTGTAAAGGTACCGACTCATGTATTACTTGATGTGGCTCTTCTAATCCTTTGCTCCAAAACGAGGTTCGCAAGATATCATGGCGAGCAATCAACTGCTCCCACGCACTTATCCATCGAGAAGGATTCCATTGTCCTTCTAATGTTAATGCCAGCTGGGTAATATATTCCCCTTTGGTTTGGGCAAAAAGAGAATGAAAGTACATCCCTTTTTGCAACGGAGCAAGCGGATATATATCCTCCGCACCCCTTGTCGGTAAGAATGCAAAATGTTGAGGCTTTAGTTTCGCCAACGGAAAATCAGCTGGAGTATATATTTGCTCTGAAGTCTCCACCAATTTCGAAACAATTATGCGAATCTCTTGACACACAGCAGAAAGCAATCTTTCCATAGTTTCTTTGCGATACATATTTTGGCTGTATTTTAAGGTGAAAGTGAGTTGATCACCTGAAATAACGCCAATAGCATCCAGTAAATAGGGTCTTTTCATGGAAGGAAATACGGTCTCTCCTACTGCCTCCGGTGCACCAATCAAAGTCCCTGATTCCTGATCTAGCTGTCTAAACTGCCCTAAGTAATTAAAACTAATAGGACTTACGCTCTGTTTTTGACCACTTTTGATTGACTCATAAGCATTGTGACGCAGCTCTTTCACCAAACGCAATGCTTCTAATGCTGTCGCATTTGTTTTTACTCCAAAAGATGCGGTGTACAGTTTGGTAAACCAACCAATTGTTCGAGAAACATCAATCTCATCTCCAAGTGCATCCCTACCATGTCCCTCCAAGTCTATGAAAATATCGGTATTTTCTACCCATTTTATGAGAGTCCGAACAAAAGCAGTCAGCAAAATATCTTCCACTTTGGCAGATGCCTGCATCAAACGACGGCTTTCATCCATGGCAAACGAGTAGGTCACTAGCAGACTAGAAGCCTCTGTATTTTCCCCTTGTATATCTACCGGAATTTCAAAAGTAGGTAAAGTTATGTTCTTTTCTACAGGTACTTGTTTTATTTGCTCTGCCCATCTCTGATAGGAAGTTGTTTTCATTGGCAAATTCATCGGTTGTTGCCCGTGAAGTTGGTTACACAGAGTTGCCAAATCTTCGAGAAGGATCCGCCAAGAAACACCATCGATTACTAAGTGATGAGCGATAATCAATAAGCAAGGATGTTCTTTTTTGCCAAGATCAAAATAAATTAATCGTGTAATAGGACCATCTGACACATGCAAACTACGCTGATAATAATCAGCCAAACGCTTCATTTCTAGATGTTGACCTTCGTTCTCAAAACTTGATAAATCATGCACACGGATAGAAACTTGATTTTCGACATCTCCATATTCGGATCTCCAACCATTCTCACTCTGGTGAAACTGCAAACGAAGAGCATCGTGGTGATCATGTAGTTTCTGCCACGCCTCTCCAACTTGTTCGGATGGGAGAGAAACACGAAGTTGAACCATTACTGCTTGATTAAAATGATGGGCATTGGCTGGTTCTTGTGCAAAGTACCAAGATTGAATGGGTGTCAACTCTACACTGCCAGTCAAAATTCCTTGATCTACATCCGTACCACGTTTTTGAATAGCCACTTTGGCAAGTTCTGCAATCGTCTGAAATTGAAACATTTGTTTTGGTGTGATACGAATACCAAATGGAGCAGTTTTTGCGATAACTTGTAAACTAAGAATGGAATCCCCACCCAAACGGAAGAAGTTATCATTTCTATTCACGGACGCAAGACCTAATACTTCTTTCCATACATCCGCCAACTTCTTTTCTATTTCTCCTTTTGGAAGCTCATCCATCAGCACATGGGAAGTTGGGATTGGTAAAGCTTTCCGATCCACTTTTCCATTTTCCGTAAGCGGGAATTCTTCCAATAATACATAAGAAGCTGGCACCATATAGTCAGGAAGGAGACCTACCAAGTGATCTCGTATCACATCTGTATCGATTGTTGCATGTATAGTTAAGTAGGCAATCAATTTACCCTCTTTGGCAATGACCAATGCATCCTTGATTGCTGGCATCTGGGCTATGGTCGTTTCGATCTCGCCTAACTCTACACGAAATCCTCGGATTTTTACTTGGTGATCCATTCTACCCAAGAAAGCGATCTTTCCATCGGAACGATAACGCACCAAATCACCTGTACGATAAATCCTTCCAAACTGATCATGTTGAATAAATCGTTCATCCGTGAGTCTTGGTTGACCTACATATCCTCTCGCTAAACCATCCCCACCTACATATAACTCACCTACCGCTCCCATTGGTACTTGCTGTAGTAAATCATTGAGTATAAATGCTGTAGTACCTGAAATTGGCTTACCAATCGGAAGGGAATCACCTGACCAATCCTGTGGTACACGATAGCAACAACTAAATGTCGTATTTTCCGTAGGTCCATAACCGTTGATAACTTGTACAGATCCTAACTTCAATACTTTCTGAACATGGACAGGGGAAACGACATCTCCACCTGTTAGCAATTGTTTTATCCCTTTAAAGGCAGCTAACTGATGATCTACCATTAAGCGAAATAATCCAGCTGTCAACCACAAAGTCGTAACCTGATAAGACCGAATCGCTTCTCCCAACTCGGATAGGGATGGCAATTCAGGTGGCATGATTACCAATTTTGCTCCATTTAATAACGATCCCCAGATCTCAAATGTTGCTGCATCAAATGCAACAGGAGCCAACTGTAAAAACACATCTTCAGATGAAAAAGTAACATAGTTCGTATTTTTTACCAATCGAATGATACCTCTTTGGGTGATCTCTACTCCTTTCGGTTTCCCTGTTGAACCGGAGGTATACATCACATATGCCAAGGAATCAATCGTCGCCTGCGGAGGAGGATTCGATGTATTCTCTTGCGCCATTCTTTTACGCTCTTGATCCAGTAAACAACAATCTATTTGTTTCTCTCGGAAACGATCTATCCATTTTTCTTCTGTAATGACAAATGTAACTCCAGAGTCTTCCACCAAATGTTGGAACCGTTCTTTGGGATAAGAAACATCAAATGGAACATAGGCAGATCCTGATTTGACAGTCGCTAAAATCGCAATGAGAAGATCAGGAGAACGATCGAGACAAATGCCGATTTTTGATTCTGGTCTCATGCCTTTCTTCTGTAAAAAGTGAGCCAATTGGTTCGCCTTGTGATTTACCTCTTCATAGGTCATGGATAGAAATGATGATTGAAGTGCAATTTTCTTGCTTCGAAGTGCTACTTGCTCTTCCCAAAGCTCTGCTAAGGAACATGTTGGATAATTGGCGATCAACTGGTTTTGCTGGTTGAGAAGCGCTTCTTCTTCAGATGTTCGCAATGAAATCTTCCGAATTGGTTGTGCTGGATCTTTTATGATCGCTTCTAGCATCTGTAAATATTGTTTGATCATCTGATCTACTGTTGCTTCATGAAATAAATCTGCATTATACTCCCATGCTCCTTGTAATCCTTCTGGAGTATCCATGAGAGTGAGAGTGATATCATATTTTGCTGTATCTTGTACCAACGGAAAGGTGGATAATTGGAGATCCGTAACATCTTCTTCCTGAACAGGCATGTTCTGCAAAACAAACATCACTTGGAAAAGGGGAGTGTGTCTGAGACTCCTCTCTGGTGCAAGTTCATCTACTATTTTTTCAAAAGGTACCGATTGATGAGCATAGGCTTCCAGCGATGTCTGACGAACTCGCCCTAGCAATTCTTGAAAACTCGGATTTCCTGATAGATCTGTTCGAAAAACAAGTGTATTGACAAAAAAACCGATCAAATCCTCTAGCTCTGTTCTTGTTCTGCCTGCAATAGGACTTCCTACAGAAATATCCTCTTGACCACTATAGCGAGATAACCACGTTTGCCAAGAAGCAAGTAAAGTCATGAATAGTGTCGATCCTTCTTCTTGACTCAACTGTTTTAAACTTGCCGTCAGTTCAAGTGGTACACCAAAAGATTTGGTATTCCCACGAAATGTTTGTTCAGAAGGCCTGGCTTGATCTGTAGGAAGATGGAGCATTGGTGCATCTTGTAATTTTTGTTTCCAGTAATGTAAGTGCTCCATTAACTGTTGACTTTCGATATATGCTTGCTGCCAAGCACTGTAATCACGATATTGCAATTTCATTGGCTCGACATTCTCTGATTTCCCTTTGGTATTGGATTCATAAATTCGGAACAACTCATTTCCAAATATTCCAAGTGACCATCCATCGACAATAATGTGATGAAACGTAAATAACAAAACCCATTTGTCATCCGCTTCTTGATAAAGGTTTACCCTCCATAATGGACCATCTGTTAGCGAAAAAGACTGATGATAAGCTCGTGTCATCAGAACTTCCATCGAATCTTCTTCCTCTCGAATGTCCGTAAAAGAAAAATGGATAGGCGGAACTTGATGAATCACTTGAATCGGAATACCATCTCGTTTTGTAAAAGTAGTACGTAAACTTTCATGTCGAATAGCAATAGCTTGCAGAGCCCTGCGAAATGCGAAAACATCCAATTTACCTGATATTCTCATCGCATAAGGAAGATGATAGGTTGTTTTGTCGTCAAGCATCTGATCAAGAAACCATAATCTTCTCTGACCATAAGAAGCTGGTGCATATTGATTGGAACGATCGAGAATAGGTATCTCCGATAACTTCTCCGATTGCTGATCCTCTAGATTTATTTTTGCAGTAAGTTCTCTAATGGTAGGAAATTCGAAAATATAAGCTAATGGTATATTTTTGTTCCAAATTTCAGCTAATTTCGAGCTCACTTGTGTTGCTAATAAGGAATGACCACCAAGTTGAAAGAAATGATCATCAGCTTGAATATTTTTAACACCCAATACTTGTTCCCAAACTCCTGCAACAATCTCTTCCGCTGGAGATAACACAGAAGCCTGTTCATCTAATCTTCTTAGACCAGTGGGATCTGGTAATCTACTTCGGTCGACTTTTCCATTCGGAGTCAGCGGAAACTCATCTAAATAAACAAATTGATTTGGCACCATATAGCTTGGAATAAATAGGTTGAGGTATGCTTCATAATCTGTCTGTCTGTTGGTTGTGATAACATATGCTATTAATCGATTTTCCTTGGCTACAACAATCGCTTTTTCTACATCTGGACTAGCATGAAGTGCTGCTTCGATTTCGCCTAGTTCAATACGAAACCCTCTGATTTTCACTTGATGATCCACACGTCCAATATAATGGAGTGTGCCGCTCACATCATAGGTAACTAAATCCCCTGTCCGATACACTTTTTGGCTTTGATCGATAGGATGTGTTACATATCTTTCTGCTGTTAATCCTTCTCGATTGAGGTATCCTCTAGTCAACCCGTCTCCACCTAAATAGAGTTCTCCTGGAATTCCAATTGGTACTGCTTGAAGTTGTGGATCAAGTACATAAGCAGATGTATTGTCAATTGGTTTGCCAATTGGTGGTGTTTCTCCTGTTTGTTTCTCTATCCATGCGTAGGTAGAGTAGGTAGTATCTTCTGATGGACCATACAAGTTATATACCTTTTCTATGTGCGGTAGTTGATATAACTCGTCTACTAAACTTCGTGGCAAGGGTTCCCCTGCTAAATTCATTGTTTTTACAGTATTAGGAATGGATCTCATTCGAATTAACTCATTTGCTGCGGATGGAACCGTATTGATAAGGGTTACAGGTACCTTTTTTGATGCATTAGCTAGAAAGAGAGCATTTTCTACTCCGACAACGGTTCCTCCATAACAAATGGGGAAGAACAGCTCAAACACAGATAAATCAAAACAAACAGAAGTGGACGCTAATACTCCACTGTATTCACTTGGTGAATATGTATTTTTAGCCCAATTTAAAAGCATAGAGACACTATGATGTTCGATCATGACACCTTTCGGTTTACCGGTTGAACCAGAGGTGTAAATCACATAGGCCAATTGTCTAGTTGTAAAACCTTGAGAATCGAGATCTTCTGTTGGACATCCTTCCAAATTGATCGTATCCAAGCAACAGGCTTTTGTAGTTGGTGAAGTCACCAGATCTGCTAAACTTTTGGTTGTAATGACAATCTCAGCCTTCGAATCTGCCAACATATAAGCAATCCGCTCTTTGGGATAATTGGGATCCAAAGGCACATATGCTCCTTCAGCTTTTAAAACCCCAAGTAAACTTACCAATATATTAACAGATCGTGGTAAACAAACACCCACCATTTTATTTGGTCCTACACCTGATTGTTTCAAAAAATGCGCCAATTGATTGGCTTGTTGATTCAACTCTTCATAAGTTAGTGATTCATCTCCCCAAGTTACGGCAATTTGCTGAGGCGTTTGCTTTACTTGTTCTTCAAACATATGATGAATCAATCTTGAATCAGCTGGTACGGAGGTTTGATTCCAATCCTCTAAAATCATCTTCGCTTCAGGCTTGGTAAGGATGGTTAATTCATTGACTTTTAGATTAGGGTTATCAACCATTTGCTCCAAAACTAAAACAAAACGCATCAACGTGTCTTCCATTGTCGATCGAGCGAATCGATCAGCTTGGTACATTAATTTTAGCTGGGTCGTTTCTCCAGGAGTACAAACCAATGTTATGGGGTAATGGGTTTCTTCTTTTCCTTCCACATTCGTTATCTTCCATTTGGATTCTGTTGCACTAGCATCTTGACTAATGGGGTAATTTTCGACTACCACAATACTCTCAAAGAGATCTGTACCACGCGGCACTTCACTCCAACCATGTATATCTACTAACGATGGTAGGGAGTGCTCTCTAGCATCTACTTGATTTGCTTGAAGTTTTGTCAACCATGTTTGAATATTTTCTTGCCCAAGCCTCACACGAACAGGAGTGGTAGTAATAAAGAGACCAACCATATCCTCTGATCCTATCAACTCTGTAGGTCTTCCTGAAGAAGTTGCTCCAAATACAATATCAGTCGTATGGTGTGTTCTTCCAAGAAGTAATCCCCATGCTCCTTGTAATAACGTGCTGATAGTCAATCGATTTTCTTTTGCCATCTTCTGTATACGACGGGTAACCTCTGCTGATAGTATTTCGGTAACAGATTGATATCCTTTTTCTTTGGTTTCTTTCCTGTCAAACCGAAGAGCAAGTGGAGTATCAAATCCTTTTAGTTGCTCTTGCCAAAACACCTTAGCTGTAGCAAGATCTTGCCTTTTTAGCCATGCAATATAATCCCGATATGGTTTGGGAGTAGACAATTGCAGAAATTGTCCTTGTGAGAATGCCTCGTAATATTGAAACACCTCACTGAGCACAATCGGCAAACTCCATCCATCCATCAATACATGATGATAACTCCATATACATGTAATCGTATCATCAGCCGTTTGCAAAAAAGTAAAACGCATCAATGGAGGCTCATCGAGATCGAACTTTCGTTCCCGATCCCGCCGTTCTGCTTCTCTTCTTTCGACTTCTTGTGCTTCCCTTGATAGATGACGTAAGTCTACTTCAATGGAAGGTATGGATACTCCAGAAAATACAAGTTGCTGTGGTTCTACATTTTCACCCCATAAAAAAGCAGTTCGCAAAATGGTATGTCGATGGATCACTTCTTGCCATGCTTGAAGAAAAGCGGGGAGTACAAACTCCCCTTGAATCGTAAAGGATAACTGAGCAATATACATGCCATCACTTTGTGCCATTTCTGAATGAAGTAACATCCCGTGTTGAAGTGGTGTGAGAGTATACATATCCTCCAAATTTAGAGATACATCGTTTTCTTCCAACCTTTATCTCCCCTTGGATTTTTTTTGTAGAAATTGCAGTACTTTTTTCATATCTTTTTTGGAAAGATCCGCCTCCGGGAAATCAGATGCCGTCATTCCCATATTCTTCTCTTTTCCGGTAATCAAAGTGTATAGATGAGATTGAAAGTACTGTTTAAAACTTTCCATGGTCGTTTTGTTGTGCATATTTTGACTATATAACCATGTTATTTGTAATTGCCCTTGGTAAATTACGGCAATAACATCAAGCAAATGGGGACGAACCGCCTCTAATGCGATTGTATGACCGGCAGATTCCTGTGCTGTTCCTCTTATCAATCCTTGCTGATCTTTTTGCTGAACTGGGTTAAATTTCCCCAAGTAGTTAAAGCTGATTGTTGCATCTACTTCCTCTAAAGGAGTTGGATGAAGGTGACGAAGCATTCCATATCCAATTCCTTTTTTATTGGCTTCACGTAATGTGTCCTTCACTACTTGTAGTGCTTCTCCAATAACCGATGATGTTAACTCAAACGTAACTGGATAAAGAGAAGTAAACCAACCAACCGTACGAGACAAATCGATTCCTTCTTGCTCCTGTCGTCCATGTCCTTCTAGATGAATAGTATGTTTCTTTTGCCCCGTCCATTTCTGCAAAGCTTGCATGAAAGCTGTTAGCAAAATCTCTTCGATCGTTGCATGTGTTCTTCCTGTTGTTTCTGATACTAATTTTTCTGTTTCCTCAGGTGACAACAGTACCTGCATTTGTTCTACAGATTTCTCTGTGTTCATGCCCCATTTATCTTGCGGCAAATTCGTATTACTCACTTGTTCCCAATATGTTCGCTGTTCCTCGATCTCGGTTGAAATAGCCCATTCTTGCAAATGTTTCGCCCATTGGCGATACGAACTAGTCTTTGCTGGGAGAAAGATCGATTTGCCTGCTACTAGCTGCTGGTAAATCGTCTCCACATCTTCGAGCACAATTCGCCACGACACCCCATCCATAATCAAATGGTGGGCAACCAATAATAATCTTCCCTCCTCTTGGGATAAACGGAACCAAATCGCCCGGAACAAAGGACCATCTGTCAGGTGCAGACTGGCTTGTGCTTCTTCTGCTCGCTGTTCCAACTCCGCAATCGGGTTGGACGCTGCTTGCAGATCGATGATTTCCAATTCGATGTTGTTTTCTGCTTGGTATATTTGCTTCCATCCCTTATCTGTTGGCACAAAACGCATCCGCAACGCATCGTGATGAAGGACCAAAGCTTCAATCGTCTCTTGCAACTTCGTTTCGTTGACTTCACCTGTGGTAACCATCATGCTCTGGTTGAAGTGATGGGGATGTTTGGTCTCTTCTAAGAACCATTGTTGAATCGGGAGCAATGGCACGTCTCCCACTAATGTTCCTTGTTCTCCTACTACTTGGGCTTCGGTCTCAGCCACACTGGCTAAAGTGGCAATCGTCTGATGGGCAAAGAGTTGTTTGGGCTTGAGTATCATTCCTTTTTCCCGTGCTCGGGAGACCACTTGAATACTAAGAATCGAATCCCCTCCTAAGTGGAAGAAATTATCGTGAATCCCAATCGGCGATTTCCCCAATAACGACTCCCAGATCGCTATCAATGTTGCTTCGATTTCGGTTTCCGCTGCGGTATAGCTTTCTTCTGGTGTTTCTTCTGGTGCTGGCAAAACTTTGCGATCGATTTTGCCATTGGCTGTCAATGGGAAGTGCTCAATGGTTTGGAATACGGACGGNACCATGTAATCAGGCAGTTTGTTTGCCAGCCAACTACGCCATTGTTTGGATTCTCCCGTGCCTTGGATGTAGGCAATCAAGCGACCTGCTTGTGCAATCACCACCGCTTGCTCAATCAATGGATGCGATTGCAAGTGACTTTCGATCTCTCCGAGCTCCACTCGGAATCCACGAATACTCACTTGGGTATCTTTTCGTCCCAAGAAATGCAATTGTCCCTTCGCATCCCAGCGAACGATGTCGCCTGTGGCATAAAGTCTGCCCCATTTGGGATGCGTAATAAAGCGTTCTTCGGTCCAATC
>NZ_ATZF01000012.1 GCF_000428065.1 Shimazuella kribbensis DSM 45090
TCCTGCCTCTAATGGTTTTACTCGGTAGGAGACAGATCCATTTGCTACCGAAACCCGATACCATTACATTTTCAAAGAACAAACCTACTAGCTGTAGGATGATCACCGATCATGTGTTCTAATATACAAAATATTCGTTGCTCTTGCAACCCCTTTTTTGGGGTTTGGAGCAACGCCGACTGAAAGCCCACGATTCAAACCGTGGGCTTTCAGTCGGCAAAAATCTGTAAACAAATCCGAAGTAAAAAAAGTAAACATTGCTTTCTTAGGAGGAATTAAAATGAAATCCAGAATACTCATTGCAGGTGGTTATGGGCTGATCGGTAGTTATATTGCCCAACATCTTCGCAAAATGAGCTCAGATACTGAACTCATTTTGGCAGGGAGATCTCCAGAAAAAGGGGAAAAATTAGCAAAGGACTTAGGAGGTGCATCTACTGCTTATCTGGATATTAAAAAACCTGATTCTTTAGAAAATTTAGACCTAGATCAACTTGACTTGATCATTGCTTCCCTGCATGATCCATCAGATTTATTAGTTCGTGCGGCTATGAAACACCGCATTGGTTATATTGATATCACCAAACTGGTTGGAGATGTTGCTGTCTTTCTCTATACTGCTCTTCAGTCTCCCTTAGACCGTCCGATTGCCTTACTGGGTCATACGGATGCAGGTATAAATGCAATTGTGACGAAGCACGTTGCTGCCGATTTCAAAAAAATAGATTCGGTTAAGATCGCCTCGCTATATGATGTTCATGATCCAATTGGACCAAATACAGGTATCGGCAATGATGCTCGTTATCCACTCGATCGTGCATTGTTATATGAAAACGGGAGATGGGCATGGGTGAATGCTCGGTCTCATGCAAGAAAAATTCAGATTTCCAAAGATCAAGCAGAAATAGGAATTCCCGGCCCTCTACCAGATGTCCCCAGTGTGGTAGCAGTGACTGGTGCAAATCATGTACGATGGGACTCCATGCGAGGTGATTCTTTTGGAACAAAAGCAGGTAAAAAACCATCCCATGAAGTTTATATCGATATAGAAGGAACACTGCATTCAGGAGAGTATACCAAACGGAGGACCGTGGTATCTGATCCAAATGGACAGGCACATCTTACTGCACTTGGTGTACTGTTAGTAGCCGAACAAATTCTCGGTTTGGATGGACCTCCGGCCAAAGGTGGGGTGTATTTTCCTGAGGCATTGGTGCCAACAGAAGTAGCCATGGAGCGTTTAAAACAATTTGGTGTTCACATTTCCCATTCATAAACGGAATATAAAAAAACCCACTTTATGCAAAAGCAGAAAGTGGGTTTTTTTATTATAATAGAACAATAAAATTACAAAAAATAAAATGTGAGGTGTTCACGGATGAAATGGATGAAGCAAGGAATCCTTATATTGATTTTATTCGCTATCTTCAGCTCAGTAACCGGATGTGATAGACCAGATGATGCCCAAAAAACCGCAGCTACTTTTTACAGTAATCTCTATGCTAAAAGCGACAAACCCTCACGATTAGATCGTTATCACAAATTGGAAGAAATTATCTCAAAGACTACTCCTCTCACCACATATATGGACGGTATGGCTTTTATGGTACTGATTGACAAATCGATAAAAAATGGATTATCCAAACCATACTACTTAGCAGATGACCCTACAAAGCCGCAAACGGAAACAAAACGCCATATTGTTTTTCGATTTAAAAAATCTGATGCACCTGCTCTTTTTGATCAAAGTACACCCGATGAATACCATAGTGACACAATCACTCTTATAAAAGAAAGCGATAAATGGAAAGTGATAGGCTTCGCAAAAACCGATAAAAAAATAACAACAGATCCAAAAATAGAATGGACAGAAATCAATCCGACAGACTATTTAAAAGAATAATATTACAAAAAGTTTTCTAATCCTAATCTGATAAAAGAAGGCCCGTGGGTTATTAAAAAGACACACTGGCCTTCTTTTTGCCGGTGAGAGCTCGGAGGTTAGTTATCCCCCTGCTACTCGATTATATGATTGGTTCATTATACGCCGATCGGCAGAAACATACGATATATGTTCTGCCGGTGGCTCCGGAGAGGGGCACTGATGCACTGATGCACTGATCAGTAGCCGTACGAGGTGGTGCGAGCGGCCTCGGAGGCCATGCTCCAAGCCACCAGCTTGTCGGTGTTGCCTTTGGTCTCGAAGACAGCAAGAGCAGCGTCCTTCATCAGGCGCTTGCCCTCGTCGATCTCACTCTCGGGCATCTCATCCTCGAGCATCTCATCCTCGAGCATGCTCCGAACCTCGTCCGTGTACATGTGTGTCTTCCCTTCATCAGGAACCAATAGTAAAACACTTCAATCTTATAACATTCGGTATTTATGATCCATATCATTTATCATCTTCGGAATATCGTTGCCATGAGAGTGTAGATCTTTTTTGTGAGTAAGAACAACCTATCTTATACTATATCCCAACTGCTTTCCCTGAAATTTGGATTCCCCTCAAACAAATAGGAACTTTAAAATAGAGGCCCTCGGACCTATAATACTTTGTTTACGACAAAGAATAATTAGGATACAGAAACCATCTTATACAGTAAGAGATGGTTTCTTTTTTGCCCATGTGAATCGAATGATCATGGAGATAACCAAATGATAATTTTTTTGATTTATTTCATAGTTTACAAAATATAGACTTAGGTGTTTTTTTGGGCAATCCAATTGCTATATAATAGAAAAGCAACAACATTAGAAATAGTGTTTCATCCTATATAAACGCTTATAAACAACCCTACTGTATTTTTTTCTTCGATTGTTGTGTAGCAGGGAAAATTAGATTATTGGTATAACAAAGATTGTTTTTTTGGAAAAAATCTATTGAGGTGTATACAACGATGAGATGGGCAAAATTCGGACTAATTACTTTTTTTGTTATGGCAGCATCGAGTTCAGCAGGTTGTTCTTTCTTTGGAGGATTAGATGATGCTCAGGAAGCTAGTGCGACGTACTTAAATTCTTTTTTTTCAAAGTCTGACAAACCTTCTGCGGAAGAGAGGTATCAACAGATTGTTTCTGTTGTATCCGTAAGCAATCAAGAATTTTCTGCAAAGCCCCAATACAAAGCAGATATTTTAAAGGCTATACGAAAATTTATGATCAGCGGAGTCAGTAAACCTTACTATCTTGCTGATTATCCAAAAGAACCTCATACAGATACGCGAAAATCCATTATCGTTCGCTTTCCAAAAGGGACTTTTAACGAAGCCAATAAAGCTTTTGCTGAAGAAAATGAATCAGATGAAGAAGCTTATCGAATGGTAGTAGTCAATAAAGAAGGAGAAAATTGGAAAGTCGTTCAAGTGAAAGAAATCGATAAAAAAGATGTAGTTCAAGCTAACATCGATTGGATAGAAGTCTCTCCTACCGATTACTTAAATTGAAACATCACCTAGTATTAACAATGGATTAATAAACATCACATAAACACAGCAGATTGGTTCAATCGAATGAGTACAAACTGATCTGCTTTATTTTTCTAACCATTGACGCATCACTTTTGAAAACGTCTATTTGTAAGTCTTTTTTTAATTTTGTTTATAAATTTAAATTCATATATACTAAAAAAATGCACAAATTAAATATTTTTCGAGGTGGAACAATGAAGAAGCAGTATAAGTACGGACTATTATTAACTCTACTCATTTCTATCTTCAGTCTCACAACAGGTTGCTTTGGAGGCCTAAATGATGCACAAAAAACGAGTGCAACTTATTTCAATACACTCTTTGCTAAATCTGAAAAACCTTCAGCTGAAGAGCGGTACCAAAAATTAATCTCTGTCGTATCCAGTACCGTTGAAGGTGGTCCCGCAACACCAGAAAATAAAGATGAAATAATGGAAAATATTTTAAAAATGATGGTCAACGGCATCACAAAAACTTACTATATTGCAGACAATCCAAAAGAACCGCAATCGGATACCCGTCGGTCCGTTATTGTCCGTTTTCCAAAAGGAACATTTAACGAAGCGAATAATGCTTTGGGCGGTGATAGCGGACAAGAAGAAGATGCCTATATTACCATCATATTGAACAAAGAAGGAGAAGAATGGAAAATCATTGATATACAAGACGATGATACAGAAAGCATTTTGCAACAGAAAATAGACTGGTTGGAAGTCGAGCCTACCGATTACTTAGATTAAAAAAGTTGGAGGGAATCCTCCAACTTTTTTTTACTTTCCTTGATTCCCCGCTTGAAACATGCGATCTAAAGCAATCTTGGACCAGTGAATAATATCGGGAGCCACTTCAATCTGGTTTACAGGATTCCCTGCAACGACACTCTCCAATGCCCATAAAAGATGCGGACGGTCAATTCGATTCATGGTGAGGCAAGGGCACATCGTTGTGCTTAAGAGTTCGATATGTTTATCTGGATGTTCTTTTGCCAAACGGCCAACTAGATTTACTTCTGTGCCAATTGCCCATTTGCTCCCTGCTGGTGCTGCTTCAATCATCTTTATAATATAGTCTGTTGATCCATTAAAATCCGATTGTTGGACTACTTCAAATGAACACTCCGGATGAACCAAAACTTTGATTTCTGGATCACGTTCTCGTACTTGCTGAATATGTGCAGTCGTAAATTTTTGGTGAACACTACAATGTCCTTTCCAGAGAATCATTCGAATATCTTCTAGATCTCCTTGTATTGCTTCCATCTCTGCCGTATGTGGATTCCAAATAACCATCTCTTCTAATGGAATATCTAACTGTCCAAATGCAGTATTGCGTCCTAGGTGTTGATCTGGCAAAAACAAGATACGTTTCTTTTGAGAATAAGCCCATGTCAACACTTCCTTAGCATTGGAAGAAGTGCAAGTAGTACCTCCATGTCGTCCTACAAATGCTTTGATCGCTGCAGTGGAATTCACATAGGTCACAGGGATAATCGTATCTCCAAATTGTTCTACTAAAAGCTCCCATGCTTCTTCAACATCTTCAATATCAGCCATATCTGCCATCGAACAACCAGCTTGTAGATCTGGAAGGATAATCATTTGTTCATCTGCAGCTAGTGTATCTGCAGTTTCTGCCATAAAATGAACCCCACAGAAAATAATGACTTTGGCTTTTCGTTCTCTCGCACCAATTTGCGATAATTTCAGAGAATCTCCACGAAAATCAGCATATTGAATCACATCATCTCGCTGATAATGGTGTCCCAGGATTACCAAATCGCTACCCAAACTTGCTTTAGCCCTACGAATTCGTTCATCCAATTCACTATCGGAAAGCTGACGATATCTGTCAGGAAGTTGCAAGTCGGTTTGCATGTTAAGCATTATTTTCTGTCCCCTCTTCCACAAAATCCAAGCTAATATCGAGTGCAGTTGCTGAATGAGTCAAGTATCCCACCGAAACAGCATTAACACCTGTTTCTGCAATAGCTCGAATCGTTTCTGGAGTGATACCTCCTGAAGCTTCTGCCCATACCTTTCCATCGATCATGGCTACTGCTTTTCGCAAGTCATTGATATTCATATTGTCCAGCAGTAAAGCATGAATGGGCAGAGAAAGGGCTTCTTTTACTTGCTCCAATGTATCTGCTTCCACTTCAATCTGAACCATATGACCAGCGCGCTGGCGAACTTTTTCTACGGCTTTTTGCATACTTCCCGCAAAAGCAATGTGATTATCTTTGATCATCACACCATGGCTCAGTCCAAATCGATGATTGGTTCCTCCACCCATACGAACCGCATATTTTTCAAATGGTCTAAGTCCAGGAGTCGTTTTTCTCGTATCCAATACGCGACAATCCAAACCTTCCAATTGATCTACCAGTTGACGTGTAAGAGTAGCTATACCTGACATCCTTTGCAACAAATTTAGTGCTACTCGTTCGGCTGTTAAAATGGCTTTTGTTGAGCCAGAAAGGACAGCTATGGTTTGAAAGGAGTCTACTTTCTGTCCTTCTGCTACTTGGGATTGAAAATCAAGTAAGGGATCTAATTCTTGAAAAACTTGAGCGACAATCGGCAAACCAGCTATTACACCAGATTGTTTGGCCAGTAAAACGGCTGAACTCTGCTGATTTGCTTCCACTAGTGATTCCGTTGTGATATCTCCAGCTCCAATATCTTCGTTCAACATATCACGAATGGATTGACGCAATTGAATGGGATTCATGTTGTTGATTCTCCTCCACTATATACTGTCGGGACGCCCATATTTCTTCGGTCTTAGGGTAATCAGATCGATAATGCCCTCCCCGACTTTCTTCTCTCCAAAGAGCAGCTTGTAATACGATTTGTGCAACTTGTAACATATTTTGGGATTCTAAATAAGAAGAGGGTATTTGATCAGAAATGGATTTTAATTCCTGTAAGCCTTTCTCCATACCCAATTTGGTACGTGATATCCCAGCATACTTCCACATGACTTGTTGTATTTGTTGCTTCCACTGTTCTTCTTTTTGTTTATTATTGCACAATCTTACCGACACTTCGATCTCTTGTAAAGGCTTAACCGTCCTCTTCGATAAAGAAGCTATTGTTAGAGCAACTTTCCTAGCAAAAACTGCGCCCTCTAGCAAGGAATTACTACCCAATCGATTTGCACCATGCACCCCAGTACGCGCAACTTCTCCACAAGCGAAAAGCCGAGGAATCGTTGTTTGTCCTGACAAGTCGGTTTTCACTCCGCCCATCATAAAATGTGCAGCAGGGGTAACAGGTATCAAATCTACTCTCGGATCGATGCCAACCTCCATGCAGGCAGTAAAAATCGTTGGAAAACGGTTAGCAAAATCAACGGTTAGCTTTGTTGCATCGAGATAAACATGATGCCCTTCCATCGTTTCTTGAAATATCGCTCGCGATACTACATCTCTTGGGGCTAAATCTCCCCATTCGGAGTATTTGTGCATAAATGGAGTATGATCTTCCGTAACAAGTACAGCACCTTCTCCACGAACTGCTTCTGATATGAGAAACATAGGATTCTGGTCGATATGCAGGGCTGTAGGGTGAAATTGAACAAACTCCATATCGGTCAACTCTGCACCTGCTCGATACGCCATCGCAAACCCATCGCCTGTAGATACTAAATCATTTGTAGTATGCTGATAGATTTGCCCACAGCCACCCGTTGCTAAGACCACACCATGACGTGCGTAATATTGTGTAATGTCCGTTTCTTTATCAACTGTATATACCCCAGCACATTCTCCATCTTGGATTATTAGATCTACTACCATGGTATGAGAAACAAACGAAATGGATGGATGCTTGCGAATCTCTAACAAGAGAGAATCAATAATACCTTTGCCTGTTGCATCTCCCGTCACATGTAAAATTCGGGCTTTGCTATGAGATCCTTCTTTGGCTAATGCAAACTTGGATCCATCACGATCAAATGGTGTCCCCCAATCTGCTAATAACGAAATAATTTCAGGCCCCATGCGAACAAGCATTTCAACAGAATCTCCATCTGCATGGCCAACACCTGTACGTAATGTATCCTCCAAATGTAACTCTGGAGAATCTTCCTCCCCAATTGCCGCAGCAATACCGCCTTGGGCATGATAGGAATTGCAAGCTTCTTGATTGGATTTTGTGATAATTATCACATGTCCGTGCTGTGCAAGTGATAACGCAGTAGTTAAACCAGCTATTCCGCTACCAATAACTAGGAAATCTGTTTCTCTTGCTGTCATATCGTGCATCCCTTCACAAAAATTCATTTGTTCACAGATCTATCACTTTTATTTTCTCAGGATCTGCGATAATGTCAACAAAAATTTCACACAACCATCATCATCTCTTTTTCGATATAATGATTACCAGATACAAAAAGTACACTCGTCTAAAAGGATGGATAGTGAAAAATGGCTCTTTACCTCGATTACGGCGCTACAAGTCCAGTACGTCAAGAAGTGTTAAAATCCATGCTACCATTGTTTTCTGAAGCATATGGGAACCCCGGCAGTATTCATGACATGGGAGTACAAGCCTACTCCTATATCCAAATGGCAAGAGAACAGATTGCTCTTGCATTAGGAGCCACATCATCGAGAGAAATTCTTTTTACTAGTAGCGGTACAGAGGCGAATAATTTGGCCATAATGGGAGCAGCCCTTTACCATCGGAAACGCGGAAACCATATTATTACCACTTCGATCGAGCATCCTTCCGTATTAGAAGCATGTCGTCATCTCGAAAATACTGGCTATAAAGTGACTTATCTGCCGGTCAATCATTATGGTCAGATAAATATAACGGATCTAGAACATGCCATAACGCCTACCACCATCTTAGTCAGTGTGATGGCTGCCAATAACGAAGTAGGTACCATTCAACCTATAAAAGAAATCGCTGAATTGTTAAAAAACAGAGATATTCTTTTTCATACGGATGCGGTACAATTTTTTGGAAAGTTACCCTGTAATGTGAACGAATGGGGAGTAGACCTCTTGTCTATAGGTAGTCATAAAATATATGGTCCAAAGGGTGCTGGTGCACTGTATATTCGCAAAGGAGTAAGACTACAACCTTTGCTATACGGAGGAGGGCAAGAACGCAATTGGCGTCCTAGTACACTAAATACACCAGCTATTGTAGGCTTTGGCAAAGCTGCATCTTTATTTCTTGATGATTTAGCATACGAAAGTAAACGACAAAAAGAAATTAGGGACTATGGTTGGCAACAAATCGAACAACTTGGAGACGTCATACTCAATGGACATCCGACCGAGCGATTACCTAATAACATAAATGTGAGCTTTCAGCGTTTAGAAGGGCAAGCTATCTTACTTGAATTAAACCGAAGACAAATTTATGTTTCGAGTGGTTCCGCATGTAGTGCAGGCAAACATGCCCCCTCTCATGTCTTAATGGCTATGGGCAATGATCTGGATAATGCTTATCAAAGTTTACGATTTACACTAGGAAGAGAAACAACAAAAGCTGATATCGATTATTTATTAACAGAACTAAAAAAAATTACCCATTATTTAAAATCTATTATTTAGGAGGCGTGTATTTTCTTCAATGTGGAACAATATATCTACAGCAGCGCGTAATCTGCTTATTACAACCATCCTATCTGCTGTGCTGTGGGTTCTCTATATCCTTACGCAGCAGTGGAATTATCAAAAACCAGAGCAAGTATATCTCATAGGAACCAACCTTTCCTATGGATTATCATTTTTGTTTTTCTTTCTACTAATCTTGTTTGTATTTTCGTTTATCGAACATCGATTTGATCCGAAAAAACTGCGGGTGAGTTTTATTTTGTTTTCTATCTTCTACCTCATCATGGGTCCATTGACAGTCCTAGGTTTTGATAACTACCTCTTATTGACTCAAAAAGGCATTCAATACAATACCTTTTTCAATATAGAGGATTCGAAAGTACGAGAATGGCATGAAATTAATCATTTAGAACTTGATTACATAATTAATGAGGAGAAAGAAGTCTACAATCAAGATGACTTGCGGTTACTGTTCAAAATTAGATTTGATGATGGATCATCAGTAGAATTGAACAATTACAACTCTCCCCTCTATCGAAGGGACCAATTTTTAAAGATTTTCACTGTCCTACAAAAGAACGACATCCCTGTAAAAATAAAAAAACCTTTGCCAAAACAATTGAAAGATCCGGAGTCTTATCTGTACCCATTGTTTTCCCAAAAGCCTACATCTTAGCGGATAGTAGGCTTTTTTTATAAATAAAATGAAAGCGATTGCAATAAACTATTGATTATTATCTAAAAATTAAATAAAATAAAAATGTAAAGGTCCCTCTCCCGAAAGGTACTACTTGAGCCCATCTGATCAAGAGGAGGTTCCATCATGGACCCGGACTTCCACATCAAAGAGCAGAAGCGCTTGGGAGGAGGAAATGGTTCAGGGTGAGCACTGATTCACCGTAGCGGCGGCATACACGTTGTGTATGTCGCCGCCCCAATGTAAACCAAAAAAATGACTTGAATCCACAAGGATACAAGTCATTTCTAGTTTTTGTTCCATTATTTTGCGAGTTCGTACATGGCTTGCGCATAGATACTAATAGCACGAATGAGATCATCCACATCGATATATTCATCCGTTTGATGAGCTGTCTCTACTTTACCTGGGAAGATCGGACCATATGCAACACAATTGGTAAGTGCTCTTGCGTAAGTTGCACCTGCTACAGCTAAAGATTGCGAAGGAAGTCCTGTCTGTTCTTCATAGACACGGGCCAAAGTTTGCACCAATGGATGATTATTATCAAAAGAATGTCCAGGCTTATTATCAATATGGGTAGCCACAAATCCGTATTTCGCTAATTTCTCTTTTAAATGCTGACCTAATTCGTTCCCATCTGCATGAATCGGATAACGAATGTTCACTCGGACATACTGTTCTTTTTGAAGTTCATATCGATAAACACCAACATTGACTGTCAATTTACCAACAATATTATCTTCTGTCACCATATCTAGCTTTTCACCAAAAATACTATCAATGAAACAGTCATGGATCATTTGTATATAATGATGTCCTTGATTATCCAGTGATAAGGTAAACAAAAATCGTGCAAGCTCTAATGCTGCACTCAAACCTTTTTCAGGTTCAGATCCATGATGGGCACGACCATGTAAGACTAGTTGGACATGATCATCCGCTTCCTCTGCATACCCTTCCAATCGATGAGTCATTAAAAACGATTGGTATGCTTCCTTTAGATCAAATATATCTCCGTTACCACCAATTATAGCTGTTGCATATTCCGGAACCATATTTACACGCTGACCGGATTGAAAAGACTGTAAGATCCATGGGCTTCCCTCTGTTACTTCGCTTTCCCCTTCTCCCACAAGCTGTACATCGAGAAAACCTTTTTCTGCTGTAATGATAGGAAATTCTGCATCTGGGGTAAATCCTACTGTTGGCATCTCCTCATGAGATAAATAATAATTCATACATCTCCAATGTGTCTCTTCATCTGTACCCATAATCAATCGAATACGTTTCGATACAGGTAGTCCTAATTCTTTAATGATTTTAAGCGCAAAATAAGATGCCATTGTTGGTCCCTTATCGTCTGTGGCTCCTCTTGCATAAAGCTTTCCACCGCGAATCTCAGGTGAAAAAGGTGGAGATGTCCAGCCTTCTGTGGCAGGAACTACATCAATATGAGATAAAATACCAACGATTTCATCCCCGCTCCCATATTCGATATGCCCTGCGTAACCTTCTAAATTTTTAACAGTGAAACCGTCTGCTTCACCTAACTCCAACATATATTGCAATGCATCATTAATGGATTTTCCAAATGGGGCTCCCTCTGTTGCTGTGGATTCATCCAATACACTTGGAATTTTCAAAAACTCTATTAATTTATCTAAAAAAACATCCTTCTTTGATTCTGCCTCTAAAATCCAGTTCATCTTTAACTCCTCCTGTCATACTACACCATATGTATCATACACATAATTTTAACGTTGTCACAAAAAAATAGGCTTACACAGAATATTCCCTTTGTTTCTCCTATTCAGTTGAAAAAAATCGAAATTCAATTTTTGGTTTCAGCAAAGAAGAAAACCTAAAAATTAAGTATACCCGATATAACATAAAAACTTTCTACTTTAAAAAAAGCTACCCAATATGGGTAGCTTTAACATCAAGCATGTACACTTGTCGATAAGAAATTACCTTCTATCCAAAGGTACAGCAAATTCAGATCGCATATACAGCTCGAAATTTCGTTCATTTCTCCCATGATTTCATAAAATGCCGCATCATCTACCCGATCTAACCGTTCAAAGTATTTCATATAACGACTTTCAAATACTTTAATGGCTTCCGGTATCTTTGCACATACTGTTTGGCACATCAACTCGAAGTTAGCTTGTTCTTCTTCACTAAGTTTTTCGTATTCTACAAAAAGAACTGGTTTAGGAATACCAAGCCGTTCATCCTGTTTCAACGTATATTTCATAGCACTGTCTACTCCTCAGGATTTCCTGGTGTTTCTTGTGTGACCTTTTTAGCTTGTTGTAACAATCCTTTTTTCTTTTTTTCAAATGATTTGAGCTCATTATTGTTTTGGTTCCATTTCTTGTCCATATCTTTTATTGCGATTGTAAAAGATTGTTCTAATTCAGCTTCTTTTGCATGCCACTTTTGTTCCGTAAAACCAAGTACACCATTGTATCGATTATCAATCCAAGTTTTTATCTTGTTATATTCCAGATTGTTGATTTTCTTTTCCTTTTTGACAAGTGAATTCGCATCCGATAACCTCTGATGTTCTTGATTTAAATTGGTAACAATAGATTGATACTTTCGATTCAACCGATCATGTGTCACTTGATATCCCTTGACCATTTTCTGGATAGATCTAATTTGCCAAGGCTCGTTTATTTGTTTCACTTCATTTGCGTGCACGCGGGCTATTTGTTCCAAATCTACAACATCATCGATAGGCTGATACTCGCCGCCTGTCACCTCAGCTAATTGGGTTAATTCACTTTCGTCTTTCGTAGGAACATCAATACCTACTACATTCACCATAACCCCTAACTTCGATTGACGCATAGCATTTATTTGTTCAGACATATCAGCACCACATGTATCTGAACTATCTGCTAGCACATAGATAATGTTTTCATTGTCAGGCTTTTGATTTTTTGCAAGTTCTTCCATCGTATTATGTAAAGCTTCTACCAGCGGACTCCAACCAGTCGGTTTTTCATTACTAAAGTTTTTTTCCAACTTAGGCAGTTGAGTTGGATAACCCTGATAAATCGGTTGTGTCTGTCTACAAGAAATTTCTTTGTCTTTCTTTCTTGGACCACCTTCATGGCCAAAAAGACGTACCGTTACATTTGCATTCTTAGGAAGATGTTTCAAATACATCGTAGTGAACTGTTTTGCCCATTCATATCGAGATTTGCCTTTGAAGTCCATTGCCATTGTAGAACTAGCGTCTACTAAAATAGCAACATTGCTTGGTTTTGGTAGTTTTACCAGAACAGGCTTTGACGGTTTTGCTGGTTCTCCATGTGCCATGACTCTTATTTTTGCTTGATAATTAGGTGCTAGCATATTGGACAGGCTCTCTAGATCATACTTATAGTTTTGACCTACCAATCCTAACAGATAAGCATATACCGCATCTTTTGCTAAACCGTCTGGCATAACTTGTAATGCCTGCTTGACGCTATCTGCTTTATAAGGATCAGTCGCATATCTCCCCTTTCCTTCATCTTCTAAAATGTTGCGAAGAACAGGTGAAGGAGTCGGAGGAACAAAACCTTGTTCGTATATTTGCTTTTCTTCATTAGCATTATCTCGTTTGTCAGGTTTATTTTCACTGACCTTATTTACTTGATTTCCTGTTACTTGTTGAATCTTTTCGATCACCAATGAACATCCTGTTGTCGTCACTATTAGAATACAAGACAAAAGGAATAATTTAACAAATCGCATATTACCTCCTACCGCCCTTACAGTGCTGATATTAGCTTACTGGATGAAATGCGCTTTGACAACCTTCCTTGCAATGTTTACCTTTGATAGTCACATTTTGCGTGAATAAGAGTCTTGTCTTATAATAGTTAAAACTAATAAAGAATGTGTGATGAGCAATGGATAAAAGTAAAATTCGTGTTGTAGTTGGTATGTCTGGCGGAGTCGATTCTTCCGTGACCGCATACCTTCTGAAACAACAAGGTTATGATGTCGTAGGTCTATTTATGAAAAACTGGGATGACACGGATGAGTTTGGTCATTGCACTGCTACTGAAGATTTTGAAGATGTGCGCAGAGTAGCAACGCAAATCGGTATTCCTTACTATGCAGTAAATTTCGAGAAAGAATATGCAGATAAAGTTTTCCAATACTTTCTTGATGAATATAAAGCAGGCAGAACACCCAATCCCGATGTTATGTGTAATCGAGAAATCAAATTCGGAGACTTCCAAGAAAAAGCGAAACAACTAGGAGCAGATTTTATTGCTACCGGTCATTATGCAAGGGTAGAACATAATGAAAAAGGAGCTACTCTACTTCGTGGAATAGATCCAACAAAAGACCAATCTTATTTCTTATATGCTGTTCATCGTGCACAGTTGGATCAAGTACTCTTCCCCATCGGGCATCTTGAGAAATCAGAAGTACGAAAAATTGCGGAAGAAGCAGGGCTTGCTACGGCAAAGAAAAAAGACAGCACAGGTATTTGTTTTATAGGAGAAAAAAATTTCCGTGAGTTCCTTAGTCAATATCTGCCTGCTACCCCAGGTGAAATCCATACGATGGATGGTAAACGCATCGGAACTCATGATGGATTGATGTACTACACCCTCGGTCAAAGACAAGGGTTACGAATTGGCGGATCTGAAGCAGGTACAGGAGAACCTTGGTTTGTAGCAAAAAAAGATGTATCGAAAAACATCTTATATGTTGCACAAGGTCATAATCATGAAGCACTTTTTTCAATTGGATTAACAGCAAGTAATCTAAATTGGTTACAAACGAAACCTCCACTGCAAACTTTCACTTGTACAGCTAAATTCCGTTACAGACAAGTAGATGTCCCTGTAACAGTGACACCAAATAATGATGATACCGTCACGGTACACTATGCAGAAAAAGAACGGGCTGTTACACCAGGACAATCTGTCGTCTTTTATGATGGTGAAAAGTGCTTAGGCGGCGGAATTATCGAAGAAACATTTTAACAGAGGTCAGCTCCTCTGTTTTTTTGTGTCTTTTTGCTGAATATTGAAATTTATGGTAAGATAGTGTAGGAGTCGTTAAAGATAGGAGTGACTGGATGAGAAAATTTCTCGTACATACCATTGGTCTGTTATCTGCTATTTATGACAAGCTGTCTTCTTATCGGACAAGCTGGATTACCTCTACTTGCATCTGTTTACTTATCAGCATTACCTCTCTCATATACATACATCAGCATCTTTCCAAATCGTATATTATGCCTAAAAAGCTCTCCTTTCTTTCTCATTTGCAAATCTCGGAAGCTTCCATTCCCGCGGTTCGTTCGCGTCAAGAATATGATCTGTATCCAATCGAAGTGGTTAAAAATCACACACCCACGCAAACCTCCCATGAAATAATGATTTTGCCATTTCCACGCCCACCTACCCCAAATATAAAATCGACTAGCTCTAGATTCGTCAAACGACATCCCCAAAAAGAAAAAATCACCCCTAAACAATTGCAATCTAAAAAACGGCATCCATACATACGTGCTTCTGTCTTGTTATGGCAATAAATCCATAAATAAATAAAAAAAGATGAAAGCATATGCTTTCATCTTTTTTTATTTGGCGGGCCCTAGAGGAGTCGAACCCCTAACCTTCTGATCCGTAGTCAGACACTCTATCCAGTTGAGCTAAGAGCCCATATTCATTTTTGACTATACACTTGTTGAAAATGGCGGGCCCTAGAGGAGTCGAACCCCTAACCTTCTGATCCGTAGTCAGACACTCTATCCAGTTGAGCTAAGGGCCCATATTGATTTTCAACAACGAAATCTATCGTACCTTTTTTGTAGAGATATGTCAAGCTTTTTTTGTTAAAATGGAGGCGGCACCCGGATTTGAACCGAGGATAAAGGTTTTGCAGACCTCTGCCTTACCACTTGGCTATGCCGCCATGAAAAATAACATGTTGATTATATTCCCATTGATAATGTTACCTCTTTTTGTTAGTGCAAACGATCTGATTATTTAAAAAGCATTCGTCTAACACTTGAATAGTTTAACATAATCACACTAGAAGTCAATACCCTAGATTAAAAAACTCCCAGCAAATTTCGGAGTCTTTGCTAAAGGTTTGTTTGAAATTAATGTATTGCTTCTGTACCGCAGACAGCTACAACCCTCCAACTCGTAAAATTAAGGTCATGCCCATGTCCTAATTTCTACGAAGCGGCGCCAGTCCCTCGAGTGACTAATCATTCGGGGGGGGGGGCTGCATTCATTTGATAAAAACTTCATCAATCTTTTGAATTCATTGTTCCGTTAGGAGATCCTTTTAAATTGAATTGCGGGAACGAAGAACAAGTAATATTAAATTTAAATGATAAATAAAGATCCAAAACGTTAATATTTTAACGTTTTTCTTTTTTTAAAACTACCCTTCCAATAAATCAAAAACAACATGTATGAAAAAACAAAAACCTCAAACACTATAATCAGAAAGGAGTCGATCCAAATGATACCGATTGATTCCCCTATAGAAGGGAAACAAATTCAATTCCAAACCATATCGCAAAAATTAGAACAAGACGACTTCCACTTAGGCGGCGGATATACATACGACCACGGATATTTTGACAAAGCTCTGGACTGGGAAGAAGAACAGGGAAATCGATACTTCCTCCGTATACCTGTTTATCAAGTAAATGGAGATATTGGCGATCCAGATACCCTAGTCGAGATCGGAAAGCCTTTTGTGATCAAACATGAATTCCGCACGCATACCAATGATCCAGATGCAGATGCAGGTGTATTTAGCGGTCTAATTGACCAATTCACTGCCCCTATTAATACAGATAATCATCCAATAGATGAAAAATGGATATCACGGGCAAAGGATATCCTGATACATGCAGAAAATAAACTATTGTGAGACACTTCTCACTAACGCTAACACTAGACTAAAATATATTCATGGCTATGTTTTTCTACCTATAGTATATTCTTCTCCAATCAAAAAAAATGCTGCTCTAATCATCCTTTGTAGGAATAGAGCAGCATTTTTTCCTTACATACCAATTGGCAGGGGCGGTAGGAATTGAACCCACACTGGAGGTTTTGGAGACCTCTGTTCTACCATTAAACTACGCCCCTAAAACTTAGCCACCAAAATAATATTGGTGGCAGTTTGTATGGTGCTGAAAGCAGGAATCGAACCCGCGACCTACTGATTACAAGTCAGTTGCTCTACCAGCTGAGCTATTTCAGCATATTATAAAGTGTTTCAAATGGTGGCCCGGGACGGAATCGAACCGCCGACACGAGGATTTTCAGTCCTCTGCTCTACCGACTGAGCTACCGAGCCATCTATGTATAAGATGGCGGAGAGGGAGGGATTCGAACCCTCGAGACAGGTTTTGCCCGCCTACACGATTTCCAATCGTGCTCCTTCGGCCAGCTCGGACACCTCTCCAAACACTTGATGTTTGTTAGGAACGAAATCTATCTTAACCCGAATAAGGGTATATTGTCAACACCTTTTTTCATTTTTATTTTTTTACATAAAAATTAACTATATACCAAGGAAAGAGAGCGTTCTATTCTCTCGTAAAAAATAGCTTCCCTATAACTTCCTCAAATAATTATTACATAAAAAAATGTTTATCAAAACAAGAAAAGAAAATATAATGAATATATCAACATCCAAACTCGTAAAAGGAGCCCTAATGGGTGATGTGGAGAAACTCGCTGCTGGCACAACACTCGATCAATTCAAGGTCGAGGTCATTAGTGACTTGCATCTCTCCCGCTTCTGGCAACTACTCGTGCTGTGCAACTGGTTGAAGGAAACACGGAAAAATGATTCTCTGGTAGACAACCCTGTGCACTTCGTTGATCAAGAGTTCACAGACGATCAGCAAAACCGTGTCTACCGCGTCTACCGATCAACTTATAGCGTCTTCAAGTTTCTCCTAAAGTTCCAAAGCTTGAAGAAGATCAACAAGTGGCTACAGAAATACGAGTGGCTGCAAAAGCTCATGGGGGTGGAGACACTTCTCAAACTGTACTTGGTTAACGTTGTCACTGTTCTGGAAGGGGAGGACTTTCTGTTCTTTGCCGTGAGCGGACCGAAGAACCAACACGCTGGAGAAATTGGTCCAGTTGGAGGCATGCTAGACCATGAAAACATGGCAGCACCGAATCCTTTCTACTCCAACTACTCCAAGGAACTCGAGGAAGAGGCTGGGGTGAACGCCGACAATCCTGAGCACATTTCCTCCTACTCCGTTGCCTACCTCGGTCGAAGGGCCAGCGAAAACGAGAGTGTAGAGCTGATCGTTCTCGCCCAGACTCCGCTGAGCCAAGACCAGTTGGAGGACTTGGTGAAAAAGAGTTCAGATGGAGAATTCTCCGAAGTCAAATTCCTGACGAAAAAGACAGAAGATGTGGAGGAGCTCCTTCGGAGCAACACCCCTCGATGGGAAAACCTGAACCCGCTCCTCCAAAAAATGTTCGGCCTCTAACCCTATACGGGTAAGAGTTGCTGTACAACATAGCCCTATAAAACTTAAACCAGACACAGGGCTCATTGTGCAGAGTGCCCCCTTTCAAATGAAAGGGGGCACAACTATTATTCGCTCGTTCCTGTTTTACATTTATTTACATAAAATTTTCATTTGCAAAAATATATGTTCTATGTTAATTTATTATTAGTATTTGAAAAAGTGTACATATCTAGAAGTTATCTAGCTATCTTGTGTACGGTGTTACGCCGTATCAGCGTGTAAGATTCCCATACATCATCCGGTCCCGCGTTACTATACTAGACCTACCGGGTAGGGGGGTGATCGTGAGTTGCCTAATAAGGCGTAGCCGCAACTACGATCGACCCCCCTACCCGGGGTCTAGCTCAGTGGCGTTACCAGATCATAGTGTTTTCGTAGATAACTTCTTAAAACCTAGCTAAGTTTACTAGCTAGGTTTTTTATTATATTTTTCCCACGTTATCAATATAAACAGCAACTGGTCATCTGAACGAATTCAAATGACCAGTCGTACTGCGCTGTTGAAGCAGAAATCAACCTCAGATGACAGAAGTCATCAGAAGACGCTCACCTGTCCCCTTCAGATCACGTAGCTCGTTCATCAGCTTTTCATGGTCCTTGTCGTCCACGAGGAATCGAACTACCTTAGAAACCGAACCGAAATTGTTCTTGACAGTCAGTTCGATGATGCTGTCATCCTCGATGACCTCGAACTCATCCGATTGCTTGGTCATCCCTTGAATGAAGGCGATGCAGCCCGCTGCATCGTCTGCGAAGATACAGTCTCCCCACTTCAGACCAAGGCCTTGTCCACGCTCTTGAACATACTGCTCATGAGAGAAGTGACCCTCCTGAACGATGATCTGGACGCCTCGAAGCTTGTCGAAGCTCATTTTCTCCTCCATCTATGCGCAACAACACTAACTTACCATTCACTATATCATTATCAGATTCTTCTATCATTATCAATTTTACCTATTTTACATACATCTCCCGCTATTACGAATATATTTTCGGTTCTTTCTTGACGCAATTCTCTTAAATCATATATATTTATTGAAATAACATCTAAAATCTATATTTATCCAAAAAAATCTTTTTCTTTTTTAACGACCTGACCAAATGAAAGGTCAGGTCGTTCTGTAAGCAAATAGAAAGGAGTAGTCCTGTGCTGCAAAATAAAATAAAAACAAAAGACGAATCGTTCATTCAAAAAGAATGGAACGAATACAAGAATCACGTATCATGGTGGGAAGCCGAACAGCCTCTTTCCCCGCTCCCTGCAGAATTACAAATATTATTAATTAAAAATGATCCTTCTTTTGTAGATGAATTAATGAAATTTGCCATTCTTGTAGAAAGCAGTTATGTATGGAACGACAAAACAAAACGATACGACTACGCTCAGCCTAGTGTCGTTTTAAAAAGAGATCGCTCTTGGCTGTGGACTCTCTATTTACTCGATCATCCTCTGGCAAAAGAAGGATTAAAGAAATTACTTAAATACTACACTTATCAAGAATTCCAAACATTTACAGCTAATACTGGCGTATACATTGGATATTACAATTACTATGGTGGTCGCAATGGTTCTTATCATGTTTTAAATACAAACTATATGCGCTATGTAAAAGCCATTTACAAATTGGCTGAAAAAAGACAAGATCATGAAATTTGGACCCTTCTTGCACATCGCTTTGACACACAGCGAGATTACAACAACTCTATTACTCGTCCTCAAAAAAACACGAACTCAAAAAACCGATGGCAATACGAATATGGATCGACTCCAAAAACACGGCGTTACTTGACAAGGAGAAGCTGGCGTCATCTTAACAAAATAGGAGAACAAGATTCCTCTGTATATGTAGAGATAACAACTGATTTGTTGCTGCAATATAACACTTCACATACCAAACAAATACGCGTGTCTCACCCAAAAACCAATCACACGCATTACATAAAATCCTATATACAAAATTGGCTATATAACCATATCTTATACCATCACAGTAAAAGATTTACTTATGGAAGTTCAACTTGGAAAGCATCCGATAATGCTTACTTCGATGATGCATCTGATATTCGCGAAGAAGCTTTCCCTTCCTTATGGGACCAACATCCAGATAAGTTACTTCAGCTCTTGATGGAAGCGGAAGCATCACCTGTCGTCCATTTTGCAGGACGTGCATTGCGGCTCGGCAATCCTGTCTTTGTAGCAAAAATATCAAATAAAATTATCGATCAATTACTCCAATCGAATGAACCATATCGTCAAGAGTTCGCCGTGCGAGAAGTACTCCATCGATTGGATAAAACAAATCCTGATCTAGAACGCTGGATAAAACTCTCTACCCATCCAAATGAAAAGATTCGTAGTTTAGCAAATGAATTTCTACAAACACATTCCACTCATTGGTCTAAAGAAACAAAAATTCAACTCGTTTTAAAATGTCTAGAAAAAATTAATGAATCTCCAACAGCAGCTTATTTAGAAGAATGGTATTCCTTATTTAAAAACGAACTACAACCCATTCTTAGGGAAATCGTCACGATCTCTATGCTAAAAGAGTTGTTACATCATGAGAATACAACCGTTCAGCGATTCATTGCCTTACTATTTTCCATGATCCAACGTCATCAACACCCTTATGTTGCAGATGATTTATTGCCATTTTTAGAGCATCGTGCTGAAATCATCCGCGAAACTGCTCGTAATGTTTTACATAAAGATTATATGGTGCTCTCCTGTACACCTGACTTCTTAGCAAGATGGTGTGCTATTCCGTTTGAGGATAATCAAGTTTTCCTTACACCGTTTTTTGCTGATCGAATGCACTGGCTCATGCCAATGCTAACTCCTTTTTTAGATGAACTCTGGTCTCGCATGATGAATCCAGATCTACCAGAGTCCAGTCGGGTTTTTATACAGAATGATTTGCTTGGCACCTTGTTTTTGTCGGGATTAGTCGATACTCCCTTGGATCAAATATTGACACTTTTGGATCATCATGATACCGATTTTCAGACGCTCGGTGCCCGAATTTTTGCAGCCAAGCAACCGACTGTCGATCAGTTTACAATGGATCAATTGCAAAATTTAGCACACAATCAAATCGCTTTATGCCGAAGCCAAGCTCGAGACATGATCATTCAAGTGAAAGAGCAAATTACCGATCAATGGTTGGTTAACTTCGTTGAAACGGAGTGGGATGATACAAGGGATTGGGGATTCGCATATATGCGATCGATGTCTGTAGACCAATTCACTCCAACACTTATTTATGGTCTCATCGACAGCGCACGTCAAGATGTACAAGCTTTTGGGATGGAAATGGTCGACATCCATTTTAACGATTTAGACATTACCGAATTATTGCTTCGATCTAGTGAAAGTACCGATCTATATGTACAAGAATATGCACTTTCGCTTGCGGAGAAAATCGATTGGGATGCTGACAAAGTAGTAAGGTTGGAACTGTTTTTCCGTACTATCTTATTCAAAGTACATCAAGCAAGAAAAGCAAAACAGATGGTACTCAACCTATTAATCCGACTAGGGAAAACAGATCGCCAAATGGCAGAAAAAATCATCCCTATCCTAGCAGATCTTGCAACTATTGGTGGAAAGCGTGACTTTGAGCGAATTTTATTTACGTTGACCCAGTTACAATCTCTGTATCCTAACTTAGAAACACCTCTACAACTAAGATAAGGAGGAATACCATGTTATTTCAACAAACATACGCTTCATCGAGTGGAGTGAGCTATGCAGGCGGAAATTCGCTTGTTAGCTTTGCACCTGATCTAGGACGAGAGCCTACCTTTTTTCGTGGAAAGATAGCCGATCCCATTCGTTATCGAGATGCAATGATTGCATTGCGTGATGTCGTCGTATCCGATTTGAATTTCAAACCAAAAGATAACACGGCTTATCAAGAGTGGGTAAAACAACAATACCTGCTGGATATAGCAGGTATTCTAGGTGAAAAAGCGGACCTATCCCTGCGTATTCATCAATTGCAAAATCGGATGAATGAGCTGACCAAACTGCGTACAACAAGAATGGGGGATTTCTACAAATCCCAACGCCGCTACTTTGACTGGCTATACAAAAATGATAAAGATGCTTGGTTTGTGCTAGACCCTGTAATCACAGTAGCTCCTGATCAAGTATTTTTTGAAGCTTTTTCATTAGATGAATCTTCTTACGGAAGATTAGCAGTTCATGAAGAATTATTCACTGATGTGAAAGATTTCCAATATGGAACAACCAATATCGATTTTTCCGATAATTTATTAGCAGAACTTAAACGAATTCGCACTTATCGTCCGACAGAATTCCAAGTCGATCCATCTGGTTTTGAAGTCGCAACGGAAGGTCGAGAAATATACAAAGAGAAAAAAATCGATGTACCAACCAGTTGGGTACGTGGCTTTTTGCAAGTACAATCAGCGATGAGCATGCCAACTTCTTCCTTTGAACTAAAACCAATTGATTTGTATAACATCTGTAATTTTTTACGCAAACACAAAGAACAAAACAGTCCGCGATCTTTGAAATATATTTTGAATCCAGGAGAACCTGTAAAACTAATAATGGAACCTTGGAATGAAGAAATTACGTTTGCTGGCTCTATCTACCTAGGAGACTCAGCACAAGAAATTCGCACATGGGGACGTAGAAGATTGTTTTTACTAGAAAGACTTTTACCGCTAGCAGATCGTATTACTGTTCATCTACTAGGTACTGGTATGCCAAGTTTTTATGTAGTGGATATGGGTCATCTCAGTTTTACATTGGGTCTTTCTGGCTGGACTCGAAATGATTGGGCAAGTGCAGGTAATTTTGATCTCATGGTCGGTACAAGTACGAAAGCAAATCCCAATCAATCGGCTCTTGTGTTTGCTCAGCTTAAATTAAGAAAAACAGCAACGGATTCGGAGCTCGCAAGCTGGACCCACTTGCCGACAGACATTGTTCAAGCTGCGCTGCGTCAACTATGTAGCGCAGGTAGGGTGATGTTTGATTTGGAAATTGGAAAATATCGTTTACGTGAGCTCACACGCGATCCCTTACCAATGGATCAACTAAAATACACCAATCCCAAAGAAGAATTGGCAAAAAAACTAGTGAACGAAAACAAAATACAAGTGAAAAAACGAATTTCTCTATCTACTGGTTGGAGTATCGAAGGGGTAAGCGAAAAACAAAAAACCCAAGTCGGGCTGGATAAAGATGGTCGGATTGCTACTGCTCAATGTTCTTGTTATTTCTATAAACAAAATCGTCTGATGCAAGGTCCATGTGAACATATGCTCGCTTTGATCGATATTCATCAAAAATCTTAGCAAAGGGGGTAACTGTATGTCAGAAGAAAACAAAATGCTGACAAGAGAAGAGTGGATTGCCAAAATTCGTTCTGAAGGAAAGCATGAAACCATTCGTGGAGAAATGATCCGGCTCGGTTTTTGGGAAGCTCCCAATCTCACAGATGAAGAAATAGAACAACAAGCAAAAGAAGATGAAGAATATACAGAAGTTCGCAAAGAGCTGCTCGCATTGCAAAAAGAGTCCAAGCAGTTAAAAGATATCGATTTTCTTTTAAAAGAAGCTCGAAAACGCCGAATCGAAGAGAGCAAGCAAAGGCGTGCGGAACGAAAAGCTCAGCGAGAAAAATCACAAGCCGAAGCGAAGGAAAAATGGAAACAACATCGGGAAACCCATGTCATTCATGTCGGTGACGGTGTATCTGCCGGATTAGCTTCGAAAGAAACAAATGAAACAAAATTAATGGAGCGTCAACTTCCTCTTATCCGTTCTGCTTTGCAATTAGCGGAAGAAATGGGCATTACGTTATCGGAATTGAAATGGCTTACCTATCATCGAAATACTGCTACGATCAATCACTATACTCGTTTTACGATCCCGAAAAAAAATGGTGGGCAAAGAGAAATTTCTGCTCCAAAGGCAAAATTGCGCACCGCACAAACATGGATCAAAGAAACTATCTTGGATAACCTAACCGTTCACCCTGCGGCACATGGCTTTGTAACGGGAAAAAGTACAGTAGACAATGCCAAACACCATATTGGGAAAGATGCAGTCGTTAAATTCGATCTAAAAGACTTCTTCCCTTCTATTTCCTTTGTACGAGTACGTGGTTTGTTTGAATCACTTGGATATAGCCGGGCGATTAGCACTCTTTTTGCCTTGATTTGTACGGAAGCCCCTCGCAAAGAAGTGGAGTTTAACGGAAAGATATACTATGTGGCAATGAAAGAACGACAACTGCCACAAGGTGCCTGTACTAGCCCTACCATAACCAATTTGCTATGTAGACGTTTGGATGAAAAATTAACCCAATTAGCAAGGGATAAAGGTTTCACTTATTCTCGTTATGCAGATGATCTTACTCTCTCTGGCAATGGAGATACCTTACAGCAAATAGGATCTATCATGAACAGCATACGCAATATTGTCAGCTTTGAAGGATTTGTAGTAAACGAAGAAAAAACACGTGTACTCCGCGCTGGACGTCGCCAACGTGTCACAGGGATCGTCGTAAATGAGAAAACAAACCTAACACGCAAAGACATCCGAAGCTTCCGTGCTTTGTTACATAATGTGGAACAAAAAGGATTAGAGGAAGAAAACCACAAAAATCATCCGTATTTTTGGGAATATATCAATGGATATGTAAGCTATGTGCAAATGGTGCGACCTGATATCGGACAAAAATTTGCGACTCAAGTGCTGCGAATAGCCGAAAAATATGGTTTACCAATACGTGTCCATGCTAAAAAACTAGGATAAGTCTATCCTAGTTTTTATTTTTTAAAAAGCGTCGCCTGAGCCACGGTTTCAAAGAAACAGCAACCCGGGCGTTTGTCAGATGAAAAGCCGATAGATGCTGATCACCATGACAACAAAGCACACACCCCAGACACCAGCGAGAAGGATCATACCGATATCCGGATAACGCTTGGCGGCACTGTTCTTCTTGGTTTCACTGGCAGCACCCAGATTGATCAATACCAGGATGAACAGGATTGAATACAAAACCGCTCCTGCTACCACCAATCCCAATACGAGCATGAACTGGAGCGCAACATGCCACTCAAACCAGCTACTGACGGTCCAATCACCTACCATACACATGGTGGCACCATAAATGAGGAGAAGGAAGATTGCAGCAAGCCAAGGTATCCCATCCATCGCTCAACAAGCTTCTTCCCCTTCGTCAGAATCGGGTTCTGGACATTGTCAGCCTTCAGATTCATTGCCATCTCCTAGTCTACAAGGCCTAGTGCTATTAACAAAAAAAATACTAAAAAATCTTATTACATTTACTCTTCGAATATTTATTCGCTCAAGTGTAAGCTATGCGCAGAGGGTACGACCTGATATGGAGCAAAAATTCCGATATACATACCAGCCTTGTTCTCGTAAGTAATGAAATTTTATTATCAATATTTATCAAAAATTTTTATAAATAGAATACTAACTTTATTTGATAAAGTAAGCCCTCCCTTTATCCGAGTAATGAATTAACGAATTAACGAGTCTATTTTATGCTTTCGAATAATATCATGCTATCTTATTTTTTATCTATAGATAGAATTCTACGAATCATCTATAATAAATAAGTACCACTCATCCGATCTGGAGGACATGTGAACCATCATCTTGCAGAACTGTTCGACAGGAAAACCATCAGCGAAAGGATTGCATACTTGGTAAGCAATCCAAGCGTGCTGGAGGACCTGTCTGAGATGGACAAGACCGAGGCAGTCACGTTCATCAAAATGAGGTACAAGGGAAGGGAATCCGTTTCCAATCTGGGATGGGAAGACCCCAAAGTACCCACTGCCGATTACCGCGCGGCCAAGGTAACTGGCAAAGACCTCGCTCAGACGTTCAACACTCAGGAGGCAGCACTGGCCAGCATCATTCAAGAGATGCTCATGCGAGCGTATCGCTCGGAAATATTTCAGATGCATAAAGCACTGATTCCGCCTTCGAACGTTCTCCGACGTGCACTTGGTGCGGTTCGGCGACTTCTGAAGAAGTAACCTGATCGGACTGGTTCAACCCCCTTGTGGACTTTATTTAGAGTCTGCAAGGGGGCCTGCTTATTCGTAACCTATTTTTTTACCATTAACCTATGGGATAGCTACTCCTTTTGTCACCATCGTCAAAATGTATTCCGTCATCTCTTCTTCTGAATAGGTGTCCTTTCCCTTACTCCAATCCGCAGCCACTCCAATTATCGTCCAACTCATCCATCCAAACCATCGTTTCTATCGGTATTTGCCAACCACTTTCTGGTGGAGAAACCCGCTCTAACCATTTGAGCAATCTTTCATTCAGTTCTTCTTGTACAACTCTTTCAATCTGCCTGATCCGCGATATCTTGCACCGTCGTCGCTTCAAATCCTTTTTCCTCCATCAGAAATATTTTGTTGAACCACATGCATAAATGCTTGGATCGCAGGTGAAATCCACTTCTCTTTATGCCATAACATTTGTGTATAAATAGAGAAAGATGGAATATCTAGTGGGAGTACGACTAGTTCCCCTCGATCTAATTCTGCTTGAACGACTACTTCTGGGAGAAACGCAATTCCTATGCCGGAAATCGCACACTGTTTGATCGCTTCCGCACTACTAAACTCCAAAAAACTTGTAGCCTCTATGCCTCTTTTTTTGAAAAATTGATCAAATATAGTACGATACGTGCACCCTTTTTCATTGACTAAAAATTGCTCTTCTCGTAAATGTTCGAGAAGCAATTTGTCTGTGTTTAGCAAAGGATGATCCGATGATACCAATAACCGAAATGGTTCATGCAGTAATGATTCACTGGCTATCGAGGTAGAATGAATGGGTTCATCTAGCAAAAAAACGATGTCAGTGGTCCCATCACGAAGACTCTCTTTGAGGTTATCGTAGGACATTGTGCGAAAATGAAGTCTTACACTTGGGTATTCTCGTCGAAATTGGAGAAAAGTCGATGGCAATCGATACGCACATATCACTTCATTCGCACTAATGGTCACTGTTCCCGTTATTTGTTCCTGTTTGATCATCACTTCTCTTGCTTCATCTAACGTATTCAATGCTCGATTCACATAAACAAGAAACTGCTTACCTGCATCCGTCAAAAGCAGCTGTTTGCCAAGTCGATCGAACAAGCGAACACCTAAATCTTTTTCTAATGCTTGCATCTGCATTGTTACATTGGAAGGTACATAATTAAGAGCGGATGCAGCACGACTAAAATTCAGCGTATTCGCAACGGTTTGGAAGGTCACCAGTTGACGAAGTTCCATTTTTCACACCCTTATATTCAAAAATTTTGAATCTAGAAGTCAATAACGATAAATTTACTTGATGTTATAGGTAGTATACACTAACGATACAACCAACTTAAAGCATTTTGAAAGGAGCAGATCATGGATTTTAAAATCTTTCAACTGGGAAATGTCACTCTTCAGTCAGGAGAAGTATTACCTAACGCTTTTCTTGCCTATCAAACCTATGGAAAATTAAATGCTGATAAAACAAATGTCATTGTTTATCCAACTGCTTTCGGAGACCAGCATTACCAAAATGAATGGTTAATTGGACCTGAAATGGCACTAGATCCAAATAAATACTTTATCATCGTTCCAAATTTACTTGGAAATGGACTTTCATCCTCACCTAGTAATACACCAGCTCCTTACGATAAATCTAGATTTCCGAAAGTTACAATTTTTGATAATATTTCATTCCAACATCGTCTGATCACTGAAAAGTTTGGCATTACAAAAATAGCTCTTGTTACAGGTTGGTCACTTGGAGCAGTTCAAACCTTCCAATGGGCAGCAAACTATCCAGACATGGTAGAACGAATCGCTCCTTTTTGTGGAACAGCAAAAACATGGCCTCATACACAAGTTTTTTTGGAAGGAGTAAAAGCTCCTCTAGTCTCCAATCCAACTTGGGAAAAAGGCGAATATCAAAATCAACCAGAAGCTGGTATGCGTGCAATTGGCCGGGTGTATGCTGGATGGGGTTTTTCGCAGGCATTTTATCGAGAAGAACTTTATCGAAAGCTAGGTTTTCCCACACTAGAGGAATTTCTGACTGATTTCTGGGAGAATAACTTTCTAGGAATAGATGCGAATAATTTATTAGCGATGCTATGGACAGGACAACATGCAGATATCAGCGCCAATAACCTCTATAACGGAGATTTTGAAAAAGCACTTCAGTCCATTCGAGCAAAAGCAGTAGTGATGCCCGGAATTACCGATTTATACTTTACCCCTGAGGATAGTAAATACGAAACAGAACAAATACCAAATGCTACCTTTCGGCCTATTGATTCGATTTGGGGACATTTTGCAGGCCGTGGTATACATGATGAAGATACAAAGTTTATAGATGATGAACTTAAAAACTTACTTGCTCTATCAATATAAATTACGTAATCCATAAAGCAGCTACTCAATATATGAAATTATATCATTTTAGAATAAAATGAAACTTTCTAGTAATTTATCGAGGTGAATAACATGATGAAAGCTATTTATTTCAATGAATTTGGTTCTCCAGTAGATGATTTTGATGCATTACAATTAGGGGAAGTACCGCTTCCAGAGATTAAGGAAAATGAAGTTCTAGTGAAGATGGTAGCGGCATCCATTAATCCTGGTGATTTTCTATTTATCCAGAATTTATATCCAGAACCCAAAAAGCCTGTTTTCCCACAACAAATTGGCGGAAATTATGGTGCAGGTATTGTCACCAAAGTAGGAAGTAAGGTCTCATTTAAACCTGGGACATTTGTTACCTTTGGGTATTATAATACTTGGGCAGAATATGCTGCTGTGCCAGCTGAATGGCTCATCCCACTGCCATCAGACTATCCCATCGAAAAAGCTGCACAATTTTTTAATTTGATAACGGCATGGGATCTATTGGAGCAATCGAAAGTTCAATCCGGTCAATGGCTTGCACTTACAGCAGGAAACTCCAGTGTCGCGACGATGGTATCACAATTAGCCAAACTTAGAGGTGTACATGTTATCTCCATCGTTAGAAAAACACATGATCATTTAGACTTACAGACATTGGGAGTCTCACATGTAATCGATTTATCGCAGCTTTCTGGGAATATCAAAGAACCGATCATGGAGATAACACAAAATAAAGGTTTACATGGTCTCATCGATGCAGTTGGCGGTCCACTATCTAGCGATTTAATTCAATCTCTATCATTCGGTGGCCAAGTAGTGATATACGGCAACTATAGCTCCGAAAAATTTGAGTTTCATAACTACGACATCCTGATGAATAACATTGGCATCAACGCTTATCTCTATCAATACTTCTTAACTCCACCAAAACCGGAAGATAGGAAAGTTCTGCAAAAAATTATAGATGTCACAGGAAAAGCCGAATTTCAGGTGTCTATTGGTGGAATGCACCGTTTGGAAGATTTTAAAAATGCAGTTCATGGAAGTCTTCATTTTCCCGAACAAGGAAAAAGATTTTTTACATTTCCTCTTTGAATATAAAAAATCCCCATCATAGGATCAGGGGATTTTGTGTTAGACACCTTTAATAACTGCAAGTGGTTTGCACTCTGCGACAACAGAAGCCAATCCAGCACCTTCAATCGAATCGATGATTTGATCCACATCTTTGTAAGCTTGTGGACATTCATCGAGAATACTTTGCAAGGTACGTTGGTTGACTAGTACCTCTTCATCCGTACCTACTTTCATTGACTCAGCAAATTCATCAATCGTTATCAATTCTTTGGTAGCACGTCTGGAACGAACACGTCCCGCACCATGGCAGATAGAATAAAAGTTTTTCTCCCCGCCTTTTGCTCCAACCATGATATACGAAGACGTACCCATTGATCCTGGGATCAATGCAGGGTGCCCTGTCTCTTTATACGCCTCTGCATTAAGGAAATGACCTGCAGGTAATGCTCTTGTAGTCCCTTTGCGGTGGACCATCATTGGTTGATTGCGATGAAATTCTTTTAACGCATAGTTGTGCATCAAATCATACAATACAGGAGCTTCAAAATCGGAACCAAACACTTCTTTAAAACCTTCTCGCACACCATATGCCAACATATGACGATTCACAACGGCAAAGTTTAAAGCGGATTGCATGAGATTGATATATTGTTGCCCTTGATCAGAATCAATCGGAGCATAAACAAGATTAGGGTCTGGAGTACCTACTCCCCATCTGCTCATCGCTTCTTTAAAAGTCTTGGTGTACTTAGGGCCCATCATACCACCCCAAGCTCGAGAACCAGAGTGGATCATGATGACAACTTGCCCATCTTCCAATCCCCATTTTTCAGCGATTTCTCGATTTTCTTCCCGAATGTGGATTGCTTGTATTTCGATAAAATGATTGCCGCCACCGAGCGTTCCAACTTGCTGCCAAGCACGGCTCCACATTTTATCTGGGATTTGCTCCAAAAAATCAGTGTCAAAATCAAACTTAGCATGTTCTACATGCGTCAACGATTTACGTTGTTTTGGTGTATAGCGATCGGGGATATACTCTGGAGGCAAGCCATGTAAACCTTCTGATACGATCTTCTCTACCCGAATATTTTTATAATGAGATGCAGCCCGTTCATTGGCTGGCACAAATTTTTCAATCGACTTAATCAGCTCTCGCCGTAACTTCTTATCTTGTATATCTTCCTTTTTCAATGGAGTCAAATGAACACGCATTCCACAACCGATATCCGATCCCACAATGGATGGGGATACAAATCCATCTCGCATATTCCACACGGCTGTTGTTCCGATACATGTCCCGATTCCCACATGGGCATCTGGGGTGTAACTCATGTGTACATTTCGCGGAATTTGCAAATTGTTATCCGCCATATGATACACCTTATCTTCCATTGATGCGAAAACCTCATCATTGGCAAAGATATGAAGTTTTCCATGAGATAACTCTACTTCTCTGTGATTTTTGCCATGATTTTTCAACATTTTTATATAATCTCCTTTATAGGAAAAGAACTAACATTTGTTATTTTACTATTAATTAGACTATAAAGCCATATTTTTAAGCGTTTTTACAAATGAAAAAGCTAATTCTTCAAAGGAAAAGAATCAGCTTTTTAAATCAATATATTTACAAATACTATCAAATTATGTTTGTACATAAAGCTTATTTTTCTTATATTCTTGCGAGTGGGAAAATCCACGGTTTTAATCATGGGATGATAGCGAGCGTTAGACGAGGGAGGTTTTTTCCTCCCACAAGTCTGACAAATTTTTCAGAAAGCATCTTTGCAAACATATATTCCCCTATTAAACTATCTGTTAGTTGCTCTTTCAAAACTGGATAGGATATAGGGCCCAGCAAACCAATCGTTTTGCACGTAAAATGCTATGCGTACCAAAAAATGGCTAGACTGAAATGCGAAAACCAAGCAGTAAGTCTATTCTATGATGTAGCAACAAAACTTTTTTCAACCGTGGGGCTCACGGGGCTAGCTTGGTAATGAAGTAGTTAGTAGACTACCGTCCCAAGAATCCCATGGCTTCAGCCATGTGGAGTGTCAAATCTTCTTTCTAAGTAATATCCAATATCCCAAACCTACAAATATAGTGAGAGAAAACAGTGTAGTAATACAAACTCTTAGCAAGGTATAATCAAATTCCTTCCATCCTGTGACAAAGATAATAAGAGCTAATCCTCCCAATAAAAAGGTAAATAATAATCGATACAGCCGATAACCCATCAACTGTGCTCTTTCATCTTTTCCTTCTTTCATTACCAAGATCACAAAAACGATCATAGCAAAGAAAGCAAATGCAGATAAACCATTTGTAATCGTGATTAATGTTTCCATTTTCTTCTCTTCCCTTCTCATTTTTTATATTGAAATACTTCATTTATGTCTACTCCAAAGGCATTAGCTATCTCAAAACCAAGTGTCAATGAAGGAGTATACTTACCTTTTTCTATCGAAATAATCGTTTGTCTTGTGACACCTGCCTTTTCAGCTAGAGCCTGTTGTGTCATTTTGTATTCTGCTCTTAAAACAGATATCCGATTTGTTAACTCCCCACTTTGCTCTCCCAATTTTTATCTACCTCCTATTTAAAGGTATAGTTTACTTTACATATAGTAATATATTTTTTACATATTGTAAAGTTTATTTTACACAAAATAATAAACAGTATCTAATAGAATTGCTCTTTATACACCGAAAATTTGTCTTTATTATTTAAATGGCATAGAAACAATAATACAAGTACCATTGCGATAGGTTTGATCCAAAAAAATTCTTCCATGATGAGTATCTACAATCCATTTTGCAATCGACAATCCTAATCCTGTACCGCCATGAGATCTAGCTTTATCTCCTCTATAAAATCGATCAAAAATAGAAGGAGCATCGTCTTCATGAATCCCTATGCCTGTGTCTTTTATCACTATTTCTATTTTATTTTTATTTTTCTTACATGATAAAAAAATGCTCCCTTGTGGAACATTGTATTTTACTGCATTGTCTAATAAGATAACCAGCAATTGTCTGAATCTCTCCTCATCTCCTACCCATTGAAGATCGGATTCCATGTCAAAGGTAAAGGTTATCCCCTTGATCGAAGCAATAGGCTTAAACATTTCTAATACTTCCATTGCTACTTTATCCACAGTCAAGTTAACTTTTTGAATTTGAACTTGAGATGAATCTGTCCGTGCCAACGTCAACAAATCTGTAACTAATTTACTCATTCTTCTTGTTTCCTTCAAAACTCTAGAAATTTCTGGGCTTTTTTGTTGAATCGTACTGCTTGGGTACCGCAACAACAATTCTGTATTTAGTTGAATCGTGGCTAATGGAGTACGTAACTCATGTGAAGCATCAGCAATAAACTCCTGTTGTTTTTCCCAAGACTTTCGAATAGGTACAAGTGCTCTTCCAGCAAGAAAATAACCAGCTGTGATGGTGGCTATTACAGCTAATAAAATTCCTATACCGATCACTTGCAGCAATGTTTCTAAAAATACTTGTTCTGCATCCATATTTCGCACCAATTGAATAAGTTTTACCTCTCCTCCAATGGTTGGAAAGGCAGATGGAGAAAGATTTAAAACTCGGTAATAATGATTGTTAACTTGTATGGTATCGAACTTTTGTTGTTTGGATGGGATAAACTGTTTTATAAACATTCTCACATTGATGTCTACCATTTTGTTTTTCGAATCTTGATAAATAAGCTTATTTTCTTGATCCCAAACGAATAAATATATCCGTAAATCAATGGTACCTCCCTTAGGATAAATACGGATACCAGGATGTTTTAATTTTGACTCTATTTGTTTGGTTTCATTTTCGAGTGAATGATCTATCTGACCAATGATTTTTTGTTGCACAAAAAAATATAAAAAAAGTCCACTAATCAGGAGTATCAAAAAAATCACTCCTGCGTTTAACGCAGTTAGCTTCCATTTTGTTTTATGTATCATGTGTATCTTTTTCCTTTAACATAAAACCTACACCACGAATATTTTGGATCATGCTATGATAACTACCTAGTTTTTTACGAAGATAATGCATGTATACATCAATTACGGTAGATTCCATATCAAAATAATCGCCCCAAACACGATCAAAAATCTGCTCTCTCGTTAGGATTTGTTCGCTATTTAACACGAGAAATTCAAGTACTTGATATTCTTTTTTTGTTAGTTTTAACTGCTGTCCACCAGCGAATCCTTTCAAATTTTTCGGTTGAAGTAAAATTGGCCCATAAATTACTTCACCATCTAAATTTACATTACCCCCTCGACGTAATAATGCCCTAACTCGTGCTAATAGTTCCGGCACAGCAAACGGTTTTACTAGATAATCATCTGCTCCTGCATCTAATCCTTCTACTCTATCCGATATACCATCTTTAGCAGTTAAGAAAATGATGGGATAACTGACTTGCTTAAGCCGAAGATTTTGTACAATGGTTACTCCACTCAAACTAGGTAACATAATATCCAAAATAGCTAGATCATATATATTTTGCTCTGCCAAATAAAGACCTTCAGCTCCATCTTTTGAAGCATCTACATGATATCCTTCATCTTTAAAAACACTAACCATTGCTTGAAGAAGCGAAACATCATCTTCTACTATTAAAATCTTCATCGACTCATCACTCCTAAAAAAGGAAGGAACTACTTCGTCCCCTTCCTTTTCTTCACATTCTTTATTTTGTTTGAAGTTGACTTTTTGAAATGATGTGCACGCCATCACCTTGTTTGCTTTTTGTTATGAGTTGATCTTTATGAATCGTACGAACATGTTCAAATTTTGCTTTTACTGATTTTTCGATTTCCTCAGATGATTGCTTATCATTTGTCAAAAATTTGGTTAATTCCTTTTCTGTTACCCCATTTTCTTTTGCTATCTCTACAATTGTCTTTCCGGCTGATAGCTGTTTTTGTAATTCATCACTAGTAAGATGTAGCAATTGTAACAGACCTTTTTGACTGATTTGTATAGAAGAAGACTTTTTTATAACTGGTTTTTTCGAAATCGTTTTATTGATGACTGGTTTTGTTTTAGGAACATCTGGCAGTAAGTCCGCAGATGCATATACACTTCCTGTCCCAATTCCTATTACTGCCAAACAAAGTGCCAAACTCATCTTTGTTTTACGTAACATGTTCTCATCCTTCTCTCTGCTTTGTTTTCTTGTTACATCCAAAAGTATAGAAAGAAAGATTTAAATTTCACTTAAAAAAAGACTCCTTCTTTTGAAGGAATCTCAAAAAATATCTCCTTAAAAATCAAAGTTATCAGGATCTGGGCCAACACGTGTATCTTGATTTAAAGCACTAATCCGTTTCATTTCAACTTCTGTTAACTCAAAATCAAATACAGAAGCATTTTCGATAATCCGCTGTTCTTTCGTCGATTTTGGAATCGTAACAATTTCATTTTGTAAATCCCAGCGAATGATGACTTGAGCAGTAGACTTGTTGTATTTCTTTCCGATTTCTTGCAGCACTTCGTTATTTAACAATTGTCCTTGCATGAGTGGGGACCATGCTTCTACTTGAATGTCATGCTCTCTACAATAATTACGTAGTTCCAACTGTGTAAGTCGTGGATGGAACTCGATCTGATTGATAACTGGCTTTACTTCGGCTTGTTCCATCAACGACTCGAGGTGATGAACTTGGAAATTGCTCACACCGATCGCCCGAATTTTTCTTTGATGATACAATGTCTCCATTGCTTTCCATGCAGCTTGGTATTTTCCTTCCACAGGCCAGTGAATCAAATAGAGATCGAGATAGTCCAAATCTAGTTTCTTTAAACTCGTTTCAAAAGCGGCTAAGGTTTCTTCGTATCCAAGATCAGCATTCCACACTTTCGAAGTGACAAATAAATCCTCACGGGTAATACCTGCTGCTTTTAACCCCTCTTTTATACCTTGTCCTACTCCTTCTTCATTTCCGTAAATGGCAGCAGTATCGATACTGCGATAACCATGAGCAATCGCAGTTTTTACTGCGTTTACTAGTTCTGGACCCTCTTCTACTTGAAATACGCCAAGTCCTAGCCATGGCATTTTCACACCATTATTTAAAGTAATTGTATCTTGTAGATTGTTAGGCATTTTATACGTCCCCTTATCATTTTAGACATCTTTTCTTTCTAATTTCCAGCTCCAAGCAGTCAATGCAATCGCAATGACTACCATGAGACCGCCCATCCATGGAGTATGAATCAAACCAATCTCATCTGTGATCCAACCTCCAAGGTATGAACCCAAAGCAATGCCTGCGTTAAAAGCGGCAATGTTTATAGCAGACGCTACATCTATCGCACTTGGGACAAAGCGTTCTGCTAGCATGACGACATACACTTGTAACCCTGGAACATTCATAAATGCAAACAGTCCCAAAAAGAACACCGTTACAAGCGATGCAACCGGAAAAGGAGCAGTGAAGTAAAACACAAATAATACAATAGCTTGCACCAAAAACATGAAAAATAACGCTTTGATCGGTTTTTTATTGGCCAATTTCCCACCAATCATATTTCCTATCGCAATGGCAACTCCATAAACAAGCAGTATAATCGCTACAGTAGTTGCCTTAAATCCAGATATTTCTTGAAGCAATGGAGATAAATAAGTAAAAACAACAAATGTACCCCCATATCCTAAAGCAGTAATGATAAAAATGAGTAACAAACGACCGTTTGTAATTAATTTCACTTGATCTTTCCAAGTAGTCGGCTTTCCTTTGCGCAAATCGGATGGAATTAGGAATATAGTTGCAATCAATGCAACAATCCCTACGATTACAATAGCTACAAAGGCACTTCTCCAACCAGCTTGCTGTCCGAGAAACGTTCCAAAAGGCACTCCTGTTACAGTAGCTACTGTTAATCCAGTGAACATCATGGATATAGCACTGGCGCGACGATCTTCGGTTACCAAATCAGCCGCAATAGTAGAACCAATGGACATAAATACACCATGTGCAAAAGCAGAAACCACGCGGGCAAATAACAAAATACCAATATTTGTTGCCCCAGCTGCAATGCTATTGCCAATAATAAACACAACCATAATCCATAAGAGCAATGTCTTACGAGACATTTTCGATGTCAACGATGTAAGTATAGGAGCTCCAATGGTTACTCCTAAAGCATATAAAGAAACGGTCAAACCTGCTGTAGTGACCGGAATATTTAGATCTGAAGCAATAAGTGGTAATAAACCAACACTGATAAATTCCGTGGTTCCAATAGCAAAAGCACTTATTGCCAATGCAAGCAGAGCCAACGTACTTCTTCTCTTTTGAACCATCTTTCTTCCCTCCTGTTCTCTCTCCGTTGGATGGTCTGATTTTGATACAAAAACCATACAACCGATGCAATTTCTAAGTGGATCAACAAGATGTTATTATGAGGGATAGAGGATATATAGGGAAGTACACACTTTTAAGTGATATAGGCACTAAAAAGTAATGTAAGTACTTTTAGGTGATAGAGAAGGAGAGAGAACCACATGCTAAAAAAGAAATACAATGTCTCGGTTGAAGCTACGTTGGAAGTGATTGGGGGAAAATGGAAATGCGTTATTCTTTGTCACCTCATGCGAGGAAAAAAACGTACAAGTGAACTAAAAAAACTAATGCCTGCCATCACTCAAAAAATGTTAACTCAACAACTTCGAGAATTAGAAGAAGATGGTGTCATTAATCGGATCATCTATCAACAAATTCCACCAAAAGTAGAATATGAACTTAGTGACTATGGAAAGAGCTTGGAAGGCATTTTGAATTCCTTATGTAATTGGGGAGAACAACATATCATTCGCGTATATGGAGATAAAGAAGGGATGTTAGAAGAAAGCATTTTGAATGAATAACAAAAAGAGTGAGAATCCAATCTCACTCTTTTTGCTGTCATCCCATCGCTTCTTCCTCATCATCAGGAACAACAGCGCCCCATTTTTCACCCCAAAGTCTCATTTGACTCAAGATAGCACCATATTCTTTTCCTTTTCGAGTAAGTGAATACTCCACACTAACTGGCACAGTAGGGTAAACTTTCCGATGAACAACATCCATTTTTTCTAACTGACGAAGTGTATCCGTTAACGATTTAATACTAATATCACCTAAATTTCTTCGTAATTGGTTAAAACGCTGTGATTCATGACACAATTGTGCAATGACATAGTACGACCATTTTCCACTGATAACATCTAATGCAGCATTTATAGGTATGGTACAAACTTGCATTTCATTTATATTCACACTCTCCACCTACTTACCATTTGTCAGTAACTCTATAAAAAGAGAATATACCAAAAAAAAGTGCGTTCTTACTAAAGTATATCATCTGTCTTATCATCAAAGTAACGGATATCCAGATATCAATGAAATGAGGGGAACAGATGGATAAATCAAATAAAATTATTTTGGTTTTAGGAGCAACAGGTCAACAAGGAGGTGCAGTTTTAAATCATCTAGTTGATAAGGATTGGAAAGTACGAGCACTCACTCGTGACCCAAACAGTGAGCAATCCAAAAAACTTATATCCAAAAATATCGGCGTGGTAAAGGGTGATTTGAATGATCCATCTTCACTTGATATTGCAATGAAAGATGTGTATGGTGTGTTCAGTGTACAACCTTTCGAAGCCGTTGACATGTGGAAAGAAGTTCAATTGGGCAAAAATGTTGCAGATGCAGCCAAAAGAGCAAATGTAAAACATTTTGTTTATACTTCTTTTGAAGGGGCAGATGAACAAGCGCAGTTTCGTGATTTAGCAAAATGGGAGATCGAAAAATATATTCACCGAATTGGTTTACCTGCAACCATTTTTCGACTTCCCTTCTTTATGGAAAACTTCCTTACTTTTACTTACTATGGATTACAAAATGGCATCTACGCTGATGCAACACAACCAGATATCCCTACCAGTCTCATAGCAGTTGATGATATCGGAGTATTTGTCTCGCTTGCGTTTAGTGATCCAAAAAAATATATGGAGACAACATTATCTCTTGCAAGTGATGCTGTAACACCACCCAATATCGCAGCAGCTATTTCGCGAATTTCTGGTAAAACCATTACCTATAAGCAAATTCCACTTGAGGAGATTCGCCAGCAAAATGAAGATATAGCCAAAATATATGAATGGATTAACAAAGGAGGCAATCGTGTCGATTTGCCTTACCTACGAACACTCCATCCCAAACTGAAGACATTTGACAAATGGCTATCTGAAAAAGGTAAATCGAAGTTCGAGGGATTTTTTCAAACTCATCAAGAAAAATAAGTGAAATAAATACATTGGAGGTATTTAGCATGAATGACGAGGTAAAGCTACTGTTTCAACCTTTACAAACAAAAAAATTAGATCTTTCGAATCGGATCGTCATGGCACCTATGACCCGAGCTTTTTCTCCCCGAGGAATTCCAACAAAAGAGGTTGCTGCTTATTACAAACGAAGAGCGGAAAATGAAGTAGGTCTAATCATAACCGAAGGTACTGCAATCAACCATCCAGCTGCATCAAGTGATCCAGGTGTTCCTTTTTTCTACGGAGAAGAGGCGCTTCAAGGATGGTCCAAAGTGGCCAAAGCGGTTCATGAAGTTGGTGGGAAAATCATCCCTCAGCTTTGGCATGTCGGTATTCAGCGTCCCGTCGGCAGCATGCCTTTTCCACATGCAAATCCAATCAGCCCATCAGGCATTACATCTACAGGCGAAAAAGTTGCTGGACCGATGACACCAGAAGAGATCGAAACGATTATTGGAGCATACGCTCAGGCCGCAGTGGATGCAAAACGTATTGGCTTTGATGGAATAGAATTACATGGTGCACATGGATATTTAATCGATCAATTTTTTTGGGATGCGACGAATAAACGAATGGATAAATATGGAGGAAATTTGGCTGAAAGAACTCGCTTTGCTGTAGAAGTTATCACTGCTTGCCGAAAAGCAGTAGGTCCTGATTTCCCCATTGTATTTCGTTTTTCCCAATGGAAAATCGGAGCATATAACGAAAAACTAGCAAAAACCCCAGCAGAATTGGAACAATTCCTCACTCCCTTGTCAGAGGCTGGTGTAGATATTTTCCATGCCTCCACACGACGGTTCTGGGAACCTGAATTTGCCGATTCCGAACTAAACTTAGCCGGCTGGACCAAAAAATGGACTGGAAAACCGACCATTACTGTTGGTTCTATTGGCTTGGATGATGTATTTGCACCAGGAGTTCAGGCGAAGAATGCTCCACTCACTGCTCTCTTTGAGAAATTGGAAAGACAAGAATTTGATCTTGTGGCCATCGGCAGAGCACTATTGGTTGATCCTACTTGGGCAAGCAAACTACACACTGGAAAGACAAATGAGATGATTCCCTATACCCCTGAGGCGTTAAAAACGTTGTTCTAAAAAAATGACCTCCATACATTTGTAGCTATATACTTTCAAAAATAATCTATGTCTGGACAGCAAGAAACACTGTCCGGACTGAACTCATTTACTCCCTCGCGTCCTCAAGATCATCCACGGCTCGGTTATATGCTGGCACAGCCGGAGGATGCCCCTCATCTTGGGGTTCATAGATCACTCCTAGGCCGAAAGCCGCATTTTCCATCGCATAGTAACCTTGTGTCACTGCTTCTTATTTGTCCTCTTCGAATTCATCAGGAGTGTGGTATAGCTCCTTAATCTTCTCGACACCAGCAGCGATAATCTTTTCAGACGTTATAGAGACTTAACTCTACACAAATAAACAATCAAATGGCAGATTTTTCTTTACTTTTTATGTTTTTTACAAATGTTAGCTTAAGTAAACAATGAAAACAAAAAGCAATACATATCTCATCCTTTCTGTACCTCTTTCATACATTCAGAAAATGCTGTTAATGCTCTATTGGAAAACTTCTCAGAACGGCGAACAAATCTGGTAGTTGCATAGCGGTACTCCTCAGGAATAGAGAGTAGGCATAGATTATCATCACCTTTCCTCTCTACGGAATCTGGTAGTAATGCATATCCAAGCCCTGCTCTCACACAATTTAACATTGTTTCTGTTGTACTAACTTCAATCATATTTGCCTTTTCACCATTATTTTTGTCTATCCATTTTTCAATAGAAGCCCGAAACGGACAGCCTTTTGGAAATACAATCCAAGTAGCATTAGGAGCCTCTTTCAATTTTGATAATTGATGTGTTTGGTTTGATGATACCAGTACTACTGTATCCTCTATTGTCATTTCTACTTCCAATTTCGATATATCAAAATCTCCAGTGAAAAATGCACCATCCAACTTTCGATCTAGGAGTCGTTGATGGTTTTGCATAGAAGTTCCTGTTACCAAAGATATTGAAACTTCTGGGTATTGAGATTGAAAATGAGATAAAGATCGAATAAACATATTGGATGCTGCTACAGTCTCTACGATCCCAACAATAAGTTCTCCACTTGGATAATCTGGCTCTTTTACTTCTTTCACAGCTTCTTGCGTCAATCGAAGAATTTCGGAAGCATATTCACTTAATAAACGTCCTTTATCTGTTGGAGTTACCCCCTTTGGATGCCTATTAAATAATGGAACCCCTAGTTCCGATTCAAGTTTTTGGACACGGGCAGTAATATTTGATTGTACATAATCCAATTTACTCGCTGCCCTTGAGATACTACCTTCTTCTACAATGGTCTTGATTACTTTTAGATCCATTAATTCCAAGGAAATCCCTACTTTTTTAGATATCATTTAAATTGATACACCTATCATTATCAATCATTTTACAGTATGACATAGTTAGAATACAATCCTTTTAGAAGCATTACCCGTTCATTTCATTGGTTTTTATACAATATTAAGAGGGAACTTATATGATTTAATACGTAATCTATAAGCTCATTTTCAATCGGAGAATGCATAAGAGAGTAGAAGAATCCTCAGAACAATCCATGTGTAATGTCAGAAACACCCATTAAAATGATTCTTAGTTCTATGAAGGGGAGTCGCAACACATAAATCATACGGAAGGGATACCGATATGTCTGTAAAAATAAAGATTTATTCCGATTATGTTTGCCCTTTTTGTATGTTGGCAGAAAAGCCCCTCCAGGAGGCAATAGAAGATAAAGATGTAGAAGTGGAATGGATGCCTTATGAGTTACGTCCTTTTCCTAATGAAACGTTAAAGCCTGAAGGTGATTATTTACAAGAAATTTGGAAAAAATCCGTTTATCCAATGGCTGAAAGCATGGAGATTCCTATTGTTTTGCCAAAAGTATCTCCTCAACCACATACGCATTTATCCTTTGAGGGATATCAGTATGCAAAGGAGAAAGGCAAATCCAATGAATACAATGTCCGTATGTTTCGAGCTTTCTTCCAAGAAGAACAAAATATTGGTGACATGGATGTGTTAACCAAATTAGCAGGTGAAATTGGATTGGATGAAAGAGAGTACAAAGAGGCTTTAGAAACTAGAAAATACAAAGAAACACATCGAAAAGCACTAGAACATGCGTATCAAAGCAATATTAATTCAGTTCCTACTTTCGTTATCGGTGACACCACGATTGCTGGTGTTCGATCAAAAGAAACGCTTGAACGAATAATCAATGAAGAATTAGACAAACAGAAAACAAATGTTATCCCAGAAGGTTTGTCCTGTGGGATCGACGGCTGCAAATAAAAATATTACTAACAAATGGAAAACCTAGAAAAGGTGAATGGTTATTATGAGTAACATAAATCTATTTGAAACAGTAAAGCTAGGCAGTATTACTTTAGAAAATCGGACAGGTGTTGCTCCGATGACACGCACAAGCGCAACGCCAGAAGGTTTAGCAACGGATGAAATGTTATCCTACTACACAAAGTTTGCTCATGGTGGGTTTGGGCTCATTATTACGGAAGGTGTTTATAGTGATGATAAATATAGTCAGGGCTATTTGAATCAACCAGGGATAATCAATCATGAGCAAATCCAAGCATGGAAAAAAATTACGGATTCTTTGCATCAAGCGGGCAGTAAAATCTTCATTCAATTAATGCATGCAGGTGCTATTTCACAAGGCAATCGTTTTGTAAATGAGACAATTGGGCCATCAGTAGTACAACCGAAGGGAAACCAAATGAAATTTTATGGAGGTGATGGTCCTTTTCCTATACCGAAAGAGTTGTCGAAAGAAGATATAGCTGAAGTCACAAGAGGTTTTGCAAAAGCTGCCAAACGTGCGAAAGAAGCGGGGTTTGATGGTATTGAAATTCATGGAGCTAATGGTTACATCCTTGATCAATTTTTAACAGATTATACCAATCAGAGAAAGGATGAGTATGGAGGTTCTACGGAAAATAGAGTCCGTTTATTGGTTGAAGTATCTAAAGCGGTTCGCGAAGCAGTAGGTCAAGAATTTACAGTAGGAATTCGAATTTCACAAGGTAAAGTAAATGACTACTTCCATAAGTGGGCTGGTAGAGAAAAGGATGCAGAAATTATTTTTGGCAACCTAGGACAAGCAGGGCTAGATTATATTCATGTAACAGAATTTGAAGCATGGCAACCTGCCTTTTCTATAGGAGAGGGAACAAATGCACCAAACTCATCCATGGAGGATGGACCTACTTTGGCTGCATTAGCAAAAAAATATAGTCGATTACCTGTTATTTCGAACGGTAGTCTTCATGATCCAGAAAAGGCAAAAAGCATGATTGAAAAAGGGGAAGCAGATGTTATTACACTCGGTCGTGGAGCTCTTGCGAATAGTGATTGGGTGAATAAAGTGAAAAATGGTGAACCATTGGCAGAGTTTGATCCCGAACAAACATTTACCCCAGATGCCAAAATAAAAGTCTTTGAATTATGATATTTCCTATCATTCCAAAATAATAGAGAGAAGCACTTCAGAATTTTATATAGCCATTCTGCTGTAACACTAAAAAATAAACAAGATTTGATAATAGAAAGGATGACATGTAATGTCACTCAAACAAGTACACACTCAACCAGATCCTTACGCTCCATTTCTTATTTCACAGGCAATTAAAACCAACGGTTTTGTCTTCGTATCGGGCCAAGCCGCCATTGGGGATGACGGAAACCTCGTAGGAATTGGTGATTTTGACAAACAGGCAGATCAGGCTTTCCGAAATTTAGAGAGGGTACTTAAGTCTGCCGGTTCGGGTCTTGATCGTATTGCCAAAGTGACAATCTACCTCACATCGATGTCTAACTTTGAAAAAATCGTCGAGCTTCGACGCAAGTGGTGGTCACAACCTTATCCTGCAGATACCATTGTTGAGGTCTCCTCCCTTTATTCACCTGATGCAATGATCGAAATCGACGCCATTGCACTAACTGAGGAAAATTAAAAAATATACATCCATCATGTAAGCAACTGACCCAAAAAAATGATATTGGGTCAGTTATTATATATAAAACCCTTCGTTTATTTATCTAATCCTCGTCGCAATTCCCTAGAAATCCTCACTATTCTTTAGCTATGTAAAATTTGCAATTAGCACAACAAAAAAACTTAGGATTCCCTAAGTTTTTTATCTATAAGAAAAATATTGTTTTTAGGTGACATATCTATTAGTTAATTTAACTAACAAATATGTCTGAGAATCTCAGGGGTACGGCACGACGGTGTCCTCTCAGTTGTTAGCTTTCATCAGGAGGTCTTAACCAGACGCTACGACATGAGCCTCTCCTCGACTTGTGAGCCGACGTTGTACTTTTATATTATGATTTGATGGCGAATCTGTCAATAGAAAATTATAAGTTTTCGAATGATTCCATCATACTTCTAATCCTCTTGCCGCAAATACCTGCGATCTTTTAAAAATAACCTCCAAAATACATAGAACCCTGGAACCAACACTGCTAGCCCAACCACATAAACCCAAAATAGCGCACGGAAAGTAACCTCACCTGTAAATCCCGTGGTAATGGTCATATAGGGATAAACGATATACGGCATGTGAGCCGAAGCATAAGCATAGCTTGCGATAACGTATTGAACTACAATCATAAGAACCGCTACACGTGGTTTTCCAATGCTATCGTTTTTAGCATCCGGCCACCAAAGAGAACTATAACCAACAAGATAAAATACGATGGAGAGTATAAACCATTCTCCTTGTTCCTTGAGATTATCAATAAGCCACTGTGATTCTGGTTCCAATACGAGTAGGGTCAAAATTGCAGAAACTAGCGTTGCAGGACCTACTATTTTTGCATTTCGCCGATAAATGCGATAGGTTCCCTCTTTTCCCGCTTCTCTCGCATAATCAGCTAGAAAAAGCGAGGAAAGAAATAGCTCCGATGTCAGCCCAAACAACATGTAGTAATAAGTAGAAATACTCGTCAACCATTTCATCGTAAGCAGTGTTTCTACACCGTTTCTCATCGCAATAAAAGGCCCTTGCGTAACTGGAAGCGCACTAATTAATAGAATAGGAATAAAAAAACCTGCAATGCCAGAAATGATACGCAATGTTTGCTGATAGCTCTGTACCGAATAAGCAAACACCATGAAAGCACTTCGCAGACTAATTAAAATCAACACGATACTTACAGGTACCAGCAGAACCGTACCTAAAGTAAATCCTGCTTTTGGGAAAAAACTGACAAAAGAAACAACTAATAAAACCAAAAAAGTGTTGGTTACTTCCCAAGTTGGAGACAAAAATCGATTGGCGATGACGCCTGCTTCCGTATGCCTTCGTAAATAAAACATCGACCAAAAGCTAGAACCAAAATCAATCGCCCCAAAGATCGCATATAGAAAGAGAAAAATTCCTACAATAAAACTAGCGATAACTTCAGGTAACATCTATATCACCTCGTTTCGCCAATTCTTGATGAAGTGGATTTCGTTTGAAATAAACTTGCATCACTACTACAACCAATACACTGAGTAAAATATAGAGCAAACCAAACAAGACAAATAAATTTCCTACATGAGCTGCTTTGGTGGCTGCTTCTGCTGTGCGTTGAAATCCATAAATCGTCCAAGGCTGTCGCCCACTACAACTGAAAATCCAACCAAACTCGATCCCTAGCATTGCTAAAGGACCCGAAAACACCAAAAACCACACCAACCATTTGGGAAACGCAAGTTGTCGTTTATGATGAAAAAACCACCAATAAACTAAGGAAAAAAACGAAAGAGCCAACAAAAACATTCCAATACCAACCATTACATTAAACAAAGAATGAACATAAAAAGGTGGCCATGTTTCTTCTGGAAACTCATATAAACCTTTTACTTCTGTACTCGGCCAATTTCCCGCCAAAATACTAAGCGCATAAGGAATTTCTATTCCATACTTTACTTCATGTGTTTTGGGGTCTGTATACCCACCAATCGATAAAGGAGCATATCTTTGCGTCTCAAATAGACCTTCGGCTGCTGCTAGTTTTTCTGGAGAATGTTCATGCAGACCTTGTGCTGAACCATGTCCGGAAAATCCTGTGATCGCACTCATTAAAAATCCAACAATTAAAGAGACAAGCAAACTTTTCCGATGGAATGATAGTTCTTTTCGGTCTGGTGTAGGTGTCTTCAAATACCGATATGCAGACACAGAGGCTATAGCAAATGCACCAGCCATAAAAGCACTGATAGAGACATGAAAGGCTGCCCAACCATAACTCGGATTAAAAAAAGCTGCCCATGTATTTACATTTTTGATTGTTCCATCCGCATACATATCAAAACCTGTTGGTGTGTTCATCCACGTATTGGCAGAAGTAATGAGCACAGCAGATGCTGTTGCCCCCAGACAGACAAAAAAGACCGACAAAACCCGCATTTTCCCTGACAAACGATCTGCCGCATACACATAGATGGACATAAACAAAGCTTCTAAGAAAAAGGCAAAAATCTCAATCTGAAAAGGAACGGAGATCACTTGACCGACAATTTTCATAAAGCCAGGCCATAACAAAGTGAGCTGTACAGCAACAATGGTTCCACTGGGTATCCCAACTCCCAATAAAATCGCAAATGTCTTTGTCCATCGTTTTGCCATCAGCTCGTAATCTTTGTCTTTCGTTCGCTGATAAATAATCTCACTTACTAAAATCATAAAAGAGATGCCTACTGCTAGTGTGGCAAAAATAATATGAAAGGCCAAAGACGTGCCAAAAAAAGCTCTTGTGAGTGTCGTTTGATCCATTTTCCGACCCTTTCAAAAACGTATTTGGCTTCATTCTTTCCTACTCGGCTCTCTTTTATGAGAAATATTGGTAAATATAATGATCACTATTGAAAATATACCAACTCCATTACCGCCTGCACTACTTTCTTTACACTAGGCAAATAAGCATGTTCCAAGGCAAATAATGGATATGGTACATCATATCCAGCCACTCGTTTAATTGGTGCTTCTAGTGAATCTATTACTTCTTCTGAGAGACGTGCGGCAATTTCCGCTCCTACTCCGCAAGTACGAGGTGCTTCATGTACGATAACTACTCGTCCTGTTTTCTTTGCAGAAGCAAATAGCGTTTCTTCATCAATCGGGGAAAGGGACTGTAAATCAATCACATCTGCTGTGATATCTTGCTCCATCAACAATCGACTTGCTTCTAATAAAAGCGGAATCATGGCACCCCATCCAATCAAGGTAACATCTTCCCCCTGACTGACCACCGTAGCTTTATCGATTGAAAGTGTATAATAATCAGAAGGTACTTCCTCTTTTTGTGTACGATACAAGCGAAGCGGTTCTAAAAATAATACCGGATCAGGACTTGCGACAGCACCCAACAACAAACCTTTTGCAGTATAAGGTGAGGAAGGAACAACGACACGAAGACCTGGAGTGTGTACAAAATAGGCTTCTGTAGAATCAGAGTGAAGTTCAGGAGCCCCAATTCCTCCTCCATAGGGAGCCCGAATTACCATAGAGGTAGAGAAAACACCTTGAGAACGCAAGCGCATTCGTGCCACATGAGAAACGATTTGCTCAAATGCCGGGGTGATAAAACTAAGAAATTGAATCTCTATTATGGGTTTAAAACCACCCATTGCCAGTCCTAACGCAGAACCAACTATCCCTGCTTCTGATAAAGGAGTATCGATCACGCGTTCACTGCCAAATTGCTCCCAAAGTCCTTCTGTAGCACGAAAAACACCCCCATTTTTGCCGATATCTTCTCCTAAAAGCAACACGTTTTTATCTATCTCTAAAGCAACACGCTGTGCATCAGCAATGGATTGAACCATGGTTAACATCATTGGCTGCCTCCTCTTGTTGCTTTTTCAACCAATCTGGGATCTGATGATAAACATGAGTAAATAAACTTGATGGGTTAGGATGAGATTTCTCCACTTCTCTCATTGTTCGATCCAATTCCTTTGCAACTTGCTGATCTTGTTTTTCTATTTGATCCTCATCCAACAATCCTTCCTTTAAACATAACTGTTCATAACGATACAAAGGATCACGGTTTAACCAAATACGAACCTCACCTTCTGGTCGATAGCGACTTGCATCGTCTGCGGTAGTATGCGCTCCTGTCCGATACGTAACTGCTTCAATCAAGGCAGGTTTCCGCTTACTTTTCGCTGTTTTGACCACATGATAAACGGCCAACACATCGTTCCCATCTACTTGATAAGCATTTATTCCATAGGCGGAAGCTTTTTCGACTACCGTTTTCGTAGCAGATTGCTCTGCAAACGGAACACTAATCGCATAACCATTGTTTTGGCAAAAGAAAAGAACAGGCAGATCAAAAATGCTAGCAAAATTTAAAGCCTCATGAAAATCTCCTTCTGAAGTAGCTCCATCCCCAAAATAAGCTATTGCTATACCTGTCTCTTTTTTCTTTTTTATGGACCACGCAGCACCAACCGCATGTGGTAGCTGTGTGGCAATCGGAACGGTTGGAGGTACATAGCGATATCCTATCGGAGGTTTACAACCTTCAATTCTTCCAGACCAATATTGAATGATGGAAGTAGTAGAAATTCCAAAAGTAAAAGCCACACCCTGTTCGCGATAACTCGGAAATACCCAATCTTTTTTATCTAAAGCGTAAGCGCTTCCTACCTGCGCTGCCTCTTGCCCTTCTACCGGAGCATAAGTACCAATTTTCCCTTGGCGTTGCCACAACACCATTCTCCGATCCAACATTCTTACAGAACGGAGAAAGAAAAGAAGATCTAACTTCTCATTTATGGAAAGCGTCCGCCAAAAAGAAGATCCTGCATCGGTCAAAGTCCCACATGGCAATAAATGGTTAATTAACATAATGCCACCCCGTCTATTTATTGTCTAATTAGTTTATTCAGGAATGAGTTAGGCGTTCGCCTTTTAGGGAAATTGGTTTATTTCCTGATTTTAAGAGTATAAAGAAGTTATTTAGAATTCTATATTTTGATTAAATTAAATTATATTTTTCGTTTGCAAACAAAAAATAGCCGGATAAACCGGCTATTCTGTTGGTGATGTTGCATATTTAGATGTTTCATTTACACAATCTTCGCAGATTATTTTTTCACGGAAATAAAAAAGTTGTTCAATGCTGCCACAGATCACACAGCTAGGATTGTAGCGTTTCAGTACAATATGAGTTTCATCAACAAATATCTCAACACCATCTTGTGGTTGGATATTTAATTTTTCTCTTAATTCTTTTGGTAATACTATTCTACCTAAATGATCAACTTTTCGTATGATGCCAATGCCGTTCATGATTCATCCCCTTTGCTTTATTTAATTATGCAAACATTGCCATCCGTTCTATCATACCAAATTTTGCGAAGTTAGAAATAAGGCAATCTGGGGACAAATCAAAAAAGCCATCGATTTTCTTCATCAATTGGCTTTTTTGATATGTTTAACGTCTATTTTTTATTATTTTCAAAAATAGAATTTCAAATGGATTTGAGAGACCGTTTTATTGCTTCTACTCCTTTTGAATTTTCCAATGAAGCATATTCTCCAAGTCCCTCACCTAAATAAACCGACTTCACAACACCTCGTAGTATCTTTCCATTTTTACTCTTAGGCAAATCAGAAACAACCAAAACCGCTTTTGGACGAAAAACTTTGCCCATTTTATCTGCTACAAAGTCAGCAAGTTCAATCTCTAACTTAACTGAATCTTGTATATCTGAAATATGATGCAAGATCACAAAACAAATAACGGATTCACCCTTCTCTGGATGAGGTACTCCTATCGCACATGCTTCCAACACAGCATGATGTCGAATTAAAATGGATTCCAGCTCAGCAGGACCTAATCTAGCGCCACCTATTTTAATCGTGTCATCTGACCGGCCATGCGTGAACCATTGCCCATCTTCTCGGCTTACCCAATCCCCATGTACCCAAATATCTTTCCATCTTCCCCAATAGCTCTGCAAGTACCTATCTTTGTTATTCCAAATCCCTCTCGTCATTCCTACCCAAGGTTGTCGGATAACCAACTCACCAATCGTCTGATCAATAGAGTTACCCGATGGATCAAATACATCTACTTCCATGCCTGGCAGTACACTATTAAATCCACAAGGCACTTGAGGCTTAATAAGAACATTCGCGAGAATCCCTCCAGAGATCTCTGTTCCTCCTGCGAAATTAAAGATAGGAACTTGTTTTTTTCCTACTTGTTCAAAAAGCCACAACCAAGAGTCTTCCGTCCATGGTTCGCCTGTAGAACCAAAAACACGTAAGGAACTAATATCATAAGTAGTAATCCAAGACTCTCCATGTTTCATCAAAGAACGAACAATAGTGGGAGAAACACCCAGATGACTAACACCATATTTCTCAACAATAGACCAAAGCCGATCTGGTGTAGGATAATCAGGAGTACCTTCATACAATAGCATGGTGCTGCCATTCATCAACGCGCCAAACACCATCCAAGGTCCCATCATCCAACCCATATCAGTAGACCAAAATAAGATGTCGCCTACTCCCACATTCATTGCGTAACCAGCATCAAATCCTGCCTTGATTGGAAAACCAGCATGTGTATGTACTGTTCCTTTTGGTTTACTTGTTGTACCAGAAGTATACAAAATCATAAATGGGTCATCTGCATGTGTCAAATGAGGAACCGCAGGTGGAAGCTGATCTACTGGTGTATCCCAAAAAATATCTTTGTCTTCGTTTTTCTCGATGTAACATCCAAGTTTCTTGACTACAATCACTTTTTCTATCGTAGTATTCTCAATTGCTTTATCTGCTTCTTCTTTCATATGTATTAATTTTCCCCGTCGCCAAAATCCATCAGCTGTAATCACTATTTTTGCACCGCTATCTTTGATGCGATACTGGAGCGCGACGGATTTATACCCTGAAAAACAAGGAACAGCGATCGCACCAATACGAGCAATAGCCAATAAAGAAATCACATTTTCTGCAATCATTGGTAAATAAATCATGACCCTATCCGATGGTTCGACGCCCAATTGGAGTAAAAGCTTAGCAAAACGATTTACTTCATACCATAAGTCTCGATATGTATATTTAATAGATTTTCCATCTTCGCCTTCCCAAATAAGAGCAAGTTGATTTCTCATTTGAGGATTTTCAACATATACATCTAAGCAATTTAAGGTAACATTTATTTCGCCTTCCACAAACCAACGCGGAAAAGCATTTCCTTCATCCAATTGAAGTACTTGCCTATAAGGTTTGTTCCATACCATATTCATATCTTCAACTACATCACCCCAAAATCGAGATACGTCTCTGGTCGAATATTGATAAAAATCATCCCAATTATCAAAGCCTAATTTTTTCATAAAAGCATACAGTCTACTAAGTTCTATCTGTTCTTGTGTAGGAATCCAAACAGATTGTTTCATCGCAATCATGACACCCCTTAAAATGACTAAAAAAAGTATTGCATTTCTTATTATTCCGTTAATGTAATACTGAATGATACAAATAAATATTCCTTTCTACTACTCTATCAAATACTATGAATTTTACCTAATGCACATTTCTATTGCTAAAATATATAGCATGACAAGGGGTAGATTTGGCATAATAGAGAAGATATTTCTACTATTAATGCTTATCCATTAAGGAGAAGAACCATGGAGCAAAAATACTTGAAACGAACGATAAAAAAAGAAAGTTTGCAGAGTACGAATCTCGGAACAGAAAAAAAAGCATTGGTCTATCTTCCACCAGAATTTGATACAAATCAGAAATATCCTGCTTTGTTTCTTCATGATGGTGATGATTACTTTTCCTTAGGTAGAATCGCGACACAAGCAAACCAACTCATCTATGAAGAAAAAATAAAACCTATTATTATGGTTGCCATTCCAGTAGAAAAGAAACTCCGTTCCAGTGAGTATTCTCCTATTGGAGATCGTAATGAAGCACATCTTTCCTTTATGACAGAAGAATTGCTGCCATTTGTACAAGAAAGATATCCTCTAAATGAAAAAGAATTGGTCGTGGGAGGTTCCTCTCTAGGTGGTACAGCCGCTCTACACATGGCACTCCAACATCCGGATATTTGGAGTCGTGTATTAGCACAATCTGGAGCATTTCTAGCCCAAACAACTTCTGCTCTTCAAACTCACCAATCGTTGAACTGGCTTTCTATCTACCAATCTATCGGTTTGCAAGAAACCAATGTTTCTACTCATGTGGGAGAGATCGACCTAGTGGAAATAAATCAAAAAGTACATGTCGAACTCCACTCCAAAGGCGCAAATGTCCACTACGTAGAACAAGATGGGGATCATACTTGGGGACTATGGCAAAAACAACTCCCTACTGCGCTTCAATTTTTCTTTCCTTACGAATAACAAAAAGGACTAGATTCTCTACTTGAGATATCTAGTCCTTTTTATCAACTACTTTGCGATGGGTTATGGATCAAATATGGTTTATGTAACCAAATTACTGAATTACCTCAGGCACTTACCTTTTTCTTTTTTCAGTTGTGCCTATCCCAACATGTTCTTCCATGAAGAAGCAATGGCTATTTTGAGATAAACCCAAAAGATATACGATTAATAAATAATAATCACTTATTAATCAAGTAAAATATTATAATTCTGTTTAATATATGGTAAACAGAAAATAATACCCTAAAAAAGAATAATTATGACAAGAAAAGGGGAAATTTTTAATCCTATTTTTACCCTTTTTCTATTTATTCACATCCTTAAAATAAAAAGTGTATCAAATATTTATTACTGGAGGTTATTGTTAATGAACAAAACCATAAAAACAATTGTCGCTACTACCTTTACTGTTGGAACATTACTAGCCGGTTTTTCGCAAATCGGTCTTGTTGATGCTTCCCCTATTGTTCCAACACAGCAATCAACTACACAACAACAAAATCATCAAAAACTAATTAAAGAAACAAAACAATTGGCTGTCGAAGGAAAAGTTATCAATAGTGAATCTTTTGGTCTTGATTCATCTCGTGATGCAATCGTGAAAAAATGGGGAAAACCTGATCCAGATTCCGATGCACAAACGCTTTTCTATACAAAAAGACAAATCGTTTTTGAATTACAAAAAAATAAAGTAAAAACGGTTGATAGTATGGATAAAAGATTCGAAAATATCACAGAAAAAGAAATTAAACAAGCATTAGGAAAACCAAATGATGTGAAACGTTATGAAGACGGAACCGAAATGTATTACAAAGCAGGCAAACATACTCTCTGTTTTGTGCTTGGTAGTGTAGTCGAAGTTGTTGTCTACTAATGAAAATGATGAGCGATTCTTTAATAGAATCGCTTTTTTAATTAACAGATAGTCAAAACCATTAATTGTATTTAAGTGAAATCGGTCATATCAGAATCATGTATTTCTGCATGATTTACTACTTTTTCTATTAATGATTGCATCTGTTCAATTAGATGTTGGACTATTTCACGCCAATAGCAAATGCTTGATAACATTTACATGAAAATATTTATTTCCTAATTCCTCCTCCATTGCTATGCTGCAAACAAGCAGAAAAATTGAGAAAATAGAACAACAAAAAGACTCTCAACGAAAATAAGTAAAGAGTCTTTTTGAAAGATAGGGGTGATATGACTATAAAAACTATCCGCATATCACGATCATACTTATTCAGTTAATTCCTTCATTTGACTTTCCCTAATTCCAAAGATTCCATTCCTTTGTCATTAGGGATTTAGTGAATTATTTATGTGAACGAATGTTATTATCGGTCCCAAACAGCTACTAGAGTAGGTGCTTGGGAGTACACCGCATGTGGGTATACCTCTCCCTACAGAGGTTAACCTCGCGAGATGCTCAGGCGGCATCGCCGAGCTTCAGGATCTTGGTGATGCCATCGATGACCATGCCGTCCTGAGTCCCCTCCAGAACCGTGCCGTCCTCGAGCACCGTGAGTTCGTTTTCAGAGCCACGGAAGACCATCCGGTCTTCGAGGATCACCTCGAGGTCATACACATACTTGTAGCGCGTGTCCACCTTGCCGTCGGTGGTCACATCGTAGTACAGCCTCTCGTAGACGCCAGGAGAGAACACAGGGGTGTATCGGACGCCGGGAGCAATACGCATGGCAACCTCCGCAGGTAGTTTGAATTACTTTGAGTTTATGTGATTTATTTTTTATCGTCAATAGTCTAGCTTATGAGGTCTGACAGATGCATGGCAAATTTTTATATTGAGCTGTTGATTATGGTTAAGAAATGATTTTTTTAGATGAAGACTCGTTTCAAGAGTATTTGGGATTTGATGTATAAGAGGTATTTATCGAAGATTCTACAATACAATCGAAACTTGAAAACCAGCAGTTTTATTGGATATATTTTAGCCTTTAAGTTTAACAAATCAGTAGGACAAAACATTATTAATCTTATATCAAGATTTAATAGGTTTTTTGCCTTATCATTATTTTGAATAAAAAGGACTAGACTCTTATATCAAAGATATCCAATCCTTTTCTATAAACACTCCACTCGTGTAATATTACATTATCTTTTCAGGACATTATTTTCCTTGTACCATTTTTTATTCTGCTCATAAAATTTATCACGATGGTACATAGCCAAAAAGAGATTACCAATAAGATGATTATCCATAGGATGGTTATCTTTTGGTTGAACAGTTGTATTTAAGTGAAATCGCTTTATATCAGCATCATGTATTTCTGCATGATTTACTACTTTTTCTATTAATGATTGTATCTGTTCAATCAGATGGTGGACTATTTCACGCATATATGCAAAATGCTTAATAACATTTACATGAAAATATTTGTTCTCCAATTCCTCTGGAGTTAAAGTCTGAAAATCAGAAATAACACCATTTGCTAAGGGATGCCGTAAAAAAGGGCCTAATACAGCAATACTATAAGGAGTAGGTTCAAATAAAAGCAGATATACCATATCAAACCAAGCTCTTTTTTCTTGAGGAGTTTCCACTAGTGGAAGAGTATCTTGGCTTCCATTGGATTGTTTATCAGGTGGCAGAGGTATATTTGGTGCGTGATGCAAAGTTGTTTTTAAAAATCGATTCGAAAATTCTTCGTATTCCCTAGTAAACATCAGCATTTCATGCCAAACAACATCTACCTCTTCACTGTACATTGGTGCGGTCTTGAGCAAAGAGGCCATTATCAAAAAACGTTGCCATTCAAACCATCGATTCTCAAATTCAATTAAACTAATATAATGCTCTCGAATGACTCTCTCTTGCACCCACGCACGATAATTTGGAGGATACGAGTCTTCTAAATGTTGCAACATATGCTTCACAGCAACTGTATATTCTTCCCCATAACTTTTCATCCCGAGATTAGGTAACTCATAGTTTTTCTCTTTGTTTACCTTTTTGGCTTGCCTGTAAAAAACCATTCCCATGATCATCATACCAATCAAGATAAACAACAAAAATGCTGCAAAAAACTCCAAAGATGACTCTCCTTCCCCATAAAAAAAAGCCAACCCAAACACCCCTGATCTGAGTGCTGGGCAGGTCTATTATTTACAATGTTTATTATAAGCTTCTGTTAAATTGGCTGTAATGATTTCAGCTGGTACATTTTCAATTTCATGCCGATGGATCATATGTACCAATTTACCATCTTTCATGATCGCAAACGAAGGAGATGATGGTGGTTCTTGACCAAAATAAGTACGTGCACGCTCGGTAGCTTCTTTATCTTGGCCTGCAAAAACCGTGTACAAATGATCTGGTTTCACTTCATTATTCAATGAAAGTCCTACAGCAGGACGAGCAAGACCAGCCGCACAACCGCAAACCGAATTCACCACAACTAATGCGGTTCCTTTTGCAGCTTCGCCTTTTAATACTTCATCCACTTCTTCGGGAGTGGTCAATTCTTTTATCCCTAATTGCGTAAGTTCATCACGCATATGTTGCGTCATCATACGCATTTGATCCAAATAAAAATTTTGCATGCAAAATCCCTCCTCCCGTTATTGTAGCGAACTATGACACGAGAGTAAATAAGACCTTCTTTGTTACCTAGAGTTAGGTCATTTCCACAAGAACCCTATTATCTATTCGTAATAGTCTCCGGGTTCATATCATGCTGGAACAATCGTTGATTGGCTACTTCTGCCCAGCGGGTGCCTTCCTTCCCATAGTTGGCATAAGGATCGATACTCAGTCCACCTCGAGGCAAAAACTTGCCCCACACTTCAATATACTTAGGCTCCATGATAGCTTTTAAGTCTTTCATAATCGTCACAATACAATTTTCGTGAAAATCCCCATGATTACGATAGCTAAATAGATAAAGTTTCAACGATTTACTCTCAATTAGCTTTTCATCTGGCACATAACTTATATAAATGGTTCCAAAATCAGGTTGATTTGTCATTGGACATAAACTAGTAAACTCAGGACAATTAAACTTCACAAAATAATCTATATCCAAATGACGATTCGGAAACACATCTAGCACATCAGGATCATACGTAAAAGCGTATTTTGTCTCCTGTCCTAAGTGCTTCAAATTTGGATCTTCCATTTATGTTACCATCCTTTCAAACCGCACTGTGGCTTCTTCTGTTTCTTGAACCTCAATCCAACTTACGGTCGGATGATTACTCTTTTCTTTACATAAACGATCGATTTCCACAAAAAATATTTCCGCTACTCTCTCTGTTGTTGGGGAAACTCCACCTAACTCAGGATTAAATTCGGGAAACTCATTTAACAAATGATGATCATACTTATTTATAATTGCTTCCTTGATTACACGATAATCAATCAACATATGTTGCTCATCAAGCTGAGTACCTTCTATACAAAAAGTAACTTTGTAGTTATGACCATGAACACGTTCGCATTTACCTGCTCCATATACTTGGTGAGCGCAAGCGATCCAGAAATTTTTTATTAAATGATATTTACCTATCAACTACAAAACACCAACTTTTCCAATAATACTTTCTTTATCCCCTAGAAATTAATAGGATTCATTCTGATAATGGATTGGATCTTTATAGCCAGCTTCAGCGAATCCTTTTAAACGCAGACGACAGCTATCACACATGCCGCATGCTGCATTTCCACCCAAATAACAAGAAGTAGTCAGATGAAACGGCACTTGTAACTCCACACCACGTTTAATAGTATCAGCTTTACTCAACTGAATAAGCGGTGTTTCAATCGAAAGCTTCTCTTCACTTGTTACTCCAACTTTTGTTGCTAAATTGATCGTTTCACTCATGGATTCAATAAATTCAGGACGGCAGTCGGGATATCCGCTGTAATCGACTGCACTTACTCCAGTATATATTTTTTTTGCTCCTACGACTTCTGCATATGCAGTTGCTAAAGAAAGGAAAATCATATTTCGTGCTGGTACATAAGTGTTTGGGATGTCGTCCGTGACGCCATCTGTTTGAACTGATTCCGTTTTATCTGTCAATGAACTTCCGCCTAGCTGTTGAAAAAAGGAAAGGTTCACAATCCGATGATGCTTGGAGACTCCATAATACTCTGCTATTTTCCGCGCACACTCCACTTCACATTCATGTCGTTGTTCATAATGAAATGTAATGGGGTATAGCTGATATCCTGCTGCTTTTGCGATACCCATACAAGTGGTGCTATCCAACCCACCACTCAGTACAATAACTGCCTTCATATTATACGCCCCTTAAATCTGGATCCCAAATGAATTTATGTGTTTGCAAATTTAATTTCACTTTTTTAAGTTTATCAGCTAAAATCCAATTCACTAATGTGTCTGGAGCCATCTTTCCCCAAACTGGGCTAAACAATCCTGTTCCTTTTTGTTGAAGATTCTTATAAACTTTCACAGCTACCTCATAATCATTCCGATCTTGTATCACAAACTTTACTTCATCCTGTTGATCCAAGTAAGTAAAGTTTTCCCCTATCATCTTTTCTATTTCTCCACTCGCAGGAAGCTTATAATCCATGATAAAACGCATTTTCTTCTTTACATTGGTATCTTTTTCACGTAATTCAGCAAATGGCTCCAATGAAATTGCTCCGTTTGTTTCAATATGTATATCTTCTATAAAAGACAGACTCGCCAATTGTTCTATTAATTGAAGAGATTTCTCCCCATGCATCAGAGGTTCGCCCCCTGTCAGGCAAACATTTACGTTTCCAAATTCCGTTACTTTTTGGATAATTTCTTCTAGTGTGGAAAAAAACTCGGGTTTAGATGGTGCATAACTATATGTTGTATCACACCATGTACACCTTAAATTACAATTAAAAACGCGCACAAAAGTAGTGGGGAAACCAGCTCGCAACCCTTCCCCCTCTACTGTTTCAAATATTTCAACCATAGGTAGCTTCATCAAACTCCCCCTAGACACAATAAAATATAAATACTTTCTATAGCATATAGGGAATATGATGAGTGGTAAACCCATTTTTTCCTTTTCTATCGTTATTTAAATTATTTATGGCGGACATTAGAAAGACTTCTTTCTTTAAATCTGTTAAAATACGTAATAGTCTAATATGAAATGGAGGAAATTAATTTGGAGCCGAAACAACAACTCACTGATTTCCAAAATACGGTAAAACAAACTACTAACAAATTATTTCCATTTTTTAGAAAAAATAAAAAATGGAGTTTTGCACTTCTAAGCGTTGTTTGTTTGATCGTTGTTGCATACATAGCAGGTGCATCCTTGATGGACCCCAGAGACAAAGTAATTCAATTTGAACAAGCAGTGCATAATGGCGATGTGAAAACGTTGAAAAGTTTAATAAACTCCCCAGAAAGCAACTTAGAAGTTGATGACAAACATATCAAAGATTTGATTACGTACAGCAAAGAAAACCAAGAATATCTACCTGATATGATCAGCAATATGATGTTTCAAATCAATGATGAAGAGAATGGAATTACGAATATAGGTTCAAGCTGCGATTATTACCTAAAACAGACAAAAATACCATTGTTCTACAGTAAATACAGCATTGAATTTAGACCTTATTTTCTTGAATTATCCACAAATGAAAGTGGAGCGACACTAAAGGTAGATAGTAAGCAAGTATTTAAAACAACAGAAAAAGAAAAAAAATTCACGTTGGGACCCCTCATGCCTGGGATTTATAAGACATCCGCTGAAAAAAAGTTCCCCTATGCCATGCTAAGTCAAGACAGCACAATAAGTGCATTTGATGAAAAAACAGCCAATTCCAAATCAAACTTAGAATTGAACGGTGGAACCCTCCAATTAGAAAGTAACTTTGAAAACACCACTATTTTTGTAAATGGCAAAGCCATTGGAAAAACAATCCACCAGATGCCGGAGATTGGACCAATCTCCTTTAATGGCACGATTCGAATTCATGGAGAACAACAAATGCCTTGGGGTCTTGAAAAGAGTGCAGATGAATTAGTAGAAGAAAGTACAAGCAGTATTAACATCACGCCAGTCCCTTTTGCTACGGAACCTACTCGAAAACCCATCATAGAACTTATCAATACTTTTTCTAAACAAGACCTTGAATCAAGAGTAAAACAAAATGCAAATGTATTGACAACCATTGGAGATACATTAAGAACCAAGTATATCGAAGACATCAATGATGATGTGAAATATAAGTATACTTGGAAAGGTAAAGCACTTGGTACACGTATTGACTTCGACAATATCTCGCTTTCACAGAACGAACAAACGAAAATCTATGAAGCTGTTGTCCCACTGGAAATACACGCCAAATACAAGCAGTATGGCACATTTTTTAGTTCTCCTAATGATCCGCTCGAAGATAAGATCGATTATTATAAAATAACTCTTTCTTATAATGAAAAAACAAAAAAATGGTTGGTCACAACTATTGATTCTACCAACTATTCTACAGATGATTACTTTAATGGTAAAAACACGATAAAAAGCGAATTTAAATAATATCGACAATAACCCCTCTATTCTTTATAAGAGGGGCTTTATTTCGGATAAATATGATACAATATATTACAAACAAGGAAGTTTCATTGTAATAATAAAAAACATTTTATTTTTGGTTCATTTTATAATATTATGTTGACGATGATAACTTCATAAAGGAAATTGGTGATATTATGAAAAAACTTGCAATTCTTGCATCATCTCTTGTACTTCTTATCTTACTTGCTACTGGCTGTATGAAACCAGAAACCCAAAAAAATCCGGGGCCAAAACCTGATCCAAAACCAGTTGTAGAGGAACAAAAAACTCCTCTTGAAGTTTTAAAAGAGACACAAAAGAAAATTGCAACCATCCAAGGTTACAAATTTACTCGTATGTCTATGGAAAAAGGATACACCGATTCCTACAACAATACGGAATCAGGTGTAGAACAACTTAACCCTCAAGTTGCCCATTTTACCAACTCTAAAAATAATGAATATTATTATGACAAACAAAACGTTTATATGAAAAAAGATGGGCAATGGTTTAAAAAAGCAAATGCCGATGGAAAAGTATTGGTAAGTGTCCTTTTTACCAATAATGTGGAATTCCTTCTCCAGAATCTTGGAACAAAGGATGAAGTACCAGGAATTACAGTTACCAAAAAAGCAGATGAATATATTGTGACTGTAGACTATTTAGTATTTAAAGATCCTGAAATGTCAGATGCTGACTTTACAAAATCCAAAACGGAATCCAAAATACGTAAAACAGAGTTAGTAATTGATGCAAATTCATTTGAACCAAAAAAATATATGTTTAACTATGAGTCAATGGATGGTAAGAAACTTCGCTCTGTTGATATGGATCTAGCTAGTTATATTACACCAGTAGTCATCCCTGCTGATGTGATGCAAAACGCACAACCAGCTCCAACTACTCCGACCACTCCAAATAGCACAACCTAAAAAACCTAGGCTGATACCCTAGGTTTTTTATTTTACCCAGAAATAGATCGATGTTATTGTCGCGATGAACCATACTGGCCATAAGTTTGGTATCCATCTACCCAGAAGAACTTCAAAAAAACCTTCATCTGTCCCTACTAACGAAGGACTTTGTTCACTCCATATAAGTAAATAACCGGTTTTCACATCCATGATTCGATCTAAGTAGTTGCCGTCTAATTTTTCAGCGATTTTCTCCTCTTGCCCAACAGGAATGTAACTTACTTGCTGCTCCACACCCGCTATCCAGTTTTCATCAAGTTGAAATAACCAACCCGTTGGCCGGTGTGCCCCCACCTCTGCAAAATCGATCAATTGAAGCCCTGTACCTAACTCCTGTTGTAACCACCGAACCATTTTTTCTGGTTCCGTATGCACGGGAAAAAATCGGTATAAAGGGACTTTTCTTTCTCCCATCTCTATCCCCCCCTAAGCCTATCTTGCGATCTGTTTGCAATGTTCTGCAGCATCTTTTAGTGTGGGGATAAAAGTATACATTTGATCCGTGCTCATTCTAGATACAGGGCCAGATACAGCAAGTGCTGCAAGCAGATGTCCGTCCCGATGAAAAACGGGTACAGATATTGCCGCTGTTCCTGTCTCCCGTTCTTCAACACTCAGCGCAAATCCATTTTGTCTTATTTCCTGCAATTGGTTCTCATACTCTTGTTGTTCTGCTACTGTCATCTCGGAATCTGCAAACAATCGCTTTCGTTCACTTGCCTGCATAAATGCCAGAAATACCTTTCCTGAAGCCCCCACAAGAACGGGCATCCTTACTCCGATCGGAGCTACACGGCGTATCGCTTGAGTGGATTCTACCGCCTGTACACGTATCCGCTCCGATTTATCCTGTATATAAAGACTCACAGTCTCATCCAGCGTATCTCTTAGTTGTTCCATCTCTGGCAAAAATAGCATCGCGGGATCACTTGACTGATAAATCTGACCTGCTAACTCCCAAATTCGTATCCCAAGTTGGTATTTATCTGAACGTATATCCCGTTTTACAAATCCTTTTCCCTCTAACGTAGCGAGGAGTCGGAAAACAGTACTTTTATTTAATCCCGTCTCTTTGGAGATTTGCATGAGACCGAGTTCATTTTGATTGGTAAAACACAATAAAATATCTAACGCACGTTCTGCTGCCCGTACTGTATTTTTCTTCTCGTCTATCATTTTGGAGTTCTTCCCTCCTCGTAAAGTCTTTTGTCCATTATATAACAAAAACATCTCTGCTGAGGTATCTTGTCTTCATAGGTCAACTTTTTAAAGGAAAGCAAAGAGATGAAAATATTGCCCATACTATCGAAAAGAGGGATCTTGTGATTGCAAATTTTTTATTATAGATCCACAGATAGTCTGTGGTGATCGATGTGATCAGAGAGGCCACCATGAGCCAGCCCGAAAACCGTGAGCAGCCCGCCGAGCAGCAGGGCAACCCGTCAACCGTACAGCAGGGATACGATCCGGACACCGATGTGGCTGATGCGGCCGACAAGTGGATGCGTGAAATGCGTGAATCCCGCGGCTGGTAGCGCCGGGGTCAAGCAGGTCTAGAAGGCCTCGACCGATCCAAGGTGGTGCATCTGTCAACGACAGACGCACCGCCGCAGAAAATAAATGCAGTAATATATAAGATAGTTTTTTCAAGATAACAGCATCTACAAAGGAAAACACCTCATATGTGGTGTTTTTTTGATCTATGATAAAAAGCTTCTATACGTCACCCCTGTCAGCAAAAAGATCGCTGGCAGAGGCGGGAGATCACTTAGGATCATCAGTCGGGAATCACTCCCAGTGCCTAGGCTCCAAAAACCTACCCTAGTTCTATTGGCAATGTAATCATAAATAGGAGATTCCCCTCTTCTTGTTTTGCACTAATTCTGCCTCCATGTAACTCCACAATCCGCTTTACAATCGCTAATCCCAAACCACTACTACCCGCTGGCCTAGCAGCATCTCCTGTGACGAAGGTTTCAAATAGTCGATCAAAGGTGGTTCCCTTTATTGGTTTTGCTCGGTTTGCTAGGGTTAACTCAGCAAAATTGGATTTGTTCTCTAGTGAAATACTTACTGTGCTAGGTTTAACAGCATAGCGAATAATATTTTGCATGAGATTGTCCATCATTCTTACAAACAAGATGGGATCAATCGAAACTTTTAAAGGCTCTTTTATAAACTTTATCTCTACTTGTAATTGGGCTTGTTCCAACAAAAACATTTCTTCTTCTATTTGCTGATAGAGAATATGTTGCAAAATGTGCGTTTCGGGTTGAAATGGAGTCTGATGATACATCAGTTTGTTGAACAGAAACAACTGATCTATCAAGCTCTTTAATACTTCCGATTTGGATAAAGCAATTTGGATGTACGTATCTCGTTGGTCTGCTGACAGCTCTCTTTGCTCAGACAAATATCGCAAATACCCGATGACAGAGGTAAGAGGCGTCCGTACATCATGCGAAAGATTGGTGGTTAGCTCCGTACGTTCTCTCTCTAACTTTTGTCTTTCTTGCCTGCTTTCTCTTAATTTATTTGCCATGAGATTGATATGTGTCGCAATACTGCCGATCTCATCTCTGCTTCTTTCGGCAAGTGAAATACTAAGCTCTCCATGCGCGATGCGATCCAACCCCAAAGTAATCTCTCTTAACTGCCGTAATTTCTTGGTTGTAAGGAAAATATAGCTCAGAAGAAAACCCAATACTCCAAACAATAAAGAAAAGAATGGATCATTTTTATCATAAGTAACAGGTACACCTACTATTTGCTTATACATAAATAGAAAAAGTATTTTACCTTGATAAACAAAAGGTTGAGCCACATAAACATATCTTGTTTCTTGTTTATTGGATGGTTGATCATTCACTTGCATGGACTTAGCTATAAAACCAGAAAAAGGAAGTTTCAGATTTAGGTTACCACTAACAGATTGAGCATAAATCTCATTTCGATCATCCATGATAAATAATTTACTATGAGTTTGATCCGCATATTTTTTTATATTTTCATTCCATTTTATTTTGGGAAGACGCTGTAAAACCAAAGTATACAATTGCACTATTTGTTCCAATTCATAACGGGTTGGATAATGGTAACGAATATCTCTTTCTGTTTTTAATTTCCCACCTAGTAGAGCAAAAATAAAACCCGCGAACAGGCTAATAAAAATATATATCACAAATAAACTACGTAATCCTAACTTATTTTTCATCGCATCCAACTGTCCCTGACACTGCTTTATATCCTACTCCCCATACTGTCTGAATCACCGTCGGCCGCTTTGGATCATGCTCAATTTTTTCTCTTATTTTTCGAATATGCACCATAATCGTATTTTGTGAAGTAAGCATTTCCTCTTTCCAGACCTGTTGATAGATCTGTTCCATCGGCATGACAATCCCTTCATTCTGTGCCAATAAAAGTAAGATATCATACTCCCGAGGAGTGAAAGATACTGTTTTTTCATCCACTTTCACTTCTCTTTTTGGTATAGAAATGCTTACATGTTGGAGAAAGATTTGATCTGATCGAACTGTAGAACTTACATATTGAAGATATCTTCTCAGTTGTGCTTTCACTCTTGCTATTACTTGCAAGGGTTGAAATGGTTTTGTCACATAATCATCTGCTCCCATACTCAACCCTTGAATAACTTGTAAATCATTGGCATTGGCTGTGAGCATAATAATCGGCATTTGGTAATTTTTTCGTATCGCTATACACGCTTGTAATCCGTCCATTTCGGGCATCATAATATCCAATAAAACAAGATCAATCCGCTGGCTATTAATTGTATGTAGTACCTCTTTCCCGTTTGATGCTTGAATCACTTGATAACCTTCATTAACTAAATAAAGTTCCAGTAAGTTACGAATGTCTATATCATCATCTGCAACCAAAATATTAGTTTGCATCTAACTGGACACCTTGGTTATCTTTTTTTGCCGATAAAACCGAAACACCTGTACAAGAACAATACCTAGTAGTACTATACCTAATGCGATGTACCCCCAATTGCGACTCGTTGCGGCAATTGCTGGTATTGCCTCACCAAATTGATAGCCGAGCCAAAAAAAGCCGCCTGTCCAAAGTAAACCAACAGAATAGGAATACAGTGCATAGTGAGCAAACTTCATTTTGTGGCTTCCCACTACATAGGGTATGAGATGACGAACCACAGGTAAAAAATAACTCACACACAAAGCAAATTTCCCATATTTCTCTATCAGTTTTTCTGATTTAATCAAATAAGGACGCCATTTTTCTTTCTCTTTAAATTTTTTCGTTAGGCTTACCCCATAGTATCTACCTAATGTGTAACCGATCGACAATCCAGATACTACTCCAAGATAGGTAACGACAAAGGAAGGTGCTATTTGCAATACACCAAGTGAGGATACAAACCCACCTGTCATCACAATAACTTCATCTGGTATGGGCATGCCTACGATTCCTAGCCATAAACAGAAAAACAAAGCTACATATCCATACTCGCTAATCCATTGCATCAACTGCTCCATTCCCATCGATTCCAACTCCTTTGCTATGTATATAAAAACAACTAAATTCGAAACAAAAAGATACACGATAGATCAAACGGTTTGTTCCCTATACGGTCTGCAAATATATACAAAACTGGGGGGGATATTTATTGGAACAAAGCGAACATTTACTTGTCCAAAATGAGACAAGAGGCGTTTCCGCATTTGCAGCGAATACTGAAATTGAACAAATAATCCATCAGGTGCAAGCGAATGACTTGCTTCCTGCAAAATTCTCGTAGTTAAAAAGCTAGGAAAGTTAGCAAATGGCAAGCATGATATAATCGCATCTACTTGTGGGATGTCATTTTTTTGTAAGGTATATCGCATTTGCTGCGCATCTTCTGCATGGTAAAAATGTGGGAATTTTTCTTTTAGTTGCTCGCTTAAAATCGAGTCATTTTCAAAAATAATCGCTTTCGCATCTGGAGCAAGACGATTGGCTATCTCACGTGTAACCGCACCAGTGCCTCCACCCAATTCTACTACTGTTTTTATTTTGTCCCATGGAATGGGATCTACTAATGCATGTACCAAAAATTTGGAACTGGGAACAATACTACCGATACTCCGAGGTGAGGTAAGAAAACGCCCTAGCAACTGAAAATGCATATTGCAACTTCCTTTCTCTGTTTTACATTCTAAGGGAAAAAAATGAAAAGAATAGTAAGATACTCTTAAGATTCCCTGAAGAAAAATAGTTATAAGCTGATTTACAGAAAACACAAATCACGTTATAATTATAACGAAAAAAGAAACAAGGTTTCACCTAGTGAAACAACGACTAAAAGGAGGTACTCCTATGGATTTATCTAAGGTACGTGTCCCTTTGCAAGTAAAAGGGCGTCCATATGTGATCTATGATATCAACCAATTAGAAAAACAAGGATTAGGAGATGTTTCACGGCTGCCCTTCTCTATCAAAGTAATACTGGAAGCAGCAGTTCGTGGATTTGATGGAAAATCCGTAACATCTGAACACATTGAGCAGCTATTGAATTGGACGGAATCCAAAAGCGATAAAGAAATCGCATTCAAACCTGCACGAATTGTACTTCAAGACTTTACAGGTGTTCCTGCTGTTGTCGATCTAGCAGCACTACGTTCTGCTATGGCCCGAGTCGGCGGTAACCCTGAACGTATCAATCCCCTCATCCCAGTTGACTTGGTCATTGACCATTCCGTTATGGTGGATGAAGCAGGTACTCCAACTGCACTTACGAACAACATGAAATTAGAGTTCGAACGCAATGCAGAACGTTATCGGTTACTTCGTTGGGCCAAAGAAGCATTCTCAAACTTTCGCGCAGTTCCACCTGCAACTGGGATTGTGCACCAAGTAAATTTAGAGTTTTTAGCTAGTGTAGTTACTTCAAAAGAAGAAGCTGGAGAAACAGTACTCTATCCAGACTCCCTAGTCGGTACAGATTCCCATACCACGATGGTCAATGGACTTGGTGTGGTAGGATGGGGAGTTGGAGGTATTGAAGCAGAAGCTGGAATGCTTGGTCAACCTTTGTATTTTGTAACCCCTGAAGTAGTAGGTTTTAAACTTATCGGAAAATTACCAGAGGGTGCTACTGCTACAGATTTGGCGCTCACTGTTACCGAACTCCTGCGGAAAAAAGGAGTAGTTGGGAAATTTGTTGAGTTTTATGGAGCTGGTCTTACCAGCTTAAGCCTAGCTGACCGTGCTACTGTTGCAAATATGGCTCCTGAATACGGTGCTACTGTCGGCTTCTTCCCTGTAGATGAGGAAGCTCTTCATTACCTAGCTCAAACTGGCCGTGATAAAGATCACATTGATTTAATCCGTGAATATTGCATCGCTCAAGGACTATTCCGTACAGATGACACACCAGATCCATTCTTCCGTGATACAGTAGAATTGGATTTAAACGATGTAAAACCAAGTTTAGCAGGTCCCAAGCGTCCACAGGACCGTGTTAACCTTACCGATATGAAAAAAGTGTGGCAAAACACACTTGTTAAACCTATTGACGAACGTGGTTTTGGGCTTTCCGAAGAAAAATTAGATGCACAAGGCTCTATCACAAGAGATGGAAAAATATACGAGCTTCCTCATGGTGCAGTCGCTATTGCTGCCATCACAAGTTGTACCAACACTTCCAATCCTTCCGTTATGATCGGAGCTGGACTAATTGCGAAAAAAGCGGTAGAAAAAGGATTGGAAGTTCCAGCATATGTAAAAAGCAGCTTAACTCCTGGATCTCAAGTTGTAACCAAATACTTGGAGCGAGCAAACCTTCTTCCTGCCCTAGAGTCACTTGGTTTTAACGTAGCAGGTTATGGCTGTGCTACTTGTATCGGGAACAGTGGACCGCTCGCTGACGATGTAAGCGATGCAATCACCCAACATGATCTGACTGTTGCATCTGTATTGAGCGGAAACCGTAACTTTGAAGGTCGGATTCACCCACTTGTCAAAGCAAACTATCTTGCTTCTCCTCCATTGGTAGTCGCTTATGCGCTGGCTGGAACGGTAAATATTGATTTTGAAACAGAATCTATTGGTACGGACAAAGATGGACAGCCTGTCTATCTCCGCGATATTTGGCCAAGTTCTTTCGAGATTAGCGAAGTCATGGAACAAGCAATCGACAGTGAACAGTTCCGTAGTCAATACAGCAAAGTATTTGATGCAAATGAAGATTGGAATGCACTTCCTACTCCAAAAGGTGTTTTATATGAATGGGATGAAAAATCTACCTATATTCAAGAGCCGCCATTCTTTGTGAATTTGGATTCAAAAGTAGGTAACATTGAAGCGGTTCAAGGTGCACGCGTTCTTGCACTTCTTGGAGACTCTGTCACCACGGACCATATTTCTCCTGCGGGTAGTATTGCATCATCCAGTCCAGCAGGTAAATTCTTGCAAGACAATAGTGTCGCTATAAGAGATTTCAATTCTTACGGCTCTCGGCGTGGAAATGACCGTGTGATGACAAGAGGTACCTTTGCCAATATCCGCATTCGCAACAAATTGGTGCCTAATTCAGAAGGAAGTGTAACCAAACACATCCCAACTGGTGAAGTCATATCTATCTATGAAGCTGCTATGCGTTATCAACAAGAAGGTACTCCATTAGTTGTTTTGGCTGGAAAAGAATACGGTACAGGTAGTTCTCGTGACTGGGCTGCAAAAGGTACCAACTTGCTTGGTATCAAAGCAGTTATTGCAGAAAGCTTTGAACGGATTCACCGTAGTAACTTAGTTGGAATGGGTGTATTACCTCTCCAATTCAAAGAAGGAGAATCTGCTGGTTCCCTAGGTCTGACTGGTGAAGAAGTATTCCATATTGCCGGACTGAACGATCAAGTAAAACCCGGAGATACGCTAACCGTGCAAGCTGTAAAAGAAGATGGTTCTATTATTTCTTTCCAAGCACTTGTGCGTCTTGATAGTGTAGTAGATGTAGAGTACTACCGCAATGGCGGCATCCTACAAACGGTTCTCCGTCAAATTTTAGATGACCAAGGTGTTACGATTTAAAAACTTGATTTTAGATTACTGTATAAAAGGCATGTAAAAAACACACTTAAGGTTTATTTGGTTCTACGACTTGAGTCTTAAATAAAGGCTCTGTTAAATCTTAATGTTGATTTTATGAAATAAAAAGAAGTCATCTCAGATATGACTTCTTTTTCCTTTTTTAGAGCTCCCATTCTACACAGATATTCCTACTCTTCATGATTGTATAAACCATCAAGAAATGTTTTAAAATCTGGTGCTAATTCTAAAATGAAAATATCTTCTCCCCATTCTAAATCAACATAAATGATTGGTGGTTCTTCTTTCGTCTGCCTGTAATCCATTGCAATCCACCAATGTCCATCTCCACATATAAGCACAATACCTTTAGGTAATCCCCATTCTTCAATGTAATAATTACTAGACAGGATTCCCTCATCTTCAATTCCATTAATGTAATCAACACTAACGTGGTCATCAGCCCATCCTGTTGGAACAGAAGTTGGGAAAGCATCGTAAGTAATACATCCTCCGTTTTGAATGTTACATATTTCAATATAGGAATTTGGTAATTTAACACCTAACATTTTTTCAGCGTTAGCAACCATTTTATTTGTTAGCTTTGTCTTTTCGTTATCTGCATTCCAAATATTTTCCAAATATAGTAACCCTTTCAAAATTCACTAGTTTCAAAGTTTTGCATTTTGACATATGCAAACTATCCTAAGTATCAGTCATTTCAAATAAAAATGATGGAAGCAAGAACTCTTCGATGTGTTTTGTACTTCATTGCTGCACCTATCGACAAACAAGAACCAAGCAAGATAATTACTAAGGTACTTGGTAGCCACACCTTTAAAACGTCTATTCATTATTACATCCGAGAGTGAAGACTGTTGCTATTTTGAATATGATACAAGCCCTTTATAACGTGTTTTCCAGCGTTTGTTTTAACCATTGAAACACTTGCTCTTTCTCGGTATGTGACAATTGCAGATATGTTTCAATAGATTACTAAACTCTTTGCCCAACCTTGCTACTTCTCGAATATTTGTTCTTGTGATGATTATACAAAGATTTCGGGTAAGTTACAAATATCAGCATCTACCTTTAACAGAGCCTAAATGAAAAAGTAGCCAATTAAATTGGCCACTTTTTTTCATACTCTCTTTAAGAAAGGGATACATTTAAAACTGGGGAAAACAGTTATAAAATCCATTCCTGATTGAATGTTAACTTTCTAGAAAGCAGAAGGATAGCTCTTCCTCTATATGCTGATAATCGGACTTTAACTTATATCTGGGTGACTAATCCAATGAACTGCTTGCACATACTTTGCATCGTTTCTGTGGTATCAGCAACTCATCAATATCCTGTCTTGCTTTTCACATCCAGCGTCATAGATTTTTTCTTATGAAAGAAATTTCTGCGCTGACCATGTAGTGCAATTTGAATTATCTTTATTAATTCTATCTAACATAAATCTTGGAAACTCCTCCAATTAAAAGATGGCATCAAGCTCATTTTTATAACCACCAATACGATTTGTCCGTCAGTTCTTTTTCTAAACGTTTTATTTCCTTTGATACTTCGTGTAATCTTTGTTCAGCGAACTCCCGAGCTAGATCACCTCTAAGATGTTTTCGAATCAAATCAATTTGTAGTTGCTTTGTATCAAGTAACTCCATTGCAGTTTGATCTATTTTTATAGCAGTTTCTTCCCCTTGAAAACCCATAACTTCCTGAATTAATTTTTCCATATCCAATTTATGTTTCTTCATGATGACTGTCCTCTTTCTTTAGCATTTATTTCATAAAATTATTATACTATTCCATTGTGACCAATAAAAAAGATACAAAGAAAGGTCAAAATTTTGACGTTCCCTATCTGTCTGAAAAATAGCTATGGCGCTACCATGAGAAGTAGCGCCATTTGTATGTAACAATATCAGAGAACTTCTTATGTCATTTCATCCTCATAACCAATTCTGGCAATCCTTTTTCGTAATTCATCTGTCAATTTATCCGAAAACCTTTTTTCATTTCCAACAAAAAAGGATATTTGGCATGGCGTAATTTCTCCTGCTTGAGCCATTAATTCATATCCTTCTTTTGAAAATACAAGCGCTTGCATTGCTTCCTCAGATTCAAAATGTGTTTCCATGATGACTTCGATTCCTTTTAAATCTTGCGAGATATCTGGACTGACTTCATGAACGCTTGTTATATCTGTACATATTACTCCTGGCAGCTTATGTATAGCTGGGAAAATAACATCGATATAAAAGTTCAAGAGCGCATCCAAATCCTGTACTTTTTTAAAAATTGTGATTGTTTTAATCATATTACAATATTTCCTTTCCCCTATCTTTGAACTTACGCATATAAAAAGCATTAAAAGTAACTCATTGGAAAAAGGTAAATCAGACTCCTTTTTACTATAATAACATTTATTTGCTGAAAATAGAGATTATTCTTATGCTATTTACGGAACACTCTTTATCATAATCCATTGTTTATTACACATCAACTTTCTTTCATTTTCTATTTGGTTCTAATCTATTTCTAATCTCATCACTTTCTATTTTTTACTTTTTTTGTTACAACCCTTTATGAATAATAAACTTCCTAACATTTAATAAAATGTATGATTTACAATATTTTAAATTCATTCAATATATTTGTTTATTTTATTAATAAAATGAAATAAACTATATAAAGATTGCAATTTACAACATGGAGGAGATCATTTTTGAAACATTCCATTTCGAACCCTTTCCCTTGGTATAAAAAAATGAGTACCGAAAGCCCTATTTATTATGATAAAGACTTTCTTCATTTTTTCGGAGCAAAAGGTGCTTGGCAAGTATTCCGTTATGATGATGTCCAAACAATATTATACGATTGGGAAAATTTCTCCAGTGAATATTACCCAAAANAAAACAATACCTTGTCATCTGCAATCAATGTAACAGATCCTCCTCGTCATAAGCAGCTTCGTTTACTAGTTTCGAAAGCATTTACTCCTAAAACGATTGAAAATATGGGACCATGGATTAAAGAGATAACCCAAGAGCTATTGGAAACAGTAGCGGATAAAAGCGAAATGGATATCACGGCAGATTTAGCGACCCCTGTTCCTATTAAAGTAATAGCTAAAATGTTAGGGATTCCCTATTCTGATCAAGAAAAATTCAAAGTATGGTCTACTAACATTATAAAACCTCCAACTGAATTTGAAGATGGTCCTGAAGGTTACATGCGTTCACAGCAAGAAATGGCAGAATACTTTATATCGATGATCGAAAGCCGTTCAGGCGAGCCAAAAGATGATTTGATCTCTCAACTCTTACTTGCTGAATTAGACGGAGAAAAACTATCGACACAAGATCTCTTGGCTTTTTGTATTACTCTATTAGTAGCTGGTAATGAAACTACCACCAATCTTATCAGTAGTTTTGTTTATTCCGCTATGGAAAACCCAGAAATCCAAGAACATCTCTATCTACATCCAGAAGATATTCCTAACGCAATTGAAGAATCCCTTCGATATCGAGCACCTGTTCAATATATGAACAGAATAGCAAGTAGAGATGTCAAGTTGGGCGATCAGTTGATTAAACAAGGAGACATCGTTAATGCTTGGCTGGGATCAGCCAACCGTGATGAATCCGTTTTTCCTAAACCTGATCAGTTCGATCTTCATCGCACCAACTTGAAACATACTAGTTTTGGTCATGGCATCCATTACTGCATGGGAGCCCCTCTAGCTCGATTAGAGGCTAAAATAGTATTAGAACTCCTATTTAGTCAATTTAAAGAGCTCCGACTAAAAGACATTGGAGAACCTATTATGAATGAAACACCATTGATGTATTCAATTAAAACGCTACCTATTACCTTCCAAAAACGTTAAGATTGAATCATTTTTCATCATCCACGTTTTATTCTCTAATGATAAAACGTGGATTTCTTTTTTAAAAATAAATGGAATCATCTATTATATTCTTATCATTCTGTTTATCGCTCTATTTTTTGGCCGATAAACTATTTTTAAAATTTATAATTTCATTAATTATATTGTTCATTCTATATATGTTGGTTATTATTAAGGAAACCTAAATATCTTCGAGAACAGTGCTATTTTTTACTTGTGGCAATTTTTCTTACATATTTTATCTAATCCCCCATAAGTAAGCGCTTTCTTTGGAGGGAAGGTCAATTCAAGCCAACTAGGGAGGTACTCATGCTAGGAAAAAAATTAATGGCTTTAGGAATGGCATCTTTACTACTTGGTGGGAGCGTTATTAGTCCAAAACCTGCCATCGCCGAAGAAAGTACTCCGAATCCAGATGTGAAACAGATTGTAGCAAACATGTCTCTAGAAGAAAAAGTCGGACAAATGCTTATGCCTGACTTTCGTAATTGGCAAAAACAAGGCGAAAGTAAAGCAACTGGTTTTACTGTAATGAATGATGAAGTGGGTTCGATTATTAAAAAATATCATCTTGGCGGGGTTATCTTATTTGCTGAGAATGTAGTAGGCACAGAACAAACTACCCGCCTCGTTGATGGGCTACAAAATGCGAGTGAGAAGATTCCTTTGTTCGTTACCATTGACCAAGAAGGCGGAATTGTAACGCGTTTGCAATCTGGTACAAATCTACCAGGAAACATGGCACTCGGAGCTTCTCGCAACGGACAATATGCCTACCAATCAGGTACAGTGATCGGAAAAGAACTGTCTTCACTTGGTATCAATGTGAACTTTGCGCCTGATATGGATGTGAATAATAATCCAGCTAACCCTGTTATTGGAGTACGCTCATTCAGTAACAACCCAGAATTGGTTTCTCAACTTGGTACGAAATTAATCAAAGGACTACAAGATCAAAATATCGCAACAACCGCAAAACATTTTCCAGGCCATGGTGATACAGCAGTAGACAGCCATTACGGCTTACCGCTAGTAAACAAAAGTCAAGAAGAGTTGCGTAAAGTAGAACTTTACCCTTTCCAGAAAGCCATTGATAATGATGTAGACATGATCATGTCTGCTCACGTTCAATTCCCAGCTTTCGACAATACTACTTACACTAGTAAAAAAGATGGACAACAAATATTAGTTCCAGCAACCTTATCTAAAAAAATTCTTACCGGTTTACTTCGTGAAGATATGGGATTCGATGGAGTTATTGTGACAGATGCACTTAACATGCAAGCAATCGCAGAAAACTTCGGACAAGCAGAAGCAGTTATTATGACCATCAATGCAGGGACAGATATCGCCTTGATGCCTGCACCAGTAACCTCACTGGCAACTGAGAAAAACTTAGACAACGTATACAAAGCAGTTATCCAAGCAGTTCATGATAATCGTATTCCTATGTCACGAATTAACGAATCGGTAGAACGAATCCTTACTTTAAAAATCAAAAGAGGAATCTACAAACCAGGTACTTCCTATATTTCTGATGTAGATAAAATGGTAACTAATGCCCTACAGGTTGTAGGTAGTAAAGAACATCAAGCGATTGAGAAAAAAATCACAGCAGATACAGTAACACTATTGAAAAACGAAAACAAAACCTTACCATTTAGACCCAAGAAAAACGATAAAGTAGTTGTCTTCGCACCAAATCCTGATCAAGTTCTCGCATTGAAAAATGCAATTGCAGACCTTGTGGCAAAGAAAAAAATCAATCCTGTTGATGTGGAAGGTATTGCCTTTGCGAATAAAACATTTGATGATAGCATGAAAAAAGCGATCGATAATGCAAAGTATGTGATCACTGGCTCTTATGTCGTAAAAAATGATCCTGCTGTCAACGATGGTGTCATTGATGATACAGTTGTTGATAGTAGCAAATGGGCAACCGTCGTTCCACGTGCGATCATGAATTATGCACAAGGAAAAAATAAGAAAAACGTAATTATGAGTTTACGTAATCCATATGATGCCGCTAACTTCCCAGAAGCAAAAGCACTGCTTGCTGTATATGGATTCAAAGGATATTCCAATGGCCGATACAATCAACCGAATATCCCGGCAGGTATCCAAGCAATCTTCGGACAAGCCAAAACAGTTGGGAAACTACCAGTAGATATTCCATCTGTTACCGACCCAACGAAAGCAATGTTCTCCTATGGGTATGGCTTAAATATCAACAATGGAAAACCGTTAAAATAAGATTTCACCGTCAAAAAGACAGGTTCTAGTGAACCTGTCCTTTTCATGCATCTATTTGCTATTTCATCATTTCGGGGGCGACTTCGTCCGGCAGCTTGTCCTACGCCAGTACGGCGAGGTGGCCTGCGTTGTACCCCAGACCAGCGCCCAGTGCTACTCCTACGAGAAACTTACGCACGTGTAACTCCTTCTAGAGTGGATGTTCACTTTCTCTGCCATTATATCAGAATAGATCTGTAACTAGCATTTGTTTTTTTACTTCTTCCAAGTCGAATTAGGAATATATTTTCTAATAAAAAAGACCTGTTCCTAAAAACGAGTCTTTTCTTACTATCTATGATAAATATCTTCATTTTTCGGTGGTGGCTTTGCCTCTTGGAGACAAAACCACCGTACCCAGAAGAAATACCTGGCATCATATGGGTTAACTCACCAGCTATCTTCTAAGGAAATCCCAGATGCACTAAGCTTCCGTATCAGCCGGCTTCAGGTTCTTGCCGAACATACGGATCACCCCAGCGTAAGCCAGAAAGAAACCAACTGCTGCCCAAGCGAGACTACGCATGATTCCCCTTCTAGATTCGGATGTTTCCTTGTCATTTTATCAAATAAAGTAGAAGATGGAATGATTTTTGTAAATCTTATGCTAACTTTTTCCCACCCCAATTTCCTGCCCCTCCACACATGGAACCGAAACAAGCGAAATATGACTTCCAAATCCTTCTGTTCATACACCACATGCGAAGGTGCTTCATTGTAAAAAAGCTTTCATGTGGTTATTTTTTCTCAGCTCCAATATAGCATCTAATAATTTACTGTTCTAGTATTTTTAGGTTAGAAAACGTTTGCATTGCCTTGTACCAGCCTTCCACTGTTCCCTCAGAAACACACGCGGTCAAATATTTCTTTCTGCCCAATCTACGACACGATCCATTCTCCAATAGTATAAGATCGTCTGCACATTCAGCAAACGCTAGATTACTTGTGCTGATCAATATGATACGTTCCTTGGGTTGGTGAACAATCTCTTGCCACAATATCTGCTTACCGATCGGATCTAAACCCTTTGTCGGCTCATCAAGTAATAAAATATGCGGAGACTTAACAAAGCATTCTGCAAGATAATATCGTTTGAGTACTGGACCAATCAATTTGGAGACACTTGTCCTTCTCCACCCTGCCAAGCCCCATTTAGCAATACATTCTGCTGCGTATTTTTTTGGAGAGGGTACACGCCGCACCTGAGCAAAGTAGAGCAATGTCTCTTCTACTGTTTCATCATAACGTTGTGTGGGTACAGATGGTAAATAAGCAATCTTGTCATGCCAATCGCTCAAGCTAGTTGAATCACTTGCAACGACACTTCCACGTGACCAAATAAATCGCTCTCCTTCCCTCGATCCATATGTAATTCTTCCATCATCAGGTAACATGGTAGCGGCTGTCAAGCGAAGAAGTGTGGACTTACCTGCACCTTCTGGTCCTAAGATAACGGTAACTCCAGCTCGAACAGTGGCTGAAAAATCAAGTAAACCAATGTTGCTTTTTTGGGCACTGACTTTGTTTCTATTTTTAGTTAAGTTGTACTTTTTTGTAATATGTGACCATTCAATCCACAAAGGAAACTTCCATCCTTTCTATTAACAACTATTGCTAGTTTAACTGTTGACCGAATTTAAATATAGCTTTTTTAGCATATTTAAAATTATATTTACATTGGTAAAAAATTCTATTGTAAAAATATCTTACCATGAATAGAAAAAAAGAAAAGCTCATTTTACAAAAAATCACATATCTGTAACGCAAATCCGATTTTTATTTATCTCTTTAGTAAATTAAATGTATTCAAATAATTACTTCCAGTGGCTATGAAAAAAGGTATAAGTCAAAATAAAAAGCGATTCCATGGAAAAACTACGGAATCGCTCTTATATATTATACTTGGCTAGCTTTTTTGGCTGCTTCTACTGGTGCTTCGTAATCAGGATGATTGGTAGCCTCCGAGCAGTACTCCACATATACAACTTTATCATTTTTATCCACTACAAAAACAGCACGAGTGAGCAAACGAAGATCTTTAATCACCACACCATAAGCAGTCCCAAAAGAAAGATCGCGATGATCAGATACGGTTTGCACTTGTTCGATCCCTGCTGCTCCACACCAACGCTTTTGTGCAAATGGAAGATCCACGCTCACTGTTAATACTTTTACATTGTCTAAATTGCCTGCCTCTTCATTGAATCGACGAGTTTGCGCATCGCACACACCTGTGTCCAAAGAAGGAACTACACTGATAATACGCACTTGACCTTCGCTATCATCTAAAGTAACAGGAGATAGATCATTTGCAAGCACGGTGAATGCAGGAGCTTGATCTCCTACTTTGATTTCTGGACCTAGCAATGTTTTTGCTGCACCTTTAAAAGTAATAGCTGCTTCGCGTTCGATTGTCATGGTTATACCCCCTACATATGTATCCAAGTTCCATAAACTTAGCTTGTTTTACCAAAATTAGTTGTTACAAACTCTAGTTTATCATATTCCTTTGCGATTACTAGACGAAGTGTTTAAAATATAAAGTGGTGATAACAATGGAAATACAAATAACAGAGCTAGCTGCTGCAAAATTACGACTTCTATTATGGAAAGAAACGATTGATGTCCCACTTGCTTTTCATATTGTACTGCTTACATCAGGTTGTAATACGCCATCTTTTGGTTTAGAAGTCATCGAACAACAGGAGGATCTAAAGCAAATCAAGATAAGAAATATACCATTTGTTTGGTATACAGAAGATGAACAATGGTTAGAAGGAATTTCGATTGATATGAATCGAGAAAATGGCAAGTTTATCATCGAACATCCTGATCCATCACAACTTACCAACTGCCCAATGGAACTTCAAGGAGTTGATTTACATCAAGATGAATAAAGGCACATGGATTTTAATCGGTTGTTTATTAATCCTAATAGGTGGATCTATTGTCTATCACTATATCAAAGTATCCCGTTATGACAATTGGCAAATCGATAACAAACATCGAGATGCAGGGATTATACTTGGCGCTGCTCTCTGGGAGAACAAACCATCCCCTGCGTTACGTGAAAGGTTAAACAAAGGTCTGGAGTTATATCGAAGTGGAAAAGTAGATCGACTCATTTTGTCTGGGGGCTTAGGAAACGCTGAACAGCAATCTGAAGCACAAGCAATGAGAACATATTTAATGAAATACGGGGTACCAAGCGACAAAATGATCCTAGAAGATCAATCTCATAATACAAAAGAGAACTTGCGGAATACCTCTGCACATTTAAAAGAGAAACCTATCCATTCCCTCTATTTGATTACACATGATTATCATATGACAAGAGCTCTGCTCTACGCGAAACAAGCCAATTTATCAGTCACTCCAGCACCTGCACATTCTTCTGTTTTATTTATTCCTTACCATAAATTACGAGAATGTGCGGCACTATGGAAACTTTACTTGTTCGACTAGTTCCAATAATTGCTTGTCCCATATTTCGATGGACAGACCAGTTGGCATTTGATCATTTGAATGCACAAGGGTATTTAGATAATTTTTAGCATCATGAATGATCTTATCTACTTTTATCCCTTGCCAATCATCTGGATAAAAGGATAACTTTTGAATAGCAAGCTGCATTAACTTGATCGCACCAGAACGATTTCCTTGATTATAGTGATAGCAAGAAACAGCTACTTGCAATAATCCTTGATAGAAGGGTTCTCTTCCCTCTTCTAACCATAAATCTTCTAATAAATCATGGCATGTATAGTAGTCTCTTGACACATTAAAACAATACAAAAATATGATATACTGGCGTTCATACATGGCATTACCCCAACAGAAAAAGGATGAGAAACTTTTGACGACAAATGAGAATAAAAACCCAGATTTAGAAACCTTAGTCCTTGAGATTAAGAACCATTTAAATGTTGTAAATGCGGCTCTGATACAGCCAGAAGATTTTTCTGCCGCGAGCTACGATGACATTGTAGAACTGCATGAGTATGTTAAGAAAAAACAAGGAAAACTCACCTTGATGGAAATCGAAGGTGTACTAGACGAACTTCGTTCCCTTCGTCAATCAAAATAACGCCTTAAAACATCTGGAAGTGGTTTGCTTTTACGATTTCCAAGATCAATGGTAACATTGATCACCTCTGCATCAGCGACCACTTCTCCTTTTTCATTATGAATCTCTTGAAAAAAGACAAAACTACTTTTCCCGCAGCGAAGAGGCCTTGTTTTAATCGTCAATTTCTCTCCAAGTGTTGCTTCTTTTCGATACTGAATGTGAATGCTAACTGTTACGGTCCCTATTCCCATCTCCGTAAATTCATCAAATGGCAATTTTACTTGGTTATACCACTCTTCTCTTCCCCACTCCATATACTCCAAATATTTCGCATTATTCACATGCCCCATTACATCAATCTCTGTAGATCGAACCTCAATCGTTAAACATACTTCCACTGTATAGCTCCCTCCTTTAGTTAAAGAAAATGACCTGATTAACAAAAGATTATTGAAAGCGCAAACAATTCCGCTTGAAAGAAAGAATATAAAAGGAAACTAGTCATTTATTCAAATTATGTTTATTATAATTAGCCATTTAAAATGTTGATTGGTAGTGTATGTTATCATCTTTGTATGGAAGCTGTTGACTCATGCATGGTAAATTCGGCAACTAAGTACTTCGTTCCCAAACCCCATCCCAGTGGCACTCCAATAAATAGGAACTTAGAAAACGCCTGCTCAAAGGATAATAAGAGTGAAATCAAACTCAAATCCCCATAACTCGTGTTTCTTTTCCATTGTGAGCTTTTAATTTTATTATCTAGCCTTCTGTGCCATTCTCTCTAAATCAACCTTCCTATAAATTTTAAAGTAGATGGAAACACCCGACACAACGCCATTGGATCTAATATGTCATTTGCTCATTAGTGATTACATGACTTTGCTTATAATTATAACATGACAACCTTTTCTATACGAATGTTAGGATATAACTTCATGAACAAAAACTTAATAGTCGAATTTTAACAAAAAAAAGATGGCTGCTCCTTATTCTAGAAAAGAAAAATATGGTCTGTTCCTCTTGACCCGAACAAATATTTGGATATAATAAAAATAAGAGAACTTTTGTTCGGGAGGTTTTGCCCATGTATCGCTCTTTGCTAGAATGCAAACAGACCTTACCTCTTCCTGCTGTTCCATACATTACAATGGAAAATGATATTATGTTTAAACTTGAAAATGCTTTAACTGTAGAAAAACCCCTGCTGATTTTATTTGAAAGTCCATTTGGACAACATCAGTTTAGTGGCTATATTACCGAAATCGCCCCACATGACCAATGGATTTGTATCGAAAATGGCCTTTTAGCAAAAAGAATCTTTATCGATCAGATCCTTTTGGTAGTCGAATGGAGCTAACACTTGTTATTCCTCTACTTCATCCCATGAGCTTCCAAACAAAAAATGCTGCTGATCTGGTGGAGAGTCGGAATTGGGCTCATTTGCCTCATACAGTTTATCGTTATATATCACGCGATCGCCTATTTGATAAGTTGTGTTTGCAATCCATTCTGGGTATGTCTTAGCAGGAGGGGTCTGTTGTTCTGGTGTTTCTATTGGCTTAGAAGTAGGGACAGAGGATTCTTGCGCAACTACTTTACTAGAAGTTGGGGCGGTATTTTCTAATTTCATCGTGCTTGTTGCTTTAGGCAATGGTTTTTGCTTCTCATTCTTTACTTCTAAAGGTTTACTTTGCTTTGTTTTTGTTATGTTAAAATCTGTTCTCTCAGATGTAAGATTAACTGCTTGGTTGTTATCCATCACATAAAAAGGTTCTTCACGTACCGAAAATGGAGAAACAACAGAGTAAGTAGCAAAAACAACCACACTCAATCCAACCGAACATAACATCATCCGATATCGTTTGATTTTTACTAGTTTTTCAATGGTAGCTTGCTTAGTAAACTTCTCTAAACGGCTTTCCAATGTTTTTTGGGTTTCAGTCACATATTTTCCTTCTTTCCTATGACTTCCAATTCTAATTATACAAAATATACAGTAAAAAGAAAGCGATAATTATGGTTTGTTTTGTAGAATAAAGTCAGCGAGCAATAGAAAAACACCAATCTATTTGTCTAAAAAGAGAATCTTTTTCTACTTTTTATAAATATACATTAAAAAACCACCCTTCTATGATCACTGACAAGAAGGGTGGTTTTTATCTATTTTTATTTATTCAAACGCAATACCAATGAATCTGCTGCTTCCATAATAGTCTCTGGAAGCGTGGGGTGAGCATGGATAGTAAGGCTTAAATCTTCGGCAAGAGCTCCCATTTCAATTGCAAATGCTGCTTCAGCAATTAAAGAAGATGCCTCTGGCCCAACGATTTGAACTCCTAAAAGTAAACCAGTCTCTTTATCAGCAACCACTTGAGCAAATCCTTCTGATTGATTCATGGACAGAGCTCGTCCGTTAGCTTGGAAGGAATAACGGGTTGCAACTGGATTGTATCCTTCTTCTTTTGCTTGTGCTTCTGTCAGTCCTGTGTATGCTATTTCAGGGTCACTGAAGATAACAAAAGGCATTGCTTGATAATCAATCGCACTCTTTTGACCAGCTATTACTTCTGCTGCTACTTTACCCTCGTAGCTTGCCTTGTGAGCGAGTAAAGCTCCACCCGCACAGTCACCAATAGCATAGATATGTTCTACGCTGGTACGACATTGGTCATCGATCTTGATAAATCCGCGATCATCTAGTTCCACGCCGATTTGTTCTAATCCTATTTCATCTGTATTCGGTTTGCGACCTACAGCTACAAGACAATAGTCAGCTGTAAATTCTTTTTCTTCCCCATTTACAGTTGCTTTCACGACTACTTCTTCGCCTTTGTTTTCCCCACCTTGAACCATTGCATCAGTGATAACTTCTACACCGATTTTTTTCAATTTGCGAGAAACAATGCGAGTCAATTTATCGTCTGTTCCTGGTAATAATGATTTGGTACCTTCTAAAATGGTCACTTCTGCTCCTAATTTGGCATAAGCGGTTCCTAGCTCTAAACCAATGTACCCTCCACCTACAACAACAAGTTTTTTAGGTACTTCTTGCAAATTCAAAGCTTCCGTCGAAGACAAAATGCGCTTGCCATCAAAAGGAAGAATTTTCAATTCAAATGGACGTGAGCCAGTTGCAATAATGATGTCTTGATATTTATAAGTTTGGCTAGCATTTTCACTTACCACACGAACTGCATCTTTGGCATTGAAGAAGACATCCCCTGTAACAACTTCTACTTTGTTACCTTTCATTAACTGCCCAACGCCACCAGTAAGTTTTTTCACCACACTATTTTTCCAGTCCATCAATTTTTGCATATTGACAGCAACTTCACCTGTTACTTCTAATCCAATTTCTTCTGCTTCTTTCATTTGGGCAAAACGTTCTCCTGCAGTGATGATCGCTTTACTTGGAATACATCCTCGATTGAGACATACTCCTCCAAGTTCATCTTTATCAACGATTGTTACACTTCGGCCTAGCTGTGCTGCCCGTGCAGCAGCAACATAACCTCCAGGACCGGCGCCAATAACGAGTACATCTACTTCTTGTGCTAGATCACCTACTACCATATTATCTCATCTCCATCATCAATAAGTTGGGGCTCTCTATGAGGCGTTTTACTTGGCTGAGGAAAAGAGCAGCCACATCTCCATCAACTAAACGATGATCCACTGTAAGCGATAAGAACAATTGTGGACGAGCTACGATCTCACCTTCATATACTACTGGTTTTTCTTTAATGGTTCCTACACCGAGGATCGCAACTTCTGGATGATTAAGAATTGGAGTGAAGAATTGTGCCCCATAACCACCAATATTTGAAATGGTAAAGGTGCTACCTTTTAGTTCACTTGCTTCCAATTTCATATCTCGTCCACGTACTGCTTTATCGGTAATTTCATCAGCTAGATCAAAGATTGATTTGCGGTCTGCATCACGCAATACGGGAACCATCAAACCTTTATCCGTTGCAGTAGCCATACCAATATGATAATAGTTTTTCAAAACGATTTCTTGTTTTTCATCATCAATAGAAGCATTTAGTGTTGGGAATTGTCGAAGAGCTGCAATTACGGCTTTCATAATGAATGGTAAATAAGTAAGTTTTGTGTTTCTCTCAAGGGCCACTGGTTTTGCCCATTTTCTAATAGCAACTAATTCGGTAGCATCTACTTCATCCATAATCGTCACATGAGCAGCAGTACGTTTGCTTTCTATCATCCGTTTTGCGATTGTACGCCGAATACCACGCAATGGCAAACGTTCTTCTGTGCCAGTTATCTCATGTTCTACAGCAACATCTGCGCTGGAAGTTTTCTCTGTTAGGAGTTTTACTTCATCTGCTTCCGCGGATTTAGTTGACCCCCCTTCAGCAAATTTTTTCACATCATCCGCAGTGATTCGACCATGTTCTCCTGTAGCTGTTACTTGAGTGATAACCACCCCAAGCTCACGAGCTAACTTACGAGTAGAAGGCATGGCAAGTACTTTTTGTTTCTTATTTGATGTTGTTTCTGTTTTCGCTGTTTTGTTATCTTCTTTTGCTTCTGTTTTTTCTTCTTTCACAGGCTCAGCACTTGCAGGTTCTTCTGTCGTAGTTTGATCCTCTTCTTGATCAGCTACATCACCTTCTGCATCAATAACTGCAATAACCGAATGGACAATCGCGATTTCGCCTTCTTCTACTTTTACTTCTTTGACAGTACCTGTTACAGGAGAAGGGATTTCCACAACTGCTTTATCTGTTTGAATCTCAGCAAATGGGGCAAATTCTTCAATTTTATCCCCTGCTTTTACGAAAAGCTTAACAATTTCACCTTCGTGAATACCTTCACCCACATCAGGCAGTTTGAATTGATAGGCCGCCATATGTAAATCCTCCAATCAGTCTAAAAGCTCTTAAGAGACGGTGGTTCCCCACCGCCTTACCCTAGTAAGACATCACTTTTTTTATAGCTTTTTGTACACGGTCTGGACTTGGAAGCCATTCTTCTTCAATAAGAGGGAAACCGAGAACTGTACTTGGACCAGTTACACGAAGAACTGGAGCTTCTAAATGGAAAATTGCTTTTTCATTAATTTGAGCAATCAACTCACCTGCCACACCTGCTTGCTTTGGAGCTTCTTGGACTATTATCGCGCGATTGGTCTTTTCAATCGATTGTACGACGGTATCCATGTCAAGAGGGCTCAAAGTACGAAGATCGATAACTTCCACACTAACTCCTTCTTTTTCCGCAGCTTCTGCAGCTTTAAGGGACGTGTGAACCATAGCACCATAAGTAAAGATACTGACATCTTTTCCTTCTTTCACAACATTCGCTTTACCAATTGGTACCGTGTATTCTCCCTCTGGAACTTCTCCTTTAATGGAGAAATAAAGCTTTAGGTGTTCCATAAAAAAGACAGGATCGTTATCACGAATGGCAGAAATAAGAAGTCCTTTTGCATCATAAGGATTAGAAGGACAAACAACTTTAATCCCTGGAGTTTGTGTAATGAGTCCTTCTAGACTATCACTATGTAACTCTGGGGATTTTACGCCAGCACCAAAAGGAGCACGGAACGTAACTGGGCAGCTATAGCGACCACCAGAACGATAACGCAGACGAGGTGCTTGCACTAGGATCGAATCCATAGCTTCAAAAATAAATCCGATAAATTGAATTTCAGCAATTGGGCGAAATCCTTGCGTTCCCAATCCTACAGCAAGACCGCCAATACCTGACTCTGCAAGAGGTGTATCAAAAACACGATCTACACCAAACTCTTTTTGCAAATTTTCAGTTGCGCGGAAAACGCCACCATTTACCCCTACATCTTCTCCAAAAATAAGGGTATTTTCATCTTTAGATAGTTCCACACGTAATGCATCATTTATCGCTTTTACCATTGTTAGTTGTGCCATTATTATATCCTCCTAGTCCACATACTCCGCTTTTTGTTCTTCCAGATGGGGAGGAGTCGTTTCGTACATGCTGTCAATTAAATCTGCCATTTTCATCTTTGGATATTGATCAGCTTTTTTGATTTCTTGTGACACCGTATTTTTAGCTTCTTCAATGACCCCTGTTTCCATCTCTTCTGTCCAGAGCTTCTTCCCTTCCAAATAGGTACGGAAACGAGCGAGTGGTTCTTTTTGTTCCCATTCGGTTGGTTCTTCTTTGATGCGATATCTCGTTGGATCATCTCCAGACATGGAATGAGGTCCAATCCGATAATTTAATGCTTCAATGAGTGTAGGCCCTTCACCATTAGCCGCTCTTTCTTTTGCTTTTGCAACAGCTTGGTAAACTGCCAATACATCCATACCATCTACTTGTAAGGATGTAATTCCAGCAGCAAGTCCTTTTTGTGCAAGTGACTCAGCTGCTGTTTGCTTGGAAACAGGTGTAGAAATAGCATAACGGTTATTTTGAACCACAAAAACAACAGGTAATTTATAAACACCCGCAAAGTTCATCGCTTCATAAAAATCACCTTGTGAGCTACCACCATCACCAGTATAAGTGATTACAATGTTATTCGTATTCCGTTTCTTTAAAGCCATTGCTACTCCAGCAGCTTGTACATATTGCGCCCCAATAATAATTTGTGGTAACAATACATTTACACCTTCTGGAATCTGTCCACCATGTTGATGGCCTCTAGACCAGAGGAAAGCTTGGTACATGGGATAACCATGAAAATGTAATGTTGGAATATCGCGATATCCAGGTAAGATAAAATCTTCTTTGTCTAGTGCATATTGACTACCGATCATCGTTGCTTCTTGACCTGCAACAGGGGCATAAAAACCTAAGCGGCCTTGACGTGCTAGTCCTGTAGCTCGCTGATCCCAAACACGTGTAAATACCATGCGTTTCATCAACTCTTGTAACTGTTCGTCACTGAGATTGGGCACTTCATCTTCATTGACGACTTTACCTTCAGGGGAAAGCACGGAGAAAGTAGTAATAGGTGCTACTTTAATTTCCGATTCCAGTAAACTCTGGGCTTTCTGTTTGGTTCTAGCCATGAAAGATCACCTCGAAAAAAATATCGACAAAATAAGTATGATTCACAACAAATGATTTGGAGCTTATTTGGAAGTAGTTGAACTGTTTAATATTAAAAACTTACTATGTATCCAGACGTAACTCCTTACTATCGATCAACTCTATCATACCGTAACCCTTACTTATCTTCAAAGGCATAAGGAAAGGGTACATACGTGAAATCACATATGCCCATACGAAACAATAGTTTATAAGTAGCATGCGCCTAATAAACAGTCACTATACCAATTATACATCCAAATAATAGCGAAACTCGAAAACGATGATTTAAAAAAGAATACCCTCTATAACTCTACTGCTTTCGGCTTCAAGAAACAATACATAAAAGAATAGTATTTGTATATATTGTTCTGCTCGTATGAAAGAAGTTGATCCTATAAAATACCTTTCTTCTAACCAGAAAACAGCAGAATAATAGCTTACATATATTTGAAAAGCCAAAAGAATAGGATCTATTTACCATGGTTCCTACAGATCACTTCGTGATGTGTTAAAATGGTACGATTGGATAGTTTTTTCATGAACCATTTTCACTCCCATCATAATAAAACTTTATTTATATATTTCACCTAAAATACAAAGCCTTTTCTTGCAGTATAGTAAATTTAATCACATTTTAACAGATAAAAGGATGATGAATGGTGATTTTAACAAATCAAGAAACTCCACTCATGTGGGGAGATAAACGTTACCATACGTGGAATCACCACCTTAGAAAAATACATGGTCAAAAAATATGTAAAATACCATTAGATGGAGGATTTACTTGCCCGAACCGTAATGGAGAAGTTGCAGTCGGTGGCTGTACGTTTTGTAGTGCTAGAGGTTCTGGTGATTTTGCTGGGTATCGCCGCGATGATTTGATTAAACAATTTGCTTCTGGGAAGAAAATGATGAGTGCAAAATGGCCAGATGCAAAGTATCTTGGGTACTTCCAGGCATTTAGTAACACCTATGCCCCAGTGGAAGAATTACAAGAAAAATATGAAGCGATATTAGAGCAAGAAGATGTAATCGGGCTCTCGATCGCAACGCGTCCAGACTGTTTACCAGATGACGTCGTAGAATACCTCGCTGAATTAAATGAACGAACCTATCTGTGGGTGGAGCTAGGACTACAAACGATTCATGAGCATACTTCTGATTTGATTAATAGGGGACATGACACAAATTGTTTCTTAGAAGGGGTAGCCAAACTGCGCAAACATGGCATTCGAGTTTGTACGCATATTATTCATGGTCTACCTGGAGAAACTCCAGATGAAATGCGAGAAACGGTGAGAGCGTGTGCAAATATGGATATTCAAGGAATCAAGATTCATTTGTTGCATCTGTTACGCAACACTCCTATGGTGAAACAATATGAAGCCGGTCTCTTAGAATTTCTAGATAAAGACACATATGTCGGACTGGTCTGTGATTCACTGGAAATGCTCCCCCAAGATGTGATCATCCATCGTATCACAGGAGATGGCCCCCCGGATATCATGATGGGACCAATGTGGAGTACGAAAAAATGGGAAGTTTTAAATGCAATTGATAAAGAGATGGCAAGACGAAATTCTTGGCAAGGGAAGCATGCCGTTGCAAGACGGAAAAATCAACTGTCTATCTAATACATTTGTTCATGTACAGACCAAACGTCTTGTAGTAGTTTATAATTTTCGGGTTAATTTTACAATGTTGACTGTACTTCCATGGAACATCGAAAATACAGCCAGCTATACAGAAAGATTTTACGAACAAAAACACTTGATCTCTATCTATTTAGGATCAAGTGTTTTATTTAAAAACCTCTTAAAAGCTATCATCTAATTTTCTTTTGTAACATTCGCTTCTTCGACACCCATAGAAACAAGTTTCGTTTGGATACCCAGCTCTTCATTGGCTACACATTCACCATGGCAATTGAAGGAAAATGTAATTTCATATTTACCAGCTGCATAAGTCATAGACCCTCCGTCTTCAGGTCCGGCCAAATAAGGTTCACCTAGTACTTTTTCTATTTCTCCCCAGGAAATCTGTTGATACTGTTTATCCATCTTTACTTGTTTTCCTTGTTTGGCTGATTCCATTGCTTCTTTGATCAATTTTTCATGTTTAGGTGATACGGTTATTTTATCAACAGGATTCTCTTCTTTTACAGGTGCTTCTTTTTGTGTTACAGGTGCTTCTTTCTTGTTTGAGTCTGCTCCAGTAGCACATCCAGTTAGCAGCACTCCAAAAGCAACAGCCGCAGAAAGGAAAGAAATAGTAGTTTTTTTCATAATATTAACCTCTTTTCATATATTAGGACATTTGTGATGATACTGACATAAAAATAGAAACGAAAGACTTATTAGAATCGGAATGATAGGAACAGACTAATGATGTTATCTCGGTTGACACTTTTACAGACTTTTGCCGACTGAAAGCCCACGGTTTGAATCGTGGGATGAAAGACGGCGTTGCTCCAAACCCCAAAAAAAGGGATTGCAAGAGCAATGAACATTCCATAAAATAGAACACATGATCGGTGATCATCCTACAGCTAGTAGGGTTGTTCTTTGAAAATGTAATGGTATAGGGTTTCGGTAGCAAATGGATCGGTCTCCTACCGAGTAAAACCATTAGAGGCAGGAAGAGGACTAGAACGCTGGTAACAGGCGTTCCGCCCATGTGGGTACACTTTTAACTGCATGGGACGGGCTGATGAGACAGCCCTGAACTTGGGAGTTGCACAAAGCAGAAATGGAGTGCGTGCGCTAACTACCTAAGAATCCCACGACTTTAGTCGTGTGGAGTCTCAAACTATTGTTCTCTTATTAGGATCACCCTTAATCATTCGTTAATTAGATCAAAAGAGCATTTATATTACCCTACTGCTTAATTTACGTTTATTATATTGCGTGTTTTTTTCGAAAAAAAATACAATTTGTTTCCAAAATGTAAACTAACTTTACCCAATTAGTGGATCGAATATATAATAGGAGAAAATATATAGGTTAGGTTAAGTTAAAAAAGGAATTCAACTTTTTTTAATGGATTTGTCTGGTGAAAAACCATTATGTACACAAGAAAAAAACATCCCTCTGTAACTCTGGGGATGCTTCTTCAATAAAAAAGTGAAAAAACCGACGGATATTAGCGGTTTTTCTTTTGTTTTGCAGCTAAAGCACTCAGGCGCTCTTCGCTACTCTTCATCCACTTTTTCATCATATCTTCGAAATCGGTAGGATTATTGTTGTTGTTTCTCCGTGATCCACCACGACGGTCTCCTCCGCCACGTTTGTTGTCGCGGGCTGGCCGATCATCACTCAATGCTTTGATCGAAAGGGAGATTTTTCCGGACGGGTCAATCGATAGCACCTTTGCTTTTACACTAGCACCTACTTGGAGAACATCTTCCACTTTTTCTACGTATTTACTAGAGATTTGGGAAATATGAACCAAACCGGACTCCCCAGTCTCTAACTTTACAAAGGCACCAAAGGGTTTCGTTGAGATTACTTCGCCCGTAACGATGGCCCCTTCCTTTAACTCACTCATTATAACACTCCCGATAGGATAATCAGTTCTGTAAGAAGATATCATTATTTTTATTCCTTGTCAATGGGCGTTTATGACTCTCTACACTCGATTTTCTTATGCTATCTACAAATTTCATATTCATGCGAATCCAAACATAATATTATTAGAATATTCAATGATATTATAGTGTAAAATTGCCCTGTTTAACAAGCTAACGAATTTTGTTATACTAGGTCGAATGCATTCAGACAGGAAAAACATTAAAAAAACAAAGGAATGAGGATGCAAATGGATATGGTTCTTGGGAAATCAGCTACAAACATCCCACTTGAAGGCTTGTTGCACAAAAACCTTTCTGTAGCTGAGCTAACCGAACAAGCTGTGAAACGAGAGGAAGCTGTGTTAACGGAAAATGGGGCATTGCGTGCAGTAACTGGTGAGTTTACCGGACGTTCACCACTGGATAAATATACAGTAAACAATGAACTAGTGGCGGAAAAAATGGACTTCACCACCAACCAAGCCATGGAACCCGAAAAGTTTGCAAAGATTTATGAGCGCTTAGAAGCTTACTTGAAAGAAAAAGAATTATTTATTTTTGATGGTTTTGCTGGCGCTGATAAAGATTACCGTTTGCCTATTCGTGTGATAAACGAATACGCTTGGCATAATTTATTCGTTCATCAATTATTTATACGTCCCACAGAAGAAGAACTTGCTGAGCATGTACCTTCCTTCACTGTAATTTGTGTACCGCATTTTGAGATCGATCCTGAAAAAGATGGAACACGTTCCAAGACACTTATTGCTGTTAACTTCGAACAACGAGTGGTTATAATTGCAGGTACACACTACGCTGGTGAAATGAAAAAGTCTATTTTTACCGTAATGAACTACTTATTGCCAGATCAAAATGTAATGCCTATGCATTGTTCTGCAAATGTAGGGAAAGCAGGGGATGTAGCATTGTTTTTTGGTTTGTCTGGAACTGGAAAAACAACACTATCTGCTGACCCTGAACGCGGTCTGATTGGAGACGATGAGCACGGTTGGTCTGAAAATGGGGTATTCAACTTTGAAGGTGGCTGCTACGCAAAATGTATCGGTCTTTCGGCTGAAAAAGAACCTCAAATTTGGAATGCGATTCGTTTTGGTACCGTTTTGGAAAATGTCGTATTGGATGACAATCGTATTCCTGTCTACAGTGATAATACGTTGACCGAAAATACACGTGCTGCGTATCCTGTTGATTTTATTGATGGTGCGGTCATTCCTGGTGAAGCTGGACATCCCAAAGTCATCTTATTTTTAACTGCTGATGCTTTTGGTGTGTTACCTCCTATCTCCAAACTGACACCTGAGCAAGCTATGTATCATTTCTTATCTGGTTATACGAGTAAATTAGCTGGAACAGAACGCGGAGTAACAGAGCCAGAAGCAACTTTCTCCACCTGTTTTGGAGCACCATTCTTGCCTAGGCCTGCTCATGTATATGCAGATCTCTTGGGCAAAAAGATTGCGGAACACCAAACACAAGTTTATCTCGTAAACACAGGGTGGACTGGTGGAGCTTATGGTATTGGGAAACGAATGAACCTAAAATATACACGAGCAATGGTCACAGCAGCTCTCAATGGAGATCTAAATAAGGTAGGATATATCCATGATCCTGTCTTCCAATTTGCTGTACCGACCCGCTGCCCTGGAGTACCAGCAGAACTATTGAACCCACGCAACACATGGAGCGATCATGCTGCATATGATAAGCAAGCACATGCTTTAGCGGAAAGATTCCAAAAGAATTTCACCAAGTTTACTCACGTAGATGAAAAAATAGTTGCAGCAGGACCAAAACTATAAGATTAGAAATTAAAAAACAACTTCTTTCCTAATTAGAAAGAAGTTGTTTTTTACTCATCTATAGAATAAGAAATGATTTCGCTGGATCACCAATCCTTTATCATTGGACAGGTGATCCACTTTCTGCACCTCATATATTCATGAGGTGCAGAAAGTATTAGTGGGGGTAGTGATGTCGGAAGTGCGCTACAAGCACGACATTGAATACCCGTTCGATCACTGACGTCGTCTTCTCATCCTCCTCGAGACAGTACTGCTTGACTTCCTTATAAATTGCCCCAGAAGGAAGGAGCATTCTCAGTGTAGCCGAATTCTCGTCGTCTACCCGCTTTGAGAAGAGATCCCATAGCTTGTCCTCGACAGTGGCATCAATCACAGGAATGTACTCACCTGAACACTTATACTTGAAGCAGAAGTACATGTATAGGGCTACATTGAACACCCTTTCAATCGCCCTCTTTGTCTCCAAGTCCACCTTACTCACGTCCAACTGGAGCTTCTGACACTCCACGAGGCAGTGTTGCTTGATGGCCTCGTAAAGCTGTCCAGAAGGACAGAGGTCTTCAATCGAGAAAGGCTGGATTTCTCCACTCATCCTTTCGATGAGGATTCTCTTGATCTTGTATTCCGCACATTCGTAAACGCTACGAATGTCACTGGACATGGCATCAGTGGAGTTCTTCTCAGACATTGATTCCTCCAAAACGAATGGACTCACATATCATTATAATTTGTCTAGTTCTGAAGATCTACTTTCTGTTAGCAATAAAATATGTATTTATTATATATTGAAACAAAACAAAATTAACTGAAATAAAAAAAGCCCTCAAGGGGCTTAAAAGTATTACAAACTGCTCTCCTTTTGTCTCTCCAACTGGATTAACCGTTTACTCAGCACTCGGAGGCGGTTCTTCAGTTCATTGGCCCAAGACTGGTCGGGTTTCGAGATGAGCAGAAGATCGAGAGATAAATCAATCTGTTCCCTTAATACTGCCTCTACATCATCCTCCTGGAAGCTAAAACAGGACTCCTTCCAAGTAGCCATAAGTTCGGGGTCGACTTGTTCGTAGAGGGACGTTTCTTTCACACGATCTTCTAAAGCATACTCTAGCACCAAATCAAACTGCTCTTTGGCTGCTGGGTGAACCTCGACATTGTGGCATACAGGACAAAAAAGCAACGGTACTTGATGAACCTTCACTGATTTTTGTTTCAGTGATCCAACCATCCCAATCATGCTAGCTCCACAACAGTAGATCATGTATATTCCCTCCTTACCCCTCATTGATCAAGAAAGATCAAAAAAGGTCTGAAGAACTTGTTTGTTACTAATATTTTACCACAAAATTTTGTATATCAAACCATAAAAATAATAGCTAGAGGACCTTATTTTCGTAAACTTCGGCCTCTAGCTATGAAAATCCTAGTTTTTTCTTTTTATTTTCCTACGGACACCAGCCCATATCGCAGTCTCCTGCATACTTCTCTTCAAAGGAATAGGTTCCAACTGCATATACACGAGACTCATCTGCCTCAAAACCATCATACAGTGTTATACTTTGGCCTTGTACAAGCAATTCACCGATTGGTTGATGATTGTGATACAAGATCAACTTTCCGTCTTCCAGCTTCCCGGTAATTTTTCTTGTAATATTAACACGATAATCGCTCATTCGGTGGCCTCCTATCTACTATTCTGAAATACTTTCTTGATATTGATTAGCAGATAACAGATTCTCTATCTCACTTTCATTTGAAACTTCGATCTTGATCATCCAACCAGCTTCATATGCTGCTTCATTCACATGTTCTGGAGTATCATCCAATTCACTATTTATAGCGAGTACTTTTCCTGAGAGAGGTGCATAGAGTTCAGAGACCGTTTTAACAGATTCTACACTTCCAAAAACATCCCCAACGGATATCTCTGATCCTTCTTCTGGTAGCTCTACAAAAACAATATCTCCTAATTCAGATTGAGCAAAATCAGTAATGCCAATAGTAGCTGTATTACCTTCTATTTTTACCCACTCATGTTCTTCTGTATATCGAAGTTCTTGTGGTAAATTCATGATGTTGCCCCCTCTGGCTGTAAAACTCGCTCTAGTGGTTTTTTAAGCATGGAAAGTGCTTTCTCACCAGCGGAACGATGGCGCAAAACTCCTTCGTGATCAAACAAATAAAATGCAGGAACAAACTCATTTTCAAATGAATCTACTACATTGTGCTCATTATCGATTCCTTGTGGATGTTTGAGTTCATATTTTGTAATGGTTTCTTTTACTGAAGATATATCTGTATCTTTCTGAGAACGTGGCATATGAATACCAACAATCTGTAAATCTGGGTATGTTTCGCGCATTTTATTGATCTCAGGAAGGCTTTCTTTGCACATTCCACAACTGACAGACCAAAAATGAATAAGCACAGGTTTGGAAGCAAGATCATTCTTGTTAACTTCTCCATTTACCCATTCGGTTATACCGGTAAGGGCTGGCATTTCCGTTCGCAATCGCATTGCCATGATCAAAATTCCTCCTTTTATCTTGTATAAAAGAGTGAGCGACTCCCACAAAAAGGAGCCGCAAACTACTTACTTATAGATTTTCTTGACCAGGTTTCCAGTCAGCTCCACAAAGTCCACCTGTTTGCAGTGCTTCTAGTACACGCAAGGTTTCATCCACACTACGTCCGATATTATTATCTGTTACTACTTGGTATCGAATAATACCTTCTGGGTCAATGATATAAAGACCACGTAATGCAATTCCTTCATCTTCTAAAAGCACACCATAATCTTTGGAAACTTGATGGTTGGTGTCTGCTCCCAGTGGATATTTAATTTCTCCTAAACCATTGTCATCACGAGATGTATGTATCCATGCACGGTGTGAGTACTTACTGTCTGTACTTACTCCAATAATATCACAGTCAAGGTCTGTAAATTCTTCATAGCGATCACTAAGTGCTGTGATCTCTGTAGGGCAAACAAAGGTAAAATCTAGTGGATAGAAAAATAACACCAACCATCTACCTTCATAATCAGCAAGTGATACTTTTTCATCCAAAGTTTCTAGGTTTTTGGTGCTTTCTAATTCAAAAGCTGGTGCTGGTAAACCGACTAAACGTGATGCCATTTTCTGAATTCCTCCTACAAAATGTATACTCATCTATACTATCACCTAATTGGTGCTTTAGAATGCAAAAACAAGATAACATATTCCTTTTACAATAGTCAATACAAGATTAAAGTTACTATAATTTGAAAAGTATTCTCAAGTGAATATTTATATAATTAAATGGAAGTTTCATGCTATTCCTCCCAATGTGCAAGGTGCAGAGGTGTGGTTTGAATCCATTACTTACCCACCCTCAGAAGAAAAATATCCTATTCGAACCAATGGTGGTATTTGGTAAAACAAAAAAGAGAATCATACAAGCTCTATATATGATGGATTTGATTGGAACCAAGATGAAGTTCTTTATATTCAAATGAACCTCTCCCACCTATAACGATGGGAATTTCTTACCAAAAGAACAAAAACGCTTCAACGTCAAGAAGGGTTAGCCTTCTTCCCTCGGCCTATTCGACCGGAAGTCATCTTCCTTCCTAAGTAAACAACAGGTACCAATGGTACAAGGGGCGGAACAACCCATCTACTACTTTTCGCCTAGGGCGGATTTTACGACCTGTAATAATCAGGGATTCTCCTGTTTCGCAGAAGGAAGCAATTGTATGAATTTCACCTAAATCTACTCCTGCGGATTTCCCAGATGTGTATGTCTCGTTCTGAATCCCATCTTCAAAGGATACCGATAGGTACAGCTTCTGATCGTAACAAAACTCGATTTCTTTGATTTGTCCCTGTGGCAAATCAGATGTATGAAGAACAATAGGTTTCTGGTGTTTTCCCTGTTGAATTCCCAAGGATAATTCGGCTCTTCCATTCGAAAAGATTCGAAACCCATCTTTTGCCCATTTGGTGTTATAGTGTTTCTTTTTCTTGTACGGATAGCGGACTGTCTGGATTCCCTTTTGAATCGCTTGATAGGCAGCATCTCGGGAGAACAGATACTTGTGACAAACCGCTTGAATCGATTGGCTATGTAAGAAAAATCGTCGCTTAGTTACTTTTTGTAATTCCGATTCCGAAATCCACTTCTGATTATTTTGAATATACTTCTTTGATATATAGACACTTGTTCCAAACCAGAGCGGATTCACGGTTACAAGCAAATAGACGATCTAGATCGTATTGGGATGTTTGAGAGAATACTTTTTTGCATGGATCATAATTACCTTCCCTCTCTAACTTTGAATTCTATCCACTTTTTCTTTCCTTACCTCTTCATCCGTGACTGATTATAGAATAGGATGAAAAAGGATACAACCAAAAAATGTAAAAATTTCAGAGATGACACTTTAAAATGGGAGACTTCTTGCGCAACTTGGTTAAATTTTTCGTTCTTTATGTCGTAATTTCATGTATCATAGAAGTAGAAATATTATTTTCTTTTTATCTAAGGAGGAACAGGCCTTTATGTCTGAAATGTTTGATGTAATTGAGTCAGTACAAGGTGCTGCAGCTCGATTTGATATTCTACGTTACAAACCTTTACAAGTAGCAAGCTTGTATAGCGCTCAAAAAGCAGGCGCACGTCTTCACCAAGTTCGTGTTGTACTCCAAAATGGAAGTGTTATCACCGAAGCAGGTGCACTTTCCTTTCTCAAAGGGCATATAACCGCTGATAATCAAGTTGGTGGCGGTAAAGGTGCTGCTGGTCTATTGAAAAACCTTGCGAGCTCCATGCTTACTCAAGAATCTACTTTCAAACCAAGTTACACCGGTTCTGGTGAAGTCTTTTTAGAACCCAGCTTCGATCATTTTCTTCTATATCAATTGAACAACGAAGAAATCATTGTAGACAAAGGTATGTTTGTAGCTTGTGAAAGTTCTGTACAAGTAGGGGTAGCAGCTCAAAAATCGATATCTGCGGCTCTAAAAGGTGGAGAAGGTTTATTCCAAACCAGCTTAAAAGGTTATGGCTTGGTTGTCCTTCTAAGTCCAGTACCTGCACATGAAATCATGAAACTTCAATTGAATAACGAACGCTTACAAGTAGATGGTAATTTTGCGATACTTCGTAATGGAAACATCAACTTTACAGTGGAACGTTCTGCAAAATCCATCGTCGGTTCCATGACAAGTGGAGAAGGCTACCTACAAACGTTTACTGGTACAGGTTCAGTATGGGTCGCTCCTACTTATCCTATTTATCACCCTTCTGTTGTACCAACAAGACCATAACCAAATAAAAAACAACCAGCTCATCAGTTGGTTGTTTTTTTATCTTTATTTTCCATCTAAAACTTTATTTCCAATGCCTTTAATTTGACAAATCTGCTAATTCAAAATATATTCCCTTGGACTGCATTTTTTGTTAGACTATTTAGGTGTCTTCCGGCAATTTGACATTCCCCTTTACCTTCAAATCATACATAACGAAAAGCATTTATTTCATCATTAGAAGTAAATATATTTCGATTATAAAAATGGCATTTCGACCTAGTTTTATGTCTAAATTGTTAATGTTAAACAAAAAAGGTAAATTATCTAACAAAATAAGGAGGAAATATTCTAGTCCGTAAAAAATATATATAAGCATACGAGGAGGTATTTCTTAAATGTTAAATTTTGTTAAGCGTTTTTCATTACTTGCCCTTATGGCAATCTTTGCTTTTGGCTTTCTACCATCGGTGACTTCTGCTACCACATTAAAGCAGGATGTAGACCTGAAGATTCTAGGTGAAGCTAATGTACTAAACATTGTGAAATTCGGTGGCAAGTGTGACAAGATTTTTGTTAAAGTACGTACAAAAGAATTAAAAGCTCTAGGTGTGGATATAAGCAAATTAAAGCTTTCTCTTAAATATGATATCTACCATGACATCAAACTAGATCCTGTAAAAGGGAAAATCGTTGGTACTGGAGAAGTTTCCACCAAACAAAAAGGTGACTTCTACGAAATCGTTTATGATCCTACCGCTAATCCAAATGGTCCAGCTGGTAACTATGCATTTAAAATATATCTAGCAGTTGATGGACATAAAACCAAAATTGCTGTAGTAGTTCGTATTAAGATTAACGAGCCTTGCAAAGGTGACAACAACGGTGGCGCTAACAACGGTGGAACCAACAATGGTGGTACTGACAATGGCGGAACCAACAATGGCGGTACTGACAATGGCGGTACTAACAATGGTGGAACCAACAATGGCGGTACTAACAATGGTGGAACCAACAATGGCGGTACTAACAATGGTGGAACCAACAATGGTGGAACCAACAATGGCGGTACTGACAATGGTGGTACTACTAACAATGGTGGTACTACTAACAATGGTGGTACTACTAACAATGGTGGAACCAACAATGGCGGTACTAACGCTGGTAACAATGGTGGCGCTAATGCTGGTACAAACGCTGGTGCTAATGCTGGTACAAAACCAAACGGTGGTAAACTTCCAAAAACGGCTAACGACTTCGCTACCTCTGTAGCACTTGGTGCAGCACTTTCCCTAGCTGGTGTTGCAGTCCTAGCTTTCCGTCGTCGTGAAACCAACTAGTTAAAAAAAAGAGCTACATCATGTAGCTCTTTTTTATGTCCATTTTTGCTGCCACTCCTCTTCTTTAAATCCAATTGTCACCTGATTTCCATCGGTTAAAATTGGACGCTTTACTAACATACCGTTAGAGGCAAGAATCTGTAATTTTTCTTCTTCCGACATAGTGGGTAATTGCTTAGACAACTCCATTTGACGATATACTTGTCCGCTTGTATTAAAAAATTTTTGAACCGGTAACCCACTTATAGCGACTAGTTCTCTTAATTCATCTACTTTTGGTGGTTCCTCAACAATGTGTCTATTTTCATAAACAATTCCTTGGCTATCAAGGAATTGTTTTGCTTTTCGACAAGTACTGCATTTTGGATATTGAAAAAAAGTCAACATAAAAATCTCCCAACTACTCACTCAAACTCTGAGTTTTTTTATATGGTATATCCACTTCTCCCGCCCGTACATTTACAACTCGTGCTAATGTAAAAAATAAATCTGATAAACGATTGAGATAACGCCTTACTTCTAGATTTGTTTCTTCCATGGAGCATAAACTTACTACTCTTCGTTCTGCTCTTCTTGCAATCACACGACATTGATGGAAAGCAGCTGCTCCCTTTGTACCACCTGGTAGCACAAAATTACGAAGTGCTGGACATTCTATATCATAACGATCGATTAATTGCTCTAGATCATCAATCATATTTGCCTTTACATGATAAACTCTTTTTTCCTCTACTTGGGCTAAATCTCCTCCAGCATCAAATAAATGATGCTGAATAATGATCATATCTTTTTTTATATCATCATGAACAACTTCTTCTAAACGTGTGATTGCTTCTCCTAGCATCGAGTTTAACTCATCAATTGTTCCATATGCTTCTACTCTCACATCATCTTTGCTTCTCCTAGCACCAACCAATCCTGTTTCTCCTTGGTCACCTGTTCGCGTATATATTTTCATGAGATTGCCGACAGGAAACTCGCCAAATTCATTGGCGTAGAGGAATGTCAGCGTTGCTCGGTATCCCTTATTGGGATGCTTAGAACAACCATTCCTTTCTCCTGTCTATTCACCACCTTTCAGAAGGTTTACAAACATATGTGTGGAATACATACAGCAGGAGCAAACCGTTCGCCAATTGGCTGAGGCACTCCTTGTTCTTTGACAACTGTATCTATGGAGTTGTAATAAGTAATGCTCTACTTACGTAAAAGATACAAGCTATCGAGAAGGTTCTGTTACCTTGGGAATTTTTAGTACCGAAACACAGGGTCTGTATCAGCATGTCTGATAGAGAACGGGTAACTGTCAATCTGCCCTGATGTAGCATCCATTCAAGGTCAGAGTCGAAAGACGTTTGCATGACTGGATGGTTACAAGCTCACCATTTAACGGTGAGTCGTTGACGGAAAATCTCCTTTTAATAGTATTTGAGGTACCTTTTGTATCGGATGTTGGATCAAGAGAGGGTCTATTTGGTATGTTTTATTGATATTCTCTGTTGTGAGTATATCTGATACCTTCCCTTCATCTAATACTTTGCCCTTATGCAATAAAAAACATCGATCACTGTACAAACTCGCCAAATTAAGATCATGCAACACGGAGATGATCGTGGTGTTATTCTTATTCTGCCATTCTTTGAGCAAATCAAAGAATGCAAGTTGATAGTACACATCCAAATAGGTAGTAGGTTCATCTAACAGTAAAATTTGTGGTTCTTGTGCCAATGCCAAAGCAATAGATACCCGCTGGCGTTCACCACCACTCAATAATCCAATCTGACTATTACGCAGACCAATAGTATTGGTAAACACCATTACTTCTTCCACAATTTCTTGATCTTTTTTGGAATACCATGGCATATAGGACTGTTGATAGGCATATCTTCCCATTTGGATGATTTCTTCAACTGTATTTGGCATGTCTGGTAATGATTCCTGTGTTAAAAATGCGATTACTTTTGCTTTGTCTTTCACGGTATATCGAGAAATATCTTTCCCAAAAACTTGGATAGTACCATAATCTACCTTACTGCTTCCAATCAAACAGGATAACAAGGTGCTTTTTCCGCTACCATTTGGCCCTAAAATACTAATCCATTCATTGTCTTTGACATAAAAATCAATACTATCAAGTATTTTTCGTGCCCCGTACGACTTAGTAATTCCTTCTCCTCGTATGATCATGTTCTATCACCCAATGATCGTGTTGTTTTTTGTAACAATACTGCAAACAGAGGTGCTCCCAAACACGCAGTTACGACACCAACAGGGATTTCTCTTGGCTCGAATAAAACACGTGATATAGCATCACTTCCAACCAAAAAAATAGCGCCTACCAGAAAAGAGTACGGCAATAAGTATCGATGATCAGAAGTACGAATAAGAATTCTCACAAAATGCGGAATGATCAGTCCTACAAAGCCAATCATTCCTGAAACAGATACAGCAATCGATGTGATTAAAGAAGCTAATATGAGAAGTACAAGGCGCGTTCGATAAACCGATACGCCAATATGTATAGCTGATTGGGTACCTAATAAAAAAATATTTAACTCTCTACTGCCCAACCATACCAAAAAAGTTCCAATAAAACTGACAGGCAACATCAACAGTACATGATCCCAATCACGAAGTGTAAAGCTACCCATCAACCAAAATTGAATTCGAGCCAATTCTGTTTGAGATACGGAAAGTAAAAAAGTAAGAATAGCAGCAAAAAAAGCATTGACGACAACTCCTGAAAGTAACAGGGATTGAACTTGTAAGCGAGATCTTGATAGAAATAGTACACAGGACAAAGCCATAATCGCACCGCAAAAAGAAAAAATAGGGATCTGCCATCCTTGGAACACCACTGCTCCCCAACCACTTGTAATTGCGATAACAGCACCTACCGCTGATCCAGAAGAAACCCCCAAAATATAGGGATCTGCTAATGGATTTCGTAAAAGTGATTGATAAATGACACCTGCAAGCGCCAACGATCCTCCAACCAAAGCTGCAATACATACTCGAGGAAAACGAATCTTCCAAATGATCGCTGTTGTAGCTGGATCACTTTGTCCAAATCCCAAAAGGGTTTTCCAAACATCCGTTATTGTAATAGATGTGCTACCTATTGATAAAGCAATACTCATTGTTAGAAAAAGAGTGAGGAGAAAACATCCTCCCCACCCAATCTTTTTGATTTGACCCATTTTATTTTACCTGACCTGGATAAAACGTTTTGGCAAGTTGTTGCATTGCTTCTATAATCCGAGGCCCAGGTCTAGAAATAATATTAGGATCAATAGAGATTATTTTCTTCTCTTTTACCGCATTTACTGTACTCCATCCTGCTCTATTTTTGATAACAGAAGTATCTCCATACATCGATACAATAACATCAGGATTCCACTTTACGACTTGTTCCGAAGAAATTTGGGGCCACCCAGCAATATTTTTGGCTACATTATCTCCACCAGCGATAGTAATTAATTCATTTAGTAATGTACCTTTTCCTGCAGTGTACAAGGAAGGATCAGATTCGATCCAAACTTTTACAAGTTTATTCTTTTTTGCTTGTGCTACTTCTCGAAAAACTTTTAGTTTTTCTTGTTCCATTTTTCCAATTAATTGATCCGATTGATTTAATTGATTGGTCACTTGTCCAGCTAAATCAATCGATTGGTAAACTCCTTTGATTGAATTTGCATCCAACACAAATACAGTCAAACCTAGTTTTTTTAACTTATCAATGGTCTCTTTTCCATTTAGCATAGATGCAAAGATAATATCTGGTTTCTGAGCCACCACTTTCTCTGCATTTATCGTCATATCGCCCACTTTTGGCAAACTCTTTACTTCTTTTGGATAATCATCATTTGTGGTTACTCCCACAACCTTCTGTCCTGCACCAATTGCAAATAAAATCTCGGTATTACTTGGTACAAGAGAAATGATTCGTTCTGGTATTTTAGGTATGGTTACCGTATTTCCAGCTTGATCTTTAATCGTTAATGGATATTTAACATCTCCAGGATCAACAGGTGACTGATCATTAGACATTTGAACGGATTGGCACCCAATAAGACTACAGACTAAAAGTATGAATGAAAACCATAAAGCAAACTTTTTCATTTTTTCCTCCTCAAACTTATGTGAATTGCGGGAGGTAACATGCGAATAATCGCATCTCCTTTATCCCGAAGGAGAACGAATTCAAAAGCAGGCAGGTCTCCTGACTCTGGAGTCATCAGCTTCTAGCACCTTCCCATCACCATTTTTTATAATAAATGGCAGAGCTAAGCTCCATTAGACAGTGGCATCACACTAGTCGCCCTCTTCCATTACAGTGGCGGGACCGTGCTGGACTTTCACCAGCTTCCCTTTTTTATAACAACCTGCTTTTTACATTTGTCGTTCACTTTATTATACATTTAAGAAACCGTGAACAAAAGGTTACAAATAGATCCTACCATTCAATCTGTTTTTCCAACCCACGCCGAAAACGGCGAAATTGATGGCGATGCTCCAAACAAACAATAATCCCTAAAGCAAAAATAGTAGCCCAAATAGCGAAGTGTGCTGCTAAGATCAAGCCAAATATTACCACTGCTGTAACGGTAAAATAGGTAGAAAGTAAGTAGTATCTGGTTATAAATAAGCTGATCAGAAAAACCACTATACCTACGAAGATTAAAACAGGACTCAATACAAATATAGATCCAGCTGCAATTGCAAATGTATTACATCTTATTAGAAATAAAGCGATCACCACAGCGAGAATAGAAGCTAGATATGCTTCAAACCATCCTCCAATGAGGTATGCTAGGAAAGTGATTACTATACCTTTTATTACATCTAATAACCAATAGACGATGATAGATATCGAATAATGACGAGGGTGGAAGGCGACGAGTTTTGGAATAGGAACGAGTACAATCGTTACAGCAATAATACTTGTTAAAATAATCATGACTTAACATCCATTCTTGTTCTGTCTTATGTACAAGATACAAAAGGACAACAAAAAAAAGACCAGTTTTTAAACTGATCTTTTTTTATTAGATTTATCCGCCACCATTTTTACGGTTGCCTCCGATAAACGGTCCACCATCATTCGGATTGGTGCCACCGTCACCAGCTTCTTGGGGTTCGCCGTTCTCTTGACCACCTGTATTAAATGGGTTTCCGTTGCCACCGTTTTTGCTGTTACCCCCTTTATTGTTACCATTGTTTTGTGGTACACAACCTTCTGGTTGACCAAATTGATCACAAGGCACAGGTTCATCTTTTTTCTTGGACTTAATTTTAATTTCGAGTGCTCCAGATTCCTTTTGGGAAGTTGCTTGATCCGCAGCTTGGGTATCTACCGCAATTACTTTGTAGTAATAAGATTTGTTTCCGCCAAGACCTAAGAATCCTCCACCGTCAGGTGCTTGCACGCTTGTATCAGTAAAGGAATTGCCGCTTACATTGGTTTGAAGATCGGAGAAATTCACACCGTCTTCCGAACGCTGGATCGTATAAACTACCCGACCATCTTGTTTCTGCCAGTTTAATTGAACACTGTTATTATCTGCATTGTAACTACCAGATAAGTTTGGTGTTTGTAGCTGGAATGGCGGTACAGGCTCTTTTACGCCTTCAGGCTTCTTAAAATCTTTGGCAGGTTTACCTTCTAATACATGTTTTAAAATATAGTTAAATACTTTAGCGGGCATAGAACCACCGGTAATTTTTGCATTGGCTCTTTTCCCATCAACTGTATCGTTAAATACATTAACTGCCATAACCAAATCAGGTGTATAACCGACAAACCATCCTGCTTGTTCATTCTGAATGGTACCTGTTTTACCAGCTACCGGTCTGTTCACTTTAATTGCACTATGAGCAGTACCACCAGGATTTTTCACTACCTCTTGCAGCATCTCAGTCATATACCAAGCAGTTGTAGGTGAGAATACTCGTTTTGGATTTCCCTTATTGTCAATCTCTTTTCCGTCTTTTGGAGGAACTTCTTTTCCTTCACTATCTTCGATTCGAATAATCGTATGCGCTGTTGTCATTTCTCCATTGTTTGGAAAAGCCGTGTAGGCTTGAGCCATATCAACGGGGCTCACACCTTCAGTCAAACCACCCAGTCCCAGAGATGCAGGACCTTTATCTTTTGGAAGCAAAGGCAATTTTAATTTTTCTTTACCATATTCAAACGACTTTTCCAAACCTACATCTTCCATCGTCAATTTAACCGTCACTGTGTTGATGGATTTGTATACTACTTGTTCCATCGTGACATCACCAGAATACCTTCCAGAAAAGTTTTTCGGTGACCATGATCCCACTTTATACTGCTGATCTTTAAATGGTGTATATTTGTTGTAGCCTTTTTCTTCGATCGCAGGTGCAAATACCGTCAATGGCTTGATCGATGAACCAGGTGACACTTCAAAAGTTGCTCTATTGTAGGAACCTGGATTATAGTTCCGTCCTCCACCGAGCGCGCGAATCAACCCAGTATGTGGATCAATCATGGATACTCCTGAGTCTACTTGCCCCTCATAATCAGATTTTCCTTTGAACAGGCTGTCTGTTTTCATCGCTTCTTCTACGACTTCTTGGGCAGTGGTATCGATTCCTGTGTAAATCTTATATCCATTACTATTGAGAGCTTCTTTATCTAGATCATAGCGATCTATAATTTCATCATAGACTAAATCTTTATACGCTTGATATTTGGAAGATTTTCTATATTTTGCTAAAAATTCTTTATTTGTCCCAAGCGGCATTTTTTGTAGTTTTTCTTTTTCTGCTACCGTGATAATAGCTGGGCTTTCTTCCGACTCTGTCATCTTCATCAAAACGACATTACGTCGTTCGATTGCTCTTTTCATCTTTTTTTCCCCACCGTATGGGTTGTAACCATATGGAGCTTTTGGTAATCCTGCTAAAAAGGCAATCTCTTGAGGTTCTAGTTTTTCTTTCTTCAAATCTTTACCAAAATAAATTTTAGAAGCCATTTGGATACCCGCTACTTGATTCCCAAAATCAATGTAGTTAAGATAGACTTCCAATATCTCATCTTTGCTATGTTCGCGTTCGATATTTAAAGCAGCACCTATTTCTTTTAATTTACGAGTATAAGTCTTGGTTCTATCTTGAAGAAGAACATTTCGAGCAACCTGCATGGTAATGGTACCGCCACCTTCTCCTTTTTCAAAGAAGATGACGTTTTTCACTATTGCACGAGTCAATCCAAACCAGTCTACTCCTGAGTGTGAGCGGAAACGCTGGTCTTCTACTTTTATAAATGCTTCTGGTAAATCTGGATTTATTTCCTTTAATTGCTTCATCGAGACATACTCTCGATACACGCTACCAATTCGACCAATCTCTTTCTTCCCTGTTTGATCATATACACTAGTAGAAAATTCCAGATTTTTTAGTTCATCAATTTTATACGTATTTGCTGACATCATTACAGCGGAACAGCCGCCTATAATGAGTAATAGAGAAGTGATTCCGACTAAAATAAACCATTTTTTGTTAAAGAATCTGCTATATTTCCCTTTTTTTCCGTTTTTCCCTGACATTTGACTTACACGAGAACCTAATCGCTCTGTTCTTGTTCTTGGTTGAAATGATTGTTGATTATTACGACGTTGATCATTGCGACGTTGAAAATCATCCATCCAACTTACCTCCTATAAAACTGCCTACAAAAACAAACTTTGGTGCATATTTTATTTGGAAAAAAACTATTTCCATGTCAATTCATATTAAATTATAAAATTGCAACCTAAAACTTATGCCCATTTTGGCATGATAACATTATAACGCAAAGATAATTTTTTGGGCGCTTTCTTCCCAAAAAATATTACAGTAATGTTACGAATAATTCGCTAAGATAAGACGTTTTCCCTCTATTGGATAATATTAGCTCCTATCAACCTTGTCAATTAAGAAAACTTGCCAATTGGGCTTTTTGACGTTCTCGTAGGCATATTTGCTTAAAAAAATACATCATTATCCAAAATAGAGGCACCCAAAATAGTTATGTGACTTCTCATAAAAAAAGAGCCAAATGAATTGGCTCTTTTTTAGCTAAATAATAATACCCATTGTAACACATCTTGTACCCAGTCTGGTATATATGGATTTGTCAACCACTGCATAGCGTCATCAAAAAAGTAAGATGCAATGCTCAATCCAACGACTACAAGTACAAGTAAAATGACAATCACAACAACCAAACATCCTACAATAGTACCGATCAAGGAAAATCCCCCTTTAAAATAGTAATCATCTTTGTTGCACGTTAAAATGTTTGTTTACCATTTCAAGTAAGTAGTAAGAAAATCGGTCCAATACCATATAAATAAACATTGTCCAATCCCACTGATAAAACCAGTAATCACACGAAGATAATTATTGCTTTCACGCCATTGCCTCAATTGCGTATATCCATCGATAAACATGGGCACTTGAAACAGAATACCTAATATCAAAAAGTATATCGTTTTAGGAATAAAAGCAAAAATAGGTAAAATAAGATATGCGGCGTATATTGCTGTACACCTTGCACAGAGCGGAAATTGTTTTCCATGAAAGAAAAGCGATCGATCAGCTCTGCGATGACATGGAATTTGATAGAGTAACTTGGTTAAAATCAATCACAATCACACCCGCAATCAGCTACATCCATACAATCACAAATATCCCATTTACTCTTCTTTTTATTTCCATTATGCTGTTGCTGTCTTCTTTGACGTCTTTTACTCCAAAAGGAGGAAAAAACAGGAACAATACCTGAAATTATTAGTGCAGGAACACCAGCTACTACATAGCCTCCTGCGACTAATTGTAGTCCACTGATCGACAAAATAAAAAAGGTAATAATAGTTAGGAAAAACAAATATACCCCTCCTTTTATTTACAAAATATGAATTTTAATTATTCCATGAAATCATTATACTATATTCACAAAGAAAATAATAAAAAAACATCCATTATGGATGTTTTCCTAATATACAGTGCCTGTTCTTTTATGTGTTTTGGTTAACTTTTTGCTGGACATGTCAAAAAATTCACCATCGTAGTGTTTGATAAATCCTTGATCAGGCTCAATATAACCAGAACCCCATGTAGGATCCATAACAAGCCAGTCTCCATTTACTTTTACCTCTACCCAAGCATGGTTTTGATTATTGGCAACACCTTCCACAAATCGAGCAGGAATATCTAGGGAACGAAGCATAGATAATGTTAAAAACACATAATCTTGACATACGCCCCGCCTTAGTTTTAAAGATTTCACATCACTGTCGTCCCAAGAAAAACTATTCTGTTCAAATTTATTCACATCATAGTTCATGTTTTTTGCGATGTAACGATAAATCATTTTTGTCCGTTGATAATCAGAGTTTGCACCCGCTGTAATCTCTTTTGCCAAACGAATGATATCCGGATTTTCTGGGTCAATCCCTCTACTTGGCAACAAATCTCTTTTATCCTCTTTGGCATAACTGGATACCTGAAATTTGGCTACCATGAAAAACCGAAAATAATCTCTTTGCTGGGATGTTATTTCAGGTACAAATACAATGACATCATAATCACCCGAACCAAAACGAAGCGGAATCTTGCTCTGGAAAGCAAAATCTTTAATGGGAACAAAATAGGTAGCTAACAAACCATCTTTTTTCGTTTGAACAATCAGATGAGTTGTTTTTTTCGCATGTTCCGCAGCAGGATCAATATAACCCTTTACCGGATAAAAATATTCTGCTTGCCCACCACCTGCAATAGGGGTGGTAAGATGGATACCGCGTTGCTCATACATAACAGAGTATTGAATCGGAGAGCGGCTATCTCTTGTTTTATTTTCAACATAAAATTTCGCACCGCTTAAAAAATAGTTGTCTCTGTTTTCATCAGGTAAGAGTACTTCAACTTGGTGTATCCCTTCCCCATACAACAATGGTACTGTCTCTTGGAATGTAGCTTTTTTGGAAATAGAAATGACTCTTTGCCATTTCTGACTTCCTTTTTGAACTTGAATCAAAACTTTCTTCTTCGCTAAGCTTTCATCTACACTACCACGCAAAGAAATGGATCCGTTAGCCGATTGATATCCTTTGGATGGGTTAGCAATCTGTAAACCTTGTTGTTTTGCCAGTAGCGTATAGGTTACATCTGCTTGTAAATCTGGGCTGGAATGATGGACATCAAATTTAGAAAACAGGTAGAAAGACCGATTTTCTTGCGTTCCTGAAACATAAATTTTGACAATATAATCCCCTACACCAGAAAATAATTTTATTGATTCTGAAAATTTTCCATCCTTTATGGCTGTGTAGTATTCAAATGTTTTTGGTATACCGTTTTCTTGCTTCCCATCATATGTAACTTGAATCCACATATAGGGTTGTGTCAGTTGTTGGTATTGTTTAACGACACCTTCTACTTGCAAAGTTTGATCGACACCGGCCCCATCGAACTTAGGGGAAATGATTTGTCCACCTAATTGCTTTCCAAAAGAAGTAATGGACACCTGTTTTTTTTCTAATCCTGTGTAAAACTGTTGTTCCATCGTGCTAAGATCAGGTAACTTGTTGTTACATCCTACTAATGTAAGCAGAGTGAGAACCAAAAGGATGATACGTTTCACCTTGTCTTTCCTACCTTTCCAAACACAACCAATCCACCAGTTAATCCCATTCCATATAGGCCCTTCTAAATCCTTTTTCTATACAAAAAAGAGAATTGGTGGCAGCAGCCACAATTCTCTTCATAAATAAACACCAAAGATCAAAATTGAGATATACAATCATCTTTATCAGTATACATGGTAAAGGGGTCAATTGTAAATGAATGATATGAAGAAAGCATACTTTTCAGTAGCATATTTTATGAAACAAACGATGATTACTGGATTTCTGCCAAAAATGCTTCCTCATCTAAAATGGATACTCCTAAAGTTTGAGCTTTTGTTAACTTAGAACCTGCTTTCTCTCCCGCTAACAAAAAATCTGTTTTTTTGCTCACACTATTGGTCACCTGAGCACCTAATTGTTCTAACTTTTCTGCTGCTTCCTGTCTTGTCATACTTTCCAGCGTTCCTGTTATCACAAAAACTTTTCCAGCAAATGAATGCTCCGATTCACTTACACGAACGATCTTAGATCCTTTGTAAGTCATGTTCACATTGGCTTGTTTAAGTCTGTCTAACAATGCTTTGACCTCTGGTTTTTCGAAATAGGTCACAATACTTCCAGCCATTTTTGGTCCAACTTCTTCAATGGTTAATAAATCTTCTTCCGTTGCTTGTACAATTGCATCCATCGTTTCAAAATGTTGGGCAATCATTTTTGCACCTTTGGAACCAACAAAACGGATACCTAAACCAAAAAGCAAACGTTCGAGTGAATTATTCTTGCTTTTTTCAATGGAGTTCAAGATATTCCCTACTGATTTCGCACCCATTCGAGGAAGGGATAACAGAGCTTCTTCCTTTAAATAATAGAGATCTGCTATAGAAGAGATTAGCTTATATTCATAAAGTTGAATAACTACTTTCTCTCCTAAACGCTCCATATTCATCGCACCACGAGATACAAAATGAATGATACCTTCTTTGATTTGAGCAGCACACGCTGGATTGATACATCGTAGGGCAACTTCTCCCTCCAATCGTACCAGCTCGCTTTGGCATTCTGGACAGTGCGTTGGCATGTGGAAAGCAACTTCTTCTCCAGTACGTTCTGTTGTAATTACTTTCACCACTTCAGGAATAATATCTCCTGCCTTTTTAACCACTACATGATCGCCTAGCAAAAGACCTTTTTCACGAATGATATCTTCATTGTGAAGAGAAGCCCTTTTTACTGTGGTACCTGCTAAAACGACAGGCTTTAAAATCGCAGTTGGTGTAATAACCCCAGTACGACCAACACGCAGTTCAATATCTTCTAAGATGGAAATTGCTTCTTCCGCAGGAAATTTATAAGCAATAGCCCATCGTGGACTTTTCGCAGTAAAACCTAACTCTGCGCGTATTGCATAATCATCTACTTTCACGACAATTCCATCTATCTCATATCCCAGATTACTACGTTCTAATTGCCAGTGTTCAATATAACTCCACACTTCATCAATACTATTTGCCACTTTCCACTCTGCATTTACTTTCAATCCCAATTTAGAAATGGCTCGAAATGTTTCTTGGTGAGTGGTAAATCCATCAGAAGATTCTCCGTCCATCCCATAAATAAACAAATCCAGAGCACGTTCTGCCGCTAGTTTTGGATCTAACTGTCGAAGTGACCCGGCTGCTGCATTACGAGGGTTTGCAAACAACGATTCTCCCACTTCAGCGCGCTTTTGATTGATGCGCTCAAATTCTTTTTTGGGAAGATAAGCTTCTCCTCTTACTTCTAAACTAATAGGATCAGCCAGTTTTAAGGGTAGGGATCGAATCGTCTTTACATTTTGTGTAATATTTTCCCCGACTTGACCGTCTCCTCTAGTTGCTCCAAGTGTGTATACTCCATCTTCAAATCGAATGGACACTGCTAATCCATCGATTTTCAACTCACAAACATAAGTAATTTGATCCAAACCCATCGCTTTCTTTATTCGCTGATCAAACTCTATCAAATCTTCCTTATTAAAAGCATTACTCAAAGATAACATCTGGCTCGTATGTTCTACTTTTTCAAAAAAAGGAAGAGGCGCGGCCCCTACTCGTTGTGTTGGAGAATCTGCTGTCTGTAATTCCGGAAATTCTGTTTCCAATTGAATCAATTCTCGCATCAACTGATCGTACTCTGCATCGGTAATAATCGGATCATCTAACACATGGTATCTTCTATTATGCTCAAACAGTTGTTGATGCAAGGACTCTACACGTTCTTTGGCATCAGCAAATTGCATATGTACCCTCCTACACTTTTTCGATTGGGGCAAACTGTGCAAGTAATTTCTTTACGCCTACAGGAGCAGGGAAGGCAATATTTAATTCCTCTCCATCTACTTTTACTACTGTACCTATACCCCACTTTTTATGGTTCACCTGATCTCCTACATTCCATGTACCAACAGGACGAGGACTTGGACGATTTACGACTCTCTTTTCCACACGTGGGTTTGTTTTTCCTACTTCTTGCAAGAGTTGAGGAGAGATCTCTGCTAAAAAACGAGAAGAAGTGTTCATGCTGGTAAAACCATACAAAGTACGAGTCCTCGCCCGTGAAAGGTATAACATTTCTTCCGCACGGGTTACTGCAACATAGGCTAACCTGCGTTCTTCTTCCATCTCTACCTCGTCTTCCAAAGAACGGCTATGTGGAAAAATATTTTCTTCCATTCCAACAATAAATACATGAGGGAACTCCAAACCTTTCGCACTGTGTACCGTCATCAGGGAGACTGTATCTGTTTCTTCTGGTTCATTGTCTACTTCCGCTACCAATGCAAGCTCCGTGAGTAAGGAGAGGATACTCTTATCTTCGCTTCTATTTTCAAATTCTTTGGCAACCGAAAGAAACTCATCAATATTTTCCAATCTTGCTTGTGCTTCGATGGATTTATCCTTTTTGTATTCTTCCCGATATTGGGTACGAGATAAGATTTCTTCTGTCATTTCTACTGCTGATAGATACTCGGCCATACCATGAAACGCTTGAATCGTTTGGACAAATCCTGTAAGCGCATCCTTGATTCGTTTGGAAAGAGGGATATAGTCTACTTCTAGTATCGCCGAAAAGAGGGAGACATCTTCATTTGTGGCGTGAGCACGAATTTTATCCATTGTCGTAGCACCAATTCCCCGTCTTGGAACATTAACGATCCGCTCTAAGCTAATATCATCATGTGGATTTACGACAACTCGGAGATATGCCAAAATATCCTTGATCTCTTTACGCTCATAAAATTTGATCCCTCCAACTACTTGGTAAGGAACATTCGCTTTCAGTAAAAATTCCTCTAACACACGAGATTGTGCATTAGTACGATACAAAATCGCAAAATCTTGATATGCTTTGCCTTCTCTACTCAGCCTTGCAATCGTATCCACTATAAAATAAGCTTCTTCTTGCTCATTTTCCGCAACAAAGAGAGAGGCTTTCTCGCCTTCCGATTTATCCGTCCACAAATTTTTTGGTCTACGTTCTGTATTGTTGGCAATGATCTGATTTGCAACTTCTAAAATATGTTTGGTAGAACGATAGTTTTGTTCCAATTTGATGACTTTGGCATTTGGATAGTCTTGTTCAAAACGCAATATATTTTGGATATCAGCCCCACGAAAACGATAAATGGATTGGTCCGAATCTCCTACAACACAAATATTTTTATGTCCTTCTGCAAGTAGTTTCATCAACATGTATTGAGCATGGTTGGTATCTTGATACTCATCCACATGAATATATTGAAATTTCTTTTGATAATAATCCAACACATCTGGTACTTCCTGAAACAATTTCACTGTGATCATGAGCAAATCATCAAAATCAAGTGATTCATTTGTACGTAATTTTTGTTGATATCGATCGTATACTTGTGCTGCAATCTGTTCCATAAAACCAGAAGCACTCGCGCGAAATGTTGGAACATCGATCAATTGGTTTTTTGCTTGACTGATTTGGAAAAGTAAATTACGAGGTTCAAATTTCTTTGGATCCATGTTTTCTTCTTTTAAAATCTGCTTAATTACAGAAAGTTGATCTGCTGTATCAAGAATGGTAAAGCTGCTAGTATATCCGAGACGATCAATGTTTCTCCTTAATATCCTCACACACATGGAGTGAAAAGTAGACACCCAAATGTCTTGAGCCATCGAGCCGATCAATGCAGAAATACGTTCTTTCATTTCTTTCGCTGCTTTATTGGTAAAAGTAATAGCCAAAATATTCCATGGATGAATCCGTTTCTCCCCCAATAAATAAGCCACACGATGTGTTAGTACTCGTGTTTTTCCACTGCCAGCACCTGCGATGATTTGTACTGGTCCGTCTGTTGTAAGTACAGCTTGTCTCTGTACATCATTCAAGCCTTCTAAAGATATCATTGTTGATTGCACTTACTTCTTCTCCCCTCGTTTTATCGATTTAACCCATTTCACTGTATGTATTGCTTTTATCCAATCATCATAGATGAGATTTCCCACTATTACCGTATCTGCCCATTTAGCCATCTCTTCTGCCTGCGATTGGCCTCTAATTCCTCCACCATAAAATAGGCGAGTCTGCTTTAACTTCGATGATACTTCCTTTACCATATCTACTCGACCATACGTTCCGCTATATTCTACATAAAAAATGGGAATTTGCAACCATTCTGCCATCTGTGCATATGCGATTACATCTTCGATTTGAAGATTTGTGTTTGCATTTGTCCTTTTTGCTACTTTTGCATTTGGATTTAATACCACATATGCTTCTAGCAACACCTTGTCCCATGGTATAAAGGAACCGAACCTTTTAATGGTTTGGTGATGCATGCCAAGAATCCATCTAGCATCCTCTGTATTCAAGACAGTAGGAGTAAGATAAGCAGAAAAACCTGGCACAAGCGAGGTAGGTGTGGATATTTCTTGAAAACAAGGTACCAAACAATTCCGTAAACGGTACAGAAGATTGGCAGTATTTGCAAAGGTTACATCATCTGTTCCACCAATTATAATTGCATCCGTACCAGATGTGGACAAGGCCTCTAGTGCTTCATCAGAAATGTTTTTTGCGGGGTCTAATTTAAATACATGTCTGAACTCTTCTATTTTTTCACGTAACATTACAAAAACCTCCGCCATCATTATAACATTGCACGAATAAAACCCCTAGCATAGACAATCCAATAACGAAAATCTCCATCTCTCCACTAAAAAAGAAGCGACTATGAAGTCGCTTCTTTTTATTGTTTACCTTCTAGGCGATCCAATGCTAAATGGTAACCATCCATTCCATATGCTAGGCACCTTTTCACTCTGGAAATAGTCGCTGTACTTGCTCCTGTTTCTTTTTCAATTTGCGTATATGTACTGCCGTTTCGCAACATTTTTGCAACTTCTAGCCTCTGGGAAAGGGATTTTACCTCCCCAACCGTGCACAAATCTTCAAAAAATACATAACACTCTTCCATCGATTTTAAATTTAGAATAGCTTGGAACAATTGTTCCACTTCTCTTTTACTTAATTTATCAAGCTGCATAAAGGTCCTCCGCTTCCGCTCTATGTTTGATTGCATTTATTCGATGAATGCAAATAAAACCTTTCCACAAATATTATCAGATTTTTGCATCAATCGCACGATTTGAAAAATCCCTTTACAAAAACAAAACATAGTAATTCACTTGGATAACTTCATTTTTTTACGGTAAAGCAGTATACTGTTCTTATAACACAGTTCCTCCGAAAAAGAAATGGAACCATGGACAATCAGCAACACCATAATGAACTCGTAGAAAAAATCTCTCACCTTGATCAGGTGATTGATCGGATCTACTCCCGGAGTTACTGTGACAACTACCGCAGAGAACAGAAAAAAGACTTGGTGAGGTACTTCCTTACACGTAAACTTCCGAAAAACAAAGAATGGATGTTTACGTACAGGAAGGTTGGTATCCCTATCGTCTACATTTCGAGGATGAAGACTCGCTACTCCCTGAAGGAGCGGCTGAGTTACATGATCGAGCTTTCCCACGCCCGCCTCTACTTTGTGTGGAAAGGTCATCTCCCTCGTAAGTTCTCATCGGAAGAAATCGGTACGCGAATTTCGGTTCGTACAAAGGGAATTACCGTTCCTCACCGAATCCGGGAAGACACAGAAGAACACAGAATCATGCTCCAACAGTTCAAAGCGGAAATGGAGCAGCTAGCCCGTCAAGCGCTTCTCATCCACTAATTGCGCAAAACAAGAAAGCAGAAAATAAATGCTTTCCTCGTCGGCCAGAAGCTTTTGCTTCTGGCCGACACGCATGTTAAAGACGATTTCATCGCCTATTCTGTTGTACCTATGAAACTATCTACAAATAATGTTACAATAGACGATGATTACGTAAGGAGGGTATGAAATGGCAGTCAAAGGAAAAATCACTCTTGAAGATGGAAAAGAACTCCAATTGGAATTTTTTCCAGAAGTAGCACCTAATACAGTAGCGAATTTCAAAAAATTGGCTGATGACGGATTTTATAACGGACTAAACTTCCATCGCGTCATCCCTGGTTTTGTAAGCCAAGGAGGATGCCCACAAGGAACTGGATATGGAGGAGCAGGATATACCATCGCATGCGAAACAGAAGGAAATCCTCATAAACACGTTCCAGGAGCACTCTCTATGGCTCATGCAGGCAAAGACTCAGGTTCTTCTCAGTTCTTTGTCGTACATGAAGACCAAGCTCATCTAGATGGTGTACATACAGTATTTGGAAAAGTAACTTCAGGTATCGAACATGTACTTAGCATGAAACAAGGGGAAAAAATGCTAGAAGTTCAAGTTTGGGAAGAGAAATAATACAAAAGAGGCTTCTTTCAAGAAGCCTCTTTTATTTACAAAACATCTATCTTTTAACAAAAAAGTTCAACTTTGACCAAATACTTTGGATTGGTCATGATAATGATATACTTGTAAAGGCTTCTAATTGGAAGCACCCAACAACCTATTAAAGGGGGTTCTAATCATATTTACTTATGGATTCATTTTCATTGTTGTCATTTGTATCTTTGCTTTTCTAGCTACTTTTCAATTGGGAAGAAAACAAAACAAGCAACACAATCAACATTATGATCAAAGTAGAAAAAAAATGTTGGGCTTGCTTAGTATCATTTATTTGGTTGTTATCGTAATCGGACTTGTATTTGTTTACTACTTCATACTTGCAAAGTGAACAGTCCTACCAATTCCACATGGCTCGTTTGCGGAAACATATCTACAGGTTGTACTTCTTGCAGATGATAGCCATGTTCACTTAAATATTTTGCGTCTCTAGCAAACGTAGCTGGATTACAAGAGATGTAAACAATTCTTTCCGGTTTCATTTGTGATGCTGCTTCAAGAAAAGGCTCTTCACACCCCTTTCTTGGGGGATCTACAACAATCACATCTGCAAACAATCCTTCTTTTTGCCACCGTGGCAGAATTTCTTCTGCTTTCCCTAATTCAAACTGAGCATTTTTAATCTTATTCAATGTCGCATTTTGTTTGGCATCTTCAATCGCGGAGGGGACAATCTCCATGCCATATACTTTTTTTGCTTGATTTGCGAGATAGAGGGAGATCGAGCCAATGCCGCAATAAGCATCAATCACTGTTTCTCGGCCTGTAAGATTCGCATAAGCTTTTGCTTGTTCATATAGTACTTCTGTTTGGATTGGATTCACTTGGAAAAAAGAATGCGGAGAAATAGCAAAACGAATACCTCCAATGGTGTCATAAATAACGGGCATTCCCCAAAGTAACCGATTTTCCTTCCCTAAAATAACATTTGTTCGGGCAGTATTTATATTTTGTTGAACCGAGGTAATAATGGGGAAAGTTTGCCGCAGTTCTTTGACCAGCTCTTGAGCTGACGGGAGTTTTTCTCCATTGGTCACTAGTACAACCATCAACTCATTTGTATGTACTCCTTGACGAATAAGGATGTGACGTAAAATACCTTTGTGTGTTGTTTCATCATAGATGGAGATATGTAAACGTTCCACTATCTCTTTCACTTTACGGGTCAGTTCTGTCTGTAGTTCGTTCTGAATGAAACAAGTCTCCATATCTACTACTTGGTGTGTACCAAGTTGATAAAAACCTGCGACTACTTTACCTTCAACTGTTGCAAAGGGAATCTGGACCTTATTGCGATAACTCCAAGGATGTTCCATTCCTTTCATAGGGTGAATGGTAACATCAGTAAGTAAACCAATCCGTTCTAACTGATCTACTACTTGTTGGTATTTCAATTTCAATTCTTCTGTATAGGATATGTGCTGCAACTGACAACCACCACAACTGTCAAAATGAGGACAAATTGGTTCGATGCGCTCGGCATGAGCAGTTAGTACCTCCAACAGTTCCCCTTCTGCAAATGTTTTTTTTACTTTTGTAATGCGTATTTTTACTTGTTCTCCAGGTAGGGCTCCTCCAATAAATACAGCAAATCCTTCATATCTGCCTACTCCTGTCCCACTATGACCAAATCCATGGACGGTACATTCAATTATTTGTCCTTTCTGGACAGGGGGCTTTTGCCTCATCTTTCGCAACTCCTATATGGATAAATTTTCACGAGATACAGTTTCAATCCATCTTCCTACATTTTCATGTGGCAAATACGCTTTTCCGTCATAACGATAGGATAAGCCTTCCACGCGTCCGGGAATTTTCTTTTTTGTAAAATATCCTTCGCTTAAAAACAAAGGCAGGAGGAGAACTGGATCTTTGCTACTTTCTTCTTCTAACCGAGTTCGCAAATTATCTGGCAGCGTAAAAGCATAAGAGATAGATTTAGCATTTAGTTTCGCTTGCAACTGAGTAGCGATACCATTTGCCACTTTTTCCCATTCAACTTGGAACCAAGGAAGATTGCTACCATGTCCTACAAGTAAAATTCTTTCATTAGCTATATCTGTTGACAATGCAGTAGCTCGTTCGGCCAAAATATCTAAAATAAAAGGATGATCATTCATAGGAGCTAGTAGCTTTATAGAAGCTGTATGGGCAATTGGCTCTTCATCCATTTCCAATCGAGAATTTGCCTGTAATCCCAACAAATACCGTATTTCTTCGATATGTGTGCTTCCAGAAGACACAAAGAGAGGGAGAGCTGTAATATTCGTTACACCCATTTGTTCCAATTGATGTATGCCATTTGCAATCGTTCGATCTTCTACCATTTCCAAAAAACTAGTTACTACAGGAACAGGTAAATTTACACGCTGAATACATTCATCTACTTCACGAACCCAATTTTCGTTGCTCGAGCCATGAGCAATGACCAAAACCCCTTGCTTTTTCATTCTTCTTTGTCCTCCCTTTCATCAATTTTCCGTTGTTGGTAAGATAGCCAAGTGGACAAGGCATAGATTAAACTTAAAACTCCGATTGTAATATACACTATTCCGAGCATGGTAAAAGCAAAAATAGCATTACCCATCAGCACCAGAAATAAAAGTAAGTACATTCTGCGCGAAAAGGCTTGTTTTCGTCGTTCCATCCAACTAAACAAATGATAGAGCGACATGATAAAAAATAGAACAGAAATTATCGAATTAGCAGATAGATAAACAACTCCTATAAAAATAAACAGAAAATATACCAAGTACGATCTTCTCCCCAGTCTCCCCAACATGGAAACCTAAATTTCCTGTTCCATCTCTTTTCTTCCATTACGTATGTATACATCCATTATAAAGAATAGGAGACAAGTAAAGAAAACTTGCCGATTGGCAAGCCCTATAGGGCCGCCGCTAGAGGCATAGTTGCACTTATGCATCTCAGAATAGGGACAAGTCTCGCTACGTTGCTACTCTCCTAGTTTCGTTTTGCACCTCAGATAAACGTTATACTTTCTTATCTGAAAAAAACTCGCCCCATTGAGGACGAGCCTTTCCCTATCATTCCGAAGAAGGACAAGTCCTTACCAGGCAAATATATTAAGAACCAACTTGTTCACGTATCAACTGATTGACCAACTGTGGGTTTGCTTTCCCTTTGGTTGCTTTCATCACTTGCCCTACTAAAAACCCTAGAACTTTGTCACGCCCGCCTTTAAGCTCTTCTACAATAGCTGGATTTGCAGATAGAACATCTGCAACGGCCGTTTTTAGAGCACCTTCGTCGCTAATTTGCACCCAACCTTTTTCTTCTACAATGGCAGAAGGTTTATGTCCAGTAGCCAACATTTCTTTTAACACATCTTTTGCTATTTTACTACTGATGGTTCCTTTTTGAATCAAAGTGATCATTTCTGCAAGGTGGCTAGAAGTAAGAGGTGTATCTTTTAATTCTAGTCCTTCACTATTTAAATAACCAAGTACTTCAGAGAGTAACCAGTTAGAGGTAAGTTTTGGATCTGCTCCTTTTGAAACAGTATCCTCAAAGAAATCAGCGAGCATACGGCTAGAAGTCAGCACACCTGCATCGTAGGATGATAAACCGAACTCTGACTTATAACGAGCAACTCGTTTATCTGGCAACTCGGGAAGCCCAGCTTGGATTTCTTGTTTCCAAGCTTCATCAATTTGCAACCGAACAAGATCTGGTTCTGGAAAATAACGATAATCATGTGCTTCTTCTTTGGAACGCATGATTTTAATGGTATTTAATTCTTCTGACCAACGAAGGGTTTGCTGAATCACTTTATCCCCATCGTCTAAAACCTCTGCTTGGCGTACTTCTTCGAACTCGAGCGCTCGCTCTACATTTCGGAAAGAATTTAAGTTTTTCAACTCCGTTTTGGTTCCAAATTGTTCTGCACCCACAAGCCTTAAACTAATATTTGCATCACAACGCAAAGAACCTTCTTCCATCTTTACATCGGATACACCTGTATATTGAATGATGGATTTGATTTTCTCCAAGTATGCTTTCGCTTCTTTCGGAGAACGCAAATCTGGTTCTGATACGATTTCGATCAACGGAACGCCAACCCGGTTAAAATCAACGAGAGAAGCATCTCCATCGTGTGTTAATTTACCAGCGTCCTCTTCTAAGTGTAAACGTGTGATCCCAATTCGTTTGGTTTCTCCATCTACCTCAATATCAATCCAACCATGCTCACCGATCGGTTTATCAAATTGGGAAATCTGATAAGCTTTAGGAGAATCAGGGTAAAAATAATTTTTCCGATCAAATTTCGTATCCTCTGCAACTTGGCAATTCAGTGCCATAGCAGCTTTCATTGCAAAATTAACTGCTTGTTTGTTTAGAACAGGCAGAACACCGGGATGGCCTAAACAGATAGGACACGTTTGGGTATTTGGTGGTGCACCAAAGGAAGTAGAGCAACCACAAAAAATTTTGGTGTTTGTTGCCAACTCGACGTGTACTTCTAATCCAATAACTGTTTCATATTTGCTCATGCTTTCACTCCCCCTAATGCAGGCAGTTGAAGACGACCTGCTGTTTGTTCAAATGCATGAGCAACACGTAGGACAGTCTCTTCTGCAAAGGCTTTACCAATAATTTGAAGTCCAACTGGGAGACCTTGTGCCAATCCAGCAGGAACGCTAATAGCAGGTAATCCTGCTAAGTTCATTGGAATCGTACATATATCGTCCAAATACATTGTCAAAGGATCAGAAATTTTTTCGCCAATTCGATAAGCAGTCGTTGGTGCAGTAGGGCCAACGATCACATCGTGCTCAGCGAAAATATTATCAAAATCTTGCTTGATCAATGTACGCGCTTTTTGTGCTTTTATGTAATAGGCATCGTAATATCCAGAACTGAGTGCATATGTCCCTAGCATGATTCGGCGTTTGACCTCTGGCCCAAAACCGTTGCTTCGGCTTTGTTCATAAATATCAAGCAGATTTTTCCCTTGGCGAACCCCATAGCGAATACCATCAAAGCGAGCCAAGTTGGAAGAAGCTTCTGCTGGTGCAAGAATATAGTAGGTTGCTACCGCATACTCCAAGTTAGGAAGGGACACTTCGGATATATGTGCACCTAGTGCTTCCAATTGTTTTACTGCTTTTTCAATTTGTGCTTTCACTAGAGGATCTGTTCCTTCGCCTAACATTTCTCTCGGAACAGCAACTTTCAACCCTTTGATCTCCCCTGTTAGAGCAGAAAGGTAATCAGGTACTTCTTTGTTCACCGAAGTGGAGTCCAATTCGTCATGACCTGAAATCGCTTGTAATACAGATGCGGCATCTTCGACATTTTGAGTTATCGGGCCAACTTGATCCAAGGAAGAGGCAAATGCCACCAAACCAAAACGAGATACACGACCATAGGTAGGCTTTAACCCAACAACTCCACAAAAAGCCGCTGGTTGGCGGATTGAACCGCCTGTATCCGATCCAAGAGCAAAGGTGACTGCACCTGTAGCAACTGCTGCCGCCGAACCACCACTAGAACCACCAGGAACGCGATTTACATCCCAAGGATTCTTCACAGGATGAAAACTGGAGTTTTCATTGGATGAGCCCATCGCAAATTCATCCATGTTCGTTTTCCCCATGATGATTGCATCAGATGCGAGCAATTTATTGACTACTGTTGCATTGTAAATAGGTTGATAGTTCGCAAGCAATTGACTTGCACACGTAGTCGTCAATCCTTCGGTCACTAAGTTATCCTTTACACCAGTAGGAATAGCTGCAAGGATGCCGCGCTCAGAAGTCGTAGACAGCTTTTGCTCTAGTTCTTTTGCTTTTTCGATTGCTCCTTCTTCATTAATAGCTAGAAAAGAGCCGATTTGAGGTTGTACTTCTTTGATTCTATGTAAGGATTCTTCTACTATTTCTGTAACGCTTCGTTCTTTTTTTGCTAATTGACGATGTATTTCACGTATGGACAAAGCTTTTCCCCCTATTCTTCAAACACCGCAGGAACGCGGAATGAGCCATCTTTTTGATCTGGTGCATTCAGTAATACTTTTTCTCTATCCAATGACGGTTTGATCGTGTCTTCACGCATCACATTGGTAACAGGATAGACATGACTAGTAGGTTCTACATGATCTGTATCTAACTCATTTAATTTCTCCGCAAATTGGAGAATATCATTCAGTTGGCTAGTAAACTGTGTTTTTTCTTCTTCTGACAACGACAATCGAGCAAGTTTCGCCACATGCTCCACTTGCGCGCGGTTTATACTCATTTCCGTTCACCCCAATATGTAAACATTGCCTCCAGTATAGCATAAGCAATACTTCAATTTATAGTTTTGTAATCTCAAATTCATGATTCTTCTCTTGATCTTGATACATTTATTTTCTCTATCGCTTGTCATATAATGAAAGTAACTAGGTTAGGCTTCTAGATCCCTATGGAGGGAACATGTTCTCACTGATTCTGCCGGTAGCCTTGATGATTTTCCTCTACTGCCGAATCAATAGGCGATTGGGGGTTCCTGCATGGGTCATCGTCATGTGCACCGCAATCGGAATTGCCATGGGCATGGGCATCACTGCACGAGAGGGACATGACAAGGTCGACCAGTACCTGCTCGCAGGCCTGATCGGCTGGATCATCGGTCTGACCGCGCTGATCAACAGGAAGCTTGTCAGCCAGTACGCCTTCTTCTGGCGCAAGACGGCCAAGTAAGACGCGAACCGCCCCTTCTGAGCACCAGCTCAGGAGGGGCGGCGTGTTTTATACCATTCATCGCTCCTTCCCTTCATTCATCCCCCCACTTTGTTTTCTAATTTTCACGCATTTCTTTTTATTCCTACTTTGTTTAGAATGGTAATAAGTCCACAACTCGAACAATGGGGTTCACATGAGGACAAAATCGGAGGTAGTAGAAACCCTACTCAACACCGTGATCGAGACGGCCAGAGACAACCCCGACAGGGGCCAGGTCGAACTCCGTCCCGCAGTCGTCATCGCGTTCAAGAGCTGCTCAGAAGAGTTCTTCTATGTTCAGTACGAACAGACCGAGCAGGAAATTCACCAGCTCGACCTGTTTCGGCTGATCTGGGTATCCCTCGTGCTTCACAAGAGCAACGTGTTGCCCGAGTCGGTGGTTACTGCAATCCGTGCATACGACGGATACGATGGTCCCGGTAACGGTGACCTCACTACCGCTCGAAGGGAATTCATCGTGGCGCTCCGCGAAGTGTACGACTGGAAACTCATCGGGTAAGGAACAACCCATCCTCTGCTAGAGGATAAAAAACACCCGGGCACAGTGATGTGTCCGGGTGCCGCGTTAAACCCCTTTTTAACTAGAGGCCAAAATCGGATTGCTTTGTAACGTAAAAATTTGCCCTTGTTCGGTTAAAACAATCCGATCTTTTTCTTCTCCCGCTGCCTCTAATAATCGCTCCAAAGGCTCTTCTACTGGTTCTTGTGACAAAACAAAAGTATTCCAATGAATGGGTATCAACTGTTTTGCCCCTGTGTCCAAAAACATTTTCCAAGCCTGTTCAGGTGTACAGTGATGCCGTTGAAATGCATCTGGTGAATACGCTCCGATGGGCATAAATGCGATATCTATCTCCCCTACTTCTCGAAGCCACCTGAAATCTGGTGTATAAGCCGTATCTCCTGGGAAGAAAATACGTGTATTGTTACGTTCAATCAAGTATCCTGTATAGCCGTAGCTATGATTCCACGGGAAACGATTACCCCAATGTTTTACAGGTACAGCTTGTATCGTAACATCTTCATCTATTGTTAAGGAATCTCTTCCTCCAAGCTCAAAAATTTCTCCAAAAGGCAAACGTTTTAACAAACCGGATGTTCCTGTCGCAGTAATGACTTTGGTATTTGCATTAGCAAGTTTTTTTAAAGAAGGCGTATCGAAATGATCCATATGACCATGAGACAATAAAATCAAGTCTACTGGACCGATATCTTCTAGCTTTAGGGCAGGGGCCATATGACGAGGGATACCTACTTGTGTAAACCCAAGAGAAACACCTGCTTTTTTTCCAAATACCGGATCTGTCAAAATCCGATAACCAAATAAGTTAATCAAAATAGTAGAATGACCGACCCAACCTACTGTCACTTTATCTGAACTCCATTGATTTGGCTGCAAAAATTGTTTGGGTTGCTGATAGGGGACTTTTCCATTGAACCGTCTTTGAATAAACAAAAAAAATACCATACATAACAAACCCAGCCCAACAAGAGTAAGGAGTGCCCATCCAATGATTTCCATTTGTAAATATACCCCTTTTGCAAGAATTCCTAACTTATTCTAAAATAGCATAGGGAAGCAAATAAATATATCGCAAATTATTCAAAAACAAAATAATTACCTCAGCACTTGAAAGGAGATTGAATATGATCCGTCTGTTTGCTACTGATCTCGACGATACACTATTGAATCATGAAAAACAAATTGATCAACATAATTTGGACGCTTTAGAAAGACTACAACAAGCAGGCATTCAAGTAACAGTAGCCTCTGGTCGTAATGAAGTAGAAATTGATCAAGTCATTAAAAATGTACCAGGTGATTTTCATCGTGTCTGTCAAAATGGTGCATTTATATATTTAAATTCACAAAAACGAATTTATGACGGTTATTTTGAAGCAGATCTTGCAAAACAAATCTATCAAGTGGGTAAAAAAGCTGGTATGTATTGTTTTATCGGAACTGCACGTACCATGTATATTTCGGAGAAAAACCCTTTCATTGAAAGAAAATCACAACAAGTAGCGATTAATCTCGAATATGATCCTATCATTGAAAATCGTCTAGGCGAAGATGTTTTACCAAGCAAGTTTTGTTATCTTGGCGAAGCATCAGAACTACAACAACTGAAACAATTGCTACTCCAAACATTCCCTGAGCAAATCGATGCGTTTATTTCTGCACCACACTGTCTAGATGTTATGCCACATGGCATAAACAAAGGAAATGGAATTCGCCATTTAGCAGATCACCTTGGATTTGATCTATCCGAAGTTGCTTGTATCGGTGACTCTGAAAACGATATTCCCATGTTTCGAGTAACCCCTCACAGTTTTGCGATGAGTGTCGCCAAGCAATCTGTCCAAGCAGAGGCAAAACAAGTTGTCGAATCTGTAAGTAAAGCTGCTGATTGGGTGATTGCTTATAATGAAAATCTAGCTTTGTCTCAAAAGTAACTTTACATAAACAAAAGAAGGAAATTTGGGATGCTTCATCTTGTACGAGCCAATCTTATTTTATGTTTGATTCCAAGCAGAAACACGATCCATTGACCGTGTTTCTGCTCTATTCTTGTTGATTTATATGGAGAAATCGAACTATTTTTCAATCCATTGTTGTTCAGCCGCCATGCTCTGTGCATCACGGCTGAACAACAGTTGGTCCTGAACGATCCGCTCAGAAGTGGATCAGCCACACAACTCCAGCTCGTACTGCTCTGCCCGCTCCTCGTACTTGGCGAGACGCTCTTGGGCCGAGTAGATGAGGCCCATGACATAAAACGTCTCTCCATCGACGATGACGATGTACTCGCAGTCGTCATGATCGAAGGTGAACTCACCCTCGACTCCCCAGATGGCAAGGTCCTTCAGTGCCTGCTCAACTGTCTCGATGCCATACATCCAGATGTCGAGGCGGGGGTCACCGAGTGCCTTCATCACGGCGGTGGTCAGTGCTTCGTCGATGGTGATGTGCTGTCCGCGAACCCAGATCATTTTTGACGACTCCATCCTTCGATGAGAGATGCTCAGAACCGATAGTGTTCTATTTTCATTATATAGGATATATTAGGCAATTTGAAGTTGTGGAAACTATTATACAAACTTGGACATTGGTTAGAGCGATTATACTGGGGTAATTTCCCTTCCCAAATTTATTCATGTTCCATGGACCCAACTTGGAACTACTTTTTGGCTATGCTGCTGCAAAACCCGTTCCATACTCTCGAGTCCGTTCACAGTTAAATTTCTGATCTCAACTACTCCTTTATCGAGTAGTTTTTTATGCTGTACATGGTATCCCTCGATCGTTCGAACTATGGTACCTACCATTTTCGCACCAATGGAACTAATTTATTTGTACTCAATAATCATCAAGTAAATTCCCTCTTTCTTTTGGCTTGTTGTTGATAATCCTAGGCTAAAGGGTCATATCTATCAAACTTATCAAGAGTAAAAGAAATCTTACTTTTCTTCACTTCTTATAAAATCATAGATTATCATTTCACATTAGCGTTAAAATACTTATGAAGAACAGGACGAAAGGACTACTTTGATGAAAAAAGCAAGCAATAATGACTTCATTTACTATCTGTTGTTACTTGTAACAATGGTATTCTGGGGAAGTGCCTTTACAGGAGCAAAACTCGTCGTAGGACAAGTCCCACCTGAGGTAGGGGCTTTTCTGCGTTTTGGATTTGCTGCAATTTTTATGTTTCTTATTTTAATGAGTCGTAAAACAGGAAGAAATGATGCCCGTTCGATCGAAAAAAAATATTGGATTCCCATCGTTTTATTAGGAGTTACAGGTGTTGCCCTATATAATTTATTCTTTTTTTGGGGTGTCTCGTATTCTTTTGCATCGGACGGAAGTAGTATTGTTCCAACCATAAGTCCCGTTGTTACTACTATCTTAGCGATTATATTTCTAAAAAATAAAATAACAAACCGTCAAATAATCGGACTAGTCATTTGTTTAGTGGGGGCTACCTTTTATTTTTTCGGGATGTATCATCCTACCGGAAACGCTTCTCATCGACTACTCGGTAACGTATTTTTTCTGGCTTGTGCTTGTTGTTGGGGTGTTTATACGATACTAGGTAATAAAGTGTTAGCTGTATTAAAGCCACTCCCTGTTACTGCTTATGCAACATTGGTTGGCGCCATTATACTTGGAGTGATTTCTCTCCCCAAATTGGCTGACGTTTCATGGAGCCAACTTGGGAGTACTTTTTGGTTATTGCAAATTTACCTTGGTTTTTTCTGCACCGCACTTGCCAATTGGTTTTATTATTCCGGTGTAAAGCAGCTAGGAGCATCCAAAGCATCAACATTCATGTATTTTGTTCCCATAAATGGATTATGGATTTCCATGGTATTCTTACAAGAATCGCTGACCTCAGTACAACTGATCGCCATTGTAATAATGTTGGTTGGAGTATGGTTTGTAAACAAGAAAAAAAAGAAAAAAAACAGGATAAAAGAAAACAAAATCAATGCGAAAACAGTCAGTTAACCAAACATAATCTATGCGAAAGAGCAGTGTGGGTTCTATGTCACTCCAATTTTTTAAAACGGATTTTTTATAAAAACTACTCCTAACCGAGTAGTTTTCTTATATAGATATACCTAGTTGTTTGTTCATTATTCCCATATCAATCCATCCCTGATGCTCGGCAATCTTTCCATCTATCACCCGATACTGACGAAATAAGACTATGTCTATCGTCTTCCCAGTTGGAGCATTTCCAAAAAATACACCCTCATGTGTTCCTTTGACATTCATTCTAGTGATTACTTACTCTCCTTGTGCGATGGTATCTTCAATTATGTATTGCTTATCTGGGAAAACTACTAAGATGGCTTTCTCAAATTAACGATACATTTATACATCTATTTTTCTCCTTCTAAATTAAATTTATTTTCAAAAAAATGATCCCAAATGAAATTTACTTGCTATATAATAAAAAGTAGTTCTCGACCCATTGGGTGGAAGGAAACGCTCATGACCAATATCCTCGTTGCAACGTCCGAAGGTTCCCATTCCATCGCCGATCGGGAGATCGCCGAGATCGAGGCAGCACTCCGCGCCGGCCTGAAGGATGCAATCCAAGAAGGTTACGACGTAACGGAGGAGATCCTCGACCCCGTCTTCAGCCTGCTCGCCGACGACAAGCAGCACTCTCATGTCCCCTCGAAGCTGAGGGAGATCATCGCAGGTCACCGGCACAACAACCGCCGGTACCTCGACCGGTACCTCAACAACTACGATGGCATCGAAAACCTCGGAGCGTTCATCGGCTACACCATCGAAGACCTCGAGGAGTTCATCTACTCGTGAAGCAGTGTCTTCCCTGATGGGGCGAAATGCCAGGACTCACCCAAGTGAGCTCCTGGCACCCCAATTATTCTCCACCTCCTCACAAATTAAAACGATACCCAGCCCCCCAGATCGTCTCAATAAACGGTGTAGCAGATTGTATTTTCTCTCTCAGTTTCCGAATATGAACCACGACCGTCGCTACATCTCCATTGGAATCCATGCCCCATATCTTTTCAAACAAATGATCTTTATTAAATACTTGATTGGGATGAGAGGCGAGAAAGTACAACAGGTCAAATTCTTTGTTTGTTAAAATCACTTCTTTGCCACCCAACTTGACACGATGGGATACAGGATTAATCGTCAGTTCTCGAATCGTAATCGATTTGTCACGCTGCTCTTTATGCGAAAGTCGTGCATAGCGGCTCAGATGTGCTCTTACGCGGGCAACCAATTCATTTGGACTAAATGGTTTGGTAATAAAATCATCTGCCCCCAAACCCAAGCCTCTGATTTTATCGATTTCTTCTCTTTTCGCGGTTACAAATAGAATCGAAATATCTTTCACTTCCCTCACTTGCCTACATATCTCAAATCCGTCCATTTGTGGCAGCATCAGATCAAAAGTTTCATGCAAAGCCACTTGCAATCCTCTGTAACCATCTGTTTCGATTACTACTTCAAATCCATTTAACTCCAAGTAATCTCGCTGTAATTCGGCAATACTGAGTTCGTCTTCAATGATCAAAATCTTTTCCATCTGAACTTCCCTTTCGGTAGTGGAAATCGTGACGGTTAGGCATGTAACGAGGAAGGGTGAAGGAAATCATGGTACCTTGCTGCCATTGACTGTATACCTTGATCTGTCCATCGTGCCCTTCAACGATTTGCTTGGCGATCGCAAGTCCAATCCCGCTACCACCACTGTTTGAATTTCTACTTGGCTCTACACGGTAAAATTGATCGAGGACAAAGGGAAGGTCTTTTTCCGATATCCCTTGGCCATTATCGCTGATACGAACAAGTACATCATCCTCTTTCACATCATAACCTACATGAATAATTAACGATTCTTCTTTACGATAAGCGATACTATTTTGGATAATATTGAGGATAACCCGCTTCATTTGATCACGATCTACATAAACCTCTACTTCCCTCTCGCTTTCCCAAATCACTTCTGCATTTTGTGCAAGCAGCTCCATTTGCATTTCTTGAAAACATGCTCTTAAGTAACTTGGGAGGAGAGTAGACTGAAAATGGTAAGGATACTGTTCCAAATCCAGCTTAGAAAACAAAAATAAATCCTCAATCCGTTGATTTAAATCCTCTGCTTTTTGTTTGATGGTTGCTAAATACTTTGCCTGCTTTTCTGGTGTATTGGCAACTCCATCTTGCAAACCCTCGATATATCCTTTAATCGAAGTGATGGGAGTTTTTAAATCATGCGAAATATGGGAGATCAATTCTTTTCGACTTTGTTCATAGCTCAGGCGTATTTGGATTGTCTCCTTTAATCGTATTCGCATATCTTCAAAGGCACGGCATAATTGACCGATTTCATCTACTTCTGTACTCTCTACTGGTGTATCCAAATCCCCTGCTTGTATTCTCCTTGTAGAATGTTCCAATCCTTTTAAACGTGCAAATACTTTACGGGATAAGAAGTAATTAAAAAATACATTTGTCAATACCAAGAGCAAAAAGAGTGCCCCTGCAATGACAGGACCATAGGTAGTCATAATATCAGCAATCGGATTACGCTCTTTTAACAAATAGATACTTCCTGCTTCTTGATCCGGAAACACAAAATCATATTTTAAATAGGAAAACAGTCTTCCATTTACAAACAAGCTATTGCGGACATTGAGATTTGCAGGTTCATAGGGGGGCAAAGCCATCGTTTCATTCGACCAGCGATAGGAGTGAGACGAAAACAAAATATCTTGCTTTTTACGAATGATCAACCCCAATCCTTGTGCTTCCACGAGTTTATCCCATTTTTTTTGCACAGTAGCTTTTGTCAACGCTTCTGGTTGATCTGTCGCTATTTTTTTCAATTCCTCGGCTATGCGATATTCTGTTTGAGATAAAGGTTTCACTGCAAAATGATACTTATAAAAATTTTTATAGATATACCAGTCATCTGTGATGATAGCTGCAATGAGATAAATCATACTTAGTTGAATGGTGAGTGTGATCACTAGCATAATGGTATAAGACCATAATAATTTCACACGAATCGTCATTGTCATTTCCTCTGCCTTATTTTTGAGCAAAAATCCCCTATTGAATAGGGGATTTACACTTTCTTATTTTATCCGATTACTTCACTTCTATTTGTTTTTCAACTGCCCATGTACCAACTGGTTGTGCTTGATAAGTAACACCATCTTGCCACTGTCCTTGGCTAATCGCAAACGTACCAACAGCACCTTTCTCCTTGTGATACGTTCACTATACGGGAGAAAAATAAACCCTCAAGAAAGAAAAGAATGAGCCTCTCCCGCTTACGCTTCGCTAAGAAGCGGGAGTTTCTTACCACCAGAACCAAAATGACTTCACGTATCTAAGGGTTTTCCTTCTATACTCGATCGAAGTGATCGGAATGCATCGAGATTCCTAAGTAAGCAACAGGTACAACATGTACCAGGGTCGGAACAGACCATCTACTACTTTTCGTTTAAGCGATCCGTAGATACGTTTGCTTGGTGGACACATCCAGATGATAGATCTCTCCATAGAGCGATTTAGCTAGAATATTTCTTGCTCCATGCGTATCACGATGTTCTTGATAGCCACAGGAACAGCGATAGTTTCTAGAAGAGACCTTCTTTCTCTTCTTGCAGACAGGACATGTCTGACTCGTATACGACTCATCGATTGGATGAAGCCTCATTCCCTTCATTGCTAACTTGTATAGTAAGTACTTCTTTACTTTTCCAAAGGACCAATTGGAGAGACGCTGTGCTTGTTTTCGTGTTGCTCTCTTCTTCTGTCTCGTCTTTCTTTGTACTCCTTCTGGATTCCCTATATGAACATTCGATACTGCTTGGTTTACACACCAATCGACAAACTGTTTGGTCGTTTTATGGAGGGCATCTTGTAGTTGTTTTTCGGATTTCGAAAGCACATATCGTTTGGCCTTCTGGTACTTTTTCCACTGACGAGAACCTTTTTTACACTTGGACTGAAGGCGCTGAATCTCTGCTACCTTCTTATTTCGGAGTCGATGAATCGAGCGCACTTTCCGACCGGTAATGATGATGGCCTCTCCGGTTTCTGCAAAAGCAGCAAGGCTATGGATTTCACCAAGATCTACTCCAACAGATTGTTTCTTCTGATAGGGTTGATTCTCTTTTCCATCTTCAAAAGCAATCGATAGATAAAGCCCATAATCATAGCAAAGTTCGATTTCTTTGATCATCCCTTTTGGAAAATTTCGAGTATATAGCACAATCGGTTTCTCCCGTTTTCCATCATGGATTCCCATCGATAGCTCTATTTTTTCATTTGCATGAATTTTGAAGCCATCTTTTGCCCACTTGGTATTGAAATGGTTCTTGTTTCGGTAGGGATAACGTGCGGTTTTCCTTCCTTTTTGGATGGCTTGGTGTGCAGTGTCTCTGGCAAATAGATACTTGTGACAAACTGCTTGAATCGATTGGCTATGTAGATGAAACTTCCCTTTGGTCACTTTTTGTAATTCGGACTTCGTGATCCACTTTCCATTGTCTACATAATGTTGTCTGGAAAGAGATAAACAATGGTTCCAAACCAATGCAGATTCACGGTTACAGGCAAAGAGACGATCCCTATCGGATTTCGATGTAGTGAAGTACACTTTTTTGGCACGAAGTATGGTTTTCGCCCCCCTCTATTTATGTCTTAGAAGGGATTGTATACCAGAACAAACGATCGATCAACTATTTTTTGGAAAAAATTCGTCTGAAACTCGCAATTCATCTCACCGCTTATAGAAGCAGGAGACTTCTTGCGCAAATGAGTTAAATAAAAATAAAGTGTAGAAAATATCTGTCCATAGCAAATAATAACAGCCAGAATGTAAAGTTCTTTACAGCACATCCGACACAAAATGTCTACAATTTAAGTAGTTACTTAACTCCCTCTCGTAAGCGTTCCAAGGCAGCCACAGAGGCTAAAGTAATGTAACCGTTTTCTTTTGTGAGCACTTTCTCAAGACGTAGGAGTTGGAAGATTTGTGCGACTGTCACTCTTGATGTACCAGCTACATTCGCCATTTCTTGTTGGGTAAAACGAATCGTGATCCGAATCCGGTCATTCTCTTCTACCCCATATGTTTCGGCTAACTGGATCAATAATTGGATTACCCTTGATCTGGCGCTTCGATAAGAGAGCTCCACAATCTGGGTAGTTAAAAGTTGAAATTTCTTATCTAAGTTAAACAAATAAAAACGGAGTAATTCCGGATGTTTTTCTATCAGTTGGCGAAAAACAGCAGAGGGAAAGCTGTATATGTGACAAGAGCTTGCTGCAATCGCACTTGTTAAATAGGTTTGGCTCGCATATAAACCCAAATCGCCCACAATTCCATTTGCTCCTACGATCATGATCGCTTTTTCTTCCCCTAGTTTGTTGGTAATGGATAAGCGAATTCTCCCTTCCCTTACCACATAGATTTGGTTCATTGTCTCTTCTTGGTCAAATAGAACTTGATTTTTGTACATCGTCCATCTCGTCGCTTCTTCGGAAAACGAAGACCAATCAAATTGTAGATTTTCTATCCACATGGATGTCTTTTTATTCTTCTTCATCGGATCTGCCTCTTTTTCTACTTTCATTCAATAGGGGTGACAACATGTCTAAACAACAAGAAGCAATCTTTGAACGTGAGAATGATTTGCAACGAAAGCTTTCGCAGCGACAATTGACGATGATCGCCATTGGTGGTGCGGTAGGAACTGGATTGTTTATGGGATCAGGGATCGCGATTAGTTATGCTGGACCTGGTGTATTAATCAGTTATGCTATTGCTGCCCTTATTGCACTTACGATGATGATGTGTTTATCAGAAATGACCATGGCTCACCCTACTTCTGGTTCTTTTGGTTCCCATGCGGAGCGATATATTGGGCCTTGGGCAGGTTATTTGGTACGATATACGTACTGGGGAGCCCAAGTGATAGCGATTGGCGGGGAGGCAACAGCCGTCGCTCTTTATATGAAGTACTGGTTTCCTGCTGTACCCGCTTGGTTATGGATTATCGTTTTTGCAGCCGTTATCATTTTTGTCAATGCTCGATCTGTCAATAACTTTGGCGCATTTGAATATTGGTTTTCTACAATTAAAGTCACAGCAATTATCGTGTTCATTATACTAGGAATTTGTGTCATCTTTGGACTTGGCACGGAACCAACAGGAATTAGCAACTATACTTCCAACGGTGGATTTATGCCAAATGGATTTTCAGGTGTATGGATGGCCGTATTGATGGCAATCTTTAGCTTCTATGGTGTAGAAGTCGTTGCTGTTACTGCCGGGGAAGCAAAAGATCCACAAAAGGCAATCCCAAAAGCCATGCGTACAATGGTTTTTCGATTGATCATCTTCTATATCTTATCTCTTGGAATCATGCTTGCTGTCGTTCCATGGGAACACACAGGTGCACATGCGGTAACAGAAAGCCCCTTTGTAAAAGTGTTCGCTTCACTCGGGATTCCATATGCAGCCGGAATTATGAACTTTGTCGTCTTAACAGCAGCACTTTCCAGTATGAATACAAACTTATATTTATGTAGCCGAATGATTTTCTCTCTTGGCCGTGGTGGCTATACACCGAAAGCACTCGGAAAACTGAACAAACGCGGTGTACCATTTAATGCCTTGCTGGCTTCGAGTGTGGGACTAGCTATCGCCATGCTGCTCAATGTCCTCACTCCAAATGCTTTTGGTCAATTGTTTGGCATCTCCATCTTTGGTGGTATCTTCGTCTGGATCATGATCTTTATTACTTTCTTACGGTTCCGTAAAGAAAATGGAAAACTGCAAAGCTTATCGTATCACGCGCCATTGCATCCAATACCAGCTTTCGCAGGCTTACTCCTTCTCATTGGGATCATGGTCACGATGCTGTTTAGCGCAGATTGGCAATATGCTTGGTACTTCGGTGCACCTTGGATCGTTTTGGTTCTTATTTCTTACTACTTTTATGGAAGGAGAGCTAACCAATGAGTTTATCTTCATATCGAAAAGAGTTTCCTATTCTTAGCGAAAAAATTCACCTTGGAAATTGCTCGCAAGCACCACAATCGCTACCTGTTTTGAACGCCATGGATGAATACTTTCACAATTGGCGAACGATAGGAATGGATTGGGACTATTGGATGACAGGTGTAGAAAAAGCAAAAGCTAGTTTTGCAAAACTTATCCATGCTGATGTCGACGAAATCGCCGTTGTTAGTTGTGTCTCAGATGCCGTCACGAGTATTGCTAGTACTTTTCCTTGGAACGGGCGAAAAAAAGTGATCACAACAGAAGCAGAATTTCCTTCGGTCGGTCATGTTTGGAATAGCTTTACGAAAAAAGGATTGGTGGATGTATCGTTCATCACTTCTGATGACGGCCTATACTCAGCCGATCAGCTCGATGGGATCATCAACAAAGATACTGCACTCGTATCCATCCACCATGTCGGTTACTATAATTCAGCAAAACAAGATCTAGCCGCTTTTGCTAAAAAAGCACATGAACATGGAGCAAAAGTTTTTGTTGATGCCTATCAGTCACTCGGAACATGTGACATCAATGTAAAAGAGCTAGACATCGATATGCTCGCATCTGGTAATTTGAAGTACTTGCTCGGTATTCCTGGAGTGGCTTTCCTCTATGTTAAAAAAGAGATTGCCGAACAATTAGAACCTGCAATGACTGGTTGGTTTGGCCGCATCAATCCGTTTCATTTTGATGCTACACACCTTGATTTTGCAGAAGGGGCTCGACGATTCAATACAGGTACTCCCCCTGTTATTGCGGCTTTTGCTGCTCGTGGCGGAATGGATTTCTTACTAGAAGTCGGAATGGACCGTATTGAACAGCGCATTCAAGAACTATCCAGCCACACACTCATAGAAGCTGCCAAGCGTGGTCTGGAAATCGCAAGCCCATTAAATCCCGCATTAAAGGGTGCATCTACTGCTATCCGTGTTAACGATGCACATAAAGTAGAAAATTATTTAGCAGAACATCAAGTAATTGGCTCTGCACGCGCAGATGTCATTCGACTAGCACCTCACTTTTTTACAGAAGAAAAGGAAATAGATCGAGCATTGGATCTTGTGGCAGAAAGCTTAAAACAATGAAAAATAAGACAAAAAAAGAGATTTATGATTATCTGTATATCACAATTGGCACCTGTATCTTGGCTGCTGCCTTTCATCTATTCATCAAACCAAATGACTTACTAGTATCCGGAATGGGCGGTATTGCACTTTTGATCGCCCATTTCTTCCCTATTTCCTTAGGAGTAATTTATCTGGTACTCAATATTCCATTGTTTTTTGTTGGATGGCGGTCCATTGGGATGCAATTTTTACTAAAAAGTATTTGGGGCACCGTGATCCTTTCGCTGTTACTTTCTTTGTTCGCTTTTCTCCCTAGTGTTCCGAATGCGTTTTTTGGAGGAATACTGGGTGGCATCTTATCTGGTGTGGGAATAGGGATGGTGATTTTAGCAGGAGGGGCTACGGGAGGAACAGATATTGTATCTATCGTGATTAACCAAAAATATACTTGGTCCATCGGTACTGTTATGTTTCTCATCAATGTAGCGATCGTGATTGCCGGCACCTTTTTATTTGGATGGCAAAAGGCAATACTTACCGTGATTTCCCTCTATGTCACAACGCTTGTCATCAATTTCATCTTAAAAAAGTTTGCCAAAACACAAAAAAAAGAAGAACATCTCCTTTCTCCATGAGATGTTCTTCTTTTCTTATTATCTACTAAAATAAATTAATTTCCTTTATTCGCTTCGCTTTTCGTAACTTTCTTCTCTTCGTCATCCAAAACGCCGCTCATACCATTTTTGAACTCACGAAAGCTTTTTCCTACTGCTTTTCCAAGTTCAGGTAATTTTTTCGGACCGAAAAGGAGGAGTGCAACGATTACGATCAGAATCCATTCAAAACCGTTAATACCCATCTTTATCCCTCCTCAATCTTGTTAACCATTTTATATTATACTACCATCAAGGAAAAACCAAAAAGGAAAATCTTTCTTCTTGTTCATTTGAAACAATAATTGTTCATCTTCTATTCATACAAGACCTCTAAAATGTAATTACTACTCGACAAAAAGGAGATCACACAAATGGCACGTGTTATGGTTGTAGACGATGATGATCACATTCGTGAAGTTGTTTGTATCTTTCTTCGACAAGAAGGATTAGAAGTACAAGAAGCCGTCAATGGAAAAGATGCACTTAAACAACTGGAAACTTCTCAAGTAGATATGGTCATTTTAGACATAATGATGCCAAAAATGGATGGATGGGAACTCTGCTTAGAACTGCGAAAATATTATGATTTCCCTATTTTAATGCTAACAGCAAAAGGGGAAACAACAGATAAAATAAAAGGCTTTCGTGCTGGTACAGATGATTATTTAACCAAGCCATTCGAAGTAGAAGAACTTATGATGCGAGTCAAAGCCTTACTCCGGCGTTATCAAATTATTTCCTCCAACCGGGTACAAGTAGGAGAGCTGCTATTGGATCAATCCAGACACGAGATTTTATACAGACAATCTCCCATATCCATTCCGCTAAAAGAATTTGAGCTCTTATTTGAATTTGCCAACTACCCCAATCGCACCTTAACTCGGGAACACTTGATCGAGCGTATTTGGGGCTATGATTTTGCGGGAGACGAGCGAACGATTGATGTTCATGTAAAACGATTGCGTGAACGTTTTCCAGAAGAACGATTTTCCTTTTGTATTCGAACCGTTCGTGGGTTAGGATACCGTTTGGAGGTCGTCAAAGATGTCTAAGAGGAAAAGAGTATTGGGGTCTCTATCTGGAATAGGAATTGTGATTTTCTTCTGGTCTATCTCCTATTGGGTTATCCATCTTGTTTTTCCTACCCTAGAAATGGTAACAAATGAGTATATAAAAGATCTCGTTATCGGTCTATTTGGATTTATATTGATGATAAGCTCTTTCTATCTCATCGGCAAACTTTTTCGTTCCCGTCGAGATGATGTATTTCATCTCCTCATCGATGCTTTAAGTCGAATTAGAAAAGGAGATTTTAATGTAAAACTAAACCTAGGCCGTACCAATATGGGCCACCCTTTTGCTACTTTGGCTTCAAGCATCAATGATATGGCAGAGGAATTGAGCGAAATGGAAGCAATGAGACAGGCTTTCATCTCCAATGTGTCACACGAAATACAATCCCCACTTACTTCGATACGTGGGTTTGCACGTGCACTGCAAAATGATGCTATCTCTCCCAGTCAACGTAATCGTTACTTGGATATCATTATCACCGAAAGTAACCGTCTATCCAAGTTAAGTGATAACTTAATGAAATTGACTTCTTTAGAATCGGAACATCATCCTTTCTCTGTAAAAACATATCGCCTAGATAAACAATTGCAACAAGTGATCCTTGCAAATGAACCACAATGGCTAGCCAAAAAAATTACAATTGAACCCATTCTATCGGAAGTAGAGATAACAGCAGACGAAGACCTACTCAATCAAGTCTGGATCAATCTGTTGCATAATAGCATGAAATTCACTGGAGAAAATAGTACTATTTCCATTACATTAAAACATATAGTTGAAAATACGATCGTAGAATTCATCGATAACGGCATTGGTATTGATCCAGAAGATCAACAACATATCTTTGAACGATTTTATAAGGGAGATAAATCACGAAACCGAAATGCTGCTGGTAGTGGACTTGGACTATCAATTGTGAAAAAAATCGTTGAACTCCATCTAGGAACGATAACGGTAAAAAGCGAAGTAGGAAAAGGAACCAAAATGACAGTGAGTCTCCCATTAACGTATGGAAAGTGAAAAGGACAAAAAAAGTCCTTTTTTTTGCTAAATAGACAAAATAATTGAAATAGAAATCGTTTACAATGATTGATAAGCATCGTACTGGAGGGATGACATGAATAAAGTCCAGAAAATATCCATTGCCACGTTTACTTTACTTGCAAGTTTTTGTATTCAAACAAATGCAACAAAAGCCGATGAAGATAATCCGTTAATAGGAAAGATCGTTTTCCAAGAAGATTTTGACGATCTTCAAGTCGGTTCAGGAAAAAAATGGGGATGGAAAACAGCAGCTTATGAATTTTGCACCACCAATCCCAAAAACAATAAGTTGGACAACCTCACCACAGAGGCAATGAAAATAGAAAATGGAAATCTTCATATTCATGCAACACCAAAAAGCAACGGCTTTTGGGATACGGGTTTGGTTACCAATGGGGATTCCTGTGATTCCGGCGGGGATCAATTCCTTGTAAAACCAGGTGATTTTCTCTTGACACATGTCAAACTCCCTACTGGAAATGTTGGGGCATGGCCCGGATTTTGGACATGGAAAGATGGTAGAAACGAGATTGATGTTTTCGAATGGCATTCAGACCAACCACATAAATTGGAGTTAACCAACCATGTCAATCCAGCTGGCTCCATTTATGAGGACAAAGACCTTATCGGACCTGATAAATGGGTCTACATTGGAACAAAAATCGGAGAGACGAGTAATACATGGTATGTCGGTTCTTCGGAAAAAGATTTAAAAGCAGTATTCTCTGATCAGACTGGTGTAGGCCCCGATTGGTCTGCTTATATGATTGCCAATCTATCGATCGATAATGGGAAACGCGCTCCACAAGGTGATGCTCCAATTGACTATTATATTGATTCGATCAAAGTATTCCGTTAATTCCGATTTTATCGTATAATAAATATCCAAGTATTCCTGCTACAGGAAAGGCCACCATGAAGATCCAGACACTTGAAGCCGCAGATGCTGAGATCGCAGCACTCTACTCGCAGACTCAGGTACAAGAGGACCGAGATCGAATCTACGTCCTCGAGTGCTTCGTCCGAGATGGAGGTTGCCTCGTGCTTTGCGACTTTCAGGAGCAGATCCAGAATGAGGTTGATCGACTCCGCAGAGGAGAAGATCTCCTTCTGGGCTACATCCCGGTCGTGGAAGCACTGATTCGCTTCGCTGCGAGATCTAACTAGATCTCCACATGGGGGGGCCTACTCTAGTAGGATGGATGTGAACATTCGATTCAATCGATAATCGCATCCTCCCATATAAAAATCAAAAGCCCTAGATGGGGCTTTTTTTAATCTTTGTTATGAATTATTATCCGTTCTATTGTATAATAATTCATGTCATTGTTTCTCTTTCGAAGGACGGAAATGAGTATCATAAGAGAAGAAGCTTTTCGTGCCATTGACGAAGGGATAAACCAACTAAAAAAAGACATCCAACGTCAAGGATCTGGAAATCTGCTTTGGAGATGGTTTGGCGGAAAAAAAAAACACAGTGAGGACACCATACTCGCTCTAAAGGCTCGTATCCATGATTTCGAGACCTTGAAGAAGTTCATCTTCACACGAAACCCGAGCAAAAACACAGGTTGGGTTATCGAATTGTGGTTCAATGCCAACCTTCTTCGACAGGGTAAAGAGCTAGTAGGAACACCCTACTCCAAACTCGTGCGAGAGGCCATTCTCCCCTACTTGGCCTTCACCTTCCCTTCCGAGTGAGAAACAAGGTGGTGTTGTGTACTTGTTACCTTCACCACCCCACATCATCTATCTATTCTCTTCTAAAAATGTACTTCTCAACTAACTTTCCTTCCTTTATACTGAAGGCGCAACAACCGATCCCTATTAGGAGACTTCATGTCCCAGCAGACCCGTCCTGTCGATCACAAGCAGAAGGCGATCGAGGCCTTCAAGAGCGAGATCACCACCATCAAGCGAGCGGATGACAGTATTCGCTCTAAGTCTGCGTTGCGCATGCAACTCACTCTTCTTGAGTGTGCACTTCGCCAGCTCATTGAACTCGCCACCAAGGGAAATACCTACCGTCTCACTTCTCCTCTCGCACGTGAATTCCGTCGGGATGCACATCGCTTGGCTTCTGGAAAGAATGCAGTAGGAGACCACTTCGAACCGATGATCGAAGGCCTGCGGCACCTCGGTCTGCACCTTCAGGAAGAGGCCAAGGGCAACCAGAAGTAATCCCTTATAGGGGCCGGGTGGTGTTGGTTGAGATAGAAAAACATTCAACCAACACCGCCCAAGCGAATATCTACTATTTTTTCTATAAATAATCGAACTGTATGTTTACCACTGCATTTTCCAATCACCTTTACTTTGATTACGAAAAAAAAGACCACTTTCTAGTGGTCTTTTCATACTTTATGAATAAACTTAAAGCGCTTCGGAAAGCGATTGTGCTTGCAAGAACAACAAGAGATAGTCACGTCCGCCAGCTTTGGAATCTGTACCAGACATATTAAATCCGCCAAATGGATGAACACCAACCAATGCACCTGTACATTTGCGGTTGAAGTACAAGTTACCAACATGGAATTCTTTGCGTGCTTTTTCTAGTTTGAGACGATCGCGGCAAATAACGGCACCAGTGAGACCAAACTCTGTATCATTGGCGATGTCTAACGCTTCGTCAAAACTATCTGCTTTGATAAATGCAAGTACTGGTCCAAAGATTTCTTCTTGGGAGATGCGTGCTTTTGGATCTACATCAGCAAAGACGGTAGGCTGAATAAAGTATCCATGCTCGTCTCCTTTTTCTCCACCTGCTACTAAGCGTCCTTCTTTTTTCCCAATCTCGATATACTCTAAAATTTTATTATAAGCTTTGTCATCCACTACAGGACCAAGATCGATGGTAACATCTTGTGCTTCGCCTAGTTTTAAACTCTTGGTTTTCTCGGTTACTTTCGCTAATACTTCGTCATAAACGTTTTTATGCACGATTGCGCGTGAACAAGCGGAACATTTTTGTCCAGCGAATCCAAATGCAGATTTTACGATGCTGTCCGCTGCTAGATCAAGATCTGCATCTTCATCTACTACGATCGAATCTTTCCCACCCATCTCAGCAACAACACGTTTGATCCATTTTTGTCCAGGTGCAGTTTGTGCTGCTTTTTCATTGATCCGCAGGCCAACTTCACGAGAACCAGTAAAGGAAATAAAACGAGTCATTGGGTGTTTGACGATGTATTCACCAACTACAGGGCCTGGACCTGGAACATAGTTGACAACACCTGCTGGCAGACCAGCTTCCTCAAGTATTTTGACAAATTGGTAAGCGATTACATTGGTAGGTGTAGCAGGTTTTAACACAACGGTATTTCCAGCTACAATCGCTGCTGTTGTCATTCCAACCGTAATAGCTAATGGAAAGTTCCATGGGGGAATAACCGCACCAACACCAATTGGTAGATAAACTAACTCATTTTGCTCTCCAATTAAAGGTGTGATTGGTTGACGTTCGCTGAGACGAAGCATTTCCCTGCCATAAAACTCCATGAAGTCAATCGCTTCTGCTGTATCTCCATCTGCTTCTGGCCAGCTTTTACCAGCTTCGGCAACCATCCAAGCAGAGAACTCATGCTTTTTACGACGTAAAATGGCAGCTGCTTTGAACAATACACGTGCACGAGCTGCTGGCTCTACATGTTTCCACCATGCGAATGCATCTACAGCAGTCTGCATCGCCTGTTCTGCAAGCTTTTCATCTGCTTCTGACACAATACCTACTACTTCTTTTGTATTAGAAGGATTGATGGAATCTACTTTTTGTTCAGTTTTGATATGTTTTCCACCGATAATCACATCGTATTCTTGCCCTAATTCGGACTTTACCTTATCTAAGGCAGCCTCAAAATCTTTGCGATTTTCTTTCAGAGAAAAATCGGTGAATGGTTCATTGCGAAACGGAATCATAGAATTTTTTCCTCCTATTTTTTATAACTCGATAAAATTGTAACGCAGAAATCGATCAAAAACAATCATTTACAACGATCTATTGTCTATTTTCTCTAGAATTTGTATAATAATAACTATAAATTAAACTATATTCATTATTTCATTATAAGTAGGTGTAGTCATGTCATTTGCCAGAAAAGTAGTTTTATCACTAGCTGCGAATCGGGTTATCCGCTCCTTTGCAAGCAAATATGGGATGAAACTGGGTGCTGGGCGATTCATTGCTGGAGTCACCTTAGAAGAAGCAATCAAACGTACAAGTGAACTGAACGATCAAAATCTATGGGTGACATTGGATCACTTAGGTGAAAGCGTTACCTCAAAGGAAGAGGCATTGGAAGCTACACGCATGGCAATCGATACCTATGCAGCAATTTATGCAGCTGGGTTGACCAAAACAAACGTTTCCGTCAAGTTAACACAACTTGGCCTAGATATAGATTCTTCCTTTTGCTTAGAAAATATGAGGGAAATCGTAACAAAAGCAAAAGAAACCAATAATTTTTTACGAATTGATATGGAGGATACCCCTCGGATCGACATTACGATGGAGATTTTCCAAACTTTGTTAAATGAATTTGGAAGCGCTAACATCGGACTTGTTATCCAGTCTTATTTGTATCGATCGGAAAAAGATGTGGAAAATTTAGGAAAACAAGGTGTCAACCTTCGCATGGTAAAAGGAGCTTACAAAGAACCAAAAGAAGTAGCTTACCCATCCAAAAAAGATGTGGATGATCAATACATTGCTCTTGTCAAGCAACATTTGTTAAACGGAGCATATACAGCTATTGCTACTCACGATGAAAACATGATTCATCCATTGATTACATGGTTGAAGGGAAATAATATCCCAGATCATCTATATGAATTTCAAATGTTGTATGGCATTCGAAGTGATCTTGCTAAAAAGCTCGTTGCAGATGGATTTAAAGTAAGAGTTTATACACCATTTGGCAAAGAATGGTATCCCTATTTTACAAGACGTCTCGCAGAGAGACCAGCAAATGCTCTTTTCATCATTAAAAATCTATTCAAAAAGTAAAGACATTTTATAGGTATTTATATTTTATCTGCATAACCAAAGGACTCATTCGTTCGATTATAGCTATCTTAAGAAAAAAGGGCCCATGGGCTCTTTTTTTGTATTAGTATATAGGGAACGCAGATTTTGCAGACTACCCATTGATCGAGAAAGGGGCGAAAGAGACATGGAACTGCAAGAAGAGATACTATCGTTGCTGACTGAGAATGCTCGACTCACCATCGAACAGATCGCACATATTGTAAATCAGCCAATCGAACTGGTAGATGAGACGATTGCGTTATTGGAAAAAAAACAAGCTATCATCGCCTATCAATGTGTGATAGATTGGAAAAAAATCGGAAAACAAAGAGTCCGCGCTCTGATCGATGTACAAGTTACTCCCCAACATGGTTATGGTTTTGATGTGATCGCAAAACGAATAGCTATGTATGAAGAAGTGGTAAATGTATACTTGATGTCTGGTGCTTACGATTTATCCATTTCGCTGGAAGTGGATTCTTTGGAAGCAGTAGGTCTTTTTGTAACCGAAAAACTAGCCCCATTAGACTTTGTCGTCAACACAAGAACTCATTTCGTCTTAAAAAAATACAAAGAGGCAAATGTTCTACTCGATACAGACAGTCCTGATAATCGATTACATATTGCCCCTTAATTTATTCAGGAAAAGGTTGTGTTTGTCATGGATTTAGAGTCTAAATTATCTCCGATCGTGCGAGATATGGCTCCCTCTGGAATACGTCGTTTTTTCGATCTTGTCAATCAAATACCAGATGCTATTTCCCTTGGTGTGGGAGAACCAGACTTTGTTACTCCTTATCACATTCGTAAAGCAGTAACGGATTCGCTAGAACACGGGCCAACCAGCTACACTTCTAATCAAGGTTTGCCAGAATTCCTTTCCGCTATCTCGAATTACTTACAAAAGCAATTTCAATTAACATACAATGCTGAAACAGAAATTATTACAACGTTTGGCGGCAGCGAAGCAATTGACCTTGCATTGCGTGCGCTCCTCTGTCCTGGTGATGAAGTACTCGTAGTAGAACCATCTTATGTCTCATACGAGCCTTGTGTTGTGCTAGCAGGTGGTATTCCTGTACCTGTTGCTACGCATGCGAGTGAAGGGTTCAAATTACGTGTAGAAGATTTGGAACGAAGAGTAACTCCAAATACAAAGGCACTTATTCTCTGTTATCCAAATAACCCCACTGGTGCGATTATGACAGCAGAAGACTACGCTCCCATCGTGGAATTTGTCAAAAAACATGAGTTGATCGTCATTTCAGATGAAATCTATGCAGAACTTACTTATGGCGGAAAAAAACATGTCTCCATCGCATCCTTTGACGGTATGAAAGATCACACCATCTTAATCAATGGATTCTCCAAATCTTTTGCGATGACAGGTTGGCGAATCGGCTTTATTGCCGCACCTGAACCGCTATTTCGTGGAATGTTAAAAATCCATCAATATACCGCACTCTGTGCACCACGAATGAGCCAAATTGCTGCTCTTGAAGCACTACAAAACGGGCTGCAAGAATGCAATAATATGATGCAACAATATGATCGAAGACGTCGTTTTGTCGTTCATTCTCTTTCCGAAATGGGACTGACTTGTATGAACCCAGAAGGAGCTTTCTATGCTTTCCCATCCATTGCCTCTACAGGGCTAGATGCAGAGACATTTGCTGAACAACTTTTGTTAGAAGAAGGGGTCGCAGTAGTTCCTGGAGGAGTATTTGGCCCAAGTGGAACAGAGCATATCCGTTGTTCTTATGCCACTTCTTTGGATCGATTGGGAGAAGCAATGAAACGGATGAAGCGATTTGTAGAGAAGAAAAAAAAGGAAAAACAAGATCCCTTTCTTCAGTTGGGATAAAAAAGATCCGTTTGGATCTTTTTTTGTTTTAGGACTTACGAACGGGAATCCTTCCCGTTTCAATGGGGTAGATGAAAGAGAGCGTTGCCTGAATCTCCACTATGAGATGATTTGGGGCAACTCATAAAACGCAATGGGCTAGGAACTAGCCTTCGTGAAGGGACTGGCATGAGTCGACCCAATGAAACAAGAATCTCTCCTATTCATTGGAGAGAGGTTCACGAAAAACCAACCTTTATTAACATATTTCAATTATTTTATACACGATTAAGATATACTTATCTTATGTTGGAGATAAAGGAAAACACGGATGGCGATTGGCTTTTGGATAGACCAGCAACTGATACTCACACACTGAAAGGGGAAAAAATATACTCCTTCACTGGTGCTTATGGTCCCGTTTCCATTACTGTCTTCACTGCACATCCTGACCAAGTCACATGGAACAAAGACAAAGTGACTTGCAGAAATGGGATAATTTTCATCGATTATCCCATCGAAGATCGACACCTTTGTTTCGAGATAAATCCAAGCCTAGAACAAGTTTTTCTGCTCCATCAAGGAAAAGTGTTTTTCAGCATCACATCAAGAGGATTCCTCTTTAAAGAATTGACCGAACCGTTTCGTTTCCTCAGGGATGAATTGTTCATCCCTGAGATTGAGCGCCTGAAAGACCGCGTCTTGGTACGGGCTTTCAGGTAGACATGTGGCCGGCCCTTGATTTGGGCCGGCCGCAACGCTTTTCCAAAATTATAGACTTCAGAGCTTTTTATGAAAAAATATGTAGATAAATAAAAATAATAGCTAAGATGAACCAAATAGGTGCAAAAATAAAAAATAATACGATAATTGTACCTAGACATCCTCCACTCTCCTCTTCTATGAAAAGAAGATCAAGGCAGTAAAAAATACTTCCTCCTACCACCAGTATTTGTTTTACATCTTCTCCTTCTTTTTGGCGAATCCATTCCTCCATTTCTGTTTTTTTATTTTCTGGAAAAAATACAATCTCTACTTCTCTGGAATACTCTTCGTCATCATCAAGTTCTACAAGTATATGGGTATCTACATCCTCTATATAAACAATATCGTTTCGATCTTTGGTAAAATCTATCAATAATTGTGGGTTTTCTTTAGGAAAAATGTAATACAACCTCTTCTGTATATTCTCTTGGTCATTTCGATGTATATCTAATGATTCCAATTTACACCCACCTTATAAAAAAATTATTTAAATAATGCATATTATAACAAAACTGCTATCCCATTTACTTTTATTCTCCTACTCTATTTCTATCTGTAATAAAAACCCTTCAAAGGGCAATAGCACTTACATACCAAAGCCCCTACTCATAAACTAAACGTAAACGGATCTGACAGGTGGGTGAGAAACATTGCAAAAAGAGATTAGTAAGATAGGCAATGCCAAGATTCTTGCCAGCAACCACTATGTTGCACCACATATCCCCGAATATCACCAGTTAACCAAAGCCAACTTACAAAATATGTTACACAAATACCCCACGGTCTATGTCAAACCGAATAACTCTTGTCAAGGTAAGGGTGTTATTCGTATTGAACGCAAAAAAAATTACTATTTGATAAAACCACGCGACCGCGATAAAACATATCGTCTGGCTTCTATAGATGCTTTACTACGTTGTATTCAGCGAGAAAAAATGAAACGAAAGTATCTCATTCAAAGAGGAATTGCCAGTTATACAGTGAAAAAACGATTATTTGATATCCGAACACATCTGGTGCGTATAGACGGCAAATGGGAAATGGGGGCCATCATTGGCCGTGTTGCTACAAAACGGGGAGTTGCTACAAATGCATATAGTGGCGGTACTCCTGTCCCTATCCAATCTTTATTAAAAGATCACTTGGAGTTTGATGAAGCAAAAAGTGAAAATTATATCGAGCAACTAACTGCCCTTTCTTTAGAAGCAACCAAAACCTTTGGTAGCGCATTTCCTAAGTGGACAGAATTTGGACTCGATATCGGAATCGATGAAAGAGGGGAATTGTGGATATACGAAATTAACATCAAACCAGGAATGTTGGTGTTTCGCAAAGATCGTCCATCTTACCAACGAATCATGCAAATGAAAAAATTGAAATCGTGAAAAAATAAAGTGGCAATACGGCAAAGGTATTGCCACCTCTCCTGATGTTTTATGATCTATCGAAAGCAATTGGTCTTTCCATGATCTTCTTTACTTCGCTTGGTTCTTCGCTTTTCCCCAAAGTCCACATTAGTTTTGCCACTATGGCTTCCGTATTCATATTCTTTGTATGAATGATACTTTTCTCTACAATATTGCGTCCAACTTCATACAAATGCAGGTCTTCTCCCTCTTCCAAACATTGTGTGGTGATCACTACTGATATCTCACTATCGATTAACTCTTCAATCTTTGGCAATAGATTACGGCCGACTATTGGGATTCCGCCACTACCAAAACTTTCCACAATAACCCCCTTATATACCTCTTGCTTGAGGTAATCGAATATATCCGGTTTTATCCCTGGATATAACTTCAGTACGATCACATCTGTACAAAGAGATGTATCACAAAGGAGAAGATGATTATCATTTGTAGGTCTCCCTAATGGATAGGTCACATCTTGATTGTTTACATAACCGATATAGGGATGGTTGACACTTTCAAATGCATCATAGCTTTTTGTTTTGATCTTCACTGCTCTTGTTCCCTGAATAACTCGCCCATCAAATACAACAAATACACCACTTATATCTTCACAAGCAAACCGAATGGCATCTTGGAGATTTCGTTTGGCATCCGTAATTTCAAAACTCATTGGTACTTGAGAACCTGTCAAAACAATTGGTTTATTGCCTTGTTGCAGCATATACGACAAAGCAGCAGAGGTATACGCCATTGTGTCTGTACCGTGTGTGATAACAAATCCATCATATAAATCATAGTGATCTCGAACTGCCTCCGCTATCGTCACCCATGATTCGGGCTGCATATTGGTACTATCAATATTCATCAATACTTTGGTATCTAGTTGATCGAGTAGAGGGATCTTCTCTACAAAGCGAATGAACTCATCTGGGGTCATCCCTGGCGTTAATCCTTTTTCTCCTTGAATCGATGCAATGGTTCCACCTGTTGCGAGCAATAAAAGCTTCTTTTTCAACCTGATCCCTCCTCTGTATATAAATCCGGACAGCTCTTTTGTTTTAATCTTTCTATTGAAGCAAACAATATACAATCTCACGGAAAATAATCAATGCTTTATTCATATAGAATTATACAATATCTAATTAAAAAAATTACAGGATAAGCTTTTAAATTAAACAAAAAAGATTTTAGCCCTTTTTTACTCAAGCAAAATGACCTCTAGGTGTACACCTAGAGGTCACAGCGTAATAAATATAAGAAAAGTTCTAGTGAATATCTCGTTTCTTAAAGCTTTCTCCTCTGACTTCATGGATATTGCCAATAGCCAGAAAAGCGGCTGGATCAATATCTTCTACAATCGCCTTGAGTTTTGCTTCTTCTAAACGTGTCACCACACAAAAGATTACCTTTTTATCATCTCCTGTATATGCTCCTTCGCCATTTAAATAAGTAACTCCACGTCCTAAACGATGTAAAATAACATCCCCAAGATCTTTTGATTTTTCGCTAATGATCCACACAGACTTTGTCTCTTCAAATCCTTCTATCGTGATATCGATAACTTTAAAAGCGATGAAATAGGCGATCAACGAATACATGGCACGATCCCATCCAAACACAAAGCCCGCACTTCCTAAAATAAAGATGTTAAAAAACATGACCGTCTGACCTACCGAAAAAGGGATCTTTTTATTAAACATAATCGCCAATATCTCTGTACCATCCAATGATCCCCCATAACGAATAACAAGACCAATACCTATCCCAATGATAATTCCGCCGAATACTGCGGCTAATAGTGGATCTTCTGTTAAAGGAGGAACAGGGTGGAGCCATACCGTCCCAATAGACATGACAAGAACCCCAAATAAAGTAGAAATCGCAAATGTTTTTCCTATCTGTTTATACCCTAAGAAAAAGAACGGTAAGTTTAATACAAAAAGGAAAATCCCTAAATTCCATCCGGAAAGATGGGACAACATAATCGAAATACCAACTACTCCACCATCTATAACTTGATTGGGAACAAGAAAGATTTCCAATCCAACCGCTACTAATAGTGCACCTAACAGAATCAAGGTTCCCCGTTTTAGTATTTTTGCGGCTGTTAATTTTTTATGATTTATTTGTTCGGTTGCAGATACAATTTCTCCCATAACTTGTACCTCCCTTTATTTTTTCTGATGAATTCAAGCAGTAAGAGGATGTTATATAAGGACATCATAGCTTTGGTTCTCTTAATAGCAGAAAGATGGCCCCTTAATCTATCGCTTTCAATTTTGCCTTTAGTTGATCCCGATTCACGGAAGTGTACTTCGCAGTGTTTTGAATTAGAGGTGCTCCTTGCTTCGTGACGTGTCCAAGATAGTAAGCAATTTCATCTAAACTCCATCCCGCTTTGATTGCTCGATGTGCAAAATCCTGTCGCAGTTCATGAAAAGTAATATCGTGAATAAGTTCCCACTCTGTTTTTGTAGCTTTCTTTTTTAGACTAGCAAACCAGCGATGAATACCATTTTCGCTAAGATGTTCAGACTTTTGGGAGAGGAATACAAACGTACTCTCTTTCTTTTTTCGTTCTTCACTATGCAAGTACTGGTATAACAGTTTACGTACCTTATTTAGCAGATCAATGTCACGTTTTTTGCCACTCTTATTTCCAACCGTAATCCAACCCGATTTTGGACCGATATGACAATCTTCTACTTGAAGCCATGACACATCACAGACACGGCATCCTGCCCAGTAACCCAAAGCAAAAATCGCTTCTCCACGAAGATTTCGTTGTCTTTCTACTAACGTTTGGAGTATATGTCGTTGGTCATCACTCAGTTCTCGTGGAGCGACCGTGACTGGAGGGGGAACATAGACATCATGTGCGGGGTTTTGCGATAGTAAGTGTTTTTCTTGAATGAGCCAATTTGCAAAACGGCTCAGCGCGGCGCGAACTTTGTTCAGATGTGCACTGCTGTATCCTTTGGACTTTAGTTCGCCAAGGAAAATCTCTACGTTTTCACGAGATAATTGCTGTATCAAAAACTGTTCTTTGTTTCCAGAACATTCTCCCATCCACTCGATAAACTGTCGAAGGACTCGTAAATAAGCATCCACGGTTTGACCACTTTTGCACTGTGTCAGATACACTTCATATTCATCCAGCAGAGGCAGAGAAAACCCTTTCATTATTCCAGATCCTTTCTGTCCATTTCTGTTGCGTTTATTTGAATACAATATTCCTGGATAAAAATAATACAATGCTTTATTTGCATGCTCTTATTATAACATAAAACGCAACGGAAATAAAATTCCGTTGCGTTTTATGTGAATGGAAATTTCCCCAGAAAATGCTGCGGCGGTGCCGTCGTACAGAACGGAGATGCCCCGAATCTTCTGACCCTTATTGTTCATCGTCTTCCTTGATTGATGATTACAACTGAATTTAATCGTACCAAAGAACAGCCAGACGAAATACCTCTTTATTATTTATTTATGAATTTTTTTATTCTACGTCACAATAGAAAAATAAACAAAAACCTATCAACCGCCCTATTACGAACCAAAAATATCATAATGATAACCTAGTACTAACTGCTTCCCCGTTTCTAGCTCTAGCACCTGACAATTACTCAAATCAAACGAGATCAGCTCCCCGTTCTCCGTTGTCATACAAATCCGCGAAAGGCTAGGCTCTTTTTCTTTCAACTGCACATAACAAACTCTATTTTTTTCATTGGAATTTGGTTTTATCATTTCGGTTTGATCCCATAAATGCAGAGTAGAATCCATTTTCAAATGACCCCAAAACTTATCTACTTGGCTTGCTTCCCCTTCAACCATGATTCGCAGCATGTATCTAACTCCTTTATTTCATTACTATTATTGGTAAAATCATAGAATAATAGGTAAATTTTTTCAATCATTATATTCTTTTGTCATTTCCTAGGAAATATCGCTCTCATAAGGAGGATTTACCTTTTAAAACAGAGAAATCTTGGAAAAGATATCCATTGTTCCAAAACGAGGTGAATAGATGAACCTACCACTTGAAAAAATTGGTCCAATCCTCCGCAAGCGACGAACAGAAATGGGCCTGCGTATCCATGACTTAGCCGACGAACAAATATCCAAATCGACGATCAGCAATGCAGAACGAGGCCTTCCGATCGTGACCGAGGCGATGTACGAATACCTTTTGAAAAAATTGGAACTTACCCATACCATGCAGACGATGCTAGAGGAGACCGAACAACAAGAACAAGAAGCGAAAGAGGCACTATTGGCTTTAGAAAGTATGATTTCCACAGACCCAGAGGAAGCTTTGCAGAAACTCCAACACATTCAACACACCTACCCCATTCCAAAAAATACACCACTCTATGCCTTGCATACTTTTTTACTTGGTCGATGTGCGTTTGAACAGAAAAAATGGGAGAAAGCGAAGAAGTTATTTGGGGAAGTAGCAGAACTAGCACAACAAAAAGGCAATCTGGCATATACCAATCTTTATTCTGCATGTATGAATGAACTAGGCAGGATTGCATATTATGAAGATCAACTAAAAGACGCACTACAATACACCACAAATGGCATAAACCAATTGGAACAAGAAGGAGAACGGGCACATTATTTGTTTCATTTGCTATTAAATAAGGGAATCTATTTAGAAAAGGTAAAGGAACCAGAGAAAGCATTAGAAGCCATCGAGGAATTAGACAGGAAAATCAATCAACACTCCACTGTTTGTGATGCATTGTATATCGTGCATTTAGATATTATCATTCAAATGCACAACATGTACGCTTCTATCTACAATGAATTACAAATGTATCAAAAAGCATTGGAATATGCGCAGAAAGGTGTAATTCTTGCACAGAAGAATAAATATTTTCATCTGTTATTGCTTCTTCGTACTACCCTCGGTATTATTCTGTGTAATCTAGGTAAGACCCAAGAAGCTGAAAAATGTTACTTAGCTATTCTTAACTTTAGAAATAGAATAAACGTTGAACATGACTTTGTTTTTGTATATGTAGAACTAGGTGATCTCTACTTAAAACAAAAAAATTGGATAGAGGCAGAAAAAATATTTAATCAAGCAATTGAAATTAGTAAAAGACACAACGATTTGATACATGTTATTGAATGTTTGATACGTCTAGGTGATTGTTTTGTAGAACAGAAAAAGTTTGATCAAGCAATTCAGTACTATCAAGACGCTGAGTTAAATATAAAAACAAGCGGAAATCTTCAAAAGGAGAGTGAAATTGTCACCAATCTAGGATATTGTTACCTCAATATTGGGGAGCAAAACAAATTGCAAATGTATCAACAAAAAGCTTTAGAAATTAATACTAAAATTAGATGGGGGGATAATTGATGTTTTGTTATGGCAGTAAACCCTCAGGTGATTCAATTATTCGTCATTAAATAAAATGTAGTACAAAGTATATTATTTTTTCAGTGATAGCACATAGATAACTTATATGGTAACTATCAAAAGAAGCTGTCCATAATCCATAAGCTATACCCAAACACAAATAAAGAGCCTTTATTACAGAGGCTCTTTTGTTATATCTATAGAAACAAAAACGAATTTCCCTTGCCGGCTCCCCTTCTGAACAGAAGGGGAGCCGGCGTTTCCTGAATGAGAACATCTATCGCTTACGCTTCAGATAGACCATGCAGGAGAACAGACCGAACCCCGTGACGAAGACAGTGGAGAGTACTGCACCCCACATGTCTACATCGGAGTAGGCCTTGATCATGTACAGGGAGCCGGTCACCAGCGTCCCGAAATACACAGCCCATTGAAGGAAGTCATTCACAGGCTTGAACCGAGATGCGAAGATCGCTGCATTTGTATAGAAGGCCGCCGACACAAGGAGAGAGATAACGTTGGGGGAACCGCTGCTCACGAACAAGGCATGGAGCAGCTGAAACCCCGCTGCGAAGATGGCGATATTCACCATTCCTCGTACGGAGAAAAACGTACGGGAGGACTTCTGTCCATCCTGCTTCGTCACCACAGGCTCCACCGGCTGCTTTTCCATTCCCATTGGTTCTCCTAGGAGTGAGTCGGAACTACTTGTATTATATAGTAAAATTAATTATTTTGCATATTCGTATGTTCTTACTTAATTATTTGCCAAAACAAAAACCCCCACCGGCCAACCGATCGGGTAGGGTTTGATTTATGTTCTTTTCCATTCATTTCGGGTGGGCGTGCAGAGCCCAGTGTTGAGTTCTGCACGCCTCAGCAAGGAAGGTTCCCCTACTACTCCCCTATCAAGTTGAACAAGCAACCAAAAGTCATAATCCTAATAGCAAAATCTTCTATCAGAGCTGACTTAATCCAAACATATAAATGAAAGCTACTAAAAACATAAGGTTAAATGATCATCACATTTAATATCAACCAATTCCATTACAAATATAAACAAATGTACAAACTCTTTTTCTATATATTATAAAAATGTATTTATTCAAACAAAAATATGTTATTATATTATTACCCTGTAAGCTAGGTTCCGAGAGGTAAGGTACAGAAATGGGTAAGAAGCTTCCCAAGATCAGGATCTGTCTCTGTCTGGGCGGAGCGAAGAGGGGCAAGGGACACGCAGGCTGGTGTCCCGCTGTGAGGCCCTGACACCTGTCAGAGCTTCCATACACCCTTAACGGGTGTGTCGTTCCCGGCTGGAGTGATTCAGCCGGGAACCAAATCAAATAACAAAGTGATTTAAATATATATAGATAAACATAATTTTCTGAATATTAAGATATTATTCAGGATACATATCCAATACTTAAAAATGCATCGCCCCTGTGCCCGAATCCTAATGGAATCGAACACAGGGACGTTGCCACGCTGTCGGAGGACTAGCTCATGCTCGGATGCTCCACCTCGATGTAGAGGAACTCGCCGTTCTCCACCTTCTGGATGATGACCCAGCAGAACCGCATATCACGTCCATTGGTGTCCTTCAGCGGGGCTCGCTTCATCACGATATCCCCGCAGGACAGATCACCAAGGTCGTAAAAGGTGTACTCATCCTGATCCACTTCCTTGTCATCACAAGGGAATCCAAAGAAGCTTTCCCCCTGGTGACAAATCATCTCAGGGTGATTGCGAATGACCTTCTCGCAATCTGTTGTCATCTCCGTGGAAGAGTTCAGATGGGATGCCAGTTCCTCCGTGGTCATCTCCATTCCACCAGAGAACGATTCCGTCACATTCACATACCAGAGAAGGAGCGGAGTATCGCCCTGATCCTGCTTCTCCAACATCTCATAGAGAACCGACGGATCCTCCTTGATCTGGTCATGAAGCAGAGGAAGATCCTCGGAGAACAGAGGAAAGCCCTCAAACGCCAGCTCGCGTCGAATCTCGGGGCTAAGCATCATCGGCAGTCGCATTTCACATCCATTCCGGCCATCTCTCAAGACGGCCTATCGCATGGCAATGATTTCTTCTAGTATATCAAAACAAAGATACAAAAACGTGGCACTTTTCAACAATATGAAAATACAAATAACAGCACCAAAAAAAGACGCATCACAGAAGCGATACGTCACCAACTATATTCTTTACAACTCGGTACCCTATTTTTATATGCCCCTTCAAACGAAATGGATGATGCCTCCCTACAAGCATGATATATGCTCTCTTGTACTGCTTTAGCCGCTGCATTGCCAATCTTATCTACTTCGGCACTTGGCCAATTTGGGTCTTTCTTGGTCGTTGTTATCTCCTCTGTCGAAAAGACAAACACCACATCCCCATCAATGGAAGTATGTACAGGATAAATCGCTCTTACATGCCCATGTGAAGCAAGATGGGCAATCCGATCGTAATTTTCCATTGTATGTAAATCTACATTAATCCCAACGATGGAGATCGTTGTATTCATGCTGTCTTGTGTTGTGAAGTCCTCTATTTCATCATAAGAGAGGAAGGGTTCATTTTCCCCTCGATTACCAGCAAGGATCGTTCCATCCGGCAACACCACATTCCCGACCGCATTGACGACAGATAAAGCACATATGATCATGCCATTACCGAGATCCACTCTCGCTGATCCAATCCCTGCTTTCATCCCAGGAAACGAACGGCCAGCCTCTAAATAGTGAAATTTTCCAACGGTTGTACCTGTCCCAGCCCCTACATTTCCATTTGGAACAGGCTGGTCACTTGCATTATCATATGCTTCTCGTCCGTAATCTGCGTTGAATTGTGCAATCCTTGTCCCCAAGTCATACACAATCGCCCCGCTGATACTTGGATTGATGATATTCGCTGATCTATCTCCGATCCCATCTTCGATCATCCGTTCCATAATCGCTGAAGCACTCATTAGTCCAGGTAAACAGCCTCCTGCAACAAATAGACCATGCCGCCGATAATAGGATTTACCAAGGTTCAGGGTATCCGTGTTAAACGTACTGGATGCTCCTCCGTAAGCGGTATATGCTACCGGAAGGGCACGGTCAAACGTAACAACGGTACATCCTGTCCATTTATCGATATGAGTAGAATGTCCTACTTTTACTCCTGTTAATGCGGTTAGTGTATGGTTATCTTCCATGTTCGTTCCTCCGTTTTTCTTTAACAAAAGAAATCACCTTTCGATGATGGATTCTTCTCGTTTATGCCTTTTCTAATTGGAAACCTAAAAAGAGTTTACATCAAGAAAAAAAGCTACGATTTCTTTGATTTTCAAATCTCTATATAAAAGTCAGACTGCGATCTTAATCAATAGAGCCACCATCTCATTTTCTTCCCCAATCCCAAAAGAGAAACCTCTTGCAAAACACATATTTTAAATTTGATTATATTTATCCTGATTCGCCAGAATAATCGTTACGATTTTATATAAACACTAGAATCACAACTCATATATTTATAATATAATTAATTTAAATTATAATAATAAAAATCAGATAATTTATCTCGTGCTCCTCGGCCAGATGAAAGATTCTGGCCGAGGCGGAGTCTCCTCAGGGCAAGTTGGTTACTGCTGGTTCAGATCCTCGTCCCTTACGGGAATCTTGCTGGTGCCGATGGCGGTCACTTCGCCTCCATGCTCGATGATGGCGTTGACGACCTTCGCTTCATCTTCACCAGTGTTGACTGCTCCAGAAAATCCGGCAATGTTGTGGTGAACATCCTGACGCTTGCTCATTTGTTTTCCTCCAAGTAAGGTGAACGGAGGAGACTCCATCTCGATTATAATGAAAATAATTTTAAATACAAATTTTTATTTATTTAGAAATAAAATAATAAACAAAATTAAACCGACTGCCGTGTGTAAGGAGTCGGTTATTTTTATCTTTTCAAGTTTATTTTCGAACATATGTAAGATTTTGTATTAAAATTATACTTGTATGTTGTATTTTGCAATTGAAACCATATTCAATTAACTATACGAAAAACTTCCGTGAAGGGTGATCGAGTGAACTTCAGAGTAAATCAAGAAAAACATTCCTCCATTTTAGCCAGAAGCCTAACAGCGTTGATAATTTCTATTCTCCTTTAATCTAGTATTACGACTCCTATTGAAGCTGCAACAACCTTTAAAACAGAAATCTTTACCAAAGTGCCATCGCCTAGGTTTCCTGAAGGTGTTACTGTTGCAGATGAAGACACGATCTATGTAGGTACTCATCAAGGTGCTGTTATCCCTTCCACCTCTCCTTCTCATGTATTTACTTATGATCGGAATGGAAATTTAAAACGGGATTATGTCATCCAAGGTCAAAATGCTAGTGGTCAGGGAATTCTAGGAATGGAACTGGATGCCAAAGGACAGCTATATATCCTTGATCGTCATCCATCTGCGAGTGAGAAAATCCACTGTTTGAATCGTGGGAGGATAGTGAGTGTCGGATGAGAGAGGGTTTATCCCTCGCGTAAGTCCAACACTTTTTTCAGAAATATTTTTACAAACATACATTCTATTGATAAACTACCAATCAGTTGCTCTTTGAAAAATGGATAGGATATCGGGTTGTGCAAACCAATCGTTTTGCACGTAAAATGCTATGCGTACCGAAAAATAGATAGACGGAAATGCGAAAACCAAGCAGTAAGTCTATTCTATGTCGTAGCAACAAAAACTCTGTTCAACCGTGGGGCTCACGGAGTTAGCTTGGTAATGAAGTAGTCATCAGACTACCGTCCCAAGAATCCCAAGGCTTCAGCCGTGTGGAGTGTCAAATGTAACGGACTTGCAACAAGCGTTGATTTGGAAAATTCCAAATGGCGGAGGAAAAGCGGAAGTGTGGTACACTCATCCTGATCTAGATTCTATCTTTGGCCCCAACGGAATTCGATTTGCAGACAATGGTCGCACCCTCTTATTCGCTGTTACTTTGCATCCATTTTTTGATCCAACCAAAATCCTCCATGCTAAAGGTAGAATATACAAAATAAGCATAGATAAGACCGGAAAACCCGGTAAGCGGGAGCTTATATGGGAAGGTAAACCAGGGGAAGGACCAGATGGATTTACCATTGGTGAGTCAGGAAAAATATATGTATCTCTGGCTCTTCCAGAAGCTATGATGATCCTCTCCCCAAATGGAAAAGAACTGAATCGAACGCCAGCAACCCTAGAAGAAAAGCTTCAACAGGAAGTCTCTTATTCTTCACCAGCTAATGTAGCATTTCATGGAAAACAAGTACTTGTCACCAATCAAGATTTCTTTGTAGGTGATCCTCAAAAACATGTAGTATTTAAGGTGTACGCAGGAGAACACGGAAAACCTTTGTTCCGCCCTTATATAAAACAATAAGTGAAAAAAAGCCACTCTCTTAGAGTGGCTTTTCTATATGAAAGTTTTACACTTGATAGACGCGAGGATCACAACAAACTAATTGCCATGATCCCGTTCTTCCGCTCCGCTCGTATCCTTCAGTCAAACAAAATGCCACGTTAGGCACCTCGGAGGAAGGTATCATCAGAGGGGAAGAACTGTTTAGTTGTTGAGCCTAATTCGGGCATGTCGTGCGCTATGTTATTCGCTATGTTGTTCGCTATGTTGTTCGCTATGTTATTCGTTGTTAGCTCAAGTCTAATAATAGAATATCATTATTTTCCGAGTATTTCAAGATTAGAATTGATATTTCTTCCACACCAATAAAAACAAGCCCTTCGAGATGAAAGGCTTTGATCAAACACCCTTATATCTTTAACATCAGCTTTGCAATCTCTCGCTTCACTTCCACTTCATTGATCGGTTTCACTCGATTATATCTTCTTAATATCGCTAGATGAGTGGTCAACTCATCTCCGGTAAAAATGGCAGAGAGGGCATGTCGGGCAGCACGATCGATCTTTTCTTTGGTATCAAAAGCAAAAGCTAAGGTCAGTATTTCTTTTGCTTCATCTGGGTTTTTCTTTGTCCGGAGGTATGCGCTCTCCAAGGCAAATACGAGTGTGACCATATCAGCTAAATCTCGCAGTACCTCTTGTTCTCGATCGATTTTTTCTCGATATCGATCAACTGCTGTTCCAGCAACAAGTAAAAAAATCTTTTTGCTGTTGGTGACGATTTTTTCAATGACAGCCAGATGATCTGTGTCTTGATCCAAACTTGGAGCATAGTTCATGATCTCTTTCGTCAAATCACTTACTGCTGCCATTAAGGCTAGTTGACCCGATAATGCTTTTTTCAATAACGTTCCTGGGATAATCAAACGGTTGATTTCATTGGTTCCTTCGAAAATGCGATTGATTCGCGAATCACGATACATATTCTCAATCTCGTACTCTTGCATAAAGCCATATCCGCCGTGAATTTGAACGCCTTCATCTACTACATAATCCAGCGTCTCCGAACCAAAAACTTTGGCTAAAGAGCACTCAATCGCCCATTCATGAATGGATTTGGCAACAGAAGCACCATCGGACTGCTCAATGCTACTTAATCCTTGTTCGAACAATCCAGCAATGCGATAGACCATGCTTTCTAGAGCAAACGTCTGAACTTGCATATTGGCTAATTTTTCTCGAATTAAGCCAAATTGGGCGATGGGTATCCCAAATTGTTTTCGCTCTAGAGCATACTGTTTCGAAATTTCGATTGCTCTTTTGGCAGAACCAAGTGTGCCCGCAGCTAATTTGTATCGACCTAGATTCAAAATATTAAAAGCAATCCGATGCCCTTTTCCAATCTCACCTAGCACATTGTCCACTGGTATCTGAGCATCTTGCAAGATGAGGGTTCGAGTCGAAGATCCTTTGATCCCCATCTTTTTCTCCTCTGCTCCAGTCGATACACCTGGAAAATCGCGCTCGATGATAAATGCAGTAAACTTATCTCCATCTACTTTGGCATAGACAATAAATAAATCTGCAAAAGCTGAGTTGGTAATCCATTGTTTTTCACCATTCAAGATGTAGTGTGTTCCAGCTTGATTTAAGACAGCTGTTGTTTTTGCCCCTAGTGCATCAGAACCAGAGCCCGGTTCGGTAAGTGCATATGCAGCTAATTTTTTTCCGCTCGCTAGATCTGGTAAATATGTTTGTTTTTGTGCATGGTTCCCAAAGAAAACAATTGGCAATGTCCCAATTCCTACATGGGCACCATGTGACAACGCAAATGATCGTGCAAGTGCCATTTTTTCTGTAATCAGGGTGGAGCTGATCTTATCTAAATCCAGTCCATCAAATGCTTCTGGCACATCAGCACCCAGCAAACCTAACTCACCCGCTTCTTTCAATAAACGAACGGTATGAGAAAACTGATGCTCTTCGATTTCGGCAAGTACTGGCCACACTTGTTCTTTTACAAACTCTTCCGTCATTTTTGCGACCATTTTTTGCTCTGTTGTAAAATCTTCTGGTGTAAATACATCAGCAGGTTGTGTTTCCGTAATGAGAAAAGAGCCACCTTTCGCCATTCTTCTCCCCCCTATATACGTTCGAATAATCCCGCTGCACCCATTCCCCCACCAATACACATCGTGACCAATCCATATTTTTTCTTTGCTCTTTCCAGTTCGTGTAGAATGGATACGGTTAATTTGGTTCCTGTACACCCAAGTGGATGGCCAAGTGCGATGGCTCCACCGTTTACATTCACGCTGGACTGATCCAATCCCAGTTCACGAATGATCGCTACCGACTGGGAAGCAAATGCTTCATTCAATTCGATCCGATCAATTTCATTTAATTGCACACCTGTTTTCGCTAATAGCTTTGGAATCGCCTGAACGGGTCCAATCCCCATTACTTCTGGTTCTACCCCTGCTACTGTAAAACCTCGGAAAATAGCCAGTGGTTTTAAACCTAGCTCATCGGCTTTTTGCCGACTCATGACAATCACTGCTGCCGCCCCATCACTTGTTTGAGAAGAATTCCCTGCTGTAACTGTTCCACTTAGTTGAAAAGCAGGACGAAGTTTTGCTAGTACTTCCAAAGTCGTGTCCGCACGAACTCCTTCATCTTCTTGAAATATGCGCCTACTTGCAGCAGGTTTTCCATTTACCGATTCATGCCACTGAGTTACTTCGACGGGAATGATTTCTTCTTTAAAAAGCTGAGCTTGTAAGGCTTTTGCAGCTTTTTGATGACTAGTATAAGCAAACTCATCTTGCATTTCTCGACTTATGTGATAGCGTCTTGATACTTCTTCCGCTGTATGACCCATCGATAAATAAGATTCTGGATAATTCAGCATTAAATAAGGATTTGGCGAAGGACGAGAGCCACCCATTGGTACCATGCTCATGCTCTCTATACCGCCTGCGATGATAATATCCGCAGACCCACACATGATTCTCTCTGATGCTAGAGCAATAGACTGTAACCCTGAGGAACAGTAGCGATTGATCGTCATTGCAGGGATTTCAACGGGCAAGCCAGCCCGCAAGCTGACAGTTCGTGCGAAGTTCATCCCCTGTTCTCCTTCAGGAAAAGCACAACCGATGATGATGTCCTCAATCTCTTTGGGATCGATCTGTGGGTAAGCTTTCAGCAAACCTTGTATTACCATCGCACCAAAATCATCTGGCCGTGTATGACGCAAAGAACCTTTTTTTGCTTTTCCAACCGCGGAACGTTTTGCTGCAACGATTACTGCCTCACGCATACGTTTTCCCTCCTCAATTGCGAAGCGGTTTTCCAGTACGCAACATATGAGCCATACGAGCCCTCGTTTTTGGCTCGCCGATCAAACTCAAAAAAGCTTCACGCTCTAAGTCGAGTAGGTATGATTCATCCACCAAAGTACCTTCTGGAACATCTCCACCAGCTAATACATAAGCAAGTTTTGAGGCTATCTTGTAGTCATGCTCCGAAATGTAGCCAGACTTCCAAAATTGAAAAGCACCAAGCTTCATCGTATTCGCACCATTGCTGCCTAGCACAGGAATTTTTTTCGCCTTCGGTGCCTGATAGTAATTGCGATCCAACGTTAGAACTGCTTCTTTGGCGTCATGTAACAAAAAGTCACGATTCATCGTAATTCGATCTTGCTGCCGTAAATAGGTGTAATTTTTTGCATCCAGTCCACTTGATGAGACTTTGGCCTGCCCAATCGTCTCAAATGCTCGATGGACAAAAGGTTCAATCGCTCTAGCCCCAGCTCCATTTGTCTGCTCATGAACACGAAGTAGTAATTCTTTGCATCCGCCTCCTGCGGGGATCAAGCCAACACCCACTTCTACTAAACCCATATATGTCTCTGCAGATGCCTGGATTTGATCTGCAGGCAAACACATTTCAACTCCACCCCCAAGCGTTAAGCCATAGGGAGCAGCAACGACAGGACGAGGGCAAGTGCGAAGCGAACCTAATGTTGTTTGAAAACGACGAATCATCAGGTCAATAGCATCATAGTCATCGTCTTCTACAAACATCAGCATCATCATCAGATTTGCGCCAACACAAAAGTTGTTACCTGCACCTGTAACTACTAATCCACGATAATTAGCGGCTACTTCTTCAACTGCATACCCCAGCATTTCTAGCGCATCATTGCCAATGGCCTGTTTTGGGGAATGAAACACAAAACAAGCAACATCGTCGCCGATATCGATTAAACTTGCTCCTTGATTTGCTTTCAATTTCTGATGGATGTCCCTTGCAATTGGGATGATTTTGGGATGAGAGAGAATCGGCTCATACGTTCCATCTGTTCGCACTACTTGTTCATCTGTATAGAAAGAGGATTTGCCTTCTTTCACTAGATTTTCAACCCAGACAGGGATTATTTCCCCTTCGTTTTGCATGCGCAAAACGGTACTTTTCAATCCCAATTGATCCCATAGTTCAAAAGGTCCAACATCCCAGTTAAAGCCCCATCGCATCGCACGATCTACATCAAGAATATTGTTGGCAATCACTGGTGCATACGTTGCACTATAGAGTAATGTTTTTTTGGTTATATACCATAAAAACTTACCTATATCATTATCCATTGCAAATAAAGTCTGTAGCCGATCCGCTAGTTTTTTTTCACGCTTTGCCAATTCCACTTCGGGAATTTTCATTTTCTTTTGGTCTTGATACTGCCAAGTATCCAAATCCAAAGCTTGAATCGTATTTTTGTGTTTCCGATAAAACCCTTGCTTTGTTTTTTCTCCTAAAGCACCTTCTTTGATTAACTTCTGTATGACGAGCGGGGTTTGAAATGCTTCTTTTTCCGCATCATCCTGTGCTTGTTCACGAACGTTTTTTACAACGTGAGCATACGTATCGAGCCCCACCAAATCCAAGGTGCGAAACGTAGCGCTTTTGGGTCTTCCGAGCAATGGGCCAGTTAAATTATCTACCAATGATGGGGAAAATGGCCATTTCTCCATCGCTTGGAGGATTATTTGAATTCCATAGGTTCCGATTCGATTAGCAATGAAATTAGGGGTATCGCGTCCGATGACTACACCTTTACCTAATCGTTCTTCAGCAAATTGTTGAATTTCTTTGGTGATGGAAGGAAGTGTGTGCTTGGTTGGGATTAATTCAAGAAGTTTCATATATCTGGGAGGATTAAAAAAGTGTGTTCCTAAAAAATGTTGTTGAAAAGATACCGACCGATCGTATATGATTTTATGGACGGATATGCCAGAAGTATTGGAACTTATAATAGATTTACCATTCCAAACTTGTTCCACTTTGGCAAGCAACTGTTGTTTGATCGATTCATCCTCTACAACCGCTTCGATAATCCAGTCTACTTCTGCTAACTTCTGAAAATCATCTTGGAAATTTCCAATACGAATAGATGAAGCTAATGTTGAAGAAAAAAGGGGAACCGGCTTTTCTCGAAGAAGTGATTCTTTGGCTTTTTCTGCTAGAATGTTTCGATTTTCCTCGTTTTCTGGAACCCGATCGAACAAATATGTGACAAAACCTGCGTTAGCAAAATGGGCGGCAATCGCTCGGCCCATTACACCAGCACCCAACACAGCTACCTGTTTTATCTCTAGCATTTTTTCATAGCTCCTTTTCGTTAATCCGAATGAAACCAATTGTTCGGCGTAGGGAAAAAATAGCTACATCACTTTATTATTTCGTTACATTTACAAATAGTCAATATTTTTTAAAATGTTATCTATTAACATTTTCCAATAAAATGTTAATCTTAAATTGAGGATGAATATGTTTTTTCTCCTATTCCTATTCCATATTGCACACATGGAATCATTATGCTTAAGGGGAATGTATGATGGGAAAGTGGATTTGGAATTTTTTCCTATTGGCTTCGTTTTTTCTAGGTTGTTATGTGATTTATAGTTTTTTTGAATTGGGTTATGGCGTGAATGCCATCAGTAATACAGATGGACGACTCCATAAAAAAACAGATATTAAATCATACGGTTTGACCAAACTTCGTATTCCTGAAGAATCACTAAAAAACAAATCAATATCTGTATACTATGTCCCTCATCCTGATGACGAGATATTAACTTTTGGGGTACCGATCCGTAATGACATAAATGCAGGTAAGACTGTATTCCTTGTTTTGTTTACACACGGTGAAGGTTCTGCCATCTTAGCAACACTAAACAAAAAAATAGCACCAAATAAAATCACTGCAGAAGATATAGGACGATCACGGGTGAGGGAGTTCTTACATTCCGCAGAGGCACTTGGTGTAGATAAGCACCATCGCGATATATACGATCCAAGTAAAAAAAGAATGAAATTGAGACTAGTAAAATCGGTCGCACTCTATTTTGAAAGCTTATCTAACGATGTGACACATAACGGAATGAGTGAGTTAGATGTACTTCAAGAACATGCGATGACAGGTAAAGTTCTCAATCAACTTCAAAAAGAAGGAAAAATAAAAAAGAAAGAAACCTATGCTTCTGTGTATATGTCCCGTTTCGCTAAGAAAAAATTAAAAGGTTACCCTATACGATTGGACAATGCAACAGATGAATTTTACATTGATTCATCCATCAATACGTATAAACGATGGGATCCTGAAAATGGCTGGTATGCTTGCGGTTATATTAGCGTTACGAACCAATTTAACTCTTTACATGCTGACAAATATTCCATTAAAACGATAAAATAAAAATAACCAGAGATCTCTGGTTATTTTTTGTTAAAGATAAAGGCAAATAATACACCACCAACGGCAAGAACCAATAACCCAGTTGATTGTAAGCCTGTATCGTTGATAAAGTTTTTGATAGAAGAAACTCCGTTATTTGTCACGCTACTGCTTGTACCATTGTGATACAACCAATAAATCCCGTAAACAATAGCTGCAAAGAAGAGGATTCCTAATAGGACCCCTACCACTTGCTTGCTACTAAAACTACTTGAGTGCCTTGATTTTCCTTTTTTAATCGGTTTTGCCATCTATCTCCCTCGCTTCGCATCTTAATCGCTAAAAAAAGTTTATTCGATGCGGGCGATCTATTCAACAATGAATTATTTAACTTTATCAACCATATAATCCTTCAGAATTTTTGATGATAAATTGCTGGATCGTTTCCTTTGCTCGTTCAACAGAAGAAAGATCATTGGAGTAAAAAGTGTATCGCCCTTTTTTCTCATCTAAATCCAATTTATCTGCAAGAGCTCCCAAGGAACCCCTCGTTTTTTTATCTAATTCAAACCATCCTGTAATCTGGGTATCGGTAAGATTAGTAGCATAAGAAAATACAATTTCATCATATTGTCCATATAACCATGTTGTAGGATGGAACTGTATAATCTGTGTAGAATCTCTTTGTCCAGTGTATCCTTCTGCATAATGAATAAAGCCTAATGATTGGAAACCATTCAAAAAGTTTTTCAGAATTCCAGATGGCAATACCGTTACATGATCTCGATCTTTCGCATCTATCGCATTATCAATATCAAGGTCTGTCTCAAAATAATACTTGGTATTGACAGAACTAACTGGCAAACCTTCTGGACATACAAAGGAAAACGGATATTCTAAGCGAGAACCTGGTTCTAGTACAAGCTTTTCACGAGTAATCGAGATTGTAGCTATTTTTTCGTGAACACTTAGTACGTTATCTCCTCTTGTATACCGCGAAGATACGCGAAGTGATACACTTAAACCTTCTGTCTCCTGTTTTGTTTCTCCACCAACCACTAAAATGGTACCTGTGATTGGCTGTCCCATCGTAACCACATCTTGGTCCAGTTGCAAGTTTACTTTTGCCGCTCCAAATCCCATCGATGCTAAAAACTTTTTCAACATAGTGGTATCCCTGCTACTGAAAACATAGAAAAATATCCCTATGTCCAGAGTTTTCCTGTTTCAACGTGTCCTGTCTCGCCATAAACTCGCTACTACAGTTTGCTATAACACTCCACAGGCGTAAATTCCCGTGTAGCCCACGGTACATATACACAACCTCGTTTAGTGAAGTTGGTGTATTCAACTCGGCTTAGTTTTCGCCATAGGGCACCATTCTACACGCAGCAGGAATTCACCTCCTTTTTTTGTGAATAATTCTAAGGTGTTTTCACATCTTTTTCTGCATTCTTTTCTTTATAGGAAACAGTTGATGTCTCCTGACACTATTGTATCAAAGAAAGTGTCCGATGAGATCAATAAGATGATAAGTCGTATACACGTTTCCGTCTTTGGTGCGGAAACCTTGTTCATACGCTTTCATCCAACTATGTAACATATGATTTTTGTTATTTATTACTTGTTCTTCCATCGTTTGAAAATAACCAAACTTAGCAGCTATCTGAAAAATAGCATGGCTATTGTGATATGTTTTACGGAATTGATCTTCTTGCACATCATCCCAATAGAAACCATGAGGTTCTAATCTTTTCTCCCAACTGTTTCTTGAAGGAAAGGCAACTGCAGGATATTCTTCATTTTCAGAATGATCGATCCAGTTCAGGCATGTCTTCATCTCTAAAAATGTATTTGGGCCAAAAAAGGTAGACGCAACCATACCATTCTTCTCCAACAATGATCTCGTCCAATCCATAAGAACAGGTATTTCTTTCCCAAACTGGCAGTTAGGAGCAATAATGATAATATCAAATTGCTCTGGAACACCATCCCGATGATGAGAAATAATTTGTACGATGGTCTGCGTATTCCAAGAGATACCAGCATCCATCTTGAACAAAAAGAGATCAGAGTCGGGATAAATATCCTTTAAAAGATCAGTATAAATAGGCTGTGTCACATAGATCTCCAATATAGATATGGCAAACTGTCTTCGTTGTTTTACTTTATGTACGAGGCGAAAAGCGATTTTCTGGCATATTTCATTCTCTTGAAAAGAGGAGGGAGCTGATAGGAATGATGAAATTCCGTACTCATGTTCTTGATTCACATCTGCACCTTTCTTTCTTTTCATCTTTACAAACTTGCTTCTCTTTTCAGATAAAAAACTCCTTCTAATCGATGTAAATAATCCTGTTTTTTGGAACAAAAAAATTCGAGAGTATATGTAAACCATTGTATTTCTTATGAATTAGGATTGCTTTTGTGATCCTTCTGTTCAAATTTTCTATATTATTGTATATAATAATAGCACTGTCACTCTACCTGATTGAGGAGCCGAACATGGCCGCCAACAACGCTTTCCAGCCCGTCATGCCCGCCGTCGAGTCGTTCATCCACATCGAACTGATCTCGGATACCCAGTATAAGGTCGTGATCGACGAGATGCATCTCACCGGCACGCTCCCGAAGAACATCGTGGACAACCCCGACTCCGAGATCCGCTACTCGTCCGCCTCCGACACGGAGGTTTACGTCGACAATGAGATCAACTGGGCCAAGGGGTACTACGAGGAACTGGTCCGCAACGTCAAGCGGATGCTTCACGGTACCGAGACCATCATCGAGCTGGACCTCACTCTCTCGCTCTACGAAGTCACCGGAGCCGATCTTGGTGACTACATCCCTGAGGACGAGGAAGAGGCTGCAGAGGAGAAGTGCATGGCCCCGTACTGGAAGGCGGTCGATGAGGGGGACGCGCTGGACATCAACGTTCCGGTCACCAAGGACGTGGCCGATGCGGCCGTTGCCTACTTCCAGCAGGGGATGGTCATGGTTCAGAGCCCGATCGAGAGTGCATGGAAGCACAGCACGAAAATAAATTATTGATATAGATGAACGTAAAAACCCACTTCTTGTATTTATTTAGAAGTGGGTTTTCGGTTATTCTCATGAAGTTTGCAAAGTAGGATAGATGGTTTGGTATTTTTCTGTAAGATACTTTACATATGGATCGATTGTTAAAGACTGTCCTGTAGCTCTTTGAATAATTTCCGTCGTTGAAAACTTTTTCCCATGCTGATAGATGTTGTTTTTGAGCCATCTATGTAATGTATCGAATTGACCGTGTCCCATTTCTTTGATAATGCTTGGATGAGCACTTTTAGCAGCTTCAAATAGTTGACAACTTAAAATATTTCCGATGGTATATCCTTGAAATTGACCGCCAATAAAATCAGCAAACCAATGCACATCTTGTAAAACGCCATCTTTGACCTCAGTCACATCTACTCCTAAATCTGTTTTGTATCGCTCTCTCCAAGCTTCTGGAAGGTCCACAATATCTAGCTTTCCAGTTAATAAATCCAACTCTAGGTCAAAACGAATGATAACATGTAGATTATAAGTAATCTCATCTGCTTCTGTTCGAATAGCGGAAGGAGATACATGGTGCATTGCGCGATAAAACGTTTCCATCGGAATAGACCCTAGTTGAGTTGGAAATACAGATTGCAATTTCGGATAGAAATACTCCCAAAATTCCCGGCTTTTCCCTACTAAGTTTTCCCATAAACGCGATTGGCTTTCATGCAAACCCGATGACACACCTTTCATCAATGGAGTATCAAATAGTTCTGATGAAATTCCTAACTCGTAAAGCGCATGTCCAGTTTCATGAATACTACTAAACAATCCATCCGTCACTTCCCATTCACGAATCCTAGTAGTCATCCGAATGTCATCTCCTGCCAAGCGAATCATAAAAGGATGCGGAGAAAAATCCTGTCGTGTGCGGGTTCGATCAATGCCAAGATGATCAAGGACAACATCAATAAATTGAAGTTGCTTTTGTTTGGGGAAGTGTTGAAGAAGAGGTTTGCGATCTACTGGTTCAGATTCACGAATTTGTTCTATCATAGGAACAAGCTGCGTTCGGAGATTCTGAAAAAGCGGTTGCAACACATGTACATACATGCCTTCGTCCGATCGATCAATAAGAGGATCAGCAATATGCGCAGCTCCTGAGAAAAAGGAGGCATACTCTTTGCTATACTGTAAAGATTCACGTAATAAAGGAGATACCAAAGCAAAGTTATTTTGCTCTCTCGCTTCTACCCAAGTCTGATAAACACGCGCAGTATGCCCAAAAAACTTTTCCATAAAAGAAGAAGGAATATTAACTGCTTTCTCATACTCTTTTGCTACTTCTGCTACCAACCTCGCTTCTACTGAATCTGCTGGTAAAGTAGCTGCCCATGGGACAAGTTGATTTAGCAATCGACCCATTTGTGGATCTACTAATTTTTCATGCGCTAATTTGCTGATAAAACCAATTTGTTCCCCACGATATTGTGCATTTGCTGTCGGCATATTCGTGGATTGATCCCACACAAGCATATGAATGAATGAATCCAAAGTCATATATTCCTTTAAGTAGGTTTTAAAAGATTGATAAAGTTCCAAAATAAAGACCCCTTTCTACTCATAAGTTACATTTACGGCTAACTTACATTTTTCCTGCTTTGCAACAAACTCACTATCTATCATCGCAAAAAAAAGCGGTGATTTCTACTTATTTAGTAGAAAAAACACCGCAAAAAACCGAAAGTTAAACTAAATCGATATAACTTTTTTTGTACGCTCTATCATTGGCTGCTCTAAATCGACGATTGGTCCATCGCCACGCTTTAGCACTTTGGAAAATGCCTGTGATGGTTGTAAATACTCAACCATAAAGTCGATGGCAATCTGTGGGTCAACGGTATGACCACAGGTATAACAGTCTAGTGCAGCGAATCCTTTTTCAGGATACGTATGAATCGACAGATGACTCTCCGACAACATAACTAGCACTGTAACACCTTGAGGGTCAAATTTTTGGGCCTGTACCGACAGAACAGATGCTCCACAGGACTCAGCAGCCTGTATCATATACTTCTTTAACTCTTCTGCATTGTTTAACATGTCAAACGGCACACCCCAGGCATCCATAGCCACATGCCTTCCGAAAGTAGAATATTCTTCCATCTTCCGGCCCCCCTTCCTAGCAAAAAATTGGTGTGAGCCAAATTCCGCTAGGATCGTATTGGATCACTTATGGGGGAAGGTTAGTCCAATGAGGTCCCAACCCTTTCGAGTGAATCACTGATCCTAATAGCTCAAGTTGGTTTGATTGCAACATCCTGTACCTTATCATACAATCAGAAGAATTTCAATTACTTTCTTAAAAATAATCTACATCCCAATAATATTATAGCCTCCATCTACATGAACCACTTCACCAGTGATGCCACGCCCCATATGACTACACAAGAACAATGCTGTGTCCCCTACTTCCTCTGCATCTATGCCTCTACGTAATGGAGCGCGTTCTTCCACTACAGATAGCATATAGTCAAAATCTCGAACTCCCTCTGTCACTGAAGTACGAATCGGACCAGCTGAGATCGCATTTACCCTAATATTGGCAGGTCCTAATTCATTTGCCAAATAACGGATACTGGATTCCAGCCCTGCCTTCGCTACTCCCATTACATGATAGTGAGGAAGTACTCGTTCTGATCCCATATGAGTCAATGTAACGATAGTTCCCCCGTCCAACATATACTGTTTTACTTCCTTGGCCGTCGCTACTAGGGAATATGTACCAATATCATGGGTTAGAGCAAATTGTGCACGTGTTGTATCTAAATAAGAAAATGGCAAATTTTCTGTTTTTGCATATGCTATGCTATGAATGACTCCATCAATCTGGCTCCAACGTTTATTTATATCTGAAAAAGCGTTTGTTATATCTTGATCTTTTGTTACGTCACATCTGATACAAAAGGAATTCGGCATCTCATGATCTACCATTTGATATACGGTTTGTTCAACTGCATCGTTTTGATAGGTAAAAGCAAGCTCTGCGCCAGCAAAATACAACGACTTGGCAATTGCCCAAGCGATGCTTTGCCTATTGGCCACACCCATCACCACTATTTTTTTCCCATCCATCAAGCCTTTCAATGAAGCACCTCTTTCTCCCAAAAAAGAAAAATAAAACCAGATACAAGTCAGACTACAAAAAAATAATGTCCCTGTCAATTTTAACATCATTTTGGGAGATACTAAAGAAAACATGCCTATGTGTCATGCCTTTAAGGCGGAGACTCAGGGCCTAGTTGCTCTTATGTAAATAAGAAAGAAGGAATGTATCCTTTCTTATTTATATAAGAAAGGAATTCATCCTTTAGGGAGGTAGCTGCGCTTTATGATTTCTCTTAATGAACAAGAAAAAGAGATTGTAATCCTTGCCCTGACCAAAGTATTAGAAAATGATCATTCCTATCGAGTAGATGAATATAAAAAAGTATTAGACCGCTTAAAAGCGGATGAGGACCATCAAGATTATGTACAACAAGTTCATTTGCTTCATGACATAGATGAATACTAATTACCAACCAGCAGCAGGATGACGAACCAATGTTACATTTTCAATCAACAGAACGGAATCAGAGGAATCAACCTCTTGCAAAGCTTGATTCATAATCATCATGGAAAAGGTACCTTTTGCATGTTCTTCTTGTAGAAGTAAACCTGCATGATCAGATATAAACGCAATGGCTTTTTCCGTACCATCTTTTAGCTGAAAACAGAAAAGGTATGCGTTTTGTGCACGGTCATACATCCATGTATAGGCATGTACGTGATCAGGGTTTGTCTCTAGTTCTTCCCAAGATGGGATAGATAGTAGAAGAATCGGACTTTTCTCTCCTTCCACCCAACCCCCATCTTCTGGGATTGCTGCTTCTTGTATTTTTGGAACATAACGTCCTGTCATCCCTATCACCTTTTTCTTATGTAATGTATGATCAACATTATACATAAGGAGGGAAAACAAGTGAAACGATATAGCCAAATGATTCCAGAAGAAATTAGGAATACCATCAAAGAACTGGAAGAACAACTATCCCAAGTGGAGAAAGAAAAACTGGACAGCCAGGCAGCTATTCTTCGACAAAAAATAATTTTGGGAAAATCCTACCTTGTCAATCCCAATGAGATAAAAGTGGAAGCAACATATCAAGTAGAAGGAACTCCTGTACTTTTTCAGGTATCTTATCTCAATGGTGTGTATGCTTGGGGAACGTTTGAGGGGAAGTCAGAAAAAGAAGCTGTTCCTCTTTCGCTTTTAAAAATAACAAGAAATTAAAGAAATAGAAAAAATCATCCTTCTAACTTATCCAACATGGTTAATTATTCCTTTTTTCGATCATAATACAACTAGGAGGTGCACTAGTATGTATTATGTCATTCGTGATTCGGAAAAATTACCCCCATCTATCATTCATGAGGATAACTATTTTGCATGGTACAATCCGATGAAAAAAGATCATCGAATTGAGTTTCGTGGAACGATGAACCAATGTTATTCTTTTATGCGTCGTGATCAAAAACAATTAAGTTTATAGTAAATATACTGAAATTTCTAGCGGCCATTGGTCGCTTTTGTTTATTTTAGGAGCATCCGAATACATAATGCTCAAAGATCATCTAATGCTCGATACAGAAGATTCCTTTGATCTTATCCATCTTATATACAAACACAAAAAACCAAACTCCCTCATCCAAGTAGGGAGTTTGTGTGAAAAAAGATATTTGTCATGATGGCGGCACCCTATCCCCACACCAATAGGGACAGGGCCGGAACCGGAAATAGCTGAGTTGATTTTAGACTAATCTTGGTGAACACCCCATTCGGGGTCACCATATATATCGTTCTCCCTTTCTCCATCGTTTCTATCCCAGTATTCTCTTTCTTCAAGGGTTGGGATTTGGACAATGCGAGCATTGCTTGCGAGAGAGTACCCAGTGGTGGAACTGTTTTTGCAGGAATCATTTCCTGCTACAGACTCTACAGCCCCAGAGTGTGGAGTATCATCATGGTTCCTTTTCATCTGTCTCCTTTCCCGGTTCCGTAATCCTTTCCTAATGAAAAGGAACTTAATATAAGTATAACAAAAGAATTCCGAGTAATATAATCGATTTTCTAATAAAATCTTGTAGTAATTAAGTATAATAGTTTGTAAAATATCAATGTATTAAAAAAAACGCCAACATTGGCGTTTTTTCTGTTTTAGGCGAGATTCGTCAGATTCTAAGGTGAGCCTTTTAATCAGATAGACCTTTCATCTTCAATAATCTCAATTACTCTACCGACCTGTCCATCTTCTAATCTTACTTTGATTCCATGTGGATGGGTTGGGGATTTTGTCAGTAAGTTTTTAATGACTCCCCTTGTCCTATTTCCCGTACGTTGATCTTTTTTCAAGATAATATCTACAAGCATCCCGGGTCCTAAGTTACTGCGCGTTTTTCCGTCCATTTGTTATGCCTCCAAAGTTGTTTCTTCTATTTTAAGATTTTTTCGACGTGATTACAAACAAATGGAACAAAAACGATATAATAATCAAAATAAACTAACTTGTCCTGAAATAAATGAGAACATATAATAAGCTTAAAGAAATCGATCGAGGAGGAAAAGTGACCAACACTTCTATTTTCCAAAACACTACCTCTCGCCTGAGTGAGGAGATCAAGCGAGCGACAGACGACAAGAACGAGCTCTTCAAACTCTACGACGAAGCACTGACGCAGGGTCAGAAGCCGGAGCCTAGCGCGGAACTCCCCTGTATCACGGCGAGGAAGTTCCTGCTGATCGCCACCCGCGACGCCATCGCCAAGAATCTGGGGGATGACACACGAAAGAACTTCTCGCTTCTGCTGGCAGAAGCGTCGATCGGGGAGTACCTCCTCCCTGTGATGGAGGTGAAGAAGTGGAGTGATGTGGCTGAGCAGATCCACTCGTTCCACTCAAACTACGCTGACATCGAAACCTTCATCAAGCAGGGATACAGCGAAATCTCGGATGACGTCCGCGAAATCGTGCATGCAGAGCTGTCGGGGTTGCTCGGGAAGGACTTCGGAAAATTTCTGAAGTGAGGCAACTCGCCTTCCTCGGTTCCGCAGAATGGTTATACTAGACCATTCTGCGGACCAATTTTTCCTCCCTTAGTTAGAGATCATTGAACAATACAACAAACGCAAATAACGTAATTTTTTATACATACACTTCTTTCTTTCCAAGAGTCAAGGGATCTCGTAACAACTACTTGCATACTCTCGACTCTTCGTTTTATTTCATGAGAACGGGCACAAGTTCAATGATGATCATACCAATCAAATTATTGAGACTCCACACGACTAAAGTCGTGGGATTCTTAGGTAGTTAGCGCACTCACTCCATTTCTGCTTTGTGCAACTCCCAAGTTCAGGGCTGTCTCATCAGCCCGTCCCATGCAGTTAGAAGTGTACCCACATGGGCGGAACGCCTGTTACCAGCGTTCTAGTCCTC
>NZ_ATZF01000013.1 GCF_000428065.1 Shimazuella kribbensis DSM 45090
GAGGTGTAAGCACAGCAATGTGTTTAGCTGACAGATACGAATCGGTCGAGGGCTTCTCCTACGCAACAACATCATTTCCTATCCGATTTTGGAAGTGCGAAAGCATTCCTTACAAAAAGTAAATACGTCTGGTAATCATAGCAGAGGGGTTCCACTCGTTCCCATCCCGAACACGACCGTTAAGCCCTCTCACGCTGATGGTACTTGGACCGCAGGGTCCTGGGAGAGTAAGTAATTGCCAGGCAGCAAACGAAAGCCTACCATTTGGTAGGCTTTTTTGTTTACGAAGTTTTGTCTGAAATAGAATTTATTAATAGAGATAAAGCAATGTCTGAAATGGAGGAACTATATTATGAGAGATATGAAGAATATGGAATTTATCTAGCTAGTTTGGAAATTGGAAAAATATATTTATCGAAAAGTATTTATCGAAAAGGTTTGGCTGATTTAAGTACACAGGATGAGGCAAGATATAGATGGAGATAGTCGATCTGATGATGGACATATTGGATATTTGTTCTGTGAAAAAACAGGCTTCTTCTTTATGGTTATGGCACTGTTGTATTGTGGATCTATACTATAGAATCTATACTTACGATGTTCTGAACACAGTTTGTGTATTCGATGGTGACTATTTACTCTTTCAGGTTTTTGCAAGCTGTATTTAGGTTCAGTCAAAATTAATTTCTTTTAAATGCAATCCAAGTTTCATCAGCGAAAATAAGCTTAACAACTGGAATGAGATCAGTACTTTTCTCAACATCTTTCCCGATTATTCCATTTACAAAGATAGTGGATGTTCAACAAACGCCCAAAACGTGCTTACTGCTGGTGAATCAATAGCTAATTTCGTTAAATACTGTTTTTTATGATTTTTCAATCTATCGTGTTTAGGTCAAAGGTTTTTTGGGAGCAGCGAAACATTGCATGATTATCATGAGACAGTTAATAATAATCATACCAATAATAGGTATGGTAAAACTATTCGTTGTATCGTGGAGTAAGCCAATCATAAATGGACCAGTTGCTCCAAATACGTATCCAACGGATTGAATCATGGCAGACCATGCAGCAGCTTCTTCTGAGTTTTTTGTTAAGTCAATAGGGAGAAGGAGGCTTAGTGAGAATAATGTACCTGCTCCGAGACCAATAAAAACAGCTGCAAGCCATGGTTGGACTGAGAAGAAAATCATACAAAAACCAAGCAATTCTATAGAAGCAGCTAAAGACATCCAAAGTAAACGCGATGGAAATCGTTGAAGGAGTTTTGGAAGTACTAACCCAACTGGAATTTGTATAACGGCAAATATCGTTAGTATATTGCCGGCATATACTTCACTATATCCCATACTCAACCACTACTCGTTTCAATGAATAGTCGATAATTAAATTAACCAAAGCCTACCATATGGTAGGCTTTGGTTGTGTCTTATTGAGAAGAATATTTTCATTCCATGATGGGGTATATATAAAAATTCGGATATCATCAATAAATGGAGAGACTCTTCCTTTCCCGATACCACATTAATTTTGGATAACAATTTGTGTATATTACTAGTGTTAAATAGTTAGGTAACATGAATCATTTGTTCTGAGTCATTGAGCTCCTTTCTCCCATAAAATCCTATAAAATTTCACTAGTAAATATTACTTATAAAGTATTATATTTATATTAAATACATTATATTATGCCAATGTTAAGCTACATCACTTCTCTCGCTTTTTTCTTGATGGAAAAGGTGCTATAGTAAAACAGATATAAATGAGCGGAGTGTGGGCCATGCAGGAACATAATGAAGTAGAACTTATTGTAGTAACAGGCATGTCTGGGGCAGGTAAAACAGTAGCAGCTCAGTGTTTTGAAGATCTTGGTTACTTTTGTGTAGATAATCTTCCACCGATCCTAATAACGAAATTTGCTGAGCTCTTGGGGCAATCAAACGGAAAACTACAAAAAGTAGCACTTATTATCGATCTGCGGGGCAGAGCGTTTTTTTCAACTTTGTTGGATTCATTGAAACAGCTCGAAGAACAATTTGGAATACGTCATCGCATTCTTTTTTTGGAAGCTGATGATAATACATTAGTTCGTCGATACAAAGAGACGCGAAGAAGGCACCCACTGGCTAAAGACGGGACTCCTTTAGATGGTATACGTCAAGAAAGGTTATTATTGCAGGAGCTTCGAGAGAGAGCCAATGATGTAATTGACACAAGCAGACTCCGTCCGCTTGAACTGAAGCAAAAAATACAAGCACTACAAAAGCAAACAGATTCCAAGAATGATGCGTTTGTAACCTTTATGTCCTTTGGGTTTAAACATGGTATTCCGATTGATGCTGATTTGGTTTTTGATGTTCGATTTTTACCTAATCCTCATTATATAGATGAGTTGCGTCCTCAAACGGGTAGAGAAAAAATTGTTTCTGACTATGTGATGAAATGGGATGAAACCAAATTATTTCTGGAAAAGTTAAAGGATTTACTGACTTTTCTTATACCCCAGTATAAAAAAGAAGGTAAATCTCAACTTGTAGTGGCGATAGGATGTACGGGTGGTAAACACCGTTCTGTGGCAATTGCCGAGCATCTATATCATACATTGAAAGATCAAGAAAGATGCCAAGTGAAACACCGGGATATGGAGAAAGGCGGTTAAGCACAGGTATGAAACGGAAAAAACAATATCCGCGTATCGTCTGTATTGGAGGAGGTACAGGGTTATCTGTATTACTTAGGGGTCTAAAAAAATTTCCAGTGGACATCACAGCTATCGTAACGGTAGCAGATGATGGCGGTAGTTCAGGAAGATTGAGAAACGATTTACAGATGCCTCCGCCTGGTGACATTCGTAATGTACTTATTGCGATGGCTGATACAGAGCCGCTTTTAGAAAAAGTATTCCAACATCGTTTTCAAAATGGAGATGGATTGGCGGGACATACTTTTGGTAATCTGATGATCGCTGCCATGCAAGAGATCACAGGCGATTTTACAACCGCAATCAAAGAATTGAGCCGTGTATTGGCGATACATGGGAGAGTGTTCCCAGCAAGTGAACAAGATGTTGTACTACTAGCTGAGATGATGGATGGTTCGATTGTTAAAGGAGAATCCAAAATACCTAAGTCTGGGAAAAAAATTCGAAGGGTATTCCTTCACCCGCCAAGTCCAAAGCCTCAGGAAGAAGCTATTGAAGCGATACGACAGGCAGACGGTATTATAGTAGGTCCAGGAAGCTTATATACTAGCATATTACCAAACCTTCTTGTAAAAGGAATGGCAGATGAGATTCGTAATGCAAATGCTTGTAAAATCTATATTTGTAACATTATGACACAGCATGGTGAAACAGATGGTTTTTCTGCAAGTGATCATATAAAAGTTATTTATGATCATGTTGGCCCAGAGCTATTTGATTTTACTTTACTGAACAATGAAGTTCCTCCATCCTTTTTAAAAGAGCGGTATGCAAGTAGTCAACAAAATATGGTGCTACCTGATTTGGAAGAAATTATGCGTCTTGGTTGTCATCCCATTATGGATAACTTGTTACTTTATCGTTCTTTACTTCGACATGATGCATATCGGATAAGCAAACATATCTTGAGGTTGGTTCGTGGAAGATTACGTGAGTTTCAAGGTGTTTAAGTTGCAGATATACGAGAAAATCCAGTAAAATAGGTAGTAAGTATAAGCGCTAGAAGGGACCAATCATGTCGTTTACTTCCGAAATAAAAAAAGAACTAACGAAAATGGAGACCAAACCGTGCTGCAAAAGAGCTGAATTATCAGCACTTGTTCGCATGAATGGTATCCTTGAAATTAGACATAAGCAATGGATGGTGGAGCTAGTTACAGAAAGTCCTTCTACGGCAAGGCATATGTTTTCTCTTCTAAGAGGTATGTATGGTGTACAACCAGAAGTACTCGTGCGTAAAAAAATTAGATTGAAGAAAAATAATGTTTACTCTATTCGACTTCATCAAAACTCAGCTAAAATATTAGCTGATCTAAGTATTTTTGAGTCAAAAGGATGGGAGAGAATTTCTGGAATATCTCCATCTTTAATAGCCAAGCCATGTTGTAAACGGTCTTACTTACGAGGTGCATTTCTAGCAGGGGGATCTGTCAATAATCCCGATAGTGGATCCTATCATCTGGAGATCATGACTACTTATCATGACCATGCAGAATCACTACAGCAATTGATGGAGGAATTTCATCTTCATCCTAAGATGATCGAACGAAAAAAAGGGTACATTGTTTACATGAAAGAAGGAGATAAAATAGGTGAATTTCTAAATATTATCGGGGCTCATCCTTCCCTTCTTCACTTTGAAAACGTTCGCATCATGAAAGATATGCGCAATTCCGTCAATCGATTGGTTAATTGTGAAACTGCAAATCTCAATAAAACAGTGCAAGCTGCAATGCGGCAAAAAGAAAACATTGAACTCATTGCAGAGCAATTAGGATTAGATAATATACCAGAAAAGTTACGAGAAGTAGCAGAACTCAGATTACAATATCCAGAAGTAAACTTTACCGAACTTGGAGAGTTAATCCCCAGCGGAAAAATTAGTAAATCTGCAGTGAATCACCGTATGCGAAAAATTGATGAGCTGGCCAAACAACTACGAGATAAATTGGGGGAGAATGATCGTGTATAAACAAAACGTAATAGTGACTTTAGATGTTGGCCTACATGCCCGTCCAGCAGCATACTTTGTTCGAGAAGCGAGTCGTTTTTCGTCGGAGATTTATGTAATCAAAGATACAGCCAAAGTGAATGCCAAGAGCATTATGGGGGTTATGAGTTTAGCTGTAGGAAAAGGGACAGAGATTACAATTGAAGCTACAGGACGAGATGAACAGGAAGCTGTAGAGCGATTAGTCGAAATCGTTCATGAAAAACATTAATGATAGTGTCACAATTGTAGCTCAGTATCACTTATCAACTTTGCTATGATGGAGGGTGATGAATGCTCCCACACCTATAAAGGTGTGGGTTTCTAATGTATCAACTATTTGGGGGCTTAATGTTAGTGAAGTTGAAACGTAAACCGATGGGAGGAGGGAAACCGTTTTGTCAAAACCTGCAACATTGTAATACTCGAAAAAAGAATCCGTCTCCTACATAGACGTTTAACCAATATACGAACGAATCATATTCATCAAGAGACAACCTCGATTGTGAAAACCAAGCCATCGAGAATCGTGATGGAAACTTTAAACATCAAAGGTATGATGGAGAATAAACACTTGTCCAAAGCGATAAAAGATCAAAAGTTAGCCGAGTTTATTCGTTTTATTACTTATAAATGTGCCAAATACAGAATCGAATTGGTGCAAACTGATAAGTGGTTTCCATCATCGAAAACCTGTTCATGCTGTGGGTATAAGAAAGAGAAATTGTATTTATCGGAGCGAGTTTTCCACTGTGAAAATTGTGGGAGATCCATGGACAGAAATTGGAATGCAGCAAGAAATTTAGCTCAGTATGAATTCGTACCAGTCACCTAAACGACTTTGCGAATATGTAGGACGCGTTGCATCCGAAATTTACGCCTGTGGAGTGTTATACCAAAATGGAGTAGCTTTGGCAAAACAGGATACGTCGAATCAGGAGGCAAACATGATTCTAAAAAGTTTTTTAGAGTTTTGGCAACGGACAACATGGATATTCTACTTTACCCTCTTTTTGTTTTGGGTTGTATGGTTTTATTCTTTTTTTGTTTTCGTTATTTCCAAGAATCTCCGTTTTGGGGGACAGCTTGGGTCTTCTTTTTAGTTATCACCCTTGTATATGACAATTTAGTTTTATTTTTGGGTCGTTGGATTGGTTTTGGAGAGACATTGGAAATGCTTAGTATGATTCGCTATCTTTTACACGTTTTTCTCGTACCAACCTTGGTATTTGTATCTCTAGACTTTCTTCGTCGAACTGGGGCGAGATGGGTAGAAAGTGTAACAGTACAATTGTTATTTCACCTCTATACTTTGATCTTGACCATAATCAGCGTTTTTCATGATTTTTTATGGGTACAAATGGAAGCTATTTCGATAAATGGAATAGATAGGTATATTACGAGTGAATCTCCATTTTCTATTACATTTGTACTTGCTTTCGTGCCAATGATTGTGACCTCTTTTGTTATATGGCGAAGAATGGAATGGCCCATCTTATTTTTTGGTTGTATGTTTGTTACTTTACTGGGGGCAGTGTCATTTTTTACAGAATACTACGCGCTTGGCTCGTTCACGGAACTAATATTTTTAGCCATATTGGTATTAACGGAATACAAACTAAAACAGGAAGATTATACATCCGACCTATTTGAAGCATGAAGATCATTTCACCTAGACAAACTACTCTGTAGGAGGTGGAAAGTATGCTTCGTCAATTGGGTTGGTTGTTTTTATGTTTAGGGATATTGCTAACAGGCTGTCAGCGTGCAGAACCACTGGAACGAAGAGAAGGTCTAGATAATGATACACATTCCTATAGTTATGTCGGTTACCCAGAGAGTAAGATGGTACAAGCCGCAAAAACTGTAAAAGGAGTAAATCGAGCAAAGATCGAGTACACAGGAAAGAATATCATCATGGATGTATATGTAAAACCAGGAATAGACCCGAGCAATTATGCAGTCATTGAGGCGAAAGTGAGAAAAGTCGTTACACAAGCTGCACCGCTCAATCCTTTTATTCTTCATATTCATCCAACAGAAGAAAGCCGAACCTAATTCACTAGGTTCGGCTGTTTTATTTAAGATCAGGTGCCGGTCACACACTGTCGTTAGGAGACGAACGCCAAACCCCTGACAGCGTGTGACCGACTTATAGGATTGATCTGGCGACATGTAAGACCCGAGGTCACCCGGAAGGAGAGGAAGCCTCACATGATGATCAATCGCTATACTTATTATTATATGATTATCTAAAAGAGAAACAAGAATATTATTTATTTTTTATTCTCTTTTTCTTGTCAAAGAAACGATTTTTTTGTTTTCCAGATGTCGAGGAGCCGCCTTTTCCATAATTACGCTTTGTTTTCGGGAAAGTTTGCTTTTCGGATCTTCTTTCTGACTTTTTCGGTGTACGTAATCTTCCAGGAACATTCAAATCAGAAAGGTTCACTTTGGTCTTATTTGGTTCTTTGGTGAGCATTTTTAGTGCAGCCGCAACAAGTGCAACAGAATCATGTTCGTCCAATAATTTTTTAGCAAGTTCACGGTAGGGTCCATAATTTTTTTCTTCCACCATATTGCGTAAGTTATCCATTGCTGTGAGTTGTTGGCCTTCTAATGCCTCATGGATCGTAGGGATTGCTTCGCGTTTGATTTTCTTCTTGGTCATCCGCTCAATATAACGAAGGTGATCCATTTCCCGGTAACTGACAAATGTGATAGCTACCCCTGTTTTACCAGCACGACCTGTTCGGCCGATCCGGTGAACATAGCTTTCTGGTTCTTGTGGGATATCAAAGTTATAGACGTGAGTTACACCTGAAATATCGAGTCCACGAGCGGCAACATCGGTTGCTACCATGATATCGATCGTACCTTCTTTAAAACGGCGTACAACCGTGTCACGGCGCGCTTGGTTGAGATCACCATGCAACCCTTCAGCAGCATATCCACGTTTGTTTAGAGCCTCTGTCAGTTCGTCTACGCGTTTCTTGGTTCGACCAAAGATAATGGCGAGTTCGGGTGACTGGATATCAAGTAAGTTGCAAAGGGTATCAAACTTTTGTTGTGGAGCTAGTTCGATAAAAGTTTGCTCGATGTTTGGCATCGTTACTTCTTTTGCTTTGACTTTTACTTGTAATGGTTCAATCATAAATTTATTCGCCAATTTGCGAATTTGATCCGGCATTGTTGCGGAAAAGAGTAGCGTTTGTCTCTCAGTTGGTGCTTGATCCAAGATCGCTTCGATATCTTCAATGAAGCCCATGTTCAGCATTTCATCAGCTTCGTCTAAAACGACGATCTGCGTGTTTTGAAGACGGATTGTTTTACGGCGAAGATGGTCTTGTAGTCTTCCTGGTGTACCAACAATTACTTGTGGGCGCTTTTTGAGTGCTCGGATCTGACGATCGATATCTTGACCACCATAAACAGGTAAAGCACGTACGCGTTTAAATTGACCAATCCGATTTAATTCTTCTGCTACCTGAATTGCGAGTTCGCGTGTTGGTGCGATGACCAAAGCTTGAATACTTTCGTTTTGTGTATCAATACGTTCAACTAATGGGATACCAAATGCTGCGGTTTTCCCTGTTCCTGTTTGAGCTTGACCAATAAGGTCCTTTCCGGAAAGTGTAATCGGTATGGTTTCGGCTTGGATGTCTGTTGCTTCTTCATATCCCATTTGATGGATTGCCTGAAGAAGTTGTGGACTTAATCCTAATTCGGAAAAAGGTTTCAATGTGTTTCTAACTCCTTTGATTGTAGTGGTTTCGTTTATTATTTGCATTAAATCTCATCCTATGTTGCCGGCTGAAAAAAATCCGCTCCCGCAAAAAATCCACCCTGACGGGTGGATTTCGATTCAACTTATCTTTTCATCTTATTTCTTTTCGATAACTTTGTCAATTAAACCATACTCAAGTGCTTCTTGTGCACTCATGAAATTGTCACGATCGGTATCTTTTGCGATACGTTCGATTGGTTGTCCAGTAAAGTCAGCATACAAGGAATTTAATTTATCACGCATTTTGATGATTCGTTTTGCGCGGATTTCAATATCGGATGCTTGCCCTTGTGCACCACCTAATGGTTGGTGAATCATCACTTCACTGTTAGGCAATGCAAAACGTTTTCCTTTTGCACCTGCTGCGAGCAAGAAGGAGCCCATGGATGCTGCAATGCCAATGCAATTTGTCTCCACATCTGGTTTGATAAATTGCATGGTATCATAAATGGCCATTCCAGCAGTAATTGAGCCGCCAGGTGAGTTGATATATAGGTGAATATCTTTTTCTGGGTCTTCTGCTGCGAGGAATAGCAATTGAGCTACAATGACGTTTGCTACATTATCATCAATCGCACTACCAAGTAGGATGATACGATCTTTGAGTAGTCGAGAGTATATATCATAGGAGCGCTCACCACGGTTTGTCTGCTCTACTACCATTGGTATTAGGTTATTCATCATGTTCGTCTCCTCCATATGTAAGGGGAATATTTTGTTCACAGGACTATCATAACTCATTGGTCAAAAAAGGTCAAATGAATTTTCTCAGTTTTGAAACGAGTCATCATAAGGTTCATATCATTTGATATTCTTTTGTTTTAAGCTGTATAATTACTACTAAGTGAAAGTAGAGCCCCTAATGGAAGGTAAGTTGGTAGCCGTGATCGACGGTCCTGACATCAACAAGTCTGTAGCTGAGTGTGCGTTTGCGTGTGGCGAACTCGAGGCAGAGATCAACTTCATTCGGGAGGCATTTGAGAAGGCCGTTCTCTGCCTCCCCCTCTTCCTCATTCCACTGATCACCAAGCTCGAGTTGGAGAGGCTGGCACAAGTACACAAACTTGCCCGTATGCTGGAATCGGTTCCTGAGCACCTTCGACCTGAGTTCAAAGCTATTTGGCACTACGGCATTGTGTACACCACATGGAGGAAGCATCTCCCGTTTGCTTACCAAACTACCAGTGATGAGTGGTTGAAGATTCAGATGTCCGCCCTGCGGACATCTGAAAGCTTCCGTCAGGCACAGGAGAACCTGGGGATCAAGTTTCCCTAACTCACCTTTCAAGGGGGCGCATCCGGAGACAGAAGGTTGATAGCATCCAGCTGTCCCTTACTGTCCCCGGATCCCGAATTCAATTTAACAAATTTTATATAGATAAAACCTATGATTTATTTCACAGGTTTTTTTCTTTTGTGATAATCCTTAAAGATGAATACAATTCCTATAGAATACGAATTAAAATTATTTCAAACCTTTTAGTTGACATATCAACTAAAAGAGAGGTATACTCTGTTTATGGTTGATATGTCAACTAAAAAACAAATACACAAATCAAGATATCACGGAACATGTTTACAATTGTAAGATTCGGTATTTTTATTAGAACTGTCCGTGATGCAGTAGAAAGGTGAGAATTTATATGATTAGCGGAACATTTCCTTACCAAAAAAAGCGTCAGCAAGTTCTAGATTTAGAGATGGCATATGCAGAGGTAGGCAGTGGAGACCCAATCGTCTTCTTGCACGGTAATCCATCATCCTCTTATCTCTGGCGTAACATTATTCCTTATGCACAGGAATATGGACGCTGCATTGCTCCTGATTTAATTGGGATGGGAGATTCGGATAAATTATCGGTTAGTGGTCCAGATTCTTATACTTTTGTCGAGCATCGAAAATACCTTGATGAACTTCTAAATCAACTTGGAATTTATAAAAATATCACCTTCGTCGTTCACGATTGGGGATCAGCATTAGGATTTGACTGGGCTCGCCGTCATCCTGGAGCAGTAAAAGGGATTGTTTATATGGAGGCAATTATCAAACCTCGTAGTTGGAGTGAGATTCCTGAGCAAGGACGTAAGATCTTTCAGACATTGCGATCTCCAGAAGGGGAAAAAATGGTATTGGAACAAAATTCTTTTCTCGAAGTCAACCTACCAGTTGGTATTTTGCGGGAGCTGACAGAGGAAGAAGTAGTACAATATCATCGTCCTTTTAAAGAAGCAGGAGAAGGACGTCGTCCAATGTTATCTTGGGCTCGACAACTTCCTTTTGATAACGACCCAGCAGATGTGACGGAAATTGTTACTGCTTATGGAAATTGGTTAGCTCAAAGTCCAATTCCTAAATTATTCGTCAATACTTACCCTGGAACTGCTCCACAGTCTCATCTTGATTTTTGTCGCAGTTGGCCTGAGCAGACAGAAATCACAGTGCCAGGGCGTCATTATCCAATGGAGGATGCCCCTGATGAGATTGGTACAGCCCTTGCTTCTTGGTTGGAAAAACTGAAATAAGTTTTTTCATTAGCCTGTGATTTATTTCATAGGTTTTTTGTTGTGTCATCAATAAAATTCCTAAAATGTTACCGTGAAAATAAAATTGATTATTTAGTTTAGATAAAATTCGAAAAGAATAGTCTACTATTTTTTTACATCAAAGAATAGATAAGATGAAATGGGGTATGAGGACATTACAGCAAAATATAACCTCTAAAAATGTATTTTACAAGATATGTTCCTTATGATATATTATAACTGATAAAAATATATTTAATAGGTTATATGAATAAATTATAGAAAGAAGTTGCTGAATATGTTGATACAAAAAATGTCTTGGGCTGGAATACACATTGATTCAGGAGAGACAAAAATAGCAATAGATCCTCTTTATCACTTCCCAATTAAATTTGGGACACCACATGAAGAGTTGGTTGCATGGGATCAGTTTGGCTCTGTTGATGCAGTTCTTATCACTCATTTGCATGAGGACCATTTTGATGTAGAGGGAATAAAAAGGTTTTATGGGGAAGATGTCCCTGTGTATGTAGCACAAGAACTACAAGAAGAAGCGAACAAGCGAGATTTAACCAATGTAAAAGGAGTAGTGTTTGGAGATTCTTTTTCCATTGGAGAACTCACGATTACTTCCACTTTTGCAGTAGATGGGATCGGGGATCATCAAATAGCTTATGTGATAGAGGGTGATGGCAAAAGAATATTCCACACAGGAGACACGTTATGGCATGGATATTGGAGAAAAATAAAGGAAAGATTCGGGATTTTTGATACAGTATTTTTACCAGTAAACGGAGCAGTTATCAACAATCCAGCATTATCAGCTAATAATCAACAGATTGTAATGACTCCTGAACAAGCTGTGTCTGCAGCTGTGATTCTTCAAGCTGGAAATTTGGTTCCTATTCACTATGGGGTAGTACACCACCCACCATTGTATCGGCAAACAGAAGATGTACTAGGGCGTTTAAAAGAAAGCGCAGGTGAAAAAGTGAAGGTGAAAATTTTACAAGTAAAAGAGAGTATTACTCTTTAAATAAATAAAACAATGATAGAAGAAATGCCCCCTAATGAAGTGAAAAATAATATTATGAAGGTGACCTTTTAAAAAGGATAGTAACTAAATAAAATTCAGGGGATAACGATGAATAAGAAACATTATGTTGACCGTTTGCAAATAGATCAAAAAGAAGCAGACTTCCATTTTTAACTCAAATGCAGTGCCAGCATGTACTTCAGATTCCTTTTGGATATCTAGATATGTTGCAAGATATTCCCATACCGCTTGATAGTAAAAAAAGAGAACATCAAAAATGCATGTTCTCTTTCATGTAATATTTAACGATTATGGATAGGAAATATTTAAGGTACAGTCACTTCTACATGAGTTATTTTCTCGAACTTCCCTTTATTCACTGTAAAGTAGAAAGTAAGGGTGTTCCCATCAGCATTGTAGGATACATAACCACTATTTTTCTCTTTGTATTCACCACCTGTACCCAGTTCCTTTTTTAATTCTTCGTAGGTCACAGAGGAATAGCTCTTGTCAAAAGTTTGCAGTAAAAATGCAGACTGTTTGTGTCCGTCGAAGTCATCTATTTCAAAACGAGTATGGCGTTTGCTGTACTTCATTTCCCCGTCCTTGCTATCTTTATCGGCTTTTCCCCATTTTTTTTCGATTTCTTTTTGTGAGGAACCAATTTTGAATTCACCACTGGTCTTTACTTTCCCTTGTGCAGCTAGTTTTTTTGTTTGTTGCAACAATTGTGCATGGTTTTGTTTTGTGGACTGTTGAACAGAAGATTTAGGGTTACTATTTGCTTGTGCTTCTCCAGTAGACACCCATCCAGTTAAAAGTGTTCCTACCGCAAGAGCCACTACCAACATACCTTTTATGCTTTTTTTCTGTGTTATCATTTGACTCTCTCCCTTATTTGTTTTTTCTAACACTTATTTTAGGGAGTGATTTTTTCCAAAAAATATGCAATTTGTCTCCAGTTTGTAAACTAAGTTTTACCAAATGGTGAAATGGGATAGTGAGTTGAAATTTCCTACAAGGAATAAAGCCTTCACGCTATAGCAAGAAGATCTGTGTGAAACATCTGCGATAAATTTTTTCCTTGTGATTTTTATTGGTTTTGCTTTTTTCGTATTTTGTAATAAATGGTTTATATAGGCATAATAGAGAAGCCGTAATTTTGCCAACAAATGAAAAAATGACTCGAGATTACCCAATAAGGAACTCCAATCATTTCGTATTTTAAAGCTATTTGCTTATTTGATTTATATTTCTTATTTTATAGAAATCACCAGAAAGGCTATTGTACAAAATCATTCTCTTTTTTGTATGATCATTTTTTCTGTAGTTTGCAATCTTTTATCCAACATTCCGTTGAATAGCACCACAACTACTGTCAGGAGGATAACAATTGCCCCTACCCAAGAAACCGCATGGAGTCCGTAAGAACTTTTAATGGCGAATCCTCCAATAAAAGGTCCCAAAGCGTTTCCTAGATTGATAGCCGAAACATTCACAGTAGAGGCCAATTCAGGGGCCTCAGGAGCAACTTGTACAATTCTACTTTGAAGGGCTGGTGCAACAGTAAATGACATTAAACCAAAGAAGAAAACCGTAATGATAGTTGCAATTTGATATTGACTAACAAAGGAAAATAAAACCATCACAGCAGCTAATGCCAATAAGAACAATATCGAACTACGAATTAAATTCTTGTCGGCAGCTTTTCCTCCCCAAATGATCCCAATCGCAGAGCCAATCCCTACCAGTGCTAATAGGAAGCTAGTCCAACCGGGGCTGAATTTAGAAATGCTTTGGAGAATTGTCGATAGATAAGTAAAGATCATGACTATTCCTGTTGCGAATAATAAAGACATGAGCAGAGTAGATAAAACTCTTGGACGGTATAAAACTCGAATGTTACTAACTGAATTGCCTGCCATTTGACTTTTCACGGTGGGTACTTGCACGAAGATTAACAAAAGTGCGAGTCCACCTAAGATCGCAACACTCCAAAAAGCGGATTGCCAACCAAAGAGTTGTCCAATGAAAGTCCCAAGAGGAACACCAACAACATTCGCTATCGTAATCCCCGCAAATACAAGAGCAATCGCGCTGCCTTGTTTATCGGAACTAACCATATTTACTGCCATGACTGAACTGACACCAAAAAATACGCCATGACAGAGAGCAGTGATAATGCGTGATATTATCAAAACCGTGTATGTTTCGGCTAACGCTGAGACAACGTTTCCTAAGATAAATATCACCATCAGTAAAAGAAGCAGTGTTTTTTTAGAAATAGACGAGGTAAGAATACTCATGATTGGACCACCAAAGGCAATAGTTAAAGCATAGACGGAAATCAAGGTGCCTGCTGTGGCGATAGGGATATGAAGATCTCGACTGATCTCAGGTAAAAGTCCCATGATCACAAATTCGGTTGTACCAATAGCAAAAACACTGAATGTAAGGATATAAAGCGCAAGAGGGAATCCGTGTTTTTCCATTGTTAGAGTCCTTTCTAGTTCATTTTTGTTTCATAAAGCTATGACATTGGAAATTCCTTTTCCGTAAAATCCAATATACTAATTATTTAATATATAGGTATATTAGCATATCTACAGAGTGAGTCAACATATTTTTTAAAGTACTAGTTTTTCGATACATCAGTAATTTGAATTATTCTAGTGAATATGTTATTCTCCCCTTATGAGAAAACCATATCAACCTTCCATAAACGATATAAGATTGTCGTCTGTCCTACATGCTTTGAGTGATCCGCGGCGCTTACAGATTGTGATGAGCCTTAAAGATAATACAGAGCAAAACTGTGCGATCTATTACGACTTGATGCCCAAGTCGACATTAACCCATCATCTAAAAGTCCTAAGAGAGGCAGGTGTGGCACAGGTAAGGATCGATGGGACCCAACACATTTACTCTTTACGTGTAAATGATCTGGAAGAACTTTTTCCAGGGCTACTCACAGCTGTTTTGAATTTAAACAAAGAAATGATTGAGTGAGGCGTTCATTTTAAGCAGGCAATTTATTTTCATAAGCAAATATGTTTTTAAATATAGATGGTTCAGTGTATCTCTAATCTGGGCCTAAAAGAACGCGGGAATTCCCTGCGTTCTTTTTTCATTGGACGGCGACTCCTTGCTCTATACCGCCAACCACTCGATTTCAGACATAGTAAAAAGCGTTCTCCTTATCACTTGATACAGACGATAAGGAGAACGCTTCACACATTCCATTATGTTAATTTAACGCTTTCCGACGTTTAAAAATAACGCTAATATTCGTTAAGACATCGCTAGAAACACGACTTTATACCGTTATGGTGCGCCTACCAGGATTCGAACCTGGGCACCCGGTTCCGGAGACCGTTAATAAAAGATTTCCGCTATGTAAAAACGCTCAATTGCGTTAATTTATTACGTTTTCCGAACGTTAAAATGACGTATACCTTACCGCCATGCACAAGTTTATAAATTCAGTATTGTTAAAATTCATATTATCATATGACAAAACGTTTATACAACACCCGAGGTTTAAAAAAATTGCCGGCAAATTTCGGGCATCTGGCGCAGGTGTATATACTGGACCCTCCCGGGGGGTTTGAAAATAATTTACAACAAGCAAGACAATTATTTTTATCGATCTACACGATCAACGTCGTTAAATAAAATGAAAACGAAAAATAAAATATATTAAATGTTCTTTGTTCGTTGTGTTCTCGTCGCTTCTTCTCGTTGTGTTCATCGTCGTTATAACTCATTCATTATTAACGTAAGTAATTACGTGATGTGATAGGTACGAGATAGGAGTGTAGTACGCCTGTAGTACCTGTGTAGTATCTAGGTAGTACCCGTAGCTATAGCGTGTATGTAGTAGCGTATAGAGCGCCTATATAGCGTGGGTAGTATTGCACTAACTAGCGTAGGGGGTACGGTAATAAAGCCGCTAGGGGCATCGTTATTTAGCCGGTACCCCTTTTATTTTCCGCGCCTCCCTGTATATTGTTGCTTCCGATACATGCGTAATTTTAGCAATCTGCTTTACGGTGTACTTGTTCTCATCACGGTTTTTATAAAGCTCCATAGCGTGGGTTAATCCCTCGTGCTTATCTGTATAACGTTTCGGACGTCCTTTGTATATTCCGCGCTCCTTCGCCTTTGCGATCCCTTCGCGCTGACGCTCCTTATTTATCCCTAATTCAAACTCAGCAACCGCACTGAACATCGTTATCATCATTTTACCGGTTGGCGTGGTTGTATCGACATTCATACCGCCAAAGTTAAGAATAACGAGGCCAACGCCTTTATCGTTTAAATATTCAATCGTTTCTAGTGCGTCTTTTGTGGAGCGGGCAAAGCGGTCGAGCTTTGTAACTACGATCGTATCGCCCTGTTGTACACGTTCCAGCAACGACTTAAAACCATTACGACCAGCGATGGTTTTATCACTAATCTTTTCTTTTATGATAGTTTCGCAACCGTGGTTATTTAGTTGCTCGATCTGTGGCGCTAACTTCTGGTCCTTCGTGCTGACCCTCGCGTATCCGTATATCATGAAAAACACCTCTTATTTTTGATAGATGTAAATGACAGTTGATTAATACCATAATACTGTTATCAAAAATAACTGTCAACAGGGTAAGCCCAAATGATAGAAATATTCTTTTGATGTTACGGGTATTGTAAAGATCGTTGTAATGGCAGGAATCGTAACCCCCTAATATTTTAGGGACGTTGTCTGTCAGAGAGGCACGGCTGGTATTGTAGTGGCAGGTACTAATTATAAATAATAACTCTATCTAACAGAGTAATTATATCAACTCGATATACCTTTATAAAATCTAATTTTCGCCGTCATCGCCACTTAGTTCATAACCGCAGTCAGTCGCCGACTATAGTAGCTAATACGTTACATAACGGCAATAAAAAAGCCCGTAGGATCACCCACGGACTAACGTTTATTCTTGTAATGTTTACCGACTACCGGACTAGCATCAATAGGTTTTACTGCCCTAAGATGTTCAGGGCGTAAGCAATCGCGATTCCCGCAAGTAGTAATAATGCGTAATTTATCCGCTATAGCTCCGTTATGAAGCGTATAGACATAACGACGAGGCGACCAATATTTATTGTATCTTTTAAGACCGGTAAATGTTGCCGGTCGTCCTTCTTTCGTGGGCTGGTAAAGCCAACACCCGTTATTAATTACATAGCGAATAGGCGAAATAGCTCGCTTCTTAGCGATATACCCGCCTTCATTGATATATTTTATATCGTTCTTATTATCTAACATTGTTAAGGGCACCTCCTCTATGGGGTAGTCGTAAGAGTCTCGCATTTCGTATATGTTTTTAACATTGTTTTTTCCTTTGATCTTTACTAGAATGAAAGTACACAGGTCAGTTATTTCACTGGACAGGAAGAAGAGTCAACATGTCTCACGACCAGATCATGGACATCGCCAACGAGAAGCTCATCTGGGTTCTCGGTGCACTGATCGTGATGGGGGTGCAGCTCGCCGTGTACGCGAAGACCGGTAAGAAGCCGCTGCTCTACTCCGCTGGATGCTTCGCGTTCGTCGCATTCATCAACGGGATCGTCCTGGTCCGAGCGTGGATTGAGCTTGCCTAACCGCGAGTTCCTCTGACTTCCGCGCTGACCGTTCTTTCTCCCCTTGGGCTGGAAACTTCAATTCAAGGGGGGAACAAATATTTACTACACAAATTGAATGGCTGTAAGTATTGTATTCCTCTTAATCCCCTTTACCAAATCTGCCACCACAATTTCTTAACGTTCCTAATACGTTTACCACATTCCACGTGAATCTTTGAAATTTGTTTTTCATTGCGCCACCCACGAGCTTTATTAATCGCGTCTTTACCTTGTTCATATAGCGAATTAGCGGAGTTATTAGTTGGTTTTCTTGTTGCCGGATTCTTCATAGTGGGATCGGTACCAACTTTATTAACTCGCAGCTCTATCGTTAATAATTCCGCTTGTGTTTTTAGTTGGATCTCGTCTTCTCCGTGTAACTTCTCATCTATCACCGCTAACATATCGTCATCCACGTTAAATTGTTTTAATAGCTCAGCTTTAATCGATTTAAGATACTTCTGTTTATAGGGTGCTAGGGCGTTGATCTCGCCCCGTAAGCGCTCTACTTCTATCATTGCATCAAGATATTTATTCCTATCGTCCTGAGCAGCTTCGACATTATCGACGGTGTTATGCTCAACGTGATTACGCTCTATAGCGTTGCTCATAATGATTTTATTCCCTTCGTAACTATGTGATAGGTATCATATGCGGCGGTTGGATTGCCGTGGGTGCGTAGCTGCTTTAATTGCATTAACTGTAACTCATGTTTAGGTAGTGCTAACTTTAAATGACTTTTTAGACCGGATAACATACCATCTAAATTATCGTCATCGCTCACGGCTTTAGATATTTGACCGAATTGGCGTAGAACGGTTAGTTTCTGCGTGTCGTTCATGACACGGATCTTATAGGCCAATAATTCTAATATGCGGTTTTTATCATCGCTATAGGAAAGCTCATTAACCGTATGATCGATTAACTTCGCTATGGTTGGGTCGTCGTCAATTACATGCGTAAGCGATGCCGTCGCAGCTTCGTCTATAAGGTTGTCGATCTCTTCGGCATATTTAGCCTTAAACGTCTTCATATCGTTTGTTAGTTCCGACTCTAATAAATCAAGTTGATATTTGCGCTCGCTTTCGTTTGAGTTATAACGTTCCGTTTCGGTTAATGCTATTTTCTTTTCCTTATATTGTTTAAATATGTGGTTGGCAGCTCTAGTGATGGATTCAAGCGTTGGGAAGTTTACCATCACGGCTATACCATCTTCTATTAGTTGCTTTGCTTCGTTTGCTGGAAATGAATGGATCCCGTTTGCATCGCAGTAATTACCGGCGTTATTCTTGTATCCGTCCTGTACAGATGCCGGCGAGTTTCTTCTCTCCGGCGTATTTTTTTTGTTTAAAATCGCTTATTTTAGATACTTGGAGGCGGGACTATATTGTCGGTGCTGAGCTTGCACATGATCTTTGTTCATTTGGATATAACGTCTAGTTGTTGTTATATCGGCATGATCTAGAATCAGTTGCAGGGTGAAGATATCCCCACCGTTTAGCAGGTAATCACGAGCAAATGTGTGCCGAAACATATGCGGCGTGGCGCGTTTTACCTTTGCTTCCTTTGCGTATACATACAAACGGCGTCTAAAAGTATCGGGGATCGCTTGATCTCCATAAGCGGTTAAGAACAAATAGTCGGTAGGTTCAAAGTAAGATTTGTTTTCCTTGTGTAGTTCTAATAGTAGTTTCATTATCTTTCTACTAACTGGTATAGTACGGCTTCTTCGGTTTTTTGCTATTTCTGCGGGTATGGTTAGTGTTAGTTGCTTAACATCTAAATGCTGTATCTCGATGTTAACAAGCTCATTGATTCGAATGCCTGTATCTAAGAGTAGTAACATAATCACTTTGTCACGGAAGCAACTGTATTGCCTCGTATCTAATACACCGAATAATTTTTTTAATTCCTTCTCGGTAAAGCCTGTCAAATCATCCACACTATCTGACTTTAGTAACTTCACTTTTTCCATGGGATTAGTAGTTAAATAGCCTTCTTCCGCCCAAAACCGGCACATAGTACATAAGGTACGCAAGCGAATATTAATAGTACTAACGGCAAGTCCTTTTCTAGGGCGTTCTCGTTTGTCTATACCTGCGAAGGGATTACGCTCATCTTTTAGATAATTAATATAGTTACGGATTAGGTCTGCTGTTAGTTGCTGAATGAAATTTACATCGGGATAAAATTCACTAAGAAACCGCCGGAACCATTCGATATGTTGGTAGTAATCATGAATGGTACGAAGGCGCATTCCTTCCGCTTTTTTGGCGTTGACAAAGAGTTCTAGAGCTTCCTCTAGTGTAATTTCATAGGAATTATTAACGGCAGGGGATACCGTTTTACGAGCGCTAACACGGTTTTTACCTTTGCGCTCTCTAATTGGTGATTTACGTGGTGTTTCGGTCATAATAAAAAACGTTCCCCCTTCGCCTGATACAGACGATAAGGAGAACGTTTCACACGTTCCATTACGTTAATTTAACGCTTTCCGACGTTTAAAAATAACGCTAATATTCGTTAAGACATCGCTAGAAGCACGGACTTTATACCGTTATGGTGCGCCTACCAGGATTCGAACCTGGGCACCCGGTTCCGGAGACCGGTGCTCTATCCCCTGAGCTATAGGCGCATGATAAGAACAAACGCTATTATACCATGTTTTTTATCTTACATACAAGAATAAAAAAAGTGTACAATTTGTGGTTTACCAGTAAAATCAAGTTTTTTGGTATTACCTGTGTAAAAGGTGTAGGTTATTCCAATATAATTGAAACGGATGATTAATACTATGGTGTTATTCAAGGTGTTAACATGTTTTATTATGTTTTTATCACCCTGTTCTACCTTAGTTCGCCTTCCTTGAGAACGGAGAACGAAATGGGTTGTTTTTTATTATTTGTACTAGCATTGAACATTGAAGTAAAATATAGTAATTTAAAAGAGTACTGATTTTTGTTGACAGTGATTGATCCTATACATCATTTTCATGGTGTTGGGAGTTGGTTGATGGTGATCTCACTAGAAAGCATACAATGTTATCGCAATTACGAGAAAGCGGTTTCGAGAAAATTTGTCTCTAGGCTTCGTGATCAGTCAACATTTTTTAACTCCTGTCTAAGATGGTGCTGGATCTATTTCATCGTTAACAGTCCAAACAAAGGACTGTTTTTATTTATTTGAAATGTGTTTTTTTTGGTCATACTAGTAGGGAATGCGTAAAAGGAGGAAGTTTATATGGGTAAAGGCAAAGTAGCAATTAATGGATTTGGTAGAATTGGGCGTAATGTTTTTCGTTCTTTGATCAATCATCCAAACTTGGAAGTTGTAACTGTAAACGATTTGACTGATAGCAAAACATTAGCTCATTTACTTAAATATGATTCAGTGCATGGTACTTTGGATGCAACAGTAAAAGTATCAGATAATGGGTTCAAAGTAAACGATAGAGAAGTAAAAGTAACTGCAGAACGTGATCCTGAGAAATTATCTTGGGGACAAGATAACATCGATATTGTAATTGAATCCACAGGTCGTTTTACCAAGCGGTCAGATGCAGAAAAACATATAAAAGCTGGTGCAAAAAAAGTAATTATTTCCGCTCCTGCGACAGATGAAGATATCACCATCGTTTTAGGTGTGAACGAAGATAAATACGATGCTGCAAGCCATCATATTATTTCCAATGCTTCTTGTACAACAAATTGTTTGGCTCCAGTAGCGAAAGTATTGCATGATAAGTTTGGATTGCGTCGTGGTTTTATGACAACGGCACATGCATATACGAATGATCAACAAATCCTTGATCTACCTCATAAAGACTTACGTCGTGCTCGTGCAGCTGGATTATCCATGATTCCTACTACTACAGGTGCTGCAAAAGCTATTTCACTCGTTCTGCCAGAATTAGAAGGCAAGTTAAATGGTATGTCCATCCGCGTTCCTACACCAACTGTTTCCATTGTTGACTTGGTAGCTGAATTAGATCAAGACGTTACAGTAGAAGATATCAACGGAGCTCTAAAGGAAGCAGCAGAAGGTGAATTGAAAAACATTTTGGATTACTCCAATGAGCCGCTTGTTTCAATCGATTATAAAGGAAATCCACACTCCTCTATTGTAGATGGACTATCTACCATGATCTTGGAAGATAATATGGTAAAAGTGCTAGCTTGGTATGATAACGAGTGGGGTTATTCTTGCCGCGTAGTAGATCTTGTTGATTTTATATTAGAAAAAGGCATTTAATCCTTTTATTGAAGCAGAGTATTCTGTAGAAAGGTGCAACATGATCGGTTACAATCAAGAATGATGTACCGAACATTTTGTTGTACGTGCAGTCAATAAAGGAGGAAGCCCCTTTGGATAAACTAACAGTCTATGATGTGGATCTACATAGTAAACGCGTATTTTGCCGGGTAGATTTTAATGTGCCATTAGAAAATGGAAAGGTGGCAGATGATACGAGAATTCGTGCTGCTATTCCTACCATTGAATACTTGATGGAACAAGGTGCGAAGGTTATTCTTGCTAGTCACTTGGGACGACCAAAAGGCAAAGTAGTTGAGGAGTATCGTCTCACACCTGTAGCAGATCGTCTTAGCGAATTGTTATCAAAAGAGATAAAAAAAGTAGATCAAGTAGTAGGTTCTGAAGTAACAACTGCTGTGGAGAAATTGCAAGATGGCGAAGTCCTGCTCTTAGAAAATGTTCGTTTTGAAGCTGGAGAGGAGAAAAATGATCCTCAGTTGGCAAAGGATCTTGCAGCTCTAGCAGATGTTTTTGTCAATGATGCGTTTGGTGCAGCTCACCGTGCTCATGCATCTACTGCGGGAATTGCTTCTTACTTACCTGCTGTTGCGGGTCTTCTACTCAAAAAAGAGCTAGAAGTGCTCGGGAAAGCAATTGGTGAACCAGAACGTCCTTTCACAGCAATTATTGGTGGTGCAAAGGTGAAAGATAAGATCGAAGTGATCCAAAACCTACTACAGAAAGTGGATAACTTGTTGATTGGCGGGGGATTAGCTTTTACATTTGTAAAAGCACAAGGTCATGAGATTGGAACTTCGCTTTTGGAAGAAGACAAACTGGAGTTAGCCAAAAATTTGATCAAACAAGCTGAAGATAATGGTGTGAAGTTGTATTTACCAATTGATGCAGTAGTAGCCGATCGTTTTGCTTCCGATGCTACTGCCACAGCTGTAGGTATCACCAATATTCCCGCTGATCAAATGGCACTCGATATCGGCCCAAAAACGACTAAACAATTTCGAGAAGTTGTACTGTCTTCCCAGCTGGTTCTTTGGAATGGTCCTATGGGTGTGTTTGAAATGGACAAATTTGCGAAAGGCACCTACCAAGTAGCTGAAGCTCTAGCTGAATCCAAGTCGTACTCCATTGTAGGTGGAGGGGATTCTGCTGCAGCGCTCGTAAAATCAGGACTTGCTGACCGTGTGGATCACATTTCTACAGGTGGTGGAGCATCACTTGAATTTTTAGAAGGCAAAGAGCTGCCTGGTGTAGTTGCATTAACCGATAAAAGATAGGAGGTAAACCATGCGTACACCTATACTAGCTGGTAACTGGAAAATGTATAAAACTATCTTGGAAACCAAAGATTTTCTAAGGCAGTTTCATAAAAATACGATTCCAGATAACCGGGAAGTCGTTATCTGTGCTCCTTTTCCATCTTTACCTTGGTTGACAGAAGCTTGTGAAGGTACATCCATTCAGATTGGTGCACAAAACGTGCATTGGGAATTGGAAGGTGCATACACAGGAGAAGTAAGTGTAGCGATGCTAAAATCATTAAATGTTACCCATGTGATTCTTGGTCACTCGGAAAGACGTGCTTATTTCGCAGAAACGGATGAAATGATTGGGCGTAAATTGCGTACCTCTCTTACAGCTGGTTTAACACCTATTCTTTGTGTAGGGGAAACCTTAGAAGAGAAAGAACTAGGGAAGACAAATGAAGTAGTGAAGCGGCAAATACGTACCGCATTAGAGGATGTTAGTCCAGTGGAAGTAGGAAAGATCATCATTGCATATGAACCTGTGTGGGCTATTGGTTCAGGTTTAGCGGCAACAGATGAAGATGCAGAGCGTGTCATTTCTTATATTCGATCTTTGCTGCCAGAACGTTACCAAGATAAAGTTCGATTGCTATACGGTGGTAGTGTAAAACCTGAAAATATCGGTACGTATATGAAACAACCGAATATCGACGGAGCACTTGTCGGTGGTGCCAGTTTGGATCCTATGCAATTTCACCAAATGCTAGGTGAGGTGTAATGTATGCATAAACCAGTAATGCTCTGTATATTGGACGGGTTTGGTCTACGGAGTGAAACGAAAGGCAATGCAGTAGCAGCAGCGAATAAACCCAATTTTGATCGTTATTGGAATCAGTATCCACATACAACATTAGAAGCCAGCGGTCGTGCAGTTGGTTTACCAGATGGCCAGATGGGAAATTCGGAAGTTGGCCATCTTAACATTGGTGCTGGACGGGTTGTCTATCAAGATCTAACGAGATTGACGAAAGCGATTGATGATCGTTCGTTTTATCATAATGAAACATTCATCCAAGCCATAAAACATGTGAAAGAACATAATAGCAGTTTACACCTATATGGTTTGCTTTCGGATGGCGGAGTACACAGTCATATTGAGCATCTTTTTGCATTATTGGAACTCGCTGCGGAAGAAAAGTTGCAAAAAGTGTTTGTTCATGCTTTTTTAGATGGACGAGATGTATCTCCGGACAGTTCTGCCGCCTATATTCATAGATTACAGGCAAAGATGAATGAATTAGGTGTAGGGAAAATCGCGACTTTACAGGGTCGCTACTATGCAATGGATCGGGACAAGCGTTGGGAACGTACCGAAAAATCGTATAATGCAATGGTTTATGGACTAGGTCCCACTTATCAAGATCCGATTCAAGCTGTTCACGAATCATATGAGAAGAGTGTGTACGATGAATTTGTCATGCCCACAGTTCTCGTAGATGAGGAAAATCAGCCTATCGGAAAAATACAAGATGATGATGCTGTGATCTTTTATAATTTCCGTCCAGATCGTGCGATTCAAATCTCGCAAGCTTTTACAAATGAAGACTTTCGTGGATTTAATCGCGGTGACCGTCCTCCAAAAGATTTATTTTATGTCTGTATTACCAAATTTAGCGAGACTGTTGGTGGTTATGTAGCATACAAACCAACGAATTTGGACAACACTGTGGGGGAAGTTTTAGCCCAAAACAATTTACGTCAGCTGCGAATTGCAGAGACCGAAAAATATCCGCATGTTACGTTTTTCTTTAGTGGTGGACGAGAAGATCCCTTTCCAGGCGAGAAACGTATTCTGATCAATTCACCAAAAGTAGCAACATATGACCTCAAACCAGAGATGAGTGCGTACGAAGTTACGGATGCTCTTTTGACAGAGATCAATGAAGAAAACTTTGATGTTATTATTCTTAACTTTGCTAATCCAGATATGGTAGGCCACTCTGGTAAGTTGGAGCCTACGGTTCGTGCGATTGAAACTGTAGATGAATGTCTTGGTAGGCTGGTAGATGCACTGCTGGCTAAAAATGGGGTAGCAATTATTACTGCTGATCATGGTAACTCAGATATGGTGATGGATGAAGAAGGAAAACCTTTCACAGCTCATACAACAAATCCAGTCCCTTGCATTGTGACACTATCAGAAATAGAACTACGAAAAAATGGTGTGTTGGCTGATCTTTCCCCGACTATTTTAGATTTACTTGATGTAGCTAAGCCTATAGAAATGTCAGGATCAACTTTACGATTAGGAGGAACTACGAAATTATGACTACAATTGAAACCGTCTACGGTCGTGAAGTACTGGATTCCAGAGGGAATCCAACTGTAGAAGTAGAAGTAACACTAGAATCTGGTGCGGTAGGACGTGCAATTGTTCCATCAGGAGCTTCTACCGGAGCCCATGAAGCAGTAGAGCTTCGTGATGGAGATAAGGATCGTTACGAAGGAAAAGGAGTTCTTCAAGCTATTCGCCATATTAATGGCGTCATTGCTGAAGAGTTGGAAGGGATGGATGTATTAGATCAATTGATGATCGATCAAACCCTTATCCAATTGGATGGCACTCCTAACAAAGGGCGTCTTGGTGCAAATGCACTCCTAGGTGTGTCCATGGCAGTGGCACGTGCAGCTGCAAATGCACTCGGAGTCCCTCTTTACAACTACTTAGGTGGTTTTAACTCTAAAGTGTTGCCAGTACCAATGATGAATATTTTAAATGGTGGAGCACATGCCGATAACAATGTGGATATCCAAGAGTTTATGGTTATGCCTGTCGGTGCGAGCAACATCCGTGAAGCAGTACGAATGGGTGCAGAAATTTTCCATTCTCTCAAAAAAGTATTAAACGAACAAGGGCTATCTACAGCAGTTGGAGATGAAGGTGGATTTGCTCCAAACTTGTCTTCCAACGAAGAAGCTTTAAAAACCATTATTACAGCGATTGAACGTGCTGGATACAAACCTGGTACAGAAATAAAATTGGCGTTAGATGTTGCAGCAACAGAGATTTATCAAGATGGCAACTATCACTTTGCAGCTGAAGGAATAACCCGGACATCTGAAGAAATGATCACCTTCTATGAGGATCTAGTAGCAAAATATCCAATTGTATCTATTGAAGATGGTTTGGCAGAAGATGATTGGGACGGCTGGAAACTGCTCACCGAACGTCTTGGAGATAAAGTACAACTAGTAGGGGATGACCTATTCGTTACCAATACAGTTCGATTAGCTGATGGTATTTCTAGAGGTGTTGGAAACTCCATCTTGGTCAAAGTGAACCAAATTGGTACATTGACTGAAACTTTTGATGCGATCGAAATGGCAAAACAAGCAGGATATACGGCTGTAATCTCTCATCGTTCGGGTGAAACCGAAGATACCACGATTGCAGATATTGCTGTTGCGACTGGTGCAGGTCAAATCAAAACAGGTGCACCATCCCGTACAGACCGTGTAGCCAAATACAACCAACTCATGCGTATAGAAGATGAACTCGCCTTCACTGCAACGTATTTGGGTGATAATGCTTTTTACAATCTGAAGTAATTATGGTAAATTGAATGGGGCGAGGAGGGTTTTTATATGGTACTTGCAGTGAAAATTTTGTTTAGCGTCGTAAGCCTAGGCCTCATAGTTGTCATTCTAATGCAGTCGAGCAAAAGTGCCGGTCTGTCAGGTGCGATTGGCGGCGGTGCTGAACATAATATGGGTAAAGCAAAAGTAAGAGGAATTGACCTACTACTGTCACGTCTGACAGCTGTACTCGCAGTACTCTTTATGATTCTTGCTTTAGCTGTTGGATACTTTATAAAGTAATTCTAACTTTTAAACAGCTGATAGATTCAGCTGTTTTTCTTCATTCCTAAAAAATGTGGAGGGAAGAATGGGCTTTCTTTTTTTCAAGGGAGTTAGAGCTAGTAGATAGAAAGGAAAAACCGCTCAGTTGTAGTAACTGAGCGGCTTTTTTAGTATGGGCGTGCTTTTAAGCGTTGTTGATGTAATTGTTGATGTACGCGTGTGATAGATGGTTGTTGGGCTATCTCTGAACCACCTACATTCCACCAAGAGGAATAATCATGTGTCATCGTTTTTGGTAAAACTTTGATATCCATTAATGTTGATCTGGATTGATTAGGGATGTCTGCTAATGCTTCATAAAGTTGTTTCATTGTTCTTACAGAATAGGTTTTCACACCATATCCTGCTGCCGACGCTGCATAATTGATTGTTTGTATTGGTCCATCTAATTTTTGAGTCTTCTCATTGCGCAGCCGGAATTCGGTTCCAAAACTCCCCATACCATGACCCATCTGTAAGTTGTTGATACAGCCAAATCCAGAGTTATCGAAGAGTAGGATATTAATTTTTAATCCTTCTTGAAGACTGGTGATTAACTCGGAATGCAGCATGAGATAACTTCCATCTCCCACTAATGCATAGATTTCTTTTTCTGGAGCTGCTAATTTAGCACCAAGTGCACCTGATATTTCATAACCCATACAAGAGTAGCCATACTCCATGTGATACGTATCTATTTGTTTACATTCCCAAATTCTTTGTAAATCACCTGGTAGACTGCCTGCAGCACCAACGATGATAGAGTCAGGGGATAACCGTTTATTTAACTCACGTATTACTGATGTTTGTGCTAATGTGGTTCCCAATGTATTTTGATATTCTTTGAGTTCTTCATCGTTTAATTGTCCATTTATTTCAGGCTGAAAGCTTGGTGTGCTAGCGTCAAGTTGCTCTAATCGACGTAACTCTTGCTGCCATTTTACCTTTGCTGTTGGAATTTCATCTTGATACGCAGAGATGTATCCTGCATCAGATAATCGCTGATCAAGCAGTTCTAATGTTACTTTTGCATCAGCTACTATTCTGGTTGCATCTAATTTACTAGCATCGAAATTGGATACATTAATGGTTAGAAAAGAACAGTCTTCGTGCTGAAAAAGTTGCTTAGACGAGGTAGTAAAATCGGAAAAACGGGTACCGATGCCAATGATTAAATCAGCTTGGTTCGCCAATTGATTTGCGGCTTGGTTCCCTGTGACACCGATTCCTCCAACGTTATGCGTGTGATTACTTTCGATTGCACTTTTGCCTGCTTGCGTTTCGGCTATTGGAATATTAAATTTTTCTGCAAACTGTTTTAAAGTATTTCCAGCGTTAGCATAACGAACACCGCCACCGCAGATGATCAAAGGGTGTTTTTTTTGTTGTATAAGGTCTAAAGCTTCCTGTAATTCTCGTTCAGTAGCAATTCTCTGATCTATATGATGAATTACTTTTTGAAAAAAGAGTTCAGGATAATCATATGCTTCCCCTTGGACATCCTGAGGTAAGCAAATCGTGACTGCACCGGTTTCTGCAGGATCTACTAAAACACGTACAGCATTCTTCATGGCAATCATCAATTGTTCGGGACGCCCTATTCGATCCCAGTACTTACTGACTGGACGAAAAGCATCATTGGTGGTCAAACTCGCATCATAAGGCTGTTCGATTTGTTGCAAGACTGGATCAGGCTGTCGACTTGCAAAAGTATCTCCTGGAAATAGTAAGAGCGGGATGCGATTTGCAGTTGCCACCGCGGCCGCTGTTATCATATTTGCCGCACCTGGTCCGATCGATGAAGTACAGGCCATGATTTGTCTTCGCTTTTTTTGTTTGGCAAAGGCGATTGCTGTGTGAGCCATCCCTTGCTCATTTCTCCCTTGAAAAACACGAAGATGGCCTGGATCTTCTTCTAAGGCTTGTCCTATCCCTAATACATTTCCATGACCAAAGATAGTAAACACTCCGGCAAAGAGTGGGTGTATTTCCTCATCGACTTTGATATATTGGTTGTTTAAAAAGCGGACAAGCGCTTGTGCCATTGTAAGTTGCATGCTGTCATCTCCTCAAACCCAGCGAGTGGTAATCACTTTTTTTCGAGTATAAAATTCCACTCCATCTCTGCCATTTGTGTGTAAGTCTCCGTAAAAAGAATCTTTCCACCCTGAGAAGGGGAAATATGCCATTGGAGCAGGTACACCAATATTTACACCAAGCATACCGGCATCGATTTCCTCACGGAATTGATGAACTGCTTTTCCACTGTTGGTGAAGATACAAGCACCATTAGCAAAACGAGATTTGTTGGTCAATGCAATGGCCTCATTCAGATTTTTCACTCGTATTATGGAAAGAACAGGGGCGAAAATCTCATCTTGCCATATTTTCATTTCTTGGGAGACTCTATCAAAAATGGTGGGACCAATAAAATATCCATTATGATGAACTGCCTGATCTTGGCGTCCATCTCTTACAAGACGAGCACCTTCTTTTAATCCTACTTCGATATATTGTAATGTGCGTTTTTTGTGCTCTTCTCGAATCACTGGTCCTAAAAAGACGTCTTCTTCAAGCCCGTTTCCAATTTTAAGTTCATTGGCCTTTGTCACCAATCGATCGATCAGTTCATCTGCAATCGATTCTTCGACAGCCACAACAGAACAAGCCATGCAACGCTCTCCTGCTGATCCAAAAGCAGCATTAATAATCTGTGTGGTTGCATTTTCTAGATCTGCATCGCTTAAGACGATGGAATGGTTTTTCGCGCCAGTGAGTGCTTGAACTCGCTTTAAATGAGATGTCCCTTTTTTATAGACATATTCGCCGACAGGCTGGGAACCAACAAAGGAGATAGCTTTTACCTCTGAGTTTTCCAGTAAGCCATTTACCACGTCGTGAGCACCGTGAACAATATTAAGTACACCAGCAGGTAACCCTGCTTCTAAAAACAGTTCCCCAAGCCGATTGGCTAGTATTGGTGTTCGTTCAGAAGGTTTAAGGACAAAAGTATTCCCACATGCAATAGCCAAAGGAAACATCCAACACGGAACCATCATAGGGAAGTTAAATGGAGTGATTCCACCAACTACACCAATTGGATAGCGGTACATACCAGTCTCCAAACCTGTTGCAACAGCAGGTAATTGGTACCCAGCAATTAGATTTGGAATACTGGATGCATGTTCTACGCATTCGATTCCTCTTCTCACTTCACCTAATGCTTCGTTTCGATTTTTACCATTTTCTAAGGTGATGAGCTCTGCAAGTTCGTTCGTATGATCAACCAACAATTGTTGATATTTAAAGAGAATCTTTGCACGTTTTGGAATCGAAACTTGTTGCCAAGATTCAAAAGCATTTGATGAGGAGAGTACTGCTTGATCCAATTCTGCTCGAGTGGAGAGGGGGACCTTTTCGATCACTTTCCCAGTAGATGGGTCATATATATTTTCGATTCGTTCAGAAGTGGATGGAATCCATTTCCCATTGATTAAGTTATTTATCATGATCCTTCTTCCTTTCCTTCGTCATATACTGCTGTTGCGATAAATTGATCAATTTCTGTAGTCGTAGGCATTGCATCAGAACAGCTATGTTTGGAAACAACGATAGCGGCAGATGCACTGCCATATTTCATTGCAGTGGATATATCCCATCCGTTCATCAATCCATAAATAAATGCAGAAGCATAGGAATCTCCGGCGCCAAACGTTTTCAATACCTTTGTTTCAAAAATTCCACCTGATACAGCTTGTCCATCTTTGGTATAAGTGGTTGATCCCGCTTTCCCGTGTTTGATCACTACTATTTTTGCTTGATGGTTAAACCAGTACTGTGCAGTTTCCTTGTCTCTTCTTGGAGTTGCTTCTAAACGTTCCATACTATCAAACTCTTCACGAGTACCTATAATCACATCGCACTTTTCAGCAGCAAGCTGGTAGTATATTGCTGTTTCATCAGGAGATGCCCATGTATAGGGACGGTAATCCAGATCGAAAAAGACAACCACACCATGTTTGCGAGCATAGTGTAGAGCAGTGAAAACAGCCTCTCTGGATGGTCTTTTTGCTAGGGCAGTTCCAGAGATGAGCAAAGCTTTTGCTTGTTTTAGATAGTCTTCTGATACTTCGTCAGGATGCAAAAGAAGATCAGCGGCATTGTCTCGATACATGAGGATGCTGCATTCTTCAGGACTTTTGATTTCGGTAAAGGAAAGTCCTGTGACGGCACCAGTTTGATCAGTGATTACTGCTTGGTCATCGATCTGTTGATCGATAAGATATTGACGAATAAATCTGCCATGTTGATCATCAGCAATTTTTCCAATAAAGCCGGTTTTTAGTCCAAGTCTGCTTGCACCGATCGCGATATTCGCTGGGGAACCGCCAACGTATTTGCGAAATGTGTGGGTTTTCTCCATTGGTTGGTTGATTTCGACTGCATTAAGATCGATGCAAAGCCGGCCAAGACTTATGAGGTCCAATGGGCGATTTGGTTGAAACGTTAGTAAACTCATGCGCAGTATTCACCTGCTATCTGTTGTGACATCATGATTGGATCAACCTTTCAAAGTTTGGTTCATTTGTAAATTTCCATTGCCGTACTGGTCCGGCCATTACGTTCAGGTAATAAAGCTCTGTTCCTGGTGTTGTGGCAACGGGATGGTAGCCTTTGGGAACAAAGACAATATCCTGATCCTCAATAGCAAAGGATTCATCTAATGTTCGATCATCCGTGTAAACACGTTGGAAAGCAAAGCCAGTAGTTGGAGTCATACGATGATAGTAAATTTCCTCCAACTTTGTTTCTTCAGGCAGTCGCAATTCATCATGTTTGTGTGGCGGGAAACTAGACCAGTTTCCTTCAGGAGTAAAGACTTCCACTACCAACAAATGCTCAGCTACAGCACTCTCGGATAAAATATTATGAATGATTCGTTCCATCTTTCCTGAACCACGTCTTTCCATGGAGATGTCATCAGGGAGAATGAGACGAGTTGGGTATTTTCCTTCAGCAGGTGCTTTGCATAAGGCTATTTCGACATTTGTGATTGCTTGTATATGCAGGTTGGTTTTGGGAGGAGCATACACTGCATAAGGTTTTTTGCGCTCAAAAATTTGCTCTCGGTTGCCGATATGCTCCCAATGTTCTTGACCAGCTTTCGCGGAGATGTGACCACTCAATAGTACAAGACATACTTCTTGATCCAGGGTGTCGTATTGGAAATGTTGATTTTTCGTTAGTTTCACAAGTTCAAAACTGATATAGTCCCAGTTCGCTTGTTCGGCAGATATATCCACCATTGATCCGGTTTGTTTAAGAGGGAGATAACTCGATGCTTTTTTGATCAATTCAGGCATGATGAAACCTCCTCAGATAGTTTTAGCAAATATTCTAGGCTAATCGAAAGACTTTCCAGTGGATCACGTTCACAGATATCTTGTTCGACAGCATAATATTCTACACCGTTTTGTTCACCCCAGCGGAGAATGGAGAGAAAGTCAATTGTGCCATTCCCTATTTCTGTTAACGATTCAGGATACCGTAGAGTCGGATTACTTTTCATATCTTTGAGATGGATAATCGGGCATCGAAAAGGAAATTTAGACAAATAAGTTAAAGGATCAACATCAGCATAACGTACCCAGTACGTATCAATCTCTGGATAGATAAACCGATTGCCACTGGGCATAGTGAGATAGTCGAGTGCTAGTTGTTCATCCACGGTGGATTGAAATTCAAATTCATGATTGTGATACCCAACACGATAACCAATTTCATTTAGTTTCGTTGCGGTATCCAGTAAAATCCGTTTTGCTTTCCGATAGCCTGATTCATTTTGCATCTCTTCATCTAAATAATGACAAAAAATGTCTTTTGTTTGAAAGAGATATCCTTCGTGGATGACAGCATCAAGATCATGGACCATCCGATCTAAGCTGATGTGCATTCCTGCTACTTTTAATCCCGTTTCACGCAAAGCTTCAGCGATTTCTTCAGCAGAATGTCCTCGGAGTCCATCGATTTGTACAGCTTGCCAACCCATTTTTTTTAGCTCTCGTAATGTGCCTGCAAAATCATGGGTCAATTGTTTACGTAACGTATAAAGCTGGGCAGCAAATTTATGTTTCATCAGGAGTACCTCTCATCCTTGCAAGTCTAGCCAGGCGACTTCATTTTCTGTTAGCTGGAGCTGAGCTCCCTCATAGGAAGATAAAAGTTCCGTTATATTTTCTGGTCCAATTAATGCAGCCGTTGCGAAACTTTGGTTTAATACGTAAGCAAGAGCGATTTGAATAGGAGTAACTTGTTTTTTCTCTGCTAATTGTTGTGCACGAGAGAATCGCTCCCAGTTCGCATCGCTATAATAAACTTCTACCATCTCTTGATTGAATTGATCTTCAGGTGTGAAACGTCCTGAGAAAAATCCACCGGCTTGGCTTGACCAAGAGAGGAGTGGGAGTTTCGTTTTTTCATGCCAGCTGATCATGGATTGATCAGCTGAGACACACCCTTCCCAACGAGGGCGATTGCATTTAGCCAAGCTTAGATTGGGACTATTAAAAGTAAATGGAACCAATTGATGTTGGTTTGCATATTCATTGGCTTCGAGGATTCGATTCACTTCCCAGTTCGAAACACCTATCGCACGTATGATTCCTTTATTAACTAATTTATGAAGTGCCTCCATCAGCTCTTCCACTGGTGTATGTGGATCATCGCGATGCAGCGCATAGAGATCGACATATTTGGTTTTTAGGCGTTCCAAACTTTCCATGAGATCTTCATGGATCGCTTGTGCATTTACACGTGGTTGATTTGGTGCTTCTCGTGTTGGATGACAACCTTTCGTTAAGATAGTCAGCTCTTCTCGATTGTTTCGTAGCTCCATCCATTTACCTAGTGCTTTTTCACTATGCCGATAGTGAAAAGCAGTATCAAAGGTAGTTCCTCCGAGTTCTAGAAATTTATCGAGAACGGGTGCAGCGAAGTCCATGTTTTCACTTCTTAAGAAATCACCTGAGCCCATAACTAATTGGGAACACTGTATTTCATACGACAGATTGTTTTTTTGTCCAAGTATCGTGATGGAATTCAAAATTACTTCCTTCTTTCTAATTTGCTCGCTGCTGCTTGATCCAGAAAGACATGTACATTTGGATGATTTTGCAAGAGGGTAGAAGGTATTTTTGTTGTGATTTCACCTTCAACCGTTTGCTGAACGATAGCTGATTTTTTCACATTATTTGCAATTAATAGAATATTACCAGCCTCGAAGATATGCTTCATTCCCAGTGTAATACCTTGTTTCACTTCCAGCTTCGTATCAAAGTATTTAGAGGAAACTTGTTTTGTAATGGGATCAAGATCAACGATGTGGCTGTATAGGTCAGGATTCACATTTGGTTCATTAAAACCGAGATGACCATTCATCCCGACACCAAGCAAAATAAGATCGATTTGCTGGTGTTGATGAATAAAGGAGTCGATTCGTTGACTCTCGGTTGCTAAGTCTGATGTTAATCCATCAAAGAAACAAATTTGTTCTTCACGGATCGACAGCGGATCAAATAGGGTATGGTAGAGTGTTTCTTTACAACTACCTGCTGTATCTTTTCCTAGTCCCACCCATTCATCGAGACTGACAAAATGGCATTGACGAAAGTCAACTTGTTGATTTTGTGCTGCCTCCACTAGTAGTTCAAAGGTACGTAATGGAGTATGTCCGCCAGCTAGACAAAGTAAGCTTTTTGGCTTTTTCATAACACACTCAATGATTGTTTGAGCTGTTGCTTGAGACATTTGCTCATAGTTTTCTAAAATATTTAGTTGCATCATTTTCACCCTTTATTAAAAATCCAGATCGAGTTTATCAAAGGCTTGTTGACGTTCATCCTTTTCTTTTGTTTTTGCAACTAGACTGCGTTCATACATTTTGAAAAATGGGTAGTACATACAAACAGCCGCGGCGATAATGGCAAAGGTTAAAATAAATGCTCGCCAATCCATTGTTGCTAAATACTGGGCAAAAGGAACTGGGATTCCGCCAACGTTGGCAATTGGTGGAGTGACCCAACCGAGTTTAAAAACGTAGTAGGTGAGAACACCTAATGTTGGTGTACCAAACACAAAAGGTATAAACAGATAAGGATTATAAACAATGGGTAGTCCAAAAACGACAGGTTCAGAAATGGTGAATATTGCAGGGACAGAGGAAGCTTTCCCAATCGTTCTTAATTCTTTTGATTTACTGAATAATGCTAGGATGACAATGGCGCCTGTTACTCCTGAACCCGTGCATCCAAGAAAATAATCCCAAAAGTTCGGTGCAAAAACATGGGGAATAGGTTCGCCAGCAGCAAAAGCAGCTGCATTTTTTGCTAGGTACGTTGTCATGAAAGGCAACACAAATCCGACTAATATCGCATACCCATTTAATCCAATAAACCAAAATAACATTTCGAGAAACGAGATTAACCAAATTGCATACGGTGTATCGATGCTGTCAAAAGTTGGTGCTAAAAAGTAAGTGAATGCTTCAGGGAGATTTTTTCCGCCTGTTAAATAAAGGATACTGGCATTGGCAATCACGGCTAACATCAACACGACAAAGAGAGGAATGAGTGCTTCAAATGTTTGGGCAATCCCATCTGGTAATCCCTTAAATCGAATGGTTATCTTACGCCTGATAAAAAAGGCCATTACCTCGACAGTAAGCAAAGAAGCAATAATGGCGATAAATAGACCTTTGGAATCAAGAAAAGATGTATCCAATGCTCCTTTTACCACTTTGACATTCAAGATAAGTGTTGCTAATGTAGCACCTATCATCGAATGCAAGAAAGGGATTTTCATTTGCCTGGCATGATGATAAGAAATAGAAATAGCTGCATATACAGACAGGAGCCCAAAAGTGAACTGAAATGGCATATTGATGATGCCATGATTTTGATCAAAGAAGGTTCGAATGGCTGATCCTTCAGGAAACATGTTTCCAATCGCCATGATGATCAGTGAAAATGACCCAATCATCAGCACAGCCATGAGTCCAATCATTCCGTTTTTAATAGATGAAATATGCCGCTGTTTTTCCACTTTTGCCGCGATAGGTGCAAAATATTTCTCCAGAAAATGAATGACCTTATTCATTTTTGTCGGTTGTACTTCGCTCATGAAAGGCCACCTCCATCAGCATTTAGTTTTAGCAAAATAGCAGATTTGAGAATATTCCCTCCATTGATTGTTCCATAATCTTGTGTGTCAATGACCTCGATTGGTTTGTTATATTGTTTTGCAATCGTAGACAGATGAGCAAATTGATGTTTGATTTGTGGACCGACTAAAATTACATCGAAATTTTGTATATGTTCTTCTAATTCACCAGCAGGATGAGCCTTAATTTCGATATCAATCGATTTCAGTTTTTCACTTTGTTGTACAATCTCTTTCATTTTGGTAACCATTACTCCAGTGGAAGCTCCTAAGTTACATACCAATAAGATGTGCAAACGATCGAAAGTGATCTTCATATTTTTTGCTCCCTTTGAGATTGATGAATTTCAATAAGTTCTTTTATTAATGTCTTGCTGAGTATGGTGTTCATTAGTGTATCTTGTGCATGAATCAATAACACAGACAAATCATTGGTTTTGCCATTTGCTTCTTTGACAATTAAATCCGTTTGCACTCGATGTGCTTGGTTTAGCAGTTGTTCAGCTTCTAAGAAAAGCGGATCAACTTTGTCAAAGTTACCTTTCTTTGCTTCTTGTAGGGCTTCCATCATTTTAGAAAAACTATCACCTGCATAAGAAATGATTTGAAAAGGTGTCTGTTCGTCCATATTCAATCTCCTAATATAGTTTTTTGTATTGAAATGACATCAAGTTAGAGAATGTGTTGCTTAATCAAGGAATACACATCTTTGGTGGATTTTGTCTCCAAAATTTGTGTGATTAAATTTTGATCTAAAATAACACTCATAATTTTCTCTATCAGTATTTGGCTTTTTGCTTCCTTCATCGCCAATGTCCAAATGAGTTGAACAGGTTTGTTAAATTTGTCGCCAAAATCTACACCCTTATCTAACGTGACAATGCTAAATGAATTAGCGTGTACACCGTCATCTGGACCTGCATGGGAAAGGATCACTCCTGGTGCGACTACCATATAGGGCCCAATGGTTTGTATATTTTCAATGATTTTGTCATGGTAACTCTGTTCAATGTAATTTTGTTCGATCAAAGGTCTTGTCCCCAATTGAATCGCTTCCTGCCAATCTTGAGCACTTGCATGAAGTTGAATCGATGATTCTGAAAAAGCTACTGGAGTAGGGGCTTCCTGAACAGAATGTTTATCAGGATCATGAATTAAGATATTGAGCAAAGCAAACTGTAGTTTGCTTGGATCACGAATGTCGCAAGTTTCATTGATCGCTTCCATAATCTGATTCAATTTGTTGACATCATTGCGTCTTAAAGTTGTGAGATTCAGTGTTAAATGATCCTTTAATAATTCGATTTCTTTTGCTCCTATGAATCTGTCGATTTTGATCAATTTATCATGATCAACATCAGGAATATCAACTGTACTGATAATAAAATCGTAGAATTGAGCTAATTCATTGGTCAGTGAGCGAACAGAAATGGTTTCTACACTATCAATGTCAAATAGATTTTTGATTGAGATAGCTAACATTTTAGAGACAGCAACGCCTTCTACACACACAACCAAAATCTTCGGTTTGTTTCTTTTTTGCGCTTCGATCTTTTGGAGTGAAGAGACAAAATAGATAGCAAGAAAAGAAATTTCGTGATCACTAATTTCCAATGACAATGTTTCTTCCATTGACTTACAAGCCTGTTTCATCAAATGGAAAACTTCCGAATGCTGTTCCACAAATTGTGTAAAAAGCGGATTTTCCAGACTCATCCCTTTGTTAATTCGCTGTACCATTGCATTGATATGAGTTGATAATGACGCCATCAAAGATTGATCTTGTAAAAAATCAACTTTTAACATTTGTGACATTTGCAAACACAGTTGTTTGATCGCTTGATTGAGACTTTCATCCACTGTTTTTTCCGTGCGAATATTACGGAGGGAGTGGATTAGTTCGATCAGTTGTACCAAGAATGCTTCAGTTATTTTTGTTTGATCTATCCATCTTTCGATGATGTTTTTGACTTGAGTGAATTCAACTTGTTTGATCTCAAAGTTTGTGCGTTTTGATTTCGTAAGCTCTTTGGATCCACTTAGCCACTTGATAAGGAAAACAATTAAAATCAAGCAAGAACGATCATCAAATGTCAACTTCAACTCGCTTTCTAGTTGATTCAGCAGTTGCATTGCTAATTGAAGTGACTCGATTTCAAACAAATGGTATAAATACAATTCACCAATTTTTGAGGTGTTTGTTTCTGTTTCTATGAAATTGTAGAACTCTCGAATGCTGATATTTTGAATAAACAGGTTTGCAAATGCAGTTGCTTTACTGATTTCATTTCCATTGATCTGGTAACCAGAACGTGGTGTACTCTTTAATTCCATGCCTTGAAGATACAAATCTAAATCGATTCCTTTTAAATGGCCAAGAACAGTGGAGCGAGAAACATAAAGTTGATCTTCAAAGTAAGCAATTGGCACAGGTTTGTGCTCTATTAGCAGTTTTAGCAATATGAAGCTTCTAAGTTCTTCTTTGGAGTAGTTATATAAATAAGGTGTCGTTCGTTGCTTAAAATCTGCTAAAAAAGAAATGAGCTCCGGATTTTTTTCTAAAAAAACCCCCTTACCTTGGTGTCGAATGAGTGCTTGGAACTGGTTAGCGCTTAAAAATTCTTCGATCTTTTTTAAGCTATATCTAACATTCCGCTCGGATGTTTGAACTTTTTCGGCCAACACTTGGATTTTTGTAAAATCATTTGTATCTAGTAGATAATCAATAATTTGTAAGCTTCGAAGATTCAAGGACACCATAACCACTCCATGATTAGATTTATAAAGATTATGTTGTAACATCCGAGCTCTATTGACAGGGTAACAAAATAAATAGAGCGCTTTCAATGGTTTGAATGTCAATTTTTGTCGCTGGTTTTCGGGGAAATATAACGGTTGGACTAGTAGATGCGTCCTTTGATTTCTTTGTAAAATAATAAAAACTTTATTGTTTATGGGTGGGCAGAAACGTTTTATTCGTATTTATTGTGTTACTTTGATGCAATATCTATAAGAAGGGTGAATGAAATGGGATTAGTAGAGATGAAAGGCATATTACAAAAGGCAGAACAAGGGCAATATGGAGTTGGAGCATTTAGTGTAGCTAACATGGAGATGGTGTTGGGAGCGATTCAAGCAGCAGAAGAGTTACGTTCTCCTCTAATCATACAAATTGCCGAAGTACGTCTGTCGTATTCTCCACTGCATTTAATCGGACCGATGATGGTAGAGGCGGCAAGAGAAGCAACTGTTCCTGTAGCTGTTCATTTTGATCATGGATTAACCAGAGAAAAAATAAAACAGGCATTAGATATTGGTTTTACTTCAGTCATGTTTGATGGATCTCACTTTCCATTAAAGGAAAACATCAAAAGAACCAAGCAAATCGTTGAATTGGTTAAACCATTTGGAGCCACAGTTGAAGCGGAAATTGGACAAGTTGGTGGCAGTGAGGATGGTACAGTAGATACAGAGGTCAGTTTGACAGATATAGAAGAGGCAAAGCAATTTGCTATGGAGACGCAAGTAGATGCACTAGCAATAGCGATTGGAAATGCACATGGTATATATAAAGGAAAACCCTGTTTGCAGTTGGACCATCTGGAAGCGATTCATGAACAAGTAGATCTTCCGCTGGTCTTGCATGGGGGTTCAGGAATCGATCCCCATGATTTTAAAAAATGTATTCAGCATGGGATTCGAAAAATAAATGTCGCTACAGCAACGTTTAACCAAGTGATTCATCAAGTGAACAAAGAAACCCCCTATAGGGATTACTTTTCACATCATCGCGATGTGATAATGGCTACTACAGAAAACGTTAAGCACCATATAAAAATTTTTGGAAGTGATTATAAGGTTTGAATGATATAGAGCAATATGCCGGGGTATTGGAAAATAAATGGGATTCACAGAATCAATAGGTTTGTAAAGGTACCCTTGTAACACATTCAATAGATGAACAATAAACGGTTCATCAAAAGAAGATAGTATTGTTTGTTTTTTGCGATTTGTTTCCTATCATGATATAATTTATTAAGAGTTATCAGGACTTTTTCTATTCAAACTATTAAAGCGACTCGTTAACCGAGTCGCTTTCATTATAAATCGGAGCTGAATGTGATGCAAAAAATAAGACGCTCCCCAGATCCCTTTTTTTATTATGGTGGGAAAACGGGTATCCTACTAATACATGGATTTACTGGTACACCATCTGAGCTAAGACCAATGGGAGATTATTTGCACAAACAAGGTTTTACCGTTTCTGCTCCATTGTTATCAGGTCATGGAACTACCCCTGAGGATTTACAACGAACAAGCTGGCAAGATTGGGTGCAGAGTGTAGAAATGGCATTTGCAGAATTAAAACAAGCAGGTGTAGAAAAACTATATGTAGTAGGTTTCTCGATGGGTGGTATTTTAGGACTATATCAGACCTTGGAGCAACAATCGCTCATCGATGGGGTCGTTTCCATATGTGCTCCTATTAAAGTAAGGGATTTCCGTGCGAATTTTGTACGTTTTATCCATTGGTTTATGCCGTTTTCGCTCAGGGGAGAAGGAAAGCATCCTGATATCGAACAATATTTGGTGCCATATGATCGTACCCCATTGAAAAGCGTGGGGGAATTAAACCGTTTAATCCGCTATGTACGTAAGAGACTGGCACAAATACACATTCCAGCACTCATCATCCAATCAAAAAAGGATGAAACCGTGGCCCCAGGAAGTGCCAATATCATTTACAATCAGATTTCATCCAGTGACAAAACACTAACATGGTATGAAAATTCCTCTCATATCATCACCCTTGATCGAGAGAGAAAAAAGTTATTTCAAGAAGTGGAGCAGTTCATCTTGCGAACTTCTTCTGAAAGGGAGTAATGTGGTTGCCAACCATACAAAAAATATTACAGTTTCTCGAACAGGAAGCGTATAAACCGCTTACTTTTTCTGAAATTGTAGAAATGCTAAACATGAGAGGACAAGAGGAAGAACTTACTTCTCTGTTACAAGAATTAGAATCAAATGGACAAGTCATCAAAACAAAGAATGAACGATATGGAACGCCCGATCGCATGAATTTGATAAAAGGAAAAGTTCAAGGTAATGCGAAAGGCTTTGCCTTTGTGATCGCAGATAAGAGCGATCTAAAAGATATTTATATTCATTCTAGTGATATGAATGGCGCGATGGATGGGGATATTGTACTTGTTCGAGTATTTAATAAAAAGAAACAAGATCGTAGACCAGAAGGCGAAATTACACGAATAGTAAAGCGTGGTCGTTCACAAGTCGTTGGTGTTTTCCGTTCTATCAATGAGCATTTTGGTTTTGTCGTACCGGATGACAGGCGTCTGCCAGCAGATATCTTTATTCCTACAGAACATCGGATGGGAGCAGAGAATGGACAAAAAGTCGTCGTAAAACTGAGTCATTTTCCATCTGATCGAAATAGTGCAGAAGGGGAAATCATTGAGATCATTGGAAATAAAGATGATCCTGGTGTGGATATCGTCTCCATTATTCGTAAACATGGTCTTCCTGAAAAGTTTCCTCCAGAAGTAGAGGAAGAAGCTGAAGCGATCAGTGAAACCATCAGTGACAAAGATTTATTAGGTAGACATGATATTCGTCAGCGTGTCATGGTAACCATTGATGGTGAGGATGCCAAAGACTTAGATGATGCTGTATCCGTTGAGCGTTTGCCAAATGGCAATATACGATTAGGCGTACATATCGCGGACGTAGGGTACTATGTAAAAGAAGGAAGTGCTCTTGACCGTGAAGCATACGAACGTGGATGTAGTGTTTATTTAGTCGATCGAGTTATTCCCATGTTACCCAAAAGACTTTCTAACGGCATATGTAGTTTAAACCCCCAAGTAGATCGATTGACGATGACTTGTGATATGGAAATAGACAAACGCGGCGAAGTAGTAGCCTATGATATCTATCCCTCTGTCATTTGTACAAATGAACGAATGACGTATCGCAATGTCCAAAAAATTTTGGAAGAGCATGATGCAGAGTTAATCGAACGTTATAGATCTCTTGTCCCACACTTTGAATTAATGGCTGAATTAGCAGATCGATTGAGAACCAAACGAATTCGCCGAGGTGCTGTTGACTTTAACTTTACCGAAGCAAAAATCATTGTAGATGAAAATGGTAAACCAGTTGATATTGTTAAGAGGCCAAGATCTGTTGCAGAACGTCTGATCGAGGAATTTATGTTGTCTGCCAATGAAACGGTTGCAGAGCACTATAATCGATTGGAAGTTCCATTTGTTTATCGCATTCATGAAAATCCAGATGCAGAAAAACTGCAATCCTTTTATCAATTTGTTACTACTTTTGGTTATCGGATGAAAGGAAAAGCAGATAAAGTAAAACCACGAGCTTTGCAAGACCTATTGTTAAAAATCAGTGGTAGACCTGAGGAAACAGTCATTAGTACGGTGATGCTTCGTTCGATGAAGCAAGCAAAATATTCTACAGAAAATGCGGGGCATTTTGGTTTAGCAGCAAATTTTTATTCCCATTTCACTTCCCCTATACGTAGATACCCTGACTTGTTAATCCATCGAGTGATGCGTGAACTGTATAACGAAGGGACACTTTCTTCTGAGCGAATGGAGCAATTGCAGTTATTTCTCTCTGATGCTTCAGAGCAGTCATCTGTTCGTGAACGTGTGGCTGTTGATGCAGAGCGCGAAACCGATGATCTCAAACAAGCAGAGTTTATGACAGAGCATGTCGGAGAAGAGTACGAAGGAACGATCAGTGGTGTTACCAGTTTTGGTATTTTTGTTGAATTAGAAAATACTATCGAAGGCTTAGTTCATGTTAGTTTTCTCAATGACGACTATTATCGATATGAAGAGAAATACTACTGTTTGATTGGAGAACGTACTGGTCGTGTCTTGCGAATTGGAGATAAAGTGAAGATCAAAGTAAGTGGTGTCAACATGGAGGAGCGAAAGATTGACTTTGAACTCTTAGAACATACAGCTCAAGATATACCTCTTCCTACTTCTCAAAAAGAGAAGAAAAAGAAAAAGCCTGTCCGGAAGAAACCAACAAATAAAGCAACACCAAGAAAGCCAAAAGCAACGGCAGTCAAAAAAGAAACCAATACAAAAGCGGATGCCCCTGCTGCACCACGCAAGAGACGTAGAAGAAAACCTCGTAAAACAGGGATTAACTAGAACTAGAAAGGGCCTCTCATCGAGAGGCTTTTCTGTATAAGTGATAAACAAAATGGAGGATAGATCAGGATTTGTCAGCTACCTCCAGAAATGAAATGAAAGTAGTGTCTCTTTTGGAGCCTTCTTTCTGGTTTTGAAAACAACAAAGGCATCCTACTCGAAAAGTAGCATGCCTTTGTTGTTTCTTATGTTTATATTTAAATATTATGATCCTTATTTCACTAAGCGACGGTAACCTAGAACAGCACCACCAAGTGCTAGAAGAGCAATACCTGCAAACATACCTGTTGGGTTGGAAGTAGCGGTCTTAGGCATTTTTCCACCTTTTTTGGTATTTTTGATTACTTGTTCTACTGTGTTTTTATCTACAGGTTTTGTAGGTTTGTAATCAGTTGGAGGTGGTTTAATTTCTCCGCCATTATTCCCCTCTCCTGTAACTTCGAGTGTGGAATATTTAACGATAAGCGTTTCTTCTCCATCCACTTTTCCGTCAAAAGCAAGAAGGACAATGTATTTTCCTTTTCCGATTCCAGTAAAGGTATGAGAGAAGCTTGTCCCATTGAAGTTTTCTACTTCTTTCATATCAATAATATCGTCGTTTTCTTCTTTACCAATAGTAATAGACCAGTAGCCTACTGCTTTGGTTGCAGGATTAAGAGTTCCTGTAAATTTATCGTTGTTTCCTACTTGCGCGTACTCAAAGTTGATATCAGGAATAGATTGCGTTCCTTCTACTTTGCTATCTTTTCCATCCACTTTTCCTTCAAATACGATTTTGATATCATGCCCACGTAACTCGCCAGCTTCTTCGAAATCAGATTCTAAATTCAAGTTAAAAGCAACATTGGTTTTTTTGTTCTTTTTTGTATTTGTTTTTTTACCATCTACATAAAAAGTCCAAGTTCCTTCAGCAGCTTTCACATCTTTTAGTTTTGCTTGAATGGTATAAGCTACAGCTGTTTCGCTAACTTGACGATGGATTTCCATTTTTGTTTCGGTAACAGGAGTAGTATTTTCAGTTGAACCGTTATTGTTATTATTTGTTGGTGGTTGTTGTGTTTCGTTGCTAGGTTGTGTAGTTTCTTTTTCTTTCTCTTCTGCAGGTTTTTGTTTTTCATCTCCAGCAGGAACTTCTTCTTTCGTATCTGGTGCAGGTTTGGTTTCAGGAGTCTTTACAGGTTGTTCCAAAGTGGTGGCATTACCTTCCTTTGGATTTTCTTCAGCCTGTACAAGTGTATGTATAGGTGAAAGGGAGAAAATTAAAGCTAATGAGAAAACAGGAGCAAGTAAACGCTTCATTTGTCGTATTTCCTCCTTATAGGAAATAAAATTATATTCTAGACTAGCTAATTATAGTTTTTTGAAATGGGTAAAGCAACTAAAATATCAAAGAAAAGAGTAGGAAATGTTGGTATTTTGTGATGGATTTGTGAAATTACATTCGGGTTACGTAAGATCGGCATCTTATAGGTCGATTATCTGACAAAAATCATGGCTTTTATTTTTCACTTTCAGAAATTCAAACAGGTCTGTTACTTAACTTTTGAGTTCGCTTCAAAGGTGTTGGAATCAAGTGAAAAAACGACTTACACAGTAATTGACAAGCTTGTACAAACGGAAAGACCCAAAGTTCCTCAAGCTTAAGCTTACCTCATATTCCATTGAACAAGTGAACAGTGATATTCGCCCTAGATCAATTTGGTTAGACAAACAACACATGAAGCAGATTAACAGAGTATATGAACATGATGTTAGATGAACCAATTATTCTGAAGAGTAGTTTTTCCTTTATTGCTGGGAACATGAAAGAAGTATTTCCAGAAAACGTGACAGAGAGGTTGTTTGGAACGTTTGTTTAATAGTAAGCGTCAAACTACACCTATTTCCCCTGTAAAAGGAAATAAAAAGAGATCTGGTGATTTTCTTTTTATTACATCCACTCTTTTAGAATAATAGTCGTTTGATTCACTAAACCAGTGAATGGTGACATCCCCTTTGATTGTTTGCTAGTTTGTAATATGTCCAAGTCGAAGTCCCGCTTGTATAGTAAGACTTTTGCTATTAAAATAAAAATTAAGAAAGTCCCAAAAGTAAGTTCTGACACGGAGGTTGAGATGTCCAACAGCGAGCGCGAGCAGGTGCACCCTCTTCTGAGGAAGGTCGAGGTTCCGGTAGAGCTCACTGACGACGAGCTCATGGGCTACGTTCTCTCCGCGGTGAAGGAGTTCATCAAGAAGGAGCTGATCCAGGAGAAGCGGCTTCTCCGATTCGAATCGAAGTCCATCCAGAAGTCTTCGTGGAATGGTGACACTCGTGATGAAGGGATGAAGCTGATCTCGGAGCTGAACTGTCCCCGTCCCGTGTACTACGAGGTGAAGCAGGCTGTCATCGACAAGGTGACGGAGGACACGAAGAAGCTGGATCCGAATGTGACCAATGTCAAGTTCGGATCCAACTTCGAGAACACGTTCGAGGCCGTTCTGGCCAAGGCGTTCGGTCAGGTGACCCACGAGGCGTTCATTCAGGCTTTCGCGTCCTGACTCTCCCTCCCATCATCCATCCTCTGTGTGATTCGTCGCATGGGAATGGGTAAAAATCAGACTGCTGACTCACAAAGCAACACGTGATCAGCGGTCTGACTGCTTTTTTGAACTGTTTATGATCCATTCTAATTATGAAAATCTATTCATATTGATTATCTCTGCTAATCTAATTCATCGCTTCTTAATCACCTATTACTAGGATTTTATTATCCAACTTGTAAGAAAGGAAAATCCCTGTTAAATGACAATAAGGGATTTTTCCTCTTTATGTGGTGATCTCCCCACCTTAATAATTAAAATCGAAGGTCTTTTATACCACTTAAATTAATTTCATACCTAGCATAGATTTTAGTTGTGTTTTCACCTGTTAATTCACTTTCTTTGTAACCTAGTAGAGAAGCTACTTGTAATACTTGTTCCTTTGATTCCGCTTCAATTTCCAGATAGGGAGGGATCATTGGCCAGTGATCAATTTCAAGCTGTGCATTGTTCAAAATAAAACTTGTTCGTTGATTTTCTTGATATGCTGTTGGAGTAAATCCCATAAGTAAAAGCAAATCGTTTGTTTTTTCAAAATCCTCTACCTTGATTTCTTCTTCTTCTGTTCCGCTAATTCCATCATTATGAATTTTTTTTACTGTTAACGTAATTTGCTTTCCGTCATCTCGAAGACGAATCCAATGACCTCTTCGTTCAGGGTTAATATTGTATACGTAACGTTTCATTCGTACACTACCAACTTTTGTTCCACCTAATTTAACAATCTTCTTTTCTATTTCCTCTGGGTTTACCTCAATTACTTTTGCTTCAAATTCAATGGACATTTGATATCACTCCGCTTATAAATTTCGGTTATTCGGTGAAACTCATTATTTTGAAATCTTACAATTTCCTTTGCGAGACTACTCTTCAGAAATTCATCTACTGGTTTACATAAATCCATCCGTTGTATGCAAACACCTATTTGATAATTTCCTTTATGATCCTTGTACAATCTAAGTCCATAAAAACCTTCATGACAATCTGTATCGTTATTAAATTGACAAGATTTACAGGTTTCTGGGAGACGGACATTTCTCAACTTTTTATACCAAATTCGTCTTTTGTCTTTGAACTCATACTCGAATCTTTCATCCGATACGCCTGCTGTAATGCTATAAGTTACCAGTTCTGCTCCAAATTCATGAAATAGTTCACGTATGGACTCAGTAGCTTCTTTTCTTATTTCCAACGATCTCATTATCCTTATACTGATTTGGGATGGGAAATCAGATAAAAGATTACGAATACGATTAATATGTGAAGAATCTAGGATTACTATATTTACAGAAACCTTGATACCGTTTTCAATAGCACAAATCATAGATTTCTTCAAGGATTTAATTTTTGCTTCTCCCCAAGAAGGATTTTTACATGTCGTATTTTGAACTAACATAAGTTCTTCGCCAGTTGTTCCAAATACAGAAAAATTTATTTTACCTAATCCCTCTTTCGCAACAGCTGGTATTATTTTTTCTCCGTTTTCCCCATTGGAAGTCATTCCAACATTCAATCCAAATGATTTTATTTTTCTAACTAATTCAGGCAAACAAGGATGTAGAGTGGGTTCTCCACCTGTTAAGTGTATTTCATCAAAATTGAATTTCTCCTGTAACTTTTCGAGAGTTAACATAAATTTCCCATCAGGCATGATCAAAGTGGGAAGGAAAGAAACTCCGTTTGTTTGTGCGTATATAGATGTCCTGCCGGATTTGCCTTGTGTGTTCCAGTTGCTAGAATAATTATGAATATTGTCAACAGCAACAGGAGTGCCTTCGTTATGACAAAAAGTACATGTCATACCACAAGAATCAAGGATTTTAATTCTAAGTGTTCGATCTTTGGTGACATACTTTGGAATATCTTTTCTACAGGTCATGTTCTGGAACCTCCATCGGATCGAAAGATGTTCCTTGAATGTAGGTGGAACCATCGCCCATATTGATTATCTTTGCATCTAAAAGAGTTAATTCTATGTTGTTATTGTCCATTGTTGTCAATTTCAATTTCGAGACCTTTTTTGATATCTGAGGTTTTAAAAATCGGTTTTCGTCAAAGTAATATTCTATCCTGGATTCATTAGGGGTAGTGGCTAATTTTGACTGATCATAGAAACGATATCGCGGGGTAGAACTGCGAAGATACTCCACAAATTCAGTTACTGCGTTGGAACTTCCTTCCACAATAAGACGCAAAGACATAGAAAACAACTCCTTTGAAAAATTAGAATATTCTCTCGTTATTAATATATATCTATATCAATAATAGTGCAACTGCCTGTTTCAATTTGTGGAATTTAGTGTACTATATTGGTATAAAACAAATAATCAGAATCAACTATGAAGGGAGGTAAACATGATGGCTAAAACAAAGTGGACAGAAATATTTGAAGTACTAAAAGAACGGATCGAAACGGAAATATATGCACCTAGTCAAAATTTCCCAACAAACTTAGAGTTAAGTAAAGAATTTAATGCTCATCCAATGACTATTCAATCTGCTGTGAATGCTCTAATACGTGAAGGATTGGTTATTTCTTCAAGTACAAGAAACCCTCGGAAAGTACGTCCAAAATTACCACACAAAAGTACAAGAAAGAGTTTCTCTAGAGATTCAGCAGGAAAGAAGTTTCATAAAAATCTGCTTGAATTACGGATTATAACAGAAAAAAAAGATATTCCAGCTGAAGTTTCAGCCGAGATCGAAGCTCCTGTTTTATATTATTGCCACGAACAATGGTTGGAAGATAAACTTGCCGCTGTGTCTCGTTCTTACATGCCAAACTATATCAATCTACCAGAACTTGAAGGAAGAATTAAAGAAAAAGGATCAGGACTATACCGATCCATGCGTGCAATGGGTTTTAAACCAAAGTATATCGATGAAACATTACGAGCTACATTACCTACAGAGCAAGATATAAAAGATTTGAAGTTAGAAGATGATCCTCAAAAGGAAAAGGTAGTGATCATGAATATTTTGCGGAAAGTATTCAATGATGATGGCAGGCTACTTGAATATTGCTTGCTAACAGATCGAGCAGATGTTTATGATTTCAACTATCAGTTCACAATGGATTGATAGTTTTTAGCATATGAGCATCTAGCATGTTACCCAAAGAAAAACTGGTATATCAATTGCCTTTACTGGTATGTATTGTTTTTAATCTATCTCTCCTTTGGAGGGATTTTTTGTATTTATCCAATTTACCAATTTGTTAATTGACTAAAAAGATAATTTCATTATTCAATAAGGTTGTAAAACCAAAATATAGAGAAGTAATCACGAATGACACACACTGAAATGGAAGTTCTGTTGGCAGGTCTTAAAGAATTAAAACAAGATTATCACAGAATTGAAGAGGTGGAGTTGTTCTGGCTGGACAACGTTGAGTACCTGACAAAACATTTGGAGCAAGGTGAACTGTCTGGCGAATCCTTGAAGCTATTCAAAGACCTTAGAGAAGTGACAAGTCCAGCTTGGGAAACTGTGGCTATTCTTTTTGATCGTTTGGAAGTTGCTCAAATAGAAATTGAAAATTGGTTGAATGAAGAGTTTTTGAAATATGGGAGTAAGACTAAAATTAAAGAAAATGCTTGAAACAAGAGGAATCATGCAGAAAGAATTGTCTCAAATGACTGGTATTCAAGAAAGCACACTGAGTTTTCTTGCTAGAAACAGACGAGACAAGATAAACACAGAACTTCTCTCGAAGATAATGAAAGCATTAAATATTACTAGCTTTGATGAAATCTTAGAGTTGGAAGATTGACAGTAGTAATGTGCGCATAGTACACTGAATACTGAGTGGAAAATATGAGTAAAGCTCACAATTTAGTATTCCTTTCATACTACTATGTTTATATGGGGTATTAGCTCAGCTGGGAGAGCGCTACACTGGCAGTGTAGAGGTCAGCGGTTCGATCCCGCTATACTCCACCACCCAAACCTCTTGTATATCAAGGGGTTTTGCTATGTTCAGAGGTTAGTATTAGGTGCTAAAAAGAGGAAATTGACAACGTACTGGGGTCAACGAGGCCATTATAATGTATGGAATAGACGATTTATTTAGAAATGTTTATTTTTTATGGGATTTCATCTTTCAGACATAGTTGGTATTCCTAATAAATATCCCGATACCTTTTGTCCGGGATTTCTTTAATTATAGGAAAGTATGACTCCTTAAGGTTATTCATACGCAGTTCGGCGTGACCCCTTCTAATAGGAGAAATCACGCCGGGAAGTTCAATTCCTCAAATCACGAGACCCACGATCTTCAGAATGATCCATGAGATGATGGCGATCAGCATGATCCACTTGTCCATCTGCACGTTCTGGTTCTGAGGCTTCAAGTCGAGGTCGAAGTAGTAGTTCATCATCACATCGGGCATACGGTGGGGATTTTTTAGTCGTCGTAAGACATATACCCATATAGTTTAGATTGTTTTCTAGAAAAGTTTCTAGAAAATGAGAGATGATGTTATGAAAGGTGTGTTTTTTCTGGACTCTCCCTATTGTAACGAAAGGCTCTCTATGTCCAGTTGTTCATATAATTGGCTTTCTTTGAGCATTTTCATAAATTTTGAGAAGGCGTTTGTAACTAAACTATCTTTATGACGGATTAGATATGTTCTTGATAGACCGTATTCTCGTGGGAGGGTAAACGATTGTAATTTTCCGTCTTTTAGAAACGATTGAACAGCAGACTTTGGGACAAGTGAGGAACCAAGCCCAGCTATAACCCCTCTTAGTATTGCCTCCATTTGATTGAATTCCATGTAACGAATGGAAGTAATTCCGTTCAAATTTAACCAATTCTCCAATCTCTCACGATGGAGACATCCTTTGGTATTCATAAGAAAGGGCTGCTTACATATGTCTTTGAGGTCTTCATTTGCTGGGTTCGTAATCAATAAGAGTTCATCTTCATGAACAAGTTCTTCCACAATACGATCATCTTTCACTGAAGATGCGACAAATGCACAATCCAGTTGAAAATGGTTTATCTTATCTATGAGAACTGTCGATACTTCTGTCTCAAGCGAGAGCTCCACCTGAGGATAGGTGGCGTGATAGTCTACTAAAATATTTGGGAGATGAAAAGCAGAGACTGTGTAATATGCTCCAATCGCTAGTCGACCTGCTGGGTTTAGATCGTCATTTAATGCTTTATGTGCTTCGTCTAGTAATTGTAAAATCCTTTCGGCATAGTCCAATAGTTTCTCTCCTGCTGGTGTCAACAACATTCCGCGTTTTCGGTAGAAAAGCGTAGTAGTTAACTCTTTCTCCAGTTGTTGCATTCGAGTAGTTACATTTGATTGGACATAGCCCAGTGATTGTGCGGCTTTGGTAATACTTCCTTCATGTGCAACAGCACGAAAAATTCGTAAATCATTGTTCTCCAAAGTTCTCCTCCTTTCAATTGAATCACTAAAAGTGAATCTTTATATTATTTATATTCATTTTACATGATAATTGAGCAGTTGTATATTGGCTATAGATATTTGAAAAGCCACAGGAGGAAGCCCTATGTCAGCTGTAAAACCTAATAAATGGGTAATATTATCTGTCATTACCTTTGTTTCTTTTATTTCGAACTTAGATGCAACGATTGTGGTAATTGGTCTACAGCCTATCGTAAAAGATTTGCAAATTCCAATTGCCACTGGCATGTGGACAATTACTGCCTTTTTCATCACAAATACCGTATTTTTACTTCCATCGGGGCGATGGTCAGACATGTTTGGTACCAAACGTATTTTTTTATGGGGATTTGCCTTGTTTACCTTTGCCACTGTACTTTGTGGATTTGCAAATTCCGGTTCAACGTTAATTGCTGCTCGCCTTTTTCAAGGGATTGGTGCGGCAATGGCAATGGCGACAACAACCCCAATCCTTATGCGGACATTTCCACCAAATCAGCTTGGATTTGCTTTAGGTATCAACAATCTTTCTTGGGTGACAGGATCGCTCATTGGACCAGTACTTGGTGGTGTATTGATAGGGGAATTTGGATGGCGTTCCATTTTCTTTGTAATCGTACCTTTTGGGATTATCAGCTTGATTGCTGCCATGTTTGTACTGGAGGATTCGCCAACAGGTGAGAGGGAGAAGACCGATTGGCTTGGTATCATGACCTTCGGATCTGGATTGGTTGCCTTTCTTGTTGCTTTGTCAGAGGGGGCGACATGGGGCTGGACATCGGTAAGAACAACGGTGTTATTTGCAGCTACGATAATTTTTTGGGCTCTTTTTGGATACATTGAACGAAAGATTCGGCATCCTTTGTTTCATTTAAGTCTCTTAAGCAATCGAAAATATACCATTGGTCTTGGGATAACGATGAGTTACTGTATTGGTTATTTCTCTGTCACTATCTTGCTTACCTTGTACTTACAAGGAGCACAACATCTTAGTGCATTGGAGACAGGGTTATTATTAATACCGTTATCTGTGCCTCAATTATTTACAGGTCCCATAGGAGGTAAACTGGCTGACCGTTTTGGTACAGTGAACATGATTCTATTAGGGTCATTCCTGATTGGAATTTCTCTTTTGTTACTTGGACAACTTGGTACTCAGTTATCGAATATGGCTGTCATTGTCCCACTTTTGATTATATCTGCTGCGACGGGGCTTTCATGGCCATCTCTTGCCAAAGCGGTATTGTCGGCTGCTCCTTCGGAACAAGCAGGCTCCGCTTCTGGTATGTTTTGGACTATCTACAACATGTGTAGAGCGATAAGCCAAGCACTTGCACTCTTGATTGTTCAATTAGGAAGTACATCGATAAATGTTACGAAAATGTTTTCCGAACCAGAAGCAATATTGGATGCGAATTCTAAGAGTGTATTCATTAACAGTACAAATATGGGTTTTCGCTTTTTCGCTGCATTCCTTGCTATTTCACTGATATTAGGATTATTTTTGATGAGAATTCAACAAAAAAAACATCTTATTGACGAGATTCCGAATGCTGAAAAGTCTGGATGAGTGTTTTATTCAAAAGCCAGTTGCATTAAATTCCCATAATTAAGAGTAAGAGTTGGACAAGAATTGGTTTGTTGGATTAGTTAAACAAGAGGAAAAGCCCATGCTACCTTCTAAGCCTGCTGGTGTATATGTGAGAATTTCGTTTAATGGAAAAGCAGTTCGCCGTATTTTCTATTGAAAAAATGGGGAATAGAATGACAAGAAAGAATTGAGACTCCACACGACTAAAGTCGTGGGATTCCTAGGTAGTTAGCGCACTCACTCCATTTCTGCTTTGTGCAGCTCCCAAGTTCATGGCTGTCTCATCAGCCCATCCCATGCAGTTAGAAGTGTACTCACATGGGCGGAACGCCTGTCACCAGCGTTCTAGTCCTCTTCCTGCCTCTAATGGTTTTATTCGGTAGGAGACAGATCCATTTGCTACCGAAACCCTATACCATTATATTTTCAAAGAACAAACCTACTAGCTGTAGGATGATCACCGATCGTGTGTTCTACTTTGCAAAATATTCGTTTCTCTTGCAACCCCTTTTTTTGGGGTTTGGAGCAACGCCGACTGAAAGCCCACGATTCAAACCGTGGGCTTTCAGTCGGCAAAAGTCTGTAAGATAAAATTTCTTTGTTTTGAGTAATCAATGTTTTCAAAATAGCGAATCCATATCATAGGATTCTTTGTGACTTCAGGGTAAGGTTTCTTTCCGATTAGTTGCATGGACACCTTTCCAGATGGACCGTTGGCGGCAGCACACTGTCTGGCCTTTCCCATTATTGCGGGGATGATCGGGGGAAAGCGTCGTTCGCTCCAACGAATTCGATTGAAATGCACGTGATCCGCTTTGTGTAATTCCTATATTTCCTCAAGAATGACCCTCTACTCAACTCATTTCAAGAAAAAATAAATCAGACTATTGACACCTCCATCTACTTAGTATTATTATGTAGAAGTAATAAGTTATACGGAGTAGGGAGGATGCCCATTATGGAAAATTTGACCGAGATGTTAAAAGGGGTTCTGGAAGGTTGTGTCCTAGAAATTATCGACCGTAAAGAAACGTATGGCTATGAGATCGTGAGAAGACTGAATTCCCTTGGCTTTGCAGATGTTGTCGAAGGAACAGTATATACCATTTTACTGCGGCTAGAAAAGAACAAGCTAGTCGACATTCAGAAGAAGCCTTCCGAAATCGGACCGCCCCGAAAGTTCTACACACTGAATAATGCGGGACGAAAGCAACTCCAAACCTTTTGGCGTAAATGGGATTTTATCGCATCAAAAATAAATGAATTAAAAATGAAAGGAGAATCATGATGGAAAATATTTTTTCGATTTTAACAGGAGTGAATTGGAAACAAGACAAAGCGGAATATAAAAGGTACAAACAACGGATTCATGCTCTACCAAAAGATTATCAAATCGTGATGAAAGAGATGGAGAATATCCTTTATACTTATTCATCCGACACGGACTCTACCATGGTCATCTATGAAGCGTTACAAGATGTACTAGAATTGTTTGAAACCAATGCACAAGAGGGAAAGGATGTGCTGGATGTAGTGGGTCAGGATGTGGGTGGTTTTTGCGATGATTTGTTACATGAGCTTCAGATTCCAACCTGGACGGGACAAAAAAAGGCACAATTGAACCAAACCATACGTGAAAAGCTAGGGAAAGGAGAATAACGAAAGCAAAAAAACTTCAACCCTTTTAGAAAAAATAAATCTAACTATTGACATGGCCATCTACTTAGTATTATTATGTAGAAGTACTAAGTTGTACAGAGTAGTAAGAGTGCTCCAATTTTGGGAAATTTGACCGTGATACGAAAGGGGATTTGGCGGGGTTGAGTTCTCGAAATCATCAACCGCAAGGAAATGTATGGTTACGAGACCATGAGAAAGTTGAATTTGCTTGGCATAAGTGAGATTTTATCGCATCAAAAATAAATGAATGAATGGAGAATCAGAATGGGATATAATATTTTGTCAATTTTAAAAAGATGGAAACAAGAAAAAGCGGAATATAGAGAGTACAAAAAACGAATTGATGCTCTGCCAAAGGATTATCAGATCGTGATGAATGAGATTGAGAATTTCTTATGGAATTATGCATCGGGCCATGATGCTGCTTTAATCATGTTTAAAGCGTTACAAGATGTACTGGAATTTTTTGAATCAAACGCACAAGAGGGATTGGATGTGCTGGATGTAGTGGGTCAGGATGTGGGCGGTTTTTGTGATGATCTGTTACATGAGCTGGAGGGACAAACCTGGACCGGAAAAAGAAAAGAACAATTGAGCGAAAGCATTCGTAAAAAGTTAGGGAAAGGAGAATAACACGCAATAGAGAGCGTCCAATAGAGCTCCATGAAGTTTTTTACCGGATGGGATTGTTATTACTTACAGAAGAATAATAGTTTGGAAGTAATGAAATCGAGAATAAACGCCCGATTAGCACTGGGGTGCCTATTTTTGTTACTATGAGATTCTAAATATTAGGATTTACATACCTATCCACCTACTTTGCGCATGATGTCAATTTCGCTGGTACTGCTTATTTTATGAACTTAAGTGATGCTCTGGCAAACATATAAAAGATGTGACATAGGCACATTCGAATAAAAACCAACCATTCATAATCTGAACCTCAAAAGTTCAATACATAGATGGTTGGTTTTTATTCTTCTAAAAGATTGAAAGACAATCTTGGATAGGCAGTTAAAATAGTTGGTGGTGTGGATGATCAAGAGACCATCCACACCCTTGAACAAAAGATAGTGGGAGCGGATTTTGGATACACCCGATTCTTGTTTCATTTGGTTAAAGTGCCTGCGTACATTTCATGGGGAAGCTGTATTCAAGACTGGTTTAGCTGCGAATGCTCATCTATTCTTGGGCACAAGTCTTGCTAGGTCTCTGTTCTCCTAGTCTCATCTTGTTTGCCTGTAGCATCCTTTGTGTTCTGATGAGCAATCACAGAAGTCATGTACATTCGGGGTTGGATCAGCGGAGTTGTTTTGTGAATTTGCTCATCTGAGTTAATAATTGAAATTATTTAGGGATATCAGCCGATACTATTATTTTATTTTTGAATATATAGAAAATGTATAAGTACTTTGATGTGAGGTGATTAGAAATACAAAAGAAAAGACAGTCCAAAGTGGAAAATCAAGTTTATTCAAATAGAGTGCTTCGTTCTGAATTTGATAAAAATTGGAAAACCAGACTAACAAGTAATGGATATGTAAAATACATTGCTACTGCAAATAGTGCCAAAGTAATTGTTTTGTTGGCTGGGGGAGTTCAAAAACTACTTATTTTTCCAAAAAATGGAAGAGTTTTAGTGGGAGGTGGAGGAACAAGTCATTATAGTAAACCACATAAAGCCGTATCAGTTTAAAGAAAATATGGAAAAACCGAAAATAATCTTTCATATTCATAAAAAGTTATTTTGACCGCCAAATGACCACGCACTGTGGTCAATGAAGGCGAATTTGATTTCCACTATTTCGTTCGGAATTTGGTTGTGTTGAGAGGTTATTCCGTTGTGTGTAGTGTATCACTAGAGAAAATACAGTAGCATGTGAAATATTAGAATATTTCAATTTCATTCCGTTTATCTTTAATAAACGGAAAAGTACAGGTGCTCTTCATTTGTTATGGAAGAGCTCGTGAGATAGTGTGGAAAAGTCAAAATTTAAAATGTCCGGTAGCCACCGGACATTTTAAATTTGAAGAGATACGATTACATTCGGTTATTTTTAAAACGTGACAAAAAACTATTTGCTTGATCTTTGTGTCTTTGGTTTGGATTTACTTCGAGGTACAAGTATCCATTCAGAAACAATAATATGTACCCCTATGGCTAACCATAAACCTGTTTCTAAAAGTCCAGCAAAGACTTCGGGTGTTGCGGCAACATCAGATGTTACCCCGCGAAGCGAGCAGTAGAGGGGAACCAGTAGTTGGGCAAAAATACGTGCACTAACAGCAACCAATGTGAGTCCATAGTTTCGAATCATCCATTCCCGGTGTTCCTGAATTTTTTTGTTGCGAATGGTATGATAGGCTTTCCAAGCAGAATAAAGCCAAAGTATATTTAAAAAGATAAAGCCAATTTCACGAGTGAATGTTTCTGTATAAAGAGCTACTCCAAAACCAGTTAATCCTCCAAGAAGTATCCCCACTAAGTAAATCTTTCCTAGAATTCGATGTAGGCTCCTGTTTTTTATCCTTACGCTTTGGGAAAATTGAAATGGTCCGATTGCCATGGATAAGGCTGCGAAAAAAATATGAATGATCAGAAGCGGGTATTGAATAGATGATTCTTTGCTGATTTCAATTCTGCTATGGGTTGGATCTAATTGCACATAGGGTGCAATGAAAAAAACGGTTAGACCTAGAACGATGATGGATAAGAAGCCACCAATAATTTTTCCTACATATTTCATGCTGTTTTCTCCTTGTTGTTGTAGTACATGTGTTTATTGGTGAAAGAAGCGATAAACTTCTTGGTCAATCCATTTGTTTATATCTTCCGAACTTTTATTGACTAGTCGATTCACTAATATATCATGCCAAATATAGTCTTCAAATAAATAAGCGTGCACTGGATCTTCTGTATAAAATGCATTTCCTCCCTGTAAAATAGAATGACCATAGAAAATATGTTTTCTATCAATGGAAAGAATAAACCATTTATTTTCATTTAGTTCGTTAATAAATTTTGTTTCACGATGTGGCTCAAGTCCCGGGAGTAACTTTGTTCGTTTGAATACGATTCCTTTAATGCTACAATCTTGTTGTTTGGCTTTTAAGTCATCTTCTAACTGATCATACATATTATCCCATAAAGAGACCGTAATTTGATTCTTCGCATTTGCAATTAGGCTCCTGCAAAAAGTTAAAATTTTATCTTTATCTTTGATCGTAGTAAGGGTTAGTTCTTTTGTTGGAACCTCTTGTTCTAGTTTTTTCAAACCCTCTTCTACTAACTGAAAGGATGTTTCCCATTGATTTTGAGCGGATTGTAGGAAGACATCCACTGGTAAGGGCTGGTATAATATCTCCTCGTTCTTTTCTATTTGTAATACTATTCCTCGAGTAACCAATGTTTTCAGAATTTCATAAATTCTTGCTCGTGGAACCCCAGAGTCCTTACTCACTTGATACGCATTTGCCATTCCCAATTTTACTAATGAAACATAAGCCTTTGATTCGTATTGATTGAATCCAAATTTCTGGATTGCTTGAAGTAATTGATCCAAATTCACACCTTCTTAGACACTATTAAAGTAGTAACTAGTTACTATCATAATGGTAACTAATCGAAATTGCAAGAGTTTAATAATAGATAGAATAATGTTTATATTTATAATATGAATAACATATCCCTGAGAGGATAGATGCTAATTTACCATTTATATTCCATAAAAAAATCCCGATACCTTTTGGTTTGGGGATTCTTTGTGTTGAATGGAATTATTCCACTTGGTGAGTGCTTAACTCTCTTTTTAGAAATGTACTTTTGATCCTAATCAGAAGAGGTTAGTAACAGAAAGATGGTGTCAGGGATGGATGGTTACTGGTGTACCAATGCTAACTCTTCGACTAAGATCTTCTACATCTCTGTTATACATGCGGATACATCCTTTGGATACCATTTTACCGATAGAGGCTGGACGATTTGTGCCATGGATGCCGTAACCGGGACGGGATAGTCCCATCCATAGTGTGCCATAGGGACTTAGTGGTCCGCCAGGCCAACTGTATGGGTAAGGGACTTTGTTGACAATCACATAATTGCCAGTGGGGGTTCGTGTGACCATTTTACCGATCCCAATTAAATAGCTTTTGATCAGCTTATTTCCTTCGTATAAAAATAGACGTCTCTTTGATAGAGAGATGTCAATGAGAGGCACAGTCACCCGCTCCTTTTACATCAGTATATGGGTGGCGGAGTGTTGAGGTGAAATATACGTTTTTAAGGAAATGCATCAAGTGAAAGGATAGAAATTACTTGCATTATTTCTATCCAAGGGAAGTGAGGCATATTTTAAATCATTACCATGAAAATGGAGGTAGGATGATGTCTGATCCCTTTGTAGCTCGTTCTTTAGATGAAATTCGTTTTTGGTCCCGTATTATGAAGGAACACTCTCTTTTTTTGAAATTAGGTTTCCGATGTGAGGATACCAAATTAATTCAAGAAGCTGATTATTATTATGCTGTATTTGAGGATATTGAAAATAGATCGCATGCGTTTCCATTGGAAACAGACCCCAAAAAAATAAAAAGTTTTAATGAAAAGGTTATCGTTGCCGTTACAGGTATTTGGGCATTTAAAAGAAAGGTGCTGGGTTTGGTTATTCGTTGTAAGCTTCCCGGGCAAAATAATTTTCCTTTATTAATTGACCATGTGAGCAGGGAAGCAAATTATTTTAGAAAACGACTAAAGGAGCTGAATAAAGGAAATCTAGCACCGTTACAAGACGCCATTATTAAAGAAAATGTGTTCTTTTTACGTATTATGGCGGACCATGCTAAATTTATTGGTCACTTACTTGACCCTTCTGAAAGGAAACTTGGGGATCTAGCAAGGAACTTTAGTCATGATTTTGATCAATTACTATTCCAAGCAAAAGATCTAGAATCGATGTGCCCTCAATCTCAGACAGTCCCATTGCTTGATCAATTCCTTGATCAAAATCGAGTATCAGTAAAATCCTTGCGAGATTTCAAAAAAACGGCACGCGATTTGATCGAAGAGTGTCGAATTAAAAGTATTATTCATCCTTTATTAGCTGATCATGTTTTCCGTGAAGCGGAAAGATTTCTTGAAATTATTGATATGTATGACGAACATTTAACACAAGTATGATGCTAACAAATCTTTTCATACAGGTTGATAGATAGAATATAAGAAAGCGCAGATAAATCAGGGATTCATTCTTATCGATTATCGAAATAGTTAACTTTTTTCTTATTCATTTCAAAAAGAATGGTGAAAATCGTGCTCACCGTTCTTTTCTATGTCATCAGGAAACTTGAGGTTTGGCTATTTTAAAAGTTAGGAACAGGTGGTAAAAAAGATGAATAGACCACACAATGTAGTCAATTGGGATCAAATAAAGTGACTAGATTGCTAGGAGAAGTCGTTTTACGGCTTTTCATTTTTCTCTATAAAAAGAGTAGGAGGAATAAGGATTTCTCATATAAGCAAGAAATATCTAAGTTTGTATCGGTTTCTTAGAGTAAGTTTTATTGGGATTAGATCTCAGAGCATCAAATTTCAGATAAGAGGAGATGATGAGATGACAACGATATATGTATATCGCGACAAAACCTTTTTTCGAAAAATGGAATTAGCCCTCACTGGGAAGGAACAAATGAATGGTCTTCTTGGTCGTACAACTGCGGGTAGTGGATTGTTTTTTATGGGAGCATCAGCAATTCACACCTATCAAATGAAATTTTCGATTGATGTCGTTTATTTAAACCAACAAGGACTAGTAATTGGTATAGAGGAACACTTAATGCCGAACCGAAAAGGCGCATATTTTGAAAGATCGATGCATGTAGTTGAATTTAATGCAGGTACCATCTATGATAACCAGATCGCACTTGGAGAACGATGGGATTGGCAAATCAGCATATAACATATGTATTGCTCCATGGGAAAGGATACTGTTCAACAGAAAAGAAGAAGATTTTATTATTACAGGATGCTTGAAATGACTTAAGTGGTGGAATACACAGCATGGTAGAGGATCCAGGAGGAGAAAATAATTTTTAAATATTCCTTTACAGGAATATTCTCTATGTGGTATATTCAATATAGGAATTCGACATGGAGTGTTGTTACGAAGTCAAGTTGTAGTCATGTAGCACTGCTTGTGTACAGTCAAAATTTAGTGAGAGATGGTCAGTACGGTACATAGTTGAGAAAGATCATAGTAAGGAAATCGTTTAGGAGAAAAAAACAAATCAAAGGGGAATTTAACATGAGAAAAGTGATTGTATCTATGTATGTGTCATTGGATGGCGTAATCGAGAACCCAGCTTGGACTGCTCCCTATTTTAATGAAGAAATTGGTAAGTTTCAAAATGAACTTTTATTTTCGAGTGGAGCTCTATTGTTGGGTCGAGAAACGTATCAAGGTATGTCAGAAGCTTGGCCTACTATGAAAGACGAAGATGGTTTTGCTGACAGAATAAATAACATGCCTAAATTCGTTGTTACCACTACTTTAGAAGAAGCGAAGTGGAATGCAAGTTTTATCAAAGAAAATATTGTGAAAGAAGTAAAGCAGTTAAAACAACAGCCTGGACAAGACCTTCTAATCTATGGAAGCAGTAAACTGATCCAAACCTTGATGCAACATGATCTTATTGATGAATATCACCTTATCGTTAATCCAGTTATAGTCGGTAGTGGAAAGCGCTTATTTAAAGAGGGAAGCGAACAGAAGGATTTGAAACTGGTAAATACAAAGACAACTGATACAGGTGTTGTCATTCTTTCCTACCAATCAAAGAACAACTAACATCAAAAATGTGCGACACGGGGACGGTTCCCGTGTCGCACATTTGTTCATCATAGACCAATCACAGCAAATAAACATCAGAGAAAGGGAATGAAGAAGCTATCCATTTATTATTTCAAATGAATAATACCTCACTATAAAATAAGAAAAATTTTGTCATAGTTAGAAAAAAATTGGTGAAATATAAGTATTTAAAGAGTGGGGTATTAAATTAAGAGTAAATAACAAAAAACGCCTGACAGCAATCAGACGTATTCGTTGGAGTATATTTAACTATTTTAAAAGGATCTAATTCTAAGGAGATACTCTTGATGCTAATATCCATACGGTTTAGGAATAGGCATATCCTTGTGATGTAGCCTAGCTTCAATCCATATTCTCATTATTTCTCGAATGGTGCTGTGAGCTTGTTCTTCCGTCAAGGTTATAACTTCACAATTTGTAAACTATAGGACGGATGCTTTATAGGACACAGTACCCCATTCTTCGAACCGTTCGATATGGATTGTGTAGGGTAGAGACATATAATAGTCTACTGTATTCTTATTTGTCATATTTATCTAAGCAAGGGTAAAAGGGTGAAGGATAAGTAGTGATTTGTACTTTAAATACAGGTTTCCAAACAGCGGCAGTGTATTGTGTATTGGTTAATATAATAATCTGATTATTGAAAAATAGAGTTTTCAATTGTTAATTTTGATAAATGAATACGAAGATGATTAGAGTTTTGGCGCAACTATTCCCTTACTCAGGTCACCTCCTTATATATTTATATTACCAAATAAAGTGTGAATAGTCAGTAATATACATCATATTGGTTTCCAGCTTAAAGAAATGAGTGACAAAACGACTTCTTTGGATGGATTATGGGTACGGATAGGTGTTTGCTCTTTATATACAGATTCCAATCCGTACTACGGGTTTGGTATAAGGAAGGAAATTCCAATAATAAGTTTATCTTTTTTTAAGAATTTATTTAGGAGGAGTTTACGTTTAAGCACTAACATAATTAAGGTATTAACGGCATTCGATAAGGAATTATTAGTAGGAAACATAATAAATGCCGTAAGATGGTGTATTTTATATGAAACTGGCTAACAATATTTACGGATGTATCTTGATCCTTCAAAGTTGTGTCTCAAATAAACAATGGAGATCCAAATAAAGAGAAGGAACAAATTTTGTACAAACAGGTCAAAATAGCCCTGAATAATAATGAGGAGCCGATAAAATGAACAAAACAGCAAAAATATTATCAACTGCATTCCTTGGTATAACAGTATTAGTAACTGGGTGTAGTACAAGCACACCAGACAATCAAATTACACAAAAAGAGCAGAAACAAGAACAATTTGTAAAAGTGAGTAATAAAGAAAAGAAAAAGAAATTAACTGCGGGACAAGAATTCGCTAATATTCTTAGTAGCACAAATTGGCAGGGTACAAGAGTGTATGACAAAGATAAAAATGATTTAACAAAAGAGAATGCTAATTTCATCGGTCTTGCGAAATATGATGTGAAATCAGGAAGATATGAATTTTTCGATGCGAAGACAGGGAAAAGTCGTGGAGATAAAGGAACATTTTTTATCACCAATGATGGGAAAAAGAGAATATTAATTTCAGAATCCATGAATTATCAAGCTGTTGTTGAAATGATAAAACTAAATAAGGACATCTTTACTTATAAAAGAATGGGAAAAGATGCTAATGGCAAAGATGTAGAGGTATTTGTTGAACATGTTCCCTATAAAGAAAAAGAGCTTTCATTTACTGATCCGGACAAGCAGTTGAACACGACTACAGGAGATATTGTGAAAGACATCGATGGGGATAAGATTTTAGGTAGCACCCTATGGCATGGAACAAAGGTATTAGATGAAGGCGGCAATGATGTCACAACGTATAATTCTAATTTTATAAGTCTGGCAAAGTTTGATGATAAGACGAATAAATATGAGTTTTTCAATGTTGAAACAGGCAAAAGTCGCGGTGATTATGGCTACTTCGATATTGTGCACGAAAATAAAATAAGAGCTCATGTTTCCATTGGAGTTAATAAATATGGTGCTGCTCTAGAACTTACCGAACTTAATAAGAATAAATTTACGTATAAGAGAACTGGTAAAGACAGAGATGGCAAGGACATAACAGTATTCGTTGAACATGAACCTTATAACGGTGATCTAAAACCAAAATTTAGTTTCTAAAAAGCATCGATTAAGATCATGAGGGAATGGTTAAAATCCATTCCTTTTTTTGTGTTTGAGATGGGAAGAAATGCAAGTGAGCAACAAAAGAATCATTTTTAGATCGTGTAAGTACAGGAGGAATAGGTAAAATTAAAACGTCCGGGACAACCAGACGTATAGGAAATAAGAAAGAAATGAAGTTTAATAAAATTCTCAAGTTAGTGGTATTCAAATGACTAGCATTACCTTGCGCATCCATTGCTTTCAAGAGATCAATCTGTGTGCTACTATTATGAACAAATCATGATAAGAATTCACAGTCTATCTCTTGTCTTTTCCTGTTTTATATAGCAATCAGAGATTGTTCGTAACTGAATTCATCATTTGTTTCACTAAAACTCGATTCTGCTCTTTGAAAATGTCATTATGAGAAGAGACCATTGCCGTTTTATTTGCTTGGGGTTGAATATATTGTTTCGCTTTGTTTACTGCATTTGCAGCATCTTGAAAACATCCAGCTATCAAATTCAACTTTCCATCATGCATTAATATATCCCCCGCAGCATAAAAACCATCGATTGATGATTCACTAGTTGCAGTTCCTTTAATATAATAATTATCTACTAGTTCCACGTTAATTTTACTGTTATGGATTAAGGAATTATCATTATCAAATCCATGGCTAATGATCACTTCATCCACTTCTAGATGGGAAACTGCATCAGTAGCTTTATTTGTCAGTTCAACACAATTTATTGCTTCTTGTTTCTTACAAGCCATTAGTTTTGTAATAGAAGTATGGAAAAGAGAAATGATCGAACTCTGTTTTATTTGTGTTCTCTGTGCTTCATGACAAGTAAAATCATTTCTTCTACAAGCCAAATATACTTGTTTGGCAACTGGCTGCAATTCATTTGCCCAATCAATTGCAGCGTCGCCTCCTCCAGAAATGAGGACAACTTTATCTTTGAATCGTTTTAATGACTTTACAGTGTAATGTAAATTAGACATTTCAAATTTACTAGCATCTTCTAATGTTAATTTTTGCGGTTGTAAGATACCACTTCCAATCGCAACAATAATGGTTTTGGAATAATGCGTTTGACCAGAGGAAGTTTGCAATACAAAAATTTTTTCTTCATCTTGGTGAATGGACTCTACTTTTTCATTTAGAAGTACTGTTGGATGAAATAGTAACCCTTGTTTTACAAGTTGATCTTTGAATTGTTCACCCGTGATAGGTGGTTGACCGCCAACGTCCCAAATCATTTTTTCAGGATATACATTCAATTTTCCACCTAATTCCGGTTGGAACTCAATGAGCTTTGTTTTCATTTCTCTAAGCCCACTATAGAAAGCAGAGTATAGCCCTGCTGGGCCACCTCCGATTATTGTTACATCAAAAAGTTCTTGCTGTCTCATAAACTCTCCCTCCAAATAGTGAAAACGATTCTCATTATCATTAATGTAATGTTTTTTCTTCTTAACTTCAATGTTTGAATGAAAATTTTTTTAAATTTGTTGGTGATTTGTGTTTGTACTCGGCTAGATATCACCATCCAAAACCTTGATATAAAGGGTTTTTTTCTGTTTAGGATCAGATATTATTTTCTAAAAACAAACATTGGTGATTGTGTAACCACTGTTGTACATCTATCAAATGGGATAAAGATAGGAAAAGAGACAACTATTCTATAAGTTGTCTCTTCCTGAAAAAAAATTTTTATTATTTTGCAATCATTTCAAATTCAATACTAAGTATTTTCACACCAAAAAACCAAAAACGGTGGGTAACTTGTAATCTTCCATAGTCATCGACCCAGATGAGGAAATGCTCGTTTAAAGGCAGACGTATGGAAAAGTTTTTAAGCATGAGAAAGTTTCCCTCATCACCCATGCCACCTCCCCTTGGTATAGAAGTGAGTTGCAAGGCTCCATCGATACCATGTTCAAGCCGATAGACAGTTGCTCGATTTGCTTTGTTTATAGGGTAAGTTATGTTTAAATAGCGTTCGTCATCTTGCTTATGATCTGTATAAATACCTACAAAAAATGTTTCGTCTGAATCTTTATAACTACAGATCCAGGCATGTAATCTTTTATTCCAATATTGTTCATTATTGATAACACTGACAATTTCACTTTCCATACATTTTACTTTTTCACTAGGAGAAGGAACGTTCGTCTGTTGTATTTTTTTAGACCAAGCTTTATGGAATTTTTCAAAAAGCCAAGCGGCTTTTGTCCAGTGAGCATGGATGGCAATATCGTATAACAAAGTATTTTCCAAGAAAGACCTTACTTTTGGATGTAATAGGGCAGGGATAAAGTCGTTTCTTGCAAATTTATCTAAATTATGCATAATACCAGCGTGTGATGTTCTTTGATCTTCATATCCATTGCGCTTTAGGAAATCTTTCCTAATGTAGGTATCTCCATTTATATTGATGTGAGGGAGTTGATATAAATTGTTTTTTTCTGTTGGTTTTCGAAAATACCAACCAAAAATACCTAGTAAAGATCCTATCGCAAGTGGTATATCATGATACTAAATCCATTGTTCACTGTTTATCCAAGTATGTCCTTGTAATTGGAATATGCCTTGGATAGTAGATAAAACAGTTGTTATGGACATTACAATCGTAGATAGCTGGATACAAATGCTGGTAATGGTATTCTTTTTTTCAACATGCAAGAAAACAAAATAACTATAGATGGATATACATATAGTATAAATCCATAGCCCTACGTTTTGAATCCAAGGACCAGTAAGAATACCGATTCCGATGATAAGTGGACTAAGCATGGTACCTCTAACAACCCATCGATAAACATGTCCGATTTTTTGGTCGAGCGGAAGCAAACGTCCAACAAATCCGATAAATACAGTGGACACAATAGCAGTAAAATGAAAGTGGATAGCGGCCATAAACAGATGGTGACTGATCATTTTATCACTGGTAAAACAATACAGACTGAGTGTAATTCCACCTAAGTGAGCATATAGAAAGCTAGTATCAATAGCGTTTTCTTCTATGATATACCAACCACGTTCGAGAAATCTCCTTACTCCATAAACAAATAATGCTAGTGTAAAGACAGCCCAAAGTATGGATAGTAATCCAGAGATAATACTTCCTTTTGAAAATAAAAGTGCGGTGCCTATCGTTACTGCTAAATAAAGGTGACTCTTCAAAAGAAAAGCATGATAACTGGAACTGTTTTCATCACGTTTTATCGTGGGAGTGAGAGAAAGTAGTATTGGTATCAAGAAAAAGATAGAGACCAAGAGTACCCTTTCTAGACCATCCACAAGCAAAACGAAGATAACCCATAAAAAAGTAGAGATTAATATATTTCCGAAAAAAGAAGTTTTCATATAATGTAAAGTTCCTTTCCTTTTTCTGAATAGTTTACCACTAAGGAAAGGTAAGTAAATATACGAAATAGAAAACTTAAATGAAGGGTGCTTACAGGAAATCTATATTGGCAATCTAGTAGCAGCAAATAAAAATGACTATATATTTAGTCATTTAATTGTAGGATTCAATGAAAATAGTCCACATGTTTCATCGCCTATTGGTACAGATTTAAGGTGAACACTATTAATGACTTACTGTCTGGTATAATCCGTTATTTGTGTAATTATTTATCTGAACCAATCTAAAATGATTTTACTATAAAATATGCCAATAGTTGGTATTGGCATGGAGAATCGTGGTAATTAGAAGAACGAATAAAGTTTTTCTTAGCATTCACATTTTCGTATCTTAATTTATTGTCGTTCCTTATTTGGTAAAAGGTTACTCGTTACACTAATATCAATCCTAGTGTGACGAAAGAAGTCTAAGCAATATCTTTGGTATTCTTTATCTTCTTTTAGACATTCTACACACTTCTCAAAGTGGTGTCCGATGATATTAAAATCTTTACCATTCGAATATAGGAAGGAGACACCTCGTGTTCCTTATCGCAAGTTTTGCATTTGTACATATCCGTTCTCGAGGAGATATTTTTTTCCAATAACGGTTATATTAAACGAAAATGTAGGTACGAGAGGATATGTAGTATGTTTTTTTTAAAGAAACTATTTACAAATCATCAAAAGAAAAAGCCATCTGAGGAAACAGTTGGATTATATTCTTCTTTAGCAAAAAACTTAAACTATCTACAAACAAATTTGTCTCATTCGAGTGATTTGAAATGGGAACAAATCAACTTTAATAATAAAAAGGGTATACTTATCTATTTGGAATCTGTGACGGATCGAGAAAAAATCGAAAAAAAAGTTATTTATCCGTTACACAAAAAGGCTGAGGGTGTGATCGAAGAAATACTCCCTATTGCTCAATTTAAGAAGATAGCTCATCTTAACAAACTTCCTCTTCTATTAGTTAAAGGGAATTGTATCCTAATATTGGAAGGATTGCATGAGGCATATGTAATGGGTGTAATGCCGAGCTATAGCCGAAGTATATCAGAACCAAGTAATGAACAAGTAGTTCGTGGGGCACATGATGGGTTTATTGAAAACTTAACCACTAATCTTTATTTAATTCGTCATCGTATCGAAAGTACAAAATTGAAGGTGCATTACTATGAAGTTGGGGAAATAACGAAAACCAAAGTAGCTGTTTTGTACATGCAAGACATTGTGAATCCAAAATTAGTAGCTGAGGTTGATCGTCGTATTACTTCCATTTCTACAGACACCATTGCTTCTACTGGAATCATTGGTGAATTTATTGAAACTAGTCCATTATCTCCTTTTCCTCAAATTTTATATACGGAGAGACCAGATCGAACAGCGGTAAATATTATGGAGGGACGTGTGGCTATCTTAACAGAAGGGGATTCATCAGCAATGATTTTACCTGTTACGATATCTGCCTTCTATCAGTCTCCGGATGACTACAACAGCAAATGGATTATTGGGTCTTTTATCCGTTTGATTCGTCTAGCTAGTATTCTAATCGCATTTCAACTACCAGCTGTCTATATTGCTGTAGTTGGTTTTCATCCTGAAATCCTACCAACTGAATTGATCTTTACTGTGCAAAGTAGTGTAGGCAAGGTACCATTTCCTCCTATTTTAGAAGCAATTTTGATGGAATTAACATTAGAAGTAATCCGAGAAGCTGGACTTCGTCTGCCTAGTCGTGTTGGACAAACAATTGGAATTGTAGGTGGTTTGGTAATTGGTGAATCGGTTGTGCGGGCTGGTTTGGTTTCTTATCCGATGATTATCGTTGTCTCTTTAACGGCTATTGCATCGTTTGTTGTACCCTCTCATGAAATGAGTACTGCTATTCGAATCTTACGCTTTCCTCTTATGGTTTTGTCTGCACTTTTTGGTATCGTTGGAATTTCCGTTGGCCTTTTATTCATTTTGATTCATTTGTGCAGGTTAGAAAGTTTCGGTACACCCTTTCTTGCGCCGTTCTCTCCTTTACGAATGAAAGATTTAAAAGATACATTTGTTCGGTTCCCGATTTGGAAATTAAATCAACGCCCTCACGATATTCATCCCCAGAGAATGACCCAAGAGGATTATTCGAGAGGTTGGGATGCAGATGGTCAAAAAGAACAGTAGTATCACCCAAGGCCAATTGATGTTTTTTATTTTGCAGGCACAAATTGGAGTTGGAATCTTATCCCTACCTCATGTTCTCCAATTAACAGCGAAAGGAGGAGCTTGGATTTCCGTTTTGTTTGCAGGATTATTTTTGCAATTGGTCATTATCATTCATTGGGCACTCTGCAAATTGTATCCCTCTGATAATATTTATAGTTTCTTACCCAAAATAGTTGGAAAATACTTGGGGAATTTATTGAGCTTGATTTATAGCGGGTACTTTCTTTTTACTGCTGGGATGATTTTAGTGAGGTTGCTGGAAATTATACATAAATGGATGTTGCAAGAAACACCGAAATGGGCGGTATTAATTTTAATTCTTGTCCTTTCCATCTATTTGGTGAGAGAGAATTTGAGAATCATCACCCGTTTTTTTGTCATCACTTCATTTATCATCGTCGTCATGGTGATACTTTCTTTGGTTGGTTATATGAACGTAGATTTTACCTATATTTTTCCAATCACAGAAGCTGGATGGGTCAACATTTTAAAAACAATCAAAGATGCTACACCTGCCATGCTAGGGTTTGAGATTCTTTTAGTCTTTTATCCGATGGTGGAAGGTCAGAGCAATGGAAAACTAAAAGCAGTATCTGTGGCCAATCTTTTAACCACACTCTTTTACACATTTGAGGTATTTACGAGTTTGATTATTTTTAGTCCAGAAGAACTTCCGCTCGTTCCAGAACCAATGCTGTATATGTTAAAGGCTTTTTCCTTTCATATTGTTGACCGAATTGATCTTCTGTTCTTAGCTTTATGGTTTGTGATAACGTTTACATCTTTGACCGCCTACCTTTATGCAGGGATAGTTGGATTAGGTCAGCTATTCCATAAAGGTCAACATAAAAAATCATTATTATATGTACCTTTTATTGTTTTTCTTATATCTTTCATTCCTGATGATACGTTTACGATTTTGTATTATGAGCGAATGATTTCTGTCGCTTTCCGTATTTTGATCATTGGACTTCCTATTTTCTTCCTGATGATTGGTTATGTAAGAAAGAAAAGGAGGGAACAAACGATATGAAGAAATGGTATGTTGTATTAATCGGTTTTTGTGTCCTTCTTTTTCTATCCGGTTGTTGGGATCAAGAACTATTAAAAAATGCACGATTACTCTCGATAGCTGGATTTGATAAAGCTTCAGAAAATAAATTGTTTTCGACATATGTTTTTCATGATCAACCAATGAGTGAGTCCCAAGAGCCAAAAGATGAAATAAAAAGTGCAATTGGCAGAACGCCTAGAGAGACGCGAGATAAAGTGGACAGAAAGTTGTCTAACTATTTCCGTGCTTACAAAAATCGAGTCGTAATGATCGGAGAGGAACTAGCCAAAAAAGATATTTACCCCATACTTGATATTTTTTATCGTGATCCTCATAGTTCATTAAACGCAAAGATTGTGGTTGCTCAAGGAAAAGCAAGTGATTTACTAGCAATGAAAAAAGTGGGGAACACACTTATCTCTGATGAGATTCCCAAACTGATCGATGGTTCGGAAGAGAAAACACTTGTTACAGCGGAGAATATTCAATCCATCTGCCCTGTTCTATTTGATCCAGGAGAAGATATTTTGCTTCCTTATCTAACGAAAAAAGAAACGGACATAGAATGTGCTCAGTTGGCAATGTTCCACAATCGGATTTTTACTGGAGTTCTAAATCCAAATGAATCCACGATGTTTTTGTTATTGAAAGGAAGCCCCGGCAAAATAGCAAGAATGACGAGAGAAGAAATTGATTCAGACAATTCGAGCCCAATCACATTTGATGTGGAAAAAGCAAAACATGATATGCAGGTCAGGGTCCAACCAAAAGGAAAGATTGTTGTTACTTTACATGCAGATTGGAAAATTGGGATTACTGAATATGCTCAAAATCATCTAAACGAGCAGAAAATAGTGGATCGATTAAATCGGAAAATCTCGGAAGATATGACTCGTTTAGCAAGACAAACAATCAAAAAAATGCAAGAAGCACAATGTGATGGTTTTGGCATTGGCCGAAGAATCATTGCGTTTCATCCTCAAGTTTGGAAAAAAATGAAGGGGAATTGGGCGTATCACTACAAAAAAGTACAATTTAAAGCAGATGTAAAAGTGAAGATTATACATTCGGGTGTAATTAATTAAAGTTTCTCTGTTGCTTTCTTTATAGATCAAGCAAATAGCTTCTCTTATTCGGCTTTGATGCTAATTTATTTTAAGCTTTCTAGACATAGTTGGATGAATAACGAATGAGGGGATATCCATATCCAAATAGGACGGTTACCCCCTTGATTTTGTACCTTATACACTTATTGTTTTTTATTCTAACTCTTCATCATTCTCTTTGATTGATTTTTGAGTTTTATCATCGCTTTTATTCATTTTTAAAAGCATGTCGTTTACTTGTCCAGACAGTAACCAAACCAATTAGACCTAATAAAGAAAGTGCCCATGGAAAAGATCCTGCTCCCCATTGGACTAAAAGCATTCCACCAACAATACCTCCACCCGCAATGGCGATATTGAACACCGTTACGAGCATAGATTGTGCAACATCTGTATCTTCGCCTGCGGCAGTTGCCATTGCCGTTTGGAGTAATGTTGGTCCACCTCCAAACGTTAATCCCCAAGCAGCAATTCCGATGTAGATCAATATGGGCATTTCTTTTCCAATACCCATAAATAACGCAGACAAGGCAAAGACAGCAAGACTAATAAGTGTCAATTTTCGAATTCGTCCGTCTATCAACAAACCAGTAACCCATAGACCGACTACAGATGAGATGCCAAAAATGAATAAACCAAAGTCTAATTGATCAGCGATTTTATGGTAACCCATGAATGGTGCGATATAATTGTAGAGAATGTTGTGTGCCAATATCCAAACAAAGAGCACAAAAAGCACAGTGCGAATTCCTGGAAGCAGGAATATAGTATGCAACGGGCGCTGTTGATGTACTTTTTGACCAGGATAGTCAGGGATGGAAGTGAGTACCCATATAATTAAAATAAGCGCAAGAAGAGAGAGGATACCAAAGATTATTCTCCAATCCAAAATGGTTCCCAACCAAGTTCCTAATGGTACACCCAAAGATAAAGCAATAGGTTGTCCCACCATCACAATCGCTAGAGCTCTTCCATGTAAATGCTGTGGTACCATACGCATTGCGTAACCACCAACTAATCCCCAGATCAGTCCAGTTGCCATTCCAGCTCCTAAACGAATAATGAGTGTCAGTACATAGTTGGTCGATACAGCTGTTAACATATTCATAACAAATAACCCACTTAAAGCCATTAATAGCACTCGCTTTCTGGGCCAACTGCGTGTAATTGCGATAAGTGGAATAGCCGCCATCACCGAGCCAACGGCAAAAAGTGTCACAAGTTGACCGACTAGTGCTGAGGAAACATCAAGACTTTTGCCGATCTGAACCAATAATCCTGCGGGCATGGTTTCTGTCAGTATTGCGAGAAAGCCGGCCATCGATAAAGCTATTAGTTTCCAGATCGGCAATGGATTCGATTTGGATGTATTTGAAGAGATATGATCTACTAAGGAATGGTTTTCTGATATACTTATGTTCTTTCCAGTGGACATTTGATAAGCCCTCCTAGCCGGCATATAAAATTAATTATTAACAATATTCAAAAAATATTAATTTTCATCTATCATCTTATCTACAAACCGAGGATCATCAAGCAAAGGGCTCCCTACTGCTATAAAATCTGCAAGTCTGTCTGCTAAAATAGAATTCGAGAATGCTTTGGTATGGATCTTGCCTACAGCAATGACAGGAATTTGAACAAATTGTTTGATAATCGATGCATAAGGTACTTGGTACCCTTTTGGTGCAGCAAGCGGTTGAACTGGGAGTAGTCCACCTGATGATACATCAATGGCATCAATCAGAGATTCGATGTAAGTTAATGCATTAGCAACTTCTACTGGAGTCAGACCATCTTGATCAAAATCAGAAGCGGAGACACGAACGATAATAGGATATTGATTTCCAGTCACAGATCGTATCGCTTCTAATATTTCTTGAATCAATCGAACTCTATTTTGGATGGACCCACCATAAGGATCTGTTCGTTTGTTGGATAATGGAGATAGAAATTCATGCAGTAAAAATCCATGTGCCAAATGTAACTCTATCCCATCAAAACCTGCTGCTAAGCTCCTTTTTGCTGCTAAGCGATAATCTTCGATGATATTTTTGATATCGGTATGGTTCATTTCATTGGGGATGCCATAATTTTCATCATAAGCGATTGGGCTGGGTGCAATTAAATGTTTGGTTACTTCCGGAGCAGATTTTCTACCACCATGAGAAAGTTGAATGAAAATAGGAGTCTGTTTTGCATGAACGGCATCCACAATCTTTTTGAGAGGCTCTATATGTTCATTACTAAAGATTCCAATGTCATTGGGAACGAGACGTCCATTCGGTGAAATTGCAGTTGATTCTATGATGATTAGACTAACTTTTCCAGCTCGTTTGCTATAAAATTGGATATGGTGATCTGTAGCAAATGCTTGAATTGTTCCTTGGTATTGTTGCATAGGTGACATAATCAAACGATTTTTTAGTGTTAAGTTACCAATTTTCATGGGAGTATGAATGTTTATTTTCATATCGTTGCCTCCTTTGTTTGTATTTCTATCATACTGGTTTCATCGTATGGATTACATAGAAAAACAAAGGCGTTTGGGTTTCTTTTCTTTAAATGTATAAGTAAAAATAAATAATAACTTTAAATGTTGAAGATAGAGGAGGATGGGGCTGAAATGGATCACATTGATGCAAAAATATTGGAGATATTACAACAGAATGCGCGGACGACCATTTCACAGTTGGGACGAATGATCAACATGACCCAACCAGCGGTAAGTGAGCGAGTTCGAAAATTAGAGGATCAAGGAGTGATTTTAGGTTACCAAACTGTATTGGAACCAGAAAAACTAGGGAAACACGTAACCGCTTTTGTTTTGGTAAAAGCAAATAACTGTGGCAAACTCTTTGACTTTGGGGAGCAGTCAAGTGAAGTAGTAGAAATGCACCAATTGAGCGGGGAATTTAACTTTATTTTAAAAGTGATGACTTCATCGCTAAAAACATTGGATCGGTTTATTCATGAATGCAGTCAGTATGGCTTTACAACAACGATGACCGTTTTGTCTTCTCCTATGAAATCAAAAGTACTATCGATGGAGGAAGAATAAAAGGAGTCCATGATACTGACATATTCGTGATTATGTGATTGATTTGGAAAAACAAACCTAAGATAGGGACATATTGTGATAACTAAAAAGCAGTATTTCATTATTGAAATACTGCTTCAGTCTGACAAGAGGTGCTGTGTTATAGCCTCTTGTTTTTAATTATGTTTTAGTTATTAATAGTGTGCGGATAAATATCCTTCCGCATCACAATCTTTATATACAGCTGATCCTGTTGTACATTTGAGCATTATCTGATAATAGCCAACTGGACCACCTATATTGTCAAGGGCAGTTGACTTTCCTGATGCTACGTATCCATCTTTAATAATCTTTCCAGTCGATTGTGAAAATACTTTGTAGTAAACCTTATGACCAGAATAACTATTCACATTGATCTTCATCTTATAGCCTGATTGCAAATATATTTTTCCTGAAGTTTTACTAGAAGAGCCAGGGCTCAAAAAAACTTGCGTCGCGTATTCATCTGCAAACACATTAGAACTCAATGTGAACAACGCAAGCAATAATGAAACCAAAGAAAATAATCTTTTCAAAGCAAACATCCACTCCATCATATGTATTTTTAAGTCATTCATTTATCAAATAACCATATTTACAATTTTAACACTATTAAACCTTTTTGTGTAATATTTTTATCGATATGGCTTCGATAACTACTCTACTTGATAGTGGTTATTTTATAGGTTTCAAAAAGTACTCCCTTATGGACTATCTTAATTGTGGGTATTAAACGTGTATTTAAATTGTCTAATATATTTTTTAAAAAAACCAGTGACAAGATTCGTTTGATAGACCGCAAAGTAATTATGTTTGCTTAAGGGTTATTTATAGCGATAGATTTTCTTTCTCTTATAAATATGGACTATTGATTTCGATAGATTGCTCTTTTTTGGTCATGACACATATTTTTTTAAATGATGCATTTCAGATGATAATGATAAAAGAACGTTTGAAGTAAAAATCATTCATATTGTCTGTTATGATAGGAGTAAATGACGAATCAAGTAAAAATTATTATCGGATAAAGAGAACATCAAAGGTTCCTTTACATGACTGGAAACTTCGTTAAAGGGAGTGGATTTTTTGGGAAGAGATTTCAAGGAATATTTCAATGAGGATATGAAAGTTCGGTTTCATGCAAAACGATGTATCCATGCTGCACGTTGCGTAAAGGGATTACCAGACGTGTTTGATACAAAAAAACGACCTTGGATTAATGTGAATGGTGCAACTGCTGCTAATATTGCTGAAATTATTGAACGATGTCCAAGTGGCGCATTGGAATATACAAGATTGGACAACAGTGAACAAGAGAATTATGACAATGAAACGATGATGATAGAACAACAGCCATCAGATGTTATTTACCTTAGAGGAAATTTATCGATTCAAATAGGTAATGAAGTTGTCGAGAGTAATAGGGCCTCTCTGTGCGGATGTGGTTTGTCCAAAAATAAGCCTTTTTGTGATCTTAGTGGAGGTTGTAAATCATAACAATGGGGGGGTATCAGGATGGAAATTAAAAAAGGTACAAATAAGTTTTATATCAGTAACAACGAGAACCAGACATTAGCAGAGATACATTTTGTTCCAACTGGAGAAGAACGTATCATTGTTGATCATACTTATGTTTCTGATGAATTGCGAGGCCAAGGTATTGGAGAAAAATTGGTCAGCCATATCGTGAACTATGCACGCGAAGAGCATAAAAAGATTATTCCTTTATGCCCTTTTGCAAAAAAGGAGATAGATAAACATATAGAGTACCAAGATATTTTAAATAAGTAATACAGTTTTTTGGTCTATATTGTCCAGTTTAATAGCGAGTTAGGTGAAAATCTCATGGCTAAAAAGGTGACATGGTTAGAACTTTTCTATGATTTGGTTTTTGTAGCAGCGATTGCTAAGGCAACTCATGTGTTGGTGCATGAGAAAAATGGAGTCATACCTTCCGAATATTTATTCAAATTCCTTTTAATATTTGTCCCCATCTGGTGGGCGTGGGTGGGACAATCTCTTTTTATGAACCGATTTGGGGAAGACACCGCGAAGCATCGAATATTTATGGTGACACAAATGTTTTTTGTGTTAGTGATGACAGCCAGTTTAGATGTTGATTTCGATAAGTACTATTTAATATTTTTAATAGGGTATGTGGGGATTCGATTTTTAACGTCTTTTCAATACTTGTGGGTCAGTAAACGAGAACATGGAGCACGTAAAGATACAGCATTGTTCTTAGGTTATGGATTTTTAATCGGCATTGGTATCTCTTTATGTTCTTTATTTTTTGATACATGGATAAAATATTTGGTTTTATATATAGGTATTTTCATCGATATTCTTCTACCGTTACTCGGACGGAAGTATCTAAAGAAAGTATCTACCCATTTGCCTCATTTGTTCGAACGCTTTGGATTGTTCACCATCATATTATTTGGAGAGTCCATTGTTAGTGTCATTGTAATCCTTAAATTAGATAACCTAAATTGGCAAATCGTCTCTTTTGCTGTTGTGTCATTTGCACTTGTGGTAGCCATGTGGTGGCAATATTATGATCACTTAGAGAAGAAGGTAAATAAAAATTTAGCATCTTCTGGACAATCCATTATATATGGACATTTGTTTCTATCCTTATCTTTAAGTGTGATTGGAGCTATTGTTCAACTTACTATTTTGTATGAGATAAACTATCTATTTTTGTTGTTTATGATTTATGCAGCAATATTGCTATATGTTGTTTCTGTCACTTTTGCTTTTCATAAATACCAAGTCCAAAGGCATCCATTATATATTCGACACTTCTGTTTACTGATAGGTTTGCTCCTTTTGTTTTTGATTTTTGATTTAGTGGTAACAGTTCCGATCATCATTGTATTTATTCAAATCGGTATCTTTTTCATGCTTTTTAGAAAGGCAACCTCATAGCGGAATCATTTTACGTATTTTAGAAATGGTTAATGGATAAGCAAAGCAATGGCCAGATCTCTTTCTATTATTTTGATCTGGCTATTGTTTTTATAGTTGTTCTTTGTGCTATTTTCGATGTACTGATTTTATATAAATAATAGAAATATTCAAATATATAAGGGTTTATAGAAAAGGGACTATGCTATAATAAGTAGTATTACTTATATTTTCCATCTTGAACGGAGGAATCCGAATGGATACACAGGAAAACACAAATGTAACATCGTCAGAATCTTGTCATGCTGGTGATGAGCGGAAAAGCCATCACTCCGATAAAGTAAAGAAAAACTTGATCAATCGGTTAAATCGTATCGAAGGTCAGGTACGTGGAGTGAAGGGGTTAATCGAAAAAGATACCTATTGCGATGATGTATTAAATCAAATCGCTTCTATTCAATCGGCTTTAAATGGTGTTGGAAAATTACTACTCGAACAACATATGAAATCATGTGTGGTAGATCGGTTTCAAGACGGAGACAAAGAAGTGATTGATGAGCTTCTTATTACGATGAGTAAACTGATCAAGTAATCGTTTTTGACTAGAGGTTTAGAATTTTTTGTCGGTTCTGACCTATTACATAAGTTTGATGAAAACCGAGGCATTTTAGCATATGCAAGCATCATAACTTCTCCCCATTGGGAGAAGTATTTTTGTTGTTGACGAAACCCGAATAGTTTCGATTTGTTTCATTCACCGCGTAAAAGGATAAACAAGTAAAATTACTATTACGAGTTTCTTCGTTTTTCGATAGAATAACACTAAGTCTCATTCGGCATGTAATGAAGGGAAGATCATGGGTAGGAAAGTTGCCCTTGCCGTTCACGCAATTGGGGCCAGTTGTTCGATGTATTATGCCTCTCCCATCAAAGATATGGGGAGAGGGAACCGTGGCTGGAACTCAGGAGTGTACTGGATAAGTTTACTGATTGAGTTCCATGCGGCTGTTCTTTGGGACAGTCGCCCGGTATTATTTTCTATATTTTTTATTTCCTATTATTTGTAAGGAGATGATTGAATGTCTAAGCAAAAGAGTCATAGAGGATGGAGAGTATTGGGGTATGTATTGGTTGTCCTGACTGTCCTTTTTGCACTAGGAGCAATTCGGAATTTAGCTGGCGGATTTAGTGGTTCAGATCCAGCTGAAAATTTTGGGAAGATCATTGGCGCTATTCTTCTACCAGTCTTGGCAGGGTTGTCAGCCCGCTATTGTTTGCGTAGATCCCGCAGATAGTTGAAATCCACTACAAAAGTAGTGGATTTTGTTCTTCTAGATCCAATATTATTCATTTGACGTTGATCTTTACAACGGTTCCATTTGGGTATTTTCTCACTTTGTTGGAGAACCAAGATCCAGCACCACGGTTTTCTTTTGGCTTGATATAGCGAATATCTGCTCCTTTTCCACCTTCTTTGCACATAGCCATAGGAAATTCATCGCGGTCATACCCTTTTTTAGTTGGGACATTTGCCAATGAGTCATCGCGGTTTTGATCTGCTCCCTTTCGATCGATGGTACAAGTACTAGGCTTTCCCTTTCTTATGGCATCTTTGATGTGATCGGCTACTGATGGGTATTTATCTGACGGAAAATCAATAACGATAACGTTATCAATAGATGGGGTTTCCTTTTGTTTTTGAGCTGGTATTTCTTTTGGATTGGATAGGTTACAAGAAGATAAGATGGAAATAGTCAACAAGCAGCAAAAAGCCATTAGCCAATATAGGGTTTTCTTTCTGTACATCATAAATTCTCCTGTTAAGTTCATTTCGTATAGGGTGTCACAATTTGGTATCTGTTTTATAGTAGGAAGATTGTATTAAAATAATAGGATATGGAAGAGGAGGGGTAGTGGTGTTGCAGGAATATTTTCAGCAGATCAATGGAGAAACATGGTTGGTGGAAAACGATCGGAATAACCTAAAAGTAAGTTATCGTGTAAAAAAAGTTATCGCTTCCAAACAGTCTGATTATCAGCATGTCATGATTGTAGATACATATGATTTTGGTAAGATGTTGGTTTTAGATGGAGTAGTACAAACGACATCATTGGATGGTCATATTTATAACGAAATGATCACGCATGTTCCGCTATCTATCCATCCTGACCCAAAAAAAGTTCTCATTATTGGCGGCGGAGATTGCGGCGCAGCTCGAGAGGTTGCAAAGTATCCAAATATCGAAATCATCGACATGATTGAGATTGATGAGTTAGTAGTGAAGTGGAGCAAAGCTTATTTGCAAGATGTTTCAGGTGATTTATCTGATCCAAGAGTGAGGTTTTTATTCAAAGATGGATTGATTCATGTGAAAGAGTATCAAAACCATTATGATGTCGTCATTGTTGATTCGTCTGACCCTATTGGGCCAGCAGAACAGCTTTTTAGTCACGAGTTTTATGAAGATATATTCAAAGCGTTGAAATCAGATGGATTAATGGTTTGTCAAAGTCAATCACCTTTGTTTCATTCCGATATTATGGTACAGACTTATCGATATATTCGTGGTCTCTTTACTCATCATCAACTTTATACAGCTACCGTTCCAACCTATCCTGGCGGTTTTTGGAGCTTTACGCTTGGTTCCAAAAAGCACCATCACGTTTCCTTTGATCTTTTGCCTACCGATACCAAATATGTGAATAAAGAAATCGTGAATAGCTGTATGTTATTACCGGTATTTATTCAAAATAAGTTAAATTTGATTGATAATAAATAGCCTCTTCTACATTATACTAGCAATGCTATTCCATTCTCGTTATTTGTTTTGTCTATTTTCTATGTAAAAAAAGCAACCCTGAATTACATGGTTGCTTTTTGTGTTTTTATTTCATTAACCATCCAATTTCCAAAGCTTGCACCAATAATGTCCCAGTGGATGAATTTGTTGCTAATGGTATACCGTAGACATCACACAATCGAAGCAAAGCGCTGATGTCTGGTTCATGGGGCTGTGCTGTTAGTGGATCACGGAAGAAAAAAATAAGATCCAAGTCACCCATTGCAATCAACGAACCAAGCTGTTGATCCCCGCCAAGCGGCCCCGATTTTAATAGATGAATGTCTAGGTTAGTCGCTTCCATGATGCGTTTTCCAGTTGTTCCTGTAGCGTAAAGCGAGTATGGTTGAAAAACGGACTCATATTTCACCATAAACTCTACCATTTCCACTTTCTTTTTATCATGTGCTACCAATGCTATCTTCAATGTAATCCCCCATTTTGTGGTTATTATATTTGGATTAGGAGATGAGGAAAACGGAAAACTATATGGTTATTATATATGAACGTATGGGTAAATCGAATGTTTTTATTTGGTTGTTGGTGCATGGCATGCTTTTTTTAGTCTGAAAGAACAAACCCAATAGGGGGGGTATTTTTTATCCATTATCTGAAGCAGGTAATGGTAGCTTGCGACTAATTCTTAACTAGATGCCTTTTTCAGGCTTCTTTTTTGCGATAGATTGTTTTATAACATTTACTTAGTGAGTTGAAATCATCAAGAAAGAGAAGAGAACTATTAATATTTAATTATAATGTAATGGAGGTAGTTAATGAATATTCGAATTTTAATTATCGAAGATGATGTCGAAATAAACCAATTGGTTTCTAGATACTTGAATAAAGAGGGTTTTCATACACATTCGGTATATAACGGAAAAGATGCACTCGCATATATCTCCAAGCATGATTACCAACTCATCATTTTAGACTTGATGTTGCCTAAAGTGGACGGACAGGAGGTCTTGCGTAAAATTCGTAAAAAGAAAACTATCCCAGTGATTATTTTGTCCGCTAGAGATAGAGAAATAGATAAAATACTGGGATTAGGACTTGGAGCGGATGATTATATGACCAAACCATTTACGATAGGAGAACTAATCGCAAGGGTCAAAGCTCAGCTTCGTCGGCACATGAATTTTAATGCGGATACTACTAGAACAGAAGTTAAGGTTTTAAAGCATGGTGTTTTGGAACTCGATACGAGTACATATGAGGTCACCTTGAGTGGACAGAAAAAGCCTTTGACTGCCAAGGAGTTTGGTATTTTAAAACTATTTCTAGAAAATCCCACGCGTGTTTTTACTAAATCCCAGATATTCGAAGCCGTTTGGCAGGAAGATAGTATGACTGATAACAATACAGTTATGGTTCATATCAATAGACTCAGAGCGAAAATAGAGAAAGATGCATCTAATCCTGTTTATATTCAGACCGTGTGGGGATTCGGCTATAAACTAGGTGAGGGGAGTTAGTATGCTGATTATAATTCTTGTACTCCTATGCTTACTCCTGTTTCGCCACTTCCAATTAATTTGTGAAATAAAAAAGATAACCCAGATCACGAAGGGAATTCAGACAGGTAATCTTAATCTGCGTTATCGGCTACGCACATCTCAAAAGGACATAGAAGACTTGGGGGGAGAGTTAAATCGGCTAGTAGATTACTTCCAGAACGGTTTTGAACGGATCGCTTTTCTGGAGGAAGAGCGTAAACGGATGATTGCCAATATTTCACATGATTTACGTACTCCATTGACCTCTCTACTAGGATATATGGAGGCGTTAAAACATGATGCTACCTTGACAGTAGAGGAAAGAGAAGATTTTCTTCGTATCACCTCCGAAAAAGGAAATTCCTTGCTGGTACTATTACAAGACTTTTTTGAACTGGCAAAGTTGGAAGCGGATGATTTCGAATTGAATCTTGGAAAAGTCGACTTAGTAGAAATCGTACCCGAAGTTCTTCTTGGCTTTTATCCTGACTTTGTAAAGGCTGAAATTATACCTGTGATCAAAATCCCGGATGCACCTCTTTATGTCAAAGGAGATCAAGTCTGCTTGCGACGTATCTTAAACAATCTGCTGTCCAACGCTTTGTGCTATGGTCAAGATGGTAAGGAGATAGGAATCGCTCTTCGTGAGGAAGAAAGCCTTGTCTGGGTAGATGTTTGGGATAGGGGCAAGGGAATCCTAGCTAAAGACATATCTCATATTTTCGAGCGACTATATACCGGAGAGGCTTCGAGGAATACTTCCCTTCAAGGGACTGGCCTCGGATTGACCATTACGAAAAATCTGGTCGAAAAACAAGGTGGTCGAATTACGGTAACCAGTACTCCAAATGAGAAAACAGTTTTTTCTTTTTGTCTATCTAAGAGTTAGATCTCCTTGCAGAGTAGTTCGAGAAACTTTCCTTCGGATTTTTATATGGATATAAATTTAAGGACTTTGTAAGGGATTTTTATATGGGTTGTTAGGTCTCTCGTCTATAGTAGGCTTTGAAGGAAGTGATAACTTTGGATTATGTTTTACGAACATATCATTTAACAAAACGTTACAAGGATAAAGTGGTGGTTCATGATCTTAACATGAATATTAAAGCCGGAGACATCTACGGTTTTTTGGGGCAAAACGGTGCTGGTAAGACGACTACTCTGCGGATGCTCATGGGATTGATCCGACCATCGTCAGGAGAGATCGAGTTATTTGGAACAGGGCTAAATGGCAATAAGAACAAGGCACTGGAGCGCATTGGTGCGATTATTGAGTATCCGGGGTTTTATCTTAATCTGAGTGCGGTAGATAATTTAGGGATTCATCGTCGTCTTATGGGGATGGGCAATAAGGAATGCATGGATGAGGTTCTGACCACTGTCGGTCTGCATGATGCAAAACATCAAAAAGTGAAGAATTATTCCTTGGGGATGAAGCAGAGATTGGGAATTGCACGGGCTTTGCTTCACCGTCCAGAATTACTGATCTTGGATGAGCCTACCAATGGTTTGGATCCAGGGGGAATTAAGGAAATCCGGCAACTCTTCTTGGATCTTGCCAAGCAACGTGGCATAACTATTATCATTTCCAGTCATTTGTTAAACGAAATCGAACAGGTGGCTAACAGAGTCGGGATTATTCATCAGGGAAAGCTTCTGGAAGAAATAGACCACGAAACCTTGCAGAAAAGGACTAGACACTATCTTGAAATCAAAGTTACTGATGAGCAACGGGCGGCCTATGTATTGGAACAAAAGCTTGGAGTGACTGATTACTTTGTAACCGAACCTGGTATCTTGCGCCTTTACGAACATCTGGATCAGTCGACAAAGATCAATCTTACACTGACTAATAATGGTATTGGTGTAAAGGAGATTGCGCTTTCAGGGGATAACCTAGAAGACTATTTTCTCAAAATCACTGGAGGGGAATAATTTGTTTCGTGTTTTTCATGCTGAAATAATGAAACTCAGAAAAACAAAAATTTATTGGCTGGTTCTTTTGGGAGTATTACCAGCATGCCTTGTGAGCTCAATGGCTTTATTACCAAAAATATCTTCCGATGGGACTCCAATAGATTTGGATATGCAGGAAATGTTTTACCATCAAGGGATGGTGTTGTCCGTATTTGGACCTGCTTTGTTCGCTTTGATAACAGGATATGTGGTAGCACGTGAGTACCAGGAACGCACGATTAATCAATTATTCTCATATCCAACTTCGCGAACCATATTCCTCATAGCTAAACTATTGGTAGTATTGTCGCTCATTGTGATAACTGTTGCACTGCCATTTGTGTTTGCGATTGGTTCCACACTGCTAATCCGGCATACCCTAGATATTCCAGTATTATGGTTAGGTATGAAAATGAACATCATGATCTGTGTACTTTCGTTTGGCGCCATTCCCACTGCGGCGGCCTTAAGTATGGTAGGAAAGAGCATTATGCCCAATGCTGTTTTGGGGGTGATTGTCTCACTCTTCGCAGGAATCAGTGAAGCAAAACATAGTATGTCTAGCATCCTTTTTCCTTGGTTGACTCCTTATTGGCCTGTTCGTGATCTTGCCCAAGATATAGCTCAAAGCGGCCCGAATCCTTATGTAATACCTGCACTGACGATCCTGATATTAACTTTCATCATCTCTCTCATTTTTTGCATTGTATATTACAACCGGGCGGATGTACACAGTGGAACTTGATTTAATTAGGTTCTTTAAATAGAGGGATCAAGGATGTACGAATGTACTTTAAAAATAAATGAACGGAGGAATATTAATGAGAATATTTGAAATGGTTTTAATTGTGTCAAATTTATTTCCTTTATTTTTTCTAGGTTTTAAAAAGCAGTCAAAGATAGTTTGGTTAGTAGTTGCGGGTGTAAATACAGCTGTACTTTTTATTCATAGTATAGTTGAGGGATTGCGTTATCAGATGGCTTTTTCTTACGTTTTTGTCATTTTATTTATTGTGTATACTTTAGCAAAAACACACAAAAGATTTGTCGATGCCAAACTCCCGAAAGCACTAAAGGTTACCGTAATAAGCCTATCCCTGGTTTTTCTTGCGTGTACATCTTATCTGGCGTATGCCCTTCCTGTATTTACGATTCCAAAGCTAACAGGCAGCTATGATGTGGGCATGAAGTACTTCCAATTTGTTGATGAAAACCGTACTGAACCTTTCTTGTATAAATCGACTCAAAAACGAGAGCTGATGGTTAAAGTTTATTATCCTGCAAAGAAAGATGATTCCAAACCATTTTCTCCTTACTTTCACAATTCACACGAACTTATACGGTTGTTTACAATAAACCATAATATGCCTGATTTCATGTTTGACCATCTAAACCTAGTAAAAACGAATTCAAAAGAAAATCTACAGTTATCAGAAAAGCAACAAAATTACCCTGTGATTCTGTTTTCTCATGGAGCAGGAGATACAATGGAAGTTCAAACGTCCCTGAGCGAGAATTTGGCAAGCCACGGATATATTGTTGTGGTTATCGACCATACCTATGCATCAACAGGTACGGTTTTCCCTGATAGAGTTGTTTCACATAAAGATGCTACAACAGACTTCAAAACGCCCGAACCTGGGGAGATAATTACTCAAATCATGGCCGATGATTCTAATTATGTAATTAGAAAGTTAGATGAAATGAACGAAGGCAAGATTAGTTCTATTTTTAAAAGAAAGTTAAATCTTGATAAAATAGGTGCTATAGGTCATTCTGTTGGTGGTGCAGTAGCATATAATTTGGCAATCAATAATAGTAGGGTTAAGGCAGCAATTAATTTAGACGGTAGAGTTTTTATCACTCCTAAAAAGAACATGAAGGATATGGCGCCTTTTCTAATGCTGGCCAGTGATAAATTTCATATCCAAACGATTCAGAATCGAAAAAGCCTTTTAGAAAAGTTCGAAGATATGCCTGTTGAAGATCAAAAAATAATGGTTGATAGTTATGGAAGCGAGAAAGCATATAGGGAGGCTTACAATAAAGCACAACAAAACGTAATAGGACTTACTGAGGTACTTAAGGAGTCTGGGAATTTATATACAATTGAAGGTAGCGATCACATGAAATTCACAGATATTGGCCTTTTTATAGGTGACAGCAATTTACGCAAACTAATAGGTATAGCTGGGAAAACAGATCCGATAAAATGCCTTAAAATCACGAATTCTTTAACATTATCGTTTTTTGACCAACAGTTGAAGAGTGATACCAAAGATTCATTGGAATCCTTGGTTAAAAGGTATTCGGAACTGAAAAAAGTAGATTTGAAATAAGTAATAAATATAGCCCTCCAATATCTGAGGTATGATTTCACATTCTCTCTTCTTCGAGGGGACACTGGCTTAATTAAAATTTAACTATTTAGAAATATTAAAAAATAAAGCCGGACGAAACTCCCATGATAAATAGGATTTTAACAAACAATGGCACCAGCTATGATCCTAAACTATTTGAGATAAGAGCAAAATATGGTTTATGCGGAATACTTTCAAAAGGATATGAAGGAAAACGGATTTTCCTTTGTATCCTTATTTACGTTGTCTATTAACATAGAAGTAAATACTCGAGGGATCCAAAGTTTTTCCTTCCCGATCTTTGGTAATTTTATTTTTTTGCAATCTACTACCATAATTATGTATAGAAGTATATCTTAATTATATAAAAATAATACCAAATGGCTAATTTTAAGAAATTTGTATTGACGCAACGGCATAATTTTATTAGTCTTATAAAGGTTCAATGAATAAAAATACAACCCAAAGAAAGGATTGAACAACTTGGAAACTTATTTTCATTTGGAAACACATACAAACGACATCCAAAGAAGTATTTATCGTGAAGTGAAAAACATTCCAGCATCTGAATTGGAATCAACTACACCATCTGGTCATAAGCATAACGGCAGTAGACTAAAATGGACCAATTGGTTACGTGTTATTCCTTTTTTCAAATTCTAGTTTTTCCTTCTCGAGATTTATTCCCTCATCATCTTCGTTTGTCATCCTGTCGTTTGACTACCTAATTTTCCCGTTACAAACAGAAAAATAATCATACCGCTAGACAGTTTTTCCTTTAGGTGCAAACAAGTATAATATCGCACCTAAATAAAGCTGTCTTTTTTTCATTTTTATCTGAAAGCGATTTCTTTTATTCTCTATTTTTATTCTATCTGCGATGCTTTGTCAATTGTTTTTTATGATTTTAATTGAATTTGTATTTTTTTAATCGTATTTAGTCAAAGGATTGCTAGAGTATGAAGAAACATCTTTATTCCATATAAAAAATCGAAACTATGTTCCGTGTGATCGGATAACTACTGTTAATTTATATTGGAATTATTTTATTTTCAAGAAATAGAAGATGTACTATTTTTGAAAGTGTTTTTCAACTGAAGCTCGCAGTCTCAGATCTTATGCAGTTGCAAGGAAAAGTAACAATAACATTGGATAAAACTGCTTCAAATTCCTTGTCAGCAGTGACGAGACGGTTAAGATAATAAATTTAAATCTCATTACGATTGAGGTAACAACTAAAAGTAGCAAAGGAAAAACACATGAGATTACCTTTAACTTAAAAAAGTAAGGAATGATGAAAAGAAGCAGTGTGAAAATAGCCGCTCTGTTTCTTTTATTTGTTTTATCTTAGGTTTGTTTTTCCGTGATATACGTTTTTACATCTGGATCTTGATAGGATGCAAACTGATCCAGCAATCCCGCAGGGTCTGTATCCACTAATGTCATAGAATGGTACTTTTCCTGTAAAAACTGTTGATCTCTCATATGGTCAAAGAGGGAAATAAGCGGATCATAATAATGGTTACTATTCAATAGTCCAAATGGCTTTTGATGAAGTCCCAACTGAGCCCAAGAATAGACTTCAAAAAACTCTTCTAATGTTCCTGGTCCTCCCGGCAGAGCGACAAAGCCGTCAGAGAGTTCTGCCATCTTTGCTTTTCGTTCGTGCATAGAATCAACCATGATCAAGTCTGTTAAGTTTTTATATGCAATTTCTTTCTTCTCGAGGAAATAAGGGATAACTCCCGTAGCTTGTCCACCTGCTGTTAGGACTGCATCTGCAACAGCACCCATCACACCAACACTTGCGCCTCCATAGATGAGCATGATGTCTCTTTTGGCTAGTTCTCGACCAAGTTTTTGTGCATCCTCTTGATAAATAGGTGATGAGCCAAATCTTGATCCACAAAATACAGCTAACGATTTCATGTGTATCAACCTCCTAGAAGCTATCGTCAACTCTACTCTTTTATGGTATATGATTAGGCGATCTCGGACCAGAGTCGGAAAAGAAAATAGAACTTTAGCTCATTTCAGAATAATATCTTTTTCTTTAAGATGAATTTATCAAACGAAAACGAGGTTATATATATGAAAAAAGTTCTTATTTCTCCAACTTGCTTTTGAAGGGAAATTAGACTTGAATAAATCCGTTCAATACTATTTACCAGATCTACTCCCAGAAGATTATCCAGTGATCAAGGTTGGCCAACTACTCAATCATACAAGTGGTTTACCAAAACCAAAAATAAATGAAAGCTTTGAGTATCAATATGAACATCGCTTTGATGCGATGAAACCTGAAAATTATGTGAAATTAGCTGTGCAAAACCCAATTGAATTTACTCTAGGAACCAAACAACACTATGTAAATACGGGCTATTTTGTTGCGGGATTGCTCATCGAGAAAGTAACCAAAGATAGCTTTGCCAATCAAGTGAAAAAGCGAATAGCCCAACCATTGCAACTAGAAGATACCTATGTACCATCCATCTATGATCCTAAGATTCGTGGAGCCCATACACATGGTTATCAAAAAGTAATGGAAAATGGTGTTACCAAACTAGTAGACGTTACCGAATGGAGCCCTTCGTTAAATTTTGCTTCTGGAGATATGATTTCAACAGCTCCAGATATCGATAAGTTTTTCTCTTCACTACTAGCAGGTGACCTATTACCTGCCGATGTTCAAAAAAATCTATTTACAATCCCAACAAAGCAAGACGGTACACCAATTCCTAGCGTAGATGACAAAGGAAATGTACTTGGAAAAACAGACTATGCCGTGGGTTTGCGGAAATTCAAAATGGGCAATGTCATCATGTGGGGCAAAACTGGTGCCAAAGATGGCTACCTAAATGGAGTAGGTGGAACAGTTGATGGTCAACGTCAGATGGTATATACGATCAACTCCACTGATGCAAAGGGCTCAGAGCAATCTAAACTAAGTCAACAATTGATTGTATCAGGATTTTTGGGAGCTCAAACAAAATAAGATAGAGATGAAGCCTAGATATCAATGAATATCTGGGTTTTGTTGTATTTAGAATATATAGATATAAAAAATGAACATTTATGGTTTTATCTGATATAATAGTACTAGCCAAAAAGGCAGACTCAACACTCCATTGGAGGAGTACCGTGACCGAACAGCTTTCCATCCCGGCCCCCGACGTGTTTCTGAACGGTGGACTCATCCTTCGTGCAGGCGACTTCGAGCTCGTTCCGTACCACATGGATCTGGCTTACGACTTCCTCTTCGCTGTGGGATACGAGTCGGTCCAGGAGTACTTCCTGAACCGCGTCCTCAACTTCGAGAGCGCGAAGGCTCACATCCAGAAGGGAATCGACGAGTGCCTGGAAGGCAAGCGTCTCCCCTGGATGATCCGTCACGACGAACGCGTGATCGGAGCCATCTCCCTGACCGACATCGTGAAGCCGCACCGTCGCGGCAAGCCGGCATACGTCTTCATCGAACCCAAGCTTCAGCGTCAGGGCATCGCGCTGACCGCTGCACGAGCGGTGACCGAGTGGGCGTTCATGTCGGCCGGCTTCCACCGTCTGGAGGCAGATATCGCCGTGGACAACGGCGCATCCTTCCAGGCGGCCATGGAGCTGGGCTTCATCAACGAAGGTGTCCGACGGAAGCACATGTACTGCGGGGACGGGGTGTATCGTGACATGGCGAACTTCGCCATGCTGCGTGAGGACTACCTCGCGGCCGCGTAGGGTACGCTAACCCTCACCGGAGTGTCTCTCCATCTGATATCCAATTCAGGTGGGGAGGTACAAAGTTAATAAACTGAAAATTATGACTATCATAAGCTGACCCTATATGCTTACATCTCAATCTAGATCATAGATCTAGGTTTTTTACTTTTATTTATGAGTTTATTTGAAAGTGGTCTGTGTTTTTGTCTTAAATGATTTCTCCTAAGTAAATGATACACTATCTACTATAATTATACAATTCTTACTTTTATAGAATAATTTATTTTTTTCTGGGTTGACAACCTATTCTTACAATATGTTACAATATACCTAGGAATTACTTATTCTGTTTTGCGAGGCTAATGTCTTTGCAAGATATGCCACAATTGAATATGCGCTGGAGATAATAGTGATACTCCTATGCCCGAAATCGGGCTGTTTCGTATGCTTAACAGAAAAAACACCTTAGACCAGACACCCTCTTTCCCATTACTTTCCTGAAAGGATGAAGTGGATGGCATTGCTTCAGCGGTTTTCAACAACGACGAAAGGCGCGATGACTTTTACTGGTAATACGCTCGGATATGGCGAGTTAAATACCATCTACAATGACATTGGCGCTTTTCTAACCCTCGATGTTTCTCTGCAAGTACCTGGTTACCCTCTTGGAAGTACGCTCGATTGGAAAAAGAATTCTTCGATGGCTTATCTCAATCTCCTTACCGGCAGTGAAGTGTTATATGCAGAACTGATTTGGGGCGGATCGACCAAATCAGGAAAAGAAGATGTCACGAGTGAAATCAATTCTCCCGTTACGTTGATGGATTCATTAGGAGCATTTCAATCCATAACACCAGATCCTGCAACAGCCCAGCAGGTCACCCATGAATCACAAGTGTTTTATATCCGTTCTGCAGATATTACAGATATCGTGAAAAACAGTGGTGCTGGGTCTTATTTGGTCAGTGGTGTACCCGCAACGGTACTCCATCCAAGTAGAAGTAATGCTGCTGGTTGGACACTAGCAGTTATTTATAAAGATATCTCTCTAGCTCTACGCAATATGAACCTCTTTGTAGGTATTGCCTCGATCGACCGAACTGGCTTTGTCGATCAAACCATTTCTGGTTTTGCTACCCCCGATTCAAAACCATTCGCTGCACGTGCGTTATTGACAGCGATTGAAGGTGATAGTTTCATTCCCAAAGATCAGTTTTTATTTGGTCCTGATACAAGCAGTTTGCAAGTGATTTCTGGGCCGAATAATTTAGCAGATAATTTCTTCGCCTCTCAAATCAATGATGATAATGGAAATTTGGACACCAATGGGACAGCTGGTACAAACAATGTAACTCCTGGTCAAAAACAATCCGGCAATCGTTATGGCTGGGATATTACCAACGTTGATGTTTCTAGTGCGATGGACACATCTCAGACATCTGCAATTGCTCGTCTTGCTACCAAGGGAGATGGCTTTGTCTTATCTGGCCTCGGTCTGCAAATCGATGTAAACAGCCCAGATATACAGATGGAGAAAACGGTTGACAAAGATATTGCTGTTGTCGGAGATATTTTGACCTATACTATTTTGGTTTCTAACAATGGATTGGTAGAAGCGGAGAATGCCATTTTTACGGATAAATTGCCTGCAGGTGTCTCGTTTGTTCCCGGTAGTCTGCAAATAGATGGGATCGCTCAACCGACAGCAGACCCTACCAAAAGTGTATCTATTGGTTCCGTTTCGATTGAAGGACCAGTAGAAATCGTATTCCAAGTTGAAGTAACGTCTGTTCCCCCAAGTGGCAAAGTTCCTAACAAAGGAACACTAGATTATGAGTTTCATAGCGCTCCAAGTCTGCCTGTCAGCTATGGTTCCAATGAATCCAATGAAGTAGAGACCATCATCAAACGAGTACAAGTCGATGCTGTGAAAATGGAAGATAAATCCGTATACGACAAAGAAAATGAAGTTATCACATATACCGTCTTGGTATCCAATAACGGTGATGTTGATGTAAACAACATTTTGGTCAAAGATGTGATCCCTGTTGGTACAACACTGGTTCCTGGTAGTATTCAAGTGAACGGAACTGCGGTGGCTGGTGATCTTACATCTGGTATCCCTGTTGGTTCCCTAGCTCCAGATCAAAGCGTGGAAATCACTTTCCAAGTATCCGTGCTCGCTCCACTCCCACCTCAAGTAGATAATCAAGCAGAAGTGAATTACGACTATCAATTAAAACCTGGAAGTGAAGTAGTTTCCCAGACAGAATCAACCAATGTTATTACAGCAGTGATCCTAACAGAATGCCAGAAAGCACAAAATCAAATTTTTGAATCCGTGGCGCAACAAGAATTGGCATTAGCTAGATTGTTACAAGCTGAAAGTACGAAAGTAAAAACAGCAGTAGAGGCTTTTTCTGAAGGAAGAATAACCGCTAATCAACTAGCTAGAATCAATCAAAGTGCTGAGCGGGTCACTCGTAAAATTGCACAGCTGGAAAATGTCCTCAAACAAAAATTAGATGTTGCTAAGGAAATTTGTTGCTCGTGACGTGATGCAAAGCAAAAGGAGAGAAGCATGCCATTTTATCAACGCTTTACGAAAACGACAAATGGTCAATTGACGTTTACTGGTAATTCGTTGGGATACTCCGATGGTGGTAATGATATTGGAGCATTTATCACGATTGACACATCCAAGCAAGTGAGTGGATATCCAGCGGGAAGTACGATGAATTGGCAAGAAAATTCATCTTCGGCAGTATTGCGGATGGTTGATGATGCAGAAGTGCTCTATGCGGAACTGATGTGGGGTGGATCGACGAATTCCGATTCGGAAAATGTCGTAGGATCATTAAATTCTGCGGTTACTTTTACGACACCTACTGGTATTTTTACCATAAGCCCAGATCCATTGACAGCAAGAGAAGAACCAGCGGCTTATGGCCAAGTATTTTATAGTCGTTCAGCAAATGTGACCAGTTTGGTGCAAGCGGCTGGAGCAGGGGTTTATACGACAGGTGGAGTTCCCGGTACCGTTCGCCCGAAAACAGGAGCTACCAATGCTGCTGGATGGACATTAGCAGTTGCATATAAGCATCCAGGTCTGAAAATTCGGAATATGAATATTTATGCAGGATCTCAACTGATCGACAGGAATAATCCCCCTGTGGATGAGATTTTATCTGGGTTTATGACGCTAGAAGCAGGTGAAATCAAAGGTCGTGTGATGTTGACCGCGATGGAGGGTGATTCTGATATTCTAGGTGACCGTTTTGAGTTTGGTCCTGATACCTCATCGCTTTCCGTGATCGCAGGTCCCAACAATTCAGTAAGTAACTTTTTTGCAGCGCAAATTAATGATGACGATGGGTATTTGGATACAAGTGGAACAGCAGGTGTATTAAACCAACCAAGTGGTTCAGATGTTTTTGGCCGACGTTCAGGATGGGATATCACCAATGTGGATGTATCCAGTACATTACAAAATAGCCAAGGGCAAGCTGTTGTACGTATTGCTACAGCAGGAGATACGTATATGGTCAGTGGTTATGGTGTCCAGCTCGATGCCAACAGCCCGATCGTGAAAATGACAAAATCAGCGGATAAAGAAAAGGCGGTAGTAGGGGAGATCGTCACTTATACGCTAGAAGTCAAGAATGAAGGTTTTGTGCCTGCTACTAATATTATTTTTCAAGATTTCCTCGACCCAGAGTTAGAATATCTCCCTGATAGCTTGCGGGTTCGCGGCGTGTCATTTCCGGGGGAGGATATCGCAGCAGGGGTTAATGTCGGTACGATCGCTGTAGGTGAGACGATCATCATAACGTATCAAGCAAAAATTATTAAGGAACCACCAAGTAAAGTGGTTCACAACAAAGCTTCGATGACGTTTGATTTTCAGAGCAGACCTGATCTGCCTATCTCCACTGCGACAAGTGTAAGTAATGTACCAGGCGTTGAAGTAATTGAACCTCCTCTATGCGAAGAGAGCAAAAATGAGATTATCAAGACTGTAGCCGAAGCAGAAAAAGGTATCGCCCATATTATTCGTGCAGAGGCAGAAAAAGTTGAAATGGTCTCTCGGGCTTTCCAAGATGATGCTGTATTGATTCGTGATTTGATCGCAGTGAATGACAGCGTAGAACAGATGCTGGATGCAGTGATCGAATTAGAGGAGAAATTGATAAACAAATTATCAACCGTCAAAGGTGTTTGTGACTACTGTTAGGTGGGGAATATTCACAAACAAAATTGGATGTCGCTTAGAAAATTTGTTATTTGTAACGAAAATGGAGGCAAAGGAGGAAAAGCATGCCATTTTATCAACGGTTTACGAAAACGACAAATGGTCAGCTGACTTTTACTGGTAACACGTTGGGTTATGCTGATGGCAGTACAGATATCGGTGCTTTTATCACCGTTGATACCTCTAAACAGGTGAGTGGATATCCAGCAGGAAGTACGATGAATTGGCAAGAGAATTCATCTTCCGCAGTTTTGAGTATGGTTGATGATGCAGAAGTGCTTTATGCCGAGCTAATATGGGGTGGATCAACCAACTCCGATTCGGAAAATGTGATTGGATCGATCAATACACCTGTTACTTTTACGACTCCAACAGGTACTTTTACGGTAAGTCCAGATCCCCTCACCGCAAGAGAAGAACCAGCTAGTATGGGTCAAGTATTTTATGCTCGATCTGCCAATGTGACCAGCTACGTTCAAGCAGGTGGGGCAGGAGTTTATACAACAGGAGGAGTGCCAGGAACAGTTCGTCCAAAGTTAGGCGAAACGGATACGGTTGGTTGGACACTAGCGGTGGCTTACAAACATCCAAGTCTGAAGATTCGCAATATGAATATTTACGCCGGTTCCCAACTTATTAATCAGTTTAATCCTCCTACAGATGAGCATTTATACGGGTTTATGACGCTAGAGGCAGGTGAAGTAAAAGGACGCGTGATGTTAACCGCAATGGAAGGGAACTCCAATCTTCCTGGAGATCGATTTGAATTTGGACCAGATTTCTCTTCTCTGCAAGTCATCTCTGGACCAAACAATCCAGCAAGTAACTTCTTTGCATCACAAATAAATGATGACAATGGAAATCTGGATACGAGTGGAACAGCAGGTACATTAAACAAACCGATTGGTTCTGATGGATTTGGTGTTCGCTCCGGTTGGGATATCACCAATGTAGATGTGTCCCATACATTGCTAAATAGCCAAGGTCAAGCAGTTGTTCGAATTGCTACAGCACAAGATACGTATATGGTCAGTGGCTATGGTGTGCAGCTCGATGCCAACAGCCCGATAGTGAAGATGTATAAGTCAGCGGATAAAACCAAAGCAGTGGTTGGGGAGATTGTTACCTACACATTGGAAGTCAAAAACGAAGGTTTCGTTCCTGCTACCAATATTATCTTCCAAGATTTCCTCGATCCTGAGCTGGAGTATCTACCAGATAGTTTGCGGGTACGAGGGGTAGCTTTTCCAGGAGAAGATATTGCAGCAGGAGTAAATGTCGGTACGATCGCTGTCGGTGAGACGATCATCATTACTTATCAAGCGAAAATTATAAGAGAGCCGGAAAGTAAGGTTGTTCATAACAAAGCATCCATGACCTTTGATTTTCAGAGCAGACCTGATTTGCCGATTTCTACGGCGACCGTGATTAGTAATGTGCCGGGAATTGAAGTAATCGAACCTCCTCCATGTGATGAGAGCAAAAATGAGATCATTAAAACCGTTGCTGAAGCAGAAAAAGGCATTGCTCGCATCATTCGAGCAGAGGCAGAAAAAGTCGAAGCAGTATCTCGTTTCTTTCAAAATGATGCCGTTTTGATTCGCGATCTCATTGCAGTAAATGAAAGTGTAGAGCAGATGCTCGATGCAGTAATTGAGTTAGAGGAGAAATTGATAGACAAATTATCAACTGTGAAAGAAATTTGCGATTACTGCTAAACGAAATAAATGGGGAGGAAGGTGTATTATGGCACTCATTCGCCGCTATGCAGCTACGATTAATGGGGCAATTACCTTTACTGGCAATACGTTAGGTCTTGCTGATCTGAGTAAAGGGACGTTTTATATTGGCGCTTTTCTCACTACGGATACATCGAAGCAAGTAACTGGTTTTCCACCAGGAACGACGACAAATTGGGCGGAAAATAAATCGGCGGCCATTTTGCGTCTCACAAGTGGTGCAGAAGTACAATATGCGGAGCTTATATGGGGTGGTACAACAGATAGCAGTGTCAGTGGTTCATTGAACAATTCTGTTGATCTTACTACTCCTAATGGCACGGTTTCGCTTGCTCCTGATCCTGCTACCGCACAACAAAATGGGAATTTTTACGTTCGTTCTGCGGATGTGACGGATTTGGTGAAAGCAGCAGGAGATGGTACGTATACTGTTGGAAAAGTACCTGCTACCCTAGGAGCTGTTGGTTGGACATTGGCAGTAGCGTACAAAGATGCTACCTTGCCAAGTCGAAATATTACGTTTTTTGTAAACGATACTTTCATATATAGTGGTTCGCCACAATCCATTAAAATTACAGATTTTGGTACTCCGGTTTCAGGATCAGTGAATGCACGTTTACTTGTGACAGCAATGCAAGGGGATACGAATCTCGTTGGTGATCAATTCTTATTTGGACCAACGGACTCCACACTGCAACCAATGAGTGGGCCAAATAATCCTGCGAGCAATTTCTTTGCCACACAGATCAATGATGACAATGGAAACTTGGATACAAGCGGTACAGCAGGAAATCTCAATCCGAACATCGGCGGCTCTAGTGGTATGTCACGTTATGGATGGGATATCACCAATGTCGATGCATCCAGTGCGATGATCAATAGTCAAAATGAAGCTGTTGCCCGTTTTACATCAAACAGTGATGCTTACCTCATATCAGGGGTAGCAGTGCAAATCGACGTCGACAGCCCCAAAATCGAGATGCAAAAGACAGTAAATCTCGCAGAAGCCAAAGTTCGGGACATAGTGACCTACACGGTTTTGCTTGTGAACACAAAAGATATTGAAGCAAGAGAGGCAGTGTGGACGGATATTTTACCACCTGAACTCCAGTTTGTTCCAGGGAGCATTCGAGTGGATGGGATTCCCCAGCCGAGCAGTGATCCAGAAACAGGGGTTTCCCTCGGTACATTAAGCTTGAATGAACCTGTGGAAATAACATTTCAAGCGAAAGTGGTCAATGTCCCATCAGACGAGATTATCGAAAATATAGCTTCTCTTACCTATGAATTTGAAAGCGCACCTGGATTACCGATTGCCACCGGAGAAGCGCAAAGTACGATCGCGGAGACAAAAGTAGTGGTGCGGCCTCCTACACCTTGTGAACGAAACAAAGAAATAATTGAAAATTCCATTCGCCAAGAAGAACAAAATATGAAACTGCTTCAAGATGCAGAGCTGCTCAAAGTGGAAGCTGCCAATCAAGCATTCGCAGATGGGGCCATTAGCGCTACAGAGCAAGCCCAAATTATTCAGAGTGCAACTGGTGTATCTGATGCGCTTCGTGTGCTACAGCAAGCATTGGATAACAAACGTGCCAGCCTTACAGATTTGTGTAGTGGATGCAAATAGAGAGGAGTGGTGAAGGATGGCAGAAAAACCAGAAGTGGTGTTAGCAAAAGAAGTAGATAAGACAGATGCTGTTGTTGGGGATATTTTGACCTATACGGTGTTCTTGACCAACGATAGCTTAGTGGAAGCAGGCAATGTGATTTTTAAAGATGTTTTACCAGAAGAATTGGCCTTTGTTCCGGGAAGCGTCAAAATAGACGATATTCCTAACACAAGTGCTGATCCAACAACCGGTTTTCCCCTTTCACCGATATCGATCGAAGGTCCGATTGTAGTCACATTTGAAGTGGAAGTAGTGAAACCTGATCCAAGCGGTGTGATTGGGAATACAGCAAGTGTGGAGTATGAATATGAAGAGGAACCGGGCGAGCCTCCAGTCAAAGATTCTGCGATTAGTAACGAAGCTCAGACCAATGTCCCTGCTGGTCGATCTGCTTGTGAATGGGCGAGAGATTTGATCATTCACTCTATCGCTCAAGAACAAAAGGCAGTTGCTGGTGTGTTAGATATCGAAGGTGAAAAAATTCAGGCGGCTTCCCAGTTATTTCGAGCAGGTTTACTCACTGTGGCGGAGTTATTAGAGATTAATCAGAGTGCGACGCAGGCAGTTCGTTCGATTTCACAATTGGAAGAAGTGCTGATTCAAAAATTAGATCAAAGCAAAGATATCTGTTGTGGTTGTAGTTAAACAGAAAGGATAGATGAGATGAGCTTTCAGAACCGTTATTCTACGACGACAAATGGTGCAGTTACGTTTACGGGAAATACCCTTGGATTGAGCAATACCAACACCATCTATTCAGATATTGGAGCATTTATTACCCTCGACACTACAAAGCAAGTAACAGGATATCCTCCTGGTTCCACACAAGATTGGCGAGAGAATGGGTCTGCTGCTCGCCTTCAGATTCCGACAGGAGCAACGGTTTTATATGCGGAACTGATCTGGGGGGGCTCAACAAAGACAAGCACAGAAGATGTGACCAGTGAGATTGATGGGCCTATTACGTTTACTTCACCAGCTAGTACGTACACCATCACACCAGATGTCACTACTGCACAACAAGTAACCCAAGCGAATCAAACATTCTATGTTCGTAGTGCCAATGTGACGAGCTTAGTGAACAGTGATGGAGCAGGTACGTATACGGTCAGCGGTGTACCTGCAACGGTTCAGCGATTTAAAAGTAATAACGTAGCAGGTTGGACCTTACAAGTGGTATACCAAGATGCTTCACTTCCCCTGCGAAATATGAACGTATACGTTGGTACAGCTTCCATCGAGCGAGCAGGTGCGATCAATCAATCCATTACTGGCTTTTCTACTTCTGATTCAGGACCAGTAAATGCGAGACTGCTTGTTACTGCTATGGAAGGCGATTCCAGAATACCAGGGGATCAGCTCTTGTTTGGGAAAGATGCGTCTTCCCTGAGCCCTGTATCAGGACCAAATAATCCCGTAGATAATTTTTTTGCTTCTCAAATCAATGATGATGATGGAAATTTAGATACAAGTGGAACAGATGGTTCGTTAAATGTCACACCGGGAAATGCCGCTGGAGCAGTTCGCTATAGCTGGGATATTACTAATGTGGATGTCTCTGCTGCGATGGAAAATTCTCAGACAGATGCGGTTGTTCAATTTACTTCCAAATCAGACGGATATATTGTAACGGGTTTAGGGGTCCAGATCGATGTAAACAGCCCAGAAATCAAAGTTACCAAAGAAGTAGATAAGAGGGCAGAAGTAGTGGGAGAAATCCTGACCTATACCATCTTTGTAGAGAACAGTGGATTAACGGAAGCCCAAAATACCATTTTAAAAGACACACTTCCACCCGAGGTTTCTTTTATTCCAGGCAGTTTGTTAATCGATGGAATACCACGCCCGAGTGATGATCCTACTGCTGGTGTTAACATCGGATCTGTTTCTATTGAAGGGCCCATTGAAGTGGTATTTCAAGTAAAAGTAAATAAAGTCCCACCTGATAACTTAGCAGTAAACAAGGCCTCTGTCATCTACGATTTTCAAAGTGGACCTGGGCTGCCAACTTCTACAGGCACAGCGGAAAGCAATGAAGCGACAACGGTTATCCGCTTTGTTCAGGTAGAGGTAGCCAAAAAAGAAGATGTGCCTGTTTATAATCGGGCAGGAAACACGATTCTGTACACCATTGAGATTGACAACACAGGGGACACTGATATTACCAATGTAGTTATTGAGGATATCATTCCAAATGGAACGAAGTATGTAGCAGGATCGTTGCAACGAGATGGAGTCCCTATTAGTGGAGACATTGAATCTGGGGTGAACATTGGGTCAGTAGAAGCAGGTAAATTTGTTCAAGTGACATTTGAAGTGGAGATCGATAGCCCTGAACCAGAGCGAGTAGATAACAAAGCGAAAGTTCAATATGAATATGAACTCATTCCAGGGGATCAAGTATTTGAAAAAGATGTCACCACCAACGAGGTAACAGCAACATTAGTGAAGAATTGCAAAGAGGCGCAGAAACAGATTCTTGGTAAAATTGGTGAAGATGAGCTAGCAATAGCCGGACAGATCGTAGCAGAGAAAGTGAAAATTCAAGATACGATTCGTTCGATTTTTGCTGGTACCAAAGACGCAACAGAGCTTTTATCTGTGAATCAATCATTGAATAATAAACTTCAGAGGGTTATTTTGAATGAAACAGCTTTACTCGCGACGTTAAATAAAGGGAAAAAACTTTGTTGTACTTGATCTTACAAATAGAACCATGCATATAGCATGGTTTTTTCTTTATCTTTTTATTTCATAAAAAAATTCATGTTTTTTGTCACAAAAACATTCCTTCGTTCGTTATAAGAGTAAATGAACCGAAAGGGATGATCATGTTGGTAAATTATGATGTGGCAATTGTTGGTGGAGGATTAGCAGGACTTACGGCTGCTATTTATGCAGCAAATGCTGGGAAGAAAACGATCATATTGGAACAACAAAAACAACTGGGTGGCAGAGCGATTACGAAGAAAAAAGATGGCGCCTATTTTGATCTTGGAGGACATGCTTTATACAAAGGAGTTGGAGTAGAAATATTAAATGAACTAAATGTAAAAATAGAAGGAAATACACCATCTAGTGATGCTTTCGGGATGTGGAATGGACAGTTATTATCTGTACCCACAGGGATAATGTCTTTATTCACAAGTCCTTTGCTACCTGTTAAAGGAAAATGGGAAGTTGGAAATATATTAGGTAAGTTAGGTAAATTGGATACAGATCAGTACCGTCACATAAGTGTACGGGATTGGATTGAAAGTAATTTTCGAGATCCAATGGCGCGACATTTATTCTATTCCTTGCTGAGAACGGCAAGTTATGGGCTTGCCCCTGATCTTCAAGCTGCTGGCCCCGTATTAAAACAGCTTCAAAATGCCCTGAATGGTGTTTATTATCTGGATAAAGGCTGGGGTTCTTTAGTAGAGGAAATGAGAAAGAAGGCAGTAGAAAAAGGCGCAACGTGTCATGCTGGTATCAAAGTGACAGAAGTAGAGCACGAAAATGGGAAAGCCAAAGCTATTGTTTGTTCGGATGGTACCAGAATAGCAGCAGAAAACATTATTCTCACCACATCACCAGAAGTAAGTTATAAAATGGTACCAAAGGCAAATCGCACATCACTTCAAGTATGGAAAGATCAAGCGATTTCGATTACGTCCGCTTGTTTGACTGTTGTATTAAGACGTTTGCCAAATCCAAAGTTTCAGTTCATTTATGGGATTGATCAACCTGTATTTCTCTCCAATCAGTCACGAGCAGCAAATCTGAGTGATCAAGGAGATCAAGTTATTCAGTTGATTAAATATCAAGGTTCACAAACGGATGCTCAGAAAGATAGAGAAGATCTTGAGCAAGTGTTAGACTTGGCTCAACCTGGTTGGAGAGAGGAATTGGTATCCAAACAATACTTACCAAAAATCGTCGTTACTCATGATTTTATGCATTTGAATGGTAGAGTAAATCCGGGTCCAGAAGTTCCTGAAATTAGAGGATTATATGTAGCTGGTGACTGGACTACTCATGGAGAATTATTAGCTGATGCAGCCATAGCTAGTGGAAAACGAGCAATCGAACACATTCTTACTCATTCTCATCAAGAGAGGAACTTAAATAATGGATATCGCGATATTATATAAAGAAAATAAGTCTCTCCTCTTCTCCCTAGCATATCGAATGCTAGGGAGTGTCATGGATGCAGAGGATATTGTACAAGAGACGTTTGTCACTTTTGATCAGTTACCAAATCGCGAATATATTACAAATGATAAGGCATACCTGTGTAAAATCGTGACCAATCGTTGTCTCGATTTACTGCGATCATCAGCGAAAAAGAGAGAATTGTATGTTGGACCATGGCTTCCGGAGCCTCTATTGAATCAAGAGATATTGGAAAACGACCCAGCTATATCCTATTTACAAAAAGAATCCTTAACTACTGCGTATTTACTACTTCTACAACAATTAAACGCGATGGAAAGAGCTGTTTTTTTGCTTCGGGAAATTTTTCCATACACTTATGAAGAAATAGCTGACATGGTAGGTAAGTCGGTTGCCAATTGCCGCCAAATTTATCAACGAGCAAAGAGAAGTATTCATTTTGATCCAGAGACCATCCCATCTGTTACAGAAGCACAGACCCAAGTCAAAGATTTTGTTCAATCCATTATTCAAGGGAATACCACTCATTTGCTCGAGTTGATCCGCGAAGATGTGGTTTGTTATAACGATGGTGGTGGGAAAGTGCGAGCAGCTCAAATTCCTGTAGTGGGATCGTCCAAAGTTATTCATATGCATATAAACCTTATAAAAATGTATAATAGTGAGTATAAGGTGCAGTTTGCAGAAGTGAACGGTCTACCTGGTATGGTTATCGTGATGAATAGTGGTACAAAATACGTTTACTCCTTTTCTTTTAAAGGGGATCAAATTCAATTTATCTATGTGGTAGCAAATCCTAATAAATTACTTCATATTAGATAGGATCATAACAAAAAACGCCTAATGATAACTTTGGCGTTTTTATATTTGTAGAGAGAATACTTGTGAATTCATTGGTGGGATGAATGGCCACGGTTTTTTTCTTTTTTTGGAAAATAAATGAATATTTTGTATAGCGGGCTTCAACTTTCTATAGAAAAGAGGTGAAAAGCCCATGTATCTCACCGTAAAACAACAACTCAAACATCTTTCGAAAGAAGAGTATCTTCTTTTGAAAGAATTGTGTCATATGCCATTATACAAACAAGAAAACCCACGGTATAGTAGCCGTGGGACAAACAAAATTACTTATTCGATACTTGAGGCGTTTCTAGTATTCTTTTCAGTTCCGTTAGCATGTGTGAGTGAGATTCCGTTACCTGCTTCATAACGAAACTCGTTAAATAACGTGGTGCCTCTACTAAGGAATCCTCATTTACTATCGTATGATTTTCATCTTGTTTGAGGTGCAGTATATTTTTAATATGTATATTCGGGAAGGTGAAAGTCTCCATTATTATAGTGGACTGTACGGGTAGAGTCTCTACACTTGCTTGATATGTCTTATAAATCGAAAATCGTCCAAAAAGAGGTATCTTATCTTTGATCTCCAATATATGTTTGCGTGAATCTGTAGAAGGTAACTCTCTTATTTCCACAATAAGTGGATGCAAATGGATCATATTTTGAAATTCAGTAAGATATGCATAGACATCGGACAAAGGAGCTTTTATGGTGATGGAATTACGAAAGTGATTCTGGTTCATAGGAACACCTCATCTCTCGCAGTTTTTTGGAATTGTAAATTATTTTGTATTATACCACAATAATAACATGTTTTATTGCGTTGTTATTCTTCTGTTCTGATAAACCAACTCTCATCATCATTGTTACTGTATTGTTCGATTAATTGATTCCATTTTTCTTCAGCAGTCTGTTGGTAATCCTTTTCTTTGAATTCGAGTTGAAGCAAAGAAATCAAATCAAAAATCACCGTATTTAGTTCTTTGTGATCCAATACCATCTGAAATTGCATGATCCCCTTATATTTTTCTCTCATTTGTTGTTCATTCATATGTTCACCTTTTTCTTTTTGACGATAATATCTATTGGTAAATACAAAGAGATAGTTAAGAATCTAGGGATTTTATTTTTTTTCATTCCACTTCATTTCATCATGGAGTCTAGCTACTTTTGTTAGGATTGGTTCAATCTCTTTCCCCAATTTGGAAATAGTGTATTCGACTTTGGGTGGCATGACTGTGTATACCTTTCGATTAATCAATCCATCTCTTTCTAATTCTCTCAATTGAGTAGTTAGTACTTGTCGTGAGACTGTAGGAAGTGCTTTTTGAAGTTGACCAAATCGCATCGTTCTTTGAAAGAGTTCATATAAAATGGATGGTTTCCATTTTCCTGAGATCATTTTTAAAATATTTTCTACTGTACACCCATCTATCTCGTCAAAATAAGGCATCTTTCCACTCCTTACATCACTTAGTCAGTTTTTTATGCGTATTGTCGATGCTTTTATGCACTAGTAAACTGATTATAAGCGAAAGGAGATAGATGCGGAATGGAAAACAAAATTTTAAACCCTGCTCACATAAATGAAGCTTTTGCTAATGCTTATAATGAGAAAGACATAATTAAATTACTAGCTTTATATGAGTCAAAGGCTATTCATGTAACGAGGGATAGTGTAAATACAACAGGAATAGAGAATATAAAAAAAGATTTGGAACAGCTTATTGGATTAAATGGAAAGATGACTTCTGTTAATCTTTCCACCGTTATCCATGATGATATTGCGTTATTACAAGCGAAATTCGTATTGAAAGATGCGGGAGAAAAAGAGGTTTTAGCCGAAGGTGTGACCAGTGAGGTGCTCCGAAGACAAGCGGATGGTAGTTGGCGCTACATCATTGATCGACCTTTTTCACAAACAACTCTTTAGGTAGAAAACAGCCATTCCCATGGGAATTGGCTGTTTTCTTGAATAAATAGAAACCAATAAAAATTCTTTTGCTTTCAAAAAAAGAAAACGTTTTCTTGAATATCTATATAGAAGTATGCTAGTATCGAATTAAGAAAACGTTTTCTCAGTAGACAGAATAGAGGGGTGATTATGAGTTTAACGATTAAAGATATTGCCAAAATGGCTGGTGTGTCTATTACTTCTGTTTCTCGAGTGTTAAATAACAAGACAGAAGGCATCAGCGAGAGCACTCGCCAAAGAGTTTTAAAGATAATCGAACAGCATAATTATCGACCAAATGCGATCGCCCGGAGCATGATTACAAAAAATACAAAGACGATCGGATTGATTATTCCGGATATTCGAAACCCATTCTTCTCAGACTTAGCCAGAGGGATTGAAGATGTCGCAAGTGAATCCAAATATTCCATTCTGTTATGTAATACAGATAGTACATTAGGGAAAATCATAGACTATCTTTGGCTATTAAAAGAAAAAAATGTAGATGGCATGATTTTTGCCTGTTCGGACCCAACATTGAATCGAGAAGTCCATACGTTCGTAAAGCAAAACAATATACCAGTTGTTATTGTCGACCGTGGCTTGGAAGATCAAATGTATAGTGGTGTATTTATTGATAATGAAAAAGCTGCTTATATGGCAACAAAACATCTGCTTGAGCTCTCTCATACTCGAATTGGATGTATTTCAGGTCCAAGTTTTATTAAAAACTCAAATGAACGTCTAGAGGGATATTTTAAAGCCCACCAAGAATTTGGGGTTCCGACTGATAAAAGTTTGATTAGAGTAGGAGAGTATGTCATGGAAGGTGGCTACCAAGCCGCGAAAGAGTTATTGGAACAAACAGATGTGACTGCACTATTTGCTTTTAATGATCTAATGGCTTTTGGAGTCTATCAAGCTGCTGAGGAATTAGGATTAAAAATTCCAGATGATATTTCGGTCGTTGGCTTTGATAATTTGAAATATAATCTTCTTTTACATCCAAAGTTAACTACCATGGAGCAACCAATCTATGAAATTGGTGAAGTGGCAACCAAGCTATTACTGGAGCAAATCGAAGAGGGGAAAAGCGACCAAATAAAATCTGTTTTTCTCGATACGAAGCTCATTGTTAGAGAGAGTACAAAAAAGCGATAAAAAATAACGGATAAATGTAAGCGCTTCAATAAATCGAATGGGGGGACATTTTTACATGACAACTAAGCGTGGATTAAAATATGATTTTTCGTTAATTGCTATCTTATTAATTCCAATCGGTGTAGCCATCAATTTCGTTGGTGCTCAAATTGTTTTGCTTCTTAAGCTTCCTGTTTACCTTGATACCATAGGTACCGCATTAACAGCTATGATTGGTGGACCATGGATTGGTATGGTGACAGGTCTTTGTACAAACCTTGTGAAAGGGATTTTGAATCCTGTCAGTTTTGCATTCATCCCCGTACAGATGGGTGTAGGGTTAGTAGTTGGGTTATTAGCGATGTCAGGTATGTTTACAAAAGCATGGAAAGTAATCATTGCAGCGGTTTTGGTTTCGCTTACTTCTACTATCATCGCTTCTCCTATTCAAGTCTTAATGTTTGGTGGCGCGACAGGTAATTCATCTGATGCTTTAGTTGCAACATTCCTTGCATCAGGGCAACAAATTTGGACAGCTGTATTCTCTACCAAAATCATTAATGAATGTATTGATAAAGTTTTCTGTTTACTTATCGCTTTCTTTATTGTCAAAAAGATGTCTCCGAGATATTTATCCAAACTCAACTATGGTTCCATATTCATCAAATCGAAAAAACAGTAATTTGTGTCGATCTTTTGTGGCCAACACCCCAAAGGAACAATTCTTCAGGGGTGTTCCTACCTATTAAGATTTTTAGGAAATGAACAAAAGTTGGAGGTTAGGAGGGAATTCTATGGATCAAATAAAAAAATCAATACTCCATCTTTATCCGACTACGAAGTTTTTAGTTACCTTGTTTCTGTGTATTTCTGTATTTATTGTGCCAGGATATTTATATGCCTACTCTGTTTTGTTTATTTGTATGTTCTTCTCTTACTTAGCGGGTTCATTCAAAGAGTTTTCCGATTTGGCGATAAAAGCCTTACTGCTGATTGTGGTGTTTATTTTTATACTCCAAAGTTTTTTTTATCCAGGCACGCACGTGATTTGGAGTTGGAGCATTTTTTCTATTAAGCAAGAAGGTATTGATTTTGCTTTAAACTTAACATCAAAAATCGTAGCCATTGGCTCTTCGTTTATTCTCTTTTTTCGCATTACCAAAGTGAAAGATTTGATTAGTTCACTAGAGGCATTAGGCCTACCGCCAAAAGTAACCTATATTTTTTTATCGACACTGCAAATTATCCCAGAAATGAAAAAATTAACAATCGTAATTATGGATGCGCAAAAAACGAGGGGAGTAGAGACAGAAGGGAAGTTATTCACTCGTATAAAAGCGTTTTTGCCAACGCTCAGCCCGCTTATTCTAGGTTCAATCGCCGGGACCGAAGAGCGAGTATTGACATTAGAATCAAGAGCTTTTTCGGCGAAGGTCAAAAAGACGAGCCTATATACAGTGGAGAAGACAAAATATGATCCCATCGTACGGATTATACTCCTTATTTTACTCATCACATTAATTATATGGAGAGTTATGCTATGAGTATGATTACGATAAAAAATCTATCTTACCAGTATCCAATCGTGGAAACAGATGTCTTGCATGATATCAATATAAGCATAGAAAAAGGAGAATTTTACGCCGTTATTGGGTCAAACGGTGCTGGGAAAACGACCTTTTGCAATGTCATACGTGGTTTTATTCCCCATTTTTATAAAGGTGATCTACGGGGAGAGATCTTGATTGAAGGAAAAGATATTCGGGATTGGGAGTTAGGAGACCTTTCTCAAAAAATCGGGTATGTATTTCAAAATCCATTTACACAAATTAGTGGTGTCAAAGAGACTGTTTTTGAAGAGATCGCTTTTGGTCTTGAAAATTTAGGATTAGAAGTAGAGATCATCAAGGAAAAAGTAGAAAATGTATTGAAAATGCTAGAGATCGAATATTTACAGGAGAAAAATCCATTTGAGTTGTCCGGCGGACAAAAGCAAAGGGTTGCCTTGGCGTCTATCATCGTGATGGAACCAGATATATTGGTTATTGATGAACCAACCTCTCAGCTTGATCCACAAGGGACAGAAGAGGTCTTCAAAATCATCGAATTAATGAAGAATAAAGGAAAAACGATTATTTTGGTAGAGCACAAAATGGAATTGATCGCAGAGTACGCGGATCGCATTATTTTGATGCAGGATGGAAAAGTGGTCAAACAAGGGTTAACGAAAGACATATTATCAGATGAAGATACCTTGCAATATGGATCAGCCCTGCCACAATATGCTCTGTTTGGTATCGAAATGAGAAATCAAAATATGGATTTAGGTTCTATCCCATTGACAGAAAAGCAATCCATATCCGTAGTCCAACAATGGATGAAAAAGGAGGGGCTTGCATGAGTTTTTTAACTTTAAAAGATGTCTCCTTTCAATATCCCAATGGTTTCAAGGCGGTGAATCAAGTAAATATGTCCTTTGAACGAGGCGAGGCAGTTGCGATTATTGGGCAAAATGGAGCTGGTAAAACCACTACCGTCAAAATGATGAATGGTTTACAGAAACCAACCGAAGGGGACGTTTTGGTTGATGGTTGGAATACAAAAGACTATACAACTGCGCAAATTTCGAGGAAAGTCGGCTATGTATTTCAAAATCCCGATGATCAGATTTTCCATAATGACGTATACAGTGAGATAGAATTTGGCCCTAAAAATCTCGGCCTTTCTCCAGAACAAGTGGAGGAGAATGTCATGAAGTCTGCTGAATTGGCTGGTGTAGTACCTTTTTTGAAAGAAAATCCATACAACTTGCCATATTCGATGAGGAAGTTTGTTACGATTGCTTCTGTGATTGCGATGAATTCAAGTGTGATTATTTTGGATGAGCCTACTGCGGGGCAAGATTTAAAAGCATTGGAGCGGCTTTCTAATTTGATCAAGACTTTAAATGATGAAGGGAAAACCGTTATTACCATCACGCATGATATTGAATTTGTGGTTCATCACTTTGAACGAGTGATCGTCATGGCGAATCAACAAGTGATAGCAGATGCAAATAAACGAGAGATCTTTTGGGATTTCGACATTTTAGAAAAAGCAATGTTAAAACAACCCCATATCAGTCGTCTTAGCAATTCCTTAAAGATAGATGGTGACATACTAGAAATAACAGAGTTGACAGAGCGATTAAAACGAAAAACAGCAAAGGTATAAGATGCGGAGTGATTTGATTTTGAAAAGGATTCTTGTGATTGGAAGCTTAAACATGGATTTGGTTACCCATGTTTCTCATCTTCCAAAACCAGGAGAGACTATCTCGAGTTCTAAATTTTATAAGAATCCTGGTGGAAAAGGAGCAAATCAGGCGATTGCGGCTGCAAAACTAGGGGCAAATGTACAAATGATTGGGAAAGTAGGATGGGACGACTATGGAACAGATCTTTTAGACAATCTACGATCTGCTAACGTCCAAATAGATGGAGTAAAACGTGAGGATGTTACAGGGATGGCCTTCATAAATGTGAGTGATGAGGGCGAAAACAACATTGTGTTAGTCCCTGGAGCAAATTCAAAAATCACAAATGCGGATATTGATCAAATGAAAGATGAAATAGCAGCATGCGATCTCATCATTTTGCAATTGGAGATTCCACTTCCTGTTGTTGAATATACTTTGCGATTGGCTAAAAATATACAAAAAGAAGTGATATTAAACCCTGCACCAGCTCAAAAACTATCTACGGATATGTTACGAATGGTGCATACTTTAATCCCCAATGAAACAGAATTGGAAATACTAACTGGTCGCCCCGTTTCTACGGAGAAAGAGTTGATCGAAGCGGCACAGATGGTGCGATCATGGGGTGTTAAGAGAATCGTAGTTACTTTGGGGTCAAAAGGGTCGCTGTTAATAAACGATCAGGAACAAGTGCTCCTTCCTGCTTATCGAGTAGATGCAGTGGATACAACTGCTGCGGGAGATGCGTATGTGGGGGCTTTTGCTATAGGAATTACATCTGGAATGTCTGATCAAGAAGCAGCAAAATTTGCGAGCAAAGTGTCAGCAATCGTAGTTACACGCGAAGGAGCACAACAGTCCTTACCTACAAAGGAAGAAGTCGATAAGATTATACTTTCAGACTAGGAAAGTGCTCAATCTTAAGAGAGGGGTAAGCCGATGAATGCGGAAAAACGTATTATCCTTGATGTGGATACGGGTATCGATGATGCACTCGCCATCTTATTCGCAGTAAAATCTCGTAAATTAAAAGTGGAAGGTATCACAACAGGATATGGAAATTGTGATGTGCATCAAGTTACGGAAAATACATTACGAGTACTCGAACTAGCACAACCACGTTATGATATACCCGTTGTGATGGGATCAGATAATCCTTTATTTCGAAAACGAAGAGAGTTCTCAGCTGTAATCCATGGTCATAATGGCCTAGGTGGGTATGAGTTGTCAGGAACAAATCGAACAGCATTGGAAGAGAAAGCGGCAGATTTTATCGTTGATCGCATAAATAAAAATCCTGATCAAATTACTTTGGTTTTCACAGGCCGATTGACGAATTTAGCAATCGCTTTAGCAAAAGACCCCACTTTGCCGAGTAAAGTCGAAAGGCTGATATTAATGGGTGGGGCACTGCATGTACCAGGGAATATTACACCTGTTTCGGAAGCGAACATTCATGGTGATCCAGAAGCTGCCTATCGAGTTTTTCATTCAGGAATTCCGATTACGATGGTTGGATTGGATGTCACAGGAAAAACCAAGTTCGGGGAGAAGCATTTTGAGCAATTAATGAACGCTTTGACTTCAGAACAAAACGAACTAAAGGCATTTTTAAATCACATATTTACGTTTAGTTTTGAGGCAAGTGATAGTTTAAATGAGGGAAAATATCGTCTTATGCACGATCCATTAGCAGTCGGGGTTGCAGAAGATCATACTTTGGTAACATGCGAAGATTATTACATTCAAATTGAAACGAAAGGCGCTTTATCATCTGGAGCTACCTTGACAGATTTGCGACATCCCCAAACACAAATAAATGCCTCTGTTTGTTTAAGTGTGAAAGATGAGTTATTTTTACAACACTATATCAACACAATCGTATCTTAAGGGAAAGACAGGGAGGGAATCAGTTGCAGCGTGTACTCTTGGATGTAGATACAGGAATCGATGATACATTAGCCATTTCCTATGCTGTTCGCTCTACGGAATTAGATGTGATAGGGATTACGACCTGTTTTGGGAATGTTTCCGTTGACCAAGCTACTGATAATACATTACATGTATTAGAACAACTTGAAGTAGACATCCCAATCGCCAAAGGAGAAGGGAAACCATTATTTCATCCGATGCATAAATCCTATTCCACTCACTTTCATGGAGAAAATGGATTAGCGAATCAAAGTGTCTCACGTTCGGACAAGCATTTGCCTAAACATGCGTCGCAATTTATAATCGAGCAAGTCAAAAAATATCCCCATGAAATCACCATCATTTGTGTGGGATCTCTTACGAATCTAGCATTAACGATTATGCAGGAGCCAGAGATTATCTCCCTTGTTAAGAATGTAGTGGTAATGGGTGGCGCAGTAAGAGTACCAGGGAATAATCAAATGCATGCAGAAGCAAATATTTATGCCGACCCGGAAGCAGCAGATATCGTGTTTCGATCTGGCATTCCCATTACGTTAGTTGGATTAGATGTGACGATGAAAACAGCTTTGTCTAAGAAAGAAATACAAAAATGGAAAAATCATAATACAAAAGTAAGTAATTTTTTATATGAAATAACCGACTATTATATTGATAGATATAGAAATTACTATGGTGATCGAGACTATTGTGCCCTTCATGATCCATTAGCTGTAGCAGTAGCGATTGATCCTAGTCTTGTCACCATTGAACCGATGGTTGTATCCATTGATTTAGAAGGACTTTACTCCTATGGGAGAACAGTTGCCGATCTTCGTGAGCGGTGTACAGATAAACCAAATGTGAATGTGTGTGTAGCAGTAGATTCCGAGCGGTTTTTAGCTCATTTTCTACAACATATTGTTTAATTTAGTATGATCTATATCCATTAAAAGCGTACTCTCTGTTCGCTTTTTCTTTTTATTAGTCAAAAAACTAGGAAAAGGCTTCAGGGTTGATTTTGATCCTTTAGCTGACTGTATTATTTGGATTTATTAGAAAAAAACAGATATTCAAATGAATTTCCAAGATGATATAATATTCAAGGGATTGTTGCAATTGGAGGAGGGTGATGATGGATAAAAGAAGAATGGCAAAAGATTTTGTAGATATCATGGATCAGATGGAAAATGTTCGTAACAATCGAAAATTCGTTATGGTGGAGATTCTCCTTCTCTCTGTGGCCATAGGATATTATTTGGGTTCTTGGATAGCCCTCATTGGTTCTGTTATCATTTTAGCAATTTTATTTGTTATTCCATTTTTAAGAGCAGTCATCTTTTTATTTTTAAGTATCATCTGGGGCCTCATCGGTTTTGCTATTTTAGCATTGTTTTTAAGTACAAATTTGGCGATAGCAGGTGGTGCACTAATAGGTCTGCTCGTTTTTTTTATTCATATGGGTTCGAGATAGTAGAAAAAGAGGTCTTCCGAAGATTTTATGATCCTTGGAAGCCCTTTTTTGTTGTGGCTTTATGCTTCTTTGTAAAGAGAACGGAATTCTTAATTTAGAAAAGCCAAAATGGAACAAAAAATAAGATAATCTATCAAATTACTTCAACTCAACTCTTATTTGTTCTTTTCATCTATTTATATGAACATGTCAACTACAAAGCAAAGCAATTCGCTCAAGGTAGAATCTTGGGTATTTTTGTTTTTGGAGGAATCAATTTTCATTTTTGTATTCATTATCAACTAATTTACTTATCTTTTCCATATCATAATGAAAACTATACAAATCTTAAACTATTACGTTACGTAAATGTCAATCACGTGCTGTTGTTATGAAACTTATCAGTTAGGCAAAAACAACAGTGGGATTAGTTAAATAGGAATTGTTACTATTTTATATATGGGGTAATAAGTGCTAATGCTACTTTTAGTCTGTGATAATTATTAAAAACGAGAGTGTATAATACGATTATACACCTATTTATGTTTGTTGTTTGGAATCACCCCCTCTGTTTTGTTCACAATGTCGATTTAATATTCTTGTTTACAAATAAGAATGATTACGATATAAGTGAGGGTGTACATTGGAGGAGGAGATAAAATGCTAGAAAAGAAAATACCAGTAACCGTGTTAAGTGGGTATTTAGGTTCTGGAAAGACTACCATTTTAAATCATGTCTTAAACAACCGAGAAGGCAAAAAGGTAGCGGTCATTGTAAATGATATGAGTGAGATAAATATCGATGGAAAACTAGTGAATCAAGAAGGAAATCTATCACGAACAGAAGAGAAGCTTGTTGAAATGTCCAATGGGTGTATTTGTTGTACTTTACGCGAGGATCTACTTTTGGAAGTAGAGCGTTTAGCAAAGGATGGAAGTTTTGATTATATTTTAATTGAGTCTACTGGTATTAGTGAACCTATCCCTGTCGCACAAACTTTCACTTATATCGACGAGGAGCTTGGAATTGATCTCAGTCAATTTTGTCGTTTGGATACGATGGTAACGGTTGTGGACGCTTATCGTTTTTGGCACGATTTTTCCTCTGGGGAAACATTAGTAGACCGACAAGAGGGACTGGATGCAGAGGATCACCGTGATGTGGTTGATTTGCTCATCGATCAGATAGAATTTTGTGATGTCTTGATCCTCAACAAATGCGATTTAGTTAGTGAAGTTGAGTTGGCAAAGTTAGAATCGGTGTTGAAGAAAATTCAACCAAAAGCACAAATCATTCGTAGTTCGTATGGAAGAGTGGATTCGGAACACATTCTTGATACAAAACGTTTTCATTTTGAAGAAGCCAGCCTTTCTGCTGGATGGATTCAAGAACTAAACCAACCTGAACATACTCCTGAAACGGACGAGTACGGTATTTCATCGATGGTTTATCGAAATAGACGACCTTTTCACCCTGCAAGGATGATGGATTGGTTCAACGAATGGCCCGAAACCATCGTGCGTGCCAAAGGGATTGTTTGGATCGCGACACGGAATGATTTTGCTTTTCTTCTCAGCCAAGCTGGTCCATCTATCCAACTTGGCCCGTTATCCAATTGGGTGGCTTCTCTACCATTAGAGGAGCAAGAATGGTACAAAAAAGAAGATCCTGAGCTTTCAGAGGCATGGCAAGAACCATATGGAGATCGAAAAAATGAACTGGTATTAATCGGCTTAGATATGGATCAAGAGCAATTAAAAAAAGAGTTAGACCAATTGGTGTTAACCGAGGAAGAAATGAACCAAGAATGGCATACTTTTTATGATCCGTTACCAAGTGAGAAGCAACAAATAGAGGGAAGCTTCGTTTCATGAGAGAACTCAGTAGCCCTTTCTATCAGCATGAATTTTTATGAGGTTTTTTCATTGTCATCCAAAATGAATATCTGGCAGAATACGAACTAGGAGTAGTATCCTTTACAGACAATACATAAAAGAGGAATCATTGACAATTTGATTTGTTGATCTTATACTTCTTTGTAATAAAACCTTTTGGGTTGTGGACTTTTCTAGAGGTAACTCTATTTTCGCCACACAATTGCTGATGCAATTGTGTGGCTTTTTATGTTAAGCAGAGGAGGAAAAGAAATGAAGACATGGCAATATGGATTGATTGTTTTTTTAGGTGGATGTAGTTATGGGGTATTATCTACTTTTGTCAAACTGGCTTATTCAGCAGGTTTTTCGGTGACAGAAGTAACAGGAGGCCAATATTTATTTGGGGCAATCCTTACTTGGATACTGTATCTGTTTACCAAAAAGCAGAAATTAAGGTTAAAACAAGCGGCTAAACTGTTATTATCGGGAATTCCATTTGGTTTAACAGGTGTATTTTATTATCAAGCACTTCAAACGCTTGATGCTTCCCTAGCAATCATTTTTCTTTTTCAGTTTGTTTGGATTGGCACCTTGTTGGATTGGATCATTTTTAAGAAAAAGCCAACGAAAGGGAAAGTTATTTCCATTGGAATGCTTATTTTAGGTTCGGTTCTAGGTGCGGGACTAGTTGCAAAAAGTGAAGTTGCCGTATCCTTTGAAGGGACAGTATGGGGATTGCTTTCTGCTTTAACCTTTACTACTTTTATCTTTCTAAGCGGGTCCGTAGGAAAAGATACCCCACCTGCTTTGAAAAGTGCTTTGTTATCTACAGGTGGCTTAATTACGGTACTTTCATTTTTTCCGCCAACATTTCTATTTGATTTACCTGTTTTACTAGGTGTGGCTCCTTATGGATTATTTCTAGGATTGTTTGGTGTTGCTTTGCCACCGCTTTTATTTTCCATTGGCATGCCCAAAGTTGGCCCAGGATTAGGTACCATTTTAACTGCATCTGAACTTCCCGTAGCAGTAATCATGTCTTCTCTTATCTTGTCTGAATTGGTAAGTTTTACACAATGGTTAGGAGTTGTCATCATATTAGCTGGGATTGTGGTGGGGAATGTAAAAAAACGTAAAGGTGAATTAGCGGTATAAAACAGATCCGTTTCGGATAATAAGTAATATAGATAATGTGTGGCGTCTTTGCCATTCTCCAATAAAACTCCCACTAGCTAAAACTAGTGGGAGTTTTTGTTTTTCCTTATGTTTATTGACAGTCAATGAATAATTCATTTGGAGAATTTGCTAGAGAAAATATTACATGTAAAGAATTAGGCAGGAGATTAAAGGACAGCGGGGTGCCCGCACAACTAGCTAACCGGTTGTGTGGGCGTACTAGGCACAGGCCCGGTACTAGTCTTCGATTGCCTGGTAGACAGTGGTCCAGAAGTCGTGGATAAGCCGCGCTGAATCCGGGGTGGACATCCCGACCTGAGTGAGTAGGACTCCGGTGAGCTGTTTGTCCGGGTCCGCGTACGCCGATGTGCCAGTTCCACCGTCCCAGCCGAACTGGCCGATGGACGCGTAGTCACCGAGGTAGGTGCGCACCGCCATCCCGAAACCCCAGCCGCCGTGCTGTCCTTGACCGTGCGATATATGGACGTTGTTTTTGGCCAGTGCGACTCGAGCGGCTGTTTGTTCGAGCGTGAGGCAGTTGGTGGTCATCAGCTGGACGGCAGACCGGGAAAGGATCCTTTTGGTCCCGTGCATCCCTTGGTTCAGCAGCATTCGGAAGTACACGTGATAGTCGTCGACGGTTGAGACCAGATCGGCTCCCCGGAACGCCACAGGTTGGCTGTACTGTCCGCCTGCGGCCTTGTCCCACACGATGAACTCTCCAGTCTGCGGATCAGGAGCGTAGCTGGGCGGCAGCCGGTCGATTTTGTCGGCGGGTACGTGAAGGCCGGTATCCTTCATTCCCAGCGGATCGAGGATGCGTTCGCGCAGGAACGTCTCGAACGGCTGACCCGTGACCCTGGCAACTAGCACAGTGAGCAAGTCATGGCTGATGTGGTACTGCCACCGCTCTCCGGGCTGGTACATCAGCGGGAGTTGGCCCAGGCGGCGCATCCACTCGTCTGTTCCAGGCACCTCCACCAGGCCTGGGAAGATCCCCTGCTCGAAGATCGCGTTTTGGATCGGAGATCCCAGCGCCGTCTGATCGATGCCGAGTCCGAACGTGGAGGTCAACAGGTCCCGTACGGTGATCGGCCGCCGCGCTGGCACGGTGTCGTCCAGCGGACCATCGATCCGTTTCAGCACCTGCCGGTTGGCGAGTTCAGGCAGCCACGTCTCTACCAAGTCGTCCAGCCGCAGCCTGCACTCGTCGAGCAGGATCATCACCGGCGCGATCGCGACCGGCTTGGAAGTGGACGCCATTCGGAAGATCGTGTCCCGACGCATCAGAGAGCCGCCATTATGGCGCATCGTACCGATCGCTTCGACGTGCGTCTCACCGTTCCGGCTGACTAGGGCGACAAACCCAGGAATCTTCCCGGAATCGACATGCCGTGCCAGCACATTGCGCATTTTGCGCAGCCCTGTTTCGGAGAAGCCGTTGTTGTTTTGTCCCATTATGAATCTCTCCTTTCTTTCCTATTTTCTGACAAACTATAATATTCTGTTGTAATCTTTTTCATTTGGTTCCCCTCTCTTTAGCAGTCCTAATGAAGTGTGGATGATCGTCACGCAATGGACATATATTCATCCTTATTTAGTATAAAGGATGAATATTTCAATAGATAGATATAATTTTATTTATATAAATAATATTTTTATACATATTAGTGATGCTTTTTATTAATTTCCTTTGAACGCTATCCATTATCAGAAGTCTATGTTTTGTTAAGATTTTGCTTCTTATTTCATCCCACATCCTCAGTACATCTATTTAGTAATACTAGGTAGTTGAGTAGTGTCAATAGTCTGATTTATTTTTTCTCGAAGGGCTGTGTATGCTTTGGTGTGCCATTGTTATTTTCCTTTACCGAGCTTTTTACGAATGTTTTCGCTCAATTGTTCTTTTCTTTTTCCGATCCAGGTTTGCCCTTGAAGCTCATGTAATAGGTCATCGCAAAAACCACCGACATCCTGACCCACTACATCCAGCACATCCATTCCCTCTTGTGCGTTGGATTCAAAAAATTCCAGCACATCTTGCAGCATTTTAAACATGATCATGGCAGAGTCATGGTTGGATGCGGAATTCCATAAGAAATTCTCAATCTCATTCATTACGATCTGATAATCCTTTGGTAGAGCATCAATCCGTTTTTTGTACGCTTTATATTCCGCTTTTTCTTGTTTCCATCTTTTTAAAATCGAAAAAATATTATATTCCATTCTAATTCTCCTTTAATTCACTTATTTTTGATGCAATAAAATCCCATTTACGCCAAAAGGTTTGGAGTTGATTTCGACCGTCAGTGTTTAGTGTGTAGAACTTTCTGGGCGGTCCGATTTCCGAAGGCTTCTTCTGGATGTCGACTAATTTCTTCTTTTCTAGCCTTAGTAAAATCGTGTATACCGTTCCTTCAACAACATCTTCAAAGCCAAGGGAATTGAGTCTTCTAACGATCTCATAGCCATACGTTTCTTTGCGGCTGATGATTCAAGGACACAACCCTCCAGAACCCCCTTTAGCATCTCAGTCAAATTTTCCAAAACTAGCACCCTTTCTACTCCGTATGACTTAGTACTCCTACATAATAATACTAAGTAGATGGGAGTGTCAATAGTCTAATTTATTTCTTTTCTTGAAATGGGTTGAGTAGAAGACAATTCTTGAAGAAATATAGGAATTACGCCATTTGTGGACAATGTTGTGTAATAGACAGAAACCGGAACATCAATGATAGGTAGCTAGCTTATGAGGCAGGGAACACTTATATTCATTTTGCATTCAACCAAACATTGGCGTTAAGTCGACAGAAAAGAGATTAAGACTTCGCTTTCCTTGTCCAAGATGCAAATACACAAAAAAATCGGCAGAAAGTTTGCAAATGGAGTTTTAGGAGAAGAAGAGGTTCAGTTAAGCAATCAATGTTTTGTATTGGTAATAAAGCATACCAAGAATTTAATAAATGAGGATTAATTAATATTACTATTTAGAAGATGACTATGGTTGGGAAGCATATCACAAACTGTGGTTTGAAATAAGTCATGGGGGAAAGATACTCGAAGATTTTTTCCAGACTACTCTGCGGAGTGGATCTAATATTGTTGAAATAATCAGAAATATATCTGTAAAAGAGATGAGGTTTAAACAAAAAGACTCCAAGGTAACTTGGTTTTTATCCTATTTTTCAAGTCAAAGTGGTGTTCAAGTGATGGTTTTAAATTCTAAAAAGGGCTTACGAGTCAGCCCTTAGTTTTGACTATTGCCTAGTTAAGTGTACCTGGGTTCCCTTTGCCACTACAAATAGTCGTTTATATGATGTTCCCTTAATTGCAGTTGTTGGGCGGCGATAATTCATACCGCCCAACATCCGGCCCTGAGGGCATCAGCCGTCAGTCACGATCGATCCATACCCACAGGCCCGGCAGGGATCGGGTGATGACTCGGAAGACCGTGACGTTGACGGCCCCATGGTTCGCCTTGGTGGCGTACGCCATCTGGGTGAGGAACGCCTCGCCGTGGTCGTAGTTGGCCACGAACATCAGGTCGTCCATGAGACCGGAGAACCAGTCGATGTCCCCGGCCGTGACGCAGGCGGCGTCGCTGACACCGAGATCGACCTGCTCGCAGCGCGTCAGCAGGCTGCTGTACAGGACACGGAAGTCGTTGGTCCAGAGTCCAGCCTTCGGGGCCAGCTCGACCAGGAGTTGTGCGACCAGTTCTGCCGCTCGGACATCGACGTTGTCATTGTCGTTGCCCCGCTGCATCGCCGAGTTCAGCTTCTCGATTTCCTCGATGGTGACGACGGTCATGACTTTCTCCTCAGGTCCGGTGTGGAGAGACACGTATGTGTCTCATTACCTATAATTTATCATGGATTGCTAGATATGGAAAGCAATAAAAAATGGCCATATAGCGAATCTATGGCCATTTTTTATTTATTGGTCACAGTACTCGGATAGAAAATGATACGAAAGGACTTAATGGGGATTTTTTTATGCCTTGAGAACCTAGAAAAAGCCTCCAAACATCTCGCCATGTTTGGAGGCTTTTTGTATATGAATCAATAAGAGAGTTTCTTCTCTAGTTTTCTACTTACGATCGATAGAGAATAGTTCACAATGAAGTACATAACAGCAATCGTCAAAAGCAAAGGAATGGTAGCATTGAAGTTTTTGTTGTAGATGATCTGTGCATTGTGAGTCAGTTCAGGAAGACTGATCGCCACAGCAAGGGAAGTATCTTTGATCAACGATACAAATTGGCTGACCATCGGTGGGATGGTTCGTTTAAATCCTTGTGGCATGATGACATGCCATAACGTTTGGATATAACTGAGTCCTTGTGCACGTGCTGCTTCGGTCTGACCGCGATCAACAGAGTTTAGACCACTTCTCACGATTTCTGCTATCAAGGAAGAAGTAAAGATGGTCATACTGACGATGACTGATGTGGTGATGGGTAGATCAATATCTAATTGTTTTAATCCAAAATACCCAAAGAAGATGACAAGTAAGAATGGGATATTACGAATGGTTTCGATATAAAGAATAGCGAGATGAGATAGTACAGGTATTTTGGTATAACGCAAGATACCAAGAATCGTTCCAAATACAAAACTAAAAACAATAGCAAGAAATGCAACTTCTAATGTAACGAGCAAACCATCCAATAAAAAGAGTAAATGTGGTTTGGTAAAGACAGCTTGGAAATCCATACTACTCACCTCCTATCGGGAACCTTGTTTGGCCCAGCGTCTCTCTATAAAGTTCACTGCTAAGCTAAGCGGAATGGTAAGCAAGAGATAAAGACCAGCAACGAAAATATAGATTGGGATAACATCATAATCAACTGCTGCTTCATCTGCTGCATACATAATATCTCCACCAGCAATCAGTGCAAGAATCGAAGAGTTCTTCACTAGATTGATAAATTGATTTCCTAGTGGCGGGACAATGATTTTGAACGCTTGAGGGAGAATAACATGCCACATGGTCTGGATATAATTAAGTCCAGATGAACGAGCTGCCTCCATTTGACCTTTGTTAACAGATTGAATTCCAGCACGTACTGCTTCTGCTATAAAGGAGCTAGTGTAGATCGCTAGACCCAAGGAAGCGACCATAAACTTGGATAAATCTATTCCCAAACTAGGTAAACCAAAGTAAAAGAAGAAGATTTGGATGACTAAAGGAGTATTACGGAAAAATTCGACATATGCAGTCCCAAACCACTCCAATGGTTTCACTCTGGAGATACGGAAAATAGCGATGATAACGCCTAGTATCAAGCTTAATATCAAGGCTACGACACTAACTTCAATCGTGGTCACAAATCCATGAATGAAACTATCTTTGTATACATCCAAGAAGCTAAAATCCATCAGACCACTCCTTTCTTTTCGAAAAGTAAAAGGAAAATTGCTTGTTATTCGCTGATTTAGCGTTTATCTCATGTCGATGAAAAAAGATGGGCTTCGAACACCCATCTTTATGCGACATCCAGATTAGTTGGTTTGCAAGACGGAATCAGTAGGTAACTCTTTTGCTGGCTCTTTTTTAAACCATTTTTTATAAAGGGTTGCATATTGTCCGTTGTCCCAAATTTCTTTAATGAATGCATTGAGTTCTTTTTGTAATTCGGAGTTTCCTTTTTTCACTGCGATACCATATGGTTCTTTCGTGAATTGTCCGCCAACAAGTTTTAAGTCTGGATTTTGTTGTTGCATACCCATCAAGATACTATCATCTGTGGTAACAGCTTCTACTTTTCCAGATTTGAGGGCAGTCAAGGAATCTGCATAGTTTTCATATTCTTCCAAGATAGCTTCTGGAGCCATTTTTTTCATGTTTTTCGCACTGGTAGAACCTTTGGAAGTAGATACTTTTCTTCCTTTTAGATCTTTGATTGATTGGATTGTGCTATCATTTTTTACAAGCAGAGATTGTCCAGCTAAGAAGTAGATGTTGGAGAAATCTACTTGCTTTTTACGTTCTTCTGATACGGTCATAGTAGCTGCGATTAAGTCAATGTCACCAGCATCCAAAAGTTTGATTCTTGTTTTGGAAGTTACTTCCTTGAATTCCACTTTATTTTCATCACCAAGTAGTTTCTTGGCAAATGCTTTCATCAAATCTACTTCGAACCCTTTAATTTGTTGATCTGCTGGGTCTTTGTATCCAAATAAATAAGTATCGAATTTTACACCAGCAACTAATTTGCCGCGTTTTTTTATATTTTCGATGGAGCTACCATCAGTTGAATTTTCGCTATTGGACGTACAAGCAGTGATAACCATCACCATCATAATTAAGAGAAGACTTACAACCCATTTATTAAAACGCATGTGTATCCTCCTTAGATGTGAAAAACAGAATGAATGCAATAGAGTAAGCGCTTACTATATGGATGAACAATATAGATACTAGTGCTTTAAGATACGACTTAAGAATTGTTTGGTACGTTCGTTTTTTGGATTTTCAAAGAAGTCACTTGGTTTTGTCATTTCCAATATTTTGCCTTCGTCCATGAAAATAACTCGGTCTGCTACTTCTCGTGCGAAGCCCATTTCATGCGTCACAACAACCATCGTCATTCCCTCTTTGGCTAAATCACGCATGACATCAAGTACTTCACCAATCATTTCTGGATCTAATGCTGATGTTGGTTCGTCAAACAACATGATTTTGGGCTTCATCGCAAGTCCTCTTGCAATAGCTACACGTTGTTGTTGCCCGCCAGATAATTGTGAAGGATAGGATGTTGCCTTTTCGGGAATCCCTACTTTGGTTAAGTACTGCATCGCAGTTTTTTCGGCTTCCTTTTTCCCTATTTGACGTACACGGGTAGGAGCTAGTGTAATATTATCTAGCACAGTTTTGTGAGGATAGAGATTGAAATGTTGGAATACCATCCCAATTTCTTGTCGTAGTTTATTAAGGTCGGTTTTTTTATCGTTCACTTTGAATCCGTTGACAGATAATTCACCATCTGAAATCGCTTCCAAATGATTAATACAACGGAGCAAAGTACTTTTACCAGATCCACTAGGCCCGAGAATGACCACTACTTCGCCAGTGTTAATTTCCAGATTAATGTCTTTTAATACTTGGAAATCTCCATACCATTTGTTTACTTCAGAGAATTGTATGATTTTGCCTTCACCTCCAAAAACAGCTTAAAAACACCGACAAAAAATATAATATTATTTATCGGATACATAAAATATACATTTTATGAGAATGTCAGTCAAGTGAAACGAGATACAAAAGACGATGAATATAATAAAATTATACATATATATTTATATTTTATAGTTTTTATGTATAGAAAAAATCCAAAAGAATCCCGGAAATAATGGTGAAATGGAGGGATGGAAAGTGAACTTGGTAAGGAAATAAATACTAGGAACATTTTTAAAAACGATGAGCGGGAGAATGATTGTAAATGGAAGTGGAAAGAAGCGAAGCGATAGATTTACCAAACAAAGAGTGTTATGAAGAAGCACAGGCTATTTGATTCGACTGACCCGAAATAAGTGTCGACCTATAAAAGAATACTCCCTGTAAATTATTCACTATTCAGATAAATTACGCAAAAGTTGATATTGATTTCTTGCTTAAAATGTATAAAAGGGGGGCAATGATGGCCCCTTATTTAGATATCGTATTGGCCGAAACGATCGCTAAACCTTGAGCAATTGTTCGATGCGAATTGGCACCAGTAAGGTATCGTTGTTTTAGTTCATAAGAAGAAGCATTTTGAATGTTTTCAAATCCTCGATCTTTTAGAAATAACTCGATCTTCCCTTCTTCCACTCCAAAAAGATAATTTTCTCCTGTAATTTTTGCCGTTCGGTGCATGTTTCTAACGTCTGTTCTATTTGTATCTTCTAGTGTTTCTTTGTAGTAGTAATCGAAAATAACAGCACTTCCTGGTGGAGCATGTTTGGTCATGAAAGATAATGTATTTTCGATACCTTCAGGTTTTAAATAAACCGTTACTCCTTGCCATATAAAGAGAGTCTTTGATTCTTTTTGATAGCCATTGCGAAATAATTGTTCAGCCAGAATTTGGGTATCAAAATCAACAGGCACAAAGGTGACATGATCTGGTAGAGGATGAATGACTTTCCTAAGTTTTTTTCGTTTCATCATTTGGGTAGCTGGATGATCTACTTCGAATACTTTTGTTTTTTCTATTCCTTTTATCCGATAAGCACGAGTATCGTATCCAGCACCTAAAATAACGATTTGCTCCAATCCTTCTTTGAGACAATGGATAAGATAATCATCGATATATCTTTCCCGAGCAGTGATAAAAGCAAAAGCTCCTTTTCCTATTTTTTCATATAGTCCAGTAGAAACAATCCATTTGCTTATAAAGTAGGAAAGAGGATGAACAAAAGAACGCGCAAAAGGATCATAGGAAATGCGTTGTGCTTCAGGTTTGCTTGCTTCAATGGCTCTTATTAAAGCTATTCCTTCAGCTGTTTTACTCGGTTTTCCCTTTTTCATATCGATCACTCCTCTTTTCTGAATCCACCAAAGAGATTTGTTGGAACGGAGTGTGATTGACTTAGTGGTCAATGATTGGATATGTTTATTTTATCTGAATTTGACCATGCGGTCAATAGATCCGCAAAATAAAAAGAACCACCTTATGAGGCTGGTTCTCTTATTTCTTGCTTGTTGTGATTTTCTCCCCAAGCACACATTACTTCTGCTACTGGCAAGAGTGTTTTTCCATAGTCACTTAACGAATATTCTACTTTTGGTGGAACAGTTGGGTAGATCTTTCTTTCGATGATCCCTTCTTGTTCCAAGTTTCGTAGATGTTGCGTGAGCATTTTTTGAGAGGCATTGGGGATAAGTTTCTCCAAGTCACTAAAGCGTTTGGTTGAATCGATGAGATGCCATAAAATTTGCGGTTTCCATTTACCACCCAATACATGAATAATGGTTTCAATCGGGCATTGGCGTTGATGAATCATTGCTATATCAATCCCTTACTTTTAAGTTCGTACCTTACTTAAAAGTGCGTTCTTATCAGAATATTATTATCAATGTACAATAAAGTCAATCAAAAAGAAAAGGGAAAAAGGAGATGTACAAATGAATAATACGTATTGGGGACCGAAGTCATTGTCGTTTTGATTGGTAGGTTTGATAACACTCATGATGCTTTTTATAGGGGTAAGAAGTTTTATTCAACCAGAGGCTGCAATCGAAGGTTTTGGGATACCAAGGGAGCAGTCGAACAGGAAACTGGAATAAGCGTTACTGGCAATAAAAAAGGAACATTGATAGTAAAATCACTGTTCTAGTGCTGTATCAGACTGCGTAGTTTTCTTTTCGCAACCTCATCAGGCAAAGTAAAAGAGTATCTGTCTGGGCGACATCATCCAACTCAGACGGGTATGAACCCATTTAGTTTTAAGAGGCTGGTTCTTCCGGTTTTCGCTCAATATGATTTTGTCCCCAAATAGACATCACTTCTAAGACAGGTATGAATGTTTTTCCATAATCACTAAGAGCGTATTCCACTTTCGGGGGAACAACAGGGTGTATGGTTCGTTCAATCACACCTTCTCTTTCCAAATCACGTAAGTGTTGTGTGAGCATTTTTTGGGAGACAGCTGGAATGAGCTTTTCCAAATCACTAAATCGTTTGGTTGATTCGATCAGGTGCCGGCAGATCCTTGGTTTCCATTTGCCACCTAGCACATGAATCACTGTTTCTATTGGACATTCAGAAGTATTAATCATTAGGTTCATCAACCCCTTACTTTTAAGTTAGTGCATTACTAAAAAGTGCGTTCTTAACAGAATTCTATGATTGGTTTAGTATGAAGTCAATCAAAGAAAATAGAAAAAGGAGATCAATAAAATGAGTCCATCCTATTGGGGGCCAAAGTCTGTAACGTTTTGGCTGGTAGGTGTTGTTACAATATTGATGTTGTATGTAGGAGTAAACGGGTTTCTGAATCCAGAAGCCGCAATACAAGGTTTTGGTCTACCATTGAAAGATGTTGCTGACAAACCGATTGTTTGGGTTAAAGCAGATCGGGATTTATTCATCGGAGTATTTATGCTAGCTTTAATGGTGCTTCGGATGAGAAAAGCATCCTTGGTATTTTTATTGGCTACAACAGGTTCGCCTATATTCGATGCGATTATAGTATTGCAAAATGCAGTAGATAAAACGCCAGCATGGATTCATATCGTAACAGTAGTATACATGTTGATCGTGAGTTGGATGTTGTACCAACAAGAGAAAAAAGCAAATATTTCATAACTCTACTTGAGAGACTAAAACCTCCGACTTTAGTTGGAAAGCTTCCAGCACGTTGAAAATCGAATGGATAAAAACGGAATGGATTACCCGTATAGAGCAAGAAAAAACACTATTAAAAATTTTAAGTAAAGAAAGGATCTGATTTAATTGTCAAAAACGTCTATGAAAGCTATCCGTGTGCATGAATTCGGCAATCCAAGTGTGCTGAAATTGGAGGATGTTGAACGTTCAAAGCCGCAATCTGGTGAAGTTCTTGTCCGTGTTGTATATGCGGCAGTGATTCCACTCGATTGGAAAATCCGCAGTGGAGCGGGTATATTTCCTCAGCCGCTGCCGTATACTCCGGGAGCAGTTTTTTCCGGCATTATTGAAACCGTGGGTGACAACGTAACGAAATTTAAAGTAGGCGACTTCGTTTTCGGTAAGATGGAAGGATCTTATTCCGAATTTGGGATCGTTCCAGTTTCAGAACCATATTTAAACGGGATGTTCCATGTGCCCGAAAATCTAACGCTTGAAGATGCAGCGACGATTGGAGCAGGAGCTGAATCAGCTTGGAAAGTTTTGTTTACAGCAGGAAACTTGGAATCCGGTCAGACCGTTCTGATTCATGCCGCGGCTGGCGGGGTAGGACAATTCGCTGTTCAACTTGCTAAATGGAAGGGCGCCAAAGTGATCGGCACTGCTTCGAGCGCTAATCTCGATTATGTAAAATCATTGGGAGCGGATCAAGTGATTGATTATTCGACGATTCCATTTGAAGAAGTCGTAAAGGATGTTGATCTGGTAGTAGATTTGGTTGGGGGAAGTACGCAAGATCGATCATATTCGGTATTGAAACCGGGTGGACGCCTCGTCTCGTTGGTGCAACCTCCCTCCGAAGAGAAAGCAAGCAAATTTGGAGTTACAGCTAAACTTAGCAGCGAGTTTCCTACGCCCGATGACAATAAGGCGGTAGCGCAACTGCTTGCAGATGGCACCATCAAAGCGGAAATTGACAGGATATACCCGCTGAGCGAGGCAAAGGAGGCCCACATACGAAGCGAGAGCAGGCATAGTCGCGGAAGAATTCTATTAAGTGTTAATCCCGTTTGATTCCATTGTGTTGGGGGCATTATTTGGCAAATGAACAGGATAGGCGACACTTTATGAAATCAATCAAAGAAAATAGAAAAAGGAGATCAACAAAATGAGTCCATCCTATTGGGGGCCAAAGTCTGTAACGTTTTGGCTGGTAGGTGTTGTTACACTATTGATGTTGTATATAGGAGTAATGGGATTTCTTCAACCAGAAGCCGCAATACAAGGTTTTGGTCTACCATTGAAAGATGTTGCTGACAAATCTATTGTTTGGGTTAAAGCAGATCGGGATTTATTCATCGGAGTATTTATGCTAGCTTTGATGGTTCTTCGGATGAGAAAAGCATCCTTGGTATTTTTATTGGCTACAACAGGTTCGCCTATATTCGATGCGATTATAGTATTGCAAAATGCAGTAGATAAAACGCCAGCATGGATTCATATCGTAACAGTAGTATACATGTTGATCGTGAGTTGGATGTTGTACCAACAAGAGAAAAAAGCAAATATTTCATAACTCTACTTGAGTAAAAACGCTTCTATGCGCCAGATCTAAAACCAGTTTAGATCAAATAAAAAAGAAGCTTCAAAGGGTTCATACCTTGTAGCTTCTTTTTTGCACCAGAACCGACGGGAGGGCTTGTCCATGTATAATTACTTGTTGTTCATCCATATTATCTCCGCTGTTACGGCGATCGTCGCCGTAATTGGCTATCCAGTGATCATGAGCTGCGTCCGGACGGTGGAGCAGGCCAAATTCGGATTAAGGCTGTTAGAGAAGATGGCGATCTTGCCAAAAATCGGGGGCATTCTGCTGCTTCTTACCGGTCTATCGTTCGGATACCAACAAACATATCTGTTCCGAGAGCTATGGTATTTGCTTGCTGTGGCCATCTTCTGTGTTATTTTAGTCATCTTTGCCGTATTACTTCCATCCGGCATGAAGCAACAACTGGCATTGCTTGAGCAAACTCAGGGCGAAACCTTGCCGGAAGTATACCGTCGAAGCCGCAGACGTTCCTTGCGACTAGAGGTAATAGCGAATTTCTGCGTTGTGATCTCTATTCTGTTGATGGTGTTCAAGCCTTTTTAATGTCCACCGAGGGTAATCCCAAAAAAGAGTTTCATTTAGACATCTTTATTATCAAGAAACAGGGGTATGGAACCGATTCGAGAGTGCGACTTGAAAAGTCGCTTTTAGGCCCAGAACCAGCATCCGAACGACGAATCGTAATTTGACCAATAAATGGAAAACAGACCGATATCGATTTGGCTATTTTTGCCCAACCCCTGATAAAGTTCATTAAGGAACACCTCCTGAATCATTTCAATTTGGAGGTGTTCCTTAATGTTACTCGGATAGATTGGTAGATGTTGTTTCTAGTATAGCCTTAAATTTGAGCTAGTTCTTGAATGATCTCATCCATAGGATTGGTGGTAAATGCGATTGTCGTTTGGAACACCCGTTATATAGAGGCCGCATATTTTCTTCCTCTCTGAAGAGCGGTCTACTATATTGGGTGTTTTTCGATACAAATTTACGACCTCGGTTATTCCCATATGGTCAATGTTCTAGTTTTTTAGTATGAATGAATAATAGCATATGCCCGAAAGGCAAGTCGACCATTATATTAAATTTCTAGTTTTTTGGTACGTTAATAATTTGAGTCGCTTGATTATATGTGGTATGCTCTATTTATGAGAAAACCATATGTAGTTTCTATCAACGATATCAGATTGACGTCTGTCCTCCATGCATTGAGTGATCCTCGTCGTTTGCAAATTGTTATGAGTCTGAAGGGAAATGCGGAGCAAAATTGTGCGATTTATCATGACATGATGCCTAAGTCGACCTTAACGCATCATTTAAAAGTTCTTCGGGAAGCAGGTGTAGCAAAAGTAAGAATTGAAGGTACACAACATTTTTACTCCTTGCGTACGGAAGACTTAGAACAATTGTTTCCAGGATTACTCACTGCTATTTTGAATGTTCAATCAGAATTAATTTCCCATTGATTAGTCAAATAAAAGACCTTCTTAATAGAAAAAGGTCTTTTATTTTTTATGTTAGAGGTGTTCTTATACATTGGTAAACAGCATAATGGATGTATAATCTTTTAATATCTACCTACTCTTGATTGCACTTGGCAATCGTCTTCGTGTTGTGAAAGACACCGTTACGAATTAGAGATTAATTTTTCTTTCCATTGTGGGGTGTTTTTTAGGATGAAGAAATCAAACTGGTTACCGAGAAACAAGGAAAATATAAGAGCGTTTTCCTACGAGATAGATGGTCCCGTACTGGTAGCAGAAAGAATATATTCTAGGCTTCTAGAGATACAATCAAACCAATATGTATGGTCTGATCAGACCTTAGATTCAGTTATTCGAACCTATTCATCACAATTGCAAGCCCTCTTGCAATACAAAACCCAATTAAATAGATGGCAAAATAAGAAGAAAAAGCGTTTAAAATCAACCCAGTACAAGGAAATTAGACGATTGCAAAGGCAGGTTGATCATTGGGACACTGTACTGATCAAAATGTTAGTTTTAGCGGAACAGTTGAAAAAGGAGCGTTTGAAAAACAGGAGGAAGGGATTGCGATGGGGAAAATATAGGTTTTCCTTATGATGATAAGGTATTTAAAAGTGGCATTCTCTTGTTGTTTCAATTGGATAGATTTACATAACTACTCTTAAGAGTGGTTTTTTTGTGATTTTTGGGAAGTTCTCATTCTCTTTTATCTATGAATTCCATTATCTAATAAAAAAAATTATGTTATAAATCTAAGAATTGTTATATTATAATGATAATATTTTTCGTATTTTATTTTATCATACAAACCAATGGAAAGGGTATAAAAGTATGATTAGATCAAAGTCGACTGTACGAAACTTACCAGTTTACCGACCAGGAAAACCAATCGAAGAAGTGGAAAGGGAGTATGGATGGAAGAATGCTGTTAAACTCGTTTCCAATGAGAATCCATTTGGCTGTTCTCCAAAGGTAATAGAAGCTTTACAAGGTTTACAGTTGTTTCACCAATATCCCGAACCGATGGCACCTCTCTTAAGAGGGAAACTTGCAAAACATTTTGATGTGGAGCCTGAAAAATTTATATTTGGTAATGGTTCTAGTGAGATCATTCAGATGATCTGTCGTACATTTTTAGAGCATGGTGATGAATCCATTCTTGTAGATTTTACGTATTCCATCTATCAATCAGAGATTAAAATTGAAGGTGCTATTCCCATTTTTGTTCCTCTCTTAAACGGTTCCTATGATCTAGATGCAATGTTAGGTGCTATTACAGATAAAACGAAGATCATATGGATATGTAATCCAAACAATCCAACAGGAGCGCTTATTGATCAAGACACATTGATTTCCTTTTTACAGAAAATTCCCGATAATATATTGGTTGTTTTGGACGAAGCCTATATGGAATATGTGGTAGATGAGAATGCGCCCAACTCAGCTTCTTTGGTCTCTCTTTTTCCGCAATTAATTGTGTTACGTACTTTCTCCAAAATATACGGATTGGCTGCGATGAGAATGGGTTATGCAATGGCTGATGTGACGATCATTGCTGAATTGCATCGGGTTAGACCATCTTTTAATACTAGTCGATATGCTCAAATGGCAGCAATTGCTGCATTAGAAGATCAAGAATTTGTGGCTTATTGGAGAAAGATGAACGATCAAGAACGAATTCGGATAGGGGATCAATTGGAGAATTGGGGGATTTCGTATTATCCATCACAAGGGAATTTTATTTTGTTTGATAGTGGATCACCTTCACAAGAAGTGTTTCAATATATGCTTGAACGAGGTGTTATAGTAAGAGATCGATTGCGATATCCAACTTATATTCGTGTGACGATTGGTACATCAGAACAAAATGACCGCTTTTTAGAGGTGTTTGCTGAGTTTTTAGCTTGTCGATAAGGAGATGTCTGATCGACAAGCTTTTCTATTTGTTTCATATCAAAAATCTGAATCTTTCGTTGGCCATTGAAATTTCGTCTGTCTGGTCAATTTTTTGCCTACCATCCATGAAGATGTGCGGTTATGAATTTGACGGACAACATGATTTAAGGTCATCTTCTTGTTGATGATAGGAAGCTCCTGTTCTTCGGGTTGAGTGATGTTTGGTAGCTGCAATCCAAAATGAGGTCGTAATTGGTTGTAGCATTTCTTTTTGATATCCATCGGGATTTCTTTACGGTCGAGAAATTTCAAAGCTTCTTCCATGTTATTTTGCTGCATAAGACTTTGAAAATGAAGAATGATGACGGAGGATAAAGGTAGTTGAAAAGTGAGATGGGATTGATTCCCTCTTCCTTTTCCAGACTGCCAATCGATATATCCTTCTTTGTGCATTTTTTTCAATAATATTCTAGCATTACGCATGGTGCAGTGGAGTATTTCTGAAATTTCGGTTGTTGTGACTGGAAAGGAAGTTCGATCTGTGATTGTATGGAAAGCAAAACGAAGCTCGATATAATATTCGATTGTATTCATTGTGACTAACACCTCCTCTATGTTGAAAACTGTGCATAAATCTCCATTGCTTTTTTCCATTCTCCTTGTTTCATTAAAAGTTGAGCTTTCTTGGTTAATAAACGATTTTGCTGAGAAGTGGATATTTCGGATAGTGCTAATGCCTTCTCGATGTAGTGTAGTGCTGTCTTATTTTGGTTTTTGGCTTGTTCCATGTCACTTAATAATTCATATGCAAGGAAGTGAAGGGAATGATTTTTGCTATCTTCTAATAAGATACTTTTGCAATAAGAGGCAGCATCTTCCCATTCCCCATCTTGATACAAATAAGAAGCTAACTTGATTTTACACTGAAGTTTTGCTGGGATCTGGCCAAGCTCATGATAGATATCAATCGCTTTTTGAAGATGAATCGCAGCTTGGTCAAAGATTTGATGATAACCATAAAGAATTCCTAAATTCATATAAGTCCCAGCTAGATTTTCTGTGTCTTTCGATAATTGGAAAGCCAGAACTGCATTATCCAAGCTCTTTTTCGACTCTTCAAATCGGTCTAATTGCATGTAACAAATACCTAAAGACATATAAATTTGACCAGGTTTATATTGGATACCAAGTTCTTCGCTATACTTCAGCGCTTGGTTTAAGAAGTAGATTGCAGAGTGTATTTCTCCTAGTTTTCCATGATGAACGCCAAGTTGAAAGAGTATCGTTATTTGTGTATAGGTTGGAACGTTTTCATAGATGGCTATTTCATAAGCATTTTTTAAAAGATGTAGAGCTTTTTCATCTTCTCCCGTTTTGGAAAACGTTTTACTCAAAGCAATCATGCTACGGATGAGTAAATTTTTATCGGAATCAGATTGGAGTGCATCTACGCTTTTGATATAGCAGGAAATAGCTTCCTTTGAATGATGGTTGTAGTCTTCCGATCTTCCACATATCCAGAAATAAATACCTTGCTCAGTGGAAGACCATTCATTTATAACAGAATCCGAAAAATCCTGAATAGATTCAAAAGCTTCTTGGAATTTGTTGCGTTCCATTTTCTTTTCAGCGGCTAGGAGGATACGAAGTACTTCTTTATTCGATTGTATGAGGTTCAATTTTTCACCCTTTCCTTTATAATAAGTGTGAAAGAGCAGGAGTAAGACTACTTTTATCATATCACCTGCTACCAAATTTCGCATTCATTAATGAATTTTAAAGGAGTAAGAAAACGGTGCTAAATGGTGGACAAAGACTAATCGGCCGATATGACCTGATCAAGCAATTAGGTCAAGGTGGAATGGCTACTGTATATTTAGCTTGGGATACAAAGCTAGAAAGAAATGTAGCAATAAAAGTAATCCATGATAAACAGATGGAAGCAGATGAAGGAGTAGATCGTTTTATACGTGAAGCAAAAATCGTCAGCAGTCTCAATCATCCCAATATCGTACATATTCATGATATTGTACATCAAGATGATACGCATTTTATTGTGATGGAATATGTGGATGGTCCATCGCTTGATCAAATCTTGAAGGAAAATCCACAACTAACTGAAGAACAAGTGATTACGATTACTACTCAAATATGTGATGGATTGGCTCATGCACACGATAACGGTGTTATTCATCGAGATATCAAGCCACACAATATTTTATGTACCGCTTCTGGAGTGTACAAAATTGTAGATTTTGGAATCTCGAAATTTGTAGATGGTACACAAATGACAGTAACAGGTATGGTGATGGGGTCTGTTCATTATTTTTCACCAGAACAAGCCTCTGCTCAAAAGGTTCAACCTTCTTCCGATATTTATTCACTAGGCATTGTTATGTATGAAATGGTTAGTGGAAAGGTTCCTTTTGATGAAGAAAGTTTTGTAGCTATCGCCATCAAACATATGAATGCACCAGTACCGAAATTGAACAATCATCATAGCAAAATAAGCTCCGCTTTACAGCGGGTTATTTTCAAAGCGTTGGAAAAAGACCCCACTCAACGATTTCAAACTGCAAGAGAGATGAAATTATCTTTGGAACAGATCATAAAAAGGGGGAGCCCCAAAAAAATTACTACTATGTTGCAGAAACCGCAACGTAACTTTTTTGTTCATCCAAAGGTATATGTTCCTTTTGTGATTGCATGTTTGGTTGGTATGTTAGTGATTTATTACAGTGTGACTAAAGAAAATCCAATCGATCAACCAACAAACAATCCTATACCAAAAGACCTAGTGATAAACAAAAAAGAGCAAAACGGCAACTATAAATGGTGGAGGGAATTACCGAAAAAGAACAAGAAAAGCCGTATTTTTCACAATCGTAAAGTAACAGGGCAAGATGGTGAATATGAGGTGAGTTTAGATGCAGGGGATTTGCCTTCTGCGAAATTTTACTACAATATTTATATAGTAGATACGTTTAACTCTCGCCGTGTTATTTCCAAACAAACGGTGACGTACAAGCGCTCAACGGAAAAAACACTCACTCCTGTCCGTTTTCGCGTATCGATTCCAGAAGAAATGATTCCACTCAAAGGGATTGCAAAAATCGAGATTTATTGGAAAAATGATTCGGATAAATCCGAATCATATATGATTGCAGAAGAAAGTTTGTTGCAACAATGGGGAACTGCACCACCATCTTCTTCATAAAAGATAACTTTGGATGATTTGGGCTTTTACCAAATGATCCTTTTTTATGTAAAAGAGGAAAAATTGCAATAATAGTTTACCTTTTCTCATACAAGAAAACCATTTAAAATGGAATATGATAACAAAATATTAAAAATAGGGAGTGTGAATAGTGAAAAAATCGATCTTATCCATATTTTTTATTCTCATTTTTGGGGCCATTGCAACAGGATGTACTGTCCATATTAATGGAATATCAAAAGAGTCAAATGATGTTGCGATTGCAAAGCCTGTTAGTATTAAAGTATCTATTTATAAACAATACGAAGATGGAGTAGAGTTAAAAATGCAACTGGATCATGTCCCAAATGCAAAGGGGACTTGGACAATCCGAATGTGTGATCAAGAAGAAGTCCAAGCTAGCAAAGGGCCAATCGTCATTTACGGGATACCAGATTGTATTACACCAGATGAAAATGATCAAAGTGATGATACAATGTATATCAACTTTACAGGTTCAGAAAATGGGAAAAAGGTAACAGTAGATAAGGTGTATGTGTGGGATGATAAGCTGTTAGAAAATATACCATTGGAGCGTCAAAATCCAGATTCACCTTGGATCATGCTGCAAACTTTTATCAGAACCGGATATTTATATGGAGCATCTGTTCATATAGGTTCATCCAAACAAGATATTATTGATTTTTTTGGGGAACCAGAAAAAGCTGAAAACCCAGATTTTTTTGGTTACGATGATGTGGAATTTCTATTCAGCCAAAATAAAGTAGAGCAAATTACAATGAAAAGCACAAAAGACAATCCAATCAAAACACCTAATAATGACAAAGATGATATTATCCGAGTATTTGGCAATCCAATCCAAACTGATGGTGATGGTGAATTTTATGATAGTGTGTATGAATTATCGGATCGGAGAGTTACATTTACATGGAGCAATAAACAATCTCAGTTGGTTCGAGTAAATGTGGAAAAAAAGTAGTCTTTTTAAACCTCAGTCATGATAGATTGAGGTTTTTTTGTGGTAAGAAAAGCGGAAATTTAATCGGATTCGTTTACCCTTTTTCTTTTTTTAAAACGCCTTATACTAAAAGTATGAAATGAAGGAAAACGTTATGGACTTTATTCAACATTATCGATTAAGGAGTGTTTCACAGATGAGAAAAATTATAGTTTCTTTTCTAACTTTGATTATTTTTGCTGTAGTAATGACAGGATGTACCATTAATTTGGACGGGAAAGAATTAACGTTAACTCAAGGTTCAGATTCAAACTCAGAGAAAAAAGCAGAAAAAATAGAAGTAACCATTGATAAACATTATGAAGATGGTTTTGATTTAAAGGTTCAATTGTCACATGCGGACTCCGCAAAGGGAACATGGACTGTGAAATATTGTGGATTAGAAGACATACAAAAGGATAAAGGAAACACGATTATTACTGGATTTGGATATAGTGACTGTACAGAAGATGCAAATTATGAAGATGTTTATATTAACTTTACAGGAGAAGCAAATGGGAAAAAAATCACAGTAGACAAAGTGTATGTATTGACAGAAGAAGAGCTGGATAAAGTTCCTCTAGAAAGAGAACAGCCTACGGTTTGGGATGACATACGAAACTTTTCTCAATCCGGTGAGCTAAATAATGCTGTAACTTTTGGTGCTACCAAGGAAGAAGTTATTAAATTTTGGGGAGAACCAACTTCCACATCCGATGACGGGACAGCACTCGATTATGAACATATTACTTTTAGCTTTGATGCGAATGGGACATTAGTGAATGTTACATTCCGCAATACTAAAGATTCTCCTATTGATGTCAGCATGGAGGAGATAGAGAAGGCATTTGGTCAACCAGTAGAGTCAGATGGGGCAGCTGGTACGTATTATAGTAAATACCAGTTAGAAAAAAGTACAGTTGTCGTTGCTTGGAGCAATGTAGAATCGAGAATTAGCAGAATAGAGGTAAGTGCAAAATAAAGATCAAAGATCCAGCCTATCAAAGCTGGGTTTTATTTTTTAGTCCATTTAAAGTTGTTAAAGTAAATTGGGATGATTTTGAAGTGTAATCTATAGGAAGATTTCTGTTTTCTCCAAATTTTAAAAAAGGGGAAAATTAGAACCTATTGTTTTCCCTTTTTTTTGTATTTCTTACTTTTTATAATAGGGATATCGATAAAAGGGAGTGTTAACCATGAAGAAAGTATTATTTTTTCTATTTGCAATTATATTATTGATAGGGATGACAACAGGATGTACGAGTAATGGAACATCATCAGAAAATACGAGTGGGCAACAAATTCAAGCAAAGATTGATAAAAAGTATGAAGATGGTATTGATTTTAAAGTTCAACTCTCAAATGTAAAAACGGCAAAGGGTACATGGACAGTAAAATATTACGACAAGGTACAAGTGTTAAAAGATAAAGGTGCTTCAACTATTGTTGGATACGGTTTTGGAGACTTGGGTGGAACAGATAAACCAAATAAAGAAAATGATATTGATTTAAATGTGAACTTTACTGGGATTGCAGATGGAAAGAAAGTTACGGTCGATAAAGTTTACGTTGTGACCAAAGAAGAGTTTAATAAAATGAAAGTAGAAAGATAATATTTTTATCTAAAAATTAAAAATAATCGAAAAATATGAACACTAGCGTAAGTATTCCGCGATCGAATGGAAATTTCTCCAAGTGAATAGCACTATGAAGAATCCAGTTAGCTTGTACTGGATTCTTTTTTTTGATTGGGAAAAGGGGAAAACAAGTATATTCTGTTTACTCTTTATGTTTTTCTGGTACATTTTATAATAAGAATAAGCAGTTTGAAAAAGGGAGTATGAAACAATGAAAAAAAGAATTTATATTTTACTACTATTAGTTTTATTTGCTTTTATGATGAGTGGATGTACGATCAATTTATTTGCAGATAAGAAACAACCTAACTTAACTACTTCTACAACCTCAAATAATCAAGAAAATAAAGAGGGAGATCCAATTCAAATGAAAGTAGATATCTACAAGCATTATGAAGATGGTTTTGAATTACAAATGTATTTGGCAAATGCAAAATCAGGCAAAGGAACATGGACGACAACAACATGTGGAAAAGAGTATGTACACAAGAATAAAGGTCCTTCTATCCTTGTTGGTTCCGATGAAGTAGAATGCGATGGCGGTAAATATAATATATATACAAGTTTTACAGGTATTGTCAATGGTCAATCCATTACGTTGGACAAAGTATATGAAATGGATTATAAGGCGTTGGATAATGTACCGTTAGAGGGATATGAAGAAAAGTCTAAAAAGATGAATTGGGAGACTTTAAAAGTAAATGCTCAAGGTGGGTTTTTGTTCAATTCCATAGCTTATTTGGGAGCTGCGAAAGAAGATATCCTGACATACTTGGGGGACCCTGACCCATCTAGTGGAGAAGGTATTCTAGAGTATAAAAGTAAAAATCTTTGGATTGAGTCACATGACAACAAAACAGTAGGTTTTCTCTCTGTTCAAAATCTTGACCAATTGTCTAGTAACTTAGATGAGATTCAAAAAGTCTTTGGTGATTCGAAGAAGCAGGGTAATCCAGAAGCAAGTTTTCTGGAATATAACCTAGGTATACATACACTCACAATATGGTTTGATGACAAATCTAAAATAGATGAAATTAGTCTACATTTTAATATTTATTAGTTCTTTGTAGAAATAATCCAGTCATTCCTAACTGGGTTCTTTTTTATGAGTAAACATGGAAATATTCATTAGATATAAAGAAAATGGATCGAAAACCTATTTGAGTAGACCGATATATATAACTATGTCAAAATGTATAGTATTAATTTAAAAAAATGGGATTTATTAAATAGGAGGCGTTGTGTTGAATAAAAATCTTAAAGTTGTTCTGCTTTTATTTTTTATTATCGTTATTGGTATTATTGCTATCGTATATTACCGTATAAACGCTTCCGTACCTCAACCCAAAGACGATCGAAAAACGGTAAATCAGTTGAAAGATATGGATAGTACATCAGCGAATGTGATTGAAATAAATAGTTTAGACGCTGATTTGTATCTACATAAGAGCAAGAATGATCAAATGCAAGCAAAATTAAGCGGGAAAATACCAAAGCAAGACAATGTAGAATTGAGATGGACGAAGCAAGGGAAAGAGTTGTATTTAGATGTCGTTTATAAAGTGAATGATGCCCTAGAGACTGGGAAAAACGAGGAAGAAGAGGATGACCAGAAGGGGTTACCTGCGAAAATCAGCTTAGATGTTTCTATTCCTAGCAAAGTATATGATTCCATTAAAATAAGTACAAGTGGTGGTGATTTAACGGCAGATATGCCACTGCAAGGGAATGAGATCAAGATAACCACGTGGGCTGGGTCTTCCAAACTTGCCAATTTATCGGCCGATCAAATTCATGTTGATTCACGTGAGGGGAACATCCAGCTCAAAAACGTAAAAGCAGGGTTCATGACACTCACATCATTTAGTGGAAACGTATCTCTTCAAGATTATCAAGGTGGAAATCTGAAAGGGGAAACGCAAGACGGTGACATGAGCCTGAGTGGTATCCATGGCGGGATGATAAATTTGAATACAAAGTCTGGGGATATACATGTAGATCAAACTTCTCCTTTACCTGCGAGCAATGAGATTACAACAAAAGGAGGAAATGTTACATTCCAATTTGGGATGGTTCCAACAGACCTTTATCTTGCTCTAACAAGTGAAAGTGGAAATATGAAAAACAATCTTCCGATTAAAAAAATAACAGATAAAGATGATGATTACTTTGGAAAGCGATATATCAAAGGTACAATCGGCAGAGGACTCGGTGCTAATTTACTTATTGGTACTCAGAAAGGAAATATCAATGTTATCTTAAAAAAATAGAGGAGACTAATATACGATACAAAAGCTTCTTTTCAACGATAGCCGTTTACTCGTATTGTTGCCGGGTTTGACGGCTTGTTCGCAAGAACCAGAAAAAAGTCGTAGTCAAACCATTAACCAAAGGACAGGTCATCGCAAAAGTTTCCCAACAATTAAAGAATCAAACGAAACTACCAGTAACATACTATAGTAGAAAAGAAGCATTGCTGCGTGGATGGAAAGGTATCTAGAAGTTCTCGGTGATATAATCAGGGCAAACTAGCAACATTGAGTTTCAAACTCATCATACAAAGTTAATCATTGATAAAAAAACATTATGAAACAGAAATAAAAAAGTACAGCTCCTAATTGATAGGAGCTGTACTTTTTTACATTTGAACTGCCTTTTTCTTTCTGGATAGAGTTAACGTATTAGAAGCTCTGCGAAATGGCTGGAAAGAGAATCCGCCCTGAAAGTGTTTTGGTTCATAAGCTACCATAAAAGCACTTGGATCTAGTTCAGAGATTTGTTTGGATAGTTTGCTTTGTTGTTTCCGATGGGCAGTAATAGATAAGATTAGTCTTTCTCCTTCCATACCTTCTCCAAACCATGCTGTAACCCCATATCCTGCTTCTCTTAATTGTTGAACAAGATGTACATTTTCTTTTTTTGTGATTACAGAAATACTTAAATACCCTAATGCTAGTTTTTCCTCTAATTTCATTCCTAAAAATAGTCCAACTCCATAACTGACACAGTAAACGATCAAATTAATAGGTTGATCCAAATTGTCCAATACAATTTTAAATCCAATCACATAGACTAATACATCCACAGCGCTGAGCAAGGCTGCCATAAATTGATATCCTTTAATCGTCAAGATTGTTCGTACGGTTAACATGGATACATAAACGAGTTGCAAAACAACAATGAGCAGCAATGTAGTGATCATAGGTCATCCTTCTTTTCTAATAAAATGCTGTCTTGATCCTTTTAGAGGCATATCCGTCCGTATAAGATGATATGAGTGCAAAAAATAACAGATATCTCCTCATTTCGTAAGGAATCATTCATTTAGACGAGAAGATTATATATCTGGTGATTCATGTTTCGCAATAGGTTTTCGCAAAGTTTTTTTGATTTCACTATTGAATTATTTTATGGATAACTGCAATATCATAAACTTTGTTGTTTGGAGAAAACGGATGGGAAAGTGGAGGAGATTTTGTTTATAACAAATGACTTGAGTTAGACCTGAAGTTCTCAAGTCCATTCCTATGGTTACATATTTGTTTTTTCCATTTATATCATGGTACTCATAAGGATTGTTTACCTTACATCAAAGATTCGAATAATTGGTTGAGTCTTCATTTATTCATTTTCTATTTATCGAATGTATGGACAATAAACAAATAATATTACTATTTGTTTGTTATGCAGTGGTCGATTCTACACCAAATGGAGAGTAATCATGAACGATAAAAATATTCAAAATTTAACTGGCAACATCCGGAATACACTACATTTCCAATTTTCAATTTCGTGGCAAATGCTCGAAATTCACCTTACTGATCTTGAAGACAAGGAGTATCTTTGGCGGCCAAGCTCAAAGGGGCTTCATGTTTTTAATGAATCAGAAGTTTGGTGTGCAGATTGGCCAGAATCAGAAGCATACGATATTGGACCAGCGAGTATTGCTTGGTTAACATGGCATATCACTTTTTGGTGGTCCATGGTTCTTGACCATTCTTTTGGAAATAAAACGTTAGCCCGTAAGGATGTTAGTTGTACTGGGAACATAAAAGAAACAAAAGAAAGAATAATTCATTTGCGCAATGAATGGGAAATTGCTTTGTCTGAGTTGTCAGAGAATGAATTTCTTTCTAGTGAACGAACAAGATGGCCTTTTATCGATAAACCGTTTCATGAGCTAGTAGCATGGCTAAATCTTGAACTGATGAAGAATGCTGCGGAAATCGGTTATTGTCGGTTCCTTTATGCCTCTCAACAAAAATGATCAGCACAAAGCACAATCATCTTTGAAAGTACGCTTTTCATTTACTTTTATTATGGGATTTTGGACTTTTCTAATGGGTTACAGGATAAAAAGAAAAATGCTTGGTCCATGAAATATAGGATCAAGCATTTTTTGATGCGATTATTTTATAACAGAGCGAAGTAGGGATAATCGGATAAAGAGCCTGAACAGGCTCTTTAAGTAAGTTAGGAAGGCAAAGTCCAATATTCACGGTGCAACTGTTTTACATGTTCTTCCATTACTTTTTTGTGATTCAATAAAACATTTGTTGGTAAAGATTCTACACCAAGCTGGAAAGGAACTTCGGTTACTTTGCTTTGCAGTTCATTGAGTGCTTCGATAACTCTTAAGGTATAGAAAGGAACATAAGCGGAGCTGTAACCACCTTCATAACAGACAACCAATCACCCGGAAAAGTGTTTATCTGCTATTTGTTTTCCTTTGTTTGCAATTTGATAGAATCCATCAGCATTCATCATCATATGAGTGAGTGGATTAAAACACTAGGGTCTTGTCCAGCAAGTAACAATGTAATTTTTTTGTGACTTTGTTCTGCTAGTACTAGAAATATTGTCCACTAGAAAAAGAAGGATTTATTTTTTTCTCTTTTTTTATTCGGATCAGGGCTAAATTTTAAGTAAGATATTAATGCTCCCATTCCTAGCAGTGAAAATACGATAAAAAGCAACAAGCCTGTCCAATGTACTCCTAACCACTTGTAACTTGGAACATTTTCAAATATCAATTCCAATAAACCACTAAACAATACAGCAGGAAATCCGAAGATAGTAATGAGTACAACCAAGCGGTTTGTTTTTAGATTGGTATGGTTTTCAAAGATTTGTTCGAGTTCGGAAATAGACTCATATAATTCTTGTAGCCTAGATTGTAGGGTCCACCGTTTTTCAAGTGTTTCGCGGAATAGTTGTAAGTGGTAATCAGAAGAAGAAAACATGGTTGTCAAGATGGTGTAACGAATTTTTATCTTATTGGAACTAATCCAATGATTAATTTCTAACAATTTACGATTCGATAATGTTTGTTTGTGAGCGAGCCATTGGAGTACTTTCGACATCATTTGAGTGCAATCTTCATGCACCATTTGAAATAGTTCAACTTGTTCTACGACGTTTTGTACTTCTTTTTGATAGATAGTGAGGTCTAATGGTTCTGTATTCCAATCATCTAATAAAAAAACCCCATGTTCGTGAACAATCGCATAACCAAATGGTGTCTCAAGAAAATCAAAAGAGCTTTCAGGTGGCAATGGATAAATGGGTGGTATGACTCCATCTTGAAACTGGGATGCACAATTGGCTAAATAGCGCTGCATTGTGGGAGACGTGACTAGGACTTGTTGTTGCCCAAGGGAATTCCATTTGGCTGCGGATAGATGTTTTTCCTTGCTCCAGATCGGTTTACATTCATATATTCGACAAGATGCTCCGATTGTACCATCCGATAAAAAGGGGTTCACCATGATGGTTTTTGCTGGATTGTACAGTTCCCAAATGATATCAACCACATCAGACCATTTTACTTTGGTGTGCTCTTTTACATGCTGTTTGCATTTTGGAGCCGTTATGGTTTGAAATTTCCCGTTTTGGTCATGCCATTTACAATCGACAGGTCGTGTACCACCCCAACGTTTGTTTTCTAATGCTTCTAATTTGATCCATAAATCTTTTAGATGAACATTTTGTCCTTGTGCGACTTGGATGACGATATCTCTGCCTGTGCCATTTAACTCTGGACGATAAATAGCAAAGAACTGAAATCCAGATTCGAGCCATGTTCGTTCTTTATCATGAATGAGAAATGATTTGAGTAAACCAATATAGGTATTTTCGGTTGTGATGAAGGCATCTACTAGAATGGTTTTTGTGGAGTTTTTGATAGGAAGTTCTAACTGGGTGATGGTTGCTTGTTTAATACTTAGTTCGTATTTTTGATATTCCTTTTTCAAATATAGCAAGGCACGATTGTATTCTTCAATGTGATTGGAATTCGGTATTTCGTAAGGAAGTACTTGATCCATCATGAGGGAGATTGCTAAATAGATACAAGCCTGAAGACCTTCCGTGACGTGAGATTCGTCTATGATCGTAAACATTTTTCCATCCTCACTGATTTGCTCTTCGAGGAGAAAAAACGAATGTGCTAAAGCGCTGTGCAGGCATCCCCAAGACTCAAATGGTTTTCCTGTTGTTTTTACATCATCGAGTTCCCAACGGATCGTATAGTCAATCCACTCGAATGGAAAATCTTTTCTGTCTACTCCGTGATGTCGGCAATAAAACATAATAAAAGTTAAACAAGCATCTAAAGATAAGTCCTCAAAGAAAAAAGAGTATTCCTGAAAAGGCTTATTGTGTAGTAGATGTAATTCTTCTAAGTGATATAACATCTCTGTTGTAGATTCAAATCCGTCGTTCTGAAAATGACAAATGAGTTTATTTTGATAATAAGAAAATAGTTCGTTGCCAAAGAATACTTCGTTATCATTCTTTGGGATTTTGTTGGGCTTGTATTGAATGGTAACATCCTGCAACTCATTATACAGTTGTTGCAAACAATCGATAAGTTGCAATGGTCCACACCCTTTATATAAAAATTTTTACTTATAAAATAATTGTATCAAAAGGGGATATGTTTTCAAATAACAAAAAAGCCCGGTAAATGATGAATAAATCATCATGATCGGGCATGTTTTCATTCGGTCGAAAGAGCAATGCGGGAAAATAACTCTACTCCAATGGCTATTAAATCTTCATGGAAATCGTAGTTTTTTTGATGTGGAGCAGTAGGGGCAGGAGGTGGTCCAGAGATGCCCATATAGACAGCTTGCCCTCCTTGTTCTTGAACTTTATTTAACATATATATTGCATCTTCTGATCCTGCGCGGATCGTCATTTCTGGAATAAAAGTTACCTTTTGTTTTATTTGATCTACTTTTTCTCCGATTAATGGAATGAGATCGCGACTAGATGTGCCATGATCTCCTTCACCGGCCAATCGCCAATTGCAAGTGACATCATACATTTGAGCGGATGCATGTAAGATGTTCACTGCTTGCTCTCGCATATAATGATTTATTTCTGTTGTCTCTCCTCGTGTCTCCAATTTCATTGTCGCTTCATCTGCAATGACATTTCGACCTGATTCTGCGATAAGGGTACCCACATTGATACGAGATGCTCCACCACTATGGCGAGGGATTGTGTTGAGCTGAACAGTAGCAGTAGCTGCTGCTAGTAGAGCATTTTTACCTAGCTCAGGTGTTGCCCCTGCGTGCGATGCTTTTCCATGAAAGGTTGCATCTATTTTGGTAGTAGCAAGAAAGCCATGAATAGCACCCGCTACTTGAAAGTTATCATTTGGGAAAAGATGCGCGCAAAATAATTGATCCACTTGATCTAACCAACCTGCTTCAACCACCGCTTTTGCTCCTCGACATCCTTCTTCAGCAGGTTGGAAAAGGAGACGAACTTCTCCAGATAGCTCTGTCTGATAGTGAGCGAGTATCTCAGCAACTCCAAGACCAATCGTTGTATGACCATCATGCCCACAACCATGCATCAAGCCGGGATGTGTGGATGCAAAGTTTTCTTGAAATGCCCGATGATCAGAAGAATTACTTTCCGTTAATTCGATACAGTCAATATCAAAGCGCATGGCGATTGTTGGCCCAGGTCTATTTGTTTTTAAAACACCGACTACTCCTGTATAACCGCCAACCATTTTTTCTATCCATCGAGGATTTGCGCCTTCGGTTATGGCCCTTTGTTCGCAAAGGGCTAGTTCTTCTAATGAAGGAACTCCCATACGAGCCGAAGACTTACAAACAGTAGGTCCGACATGAACTTCATAACAACCCAACTGTTGTAAGTAATCTGCAATAATAGCGGAAGTTCGATATTCGGTCCATCCAGCCTCTGGATGACGATGGAGATCACGACGAATAGAAGTCCATTTAGGAGCTAATTGATTGATGTGTTTTTGTAGATGCATAGAGTCACCCTTCTATTCATTCAAAGTATACGTTTTTGCTAAATCTTTTAGTGTTTGGTCTGGTTTGATGAAAAAGCCAAGCGCAGAAGGAAAACTTCCTTCACCAAATCCAAATGATTAAAGACATAAGAGACCATGCCATACCTGTTAATAGAGTAAATAAAGACTACATAATAACAAAGACAATCAAGATGTTACGAGATCAAATTGATCTGCAAATATCCACCAACCAATTGCATAATAGCATAACTTAGAAAAAATGCACTAAGAATCCAACCTGTTTGGATTCAGTAAGTGAAAATTCTTTGCAATTGGGATGACAGCAGTAAGTTAAAGTTCGTGTGAAATTGGAAATGTCCTAAATGCTTCGCACAGAATATGGTTACATCGAGATATGTTGCAATAGATAATAAGAATGAATTTGATTTTCTGAGTGAACAGGGGCATGTTACGGTGGTCCCCTGCTTACATCTAGTAGAGTGTGTGAGTTTTGAAAATTTATTTTAGATAACTTTTACCCTCTATTTTGTTTAAATATGACAGCAGTACCAAGCAACGCGGAAGCTGGCACGAAAATATCTCCCTCCTCCGTTTCTACTACTGGTAACCCATTTCCTTCCATATATTTTCGTGTAGCCAAGATATCATGCACCGCAACTGCATATCCGACAAACCCTGGTAAAGATGGTGCCGTTTCACCTGGCAAAATAATGTTTAGACCAGACTCAGGAACAATTGTTATGTGTGCACCATTAAGATCAAAAATACGTTTGATACCCTTCGTTTGTGCATCTAGACCTAAATAGCGCCGATAGCGTTTGGTGAAATCATCAAGCTCAGCATCTGCGACGCAAAGGACAACTTCCACAAGCTCAATCGCTCCATTCGGATGATTCATATGGGATTGTGACTTCAAAATATGTAATGGTGGATTTTCAGCAATGGCCAATCGACCTTCGGGAACATATTCTCCATCCATTTCTATGTAATGTAAAGGAACCAGCTGCTTTCCGTTCATAGTTTCTACAGGGCGTTGAGTGGAATTCACACCACTATGTTTGACGCCATCTTGATTGAGTTGGGCAGCAGATGCTTCTGCATCAGGTGTACAAAAGCACAGGATATGTGTTCCTTCATAACGTGATAAGCATTTAGAAATTTTGGAAACAGTTCGACGAATATTTTCAAGAATGCGAGGAAGTACAGTTGGTGGAGCGTGGAGAGGTATAAGGTTCGCATGGGGAGGAATTTGTTTTTCCTTATCCACTATCGTTACAATCTCGATAAAATTATGAAGAAATGTAGCATGTGTATTTGCTGCACCAAATGGTTTGGGGATCTCGCCTTCTTTTTCAGCCATTGTTGGATAAGATGGGTTAGGACATATGAAACCAAGTTTGCGATACAACTCTAGAGCAACTCCTATATCAGTAACAACATGACCTACATGATGAATATGGTTGATTTTATCGCTCATTGTGCTCACTCCGCATTTATTTATTTTATTTTTTCGTGATAGTCACAAAAGATTAAAGATGTTTGTTTTAAATAATTACCATCATTGTTGAAAATAAGAAATATGGTATCGAATTAAACTCTACACTTCATCTATCTCGTAAAAGAAAGCCACTCCATGGATAGTAGCTTTCTTTTTTTGTGTTTGTTACTTTTGTAATCCATTCACGATAGTATCAATGTTCCATTTCATCATTTCCAGATAAGTGTCTCCATCTTTACCAGGACCGCCAAGCGAATCAGTGAAAATCGTTCCGACAATAGGAACTTTTGTTTCTTTGGATACGGTTTCCATGCTGCGTCTATCTACGCTTGTTTCTACAAATAGCGCTGGAATACTATTTGTAGCAATCAAATTCACTACGTGCCGGATTTGATCAGGAGTCCCTTGATTTTCGGAGTTGATTTCCCAAATGTATCCTGTTCTGATACCATACGCTTTCCCGAAGTATTTAAAAGCTCCTTCGCTGGATATCAAAAATCGTTTATTTTCCGGCAATTGTTGAATTCGACGATGGGTTCCATCGTGGAGTTTTTGAAGTTCTGCTATATACTTTGTTGCATTCGCGGTATAGATAGCTTTGTTTTTTGGATCTTCTTTGATGAGTGCATTTTTGATGTTCTCCGCATACTTGATGCCATTTGCAATATTCATCCAAGCATGGGGATCAGGTTCTTTCTCTAGGCCCTTTGTTTCCAAATAGATTGGCTGTACACCTTGGCTTACTTTATAAACTGGTGCATCCTTCCCGTCTTTCCCCGCTGTTTGCAATAGTTTTTTAAACCAAGAGTTTCCTTCTTCCAAGTTTAGCCCGTTGTAAAAAATGACATGAGCGTCTGACATTTCCATTACGTCTTTTGGTAAAGGATCATATTCATGCGGATTTGCACCAATGGGAACCATACTGTGAATGGTTACTTTGTCGCCCCCAATTTGTTTTGCTATATCATAAATGATCGAGTAAGTGGTCACTATTTTTAATTTGCCTTGGTTGTTGTCATCTGCAGAATTTGTGCATGCTGTTACGAAAAACAAACATAGCATGAGAAAAGCATATAAGATTTGATTTCGTTTCATTCCGTTCCCTCCTCGTTTAAGTGATACTTGTCTTTCTTTTTAGAGTTCTCCAAAGTAATCCTTGTGATGGAGAGAATAGAAAAGCAAGTGTGAATAAAAATGCTGCTACAATGACAATGGTTGCACCAGAAGCGAGATTGTAAGAAAAACTAAAGTATAGTCCGACTAGAGATGAAAAAGCTCCTATTCCTGCTGATAAGTAGAGCATGATCCACAATCGATTGGTTAACAGATAAGCAGTTGCTGCTGGTGTAATTAACATGGCTACAACCAAAACGATGCCTACTGTTTGCAGGGATGCAACGGTCACCATGGTTAACAAGATCATTAAGCAGTAATGAATCCATTTCACTTGTAATCCATAAGCTTGTGCCATGGTAGGGTCAAAAGTAGAAACGAGTAATTCTTTATAAAACAGATAAACAAGGGCAATGATGATAGCTCCAATGATCATTGTCAGCCACATATCAGAAGTTCTGACAGATAGTACATTTCCAAATAAGATATGATACAAATCCGCACTACTTTTCATAAAAGTAATAAGAATGATTCCAACTGCAAACACAGAAGTAAACATAATGCCAATCGCCATATCATGTTTAATACGGCTGTTTTGACTGATAAATCCAATTCCGATTGCCGTTAGAACCCCTGTTACAACGGCTCCGATAAAGAAATTGATGCCAAGCATATACGAAACAGCTACGCCTGGAAGCACAGCATGAGAGATGGCATCTCCCATTAATGCCATTCCTCGTAGAATGATAAAACATCCGATCACTCCACAAATCACTCCAACCATGATAGAGGTAAACAGTGCTTTTTGTAAAAAATCATAGCGTGTAAGGGCGTTGATGAAATCTAGTAGTTTCATGAGACAGGTACCTCCTTCGGTCTATTCAAGAAAACACGATGATGAACATACGCTTTGGAAAGAATAGAAGGATCAAGAACCTCTGCTGCATGTCCATAGTGAATCACATTTTTATTCAGTAAAAGTAGATCATCAAAATAGGATTCAGCCTTACCGAGGTCATGGTGGACAACAGCAATCGTTTTTCCTTCATAACATAATTCTTTTAGGATTTGAATGATCATTCCTTCGCTTGTTACATCGATTCCTACAAATGGTTCATCTAGAAAGAAAATGTCTGCTCTTTGGGCTAATGCTCTGGCTAAGAAAACTCGCTGTTGTTGTCCTCCAGACAGTTCTCCAATTTGACGATTTTTGTACTCTTCCATTCCTACTTTTGTTAAGCACGTCAGTGCCCAATCACGATGTTTTTTATTTGGTTTTTTTATCAAACCTAAGGAAGGATAAGTACCAATCAATACAACATCTAACACGGTAATAGGAAAATCCCAATCAATATCATTTCGTTGTGGGACATAAGCGATAAATTTTCTTGTACTTTGAATAGAAGAATCGAGTATACGGATCTTTCCACTATCATTTGGTATCAATCCCAAAATAGCTTTTAAAAGAGTTGATTTTCCAGCTCCATTGGGCCCAATAATACCTAACATTCTCCCTTTTTGAAGATCAAAAGAAACGTCCTGTACGACTTGTTTACCTTGAAAAGATACATACAAATTACTTACATCCACAGCGTTTGCCATTTGTTTCGTATCTCCTCTCTTTTTTTCTTTAGTAAAAAAAATTGGACGAGCGCAACTTGATAACAAAAAAATATAATAGTTTGCCAAGGGAAAAATTTTTTCTTCAATCAAATTATATTAATATTTCACGGTTTTGTAAACTAAAACCTGCTCATCGGTTTCAGGAGTTGTATGTTTTCTTAAAGCAATAAACCAACCGTTTTTTGGTTGGTTTATTGGCTTGTTTCGCGAGATGGAGCATGTCGTTATGGGAATTTGATAAATTCAATTGCGAATTATATTCATGTCCATATTAGTTAAGAAAAAAATATACAGGCAGTTGGTTTGTGTTATATCCGCTTTCACAAATATAGATTTAGATCATAGAGTTATGCAATATTCTTATTCCTATTTAAACATTGGTCATTTGGTTTTCATTCCAGAAATGATTTGTTTTAAATGCCTCTACCATGGTTTTGAAAGCATAATAAACATAATTCCAATGGGCAAAACGGTTGCAATGATACCAAAGACCGCCCAAAAGAACGAAACGCGCTTATATTCTGCTTCTACTTGATTATTCTCTATTAATTGTGCACTGATTTGAATCATTTTTCTTTGTAAAGGAATGAGAAGGAAGAGCCATAACGCACCAGTAATACCAAATAAGATAAGAGATAGAGTTAACCAATTGAATCCTGACATGGGTAAGTGAGCTTTTACTGCCATAACTAATCCGGATACTAAGATGAGAATGGTACCAGGGAGGGTGAAAACATAATCTGCAAGCATAACATTTTTAACCGTATTGTGTATGATAGTTGGATTTTTTTTCCTATCGGCTCGTATTTTCCAAAAAGCAGTGACAATAAAATTACCAATGGACAGCAGAGCACCTGTTAAATGAAGGAATAACCATCCTGTCATTTTACTCACATCCTTTTTTTAAAATGTTGTTGGTTTCATTACAAAGGGATGAGTAGGATGAAGATAACTTTATTTTGGTAAGCCGTAACACAATTTGTTCATCCCTTTCTATCTGGTTCTTTATTCAATCTATACGATAAGGAATGAGGGTATATTAAAATTATACATACAGACCATCGGTTTGTAAATGGTTTATTTTTTTCTGGGTATTACTTTGGCTCAATTAGGAATAGAGACAAAAAGTGTAGATAGGTAGAAGGAAAAGAGATATTTAATAGGGCTATATTCATTCAAAACGTTTCTTTTTTTCCTTCGATAATCTAATGATTTATTTGATATAATCATACAGGGATTCAGTTGATTTGTAGGTAATAGATAGTATGAGATATCATGAGGATTGACACGCTATAAAAAGAGATCGTTGTTATATCAGGAGGAAGCTTAATGAAGATATATGTTGTTTATGATAGTGAAGGTGGACATACCGAATCGTTGGCTAAAGCTGTTGCACAAGGTGCGAGTAATGTAGAAGGTGCAGAAGTACATATTCAACATGTAAATGATGCTGATGTTTATCAAATGGTCGATATGGATGCCATTATATGGGGATGCCCGGGTCATTTTGGCACCATCAGTGCAGGTTTAAAAACGTGGATCGATAAATTAGGTTATTTGTGGGCGGAAGGTAAGTTGATTAATAAAATAGGTGGAGTTTTTTGTACTACGGCTACACAGCATGGTGGTTTAGAAGCTACATTGCTTAATCTGATTACTCCCATGTTACATCAAGGTATGATCGTAGTAGGACTTCCTGCTGATGTTCCAGAAAACGCACTCTATGGCTCCTATTATGGTGTGGGCATAACTTGCCCTGTCGAAGATACTCCAGGTGTGGTATCCACTTTAACAGCAAATGATACCGCTTTAGGTCGGGCGCTTGGAAAAAGAATCGCAGAAGTGACAAAACAATTTGTAGAAAATGAGTCTACGGAAGGAAGTATTGGCTCATGATTATATCTATTATCTGTTTTGCTATTGCTGTAATCCTTTTAATTCTTCTTGTTGTAGTCAATGTTCGTGCTCAATCTAGTCGTCGGAAAGAGATTGCATCAGTAAAAGAGCATACAGAAAAACAGGAGTCCATACTGGAAACCATAAAAGAAGAGCAAGATGCTGGTGAATCTACGATACAAAAAGTAGCAGAAGAGGTAGCAGAAGAAGAAAAGATATCAGAAGAACAGAGAATATCAGAAACAAATACTTCTATTGATGAAGAAGTTGATTTAATAGAAAAAGAAGAGTCGGTTGTGAAAGACGATCAGGATACAAAGCCATTTAAGATTGAAGATAGTAGCTATCGTGAGGCACTAAAGAAATTTCAAGCAAAGAAACCTGAATTAGCAAAAAAGAAAACACAAATCTCTGATTCTGATTATCGTAATGCATTAAAAGCGATGCAGAAAAGAGAGAAATAAAAATAAAAGACGTCAAGGTCAGTGCCTCTGGCGTCTTTTTTACAGCATTTTTTCTAAAAATTGTCGTGCGCGTTGTGTTCTTGGATTGGAGAAAAACTCGCTTGGTGGCAGGTTTTCTGTTAATTTGCCTTTATCTAGAAAACAGATCCGGTCAGCTGCTTCTCTGGCGAATCCCATTTCATGGGTCACGATGACCATGGTGATGCCAGTATGCGCTAGGCTGCGTATAACTTCTAGAACCTCTTTTACCATTTCAGGATCAAGAGCAGAAGTTGGTTCGTCAAATAATAGGATGGCTGGTTTCATCGCCAGTGATCTGGCAATTGCTACACGTTGTTGTTGTCCACCAGATAGTCGTGATGGATAAGTATCCGCTTTATCAGCTAGATCTACTCGTTCGAGGAGCTCAAATGCTTTAGAATTTGCTACTTTTTTCGGGATATTTTTTACTTTCACGGGTGCATAAATCATATTTTGCAGCACAGTCATATGTGGAAAAAGATGAAAGTGTTGAAATACCATCCCGATATTTTGTCTTATTTGTAAAATATTTACATTTTCTGAGGTTACTTCTTGGTCTTGAATGTAAATGATACCCGAATCAGGTTTTTCTAATAAATTTAAACACCAGAGGAGAGTAGATTTACCTGATCCAGATGGACCTATAATGGCGCATACTTCTCCAGATGAAATAGTTAGCGAAACATCTGTTAATACTTTTACTTCTCCAAATGACTTGGATACATTTTGTATTTTAATCACTACGTCGCAACCTCCTCTCAAGCTTACGAGCTAACCATGTTAAAGACATGATCATTCCATAATAAATAAGTCCTGCGAATAATAGCGGTTCAAAATAAACATATTTTTCCGATGCTACAATATTTGCTCGGCGGAGTAGATCTGTAGCACCAATAGTAGAAACCAAGGCGGAGTCTTTTAAAAGTGCTATGCTTTCATTCACTAAGGCAGGTAAAATGTTTTTGAAAGCTTGAGGTAAAATGATATCTATCATCATTTTATGATACGGAATTCCCAAAGCCATTGCTGCTTCTCTTTGTCCTCGATCTACTGCTTCAATCCCAGCACGAATGGTTTCTGATATATAGGCTGCACGAATTTAAAGTAAAGGTGATTTGTCTAGTTTGTTTATATCAAAAGGCGATTCCCACAGATGAACGAACCCTTTTGCAAGACAAACGATCCCTTTGCCCAAAGGATCGTTTTACTCACTAAACGTATCATTTTTAAGGTATCCCGTATTGATAACTTCTGCATGAACGCGAACAATAAGAATATCTTGAGCTAGTGGGGTTTTCATTATTTGTTTCCACATTTTTGTATCTTTCTGATAGGTGTGGAATCGCAACCGAAATATATCTACATCTCTCTTTTTTCCGTACTCATAAGTGGAAATCACTTCATCTCTAATTTTTTTTTCAAGCATTCTTTCTATTTTTTCAGCTGGTACAGTTACGTCTGTTTGGACTAATTCAGCTTTTAGATCAATGTCAATAATATGATTTGTTTTTCCGGTTTTTTCGAACGTGGTTTGAATGTTTAATTTTGGCTTTCGAGCCGTTAGCGTCAGGAACTCTTTTTTATTTTTAGACAAATAAATGGGTGTATCTACTGTCTGTTCACTAACCCAACGAAGGCCTTTTAATTGGTCTAAAGAAAAGGAATGGGTAGGTTTTGATTTTTGTAAAGTGTAAGCACCACTTACATAAAGTTGGGGAATATCTTTTTTTTCATTTCTCCATGTTTTTTTCGTTATCGCTAGGGTAGGAATGATGGCCAAATTATCTGGTTCGTTGATTTGGCTAGAGAAGCGATGAATTCGAATAGGTGGAATAAAAGAGTCTTGCTTATAGACTTCCTTTGGTTGATTGTAAATAGAATAGTATGGTGTCTTTGTAAGAAATTGAGAAACAGAAAGCACTTTATCTAACGATTCATTTGTAGCAAACAACCAAGGAGTTAATCTTGTAGAGCGTGAACGGAAAATTTGATCTGTCACCACTTTTTTCTTATCTTTTAAGATCCCAGGTCCAAATATAAATGTATTGAGATGCCCAAAACTCATGGTATCGGATGACGATCGGAGTTTATATAGGGCATTTTCCAATATCGGATCTTTGCTTTTTCCTATCCACAGATTATCCGTTTCTTGTGGGGTCCCGCTTTTGTCTCCTCCAGCTATTGTCGCATAATTCATTATTTGACCATTGACTTCATACTGTCCATCTTTATAATCCACTCCCAACGCATAAATAAAGAGCATATCTTGTATACGACGACCATCGCATGCGCAGCAGAGTAAACATAGACACAAAATGAAACATATGACTTTATTCATTCCTTTGTTCCCTCCTCAGAGGTAGTGTTATCTTTTGTTTTTAACATGGACGGACGTTGATCAATTTTTTTCCATGAAGGTCGAAATACCGTTCGAATAAAGTCTTTTGGATAAAAAGGAGAGACGGGAGCAAGGTAAGGGACTCCAAAGCTCTTTAATTGAGATAAGTAAAGAACTACAACAAATAAAGCCAGTACAAATCCAAAAATCCCAAGAAAAGCAGATAAAAACAACAGAAATAATCGAATTAAACTAATCATGCCTACAACAGATTGATTGATAAGCGTAGAACTTGCTACAAAAGACATAGCAATAACTACGACGGTACTTGGACTGGTGAGACCTGAACGAATAGCAGCATCTCCAACTATCAATCCTCCAACTACAGATAGGGTCTGTCCAACTTGAATGGGTAGTCGCAGTCCAGCTTCTCGGAAAATTTCAAACACCAAGAGCATCAATATGGTTTCGATCGGAATGGGAAATGGAATTCCCTTCCGTGACAACATCAAGGTAGAGAGTAAACTAATTGGTATTTGATTTGGATGGAAATAGGTAATAGCAGTCCAAAAAGCAGGCAATAGAAGAGAGATTAACAACCCACATAGTCTTAAAATATACTGCATGCTATTCACGATCACCATACTATGTATATCTTCGCTACTTTTTAAAAGCGAAGTTAAGCTTGTTGGTGCGACAGGTACAGTAGGATTGCCATCGACAATTAAACAAAACCGTCCATGATTTAAATAGGATGATATAAAATCTGGTCTACTTGTATAATCAAATAACGGTAGAAGTCGAATAGAAGAGGATCTATCCATCAACTCTTGTAGTTGCTGGCTAGTAGTAAGAGTATCAATCTGGATGTTGGATAAGCTCTTAGTTACTTCTTCGAGCATTTCAGGCTGGATCACATCTTCGATGTACATCAATGCTACTTTTGTTTTGGATCTCGTTCCGATTTGATATATTTTACATTTCAAAGAACCAGACTTGATTCGCTTACGGATAAGTGCAACGTTTGTAGTTAGACTTTCAGTAAACCCATCTCTTGATCCACGAATAGCAGTTTCAGAAGGTGTTTCTTCTGGTTGTCGCTGGGGTATTTTTGCGATATCAAAACAAAAAGCATGATCCATTCCGTCGATTAAGCAAATTAAGTAGCCTTCAAATAAGTATTCGATAACTGATATATCATCGTTGCTGATTCTTATCGTTGATAGTGGCAACGAAGAAGGATCAAAATTAGCTGCTCCCACCCATTTATATATCTCATGAAAAATTTCTTGATTCATGCGTTGTGTGTCTATTAAGCCATCACAATAAATGAAAGTAGAAGATCGATCTTGAGATTCGGTTTGTATTCGTTTGGTGACGAATTTTACATCTCCGCAATCTTCCAGTTGTTCTTTTATTGCATTTACATTTTTACTAAGTTGGTTAACAAATGTTTTTGGTGGATGAGTACTTTTCTTGTCCTTTGAACTGTCAGGTTTTTGTGGTGTTTTCTTCATGTTTACCATTCCTAGAATTATTTCGATATTTATTCCAAACACATATCAGCAGCAAAAACAAAAAAATGAAAGATGTCAAAAGCAAGGATAGCGGTAGAAAATAGTTAGCAGTAATACTCCAAAACGGGCTATCCCCAATTGGTATTTTCATCGAACAAAAAATTACCAATACGATGGCACTAAGCACCCATACTCTCGTTTTTTTCTTATTGATCTGCAAAATAGCTAAAATCAAATAGAGTTCAAGGGATATGCGTATAAAAGATCCTACCCACCATTGATAAATGGACAGAAAATCAACATGTTCGACTAATGGGCCTAAGGTGAGCAGCCTCCATTGCTCATATGCAGGATAGCGCAGTTGACTTGAAGTAATAGGGCCAAACTCCGTTATTGAGCCAATGACAGGACCGAGTGTGATCATAATAAGAACACTACCTGTAATCCACAGTGTCTTTCGGTTTATTTTGTTTTTCAGGTTTTGTTGAAAAAAAAGAATCGCAATAAATTCCATCCAGCCTGAGAAAGCATATATGATTCCCTTCCAGATCGGAGGAAATCCATGTTGCATAATAGGGAAAAGCAAACTGTAATCTTTCATTGGAATATTTCCGCTCATCACAAATACTCCTAAAAGGATCACAATGGGTACTAACAAGCCGCTTGCAATCACAAGAGTTTCTAAACCTAAATAAGCACAAAATGCACATACCACAATCGTAAATAGAGCAATAATCCAAGAAGGTGTACCAGGCAGATAGGCCGTATTTGTCCAGCGGATGGTGTCATAAAAACTGATATAAATCCCAATGAGCAGGTTTAACAGAAATAGAATAGTGACTAGCCAGTAAACAACTGGATGTGTGTTCTCTTTTAACCATGTATATAAATTTTCTTGTTTCGTTTGTTTCATGATGAAATATATTCCACTTATGATGAGAGCAAGAAAAATAACACCACCAATGAGAACGGAAACCCATGAGTCACGTTGGGCGACTCCTAGAATAGCTGGAAGGATAATAACATGACAGGTGATTCCTACATAGGCTAAAAAAAGAAAGAATACTTGTAAATCATTGATTACCTTGGTTTTACTCATTTTTTAACCTCGAAAGTAAGACTTTTCTTATGGTTAAGGTTTGTAAAAAATAAGATGTCTATACACTACTTTCCTGATTATGCATAACAATATGTATTTCGGTGAACTTTACCAATGAGTGTTGAAACTGCGTTTCTGATGGAGGTAAGACATAAAAGTGAAAATGCCAAACTATCCTGAACCCTATTGGAGAGATCCCAATCCATTTGAGGAGTTTCCTGCATTAAAGGAAGATATGCAAACAGACGTAGTGGTAGTGGGAGCGGGTATAGCAGGAATAACAACTGCCTACCTACTCTCAAAAGAAGGAAAACAAGTGATTTTACTTGATGCCGGACGAGTGGCAAATGGAACTACTGGTCATACAACAGCAAAAATAACTGCCCAACACGATGTGATTTATGATGAACTGATCAGTCATTTTGGAACATCACAAGCTGAATCTTATTATCAGGCCAACATGGTAGCGAAAAAATTTATCGAAGATACAATCAATGAAAGGAATATAGATTGTGATTTCAAACAAGTGGATGCGTTTTTGTATACGATTGAAGAGAGTGGTATTACAAAGTTAGAAGATGAAGCAGCTGCTTATCAAACTTTGGGCATAAAAGGAGAATTAGTAGATAAATTGCCCCTTGGTTTAGGAGAGAAGGCTGGTTTGATCATGCGAGATCAAGCGCAATTCCACCCGCTTCGGTATCTAAAAAGTTTGTTGGATCAAGTGGTTGCTAATGGTGGACAAGTATTTGAAAATACGACAGCGGTAGATATAGAAGAAGGAGATAAACTGACCGTTATCACGAGAAATCAAAAACAGATACGTTGTCAACAAGTGGTAACATGCTCTCATTTTCCTTTTTATGATAAAGGTTTTTATTTTGCAAGGCTCCATGCTGATCGATCTTATGTACTCGCAATCAAACCAGAAAAATCATATCCAGGTGGAATGTACTTGTCTATTGATAAACCAGCCACTCGTTCATTACGTGAAGTGACGATTGAGGGTCAGAAGTATGTGTTAATCGGAGGGCAATCACATAAGACAGGCAAAGGTATTTGCACAATGCAACACTATGAGGTTCTAGAAAAATTTGCACAAGATACGATTGGTATAAAAGCATATCCTTATCGTTGGTCAGCACAAGATTTAATCACACTGGATAAAGTTCCGTATATCGGGAGACTCACAGACAAACATCCAAATATATTTGTTGCCACAGGATTTCGGAAATGGGGAATGACACAAAGCACGATCGCAGCTCAGCTAATTTCAGACCTCATCATGGAGCGAGACAATCCGTACGAATCTTTGTACACACCATCCCGCTTTCAAGCTGATCCTAGCTTACGAAATGTAATGGTAGAAAATTTAGATGTTGCAGGTACACTGATCGCTGGAAAGGTTGGTATTACATTTAAAGAACCAAAAGATTTACATCCAGATGAAGGTGCAGTTGTTATGGTCGATGGCCAAAGATGTGGAGCTTACCGCGATGAAGATGGTCAGCTGCATGTAGTGGATTCTACCTGTACTCATTTGGGATGTGAAGTAGAATGGAATCATGGAGATCGAACATGGGATTGTCCCTGTCATGGTTCTCGTTTTTCAACAGATGGTGATGTGATGGAAGGCCCAGCGCAAAGACCATTGCCTAGAATTGAAATGAAACATGCTGATAATGAAATAGATAAGTAGGATAAGAAAAAAGAGCCGAAAGGCTCTTTTTTTCTTTTTGTTATCCAATATATGAACCTTTTAACCAGCAGCCCAAACATCTAGTTCAATTTTCAACTCCGGTAAACCTAGATCAAATCTATTGGGGTCAATACGGTGACCCCAATAGATTTGATCTACTATCTATGATTATGTGCATTCCATTAATTTCGTCTTCTATTGTACAAAAGATAAAAAAGAGTATATGTAACCAAAAAAGCTACTATAAATGGTAGCTTTTCATCTATATTTCTTCCTATTATATGCGTTCCCGGGATGAAGCACTCACGCTAGTTGCGAGGGCTTCGTCCCGGTAGGACCTGATCAGACGCCTGCCGGCTTCATCAGTGTCCCGGACTCCGTGTAGGCAGCCTCCTTCGAGTCGAGTTCGGCGCGCTTCTGCTGGATGCGGTTCAGCGCTGCGGTCCTCAGTTCCTCGGTGATGTTCTTGTTCTTGATGTCCCGCTCCTTCGAGTCCAGCTCGTGGCGCCGAGCATTCAGAACGTCACGGTTCGTGGCGATGGCGGCGATGTACATATCAGGTCCTTTCACTCACAAAAGTGAGAGAAGTAGAAGTGATATTGTAATTATATTCTATGAATTGATTTTATTAAAGACCTAAATAGGACGATAGTTAATCAGATTTATTCAATTCATACATATCAAGGAATATCTCTTATTTGGACAAAGACACGAATGACTTATGTACATATGATTTTATTGACATAACGTCTCCATGTTTGAATAGTTCAAAATCCCTTTCGACTCTGTAGAGAATGGGCAGTGGCATCTACCGAATCACTAACAAATTTAATGGCGGAATATACATTGGTCAAAGCATGGATATAGAAAAGCATCTAAAAGCTCCTTTTCAACACTTGGATAATGGCGATTATATGAGGAATAATACCAGAGTAGCTGTCACTAGGCAGGAACGTAGGTCTTGTAGTTGTGCTGCTGTTGAGGTGCTCCTCGTACTCTTCCTCACTCAAGTTATCCTCAATAATGTAGAAGAATACTGGTGTTTCTATAGTAAAAGTACCTTTTCCTATGATCATATGAGTGTTTTCTGAGCAAGTATTCTGTGTGCTCCCATGTTTTTAGTCGCGTTCAACCGATAGTCACAAAATGAGGAACCATATGGATTGCCTTTTCCGGAATATTATATAGGGTTTGCGAATTAATGCGCTTACAAGTACGATATAATTACGGCCCCTTAAAGGGAAGGTAGAGCATGACGTTCTGTTCAACTAAACCACGCAAGGTGGCGAAAGTAGTCATTATCGATACCAGTTCCCTCGAGTGGAAAGTGCTTATTCTACAAAGAGTAGCAAGAGATATACGTCCAATATCTCCACATGGACATGATTTTCCTGGAGGCCATGTACGATTGGGGGAGATGAAGAACCCCCGTCTAGGCGCTATTCGGGAGGTCAGAGAAGAAACGGATCTTGTTGTCGCGATGAATGCACTGATGACACTGTCGATTGAGCCGCTGTCAGATGGATCAGGTAACATATACTGGTATCTAGCAGAGTTCCCAGGTGGAGAAGTGAGAATTCAACCTCGTGAACATGACTTTTTTTTCTGGAAAGAGATAGGTTCCCTAACCCCGAACGAACTTACTCCTAGCGGATGGATGGAAAATCTGATTCGTATGGGAGTTGAAAAGCTTGAGAAACGATTTACTTCCTAACGAATCAACTGGGCAGAGGAAAATTTTCTTCTGTCCAGATTGGACTATATATCATTTATTTACTATCGTTTTGGAGCAGGGTTACCTGCTCTTTTTTCATTTCCATTTACAAATATCCAATTCTAGGGATAAATTCGATCATAGAAGCAAGAATAAAAAGTATCATGATAAATTTTCCTAGAAAGAAAAAACAAAAATGCAGCTTTTGTTCCTCTGTCCTCTTTGTTATTGGTCTTTGGTTTGGGATTTGGTTTCATGGAACTGTTTATGCAGATGAAATGATGAAGTTGGGACCTCAAGTTTATGATCTTACCCTATATAAATCTGCTTTTGGAAAAGATCAGAAGGGAAGGCCAGTTGTATACGCGCCAATCGTTGGAAACCCTTGTAAACTGATTATTGCCGATTTGAAAACAAGAGAAATTCTAAAGGTCATTCCTGTTCCAGATGCCAAAGGAGTATGGAGTGTTACCATTTCAACCGATGGGAAAGTGTGGCTAGGTTCTTACAGCAATGGCCACGTTTACCGCTATGATCCGATTACAGAGATACTGACAGATATGGGTGGTTCTCCTAGCGGAAGTAATGTTTTATATGGTTTAACTCCAGGTAAAAGTGGAGCCATTTACGGCGGTTCTTATGGTTCAGCAAAAGTTTTTGCTTACAATGTGACTGGCAAATCATATGATCTTGGATCGATTTTTCCAGATGTGTATGCCAGAGACATTGCATTAGATGCAGATAATGCGATCTTATACGCAGGTATCGGTGCAGTGCGAGCAAATGTAGTAAGATACGATCTTCAAACAGGAGAGAAGGTACCTATTTTACCAATGGAGTATCAAACCGACTCTTTTGCTTATGATCTTGATTTTATTGCCAATCGATTATTCGTTAAATTGGAACCATCTTTTCGTGAGTTAGTATTAGATCCAGTGACAGGAAAACCAGAGACGGTAACAGATGGTTTGACAAAAAAGCAGCAAGACTATTTTCCTATTGGCTCTAAAGGGGTATCATCCCTTGCACCAGATGGAAAATCTGTCTATTTTTCTTATAAATATCAGCTTTATCGCTTTGATACAACAAACAATACCTATAAACCAGTTCCTGGGGCGTCCCTTGCAAATAACGTAATTAGCTGGGGTTGGGAAGAGTTTGATGAGCCGAATTACCCCGGAAAAACATTAGTAGGTATGATCGGCAACTATGATGGTAGAGCGTTCCGTTACAATCCAGTCACGGGTGCTCATGAAGAATTTACCCTTCCTTTTCCTCCGCAGCCTCTTGATCTTTATCATGTCATTGCCGGTCGAGATGGGAAACTTTATTCCAGTGCTTACATTAATGGATCACTAGGTATTTATGACACGGAATCAGGAAAACATCAACAATATCCAGGGTTGGGACAAGTAGAAGGTTGGACATGGTCGCAAGGAAAAATGTATGTAGGTACCTATCCGGAAGGCAAGATTCTGGAGTACAATCCAACTCAGCCTTGGAAAGTCAAACAAAACCCAGCCATGCTCTTTAGTCTAAAAGAACAAGAGCAAATTCGACCTCTATCTCTTCTTGTAGCGGATCAAAAACTATATGTAGGTAGCCGATCCGAATATGGTACTTGGGGTGGTGCGCTTTCCATCTATGACTTAATAAAAAGAGGGAAGCCTACTGTATTACGCAATATTGTCCCCGATCAAACAATAACAACCATTACCGCAAAAGATAAACGTATTTGGGTAGGAACGAGTATCGAAGGTGGGGATGCTACTACTCCCAAAGCTTCAGAAGCTGTTTTATTTGAGTTTGATCCTAAGACCACTAAAAAAGTAGCGGAATACTCTCCTTTGGTTAAAGGGATTCCACTTCGAATTAATGGCTTAACAGTGGGACCAGATGGGATGATATGGGGAATATCTGATGGCATACTGTTTCAGTTTGATCCCAAACAAAAGCAAGCGTTAAGACAGACTACACTAGTCAAAGGAGGGGGTACCACCGGGACTTCGTTGGTCTTCCATCCCAATGGATATCTTTATATCACTACAGATGGGAATTTCTTTAAAGTGGACCCGAAAACGTGGAAAACTTGGCGAATTCCTTATAAAACCAACTTGTACCGCCTAGTACGAATAGGACGAGATTTGTATATGAAAGAAGGTCCACATGTGAATATTGGAGTCAATCTAGTAAAATACACTCCACAATAAGAGTGAAACCCAAGTTTCGTTTTGAACTTGGGTTTCTGGTTTTACTAGCAATGAAGAGAATAAAAAAAATAATGTTGAGAATGATGCTTTCCACATTATAATGACTATATGTTCAGTCATTCGGAGATGATGAGGTGAAAATGTGAGCAAACAACAAGAACGTTTTGAAGCAATGAGAAGTGAGACAACAGAGAAAATATTGTTTTCTGCAACAAAATTATTTGCAAAGAAGACTTTTTTTAAGACTACCATACAAGATATAGCTGATGACGCTGGCATTAGCAAAGGATTAGCCTACCGATATTTTTCATCCAAAGAAGAAATCATGAATAAGCTGATCGACTTATCTGTACCTAGTCTGAATGCGATCGCGGATTTATTTTTGCAAAAAGGGAATGAAAAAGAGATTTTGATAACAGTTACAAAAGGGTTACTAAGCAATCTCATAGAAGATCCATCTGCAACAGAAGGTTTTCTTTTATTGAGTCAAATAGATAGTTTTTCAAAAAATGAGCTCGATCCAGATCTAAAAAAACAATATGAAACATCATTGAAAAAGCTGATTGATAGTTTATCGAGTCTCATTGCATCAGGACAGGAAAATGGTTATTTCAGCCAAGGAGAACCTAGGGAACTTGCTTTCTTTTATTATAGTGTGTATCAAGGAATAGCTTTTACTAGTCGTACTTTCAAAGCTGAATATATCTATCCTTCAGTAGATCAGTTTTTAAGTTTCTTGATCAAAGAATAGATAAGTGATAAATTTTTTTACCATAATAAATGACTGACCATTTATTCACTTAAGGAGAGAAAAATAATGACGAAGACAAGTAATTGGAAAGCTTCCGCATATTTGTTTGTGATTGGACAATTTTTTTCCCTATTTGGGTCTGCTATCGTCACCTATGGGATTATATGGTGTATTTCATTGAAAACAGGGTCAGGTTTTTGGTTAATGTTAGGCATGATTGCTGCCATTTTACCATTAACATTGTTTGCGCCAATCGCAGGAACGCTTGTAGATAAGTACAATCGAAAAACGTTGATTATGATATCAGATGGGACAATCGCGTTTCTTATGCTTGTAACAGCAGTCTTATTTCACTTCGGGTTTGAAAATATTATCTTGCTGTTAGTGATATCGATGCTTCGTTCGATTGGACGAGCAATTCAACAGTCCGCAGGTAACGCTTTGGTACAACAAATAGTTCCTCAAGCAGAACTAACAAAAATCAATGGTGCTTTTCAAGGATCACAAGCGCTTATCCTGATACTAGGTCCTGCATTAGGAGGATTTGTATTTGGAAAGTTTGGATTAGGAGTAACTTTTTATATGGATGTTATTACTGCTCTGATTGAAATCTTTTTATTGGCATTCATTATTGTTCCAACCCTACCAAAAGTGAAGGAGATATCGGGTTCTGTTTTGCAACAATTTAAAGACAGTATTCACTATTTGACACTCCACCTGGCTGAAGCCATGGGATTCTTGGGACGGTAGTCTAATGACTACTTCCTTACCAAGCTAGCTCCGTGAGCCCCACGATTAAAAAAAGTTTTTGTTGCTACGTCATAGAATAGACTTACTGCTTGGTTTTCGCATTTCAGTTTAGCCATTTTTTGGTACACATAGCATTTTACGTGCAAAACGATTGGTTTGCTGGGCCCTATATCCTATCCAGTTTTGAAAGAGCAACTAACAGATAGTTTAACAGGGGAATATATGTTTGTAAATATGTTTTCTGAAAAATTTGTCAGAATTGTGGGAGGAAAAAACCCCCCTCGTCTAACGCTCGCTATCATCCCACGATTAAAACCGTGGGTTTTCCCACTCGCAAGACTATAAAGTCTCATTCTCTCTCATGACATTTGTTTCCTATTCAAGCACGATGTTTGTGCGCCCGTAAGGGCATCTAATGAATCTGCCTTTGGCAAGGCAGTAGGCAAAGGACGTAACTAAAGCCTATCGTCAACCAGCTTATCCTAATGGGAAACCTGAGGGGGAGTGTAGCATGCTGGTAAAGTCACAAGTCACCAAGCTATCACGGTGCGACTGAGTGGCAAGACGAAACGGTTGCAGACAAGGATGAAGGCTATACTGCTTGAAGGACAGCCTGAGAGGTTGTAGCGTAAACTATGGCGAAAGGTAGCTAGAAACGCCATATAACCGGTGGAGAACCGTATAAAAACATTACGGTTTCTCGAACAGCGAGAGGGTCAGATGTTCTAACTACTCTCGTAACGTCCCACGGTTGCTCGCGCCCAATAAGGGAAGAAAAGGCGAACGTCCCATCCGAAACTGCAACATAGCTTGTCATTAGATGTCTAAACGGGGATCACCTAAGTTGGAATGTCAGCGAAACTGGCTATGATGCAAAAGGCATCTGAATATCCAATATGGTGACGGAGCCCTCGTAGTAGTCCGAGCTAGGGAGAGCCTAGTACATGGCGAAGGAGGGCAGCTTACCTCGTTTAATACGAATTGGGAAGGAGCGAGAGGCTCTATGAGAAATCCCGTGATGGTATTGAACAGTCTAGCTTCAAAGTCAAAAGATGAGGGATATACAATCCAGAGATTGTATCGGAATCTATACAATGAAGAATTCTTTCTGCTAGCTTACAGCAAGCTGGCACCTAATGAAGGGAATATGACTGAAGGTGTAGATGGAAGAACAATTGACGGAATGAGTATAAAGAGAATAAATACCCTTATCGAGAAGCTCAGGGATCAGTCTTATCAGCCAAAACCCGTTAGAAGAGTTTTTATCCCGAAAGCAAATGGCAAACAGAGACCCCTTGGAATACCTTCATTCGAGGACAAACTTGTCCAAGAAGTTTGCCGCATGTTGTTGGAAGCCATCTATGAAGGAAGTTTTTCGGACAATTCCCATGGGTTCAGACCCAACAGAAGTTGTCACACAGCTCTTATGCAAGTTCAAAGAAACTTCACGGGGGTTAGATGGTTCATAGAAGGAGATATTGAATGCTTCTTCGACAGCATCGACCATCACAAACTGGTGGGAATTCTCAGAATGAGAATTGAGGATGAAAAGTTTATTAATCTAATCTGGAAATTCCTTCGAGCTGGATATATGGAGAACTGGAGATTTCACTCCACATACAGCGGAACCCCACAAGGGGGGATCATCAGCCCTATTTTAGCGAACATCTACTTAGATCAGCTAGATAAATACACTCTTGGTATCAAATCTAGATTTGACAAAGGGGCTAGAAGGAAAACCAATCCGGAATACAAAAGACTGGAATATCAGATTGGAAAACTTCAGAAACAAATGAGAGAACATATACCCGAGGAGACGAAAAAGTCTATTTCGGAGCGAATAGCTAAACTGAAAGATGAGATAAGAAAGGTATCCTATGTTGATCCGCTTGATGAAAACTTTAAGAAACTCTTCTATGTAAGATACGCCGATGACTTCATCATTGGGGTTATAGGAAGCAAAGAGGAAGCCAAGCAGATCAAAGCCGAGGTTGCTAATTTTACTAGTGAACGTCTGAGTCTCACGCTTTCGGAAGAAAAAACTCTTATTACTCACTCATCCGAACCAGCAAGATTTCTAGGTTATGACATCGTCATAACCAGAGATGAACATATAACAAGGGATAAAAATGGGGTTAAGAAACGTTCTGGTAACATGAAGTGCAAACTTTATGTGCCTAAGGAAAAATGGCTGAATAAGTTACTCCAGTTGAATGTCTTAAAGATTGATGACAAAGGAGAATGGCATTCTTTACACCGCTCCAGACTAGTCACTCTAGAAGACATAGAGATACTCCACATATACAACGCCGAAATAAGAGGCTTATACAATTACTATAAGCTGGCAAACAATGCGAGTGTCCTGAGCAAATTCTTCTACATCATGGAATACAGTATGTACAAAACTTTTGCCAACAAATACAGAACTTCGGTTTCCAAGATCCTTTATAAGTACAAGAAGGATAGAAAGTTTACAGTTGAATACGATGTGAAGAGTGGGAAGAAGTTTGCAACGCTCTATCATAAAGGATTCAAACGAGATCCCAAGGTTCTAATTGGTAAAATAGACATACTGCCCAACGAACTACCATATTCGGGTCGAACGAGCCTATTGCAAACACTCGAAAAAGAGGAATGCGAATGGTGTGGTGCGATTAATGTTCCTCTAGAGGTGCATCACGTCAGAAAGCTCAAAGACCTTAAAGGAAAAGCCCGTTGGGAACAACATATGATTGCGAGAAGAAGGAAGACGATGGTACTGTGTGAAGCCTGTCATGATAGGCTTCATGCAGGGAAGCTAGACTAAGAGGCAAGTGGAGAGCCGTATACGCTGAGAGGTGTATGTACGGTTCGGGGAGGGGTTCTTGGAAACCTGCCGTCGTAAGGCGGTAAGGCGCTGGGTTCCTACTCTACTT